>JAIQEU010000053.1 GCA_020073665.1 Terriglobia bacterium
AGATACCCTGGTTGTCCTCTCCGCCGTAACCCAGATTGAGGCTGGCAATTCCCAGGTGGTCGACAAAGGTTGTGTAGTCGGTACCGGAGCCCAGGGGGTCGATGCGCAAATCCGGCCGCTGCCGAAGTTCCTTTCGATCGTCCGCCGACTGCGCCTGCGCGATTCCGGCCAGCTGCAGCCGTTTCCAGACACTCAACTTGGTTTCCGGATCCTCAATATTCTTGGCCACGCCGTTGATGAATTGCTCCAGCGAATGCGAGCCAGCCATCTGGAGAAATCCTCGGTCATTGCCGTCGGTATTGATGTAGACCGCTGCATGCTGACGCAGTTCGTCAGCGTGATACTCAGCCCACTCCGTGGAGCCCAGCAGCATGGGCTCTTCGCCATCCCAGGCGCAATAGATGATAGTGCGCCGTGGCTTCCATCCCTGCTTGAGCAATTCGCTCAGCGCGCGCGCCTCTTCCAGCAGGGAAACTTGTCCCGAGACCGGATCTTCGGCGCCGTTCACCCAGGCATCGTGATGATTACCGCGCACAATCCATTCGTCCGCCGCGGTGGTACCAGGAATCTTCGCGATGACATCATTCACTTTCTTGATGTCCCAGTTGAACTCCACCTTCAGATGTACTTTTGCCGGGCCCGGGCCAACGTGATAGGGAATCGGCAATGCCCCGCGCCAGTCTTCCGGGGCCATCGGTCCTTTCATCGCGGCCAGCAGAGGCTGGGCGTCTCCGTAGGAGATGGGAAGCACCGGGATCTTGGTGATGCTCTTGGCCTCCTTGATTGGCAACCGCTTGGCGTCCGGGGTAGCGCCGATGCCGGGCGTCAAGGGATCGCCTGGGTTGGAAGAAGGGAAGTCCATGACGCTACCGCGTTGCACGCCGGTGGAATTGCGCATGGGCCCGTTGGGAAAAACATCCTCGACAAAGTAGCCATCATCCTGCGGATCGGAATAGATCAGGCAGCCCACGGCGCCGTGTTCGGCGGCGACTTTCGGTTTGATCCCGCGCCAGGAGTTGCCGTATTTCGCGATGACAATGGCGCCTTTTACCGAGACCCCTAGCCGTTCCAGCTGTTCGTAGTCCTTGGGCAGGCCGTAATTCACAAACACCAGCGGCCCGGTCACATCGCCGTCAATGGAGTAGGCGTTGTAGGTCGGCAGTTGCTCCGCCTTCTGGTTTGAAGTCGGGTCGACTGCCAGCACGGGCTCGTCGAGCTTTGCGGTGAACTTGGTCGGCTCGAGCATTTCCACCAGCCGCACCTTGGGCGTCGGAAACAGCACATCGAAGGTCTCGATGTGGGCGTCCAGTCCCCATTCCTTGAAGCGGGCCAGGATCCATTCGGCGTTGTCCTGATCGTAAGCCGAGCCCACGTGGTGGGGGCGAGCACTCAGCCGCTTCATGTATTCGCGAAGGTTGTCAGGGTTGGGGATGGCGCGGAACTTGCTCTCCCAATCGCGCTCGGTTTGGCTGCTGTGCGCGGAATAGCCGGTTAGAGCGGTTTCATCGGCGGTCGAAGCTGGTGAGGGAAGCGTGAATAGCAAGAGCAGCACGACCGCAGCAAAACGTTGCATTGGGCCTCCTGAGGCAATTTGCATGGCGAGTGTAAGACGACAAAGTACCATACTCGTGAGCGGGTTTCTTCGCCCGCGGGCCAGAGCCGTCAACCGATCTCGATGTCGGAGTCGTGCTCCCGGGCTGGCGCACTCCTTCCTAGTCGCGTATATTGAACGGCTTCGGCAGTCCGCTCTGGCCATGCCCCAAGCCAAACCCAAACCTGCGATCGTTATTCGCGATCTCGAAAGTATTGAAGACCTGAAAAAGGTCGAGACGCTCGAGCAGGAGGTATGGGGCATCGCCGACCGCGACGTTCTCCCCCTGACCATGGCCGTCGCCACCAAGGCCGCAGGGAGCATCTGGGTGGGCGCTTTTGACGGTGCCCAGTTGGTGGGATTTGTTTTTGGATTTCTTGGAATGGAAGAAGGCCGGCTGATGGTGCACTCGCACATGCTGGCCGTGCGTGATCCCTACCGCCACCTCGACCTGGGCTACAAGCTGAAACTGGCCCAGCGCGAACGCGCCTTGGCCATGCGGATTCCGCTGATGACCTGGACCTTCGACCCCCTGCAGAGCCGCAACGCCCATTTGAATTTCAGCAAGCTGGGCGTGATTTCCAACTGCTACAAAGTCGACTTCTACGGGCCAGAGACTTCCAGCGTCCTGCATCGCAACAGTACCGACCGCTTGTGGGTGCAATGGCCCATGGCCAGCCGCCGGGTGCAGCAACGCTTGCAGGGGCACGACCCCCGCAGCGAAGTGATGGATGCGCTCTCTCGCCTGGTTCCGCTGATCCGTTTCAATGGAGACGGCAAGCCTGTCCGGACCGACCTCTCGGCCGCTCTGGCTCGCCAGAGAATTGCTATCGAGATTCCCAGCGACATCGGTTCGATCGAAACTAAGGATCCCGACCTGGCGAAAGAGTGGCGCCACTCCACGCGCTGGGCCTTTCAGGAAGCGCTGCGAGCCGGATTTTTTGTGGCGGAGTTCTGTCGCACCGTCCGCGGACAGCAGGGTCCCAGCGCCTACGTTTTGGAAAGAGGGCCGGTCACGGAGTGTGTGCCTGAATTAGGATCGGCTTCCTAGGTCCGTGACGATGAGATTGTTTGCCGATTGGGTAGCGCCGGGCGACGACGCCCGCCGGACAGCCGCCGTGATGGCGCCGCTACGTTCTAGTCGCCGGTCAGAATCCTCCAAGCTTCGCGGCTGGTGACCATCACGTGTTGGACGCTCTTCACGGCACGCATGTACTGTGCCCGTTCGAACGCTGCCGGATCGGAGCAGCGGAGCTGGCTCATGCTGCCTTTCATCTGGGTGACGGATTCGTATTCGTGCTTTTCCATCCAGTCCAGCAGGCCCTGCTCGATGTAGCGCAGATGGCTGATGCCGTTCCGCAGCAGGGTAGAACACAGCATGGTGGCATCGGCGCCAACCATGAGCAGCTTGATGACATCTTCGGCGCCGTGCACGCCGCTGGTGGCTGCCAGGCTGGCTTGAATGCGTCCGTACAGAATCCCGATCCACGTTAGCGGTAGGCGCAGGGCTTGCGGTGTACTCAACAACACGTTGGGCTTGATCTCCAGCGCGTCTAGGTCGATGTCGGGCTGGTAGAAGCGATTGAACAGCACCAAGCCATTGGCGCCCGCCTGGTCGAGCCGCTTGGCCATGTTTGCCATGTTGCTGAAGAACGGGCTCAGCTTGACGCTTACCGGAATCTTCAGCGAGGACTTCACCGCATGGACGATATCGATGTAGCCCTGCTCAATGTCGGCCGCGGGCGTATCCATGTTGGTTGGGATCGAATAGATGTTGCATTCCAGCGCGTCAGCGCCGGCCTGTTCAATCTCCTTGGCGTACTTCGTCCACCCGCCTACCGTCGCCCCGTTGAGGCTGGCGATGATTGGTATGCGGACCGCTTCTTTGGCTTTGCAAATGTGATTCAGATAACCTTCCGGCCCCAGGCGGAATTCTCCGGGACGCGGGAAGTAAGTGAGCGATTCGGCGAAGCTTTCCGTTCCCGCCGATAAGTGGTGATCGAGTTCGGCGCTCTCCTGCCGTAGTTGTTCCTCAAACAGGGAATAGAGAACCACCGCCGCGGCGCCGGAATCCTCCAGGTGGCGAATGCTGTCCAGTTCTTGCGAAAGGGGGGAGGCGGAAGCCACCAGCGGGGTGCGCAACTTCAGGCTCAGGTAAGTAGTGCTCAGGTCGATCATCGTTTCCTCCTCGCGCGGCGACGTTGTTATTTGGTCGTTCCTACGGGCGTTGGGGCCTCACTATGGACCGCGGATGCTTGTGTCGGCTGCGGCGGATTTCCGGCCGGCTTGGTCGGTTCTTTTTCAAACTTGCGTTGCGCCAGGTACTCGTATAGCCGGAATCTCACCTGGGCATCGTGCTGCGCCTGCGCCCACAGATGCTTGGCGTCTTCCGGTTTGCTCTGGGTCAACATCTTGAAGCGGGTTTCCATGAGCAGGTAGTCCTGAACTTTCTTGGTGGGCGTACGCGAATCAAGGGTCAGTGGATTCTCACCTTGAGCTGCCCGCTCTGGGTGGTAGCGATAGAGCAGCCACTGCCCGGAATCGACCGCCGCCTTCTGGTTCGAGTTGGCAGTGGTCATGTCGATGCCGTGCGCGATGCAGTGCGAGTAGGCGATGATGATGCTGGGACCGTCGTAGGCTTCGGCTTCCAGAAACGCTTTCAGGGTGTGTTCATCCTTGGCACCCATGGCCACGCTGGCCACGTACACGTGGCCGTAGTTTATGGCCATCAGGCCCAAGTCCTTCTTGGGTCCCGGCTTGCCGCCGGCGGCGAACTTGGCCACCGCCGCGCGCGGAGTGGACTTTGACGCCTGCCCGCCGGTGTTGGAATAGACTTCGGTGTCGAGCACCAGCAGGTTGACGTTGCGA
>JAIQEU010000008.1 GCA_020073665.1 Terriglobia bacterium
GCTTCCTAAATAGCCTGAGCGCGGGCGGCGCCCGAACTCCGTTGCCGGCGGGAAATCCGCACCGTGTCGTAAGCGTTCTGGTTGGAAGGCGGGAAATGAGAGTTGCACGGCTAGAGATCAAGAACTTTCGTGGTATCAAGAGCGCGTCTCTTGATTTCGACGGTCATACTTTGCTGCTTGGCATGAACAATGTCGGCAAGTCTTCCGTGTGCGAGGCCTTGGAACTGGCACTTGGCCCGGAGCGCCTTTACAAGTTCCCGCCAGTGGAAGAATTTGATTTTTATAACGCGCAATATCTTGAGGCTGACGGAGTGACTGCAATCCCTATCCAGATCGAGGTGACATTGATCGATCTGTCGGAAGAGGTGGCAAAGAAGTGCGCACCACACACTCACCATTGGCGCTCGGATGAAAAAAGGGTCTTGACGGAAGGCGAGGTTGATCTCGTTGATGATCAACGCGTCTGTGAATGCCTCAGGCTAAGGGCTATTGCTAAGTACAACTTGGAAGAAGACGAGTTTGAGGCGGAAACAGTCTTCGTGGATGGTCCGACGAATGCCGAAGGCGAACTTAGCAGTGTCAACAGAAACATCAAACGGCTCTTCGGTTTCCTCTATCTGCGCGCGCTACGCACAGGCTCTCGGGCCTTGAGTCTTGAACGCGGGTCGCTTCTGGATGTCATCGTCAAACAACGCAAAATTCGGACCGGCATTTGGGAGAGTTCTATCCAGCGGCTCAGAGATCTCGATCCGCCAATAGACGAGGGAGCCGCCGACCTGGCTCCGGTACTGGAGAACATCGAAAAGCGGGTCGGTCAGTACATCCATCTGGAAACGGAGGGTCGGGCCACGCAGCTTTTTGTCTCACAGCTTACGCGTGAACACCTGAGAAAGACGATCAGTTTCTTCCTCAAGACCTCGGTCGGCCAGGACCCTGTCCCCTTCCAGAAGGTCGGGACCGGTACGCTCAACACGCTCGTTCTGGCTCTGCTAACCTTCATTGCCGAGATCAAGAAAGATAATGTGATCTTCGCGATGGAGGAGCCGGAAATTGCTCTGCCGCCACATACGCAACGTCGCATTGCGAACTACCTCCTCCAGAACACCACGCAGTGCCTGGTAACTTCGCATTCACCCTATCTCATCGAGCGCTTTGATCCGTCACAGATCCAGATTCTTCGAAAAGACCAGAACGGAATACTTACGGCCAGTTCCATACCGGGCTCGTCGGTCCTGAAAGGAAAAACGTATCGCCGTCATGCCCGCCGTGGACTTGCCGAAGCAATGCTGGGACGCGCGGTGATTGTCTGTGAAGGGATAACCGAGAAGGACGCTGTGTTGGCCACGGCGGACAAAATGGAGGATGCTGACTCGGACAGCTTTTATCCACTCGATCTGTCAGGCGTGACCGTTATCAGCACGGATGGCGATGGGTCGATGCCGGAGTTTGGTGCCTTCTTCAAGGCAATACAAGTGAAGGCATTCGCGTTATACGACGATAAGAAGCGCACGACCGAGGAAGAGGAGAAATTCAAGCTGAACTTCGATATCGGGTGCCAGACAGAATATGCAGGGACAGAGCTGTTGCTGGTGGAGGAAATCCCCGTGAACAGACTATGGGATTTCCTGGTTGAGCTGCGCGACTCAGGAGAGAAACCGGCACTCCAGCTGCCCCCGGCAATGCCTGCGGCGAACGAAGTGAAGGCTCTCGCGTACTCAGTTCTGGAAAAAGAAAAGGGCAGCGGGTACTCCGGCCGACTGATCAACTGTTGCGACTTCACGGAGTTGCCCGTAACGATCCTCGATTTTCTCCGGGCGATTTACGCGCTCTTTCCGAAACCCGCAGCGATTCCGCCCATTGAAACCACGATGGAGGATGCGGCCGCCGGCGCCGAACAAGTTCCTGGTGGAGCGGCAACGTGACTGTGCTTCTAGACGAACGGCATCGGGCGGTTCTGGAAGCGACTGGTCACGGTCTGGTTCTCGGAGGACCAGGTAGCGGAAAAACCACGCTTGCATTACTGAAGGCAGTCAAGCGGATCGATGAAGGGCTTCGGCCCGGCGAAGGAGTACTGTTCCTCAGCTTTTCCCGAGCCGCTGTGGCTCGTATTGCTGACGCGATAAAAGACAAGGTACCGAGTGGCAAGCGGTCCGGGTTAGCGATGCAGACTTTCCACTCGTTCTTCTGGGGGATTCTTCAGACCCATGCCCATCTGCTTCACGCCCCGAAACAACTGTCAATCGTGCTTCCGCATGATGAGAGAGCGATGCGTAACGGGATCGAGCGTGGCGATCCAGGTTGGGAGGACTGGGAAGAGGTCAGGCTCCGATTGTTTCATCAGCAGGGTCGTGTTTGCTTTGATCTTTTCGCGCCGCTGACAGCGGAGTTGCTGACACGGGCAAAGCGCATTCGTGAACGGGTGGCCAGCCGCTATCCACTGATTCTCGTCGACGAGGCACAAGACACGGGCACGGAACAATGGGCGTGCATGGAGGCTCTTGCCGCGAAGTCTCAGGTGATCTGCCTCGCAGATCTTGATCAGCTCATCTTCGACCATTTACCCATTCTGCTGTTACCATCGCTATCGGTTGTTTACAACCGACGCTAGCCGACGAATCTTCGAGTCAGCCCTGGAGTGGGTGCGGCGCAGTTACAGACTCTACGTTTATGGCTATGTAGTCATGCCTGAGCATGTTCACCTCCTGCTCAGCGAACCGCACCGGGACACGCTGGCCGATGCTCTGAAGTCGTTAAAGCAAGGAGTATCGCGGCGTTTGCTTGGCGATGCGGAGCATTTCTGGCAAAAGCGGTACTACGATTTCAACATTCGAAATTACCTGCAGTTTGTGGAAAAGCTGCGCTACATTCATCGAAATCCGGTCAAGCGGGGCTTGTGCGAGCATCCGGAGGACTGGGAGTGGAGCAGTTTTCGCCAGTACGCAACCGGCTATGAGGGACGGGTCGAGATCGAGTCAGAATGGACGGCGCGAAAACGCGAGCGCGCGGCGGGAAGACTTTGTCCAGCCGTCGAACTGCCCCACTCAAGCCAACAGAAGGCTTGAGTGGGCCACCCGTCCCGCCCTCGTATCGAGGGCCACCCGCCGCCACGGTTACGCATTCCTGAGCAGAATGCCACAAGCAATGGTAGCTGTGAGCAGAGCAACGTATGTGATGTTGGCGGTTGATAACTTGGCGTTTTTGTCTCGCAGGAACGCGACCCAAGGGAGGGGATACAGTACGGCCAGTGCAGTCAAGTAATAAGCGGCATCGCTAGACAGAACATGCCAGTGCTTTACGAGGCGCAGCAGAAGTGCGCCCCAACTTAGGATAACAACTACGCCGAGCAGGATGATATTCGCCTTCATCACCGCTGGATATTTTGCCTTCGAGTATTCCTCCATTGCTGCCTCCTATTCACACTGCGCCGCCATGACGAGTTGGTTCATTGCTATGCTCGCCGGGTGCCCCACCCTTCGTTTTTTGAAGGGTGGGATTCCACGGTCCGCTCTCGCTTGGGATTTCTCACGAAACCGTGAAGAGGCCGCCCAAGGAAGCGCGGATGATCCCAACACCTACCCAAAATACGCGAAATCAATGGGACACCCCGACGTTACCTGGGCCACCCGGCAAACCTGAACTTGGTTTATCGGGGCGCGTCGCTGCGGCCGGATTGCGTGGGAGACGGCAATCTGGCAAATCCGACTCCCGACCACTACTTTGACATCAATGCGTTTGCACCTCCCCCGGCGAACAGCGGACGGCTGGGCAACTGCGGGGTGGGAACTCTGAGAATGCGGGGACAGACGGGACGTTCCCCCATTTCTTTCGCCCAATATGGGAATTGCACACCAGAAACCGACCTCCCCGCCTGCGCCCCTGCTTCCTTTCTGATATTTTTTGGCTATGGCCCGCCTGCCTCGTGTTGTGGTCGTGGACATTCCCCACCACGTTACCCAGCGCGGCAACGCTCGGCAAGTCATTCTTTCCACCGACGCCGATCGCACCACCTATCTCGAACTCTTACGACACTATTGCGAACTCTATCGTCTGTCTTTGCTAGGCTACTGCCTGATGTCCAATCATGTGCATTTGATCGCCGTCCCTGCCACCGCCGAAGCCCTGGCCCAAACCCTCAAGCACGCCCACGGACGCTTCGCATCCTATTGGAACGCCCGCCAGTCCGCCACTGGCCATGTCTGGCAGGGCCGGTTTTATTCCTGCCCTCTCGACCGCACTCATCTTTGGACGGCGCTGCGCTATGCGGAATTGAATCCGGTGCGCGCCGCCCTGGTGCAGGCCCCAGCGCAGTGGCCGTGGTCCAGCGCGGCCGCACATTGTGGTCTCGTTTCCCCCGACACCATTTTGGAAATGGAGACCTGGCGAAAGCAGTGGACTCCGTCAGAGTGGCGCCAGTATCCTTACTGCAGCAGAATCACAGACTGATCTCGCCGCTCTGCGCCAGTGCACCCACACGGGCCGTCCGCTCGGAACCCCCGATTTCGTGGCCGCCTTAGAAAAGTCAACCTTTCGCCTGCTCGCCCCACGCAAAGGAGGCCGCCACAAAAGGTCTTCCGCCGGTTCCAGGCAGAGTAGTCTCACCTTCGTTGCCTAGTCCATGAAACTGGGGAACGTCCCGTCTGTCCCCGCATTTCCCGTGTATGATGTCGCGCACTTTCGCGAGCATCTTCCCTCGCCAGTCCCCAAGTTCCCTGATCCTCGCGTCGAGGATTGCAGAGGCAGATTCGACCGGGACGTGCTCTGTCATGTATAGCTCCAACTCTCGCACCTAATTTAGCCACGCTCAGCGTAACCTGCAACCTCCGCAGGTGGAAGCCTCTTCTGGGAAACCCGGGGGGAAACCCGGGCTAGGCCCTGGGCGCTACGCTCGACTCTAGGCTCTCGGCTCTGGGGGATTTGCCGCGAGAAGAAATCATTCCGTGGGTGCGTAATAGCCCTTCTTGGCATACAACCGGAACTTTGCTTGAGATGCCGATCCTGCGAGGTGAACCTTCAGCCTGCGCCATTTGCCGTCCCGGGTGCGATTGCTCGGGTAATAACCAAGCACGTACTGATTGCGCAACTCGTGGCTGATCTGGGTCACGGCGCGTGAAAGTTCTTCGGAGTCATGTGCAGAGAACACTCGGCCTCCGGTAACCGATGTGACTTCGTCGAGCTGGAGTGGCCCTGTCTTTTCCTCGAGTCGTCTTGCGAACCTGTCGAACATGCCGATCGCGTACACCTCTACATCGGCCTCTTCCAACAGAGACTTTACCTGGGACTCCGTATACCGGCTATGGTTATCACCCCCATCGGAAATCACGACCATCGCCTTTCTTTGGTAATGCGAGTTCTCTAGTTCCTTGACGCCGAGATACATCCCATCCCACAACGCCGTGAAGCCGTCCGGCTGAAGAGCTTCCACCAGTCCATGGATTTCGCTCGCGGAGTCATCGAAGTGAAGAGTAACCTGGGGCTTGTCACGAACGATGACCAGACCAAAATCATCTTGCGGGTTGGATGTGTTGATGAGTTCGGTGAGAGCCTTTCGTGCTTCCTGGATTTTCGCGGCCATACTCGCGCTGGCATCGAGAACCACAACCAGGGATATCGGCTCGTCTACATTAGAAAGGTACCTGACAGTCTGGGGATTCTTGTCATCCAGCACCGCAAAGTTTGCCCGCTCCAGTCCAGTAACCGCTCGACCCGCATGATCCAGAACCGTCACGTTAACCAGCACCAAGTCGACCTTAGCTCGAAGGACTTGCTGCGTGGGAGCGGGAGAGCCGGGCATGACGTGTGGCAGAACGTGTACTTCATTAATATCTACCTGTGCAGTCACATAGCTGGACGCGGCCAGTGCCACGACCACAGCAAACAGAAAGCGTGGAAGCGGGCTGGAGCAAACGCCTGCAAATAGTCCTAGTGGCGTTCGCCACTGCTGAATAGCAGATGACGACTTGGCTCGAGCGACAACCATCCAGACATCTCCGCAGCTAGCGTACTTCAAGGAAAATGAAAAAGTACTAAACAGTGCATAAAAAGAACGTATGCATCGACGGATTTCCGTCACTAAATAAGCAAGGCATAAAGGAAGCGCAAGTAAGCCATAAAAAGATCATAAAAAGATCGTAAAACCAACATGACCAACGTAACGGGGCTGATAGGATCGAAATCGAAGTTCATTCCATAAAGCGAGCGCCGAGAGAGTGGAGCGAAATGCAACGGGGAAAACGTCGGCCAGGGAAGACTGCGCCTTTGTCTGACTATACCGACGGCAAAGAGGACTGCTCGTGATGTCGACAAAACAATTCAGTGTCCTAGTGGTGGATGATGAGTCTCCATTACGCCGAGTGCTTCTCACCTCTCTGAGGAACAGCGGCTTTGCGGTTGAGGAAGCTCGTACTGCGGAAGAAGCTCTGGAAGTGATGAAGGAACAGATTTTTGATCTGGCCTTGCTTGAGATCAATTTGGCAGGAATGAATGGGCTCGAACTCTGCCGAGAAATACGCGCTTTGGGACAGCCGATTGGCATCGTCATGGTCACTGTGCGCGACGCCGAAAAAGACATGGTTCAGGCGCTAGAGGCAGGAGCCGACGACTGCGTCACCAAACCATTTCGGTTGGGCGAGTTGATGGCCCGCTGTCACGCAGTGCTGCGGCGCGTTCATGCCGGCAATGCAGCCGGCGAGGCGTCAATCAGCGCTGGCGACCTGGAGCTGGATCTGGATCGTCGCCTACTGCGTAAGGCTGGCAAGGTGGTACGTCTCACTCCTACAGAATTTAATCTGCTGGCATTCCTGATGAAAAACCAGGGAGTACCCTTAACTCACGCCAAGCTTTTACGTACGATCTGGGGTCCGGAATACGGCAAAGAACTGGAATACTTGCGCTCCTACGTCAGACTGCTGCGCAAGAAAATTGAAAACGATCCTGCGCAACCGAAATATCTGGTGACGGAGCCGTGGTTGGGATATCGGTTCTGCAGCCCTTCGAGTCCAGAGTCCTTGCCCTCAAACGCGGGACAACCCTGATCTGCGATATCTGCCGAGGATTCAGGGGACGCCAACTCCTCGTCTTCGCCGAAGGATCTTCTCCAACGCGTCTCCTCTTTGGCTCGCTGCGAGTGACAGCCCGGTCATTCGAATCCTTTATTGACCCTATAAAAATTATGAGTGCCATCCTTACGCGCATTTTATGGGTCTTTCATGCGCTTTTCACGCATCAACCTCTACCTTCTTCGCACTGTGACTCGTAATGATTGATTGCCCTGCCGCTCCGAGTGAAACGGAGAGAGAGGCAGCGCGTCTGCAGCGAATTCACGCGAGCACAGCATAGGAGGCCTCCCGATGTCGTCCCGCATAGTAGCCCTGCTGATCACGGTTGCAATCGCAACGCAGTGGGCAAACGCTCAATCAACCTTTGGAAGCATCGTCGGCGCTGTGAAGGATCCGGGAGCGTTGGTGGTGGCGGGTGCCGAGGTCACACTGACCGGCCTGGACGATAATTCCAGCCGCCATGCCGTTGCCGATGGGGACGGAGCCTTTCAGTTCATGAACGTGAAGGCGGGTAAATACCAGATCACCGTGAATGCTGCGGGGTTCGCAGATTTCAAAATGCCTTCAGTCCAACTTGATGCGAGACAAACCCTCCGGGTGGATGTTTCCCTCAAACTGGCAACAACGTCAGAGGTCATTGAGGTGGCAGATCAGGCTCCGGTGATCAACACTGAGAATGCCACACTCGCCGACACGAAGGACGCTGTGCTGCTCACCCAACTGCCGGTGAACTACCGGGGCGCAACCACCAGCCCCTTGGCCGCCCTGGTCACCGTTCCGGGGACGCAACAGGACTCCAACGGAAACGTTTCCATCGGAGGAGGCATTCCATCGCAGGTCCAGTATTCGGTCGATGGCGCATCGACCGTGAACATCCGCCAGAATGGGGTTCTGGGAAACATGAATCCGTCTTCCGAGCTGATCAGTGAATTCAAAGTCGCGCAGTTCAACAACAGTGCGGAATTTGCGCAGTTGGGGGACATCACCATCACTACCAAGAGCGGCGCGGAGCACTTCCACGGCAGCGCATTCGAGTATCTTCAGAATAGTGCTCTGGATGCCACGACCTATGGTTTTGACAGCAAGCCACACAAAGCCTTCAATACGTTTGGTGGAAGCTTCAGCGGGCCGTTGCGGATACCCAAGCTTTCAGGTCCGAACCATCAAACGTTCTTTTTCGTGGATTACGAAGGGAATCGCCGCCGCTACACAACTCCAGAGCAGTGGTCGGTTCCGACCCAGGCAATGCGAGCGGGGGACCTAAGCGGTCTTTGTCCTCCCCCGCAGTGCAGCATTGTGGATCCTCTAACCGGCCAACCCTTTGCCGGAAACCGGATTCCGTCTGCTCGAATCAATTCGGTAGCCACCAATCTGTTTCAGCTTTATCTTCCGCTTCCGAACTTTGGAAACGGCAGCGACACCAACGCGAACTACCGGACTCAAGTTCCCACACCCAGCAACACCGACGGCTATGATGTACGCGTTGACCACATGCTCACCAGCAAGCAGTCGATGTATGCGCGATGGAGTTCGAAGAACATTGATAGTACAGTCCCTAACGTTTTGCTTCCTTCCGATCAAGACAGCGAAACCGACCGAAACTTCATCTTCTCTCACAACTACGCGATCACGAATACCCTGGTGAACGAAGCGCGCTTTGGTCTATCGCTGTTCAGGCTGGGTGTTCAGTTTCCTATCCAAGGAGCGGACGCGATTCAACAGTTGGGTCTGGTTGGCCTGAATATCAGTGATCATCCAACTGCCCAGGCGTTTCCTACTATTGATTTCAGCGATGGTACCGGTTTTACCGCCTTCGGCCGGGACAAAGCACCGGTCACAAAGTCGCAAACCATTCAGTTTGCCGACAACCTGAGTTGGGTCAAGGGGAAACACACCATGAAATTCGGTGTGGATGTGCGCCGCGTGGCCTATGCAGACGTAGAGAGCTTCGGCGGTTCGGACGATTTCGGAGCCTTTACCTTCTCTGCTGGCACCTTCACGGGAAACGCCTTCGGGGACTTCCTCCTGGGATTGCCTGCGAAGAGCTATATTGCGCAATCCGGCCCCGACGTCCTGGCTCATGCCTTTCAAACCGGTGTTTACGCACAGGACGAATGGCGTGTGAACAATCGCCTGACAATAAACTTCGGCCTTCGCTGGCAAGCGCTACCGCCATTCGTGAGCCCTCTAGGAAATCTGACGGCATTCGATCAACGAAATGGTGGCGTGATCATCCCCGATCGCAATAAGCCAGTTGCCGGATTCCTCGAATCGATCAATGCGTGCCCGGGAGCGTATAACCCCGCTCCAGTGCCCAATCCCGCCCTGCCCTGTGGCCCGGTGGAAGCTGCAAGCTCGCTTGGACTCGGTCCTGGTGTACGTCAGTTCTACAAAAGAAACTTTCAGCCACGGATTGGATTTGCCTATCGCCCCTTTGGAGACGAAAAGACGGTGGTTCGAGGAGGCTTTGGCATTTTTACCATGACGAACCTGGGGCAACTCTCCTTCAATACAACCAACATCGATGTTGGTGTCGTGCGCACGACTCCCAACTCCATCCAAAACGGTCGACCTGCCTACCAGTTCCCCAATGTGCAAACCCCGGACAATCCGTTGACCGTCGCGGGAACAGGTGACTTCTATCAAAACGTGCCCACCAACTATCGCGATCCACAATCGGCGCAGTGGAACCTAACCGTGGAACGTGAACTGGTGCGCGATTTAACCCTTCGTGTCAGTTATGTGGGAACCAACTCCTACCGGATGAGCCAGACCGTGGACCTGAACCAGGTTCACCCGAGTACGTCTGCCTACGATTCCAACCTTCGCCCGTACCTCAACTGGGGACGCATACTCTCCTCTGAAAACCAAGGCTCGGTCAACTATGAAGGCTTACAGTCGGAGCTCAACCAACGCTTTCGAGGAGGGCTGAGCTTCCAGGCGAGCCACGTTTGGGCCAAAAGCCTGGGTAACGTGGGAGGAGATGCTCCGAGTGCGTTCACGCCTGAAGTTATCTACGGCACGCCGGTTGCCGATCGCTTCAATCTCGCTGCGAACCGAGGCAACATTGCCGCAGTCCGTCGAAGCCGGGTGTTGGTCTCGGCAATTTACGACCTGCCGGTCGGACGCGATCGGAAGTTTTTACGTCAGATGAATTCTTTTGCGGAAGCAGTGTTGGGCGGGTGGTCCCTCAGCACGATCAGCATGTGGCAGACAGGACCCTATCTCACGCCGACCATCACTCCCAGCCTGGATCCGGCAAACCTGAACTTGGTTTATCGGGGCGCGTCGCTGCGGCCGGATTGCGTGGGAGACGGCAATCTGGCAAATCCGACTCCCGACCACTACTTTGACATCAATGCGTTTGCACCTCCCCCGGCGAACAGCGGACGGCTGGGCAACTGCGGGGTGGGAACTCTTGTGGGGCCCGGCACCGTGGCAATCGCGGGAGGATTCTCAAAGACCTTCGCTTTCGGCGAGAGAGTTCGAATGAGAGTGGAGAGTACGTTTACGAATCTGGCGAACCATTCCAATTTTGCGCCGCCAGCAGTCAATGTGTCATCACCGGCAACATTCGGGAAAATAACCAGCGTGCAGTCATCGGAGAATAGCGGAAATCGCACAGGTCAGGTGTCCTTGCGGATCGAGTTCTGAGGTTTTGGTGCAGGCGGGTGGCCCACCTTTGCGTTTTTTGCAAAGGTGGGGCGCGATCGAGGCCTGGGCTTTGCGCGTAGAACCTATACCGCGAGGCCACCGTTCGTGCAAGTCAATCTCGGTGGTGGATAAATCTGGCGGAGAGAGTGGGATTCGAATCCGCAATTGAACGTAGTCTCAACAAGATGCAGAGCAACGGATGGCGGTTTTAGCGGTGTTAGGAGATGCAAGGCAGTGGTAATGGATTGTGAACGGATTGTGGAAACTGCCTGTCGCTAGCCCCAATCTTCTAGTCGAGAGGAGGATACCCGCATAGCGTACTCAACCTACCTAAGCGGCGAGGGTCGAGCATTGGGCTGAGAAAGGAGGAACTGGATGCGCGCCTGCGCCTGCACCGGTACCGGTTTCCCATCCCGCCGACCGGGAGTGAATCGCCAGTTCTTGAGGGTTTGGACTGCGTCATCGTCGAGGCCCATGCCAACCGGCGTAACAATGGCAATATCGGACAGTCGCCCGTCTTCCCCGACAACGGCGTTAAACGCCAAGGTGAGTTGCCCCAGTTTCGCTCTCTCCTGCGCCCAGGTGAAAATCGGGTCAGGAGCGAACTCCAGCGCAGGAAGGGAGGCTCCGGGTTGGCGGACATATCCCACACGATGCTCTATCAAATACAATCGAGTGCCATTGTGCAGCGTGTTGTCAGGAGGGATCGCTTCCCACGCTAAGTCTTTGACGGAAACTTGGGCTGCTTTTGTCTTGTCATCGCCTTCGCATTCCCAGGGCGCACCTTTGGTTGGGCGGCTCACCTTTTGGCTTAAGCAATTGGCCCAATACGGCGGTGCGAGGGTCTCCAACTTCTCGTGGCTGGTAATGAAGACCTTTTGAAGAACTGAGAGCGTTGTTTCCAAGCTTGTCTGGTTTGGTGCCAGCGAAACTGCGATCTCGACGCGATCTCCGGTGCGAACGTTGAGAAATTCGCCAGTTTCTGTATCGAACTCGACGCAATAGCGGTCTCCTGCCATGACCAGTTCGCCACTGTGGGCTTCGCTCACATCCATCCCGCCGTACTTCGCCTTTCCAGGCGTAGATCGTGTGCTTCGACACCCCGACCTCTCGCGCCACGTCTTCCGCCTTCCGTCCTGCCTCCAGTTGTTTCAGCGCCCCGATCATCTGCGCTTCCGTGTGATTGCTCCTCGACATACCCGCTTCCCCTTTCTTTCGCTGAAATCAGGTGCTCAGTCGTGTAGCCGGTCGGTTCACCCGGCCCACTGCTTCCTTTGTGTTTCTGCTTTGAGGCCCAGTGCGGGCGCTCCATCCGCAGTGATTCCGACGTAAAGCCCGGACGTTCGCCCGGAGGCCACGCTCTTGAATCGATCCGCATGATCTCGAACTCGACCGAGCACGTCATCCAGGCAGGCCCGAACCTTCTCGCCTACGACGAGAGGGTCTTCATTTATTTCCACTTTCGATTCGAGACTCCATGAGTTCGTCTCGTAAGCCTTGCCAGTCTTGCCGCGTGGATCACCTATTTTCCACGACGCGTCTGGCGGCAGTCCAATTCGAGCGGAGATTTCCTCCGCCGTCAAATCGGCAGATTCAATGAATAGCCACACTGTAATTCTGGCCATAGTTTTGCCTCTAGGAAGCACCTGTAACTACTCAGGCTTCGGTTCCGGCTTCGGCTCCGGCGGTTTAAGGGTTTAACCACAATGTCCCCCTGATCGTTTTTGTACATTTCGAGATTTCCAACTTTTTTGGTTCCCATCGTCTCCTGTTTGATTTCCTCTGCGCTTTGTCCAGTGTTTTCCTTGAGATTGTTGATTTCGCCCTTTGTCAGCTTCTTGTCCTGTGCCCCTCCTTTGTCGGACTTACTTTGATCGGGCTTACCCTGATTTGGGTCTGCAGGCGTGCTTTGGGATTGAGACTGGTTTTGTGAGGTAGCCGGGGGCGGGGCGTTCTTGTTAGCGGTATCGTCCGAGTTGTGGTGATAGTAGACATAGGCGGCTACGCCAACAGTAACCAAGATGCCTACGCCTAACCCAATCGCAGCTCCGGGGGGCCCGCCAACGGCGCCGCCAACGCACATTGGAGCGGTCATTGTGTCGGTACAGTGTCCATCCGGATCGCCGAGCGTAGTTGGATTGTTCTGAACGTAGCTGTAGAGGTTGAGGCTTTGCGGATTGCCGAAGTGCGCGTAGGGAACATTGACTGGCTTGGAGGCCCAGTCGGGCGTCATAAATCGGCCAAGGCTGCTACCGTAGTATCGGGCACCGAACATATCCAGGCCGGATTCGGTATCGCGTTCTTTGCCAGTGTACTTGTAGAACTCCAGAACGCTACGCTGAGTGAGCACGCACTGAAGGCCATCATAGTGATAGAGCCACCGTAGTAGGCATAGATTGGGCTGCCCATTAAAGATTGCTTATCCCTCCACGCCTGGGCCGCCACCCGCTTTAGGCTTCCCTCCAAGTACTTGTAATTCTGATAGCAGTTCTTCCCGGCTCTTTCTGACCTGTTTCGCAGTTAGTTCTCCACCCTCAGGCGATAGCTCACCGGTCGACACGAGTTGCTGTACTCTGGCCTCCTCCCCTTCCAAACGTTTCAGCATTCGCTTGACGTAGGCGATTCTTGTGCTCTTTGATGGCATATACTCGTGGCCCCGTTCCTTCCGTGCAACTACTCATTGGGCTTCAACTTAATCGTCTTAATCCAGTTGCCAGTCGCCTTTCCATTCTTGATTTCCTGAGAAAAGCCCTGGCTCGACAGCAGCTTCGCCATCGAATCTTTCACCATCGACGCGGTTATCTTCACCGACTCGGCGCCAGTGGCTTTTGCGGCGTTAATTACTCCAGACTCTAGCTGCCCCAAGGTGCCAGCAGGCCCTTTGACGAACGATATTCCAACGCCCAACTCAGAACCAGCTTTAGAGAAGTTCACAGCGGCGGTAGCGCCGTTCTTCAATTCCCCGCCTACAAGACCTCCTGCTGACTCGAACGACTTGAAACCAAACGCCTCAGCAGCACCAGCCACGGAGAAGGAAGGAGTGCCCGGAGGCGCTATCGTGTCTGCAATCGTTTCTCCAGCTCTCTGTAACTGGGGGCCATTTGCAAGTCCGATGCCGATTAGAGTTCTGAGCAAGGCACTGCCACCGAGTTCAGCGCCGCCCATCGCGAGCCCCATTGTTCCGCCCAGCATCACAATCGGCTCCAGCGTTGCTCCGACCGGATGTTCTGCCGCGTATTGTGCGTACCTTGCTCTGCACTCTGCGCTGCAGAATGTTCCAGCGTCGCTATGTCCATCGGGGTCGCCGGTTGTTGTCGGATTGTTCTCGACATAGGCGTAGAGATTCAGGCTTTGCGGGTTGCCGTAATTCGCGTAAGGGACTGCAGTTGGCTTGCCCGCCCAGTCGGGAATCATAAACCTGCCGAGGCTGCTGGCGTAGTATCTAGCGCCGAACTCGTCGAGGCCCGATTCAGCGTCGCGTTCTTGGCCGGTAAACTTGTAGCCCACAGCGTCATAGGCATAGAGACCCAATCGATTCAGACCCCGACCGGCATCGCGAACTTGATCTCGTCGGTCTTCGCAGCTTTCTTGGAGACCGTGATGGTTCCCATCATAGATTGAAACCCGTTTAGGGTAGCCTTGAACTTGTAGGCGCCCTCCGGAACGTGGCCTATTTTGAATCGACCATGCTGGTCGGTTTTAGATCGCCTGATCTTTCGGTCGGTGCTCGGACCTTGGATTTCGAACAGAACGTCTGGCAAGGGGCCTTGGTCCCCCTGCATTCGGCTGATGACCCCGGCCACCGACCGCACGACAAAAGGCTGCTCTATCTGGTTGATAATGTGCTCGGTTGGAGACTTCGTAAAATCTCCAATCGTTGCCTTCTCCTGGGGCCTGCCTAGCGTCGTAATTGCAATGAGGCAGACTAGCAGCCACGGTTTCATTGGGGTCTCCTAGTTGTGGGGATCTCTGATTAATTGATCGCCAGCACGGCCACTGTTTTGCACATTCGGCCTCTGTTCACGAAGCTTGAACTCTCTCTGGACAGCTTGGTTATGCGCTCCCTGTTGTGGCGGCCCGACTTGAAGGGTTGTTCCATTCACTACGTTGATATTTTGAAAATCTCCGTACGCCTTCCCGCCGTCGATTTTGCCGTATGCTTCCGCTAGCTCATGAAAAGCGAGACTTGAGAGGGACACTGAGCGTCCCTGGGAGTCTTTGAAGTGAGCAGTGTTGGGATTGATGGTGACCTGATCAGCAACGCCTTTCGGCGGCAGATCGGTCGCGGCCTTGCCTTTGCCATATCGATCGTCGGGCCGGTTGTCGAGATTACTGATCGGGTCATTCGTCATCTTCACTGGACCGCCTGCGGTATTCGCGGTGTCGCTTAAGGCGAACGCGTAGGTATCCGAACTGGTCACCAGTTGATTAACGAGTGCTGCCCCCTCATTTGCGCTCAGGTCAAGCCCACTCGTGTTGAAGCTGACGGTGTTGTTTTTTTCATCTATCGAGACGCGGTCGCAGTTGCTGCTCCCGACGATGTCGCATATTGCTGCCTTGTCCGCAGCGAGATCGCCAGATAGCTGCAGGATTTCTCCCGTCGGGTCTACCAATCGAAGGGGGTTGTTTCGGACGTACGCATAGCGGTTGAGTTGCTGGGGGTCTACCTTCCGCTCTGGAGTGATAATCACAGGATCAACAGACATGAACCTGCCGAGGGAACTGGCATAGTGCCTTGCCTCGAAATAATCCAGCCCGGACTCGCCATCCCGTTCTTTGCCGGTGAACTTGTGGTGCTGCTCAGACGCTACGCTAAATGAGCATGAGCCGTGGACCGTCATGGCAATAGCCGCCCCGTCATAGGCGTAGCTCGAGCCGTCGCAATTCCGTTGCTGATCAAGACGATCCATCCGTTGCGACCACGTTTATCAGCGCCAAACCGTTCTTTACTGAACCGGTCAAACACCAGACGCCAACGCAGCCACCGAGTGGAACCGGACGGTCAGATTCGATTATCGAGATCAGCTCGTTTCGGGTGATTGCCCATTTAGCCAATTCCTGGTCTTGCAGTTGGGACATCCAATTAGGAAGGGCTGCAGCTGGCGACTCTCCGGAGACCTGTGAAATGTATGTTCCTCCGCCAAACTCCAAAATAACTGTGTAGAGTTTCTTCTTGTTCATTGCTGCTGCCCCTTCTCTTTCCGCGAGTGCGTCTCCGACTTCTTCATCCGATCATTTTCCCGATTGATAGCTTTATTGAGTTTGTCCAGTTTTGCTTTGTCCGCTGGTGTCTTGTTCGCCTTGCTCTTCAGCGTGTCCCTCTCTTGCTTCAGGCCGCCAAGCTTGTCTTTCGCGCTGTCGTTTCGTGCTTGATTGCTTTTCTGCTCATTTCGCCCGCCACCCGTGGAGTCATTCGCAGCCTTCAGGAGGTGTGCTCCGCCTATCAAAACCGCAGAACTTCCTTGCACAATTGCAGCAGTTGAAACAACACCTACGGGCACCCCGGCAACTGCGCCTACTCCAGTCGCATCGAGTGCCACCCCACCCACTTCGCCACCTGCACCCAAGAGCGTTTCGCCCGCACCCACAACGGTAGCACCGAAGTCTCCTATGGCTTGTCCCACCTTGTAATCACCGTTTTCAGAGTCCTGGCGTCCCGCACCACCGAAGAAATCACTGCCAAAGGCATTCGCAGCGCCTTTTACGATGTCCCAAGCGTCGTGGCCATTCGGATCAACGTAGCGCAGCGGATTGTTGTAAACGTACGTGTACTTGTTCAGCGATTGTGGGTTGAAGATGTCAGCATACGGCAGCGGACCCGCAGCAGAAGGACTCGGATCAAATACATCGACCGGCCCACCCGAGAACTCATCGACTTGCATGAATCTGCCAATCGAACTGGAGTAGAACCTAGCCTCGAAGTCGTCCAACCCCGATTCGGCATCGCGTTCCTTGCCGGTGAACGTGGCCACAAACGTGCGTCCATCTTACGTGAAGGATGCTTGCGTCGTACATGTAGATGCGCCTACCTGAAGCTCGCCCTATCAGCGACGAAATGGGCGATCGTCAATCCTACAAAGCAGGCTGCCGCCCAGCGATAAAACAACTTCCTAATCCTCGAATCTACGGGTTGTCGCCAGGCACTCCGAAACAGTAGGACGAGGAAAAAACTCCATATGCGAAATTCGTTCGTCATCGTTCCTCCGTTATTCTCGTCACCAAGCGTCATCTAGTGGCACTTACCGTCGCTTGTACATTTTGGCGCTGGCGGTGGCGGGGGCGGCGGGGGCACCGTGACGTACTGTTTCGCGCCATTCACTACTTGGGTCACCGCTTTTACAGCCGAACTCACTTTTTTCGCAGCCTCTCCAACCTTGCTAGGATCCTTTACGGCATCCTTCACTGCTTTTCCCGCGTCTGCTACTTTGTTGACGGTATCTGCCGCCTTGGCTCCTTTCTGGATGTCACCCGTTACGGCTGTTCCAATGACTCCCACTGGATCAGGCAACCCGTTCTTGCCGGTGACAACCTGTACACCAGCCTCGGCATCCTTTGTGTCCAACTTGGGATCAATACCCTTGCCCAGGTCTATGGCACCTTTTCCCATCAATGCAACCCCGCCCAAGGCGATCGGAACGCCCACCCCAACTTCAGAAGAAGCCGCACCGACGACTACGGCGCCAAAGCCAATCACGGTTTCCCCCGAACCCTTCACAATGTCCCACGCATCGTGTCCATTGGGATCGATGTAGCGTAGTGGGTTGTTGTACGTGTACGCGTACTTGTTTAGCGATTGTGGATTGAAGATGTCGGCATACGGCAATGGACCCGCGCTTGACGGACTCGGGTCAAGCACATCTATCGGTCCACCTGTGAACTCATCGACTTGCATGAATCTGCCAATCGAGCTGGAATAGAACCTGGCCCCGAAGTCATCCAGCCCGGACTCGGAGTCCCGTTCTTTGCCGGTGAACTTGTAGTTCTGCGGAAGCGTGTTCGTGATTATTATCTCGCCGCCATACGGGTAGTAATCAGACTCGTCCTTGATCGTACCTAAGGCCGCAGTTACAACATCGGCCGATCCCAGATGGTCTGCCATGTAGTAATTGATGTTGTTGCTAGAATCTCTTCTTACCACGCGTTTGCCGTTGAAGAACACGTACTCGTTCTGCAGCGCGCCCGCCAGATTGGTCTCCACCAGTGGATCGGTTCCTGAGCCAGACCAATAGAGCGTTCCCCCTGAAGAGGTGCCACACGAGTTGCACTTGCTGACCCGGTTGCCATCGCCGTCGTAGCCGTAGGTCCAGCCAGCGGTGCTGACCAGTCGGTTCTCTCCGTCGTAGGTGAACGTAGGTGTGAACACACCGGTCGGGCAATTGCCGGTGTTCAGCACCAGGTCTCCGGCCGCGTCATTGCACAACCCATTGAGCTGGTTCTTGATGCTCGCCGGGGCCAGATTCAAAGTCTCGTGCCCCGTCTTGGTGCCATATGAAGCAATATTCGTCAGATTTCCCCAAGCATCTGTGGTGTACGTTTCGCCCCAATTCGACCCAGTAGTGTACGCATCCACGATGCGGTTCAGACTATCGTAATCAAAGTTCTGCGTTCGGTTCGTGTCCCGGCAGTTGTCAATGCTCAGGACATTCCCGTTGTCGTTGGAGGTAAGTCCAAAGTGATACGCCCGATGCATGATGTTTCCAGCAGTCGGAGGACACGAAGAGGTGGTTAAATCCGGCATTGTGCCGGTGGTGTAAACCAGTTGTATGGGCTGGAGACGCGAATTGTAGGAGAAGCCACCAAGGATGGAAGAGCCGTGAGTGAGTGCCTTGAGTGTCCCTTGGGGGGCATAGCTGGCGTTCGTGACGTAGTTCTCACTGAGCGCAATGTTCTTGACCGAGACTGTCCGTCCCGCAGTGTAGCCTCCAGAACCGTTCGGAGTGTATGTAAGCTGGTGCGAGGTTGGATACAGGAGAGTTGCGAGCGAGCCATCCTTGTTGTAGCTGTATGTAAACGACCTAGTGTAGGTAGTCGTGGCACCGGTCGTGAGTCGGCTGGCAATCTTGGTCCGTCCCATCTCGTCGTGCGACCAGGACGACGCGCCCGAGCCATCGCACATCGCGGTTCGGTTGTTGAATTTGTTTGAATCGCTGAGGGTCGGGGGAGCGGGCGTGCAGGTCAACGACGTACCATCGTAGGCGTACTTTACGGTGGGCGTAGAAGGGCCGCCTGTGTAGCTCTTCTGCGTCAAGCGATGGACAGCATCATAGCTGTAGCTCGTCAGCACCGTCGAACTGGTGCTCGTCTGATTCGGCGCAGGGGCGGTCTTCGAGACCAGGTTGCTGTCCGCATCGTAGCTGTAGCCGATGGTTCCATTCGTGTAGGCTCCGCTACCGTACGTCGCGGGACACGAAGCTGGCGTAACCGCCGAGAGTCCGGGAGTGACCTCTGGGTTCGCTGCGCAAGTTAGCCGAGAGAGCGAATCATAGGTGAAACTTCGGGTTCTGGCGTTGCCAACGTTGCTTCCCTTCTGCGTAACGCTCGTGAGATTGTCCAAAGTGTCGTAGACATAGTCGGTCTCGTAGTTAAGGTGTGGCGAAAGGCCTGGATCCTCCCAGACTCGGGTCATTCTGCCGAGAGCATCTGAACACGACTGGCGCGATCGCCCTGCTTGGTCTGTCACGGTTGTGCAGAAGTTCAGCCCGTTTGCGCTGTACGTGGTGGATACGTTGTCGGAGGTGTCGGATCCGTCTTGCGGAATGACGCGCACTACCCGGTCCAGAACGTCGTACCGAGTTTTGCTGATGCCTGTACTGGAGCCATCAGAACAGTAAGGGTTTGAAACCGTTACAAAGCGTCCTGCAGGTGTTCCGGCTGGCGGCGGACTCGTGTCGTATCCATAAGCGTGGTCGATGTAGGCGAGGCTAGATGTGCAGTCCGGATCGCGCATCTGAGTCTGTTTAGGTCGGCCCAAGTCGTCAAACACAGTTGTGTGCTGTGTGCTCAGGCCCAAAGTACTATCAACCAATTTGGTTTGTGTAACGCTCAGCGGAACAACATCCACATAGCTCTGCGTTGCCTGACCGCCATCGGGGTAGTTGATCGCAAGCGGGCGATTCAGCAAATCATACGTGAAGGTCGTTCCTGCACGGCTGTTTACGAGATCATTTTCGTCTTGGGTGCTTGCAGTCAACCCCGTGCAGCGAAAATAGCTGCGTTTTGTGCGATGGGTCAGGGCATCGGTGGTTTGAGTGAGGTAGGCAAACGTGTTCGAACCAAGTGTACAGTTCGCGTCGGCCCAATTGTCGGCATAGCTGTAGCTTGTTGTGTGCAACCCCGGGTCTTTGGTGGAAAGGATGTTGCCCAAGTCGTCGTACGTATTATTAGTGTCGAGATAATTCCAAGCGCCACCAGAGAGCAATCCGCGACTACTCTTGGTCAGATTTCCCCTCGTTAGAAAACCGCTTCCGAAGTTGGTGTAGTCATGGTTTGGCGCAGGCGTGCTGCTAGTCGAGGTCAGCACAGAGCCGTCGTAGGCATAGTTCGTCCGTGCGACGATGTTTGTTCCGGAACTATCGTAAACAATCTTGTCCGTGGTCAGATCAAGCATATTCAAGTCACGATAGGTGGAGGTCGACACATGCAGATAATCGAACTGGGTCTTACGAACCAATCCACCAGGTCCTCCGGTACTGTACGCGTACTCGCGCTTGTAGGTGGGGTTATTGACTCGGACGGTTAGAGTGACCTGTCCAGCACCATCTACCGTCGTGACGTTGTCGTAATCCGTCTCTGTCTTAGTGACCAGATTCTGAGGATTCCAGGTTGTGGTCTCGCGGGTCGGAAGAATGCCTGCTGCGTCAGGAGTGCTAAAGTCGGTGTGTACTGTCTTTACCAAAGTCCCTGACGTCGGCGTTCCCTGGTAATACTGCATTTGGGATATGTAGCAGATCGGATTGCCGCCGCCATCGCCATAATTGCCCAAGAAAGAACAGGTGGGTACAGTCGCATTGCCTGCGGGATCCGTGTACGCCGTGTAATCCCATGTATACGAGCTACCATTAACCGTTTCCGTTCTTGTGGCGACTTTGTGTCCTCCCACGTCGCCTGTCGCCCACGTGTACGACATTTGCGCGCCAGTTGGCACAGTGATTGAGACCGGCTCTCCATATGAAGGGGAGGTTGGGTAGTTGATCGTGTAGGTTAAATTGTCCGGGAGGATGATTTGATGTGGAGCGAGCCAACCTCCAGAGTCCTCGTTACACGCATCGGAGCCAGAATAACGGCACTGATTTGTCTGGATGCTTACGGTCTGTGTAATCACCTGAATTGTCTGCGGATTCCCGGAGGAATCGGTATAGGAAAGACCATAGCTAGGATTACCGACTCCGGGCAGGGTCCTGCCCATCGTATCCGTGAAGTTGGTGGAACCATAGGCCTGAATGATCTGGTTTCCGTTGGTGTCCTGCAACGCAAGACCAGGACCTGCCCATTGATTATTGGGGTTGTAGGTTGGGTTTACGACCGTACCGTCCTTGCTGACTGCATACAATACTTGCGCCGAGGTAGAATCCACATGAAGTCTCCAACCGGAACCATCATCGGCGTATAGCTTGGTGCCCAACGGTGCCCAGCAAATACCTTCGGGGTCGGGCAGGAAATGGTGCTTGGTTCCGTTCGGCTCTTCCATCGTGTAGGAATGGGCTGGTTCGCTAACGCCTATTCCTGAGCAGTAAACCTGCGGAGCCTTGTGACCGAATACGTAGTTCAGCGGTCCAGCCAACCTCCAATTCATGGCATGCCCGGGGTTTGGTTTCACGGTGTCGGTGCAATACGCCCCACCATGGACGCAATGCGTGTCTAGATACCAGCCCTTGTTGTCGTACACGTATTTGAAGGTAACAGGCAAGCCTCCCCTACCTTTTAGCGACCACAGGGGAATTTCGACGTGCAAATTGCCATTGTTGAGTTGAACGGAGTCGAAGTCCGTGCCGCTGAACACGCCGTTCTCCGGGAAGCCGGTGTTTAGCGGATTCGTGAGATCTTGACCGAAGCTGCAAAGTGAGAGGAGAGACAAAATACAGCCGAGAGAGGATACCATTAGCGACATTCGGAGTTTGGCAATCATGTGTTCCTCACTGCGGAAGCACGAAATCAGAATCGAGCAAGCCAACATTGAAGTTCACCGCGTTGAGAATGAGATCGGACTCTAGGTTCCCGTCTACATAAGTTGTTTGCTCGAACGGAATCGCCATGCCATTGATGGTCTGGTACTTTCCGAAGTAAACTTCGATCGTTTCAGTGCTATTTGGATCGTTTTCCCCAAAACTTGAATACTGGATTTTGTCCAAGAAGCCGGTACTTTGGTCAAGGTAGAACGTTGTCTGGGTCATGGAATCGTATTGTGGACCTTGAACCGGATCGGTCGTAGGCACGAGGCTGATCGTGACGACATCAGCATTCTGTCCGTTGACCTGTGCGGTGCCCTGATACTTGACGCTTGTGTTTGCGTTCAGATATTCCGAGATGATCGTGAGTAGCGGGATGTGGGTCACCCGCTCCGCGATGGTATTGTTCATCAATAAATGGACTACCGTACCATCTGGTCTCTGAAGCGCTGCTTGGCCCTGATTCAGAATTCGAACGTTCGTACCCTTCGGAAGCTGCAACTCCGTCCGAGTTTCCTGCGTGCCTTTGCACATTAATGTGATCGGATAACTGACCGGAGACTTGGTCCAATAAACGGTGAGCGTACCCGTTGCCAACGAATCCTGGTAAGTCAGCAAGGCTTGCGTCCCACCCAGTACCGTGAAGGCGGTTGCTGCGACTGCCATCGCCTGGACATCTTTCGTAATTTTGTACTGGGTTTGCGCTTTTCCTGTGTTTGCCTGAACGAAAACGGGCGACACAAGGAAAGCGAACAAGGTAGCGGTCAGCAAAACCGACCCAAAGCGCTGCGACATTAACCTTCGAGCAGTCATGCAAGAAAGTCGAATTGAGGTTGCGAACTGGTGTGGCTTCATGGATTCATCCTTTGGAACCATTCGAGAGGTCGTTGTCCTGACGTCAATGTGGTGAAGCTGAGCGAGGATGCGATTCAGGCGAGAATGAGAAGAATGCGAGTACAAAGGGGGCAACTCGAAGCGAGCCATCGGCTCCTCCTTAATTTGTTCAGTTCCCCCCCAAGAAACTGAACGCCGCCAATCTAATGGCATCCTAAACTGACTGTCAAATGAAAAATAGTTAATGACAACTTCATCATAGCCATAAGACCACTCTTTCTGAGAACAGCTATTTGGCTCTATCCTCGGGAATGTGAAACATTGCTCGATAGTGCCCGGCGGTACTATGACCAACACGGTAGGACGATGGGGTTTGCGAACATTTGTCCAGCGAGGTTCGCCACTTTAGTCTGGGTACCCCTGCCATTGCATTTGCAATCTGGCGTGTCGGCAGGCGGTTCGCGGAGCGCCTTCGCTGTTCGGAGTCAGGAGCACGGAGCGCATCAACCACTGTTTTCTTCGGCGGTTTGGTCCTGAATTTCTCGCTCCGTAAAAAATCGAGCAGTTCAACGGAATGCGCGACAATCCCTCGCTGCCATTCGGTGCCCGGCGTTGTGGCCACCTGCCCTAGGACTTCAGCCACCTCCCGTGGATTCTTTGCGGCAACAAGCGGCTTGACGATCCGGGGCCAATTCCCCTCCAGCCAATGAACAAGGTTGTCACGGTTCAGCAGAAGCTCGGTATCGTCAATCTTCTCGCGGGGGCCGGGCTTCTTTTTCCTTGTGGTGTCTGTACCTCCATAGAAGTGGGCGGGCACTACACCGGAGGCACGATCAACCGCTTCTTCCAATTCTGTGATTCGTGACTCCAGGCTTGCTACCCTGCTTTTTAGCGAAGGTGCTGACTTTTCCAAAGTAGGTGTCAAGTGGGAGACGCGTTTTTTCGTCCGCGAGTGGACGCGCGTTTTCGCGATTCTGCCGTGAGTCATTTCCTGCCTTTTCCGAAATTCCGCAAGTTCACTTTTCCGCCAGTCCCCGCAAAAACTGCCTTTCAAGAACCGGCCTTATGATGGCCATGCCTTTAGAGATTTATCTCTAAAGGCCGCGAGCACGATCCGCGAACCCACGGTATGAGGCCCTTGAAGATATGGACAACGATAAACCAAGACCAAGCCTGTTGAGACACTTGGGGCAGAGAATTACTGAGCAAGCAAAGAGCGAACAAGACAAGGACCCCTTGGAACTCAAGCCCGCCATGCCCGAACTAGGGACGGTTCCGTGTCCCGTCTGTGGGCATCGGGTCGCCGTTTTTGTCACACGGACAAAGCGGCCTTTCATCAATTGCGGCTTCTGTTCGGCTCGTATCTTCTACAACGGATCACGTTCGATGGAAATACTCAAGGACCAGATCAGGGCCCCGAAGAAGAGCGGGTGGCTCAAGTGAGCGCCGCACACGGTAGGAGCACCATAGCAACTCGTGTCATTTCGCTGCGGCTTCCATCTGCTGTAGACGCTGCGTTGGTCCGATCTGCTGTTAAGGCGGGCTTGTCCGTCTCCGGTGGGTTGGATTGGCTGTTGCTTAATTCCTTCGGCAATTGTCAGCTACTTCGCCAGTTGGCCGACTGCCCCGACGCCTGGGATGCAAAGCTGGACGCCCGCATCCCGATCACCACTTTTGAACAATTAAAGTCAGCGGCGGGACAGTTGGGAGTTTCCGTCTCTGTCTACATTCGCAAGCTCTTGTATCACTTTTATGAGACTAAACGCTTGAGATACGTGCAGTCGGACGGCCATTACACACTAGCAGGTCGCCATGAGTAAACAGGAAGCGTTGGAGATACTTTACCGAAGTGCCGGATGGACAACGCCAGATGCAGTTTGTAGACAATTACGCAAGTTTCATCATCGCAGTTCTGTCTACAGCTATCTATTTCGTCTACACAAGCAGGGCTTACTACACCGTCAAACGATCTATGGCCAGATCGCGTACCAGATTTCGCAGCGTGGAATCGAGCGGCTGCGCTTTCTGAAGGTACGAGAGGAGCGAAAACCGGAGGGTGCCCTGTGATTCCTCAATCGGAATGGCTAACGGCGGTGGAAGCGGCCGCGTATCTCAAGGTAAAGGTCCGGACCCTCTTGCTCTGGGTCCGGCAGGGCAAAGTGAAAGGTTACGCACTCTCGGGAACTCAGCGCTGCGTCTGGCGATTCCAGCACTGTGACTTGGATGCTATGCTTACCCAGCCATCCGTTGCTCTCGAATCGAAAAGGAGGATTCAATGAGAGCACGGAATCAAGATGGAAGTGTAGTGCTGGACAAGAGAATCAGGACTTGGAATTTCCTGTGGTGGGAGAACGGCAAGCGGCGCTCAAAGAAAATCGGCACCGTGAGTCAGTACCCCACCAGGGCGAGCGCATGGCGCGCAGCCAAGGCGCTGGGGCACTCGCGTGAGAAGCAACCGACGGTCAGCGCCAGCGGGCCAACCGTGAGCACGCTGGTCGAACAGTATCGGTGCGAGAAGATGCCCAAGCGCATGGACACCAGGCGTTCTTACGAGGTGTGGCTGAGGAATCACATTCTGCCCAAGTGGGGTGACTATGTGCTCTCAGACTTGCAGGCCCGTCCGGTAGAGCTTTGGCTGGAATCTCTCGCACTGGCACCGAAGAGTAAGGCGCATATTCGCGGTGTAATCAGCATCCTGTGGGACTTCGCGGTATGGCGTGGTGACGTGCCGATGCAGCGAAATCCGATGGAACTGGTCACGGTCAAGGGTGCAACCAAGCGCAGACAGCAACCTCGGAGCCTTACTGTGGAAGAGTTCCGGAAGTTCATTCAACATCTGGACGAACCATTTAGCACGATGGCCCTGTTGTGTTGCTGCCTTGGTCTGCGGATCAGCGAGTGCCTGGCGTTGAAATGGTCCGATGTGGACTGGATCAACGGCAAGCTCACGGTTGAACGGGGCATCGTTTGCCAGCAAGTTGACGATGTGAAAACCGCAGAGTCACGCAAGCTGATGTCTATCGACATGGGAATGCAGGCCAAACTCGAAGCGTGGAAGGGCACCACTCAGTTCTCCGGTCAAGGAGATTGGTTGTTTGCCAGCCCCGTGCAGCTTGGCCGATTGCCGTGGTCCTACCCTCACGTCTGGCGAGTCTTTCAGAAGGCAGCGTCAGACGCGGCTATCGGCAAACTTGGCACGCACAGTATGCGTCACACATATCGGTCTTGGTTGGATGCAGTGGGCACGTCAATAGCAGTGCAGCAAAGATTGATGCGCCATGCCGACATCCGCACGACGATGAACATCTACGGCGACATCGTGACCGATGAAATGTCGGTAGCAAGTAGGAAAGTGGCGGGTTTAGCACTCAACAGATTGTGAACGGATTGTGCACCACTCTAAACCGTTGAAAAACTGGCGGAGAGAGTGGGATTCTAAACGCCGCTGATTCTAAAGGCAGTTGGTATTGGCCTCGAAAAATTTAGCTGGCTCGATGGGAAAAGCAAAGCGGAAAACGGTAGCCGGATCGGTAGCCGCTACCCTTAGCGACGCTCGGAATTCCTCCAAATCTCAGACGCGGCCCGAGTCGGGATTTCTTTTACGCGGTATTGGAAGTTCTCGAGGAAGCCGTTGTTCACTTCGATCTGTTTTCGTTTTCTCGTTGCTTTTCTAATCCCAAGTCCCCCGCCTTGGCGCGTTCCTCGTAGGGATCGTCCAGTGCCTTGTTGACCAGCACAGCGCCGTTCTCGTAGAAGTCTTTCTTCCCCAATCCATACTGCTTACCCGCAGGCGTGTGCATGTCCATCGCAAACCACGGTATCTTGGTTGTGAAATCTTTTGGTGGCGCTGGATTCTCAAGTTTTGATTCGTCCGCGCTGCCCAGCGGGATCGGTTCGTACTCCTCGTATGGGATCGGCTTGTCCCTTCGCCAACCGAGTTTGTCCTCGCTTAGCAGCATGTTGAGGGCGTTGTCCACGATCCTGCTTTTCGGCGACCGCACCAAGGCGACGACGGCGTTGGTGTACCATAGGCGCTCCTCCTTCTTCTCCTTCCAGTTGCGCCACAGGACGTCTATCAAGAGAGGCATGATGGGGTTCGCCGGACCGACGTCCTCGCAAGCAATGACCTTTAGCCGCGCCCACAGCCACGAGTAGTAGTTTTTGTTCGGCGATTCCGCGAGTTCGTAAGCCCAATACAGCGCGTCTTCCTCCAATCCCCGGCGGATGCACTTCTGTAGTGCAGAAACCACCTCGAAGGCATCGTAGTTGTGTTTGGTTCTCAGTTTCGGGTTTGCCATGTGCCCTCCGATCAACGAACGAGCAAATGTACACGGCGCGACGCGATTTCGCACAGACCGACGTACGTACATTCGTTGCAGTTCAGGCGGTGTGCCGCTCTGCCCCTAGAACCACCCCGCTCCGCCACTCAGATGCCGAGAGAGGCACGATCGTGGTCCGACGCCACCCTAACCGGTGCACTCGCTCTGGCGGAGGGAGAAGGGGACCCGCATGGGGTAACACTTCGTTCACTGTTGGCGGTTCTCTTCCGATCGCCAGCGTCAATCCTTTGCTCACACTAGAAGCCCGCGTGAGAACCCGCCCTTGCCATCGATCTCACGAGCTGATGGTTGTCGATTTTGACTCAGAAAGTTCCACCCCCGGCGATTTTGTTAAGAACTCTTTCTGCTTTTCAATCTGGCTGCGGCGATACGCCTCCAACCAGAGCCAGCACACAATCGCTAGAACATACGGTGCAAATCGCTGGAATTCTCGGGGAGATCCTTGCTTATGAAACAGCGGAAGAATGCGAATGCTGAAGTGATACACAAGCACGAGAGCTGCTATTGCGTAGCCAAAGTTCCGTTGCACGGTCAGGTGGCTCACAAGGCTGCCCGCTTTCCGGTGCGGTTCAGCAAAATAGAATTGGATGTTCTTGGTATCCTCTTCTTTCAGGAAAAGCCGCTCGATATTTGCGATGATCCCCAGGTTTCGATTAAACCAGGTGTTGGCATCGTACACATGACCGAGATGCCAAGTGGCGATCACGACCATCAGCGCGGTCGCAACGTCAAGCGTAATAGTTTGCTTCTCGACGAGGGCAAAGATGGCGAAAGCACCCGCGAGTACACCAACGGACTGCCACACAACTGTCAAATGACGGTTGATGTTGTTCCACATCTCCGTGTACATCCGCAGCAGAAACTCAGTTCGGTCGTCAGCCATCGTTCGAGAGTACTTCCTTCCATTGCATGATGCTTTGTGATTCGGCATTCGTCAATGTACGGTGGTGAATCCCATGTGTTTCAGTTAGCGGGAACTGATTCCCACAAGGAGATGCAGTGCGCGCCTAGCACCTTGATTGCTGAGTCATTGCGCGCGAAGGTGGCGACAAAGTGGTCGCCGGTTTTCTTATTCCACGGCAGCTACTTCAAACGGTGCCGGACATACGCTCGGATCTGTTTGGCGAATCGTCGTTGGACGCCAGCAGCGATCAGAGTATCAACGTCCATGTTGGCAACCTGCTTCAACGTTAGTACACCGGCCGCCTCGAGTTTCCGAATTGTTCCGACACCGAGCATCGGCTCTTTGCTGGTAATTGACGAACCGCGGACCCCACGAATGAGCGACCCGAGAGGTGAGCAGTATTTAAGCCTCTCTAGCAAGTCGTACACTTGTCGGCGCATCGCACTGAAAGCATATTTCGTAGCACGAATCTGTGCAGTGGTTGCTGAGCAGTTTTTGAGAAGATGATGGTAGAAACATCGAACGTCGAACAGGGCCGCATGCCCGGCGAGAAGCCAGAGAACGGTATCGCGCCAAGATTCTTCGGCGCCATCCAAACCAGATAAGCCCCACCGTCTTTCGATGTCGCCAATCGATGCACCGCGCGAGCGTTCATCCAGCACCACCGCCGGCAGCATGCAGACATAGGCCTGTTTCCGAGCGGTGCTGGCTGAAGCCGATTTGAAACCGAGCGACCCCAAGAGTTCGTCTGCCTTTGTCGCCTCAGATGTGCCCATCACCCACTCTGCAAAAAGGAGCGATTTTTCATCAACTGGCTTCGATTCGAACCAGCCGTCAATCTGACTCGCAAGACTTTCGCTGAAGCGACGCAATTTGGGAGTGCGATCTGACAGTAGGGCGACGACGAAGAGATGGTCGAGAATTGACCATCTACTGAGAAGCTTTGAGTCGCTGTCAACGGAAATGAGGTCGCGGATGAGCTGTCCAAGTCCAGCAATGTACCTGAGCGGCAGCATCGTCCGGATTCCGGCGCTTCCGAGTACCGTCAGGTGATATCGACCCCACTCGTCACGGTAAGCGATGACACGAGAGGGGTCAGTTAGCCAACGAAGTGCTGGTTCCACGCGAGACACGAGAGAACGCCCACCAAGTGTATTGCCAAGCAGCGCCGACAGCCCACTGGGATCGAGTCCCTCCTCCGCGGCCCGCCCGAGGCAAGTGGCAACAAGCGTAGTTGCGCTCAAAGCAATACCTTCCGCGTAATCTTGTTCGTCCCCACGGCTCCTTCCTGGTGCGTGATCGAAAGATGACCGCAATGGCGGGAGCACTTCTTCGCGGAGTGCGAGGGAGAGTTCCTGCCCGTCCCAATCGTCGCGCGGCTGTAGCAACACGACGCCGCGGCCAGCACGATCGCCACGACCGGCGCGTCCGAGAATCTGTAGCAATTCTGGAGAAGACAGCTTGCCGAAACCAAAGAACATAGTGTCCCTGACGAACACGTGGGTCGCAGGCAAATTCACTCCCATAGCCAGAGCCGTTGTCGCCACCACGCACCGGCATCTCGCCGACAAGAAATCAGCGCGAGTACGAGTCCGCTCACTCGCCGATTTCCCTGAGTGGTAACTCAACACTGGAACCTCGAGCTCAGCTGACAATCTGCGGGATAGAGCCTCTGCAGCGTCCCTCCGGTAGACGAAAATGAGTGCTGCGTTCGATGGTTCCGCGAGCACTTCCGGGAGAAGCTTGGCAAGCACGTCGTCTGGATTTTCACTTTCATCGAGTTGCCACACCTCTTTGATCAGTGGTGTCCGCGCAGTCGAAGTGACGATCTGACAAGGGCGCAGCCACTCGCGGAGATGGTCTGGCTCACCGATGGTCGCGGAAAGTAGGGCGATTCGCGGCGGAGACGTTGTAGAAAGAAGCGAAGCGACCAGCAGTTCCAGCGTCGGTCCTCGGTGTGGGTCTCCGAGGAGGTGAGCTTCGTCAATCACGAGAGACCCGATACTCGAAACCCATGCGCCGTTTGCGGGATTTCGCAGGATGGCATCGAGACGCTCAGGAGTCGCAATAATGATTTCGCCTTCAGACGGTGGAGGTGATGAAGGGAACTCCCCATTCAGTCGGTAGTCTCCGGTCGAGATTCGAACCTTCGGGACCTGCTCTAATACGCCCTGACTCAGAGAGGTGAGAAGCTCGGTCAGTTCGTCGGTCTTTTCTTGTGCCAGTGCCCTTAGCGGTTCAAGCAAAACTGCCCGTCGGCCCTGGAAAACGGCATCCAAGAGGATGATGTAGCCGAGTAGACTCTTCCCACTATTTGTGGGAGCGCAAACGATTAGGTGCTGGCGTGATTCGAGGATCCGCGCTTGTTCGAGGGCGAGCTGTTGAACCGGTCGTAGCTGGGAACTTCGTGTGAGCTTCTGGATGATCATGGACCAATGGTCCGAGACCTGCGAAATCCTTTCTCCTCCTTTCGCCGGGACAGGAGATCCGGAGCGACCGGCATCAAGCCGTCTCATCTCTCCTCCAGCAGACGACGTAGGGCTGGGTAAAGCTCGCGGATTTCTTCCGTAGGCAGAGCGTCGATACGACGGCGCAGCCAGCTCCGACGGTCTGTCATTGATACGGGTTCCGTTGACAAAAAGATCGGATCCTCGTGGAGATCAGTAATCGGCGGCAGGCCGAAGTACGAGACTATGTGGCGAAGCGTAGAAGGTTGCGGTTCGAAAGAACCGTTGAGCCAGCGAGAGATTGTTGTTGGGTCGACATTTAACTCGCCCGCAAGGGACTTCTTGCCCCCATGACCAAGTGACCCCAACAAAAATCGTAGGTTCTCCCGCAAAACGTTGTGCCCCGCATAGGCGAAACCTTGAAATCGCAAGTTTTCAGTCTCATCGGCCAACTCAAAGGCCCCTCCGATTTTGCGCAGGTCATTGTCTGAAACCTGCTCATCCGCCAATAGCCCTCTAACAAGCGACTTCGCCGTTTGGGGGTCGAGTGAAGCGCGCCTCGCGAGCCACGAAGTCCACTCAGATCGCGGGACATCGTTCCGATGCAACAGGTATCGCACATTCACCGAAACGTGGTCGCTCATCAAGTTCCCTTAGCGTGACGCATATGTAACACTTAATAAATATGCATTTTAGCTTATAATTGCAAATTATAATAGACATTCTTATGCAGTATGCCGCATCTTGGAAGTGAGGAACAATGCCTGAGCCGCTTGAGATCGAGTTGAATCCAGCCCAGCGGGAGATCGTCGAGAGGGGCCTCCTTACTAGCGGTTTCAGCTGCGTTCTTCAAATGCCCACCGGCGCCGGCAAAACATGGCTTGCGGAGCAGGCGATTCTTGCAACGCTCCGTAATGGGCAGCGTGCCGTCTACATTACCCCTCTCCGCGCACTCGCCAACGAATTGGTAGAGAAGTGGAGGCAAACGTTCGAGGAGTTCGAGGTAGGCGTCTTCACCGGGGAGTATGGCCAGCGCCAGGCGTACCCGGTCCCATTCTCCAGAGCTCGCTTACTCGTGATGACGCCTGAGCGCCTTGACGCCTGTACGCGTCACTGGCGCAGTCACTGGGGATGGCTACCAGATGTTGGCCTGCTCGTCGTTGACGAGTTGCATCTGCTTGGCGAAGCTAGGCGAGGACCACGACTTGAAGGGGCAATCCTGAGAGTCCGACGTCTGAATCCGTTCCTCCAGATCCTTGGACTCTCCGCGACTTTGGGCAATCGATCCGAATTGGCAGACTGGCTGGCCGGAGTGCATTACGAGAGCGACTGGCGCGCAATTCCCGTCTCATGGCGATGTGTCCGTTACGAGCGAGCCGCCGACAAGCCGCGGATCCTCCGCGAGCAAATCGAACGTTGCATCGCCGGCGGCGGGCAAAGCCTCGTTTTTGTCCAATCTCGACGCCGAGCAGAAGATCTGGCACTTGAACTCGCCGAATCTGGACTAGCAGCGGGGCATCACCATGCTGGCCTAGACTCCGAGGACCGGCGACGGCTGGAGCACGAGTATCGCTCCGGTGGCATCCGCGTCCTCGTCTCAACAGGCACCTTAGAGATGGGGCTCAACCTACCAGCCCGCCAGGTCATTCTTTATGATCTGCAGAGCTTCGATGGTAATGACTTCGTTCCCCTTTCGACCAATACCGTGTGGCAACGCGCTGGGAGAGCGGGTCGTCGTGGCCTCGATACTCATGGTGAGGCTGTTCTACTTGCCCCGTCATGGGACCGGAGCGCGGAGCGATACGCAAGAGGGCGGTTCGATCGTGTGCTCTCAGGTCTATCCGACAAGCACTTCCTCGCAGAACAAGTGCTTGCGGAAGTCTGGAGCGGCCTCGCGAGGACCCGTTCACAACTCAAACGGGCGCTACAGGTGTCACTCGCGGCCCACCAGAACCGACTTCCTTCAGTAGACCGAATTGTCGACGAGATGGTTGAAGCTGGGATGATGGTGGAGGTCAATCAAGATGGGTTGCGTAACACGCCTGTCCTCAAGGAGACGAGACTCGGACGTATTGCAGTCCGACAGATGCTGACCCCCTCGACAGTCGTATCGCTCGCAAAGGCGTTTGGTGCCAACCCCGAAAGGCCGGAACCTGCGTTTACCTTTCTCGATATCTTGCTGGTCTGCGCTCAGACCGACGACTGCGAACCCCTTATCCCTGTCGACTTCGAGGAACTGGAAGATCTAGGAGCGCGGCTCGTGCGTGAACACTCGACGTTACTCTCGGGTGCCCACCCAGTAGTGATGGAGAGATTCCAGACTAGGGGACGAAGACTGCTGGCAGTGATCAAGACGGCTCTCATCGCCCGGCAGTGGACCCGCACAGGTGACACGGATCCCGTCGCAAAAAGCTTCGGATGCTATGCGTTCGAGGTGCGAAGACTCAGCGAGAGCTTCGGGAGGCTGCTTTCTGCCGCGACCGCCCTGGCGGCGCCGTCCGGTGAGAAGGATGCCAGTGACGATGAATACGTTCGGGCCCTGCTCGACGAAGGTCCGCCCCTGCTCGAGCGCATCAAGGCCTTGGCATCAATGATCGGCAACGGTCTAGACGAACAGACCGTGACTCTCACTTTCATTCCCGGTCTTGGCGCGAAATTGGCGCGTCGTCTTCGGGACGCGGGAATTACCGACATCGAGGAGTTGGCTCTCGTCGAATCAGATGAGCTAGCGAAAGTGCGCGGTCTCTCTCGTGACCGGGCGAGTCGGTGGGTTGGCGAAGCAGCCAACCTGATCCGAAGAAGGTCGGCACTTACCTTCCGTGAATTCAGCACAAAGGTGCAGGCCTCGGTCTCCACTTGGCCAGCTAACATTGATCAGTATCGACTTCGGCGCGCACTTGATCTCACTGTGCGACGGAGGAGTGACTGTTATCTAGTCTCTGGTGGACTGGAGCCCCATCGAGTGCGGATGGACTCCGTAAAGTTGTCCTGTGACTGCGCCGACTTCGCAAAAGGGGAGAACTGCAAGCATGTGCTCGCGACAAGCCTCAAGCGCCGAGATCCTGTTGTTGTTTCACTCGTTGAGCGGCTCAAGACCGTAGCGACTTCGAGCGAGCTCGACCTCTTTCAGCTTTGGTTTGATGGAGGAAGAAGATGATGGTTTCGGGCAAGCTCCACACATCTCTCAATACTGCACACGGAGCCATCCGACTTCCTGCCTACGTGCCGGTCACCACCTTCGGAGCGAAATACCCGTTGGACGACTTGGTGCGTCCATACCTACCTAGACTCGCACAGGCAGCAATGGTCAGCTTTCATTACGCTAGACAAATGACGGAGCGCCCTGCACTGCCGCTTTTTGTGGACTCGGGAGGATTCGCCTCCCTCTTCCAGAATGCGACAGTACTAATGGTCGGCGGACTAGGTGTGCTCAAGACGAAGACGGAAGCCAGCACCGAGACGCTTCATCCTCGCGATGTGCTCGAATTTCAGGAGAAACATGCGGACGTCGCGTTTTCCCTCGACTTCCCGATTCCGCCATCGATGTCTTCGCACGAAGGTCGCCGACGCCTGGGCCTCACGGTAGCAAATGCCCGCTGGGCTATCGAAAACCGGCGACGTAAGGACATGCCAATCTTTGCCTGCGTACAGGGTTGGGACGTCGACAGCTACGCTCAGTGTGTGGAAGCCTACGCCGGACTGCCTTTTGATGGAATAGCGATTGGGGGTCTAGTACCACGCGTGCACGATCTCGCCAACGTGCTACGGATCGTTAAGGCCGTTCGTGCCGTAGTGCCGAACAAGCCATTGCACGTGTTCGGTCTTGGTAAACCGGGCATCGTCGAGGTTCTCTTCAAACACGGCGTGCACTCGGTGGATTCGAGTTCGTATGTGAAACTTGCAGCCGACGGCAGGCTCTGGGGGCACCCCACTATGAAACTTGAAGATGCGTCTCCCGCTGAACGACTCAACTTGGCCCTCTGCAATCTTGCTACAGCAGCCCAACGAGCTCTGCCGCTTTCAACTTCGCACCTTTTATTCAGTTCTCGATTGTGGGAGCAGTAGTCTGTGGTTGGATCACGGCGGCTCCGACCGATCTACGGATAGCGCAAAGGAACGCCTTTGCCTCCATTGGGCGTCGGGCAATCCCATCGAAAGTCACAGATCCTGCAGTCCTGATCGCTGATGCACGCTGAATCCGCCGCTGGCCAATGGTTCAACAATCGAGCTTCCTCGATGGCGGCTACCGTCGTGGTGAATTCACTCATCGCGGCGGCGATGTCGGCGGAACCCAAACCATTAGAGACGCTGATCTCAAGTGTAGCGTTCACGGGCCGAGAAGTTGGGCAAGTCGGACCGTCAAGCTCACTGAGCAGGTAAATTACAACCTGTTTCGGCAGGATTCCATGCTTCAGCTCGTAGAGCTTTGCATACACCTGCATCTGAAATCTATACGTCTGCAAGTCTGAAGGCGTCATGACCACACGGCTCGTTCCTTTGTAGTCCCAGATCTCGCAGTCGCCAGGCCCTGAGCCACCGTTGGGGTCGTCAACTAACAGATCCACGACCCCGTGCATTATGTGCGTGGTCTGGTCTGCTTGCAGCCGATGCTCCGTATCGCGCACCCTTGGATAGAGAGTCGGTCCTTCTAGCTTGTCGAAGTACTGCAGAAGCCGGATGACCCGAACCCGCTGATCCCTTGTAATGGCTCTGATGCCCTGGCTTTTGAGGCCGTTCTCGACTTCCAAGAAGTAACGAACGATCTCGCTTGGGGGGGGAGGCGGGGGGCTACCTGCCTTAAACGCAGCGTCTGCTGAAGTCAGGTAGCTTTCCAGGTCGGAGTCAGGGACGACGATACCACCACCGGGCAACGTGCCTTTGGTGTGCGGGTCAGTTACACCATGAAAATGACCGTGGCACCGATCCAAGACCTGATGCAACACCGTTCCGAAGTACAGCTGGGTCTGGTGTGCCGGTGCGTAATCATGAACGTGCACTGAGCCGTATTGACGAGGGCACTTTCTGAACCCGACGATATCTTGGGTGACGCTGTACCGTCGTTTAACAATCGGACCTGGAAGTGGGGTGACTACAACTCCAGAAAATGGTCCTGGCATGATTTACCTCAGATGATTTGGGTACTTCGACGAAAAGCTGCATAATCGCGACTGGGTACAGCCACGTGATTCTTCAACTGCGCCGGAGTGGCAACTAGGATCAGCGCGTATTCGGCACGGGAGTACGCAACGTAGAGTAGCCGTATGTCATCCTCTATTGCAAGATCCGCCGGCGGTTGCGCGCTCCGCGGGTACAAGTCGTTCCGAAATGGTGCCAGCTCATGCTCCAATCGCTGAGCTGCGCCCACTCTGCCCTTATCACCTAGCTGCGCGACGATCACGAACGGAAACTCGAGCCCCTTGGATTGATGGATCGTCATTACGGGCAGATATCCCTGAGGGACGATGACGTCCTCATCTTCGTCGTCATCAATTCCTGCATCAACCAGATAACTTACAAACGTCTGGAAGAAACGCCCCATAAACGCCGGGTCTATCGACGTCCCTGTGGAATCGGCGCGAAGTGAATCCAAGTTAAAGCTATGGTAGCTGTCAAACAGCCTCGTGAGTTTACCAAGCCGCAAGTTCCTTGCAGGATCCTGTCGCCAAGTTCGGAACGGCTCCAGCGAAAGGATGCGGAAAAGAATCTCATGAAGAGTGACGTCCAGGAACTTGTCGGGCTTCGCGGCACACTCTTGCTGGAGTGCGACATTGCTCTTCGAAACATAATCGTCAACTTGGTGCCGCACGGTGGGGATGGCCGCGAGCGCCTGATCCAGTGCAGTGATCCACGCATTCACGTCGGCGACCCAGTCGGGTGTGTTGCCGTTCGGCAAGCGAATGGTGGTGAACGTATGGTTCCAGTCGATGGTATGGACGAGTACAGCGAGGAGGCACTGAATCTCCTCGGCCTCCATGAAAGTCTTGGAGCGTGGGTTGTAGACAGGTATCCCTCGAGCGTTAAACGCGGTCAGGTAGGGGCCTGCATTGCCAGGCGAATCCTTGGCGCTCCGGACAAGAAGCACACATTGACTGTAGTCGGAGATCACACCATCGGCCATTAGGTGATCCCGAAGCAGTAAGGCGACCGCATCCGGCAGGTGAGCCGCTCTCGCTCGCGTCAGCCAGCTAACAGCCGGATACGTGCCGGTGATCGCCGACTTCCCGATCACAGGCAACTTGCCTGGTGCGCGAACGCCGGGACGCCTCATCTCGACGAACGAGTCAATGTAGGCGTTGAAGAAACCAACGATATTCGAATGTGAGCGGTAGTTGTCAACGAGTTGGACCGGGGTTGGGGACACTCCGAATCCAGCATTGCACGCCTTGTCGAAGTTGACCATGCCGGCCACCGTCCCGCCACGGAACCGATACAAGGCCTGGTCATCATCCCCGACAACCGTCAGGTTATGTGGCGAACGTCCGGCTAGAGCGAGGTAGATCCGCTCCTGCAGCGGGTTGGTGTCTTGATACTCGTCCACCAGAGTATAGTTGAGGCAGGGTGTCTTCCCCACGACCCCATCCAGGAGTTGTCGACCTGTTGGTTGCTGCAAGAATTCCAAGAATCGCTGTTGCAGGTGAGCAAAATCACAACGGTATCGGCTGTGCAACGCCTGAACGTATTGCTCATAAAGATGAGCAAGCACCGACCAATATCCGCCTGCGCTCTTCATTTGGGCGATATCGACCACGTCCTCTACGATGTGGTTGAACAACTCTGCGCCCGCCTTGCCGCGTTTCCATTGGCTCGGAACGTAGTTCTTATCGCGCCAGTCCGGAACCACATAGTCGAAAAATCGCCAGAAGGCAACGTCCGGATGCTTGGTGATTTGGGAATAAAGGTACACGAAGATGTGCTGTTCGACCTGATCTAACAACCGAACGTTCTGGTATCCCGGGTATCGGTACTCCTGAAGAATGTCATTGCACAGGCTATGAATGGTTCCGATTCGCAGATCCGACACGTCAATAGCAGTCAAGCTTGGCTCTGCAGTACGAAGCGCCGCCATGTAGGAGGCTAGACGATCGGCCAAGTTGCGAGCCGCTTTTACAGTGAAAGTGGTCATCAGGACCGATCGAGGATCGACCCCATCCACGCAGAGCAGACGCAAGGCTCGCGTGACCAAGACCTCACTTTTGCCCGAGCCGGGTCCGGCAATCAGCCAGAGGGGACCGGATGGATGGTCCACCGCCGTGCGCTGGCTGCCGTTGAGTGGATACCCCCGGCCAGATGCGCCGTCAAGAATCTGATGAAAGCCCGCAAGCGGGATCACTTCGATACTCCTTTAGCTCCTTTAAGCGGCTCAAGGGCATCGGTCAGTGCATCTAATTCAGCGATTTCGAAGATGCCAGAGTACCCAGCTTCGAGTAGATTTATCTTGCTGTCAACGGGCCAGTCGCCGTCAACCACCAAGAAATGTTGGCCAGGATTTGATTCAGCTCCAAAACACGAGTCAACTTGACAACGCAAGTGGACAGACCTCAACCGAGAGGCTAGCTCTTTGACCTTGTGATCTATATTCTTGGCCCCAATAACAGCCTGAGTTTGTATGATCGCCCCAGTCATTCCGTCCTGCCCCGTCGTTTCCGTTGTCAATGCTGCCCGGCTCCATCCGCGCTTTACAGATAGGCCATTGAATGCCCCGCGCAGGGTCGGTCCCTTCTTGAGGGAGGGTAGGCTGCGCAGCAGTAGGAACGAGATCGGTTCAAGATCTGGAGCAGCAATGATTCTCATAGCCTTCTTGTACCGGTAGTTCACCTCGACCACAACTGGGTCAAGCGCCTTTCGTTTACCAATCGCTTCCCAAACGCACTCCGCGAAGAGGGGCCAGATCGCTTCGTAGAAGTCAGATTCAGCAAGCTCAGTGCCGTTGGAGAAAAACTGGCCGACTGGGACGCCGGCGATCAAGTGACTCGTCAGCGCGCCGAGGTTGTTCATATAGGCGTAGGGTCTCAGCGAGTGCCCAAAAACGGCAGCGAACTTGGCGGGCAACGCGGTCGTGATATGTTGCATGCTACCCAAGTCGTAGAACGCGAACAATACGTCTGGTGGCCAATTGTGCATGTCCTCCACGACTGACTGATGCGCTGGACGTCGGCCGGGATCGAGGAGGTCCTCAGTCAACCTCGTGATGAAGGTTGCTTTGTCAGTGAGCCCAACGAAGCGTGATCCAACATACTCGACCTTCCGCCTAATCCGCTCCGGGTCGGCCAAATCTGCAAGTACCCAGTGCATCGAGTAAGCGGTGCGGTAGCTCGTGAAAAGGTCCTCTACCGCGCGCCGGAGGCTGGCAAGGTCTTCAGATTTTACGTAGCGAAGGCCCAATATGAACTGCTTTAGGTCTGGATTCCATTCCGCGTGCTCAAGACCCGCCGCGCCGCTCAGGAGGTAAACGGGCTTACGCTTAACCATCTGAACGGGTACGCTCGCCAGCTGGTTCCGCAAGGCGTCGATTTCCGCGTCGTCGACGCTTTTTGTTGCACCGAGTATGCCGCGCAAGGCCTTCCAAGAAAACCTAGGATTCGAGGTTAGAATCGACCAAAGAGCTGCATCAGGGTCGACACGGGATCCAAACATTCGGGCTACCAACTCACGGATTATGAACGCCTGCTGAAGCCCTTTCCTGTAACGTGTTTCCGTGGGATGAAGTGCAACAGATCTCTTACGTCCTTCCCAGCAAACGTCTTGGAGCTTCGTTATGGCGGCGGGGGTATATCGAGGACTTGGGCCGCTCGCGAGAGCTGTTTTGAGCAGCCTGGCTGCCCGGTCCACTCCTTTACGAACTGACTTACTCTTCTTGTAAAGCGCCTCCCAAACAGAGTTGTAGACCTGGCGACGCTTCCTGGCGCTCCCCGGTACCGCTTCCGGAAGCGCAGAAGCGAATTCCTCTATTGGCAAGTATTCCTGCGGAAACAGGATGCTTGAGTCAAAAGAAACGGCTAGCATCGATCCGTTTGCCGGGCTCCAGCCGTGTAACGGAATCAGTTCCTGCGAATCAACTACTCGACGTGGTTGTTGGTCCGGGTCTAACGCAACAAAGACGAGATTTATAGAAAGAAAATCTCGGCCAAACTGTGATTTATATTCGAAATGGTCCTCCACCGTGCGCCAAAATTTTCTGTGGGAGTCTCTGGGGTTGCTCCAGTGAGTCACATGAAGACAGGCGACTGGGTGGCCTCCGTCTAGCACAAAGAAGTCAGGACTGTACCAAGGACCATATGGCAACCGTTCCCGCTCCGAGAAGGCATGGCACTCAACTGAGTGAAGGCAGATGCTCTTATCGACGTGACACAATGCCTCCTGATGTTTTTCATATAGGTACTGGCGTCCAGAGCCGTCCGTCCACTGATCCCGATACCCCAGCTGTCTTAGCAGGAACTCGCCAAAGGCCTCGTAGGATCTCCCAGTGACGTCAGCCACGGTTTACACCTCCGGTGTGCCGTCGAAATTCTAGTAATTGGACCGGCAGCAAAATATCCCTGAGACTTGACGATAGCAGCATTTGTCGCTGCCCAACACCTGAGTTCTTGGGCGAAGTCGCCAATGTTGGTTATCTGGTAGGTGTTGGGCAGCGATCAAATCTCTGAAAATGTTGCACAGGACTTCGCGGAGGATCTTGCCCAATCGCGGGTAGGTACTGCAGACCACACCACAGATAGCCGAGGATGTCACCTGTCAGACTGTAGCTCGGAAGCTCGTAGGCCCGTTCCCGGACTCTTAAGTCGATGATGCGCCATCGATACACTCCGTTCAAAGGTATGTGATCTGCCATTTCGGCCCGGTGGTATTCTCTTTGCGATCCCATCCGGCGCCGATATTCTGCGTCGACGATCCGTAGACCTCCACTTGCGCTTACCGGGCATTGGTCCCTCGGAGGTCGTCGAAATCTAAGACCTGTGCGGGTAGCGCGATGTCTCGAAGGCTCGACGACAACAGCAGTTGGCCCTTATCAAGAACCTGTAACTCCTGCGCAAACCCGCCGATATCCGAGGATGCCGTCCGCACAGCCTCTCGACGTTCATCGGCATTGCCGAGAGCCATGGTGATCTGCGTATTGAGTTGTGTTAAGACACCAGGATCGATCTCAGACACTTGTTGACTGACGATGCCTAGGCCGATGCCGAACTTCCGCCCCTGCCTACTGATGTCGCGGAAGATACTACCAAAGCGCATCCGCGCCGGGTTGAGCACGCTCGGCGCCTCCTCGACCAAGATATGAACCAGAGGTAGCTCGTCCGGCGTTCGAACGCGTTCACCATCGAGATATGGGAGCTCGCCGCGGTCGAGGTGGGCAACGAGCGCCTGAGCGAGGCTCCGTTGGCCTACGCGCCCGTTCGCTTCATCGACTCCGAGGGCCACGAGGATCTCACTGCGGAGTCGGTCGGCGGAATCTGCGAGACGAAGTGCCCGGCGAAGCGCGAAGAGCGAGCGCGCAACAACGGTGTTCAGGAGAAACTGCTCCAGCTCGCCAAGAAGAGTGGTATCGACCACAAGAACACGGCCACGCTCAAGAGCGCACAGGATATCCGGCAGAAGTGAATCGTAAGTAAATCCCATTTCTGGATCGAAGCGTGAAACCAACCTGGTGTTGCCGTGCGTCAAGAACCCAAGCCGTCGCTCCACGGCCGAGATTGTGCCGGGCAAGTACTCAGTGTTGGCCTCACAGTCGCCGCCGACGGCACCTGAAAAAAGCTGTCCCACCCACCGTTCCCCATGTTCCGCGAAGAGCTGGCGCGCGAAGGCGATTTGCTGCTCGGAGAAATCCAGGATGCTGACAAGGTCATCAGGCGTGACTTCTGCCCTCGAGAGGCGTACGCGCGCCTCAAGGGGATCTTCGAGACCATCGCGAGCGGTGAGATAGTAGAAGGGCGCGACGAGGTCGGTGCGTTCGGCGTCTGAATAGGCACGCACGATGCCCCGGACACCGTCCGCGCCGCCGACTGCGGCGTGCCATGTGCGGAACTCATCGTGAGGATCGATGGCGAAGACCGAAGCCCTCGGCCCGATCGTGACGCCGGCATGGACTGCGCGGTTGTGCTCAAGCACCCCGTCGATCAGGACCATGATCAGGTTGCTCTTGCCGCAACCGGTGCGGCCAAAGACACCGATGTGGTGGGACAGGGCAGCCACAGGGAGGCGAACGGGGACAGCCAGCAGAGGCCGCTCACCCGCGAGCAGGTGGCCTATTACGAGCCCTGTGTCACCGAGCTGTGTCCGAAGAAGCTCGAACACCACTTGCCCTGATTCGGACCGGTCGGGGTCGACTCGGAACACGTCTGTCAGGTGCTGTGGGAGTCTCCGTGGTCGGTTGAACGACCACCCCTGCCGATCGCTTACATACTCTGCGTAGCCAAGGACCAAGCCTCGCAGCTCCACGAGCTGCTCCTCGGACAAGTCCTCGGCGAAGTACGAGTCCGGCATTGTGAGCTTGTTGCGCGCCACATCGCTCATCTCCAACGTGCGGTTGAGGATGTTGGCATACTCGGTGGCGCGGAAGACGTAGACCCGGTCAGGCCCCCGCCGACACGGGAGGAGGAAGAGGTCACCGATGGCGACGTCCCCGTTGCGAGCGACAACCGTCAGTTGTGATGTGCTGCTCTCGGCTAGGACACCGAACCGCGGCCCCAGTGCTCGGACGAGTGCTTCGAGTGTTGCCAAACTCATTCCCCTTTCTATCAGTGTCCGGTGGGTTGGGAGGCGTCCCGGAAGAGCGAGCGCTTGAGCCCGGCCCTCACGGCCTCGTCGATGAGCTGTTTCCGAAGCACCACACGCTCGGACTCTGTCAGTGATGCCCGGTCATGACCGGCCTTTACGGGATACGGATACCCGTAGCAGCGTTGGTCATGAGCACAGTAATCAAGGGACTGGAAGAGCTGTCTTACCTGCTCCTCGTCGCGCAGGTGTTCATCCCAGTACTTCGCGTCTAGGTCGACCCGCAGCACGGGCACGTTCCGATGAAATCGAACCAGGTAAGTTACCGCACCAGCCGGAGGCACTCGCCGGCCCTCCGTCGAGGGCAGGGCCCATCCCTCAACCTCCTCGGATGGGATCTTCAAATACCAGTGCTCAGGTGCCTCGGTCGCTCCTGTACCGGCAACATCACGGACGGCATCTTCGATGAACCCTATTCCTGGGAGCCCGTGCGACTTCGACAGGCCAACGAGAACAACACCACGCTGTCGTGCCTCGACACAGCAGAGACGCTTCAGGTGCTCGTAGAACAAGCTCACGTCTCGACGCGTGACCAGCGGAAGTGTGAGAGTGCTGTCAAAAACGAGGATCCGACGAACCCCTGCCTCCTGAGGTGCGCGCCGCAGAAGGCGCAGGGCCATTGCCAACTCGCCCGTCGTCCGTAGCTGGATAGCTACATTCGAGGAGTCCGATGCGTTGGGCCGAATCATCTGCTCGACGAGCTGGTCGATCGGAGTGTGTCGTCCGCTGAACGCTTGCTTTAGCTCCTTGTAGTCTGAGGCACTCACCACCTCACGCACTGCCATTCCACACAGCCGGGCGAATGCCGCGTTCCACGTATCAGAGCGGCGCTGTTCCGACTCGGGGATCCAGAATGCATCGAACAAGGCTGGAAGCCCAAGGTCTATCTCTCTTAGCCCATGTACGTTATCAGTCGTGTAGACGGATCCTTGGGCCACCGTCAGGTAGACGAATGAGTCTCCATAGGCCAGCGCAGGGAAGTCGCCCGAACCGTCGACGCCCGCGCATTGCAGGGCTTCTGACGTCGTCGTGTGTTCAAAGAAGTGCACGGACTCGCGCAATCGTCGCGCAGCATCATCTCCGAGCTTGGCCGACCCCTCCCATGCGCTCATTTCGTTGGCTACCTCAGCCAGTCGCGAGCGGACCGCGCTCCGCAGGTGGAGATCGAACTTCACGCTGAATCCTCCAGAAGCGACAGCTCCAGCTGCCGCCCGGGAAGTCCATGGGTGTCGCCGCAGAGCGCCTGATAGATCAGGCGATAGAAGACATAGGTGTTGTGGAAGCCGCGGCGCCGATTTCGGTTGTTGCCACGGAAGATGATGACTTCTACGCCGTCCTGCCGGCATATAGAGCAGTTGCACTGCTCCCAGGGACGTTTCTCCAAGGTGTTCCTGTATGGGCCGGACAAGTCTACGCGATCCGCGGTCACCAATCGGTCGTACTCGAGCAGGGCGTTCAGTGCAGCATCAAGCGATTCCTTGCGTGCCGCCCAAGCCCGCACAACTTTGAGCGCCGTCTGCTCAAGCCGCGCGATACTCCCGTCATCGAGGCCCGCATGCTCGCTCATCCGTTTCGCCCGGAAGCTCTTGCCTGCCTCAGGGATACGCAACGCTGCGAAGCTCTCATTTGGCATCACGTAGCTGGTCGTGGTGCGCATCCATGCTTGACGAAGAAACGACGCGCTGTCCACCGACCTGACGCCCAGCTTGGCGAACACCGATAGAGCAGAAAGGCGAGCGAGTCCAAAAAGATGAATCCGCACCGATGGGGACACCACCTCATGAACGGCTCGTAGTGTTTCGATGATATCTGGCGTCGAGGAGCGAACTAGGCCGCCGAGTCCAATGTATTCGTAGCCCATCGCCACGTACTTCTTGGCGGCGGCAGCGTAGCTCTTGGGATCCCACCCCTGAACGGCACCGACCGGAGTCCAAGGGAGCTTCTCCTCGCGGTGTTTCTTCAGGAACTCAGCAGCGTTTTCGATGGTGAGTTCATACCGTGCCTTCTTATCGGACTCTGTGGCAGTGAGGATCAAGTGGTCCAGTGAGACACCAAAGTCGAAGTCAAGCCGCGTGTAGTAGTCGAGAACCTCGTCGGTCGTGTAGGGAGGCACCTTCTCGTTGATGTATCCAAAAGCACCACAGTCACCCATGATCGGGAACTCCCGTGGCACTCGAAGGTAACGGTGAACTCCAAGTCGATTGATGCGCTCCTTCTTCTTCTTGCTCTTTTCCGCGACTACCTTTGAGATCAGAATTCCGTCGTAGTTCGGCTCGGGGTATATCTGGTGGGCATAGACCTCGTTGGACCAGTCTCCGCAGCCACTAGAATGAAGGTCGTTCTCAAAATCGAAGTCCGGGTCCACCAAGTCATCCCATTCAGGGATGAAATACATCAGGTTTTCGCGCTGTGGCTTGTTCCACCAACCGGTTGGGATCTCAATAACCCGATCAACCGCAGGATTCGATCGGGCCTGTCTACGAGGGTCCATCGGAGCCGCCGCATGCCTCACCTTAAGTAATTCAAGGACGTTGCTACCTTCCACGATGAGTTCTTGAAGTGTAATTTTCCCCGATGCTAAACCCTCGAGCACACGACTGACTACCTCACCCTTCAGACCCACCAAGCCGCAAGAGAATCGCTTCGCGTCCTGATTGCCCAATTCAATCTTGTGTAGCTTCTGGACAGAGGGCAGGCGCTTTGCAGCACGATGCCCGCAAAAAAAGATGCATGGACCGCCGATGTTCAAATTGCTGTCTAGTTCACATGCTTCAAGGTAGTCATCCCCGAGAAGCACGAAGATCAACTCTGCCGGCTTTGCTAATAAGTCATGGGTGTCTGAGGGAAGGTGCAGCCGGCGAGCCCAGGCCCTTCTTTGCTTAGTCGACATGCCAATAAAAGTGGCCTCATAGGGCGCCATTCTTCGAGAACCCGGGACCAGCCCGTAACCAGCAGAGACGATCCACGTCTCCGTCGAGATGCCCGACTGGGAGTTGGACTCAACCGCCCGCAGGCCACGCAGCAGTCGTTGATGCTGCAATCCGCTGTACAGCTCAATGGCAGGCGTAAGAAACGCCCCAAGTTCGCTTTCGCGTGCGGCAACGTGTGCGGGTCCCTGTTCAAAATCGGCGAGCGTCAGCTGCCGATCGTGGCTAACACCCTTCTCTCCTGTACAGGAGGTGACAATACGGATGAGCATTGTTGGTCTATTTGGACATTTGAACAAGGTCTACAACACAAGGGCACAAACCTGCCCTAGATCACAATTCACGCGCAAGTTTGTTCTTCAACAGCCAAGTCCTTGGCAACTGTGCCTTCGGGACGCACCCATTCCACACTCGCAAAAGCACTGTGGTTATGGATGCTTTCTTGGTTCAATGCATCGATCCGGAACCAGGCGATTCGCAAATCATTTCTTAGCGCAAGAGCGACATTGCGCACCATGTCTTCGACGAAAACTGGATTATCAAACGCCTGCATTGTCACGTGTCGTTCATCCGCACGTTTGAGAAGAGGATACACGGGAGCAGACGCAGACTGCTCCGCAATATCGATCAGCTCCTCAAACCAAACCAAAGCGAAGTTGTTTTCCGGATCACGAACGGTTTGCACCTCAATCGTAATGTAGCCACGCTGATTGTGGGCTCCGTAGTCGCTGATGGCCTTACTACAAGGGCAAAGACTCGTGACGGGCACTCGAACTCCAAAGACGAACTCGTCCTTCCCACCGTTAACCGCAGCATCAAAGGAGCATTCGTAGTCCATTAGTGCACTTGCACCACTGACCGGGGCTCGGCGCTCCAGGAAGTAGGGAAACACGAGATGAATATGCGCACTCTCCGCATCAAGCTTCTTTCGCAGATCTCGGAGGATGTTGGGAACGGTACGCATTGTAATCTCGCCACGGTGCTCATTCAGAACTTCGATGAAGCGACTCATGTGAGTTCCCTTGAATTCGTGCGGCAGATTAACCGACATCTTCAGGACCGCCACGGTGTGCTGCTTTTGGTGTTCGCGATCAAGGACGACTATTGGGTACCTGAGCCCAGACACCCCGACCTTATCCAGAGCCACCTCACGGCTATCACGTCTACCTTGGACATCTTCCATCAGTTCTCATCCTCTCCAGCGTAAATACATCCGCTGCTGCAGGTCTCACGGACGACAACGCAGCTCAGCAAAGGCAACGCCGACGTCAACCGCTTCCATATCCATCTTGACAAGTTCTCACTCGTAGGATTCGCCAGACCATCGATTTCATTGAGGTAGCTATGGTCCAACTCATCATGTAATGGCTGGAACGCTTTCTTAATCTCCCCGAAATCTATCACCCATCCGACTGAATCTCTTACAGATCCACGCACGTGAATTTCGACACGAAATGAGTGCCCATGGAGTCGGCCACATTTGTGACCAGGAGGAAGATTAGGCAAGCGATGAGCCGCTTCGATCGTGAACTCCTTGAAGATTTCCATCGATCGTCCCTCCTTTTACGGAATGTTTAAGAACTTGTGCGTCTGAAGACTAAGCCTCCAGCGCGGGTGCTCTAGGCAGTAACTCAATGCCAACCTTGTGTTGACTTCTCGTCTAGCGCCGTCCATCGGCTGTAGAAAGAAATGTTGAAAATCCAGTTGCTCGTACAATTCCGGGCTCGCGTCGTCTTGAGGAAAAACAAGTTTCAATTCATGTCCGGAGCAAAGTTTCAGCTCCGTCCGCGCTTTAGGGCTGACGCATATCCAATCAATATCGGGACTTGCGACCTGTGTCCCATTGGTTTCGATAGCAATCTCGAAACCCACTCGATGGAGAGCATCGATCAGAGGCTGATCCAATTGCAGAAGGGGTTCTCCGCCAGTGCACACGACAAATGGCTTGGAAAATCCTCGGCGTTCCGGCCATGCCTTAGCGACTGCGGTGGCTAAGGCGTCCGGAGTGTCGAAACGACCACCCCCCGCTCCATCAGTTCCAACAAAATCCGTATCGCAGAACTGGCAAACAGCTCTGACACGATCTTCTTCGCGGCCGGACCAAAGGTTGCAGCCCGAGAATCTGCAAAAGACAGCTGGCCGCCCGGTTTGTGCGCCCTCACCTTGCAGCGTGTAGAAGATCTCTTTTACCGTGTAGCTCATGCTGATACCTGGGCAAGACGATACCGGGTTGGATCAACAACCCCAGCTTCAAGAAAACCCTTTCTCCGTAACTGGCACGAGTCGCACAATCCGCATGCTTCTCCAAGTCCTGAAGGATCGTAGCAACTACTCGTGAGCGAATAGTCGATTCCCAGTTCAATCCCCTTCCGAATGATGTCAGCTTTCGAGAGATTAATCAGCGGTGCGTGGATCGTGACCCTTGTTGTCCCTTCTACTCCAGTTCTGGTCGCGAGATTGGCCAGTGTCTGGAACGCTTGGATAAACTCGGGCCGACAATCAGGATAGCCACTGTAATCAAGGGCATTGACTCCGATGAAGATATCGCCGCATTGCAGAACCTCTGCCCACGCTAGGGCAAAAGAAAGAAAGATGGTGTTCCGCGCCGGCACATATGTGATCGGTATTCCTTCGGACATCTCCTCCAGTCGACGCCCTTTGGGAACATCTATGTCGCTGGTCAGAGCTGACCCCCCAAAGGATCGCAAATCAATGTCGATGATCGTGTGTGCTTCAACTCCGAGCTTTACAGCGATTCTTCGGGCGGCCTCGATCTCAATCTCGTGTCTTTGCCCGTATCGAAAACTGAGTGCGTAGGGTCTGAAACACAACTCCTTAGCAACGGCTAACGTCGTCGTGGAATCTAGACCCCCGCTGAGCAGTACCACTGCGCGCCGATTTTGCATAACTCTCCTCACCCGACTCCGTTAAAGAGCTTCATTTGATCCCGGTCGGGTCCCTGAATTGGCTCCAATCGGTTTGCGAATGCACGGACTGCCTCAAATTCTGCAGCTGTAAAGACAGTCATCTTTCGGAACCGATGACCAAGTGGGATGTCCCCAGTCTTTCTCCATCGCCAGAGCGTCGTGCGCGACACCGAGAGCGATTCCTCGATTTCGCCTACCGTGAAGTATTGCGTTCCTTCAATTAGGACTGGCATGCGATCTAGGCTTCAAGTATACGTCACAATCTGTTGCGATGCGTTCCAAGTGTTCCATTATGTTACATTGCGTTGCATTATAGCCCAAGCAAGTGCAGATTCAAGGGAAAAATTCAGGTCGTTAGTCTTGGGTTTTATGCCTTATTTTCAATTACTTAATGATGGATGGCGTTCCACGGGCGGGTGCTCAAACGACATCGGTCTCTCGGGCCACCCCTGCTGCACCGATTTCAAGCACTAGGGTAGACCTGGAATCCGTGGCTAAGAAACATCAGTTAAACAAACGCTCGCGCCGTAAAATCGTCTGCCAACAAATCAGTCACTTGCGATGGCTAAACGAGCCGGTGCGACTAGGGGTTTTACGTACGCTGTTGGAGTGTCTTATGCACAGTCGAGGCAGACACGCCCAGCTGCGCTGAAATTGTGCGTATGGATGCTCCCGAAGCCCGGAGGCGAGCAATCCTGCTGCAATCCAGTGCTAGCGGCGGGCGGCCCAAGATCTTTCCCTTGATCTTCGCATTCCGCAGCCCAGCCCGAACACGCTCTTGAATCAACGAGCGTTCAAACTCCGCCATCGCACCAATGATCTGGAACATCAGCCTGCCAGACGGCGTAGATAGGTCAAGATTGTCACGGAGGCTGACAAAAGCAATGCCATAGCTATCAAGGTCTGCGAGGGAGTTGACGAGGTGCTTGAGCGAGCGCCCGAAGCGGTCAACCTTCCAGCACAGCACGACGTCGAAATGCCGCCTGTGGGCATCGGCCATAAGGCGATTCAATTCGGGCCGAGACTCTTTGGCTCCCGACACCCCGTTATCAACGTACTCCGCGAACACCTCCCATCCGCGCCGGGAAGCGTACTCCCGCAAATCTGATAACTGCATTTCCGGGCTTTGCCCGTTTGTTGTGCTGACTCGGGCATAAATCGCAACTCGCATCGATCTCCTCCTCGACGGCAAGTGACAGCTGTGCCGCTTTGCTCTTTGACTCTACCGAGACGCGAATCCGTGGAGCTACAGGTCCAGGAAGCGATACGCCCCTAACCGACTAGCAAAACAGAACCGTAACTTGACCAAGAATGCCGCTAGCAAGAAAAGTCGCCCTTCGGGTCAACGGTAGGCACGTGAACAAGGCGACGGTCCGCCGTAAAGAAAAGGAACTAGAGATGGTCATCGCGGACCCGCTTATAGGTGAGTTCGTGATTGACGAAAGTTTCACACTTGAACTACTGGAGCTTCTTCACCCGCACGAAATCCGAAGCAGACTGCCAAACGGCGGCTGGAGGAAAGTCTCGCTGCGAATATTGATTGCGCTGTTAAGGAGCGGAGTGGTTCGCGTAGCGCAGGAGACCTAATCGTGATAGCTGACGACCAGCCGTGCGCCCCGCGTCACACCTCCAGGTCTCAATTTCCGGATGGCGCGTAATCCGTCCGCAAAGCCTGGAAAGACCTACGAGACATTTGTAGTCGAACGATTTCTCAATAGGTTGCTTGAGCAGGTGGGCCTGGCATTTGAATTGTGCAACGCCGCCGGCATCCATTTGCCATTTTGCCTAATGTAAACGTGGGTGAAATGGAGTGTCCCGCTGAAGCTTGCGTTTGGATCGGGTACCCGCGTGCTGCCGGCCGGCGACCCGTGCTAACATCGTTGGCCGCCATGGTTACCGTTGCTTCCGCCCGTGCACTCGTCTCCCCCGCGGCGCGCGACCGCAAGTTCTACACCGGCATCGCAATCGTGATGCTGTTCACCGCTCTGGTTGGCTTCTCGCGGACATACTTCCTCGGCCTGATCTCCGGGCACGCGACGACCATCACCGGCCGCGTTCCGAACGCGACCGTGCACCTGCACGCACTGCTGTTCATGTCGTGGCTGGTGCTGTTCATCGTGCAGACGAGCTTGATCGCGACGCACCGCGTGAAAGTGCATCGCAAGCTCGGCTACTTCGGGGTGGCTCTGGCGGCGGCAATGATCGTGGTCGGCGGCCGCACCGCGGTCGAAGCGGCGCGGCTCGGCGCGGTCCCTCCGGGCGCCAAGCCGTGGAACTTCATCGCCATCCCCTTCGGCGACATCACGAGCTTCGCCATCTTCTTCCTCTGCGCCGTCCTCTGGCGCAACGACAAGGACAAGCACAAGCGCCTGATGATCCTCGCCTCCACCTGCCTGATGGCCGCGGCGCTGGTGCGCTGGCCCGGCGTCCTGGCCCTTGGAGCACTGGTCTCCTACGGCCTCATGCTAGTGTTCCCCATCGCCGGCGCGGTGTACGACCGGTGGTCACGCGGGCGCGTCCACCCGGTGTACTGGTGGGGGCTGGCGCTGCTCGTGCTGGGCGTCGCCGCGCGCGTCGCTCTGCTCGGCAGCCCGACTTGGGCGCACGCCACGCAGTCGCTGTTCGGCTAGCCTGCACCTTCCTGCTACCTAGGTGATCCCATATCTGTCACCGATCATTTCACTTTGGAACTCTTGGAACTTCTGCATCCGGATGAAGTGCGACAAAGGCTGCCAAACGGCGGCTGGAGGAAGGTTCCGCTGCGGATACTGATTGCGCTGCTACGGAGCGGCACGGTCCACGTTGCGGAGGAGAGCTAATGTCGATGGGCCATGACGACGGTTTCGCTCCCGTTGTAGACCTCATTTAACTTCCGGCTTGCCCGTTACACTTGTGCGGATGTCTCGTCCGGCTGTCGCAAACGATCGATCCAATATGCCCAACCGAACACGATCGGGAAGAGAATGAGATCGACCGTCACAAGAACGTGGACGCTTGGTGGTGGCTCGCCGTTGAAGCTGAGTAACCAAAGCGCAGTGAACACCACAATGAATGTCCAGAGTACGAGATGACCAGCGAAACCGCGCGTGTGCGTCGCGCGCAGATACAGAATGATCCCGATCACCCAAAGTCCGCCTTCGACGATCAGTAATCCGAGTGGGGAGTTGTAGAGGCCGAGACCGTAATAACGATGAAAGCCGGGTGCCAGAGGCATATCCGGCCTGTGGCTGGCCCAATCGAGGACCCAATGGCTCAGTACAGCTGCGAACAGGACCCAGGCGCCGCGCCCGTAGCGACGAGTTAGCCAATAAGCAGCGGCGAGGAGCGCGCCCCAAACAACGTCCATCACCAGGCTGTGGCTCCAGGCAAAGTCATAGAGGTTCAGCGCGTTCACGCGGGTAATGCCGGGTCGAATGCTGATGTGCTCAATGCCGACGGCGACGAAGACGAAGACCAACAGATCGGCCAACAGGGCAGCGAACATAAGGGTGCCGACGGAAGTTTTTGGCGCCCAGCGTTTAGCTCCGAAACCGATCGCGAAGTGTCCGACGAACATGCGCTTTCTCTGATCGCGCCATGGTAAGACAAAACAACTTGTCCGTATAGTCGGCAAGCAAGAAACTGAGAATGCGTCCGATGACCTCCGTATTGGCGGTCACCCAGCAAAGGAATATCGCTACGGTTCACGGCCCCCATCTTCCCAAGGCCGACTATACTGCGAGGTATCCCGTGACAACAGAGGACGATCCGAACATGAATACCATTGCAAAAGGAGACGTATCGGGACAGACCAAAGTAAAACCTATTCAAACAGTCGCCTTGATTGCACTTTCGATCATCACTGTGTGGACGCTCTACATGGTTCCGTCGTGGCAGGCGCTTGGAGATCCGTTTCTCCTTGCCGCTGTCGCCACGGCGGTTACCGTCGCTTGCCTTTGGCTGACGCGTTGGCGGGGATCGCGGGCGGTAAAGTTTGAGCGAGCATGGCTTGCCGCTTTTCTTGTGGGCATGCCTCTCGTCTATGCGATGGGCTGGTTCGCGGCACGAGACCACGCAGCGAGTTCGTGGATATGGGTGGAACTTCTGGGTTTGGCGCTTTTTGCTGCTTTCGCTGCACTCGGTTTAAAGAACTCGCCCTGGTTCCTTGCTATAGGAATCGCAGGCCATGGATTGGCTTGGGATTCTTGGCACTATAAGAACTCGGCTTATGTCCCGGATTGGTACGCAGTTGCCTGCCTGCTCGTGGACTTGGCGCTCGGTGCCTATGTGGCCGCGCGTATCCCCGCCTACAGAGAGGCGCGGCGCATAGCGAAAAAGAACTAAGACGCAGCTGAGGGGGCGTCGCATTCCCAACGCCTATTCTGCTGACTAAAGACGATATCCTTGCGGGCAATCCTCTCTACGCGCCTATCCCACAGCATAACCAGAGCCTCTTTGTCATCAGCCTGCTCGACCACCGCAATTCCACGCCCCAACAATGCCACCCGGTCACCCTTCTTTGGCTTTCGTTCTTCTTGCTGTCGCAGGTAGTGCTCTCCCCGCAAGCTGATGATGTAATCCAATCCCTCAGTGTCATAGCCCTGGCCGTGCTGCCAAAGTCGCATGCTTTCCCTGTTGTGAAGCACGAAGATGTCGATGCCGAACGCAATCAACGCGAGCAGGCGGGCGTTCAACTCTGCCAAGCTGAAGGGTAAGAGGGAAAGCGGCAAACTTAGACTTTTCGGGTATGCGAATTGGGAACGCCACCCAAGTTTATGCTCTACGACCATACCCCAAAGATAGACTTCGCCGCAGATGCCGCCATCCGCGTAGCCTATTTGCCGCAGGTGCTCACTATTCTTCGCCGCATAAATGCCGCATGTGCATTTCCGATGCGGGACTTCGTTGTCAGCCTCCACCATATGGCGAGCAGCGGGTGCGACGCGGCACCGCGCCTCAAGATGCTGCCCCGGAAGCCACGGCTCGCCGTTGAGTGATTGCAGACCCGTTTCTTTCCAGCGCCAAACCCGGTAGGCAACAACTGGCGAGATGTAATCGGGAATCTTCATTGAGCGACGGGAACGTGCTCCGGCCCAGGCTGTCGCGCTACAACGGGTTCCGGCTCACGCGCTGGCTGCTTCACCGGAACCTCAAGCGGTTCGACGATCACGGTCCGTAGCGGCTCACCAATCTGCATGTGTGCTCCCCTAGCTCCTCGCCTCAATTCGTCGGTAGGTTGCAGGTATGAGAAACGTCGCGGTCCTTCCTCCGGTCAAGAACGAATTGCACAGTGCCCTGCTGAATCTCACTGAGTTCAGAAAGTTCGCCACTCACGAGCTAATTGCGATGGCGCGTGCCCTACCAGGCGGCACAAAGGTCCACATCCCAGATCGCCTCACGGCGATTGCGCTGCTGCTGGGGACTCGTGCCGCTGGCGACTAGGGGAGAATCTTCCCCCGGATGACATTCGTCGTACGAACTTGCCCCTGATTGTCGCGGACGCTGATCGTCTGAAAGACTGGATGGCCGCGATCGTACATCGTGTTGGTGGTGATGACTTCTCCTGCACTTGTCTGCGCGGTATTGATCTCTCCAATGAGTTCTCCCCAGTTGTTGCGAATCTGCATTCAAACCTCCGTGATCATGTGCTCTTGGAAAAGTTGATGGATCTCCCGGAATCGTTCCCGGAAGTATGATTCTTCGTGCGCAGGGTAGCCGTGCGTCTTCTTGAAATGAGCCAAGGCTCTTTCAGTTAGCTCTGCCCACTTGCCTCCGTCGACCAATCGTGCACATTGTGCACAAGCAGCCCACGCGCCGATGGATTCGTGCGAGAACATAGCGTGCTTCAGCCACATGAAATTTCGGCAAGCGTAGAGCCGATGGGTCGGTTCGGCTGTACAGAAGTCGCAGCACTCCCGACCCGGGAACGGCTCAATTGCGATTATTCCCGGCACTCGTCACTTCCGCATTGCGGAACCTAGCGCAGCCTGGAACTTTTCGGCTGGTATGCCCGCCGCTGCCCTCTGCGCCCACGTCATTTTTGGCCCGCGTTCTCCGTACACCCGAACGAATTGCTCTGCGGTCGGCCTGCCAGCAAGCTGAAAGAGTCGGATACCTTCAGAGCGATTCACGCCAGCAGATTTATGCGCTACGCTTGCTTTACTGGCGGCACCCGCTTTTCGGCTAGCTGCCTTACGCATTCCCCTTGTCGTTTGCCGAGTGCGCTTGATTTCGGATTTCTTCCTGGTCACTCGATCTTTCTTTTTCATTGGGCCTCCCTGCGTGTACTAAGTAGTACACATGCGCTCGGTTAAGATACCTGGGAGCGGGACGAAGGTAAAGTTGAGAATTTTGCACGTAAGGGAGAGCTAGAGAAGAGAAGCCAATGATGAAGAACTCAAAGCATTCCGACCCAGCGGAGCATAGCGCATTAATGCGGCTGTTTTACCGCAACTGGCGCCCCACGCGTCTTGGCCGCTGGGTGAATCGTTTGATGTGCTGGTGGTCCGCCCTCGGGCTGCCACCCAGGCTGTGCTCGAAGTTTATGGCCGCACATCCGGCCGCAGACGCTCGAACCCCGTGGTGATCGCCACCGTAGAGGGCAAACGTTACCTCGTATCGATGCTCGGTCCGGACTCTGATTGGGTGAAGAATGTCGAAGCCGCGCATGGCGATGCCGTTATCCGTCAGGGACGCCGACTCCGAGTTCACCTCGTGGCAGTCCTGCCCGGAGCAGAGGGCACCCATCCTCCGAGAGTACGTGCGAATCGCGCCCAGCGGCCGACAGCACTTCCCGCTCCCCGTCGGCGCACCACTGTCCAACTTCGAGCAAATCGCCGGGAGCTATCCTGTGTATCGGATCGATCCCTCGTGAAGGCAACTCATTGCTGCGTCTGGCCCGCCTTCAATCTGTGCCCCTACAGCCAGTGAGCAAGGTGGCGGAGTTCAGCGGGAGCCGCACTGTCGCCCCTCTCCCATGCTTCGGCAAACGGACTGCAATTGCTGAAACGATCCGGCGCGATGAACCCCGAGTCGTCAGCGGCCCACTTGTAGGAGAAAGATGAATCCAACCCGCCACACGCCGTGGAGTATTTTCCCAGCACAAAAATACACTGCCCATGCGGTCTTGTGAAACGGTAGCCCGCAGGTTTGCCGTCGAACTTAAACGTGTCACTACTTCCTAAGGAACCGATCAACTGGCGGACGAGAGAGCTTTTCCCGCTGCCGTTCGTCCCTCTTATATTGAGGATGGTAGACGCTTAGACGGCTGAAGCCTTCGCCTTTTTACTCAGGCGGTTCAACGCCTGGACAGCTTTGATGGCTAGCGTCCGGCGACTGTCTTGTTCTGAAAATGCACTTGTGGGAACCACACCGTCCACGGCGCACTCCGCCAGCGTCCTCTTGTCTTCAATACGCTTCATCCGGATTTCATCCCAAGACCAAGGTTTGCCGTGGTTGTCTATGACTACATGCGGGATGACGACCTGGACGATGCCTATGCCACCTTGGCGGTATACACGGCCCACGATCTGCGTGTAGGCTGCATGCGTCCAGGGGAGGCTAAGGAGGACGAGTTGGACACAACGTTCCTGTAGACCGTCAACACCAACGCTGATGGCGCGGGAGCCGATAAGGACGTCAATCTCGCCCGCGATGAATTGCCTCTTGATTTCCTCACGCTCCAAACTATCGGTGTCCCCGACGTATTCGCCCACGGTGAACCCGAGGGACTCTACGAAGGCGCGGGCTGTACCAACCATCCCTTCCACATATTCCAGGTAGAGGATGGTGCCCGGCTTGATTCGGTCTTTGACAAGTTCCAGCTTGGCAGGGAGCAAGATTTGCTCGATGGGCAGAATGTCGTCAGCCATCCGCAAGGCAGAGAACAAGTCATCCCGTTGGGTATTAATCTTCACCGTCTCCTCGGTCTGCTCATATTTGGGGATATACCGAACACCGGTCTGGCGTAGAACCTCGAAGAGATCAAGTGCGTTTGAGACCGTAGACCTCGTCTTGAGCGACAGTTTCGTTTGCTTGATGGCTTCCAGGAGCGAGATGCCTTCCCGCAGTTCGTTGATGACGGGCGTGGCCGACATACCGAGCACGCGTGTCTTGGGGAGATAGGAGAGCATATTGCGTATGACGAAACTCCGGTTGCTGGCTTCTCCACCGCGTTGCTTGATCATCTGCACTTCGTCCAGAACTACAAAATCCGGGCGGAGGGCGATGACCTTTTCCACCATGACGTGGGCATTGCCAGTCTGGAACCGCTCATAGTTCAAGATCAGGAAGGCGCCCGGCCCGCGCTGCACGTCGGCAATCTTGGTGAAGACTCGGCAGCCGGGGAACGTCTCCTGTAGCTGCTCCTTCCAGCCCAGCACCGTGCTGTTCGCGGCTAAGACGGCGGTTAGCTCGGAGCCGATAACGTAGGCTGCCAGTCCGGCGGAATCGGTCTTCCCGGCTCCGGTACCCGACCAGTTGCCAAAGACCCGGTCCTTCTTCAGCCGCCACGCCACATACTTCTGCATCGGACTTGGCGGTACCGGCTTGCCGTTCTTGCGCAGTCCCCACCAAGGTGTCGCGAGGGATTCCACGGCGGTAACTTCCTCAAGGAATCGGCGACGAATCTCTTGGAAAAATTCACCACCAACCTCGTGGCCAAACAAGGCCAGCACAGGGACCGCGTCCCCTTCCCGGAACCACTTGGCACGTAGAGCCGCGAGTTGGCTCTCCATTATGTGGTGGAGCGTGTCGGCACTGATATGCAGACCCTTCATCCGGTCAGCTAGGTGCGGGTGGATTTCTGGCTCAGGCGATTCATAATCACTTTCTTGGATGGTGTCGTCTTCATCGTCTAGACCGTTGTCAGAATGGTCCAGTTCGGGTAGTTCCCCTGCGCGCAGCGTCTGCAGAATCCCTGCAACGGTATTTGTGTTTCGCATATTCCCGAGACGAGGAAGCAGCCCGGCTTGCCGGAGAATCTTCACGACATCGGCGTCGGACAATTCGGGAAGAAAGGCTTGTATGTCGCGGAGATAAGTCTGGACGACTTCCTTCGTCCACAAAGGAGCTACATCCAGGTAGTCCGCCCATCCCTTCCACTCATCCTTGTAGACGGTTTCTGGGGAGCGCGGTACGTCGGAAGGAAGGACAACCTTCTCGTATTTCTTGGAAGAAGGGATACTCATGCTCCGTGCCCACTCCTTGGCTTCTTCAAACGGGCGGTACGTCTTTTTGAAGATGATGCCGTATCTCTGTTGAATCGCCTGTACCCTGTTTGGGGTGCTACCACACATCTCGGCGATAGCATCTATCACAGAGCCTTGTATGGTGCGGTTGGCTTCCTGTTCCCGCAAGGCCAGCACAATCTCTTCAACCTTCTCCTTGGGGGTTTGACGATATTTCGCCAAGCCATTTCGGGTCGCAGCGTTGGCGACGAAGTTTTCGTCAACTTCACACAGTTCGGCCACTTTCTCGTAAGTCAATTTCGGTTGCGTCTTCAGGAGGTCAACAACTTTTGCTAGAACCTCGGGCGGATACTTGAGCCTTCGTAGCCTGATCTGTTCCCGACGCTCCGGCGTGAACTGGGCCAACTGCTTGGCGCGGCACGCTGGGTCAGCATGCAGCTTGCGCATGTGCTCTACCACACCCTTCCATTTCCGATTCAATCCGTGCTTGTGGGCAAGGGAGGAGACAACACCCGAACTACACCCGGCCAATTTGCCGATCTCGATGTAGTTCATGTCAGGGTTGGCGCGGAGTAGTTCCAGGGCCTTCGCTTTGATCGCGAACGGTGTGTGAACTCCGCTTGGCATCGCTTCTCTCCTGGAACTAACCTAACCGAGCCGGGTACTCATGGATTCCCTCGCGGACGAAGAACACACAAGAGACCCCAGACACCTTCCGTGATTGGGAAATTGCCGCGTAGCTCGTGAACGTCAGCGAGGATCACATCAGTCAGTCGGTAATCCACGGAAACCCGGTATTTGGGGAAGTACAGTTCCCCGCGTTTGAAGCCAAAATGTCCTTGTCGGCGACGCATCGAGGCGTCTTCGACATGCCGCATAGCGAGGGTCTGGTTGGGACCTGCGGGCATCGCGCTTTGGATCTCACGAGCAAGCGTCCGTGCACAATTGCGCAGCGAATTCATGCGACGCTTCTGCGCTGGCGGGGGTGTGTGTTGTGCGGACATTTTGTCTGCTTTGTGCCTAATCCTCGAGCTCGAAAGCCTTGGATTTGGGTAGCTCGATGCCGGAGGCGGCGGCCTTCGCCTTGGGGCAGACGTCGTGAACCCAGCCACGGTCGAGCTTGATTTCAGCATCCGGCTGACCGCAATCGACGCAGATGGTACCCGGCGGAGGGAAGAAGCTCGACGCGGCGGAATCTCCTAAGCTCTCACTGGCAGGGGCCGCCACAGCTTTCGCTCTTGGCAGGTCGTGGGGCTTCTTCGCGGCCTTGGCGTAGAATTTGTCGTACTGCGCTTCGACGGTCTCGTAAGCCTTCAGGGAGAACAGCGTCTTACCCTTCCAAAAGTCGTTCTTCTCTTTCCACTGCATCACGCAAAGGAACTTGCGCTCTTGGTCTGGGTTCAGCTTAAGCTCGTCGAGCCAGGAACCCGAAACATTGAATGCATGGGGTTTGGGTTTTGCTGTTTCCTGTTCTCCTGTTGAGCTGCTGCTCTCGTCAACCGTACCTGTAGCTGTATCTGTATCTGTATCTATACTGTTTACAGATAGGCTGGCTGCGGCTGGTTGCGGAATGTCAAACTGTTCATTACAAGGAATTAAGAGACCGCGTGTCACCAGCGCCTGTAGTGCGTGTGTGGCGCGTCCACGCTCCGTGTGGTCCACGTCCAGTTGGCGTAGTATCCACATGTAGTCATTGGGTAGGTTGCGTCCATGCTTCCCCCGTAGGCGTCGGCAGGCGTCGAACAGGTAACGCCCGATGATGCTGAGCGCAGCGTACTGGCTGTCGGTTTCCTTGTCGCAGTAGTCGCGAATGTAGGGGCGGGCGCGGCCTTCCAGACTCTTTCCGTTCTTGTCCGTCGTCGACTGGAACTTTGCCCAGTTGCGAATCGCCAGGTATGGCAGCTTCGGAGATTCGTCCTGTGTCTTTTTGTCGGCCATGGTGATCTCCTTATTTTCCCTGAGCGGTCACGGGGGCCATAGTTACGGCGGTAATGCTCTTCGCCTTCCGACCACGGGGCCGAGATATCCGGTACTTCTCCACAATCCGTTTGATCGGCCATTCGCTCACACCGAACAATCTGCCGATTGCTTCATAGCTCAGGTCCGGCCGCTGGAGCAGGATCGTGACGATCTCCTGCTCTTTTGCCAACCGGGCCATCTTCAAACTGTCTTTTAACCCAACGGGCATTTGCTTCGTCCTTCAGGCTGGTTGCCTACTTATAGGCTGGGAGCGGCAGGATCTCGCGATTGGCGAATTCAGGCTGGCAAACTTGCGATTTTGGGATCGTATCTGCTGTGTTGGTTAGATACACGGCAGCATCCGAGCACGAGCTGCCAAACAGAGAGAACTTCCAAGCAGATCACCGCGACGCCAAGAGGTGGATTGCTGTGGCGGAAGAGCGGCTACGGAAGGCAGAACAATCGCTGAACGTCCTATGAAACCACATCGGCTCCCTTGGTCAACTTCTGGTCAAGCAATCTCTTGATCTGCTGGAACTGTTCCAGCAATTCCGGCTTCACGTCAATAATGTCCGCTTCCAGCATCAAGATCACGATGGAGGTGTAGTAGCTGAGTGGCATCCCACCAATGCGCTTGTTGAGCCGAGCCTAACCCAGCCATGCCGTGCCACGCCTCAAAAGTGGCTCAAAAGCGTTACATCCATCTGTTTTTGCGCCGCTCGTAGCTTCGCCTGCGGTCGTACGTTTCTCGTTTCGCTATGCGGACAAGACCAGCGATGTCCGGGTGCTTCTTAAGCTGTTTGGCCTTCCAGATTTCCTGCTGGCGTGGGCTTGGGTTGGTGCCAAAGAACGCAGCAGCTTCGTGCTCAAACTCTGCAATCTCGGCAAGCATCTCTATGCCATCTTCAGCGGTAGTGTTCTTAAGCCACCACCAGCTACCCGCAAAAGGTTCGGCCCTGATACCGAGTTCTTTCTTAGCGGCGAACATAGCACCGCGACTAATGCCTTCTTTCTGTGCGTCCGCCAATAACTCGTCGGACTTGAGTGCATAGGCACGGCGAAACTGTGACCTGAGAAAAGCAGATGCGCGATCAATTTGTTGTGCCATTTCACCTCTGATCCTTCACCTTGGTCCCGCCAAACTCACCGATCACATAGTCGCCTTCGTTGCATTGCTTCCGCAGGCCATGCAAGAACTGGATTAACCCAAGGCTGCGCTCGTCGTAGGGAGGAAGGACGTGAAACCCGGTCGCGTCCTCAGATGGAATTTCCATCATTAGAGCAACCGCGTGGAATCCCTCTGCCATGTCACCCGCGATGGCTTCGTATTCCTTGGGCAATCCCTCGGGACGGCTGACAGTGCGACCGCTTGTCTGACCCCTGTCAGGCAGCTTGCGCAGAAGAACCACGGAGAGACGCGCCATGTTGGGACGTTGCTTCCACACATAGCGCACGTGCTTCTTCAGTTCTGGAATCGTGATTGCGTCTGCTTGTGTCACTTCGTAGGTCATTGTGATTCTCCTCCGTAGAGCTTCCGGTACTTTCGCCAGAACATGCCAATCTGCCACTGCAAATCAGACACTTGAGCATCCAAGTCGTCGTCCTTACCAACGAAATCCTTCAGGCAAGCGACCAAGATGTGCAAGTGATTGATGTCGTTCACTAACGTGTCTCCCCAGATCGGCTTAGGCATTGCGCACCTCCGGCTTGTAGATAGTGATGGACTGGTTCCAGATCGCCTCCATCATGCGTCTGGTTTCCCGAGGAGCTTTCATCTCGGACCACGGAGTCTTTCCATCGTGCATGATGATTCCTCCGGTCGGTGGGTGGTATCGGACTTCCCATCCCATAGCTTTCGCCATGGCGAGGTCCTGCTGCGCTTTCGCGCTGGATATAAAACCGTCGTGGAACGGGTTGTATTTCATCGCATCCTCCGTGTGGGCTGATTGCCCTTACACAGACAACCTACGGAGGATTTCGGAAAAACGTCTAAGGAGGGCTAACTGCTTGATTTGGCGGGGCGTCGGTGGGGTTGGCTCTGGTCGTGGAAACACTGGCATTGGATACACCAAGGATGGGCTTCCTTGATCTCGTAATTGCCAGTGATACGGATCAGATGGGTGTCGAAGGCGACCACGTTCACATTCATCTCCCTACCGCTCTTCTCCAATACAACCTTCCGCTTGTCCTTCTTGAGTACGGTGTAAGCCTCGTACGGGCAGCCTTCCGTTGTGTGACAGAGTCCCAGTTGCATGCCCAGCGTGAGCTCAACGCCCTGTAGTGGCACCCATTCGGTAGAGCCACATGGCTGCGCTTCCACCTTGGCATCCTTACCAACAACGACGCGCTCGGGGAGGTCCGTGCCTTCCTTCAGGTCGATGAGGTAGACGCCCATAGCCTTAAGTCTCGCTGACCCTCGTCATCGCGGGCAAGGTTACGGAAGTTTTGGGGCGGTCGTTAGCCGCCCCGTTGCGTTGTCTTAGGCTACGGCTGGCAATAAGGCCGCGCCCGCGTCTAGAATCTCGCCCAGTTGGTCGTCGGTAAAGTCTCCAACTGGCCCGGTTACGCCCTCGGGTAGTCCCTCGCGGTATACCCAGGTGTAAAGAGTCGAGAATCCGAGATGCGCTTCCTCGGCGTCGCTGGCAAAGTCTTTGGCGATGTCGCGTGCCTCCTGCTTTGCCGTCTCTACTTCTTGTAGTGTTGCCATGGTGCTCCTTTCTGTGCCCCAGATTGGGGATACAGGGAGATACCAAGGCGAATTGGGCTGTCTGGATTGTCTCGACAATTTCTTTTTTCCTATATTCCAGATCTCCGCCAGAACTCCGTCTCCGCCGTGGTTCACGCAAACATTGCAAACGTCCCGTTTACCTGCTGCCGACTGCGGTCGCTACGGGCGTCCTCGCCTTCCAGATAGGCCAGGGTCGTGGTCAAATCCGAGTGGCCGAGTCGCTTCTGGATGGTCCGCGCATCCACACCCGCCTTGTGTTGCAGGGTCGCGTAGGTCTTGCGGAATTTGTGGAGCTTGAACTCGTCGTGTAGTCCCGCTCGCTTCGCCAGATACTTCAGCTTCCGGAGCATATGGCCGTCGGCTTTGCCCTCGGCCTGTGGGAAAATCAGGCTGCCCTTGGTTGCCAGCATCCTCTTCTTTAATGCGGCCACGAGGAAGTCGGGCAGGGGAATCTCGCGTTCTTCGTAATCCTTGGGCTTCCAGTGCTCCTTAGCCTTCACGGTGAACAGGCCGTCCACGAAGTCTGCGTCGTTCCATTCCGCATACATCACTTCCTGCTCCCGCGCTCCTGTGCACAGGAAGAACTGAAACAGGATCCATTCCTCTGGTGTCGCCGCCGCGAACAGAGTTTTCAATTCATCTGGCCTGTAGGCGCGGACCTTCTGCTCGACGTACTTGATACGGATCGTCACTTCCTTAATTCCGAAGTGCCGCAGGAATGTGACTACCTCACCCACCCGGTTGTGGATGGTGCGGTCACCGAGACCTTCCTTCCGCAGGTACCCGACGAAGTCATAGAGGTGCTGCGTAGTGACGTTTGCAAGGAGAGAGTTGCCGCTGGAGGCATAGAACTGCTGGAGGGTGTAACGGTAGCCACTCGAAGTCTTCGAGGACTTGTGTTCAATGTTCTCGATGTACTTGTCGATCGCAGCGTCCAGCATCAACTCACCGCTGGGCTGGATGGGCTTCAAAGGCCGGGGTTGAGGCGCGGGCAGGTTGAGGTTGCGGGAAATCACCGTACCGATGTCGGGCTTCTGTTTGCAGGACTCGGTGATGAGTTCGGTCAGCTTCTTTAGAGACGCGGCCTGGGCTTCCTTATAGGACTTCACGTCCAGCTGCTCCCACCTGCGCTTGCCGTCCTGCGTGTAGCGCAGGCAGAAGGTTGTGTCGGGTGAATAGGCCGCTCGGGGCGAGGCTGGTTTGTATTTGCGGGTGCCGCTTTCGCGGGTGTAGATGGCGACGTTCATTGGTATCAGCTCCGTGAGCTAATACCGTCGTGAGCGGGATTCCCTGAATATCGCGGTAGCCGCGTACGGTAGCCGCCAAGAAATCTGCTCTAAGTCCTTCAGAATAAGTATGGCGGAGAGAGTGGGATTCGAACCCACGTTAGAGTTTCCCCTAAACACGCTTTCCAAGCGTGCGCCTTCAGCCACTCGGCCATCTCTCCGTACCTACGTTTGCTGCCACCTTAGGTAGGTTGGTATTCCCAGCCACCAACGACCAGCTACCCTTCTTTCTCATGCAACTGCTGCGCCAGGTAATTCTCGATGCCCATCTCGCTGATGGCGTGCAGTTGTCCCTCCAGCCAGTCGATGTGCTCTTCTTCGTCGGTCAGGATGCCTTCCAGCAGTTCGCGCGAGCCATTGTCGCCCGCCTTCACGCAGGTTTCGATGCCCTCATTCAGGCGCTTCACCGCGTCGTACTCCACCTGCAGATCGTTCTGCAGTTGCGCCTTCACATTGGGGCCAATGTTGATCTTGAAGTAGTCGCTCATGTTGGGAGTGCCGTCCAGATAGAGGATGTGCTCCATCAACTTCTCGGCGTGCGTCATCTCCTCGATCGACTCCTTGCGCGTGTGTTTCGCCAGCTTTTCGTAGCCCCAGTTCTCGCACATCTCGGCGTGCAGAAAATATTGATTAATAGCTGTGAGTTCCGCCTTAAGAACCTGGTTCAGCACGGCAATGACTTTGGCATCACCTTTCACAGTTCACCTCGTGGGAAAGTTAGTCCATGGTAGTTGGTAGCTGGCAGCAGGTACTGGGAACACGGAGCTTGCCAGTTCCCGGCTGCCAACTACCCGCCCCCCACTGCCAAAACGCAGCTCGTACAGGGAAAATGGCTCAAGATGAATATAGCATTCGGTGAGAAAGAGAGGATAGGCCCGGCCGAGGACTACGAGGTTTTATCTGGGCCCGACGCGCCCGCGCCGGCGGCCGCGGCCATGCTGTTTCCGTTGCCCGCAACGGGATCCGCAGGGGCAGCTTTGGCGGGACCGTCGAACACGATCCGGTTGTTCAGGCAATACAGCGCCAGTTCCAGCCGGTCCGCCACGCCCAGCTTGTCATACACTTTTCGCAGGTAGTTCTTCACCACTTGTTCGGTGGTCCCAACACGTATCGCGATTTCTTTGTTCTTCATCCCCTGGGTCACGCAGGAGACGATCAGTGATTCCTTCGGGGTCAACTGCACCTTGGGGCGAGAGCTGGTTGGACGCCCGCCCTGGCTGCGATAGGCGGCCAGAACCCACTGAATTCCCCGAGCATCGAGCCAGGGCTCGCCAGCCGCGACCTTGCGCAGGCAATCTACCAGGAACTCCGGTTCCACTTCGCGCGACACAATACCGAAGGCGCCGCGGCGGAACAGTTCCAGGGTGAGTTCTTCATCCGGCTCCGGCGTCAGCACCACCAGTCGTACCGTAGGCGCTTGCCGCAGCAGGTCAGAAACCGCTTCCGCCGGATTAGGAGCGAGAGCGGCTTCGAAAATCATGATGTCAGCAGAAAATTTCTTGGACGCGGAAAGCGATTGCGATAGCGTTTCCGCCTGGCCGACCACACGAATGTCGTCTTCCAGGGCAAATATCTTGCGCAGTCCGGCGCGAAAGATCGCCTGCGTGTCAGCCACGATCACCCGGATGAATTGGCCGTTGCCACCACCCTCGTGCGGCTGTTCGACGTTATCGTCCACGCTGACCGGAATGCTTGCCATTCGTTTCCTTCGAACCCCTAGTGGCGCTCAAACCTGTACTCATCGATCACCACGCCCACACCGCGGCGGCCGTGCTCTTCAAAGCTGCGCACTACCCGGCCGCGGCAGCCCAGCTGCACATCGGCTTCGGATCCCACCACGTCCGCGGGAAGCGAAATCGTGAAGTCCACCATCGAGCCCACCGGCATATCCGCCTCTACCTGGAACAGCACTCCGTTGGCAGAAATGTTTTGTGTTTCGGTGTGGCTGTCGCCGCCGCTCGATTTCACGGAAACCGGCAGCTTGATGGGGAAGCGCACCGCACTCTGCATGTCCGGATAGCGCCCGCGCCGGGGCTGAGCCGGCGACGAGTCGGGGTTGCCAGCCTTCGAGGACATGCCGGGATTCCGGTTTTTGTCCGCAGATGGGTCGTAGTTCGACATTACGCCGCAGCTTACACCCCGGAATCAACCCAGCAAAGTTACCGAAGTCATGGAACTAGTTGTGCGTAAGCACTTAGGATTCAGGGGATTACGGGGGATTTTGGAGGGAATGTGAGCAGTGTCACCGACAGACTCAGCAACTAGCAACTAGCAATAAGCAACTAGCCTATTCCAAGGAGAACACAGTGAAAGACTTCAGGCAGCTAAAGGTCTGGGAAAAAGCGCATCATCTCGCCCTAGGGATCTACAGAGTGACGGTTAACTTCCCTCGAGCCGAGCTCTATGGACTCACCAGCCAGATGAGACGCTGCAGCGTTTCTATTGCCAGCAACATCGCCGAGGGATGTGGGCGAAGAGGGAACGCCGAGTTCCACCGCTTCCTTCAAATGGCGATGGGCTCTGCCAGCGAACTCGACTATCAACTTGTACTTGCACGCGACTTGAACTATCTGGCGGACTCTGAATATCGACGATGCTTCAGCGTTTTGCTAGAGGTACAACGGATGTTGTCCTCGCTCCTGCAGAAAGTCGCAAGCGAACGAGCCGTGACTTAAAGGAATGCCAGAAGCGAGCAGCTAGCTAGTTGCTCATTGCTAGTTGCTAATTGCTGCCTTTAGAATTTCGTCACTTCCGTGAAATTAAACTCCCGCACTTTCATCGCCGGCACCACCATATCGAACGACTCCTCCCCGCTGGCCCGCACCGGCATCCCCATCTCTTCTACATTCGAAAGCATGTGCAGCAGGCTTTCGTTGAAGCGGAAGTTGCGCACGCCGTGACGAACCTTGCCCTCTTCCACCAGAAAAGTGCCGTCTCGGGTCATGCCGGTCAGCAGCTTTTCATAAGGATCAACTTCCCGGATGTACCACAGACGCGTCACCAGCACGCCCCGCTCGGTTGATGCGATCATCTGGTCAATCGTTTTGGGATCCTCGGGCGCGCCGAAGACGATATTCATGGGCGCTTCCCCCATCTCGTTGGGGACGGGAAAGCCGTGGCCCGTGGGCTCGATCAGGCCGACCTGGTCTTTGTATTCGGAAGCTTTCATCTTCTCGGCCGTAGCCCGCGCGTACACCAGCCGCTTTACCACTCCCTTCTCCACTAACAGCAACCGCTGGCGGCGAATCCCTTCGCCGTCGAATGGAGATCCCGACTGCAGCGGATGGGCAACATCGTCCCAGATATCGATGTTCCCCCCAAACAGCTTCATACCCACGCGCTGGTTGAGAAACGAACGCTGGTCGAGCACCGCCAGCCCGCCAAAGTCGTAGAACATGAAGCCGACCATGTCGAGCACGGCGGCCGGTTCCAGGATGACGGTGTACTTCCCTGCCGGGATCTCACGCGGAGCCGCGGAATGAAACGCCTTGCGTGCCGCGAGTTCCGCCAGCGCGATGGGATCCAGGTTCGCCACATCCGGCGAGTTGGCCTTCTGCCATCCCGAGGAATCAGCCCCCAGCATGGTGATGGAAACCTCTGACGAGGTCTGGGTGTGCCAGTCGGCGAGACCGCGTGAGTTGAAGATGCCTTCGACTGACTCTGAATTGGAAAAGATGCCGGCGGTGGTCAACTTGCGTTTCTGAGCGATAGCAACAATCTTGCCCACCACTTCCGCGCGCTGCTCGGGAGTAATCGCTGCCGTCTGCGCGAAGTGGCGGCTGGGAACTGCCTGTGTGGGCCCCGCACTCCTGCCCGCGTCCGGCATCGGCAACAAGTCCGCATCGGGATGCTGCACCTTGGCCAGGTCCTCGGCCGACCGCACCACACGCTTTACACTCTCATCGTCGAACTTGTTGGTGGTGGCACGGGCCGTCCGCCCGCCAAACGCCGCCCGCACCGAAACCGAAATGTTCTCTTCCGCCACATTCTGGTGGATGGTGTTGTTGGCAAAACGTGTGAGCGCATTCCTTCCGCCATAGAAAATGGCTTCCACCTCGTCGGCCGTGGAATGCTTCTTGATACGCTCGAAAATGTCAGCGGCTTGATTCTTGTCTAGCATTCAGCATCCGCACTCAACCCTTGCAATGTAACCTTGTCATCCTGACCCTGAGCAAAGCGAAGGGGAAGGACCTGCTTTGTTTCTCTCTCTGTGTCTCTGTGCTTCTGTAGTGAAAAATCAGTTCCCCTTATACGCCGACCCCACCTTGATATTCGTGAATCGCGCCGGAGCCGCTCCGTGCCCCGTCCCCATCACCTGCTGCGGCTGCCCTTTGCCGCAATGCGGAGTCCCCCACAGCACCCATTCGTCACGCGAGCAGATCGCATCCATCGAGTTCCAGAAGTCCGTAGTGATGCCAGAATAAGAGGAGTTTTTCAGGAGGCGGGTGCGTTTGCCGTTTTTGATCTCCCATCCGGCTTCGCAGCCGAACTGGAAGTTGTAACGCTTGTCGTCGATTGACCAGGAACGGTTGGTTTCCATGTAGATGCCGTGGTCGGTGGAGGCAATCAGCTGCTCCAGGGCCAACGGCTTTTCGCCTGGCAGAATGCTGATGTTGGTCATGCGGATGAGAGGCAGCCGGTTCCATCCCTCGGCGCGCAGCGTGCCTCCGGAACGATTCGCGCCGATGGTGTGCGCTGTCTCCCGCGAACTCAGGTATCCCGTGAACAGGCCGTTGCTGATGATCGGCGTGCATTGCGCGGGCACGCCTTCTTCATCGAAGGCAAACGTGCCCAGCCCGGGACCGTGCTCCTGCCGGGCATCGGCCACAATGTTGACCAGGTCACTGCCGTAGCGCAGCGTGCGCAGCTTGTCGAGCGTGAGGAACGACGTCCCGGCAAAGTTGGCTTCCATGCCCAGCACCCGGTCGAGTTCAATGGGATGCCCCACCGACTCATGAATCTGCAAACCGAGCTGCGAGCCGTCGAGAATAATGGTGAACACACCCTCGGGACACTGCTCGGCCTTGAGCAGCGCCACCGCTTCTTCGCCTACGCGCCGGGCGTTCTCCACCAGCTTCAGCTCGTGGACCAGTTCGTAGCCTTTGTTCTGCCACTGTCCGCCATACGAGTTGGGATATGAACGCTTCTGGATCTCGCTTCCGGCAAACGCATACGCCGCATAACCCACGCCCGTGGTGTACTTCGTCTGATGGAGGTTCGCGCCTTCCGACGAAACGAACCACTGTTCCTCGCGACGACAATTCAGATTGGCCTCGGCCAAAGTCACGCCCGCTACCGAACGCAGTTCGGAATCGATTTTGAGCAGTAGCTCGAGATTCTGCTCAACCGAGGTAGCAAAAGGATCGATCTGAATGGGCGTGGTCCACTCGGCCGTGACGGCCTTCTCGGGCGCAAGCCGGATGTCATGCTGCTTCACCCGCGCCGAAGCCTTGGCGATCTCGACCGCGCGCGCAGCGGTAGCTTCGACCGCCGCCCGGCTCAAATCGTCCGAAGCCGCAAACCCCCACGCGCCGTCGGCAATGACGCGAACCCCGATCCCCAGCGATTCCGAATCCGATGCGCCGCCAAGTTTGCCGTTCTTGGTGGAAAGCGCCCGGCTGCAGTCGTCGGCCAGGCGGGCGTCGGCGTAGGAAGCGCCACGCAACGCAGCGACATCGAGAGCCCAGTTGCCGATCTCTTTCATGACGGAAATTCAAATCTACCACAGCGGCACGACGCGCCCGGTACCCGGTACCTGGTACTCGGTACTGTCTCCCCGCTCACTAATCCCTGTGACCTACCGCACAGACCCCCCGCCCGTCCCGGACTCCAATAGACGGTTGGGCAATCGTGTGCCGGCGGAGGACTCCGTCTGCCAAGGAGAGCATTTCATGAGCACGCTTGTACTGGACAAAAAAGCCGACCTGGCCGGGCCGGGTATCGGCGATTACATTGAACTCGAAAAAATACTTCCCAAGGATTACCGTTCCCTGCTCACTCCCAAAGAGACGCAGCAGGCCATCTTTCAGGTGAAACGCTACATCGAAGACAACCTCTCGAAGGAACTCAACCTGATGATGGTCGAAGTGCCGCTGATCGTGGACGTCGAAAGCGGCGTCAACGACATGCTGGACCGCGACGGCTCCCGCACCCCGATCCAGTTTCACATTTCAAACGACCGCGACAAGCATCCCCTCGATGCCCAGGTAGTGCAGGCCGCGACCAAGTGGAAAAGAGTCGCGCTGAAGCAGTTCGGCTGCAAAGTGGGCGAAGGCATCTGCACCGACATGCGCGCCGTGCGCAAGGACTATTTCCTCGACCACGATCACTCCGCCTATGTTGACCAGTGGGACTGGGAGCGGGTAATTACCGCCGAGCAGCGCAACCTGGACTTCCTGAAAGGCATCATCGCGAAAATCTGGAAGGTCATCGTGGGCGCCGAGAAGTTCGCCCAATCAATGTTCCCGCAGCTGAAAGATTTCCGTTATCCCGACCTGCCGGAAAAGCTGGAGTTCTTCCACGCCGAGGAAATTCTCGACATGTTCCCGGACCTGCCGCGCAAGCAGCGCGAGACCCAGATCCTGCAGAAGCACCCGGCGATCTTCATCATCGGCATCGGCTGGCCGCTGAAAGACGGCTACCCGCACGAGATGCGCGCCGCCGACTACGACGACTGGGTCACCGACACCCACGACCAGACCGGCAAAGACACCCACGGCCTGAACGGCGACATCCTGGTCTGGAACCACGTGACCAAGCGCCGCCATGAACTGACCTCCATGGGCATCCGCGTGACCGCGCAGACCTTGAAGAAACAGCTGGAGCTGTCGAACCAGCTCGACTTCATGAAGCTGCCCTATCACAAGGCGATTCTGAACGACCAGATTCCGCTTTCCATTGGCGGAGGCATCGGCCAATCCCGCACCCTGATGCTGCTGCTGAAGAAAGCCCACCTGGGCGAAGTCAGTGTCACCGTGTGGCCAAAGATCCTGAAAGAGATCTGCGCCAAGAAGAACATCTTCGTTCTGGAGTAATCCAGCTCTCGAGGGTTCCCCGCCCTTTTCGCGTTCGTCGCGACAGGGTGGGGATTTTTGTCTCGGTACACGATGAACCGTCAGCGCCCGCTCTTTTCGCTACAAAAAGTAAGGCGGGCTTTCGCCCGCCTGCGTATACCTCCCGGCCTAACCTACTGGCCGGTGGACGACTGGGTTTCACCGAACACCAGCGACACCCCGCGCTTAGCGAAGTCAATCCGCTCGACCATCCTGGTGCCGTTATCTTGCACCCTCAAATGGACCTCGTCCCGGGCGGAAGGCGCATTCTGCTGCACCAGGTTCGCCGTACTCGTTGCTACTACCTTCTTACCTCGCAGGATTTTCACCTGCACGGAAGGCCCCGAGCCCTCCCATTGCACGGTGTAGTCTCCGGCCTTGATGGGTTGCGAGCCGACCTGCGAAATCGCGCTCAGCGTAATGTTTCCCTGGTTTGTCTCCGCCGCCTGGGCCACTAACACCAGTGACACAGCCAGCGTCATCGCCAATGCAACATTCTTCCAGAACTTCATACGCCAATCCTTTCTAAGTATGGTTTCAACGGGATGTGACCACAAACTGCGCACCCACGCACTCCGGCGCGGACCACCGCGTCAGCTTGCGATGTCTGTAATTACGGGCTCTTCGCTCTTGGATGCGCCGGCCATCCACACGATTCACATTTACAGCCATCAATACAACTTTTTTACAACTCGCAAGGCAAACCATTGATGAATCGGTGGTGCCACACCCGTGTCGTGTTTTGTGCGACCGGGGTGGGGGGGTTTTGTTTAATGGTCAGAAAGCCATGGCGGTCTCCATTGGGAGTGGAATCTCGGCACAGGCCTCGATGTGCTCGATGATTTTCTCTGCGACGGGCTTTCCCCGAAGCAGATGCCAGGCTTCTTTGTAGCGTCCAAATTTGGAGCGGAGTCTGGGGCGGAGGAAGAGAGCGCTGTGGCCGCGGGTTCGCGCTTCGGGGACGATGTACCAAATGTCCTCGGGGATGATGTAGATGGCGACGAAGTCGAAGGCGTTCTCGGCGTAGGCGCGGCGCTGGGCGCCGCGGACCTGGACAATCCGATTGGGCTGTAATAGTGGCGTTGATCGGGGGTGGTCAGGAGATAAATCGGGGCGAGGCTGGACTTGCGGAATGGGGACGGGCGCTCGCGCGTTTTCCGCGTTGGCGAGTCTGCGCATCCCCGAACGTACTGAGCCCGGACAGCGCCGTCGGATTCCGCCTTTTTGAAACGGCGAATGACCCTCGCGTAGATCGAATTGTCGAGGTTGCAGCCCTGCATCTAAGTGTTTGCACGAGGTCGATTCGAGCGCAGCAGATTTCGGACTGGGTAGATTCTGTATTATCTGGCCGAAGTTCTGAGGCCGCGCAGATCGCACGCACTTTTGATGCTAAGCCGACGATCACGCGAAGTCTCACGACCGCGAAGCAGTGGCTAAGTGCAAATCGGCGAGGGCAGACCCGCTCAGGGTTGGTCACAAGCGCCTCGGCAATGCGCCTTCGCGCAGACGGCTTGGAGCCGGGGTTCGATTTTCAGCAACGATTCGATTGGGAACACTGGTTTCTCGATTTCCATGACTGCACTCAGCCTGCTTGTGATCACAAATACTGCAACGATGTCCGTGCAAGTTCAAAATTGGAGGTTGCAGCAACTCAGTTCAAAATTCAAGGCTTGGAACTAGATTGGGTCGGGCTATGCTGGGGAGAGGATCTAGCGTGGGACGGCGCGAAATGGGTCTGTCGTAGGTTCAATAATAAACGGTGGAAAGCGATCAAAGCGACCGATCAACGCCGATTAAGCTACTTGGTCAATGCCTACCGCGTTCTGATGACCCGCGCTCGACAGGGCATGGTAATTTACGTCCCACAGCCGGGAAAGGATGACGCAACTCGTTTGCATCGCGAACTCGATCTCACCGCAGAGTTCCTCGTCACTTGCGGTGCAATCCCCGTTCGCGGCTATCCTGCGGTCGATCCGTAAGCTCGGGAACCGTCTCGGGCAAAGCACAAATGGAGCAGCTCGCGCCAACCCGTTACCCCTAGCCACTATCCGACTCACGTCCGTGCGAGGTGTGGCTTGACGGCTTTCACCAATCTGTCCATCGCGCCAATCATGGCATCCTCAATGACCTGCCATTTAGACTCGTCCGTCAGGCCGCCTTCTTTGAGGGTGTAACGAAGGCGACAAGCGCGCTTGTCGTCCAACCGCTCCCAAGACAAGGCTGAGCAGAACGACTTCTCGATCTCCTGCTTCTTCTCAAAAAGACCGTCGAATATACGCTTGTTTTCGTCCTTTTCCCCGGTGTCAACGTAAAGCTCTACAGCCGTCTCTTCCGTCATCCACACGACGTAGTTGAAACTGATTCCCGATTGAACACCGGCGCCTGCGGAAATATACGAGTCTTTGGTTGGCGACCGCTGAGCGTGAAGTAGAACTCCCCTCTGTTTGGCGCGTTCCAGGAGTTGCTCCCAAAACCTCAACCGAAGAATATGGCGCTCGGCCAACTCCTTCTTCTCCTTCCCGAAACTCTTCGCCTCCGCACTTGGACCGACGATAACCGTGAAGAGAGGGGCAGCAGCGTCGTGGCCAGCGATCCTGTAAGCCGCAAGCCGTACGAGATAGAAGGCAATGTTGTCAGGAGTGATCTCGTTCAACCATTGGATCGCGCGGATGTGCTCAGGCCGAGGAGCGGTCGAAACCCAAATAGCGGCTTTTGCGTCTAGATTAGTGAGGTAGGTCAGGACTTTACCAAGGTGGTCGTGGTTGGTCGCCTCAAGCTGGTTCTCGATAATCACCCGATCCCCGTTCTCGTCCTCAGCCACGAGATCGCACTGAAAATCTCCTGCCAGAAGCTCCCTCTTCGGGTCGGACAGTTGCACTCCAATGGCCTCGGACAGCACGTCTAGATTCGCTTCAAGCCATGCGGAAAAACCTCTCTCTTCGTGCTTCCAAAGCTCACGTATTGCTACAGGCTCAAGTCTTCCGATGTTTGACACTGTGTCGCTCCTCTGGCCACTGAGAAAGAGCGTACAAGCCACCCCCAACAGATACAAGCTCCGCGAATGATGAGCGGCCTAGCGCGTGCACGGCTCCTGCACACGACCAACGGCCCACGCCCCTCCTACGCAACAAAGAAGGCCCCCAACCCAAGCCGGAGGCCTTCCTTTCACCCTCTTTAACTAACCTGTTCCCGAAACCGGTCTCTAGTGATGATCGTCCCGGTCATGGTCCCGATCATGGTCATCGCGATCGTGGTCACGATCCCAGTCGCGATCGGTATGCCAACGCTTCTCCTGGCCATTCCACCATCCGTGATACCGGTTCCAGCAGCGTTCCCGCTCCGCGTTCAGGTTTCGTCGCTGTTGGTCGGCCTGATGGCTGCGCTCGCCGTGTTTGCGAATCGCCTGGTCCAGCCTGGATTCCGCGCGCTCCACTTTTTCCTGGCACTCCCGGTGGTCGTCCGCGTCGGCGTACGCCCGCGGCATGCTCACCAGCATCGCCCCACCTAGCGCCGTCGTCATTGCCGCCGATACCGCAAGTCTCTGAAGGTTTCGTAGTTTCATGCCACCCTCCTCGTCCGAATTCGGACCAAACTACTTGGATTAAGAATTGTAGGTCCAAGTTGCCTTCCCACTCCATCTGTTGTGCTTTCAGTATCAATCACTTCGAGGGCGTTCCGTCAGAGGGTGCCCCGTCCGGGTCGCGTTCTTTGCGACAGGGTGGGCAACGCCCGCTCCACCCAAATGCAAAGGGGCAGCCAAAGCCGCCCCGTCCTGACTGAATGCCAAGTGCTAATTGCTAGCTGCCAGTTGCAAACCCTAGCGGGTACCCGTGAATTCCGCCCGATCACGGACCGCTCGCGGCTTAATCCCCCTGCCAATTCCGCTGCCTTCTGCAATTCTCAGGTCGTAATCATTCTGCAGATTGAGCCAGAACTGTGCGGGCAGACCGAAATACTTCCCCAGGCGGATGGCAGTGTCAGCGCTGATGGCCCGGTCTCCGCGGACGACTTCATAGATGCCGGGGAAAGTGAGGGCCTTCGCCAGTTCATACGCACTCACGCCCATGGGCTCCATGAACTCGGTCTTGAGAATTTCTCCCGGGTGGACCGCAAAGACCTTTCTTGATCTGGCCATAGTGACTCCGGTGCTAGTGGTAATCCACGATCTCTACGTCAAAAGCATTTCCGTCCCGCCATAGGAAACAAACACGATATTGATCGTTCACTCGAATGCTGTGTTGTCCGGCGCGATCTCCACGGAGGGCTTCCAGTTGGTTCCCTGGTGGCACCTTTAAATTGTCGAGCCCAACCGCCGCGTTCAAAATGGCGAGTTTCTTGAACGCCCTTCGCTGCAGATCAACCGGAAGACGGCGGCTCTTGCCCGAGTGCCACAGCCTTTCCGTTTCCCTGTCACCGAAACTCACGATCATTCGCCTTATACTAACGCGACGCGGTACTACTGTCAAGCGTTACTATGGTGACGGGAGTACGCTCCCAAAAGCAAAAGGGACAGCCGAAGCCGCCCCCGTTGGGAATTTGCTAATTGCTAGTTGCTGCCTCTACGTTCCCTCACTCCACCCCGCCAGATATTCTTCCTGCTCGGGAGTCAAGCGATCAATCTTTATCCCCATGGACTCGAGTTTCAGCTTGGCTACTCGCTTGTCCAGTTCTTCGGGGACGCGGTACACGGTCTTCTCCAGCGTCTTGTAATTCTTGACCATGTATTCGACCGACAGCGCCTGGTCGGCGAAGCTCATGTCCATGACCGAAGCGGGATGCCCTTCGGCCGCAGACAGGTTGATGAGGCGGCCTTCGCCCAGCAGGTTGATCTTGCGTCCGTCTTTCAGCGAATACTCTTCGACGAAGGTCCGCGTAGTGCGCTTGGACGACGACATCTTTTCCAGCGCGGGAATGTCGATTTCCACGTTGAAGTGGCCTGAGTTGGAAATGATCGCGCCATCTTTCATCACGTCGAAGTGGTCTTTGGTGAGCACGTTCTTGTTGCCGGTCACGGTGCAGAACACGTCGCCAATCTTGGCGGCTTCGTTCATTGACATCACGCGGAAACCGTCCATCACGGCTTCCAGCGCCTTCGTCGGATCAACTTCGGTGATGATGACTTCGGCCCCGGCGCCACGTGCCCGGCTCGCCAGCCCGCGTCCGCACCAGCCGTAGCCGGCCACGATGAATTTCGATCCTGCCAGCAGGAAGTTGGTGGCGCGGATGATGCCGTCAATGGTTGACTGCCCGGTGCCGTAGCGATTATCGAACAGGTGCTTAGTGTCGGCATCGTTCACCGCCACGATCGGGTAGCGCAGCACGCCTTCCTTCGCCATGGCGCGCAGCCGGATGACCCCGGTGGTGGTCTCTTCGGTGCCGCCAATCACGCCGTCAAGCGCGTCCTGCCGCTTGGTGTGCAGCACCGACACCAGGTCGGCGCCGTCATCCATGGTGATGTGCGGCTTGTGGTCGATGGCCGCCAGGATGTGGCTGTAATAGGTGTCGTTGTCCTCGCCCTTGATGGCGAACACGGGAACGTTGTGGTCGCGCACCAGGCTGGCGGCAACGTCGTCCTGCGTAGAAAGCGGGTTCGACGCGCACAGCGCGACATCGGCCCCGCCATCGCGCAGACAGATCGCGAGGTTCGCAGTCTCGGCGGTCACGTGCAGGCACGCCGACACCCGGATGCCCTTCAGGGGCTGGTTCTTGATGAATTCCTTGCGGATAATCTGGAGAACCTTCATCGACTGGTTGGCCCAGTCAATGCGCTTCTTCCCCAGATCGGCCAGATCGAAGTTCTTGACGTCAGAACTCACTTGCGTCGGTGTAGTCGACATACTTCTCCTGTGGCGCGTTTAGAAATTTTGATTGCGATCGATCGCTACGAATTACCGTACGAATCAAGGATACAGGAAACCCGGGGAGGTTCGTTCCTGCGTGAGCAGCTTGGTCTTGCTTTTAAGCTCTTGCTTTGAAAGGGCGCGACTTCAGTCGCGCCGTCAAGCCCCAGATTTGCGAAGGGCACGGCTTTAGCCGTGCCACTCCGCGTCAAAAGAACAGGGGGCTTTAGCCCCCGAGTGGCTAATGCTTTACCGCGTGCCCCGCCGGCTCACGCAATCCGGCATCGCTCGCCAGACGGGCCGCCTTGTGGGTGCCTTCCCAGGTGAAATCCGGATCACTGCGCCCGAAGTGTCCATAAGCAGCAGTCTTTTCGTAGATCGGCCGCCGCAAGTTCAGAGAATCAATAATGCTCTTGGGCGTCAGCTTGAAGTGCGTGCGGACCAGATCCTGAATCAGCCCGTTGTTTACCTTGCCGGTGCCGAACGTGTCCACCAGCACACTCACCGGTTCGGCCACGCCGATGGCATAGGCCAACTGCACCTCGCAACGGTCCGCCAACCCGGCCGCGACAATGTTTTTCGCAATATGACGCGCCATGTACGCCGCCGAGCGATCTACCTTGGTCGGATCCTTGCCGCTGAACGCCCCGCCGCCATGACGCCCCATGCCGCCGTAGGTATCGACGATGATCTTGCGCCCGGTCAGACCGGTATCGCCCATGGGCCCGCCAATCACGAAGCGCCCGGTAGGATTGATGTGGTACTTGGTATCCGCATCCAGCAGGTTGCCCGGAATGGTCGCCTGAATCACATGCTTCAAGATGTCGCTGCGCAACTCGTCGTTGGTAACGGTCTCGGCATGCTGCGTCGAAATGACAACCGCATCCACCCGCATAGGTTTTTTGTGCTCGTCATATTCGACAGTGACTTGCGACTTCCCATCCGGCCGCAAATAAGGCAACTTGCCATGCTTGCGCACTTCCGCAAGCCGCATAGTCAGCTTATGCGCCAAGGAAATAGGCATCGGCATCAATTCCGGCGTCTCATTACAAGCAAACCCAAACATCATTCCCTGGTCGCCGGCGCCTCCGGTGTCTACGCCCATGGCGATGTCGCCGGACTGCTTGTTGATGCTGGAAATCACGGCGCAGGTGTTGGAGTCGAATCCGTAGAGGGCGTTGTCGTAGCCGATGGAGGAGATGGTACCGCGCACCAGGCTCTGGAAATCCACGTAAGCCTTGGTGGTAATTTCACCCGCAATCACCACCAGGCCGGTGGCGGTGAGAGTTTCGCAGGCGACGCGGCTCATGGGATCTTCGGCCAGGCAGGCGTCGAGAATAGCGTCGGAAATCTGGTCGGCGATCTTATCGGGATGGCCCTCAGTCACAGATTCGGACGTGAACAGATAACGATTTCTGGATGACAAAGTTAATTTCTCCTTCGGCGATCGGGAGGTTACGCCCAGCGAGAAGAACAGACCAACAACCGCCGCTCAAAGATTGTCTGGAGGCTCTAAAAACCGTATCAGAGAAGGCCATTCTGCGCAATGGTTTTGGGCCGATACGGCGCCCGGAACCAGCCAGACGAATCCGAGGAGTAGCGGGCGGGGAGTAGCTGGGGTTCAATGGCGAACCGTTCCGGTCGAAGTGCAATCAGTCGCGGGATCGGGGTTGGGGCGGGGTTTGGGTTGGAGCGGCCGGCGGGGCTTTGGCTTGCAGTCCGTTGGCGTCGAAAGTCAGAGTCTTTACCTCACCGTAGTCTCCCTGAGCCGGTAGTTTCTTGCCGTTGAAGAAGACGTCCAGAGCTCCGATGTTTCCGCCTCGCACGGTAATTTCCTTCTGTGCCCCAATAGACTTTTCCGCCGGAGCCACCAAGGTGTCCTGCATGATTTGTTTTCCATCCACAGTAATCGTCACCCAGCAGTCCTCGTGCGCTTTGACGGTGACCGTGAACGCCGCAGACGAAGACGCCGCAGTGGGCTGATTGTTTACTGGCTTTGTGGTTTGACCAGAGCCCACGGGGATAGCCGGCTCGGCTCCCAGCGCAGCTGCGGCCGTCTCGCCGGCAGCGGCTGGCGGGGAGGCGTCTACGCTGGAACTGCTCGAGGGAGCGAGTTGCTCGGTGGGATGGGTCGCCTCCTTCTGTTTTTCCCGGGTGTAGAAGCCCCAGGCAGCAAACCCGAACGCCACCACGAGCAGCAAAGCGGCGAGGATTCCCCAGGGAATATTCAGCGCTTCTCTGCTCTCCGGTTGGGGCTGGACTTCGACCGCAGGTTTCTTTTCGAGTGCCTCGGTGGGGCCTCCGGGGACGGTAGCGCCCGAAGCCTCCAGGTAGTCGGCAATCGCTTGTTCTTCGTCAACACCAAGATGCCGGGCGTAGGCACGAACAAATCCCTTGTTGAAAATGCCGCCCGGCAGCTGGTCGAAATGCTCGTCTTCCAGGGCGCGCAGGAAGCGGGTGCCGATCTTGGTAGCGGCGGAGATGTCGTCCAGCGTGATCTTGCGCTGCTCCCGCTCCCGTTTCAGTCGCGCTCCGAAGGATCCCACTGTTGCGCTCTCCCACCAGCCGGAATGATTTCAGGCCAGCCCGCAAAACACAAATACTATGTTAAGCGGAGGTTGCTGAAACGCATGAAATTATAGGAGCGGAGAGTCGGGTTGTTAACCGCTCAGCCGGTTGATACCAAGGCGGCTCCAAAACGGCCAATCCAGGTGTCCTTTCGACAGGTAGCTTGGGGGGTTCAGGTTACTTAGGTACATTGCCCACCCTCCCAAATCGCACCTATAATTTGAGCACTTCCGCCCCGTTTTTGAGGACAGCTGTCAATGACCAAGGCCACCGCCGCAAGCCCGGAACCAGAGCGCAATCGGCAGAGCCAGGAACTCAACATCTTTCACGATGTTGCCAAGGCCCTGACCTCGATGCTCGACCTGGACTCCATCCTGCAGGCCATCATGGAGAAAATGGCGGAATATTTTCGGCCTGACACCTGGTCGCTGCTCATGGTGGACGAAGAGCGCAACGAGCTCTACTTTGCGATCGCGGTCGGCAGCGCTGCGGAAGCTCTGAAAAATGTTCGCCTGAAGGTGGGCGAAGGCATCGCCGGATGGGTGGCCAAGCACGGTGAGCGGCTGATCGTGCCCGATGTGCTGACCGACCCGCGTTTCGCCAAACGAATCGACGAAATGACCAAGTGGGAGACGCGCTCCATCATCTGCGTGCCACTGCGTTCCAAGCACCGGGTGCTGGGCGTGATTCAACTGGTCAACGTCAACATGCAGGGCTTCAGCGACCAGGAGCTGTTCTTTTTACAGTCGCTGTGCGACTACGCCGCCATTGCCATCGAAAACGCGCGCTCGGTGGAAAAGATTCAGGAACTGACCATCACCGACGACTGCACTGGCCTGTACAATGCCCGCCATCTTTACAAGACGCTGGAAACCGAGGTCTACCGCTCGGCGCGCTTCAACTACGAATTCACGGTACTGTTCATTGACCTCGACCACTTCAAGCAGGTCAACGATACCCACGGCCACCTGATCGGGAGCAAGCTGCTGGCGGAGATCGGCTACCTGATCAAGGCGCAGTTGCGCTTGATTGATTACGCCTTCCGCTATGGCGGTGACGAATTCGTGGTATTGCTGCCCCAGACCGGAAAAGATTCCGCGCTGGTAGTGGCACGCCGTCTGCGCGACACGCTCCGCACCACATTGTTTTGCAAGGAAGAAGGACTCAACCTGAATATCCGCGCTTCCATCGGCGTGGCCACCTACCCGCACGACGCCCAAACCACGCACGATGTTATCCGCCAAGCCGACGAAATGATGTACCTGGTAAAGAACACCACTCGCGACAACATCGGGATCGCACAGCGGGGAGTGATGAAGTAGCTTCCAGCTTCCCACCCCCGTAACTCCTGCGCGATGAATTTGTTTGAACCTAGTGCTTTCTCTCACCGGGCGAGGTGTGAGTGTTGTCGTATTGAATGCCTTCCTCAACCTGGCGGATGGCATCGTTAATCAGAGCGATGGCCTTGGCGCGATGGCCACCCTTGTCGCGAGAAGCAGATTCCAAGGCTCGCTTGGCTTCGCGGAGATGCTCGAGAGCGGAAACCATTTCCGGTTGGTTCTCGGGCTTGGGCGCAGGTGCAGGCGCCGACGCTGCAAAGGCAGCGGATGATGCGCCCAAGACCAGGCTGAGGATCGCGGCGGCAAACACGGCCATCATTCTTTTCATTCTTCCTACCTCAAGTGAATTTTGACCCCGGTAGCGCAACATAATAACCCAAAACCAATCTGTTCTTGATTTGACCGGTTCGCTATCGCTTGGGCGGATCCGTCACCGGCGACTCGCGCGCGCGGCCCACCAGCTTTTCCAGCTTGCCTTCAATCGCTGCATCTCCGATATGCTGATCCTGCAGCACTCCGTCGGCGTCGATGGTGAAGGTTTGCGGGATCGCACTTACCGCAAACAAGTGGGCGATGGGACCGTCGAAGCCGCCATCGCGGTACTGCGGCCAGGTCATCTGATTCTTGGCGACGAAGTCCTTCCACTTCTGCTCATCATCGTCGAGACTCACGCTCAGTATCAGCAGAGGCTGGCCCTGGAATTTCCTGGCGATGTCTCGCATGTGGGGCAGGGCCTCGCGGCATGGTCCGCACCAGGTGGCCCAGAAGTCGATCAGCACAACTCTACCTTTCAACTCATCGAGCGAGACTCGCTGACCGTCGGTGGTGGTAACCGAAAACGCTGGCGCCATTCGAGCCCGCGCCAAGTCGGGCGCGCTAATGTACCGCAGGGCGCGCTGCCGGTCCGGATCATCGGCCGGCCTCATCTTTACAAACTGCTCAAACTGCGCTTTGGCGGCATCGTCCTGCTTCAACTGGGCGAGGATCTGTCCATCAACGAATACCGCATCTGGGAAATTTGCGTACGTGGCCAGCGCCTTGCTCATCTCCTGATGCGCCCGAGCGAAGATCTCTTCCTTGTGCTTTTCGAGAGCCTCAGCCCGCAGAACGAACCCGAGCTCATAATGGGCGATCGCCAAAGCTTTGTCGCCCTGAGCTTCCGCTATCATCTCTTCCCCAGCGGTTTCAGCAGTCTTCCAGTCACGCAGCTCGATCCCGTACTTGATCATCTTCTTCTGGCATCCCAGGCAGTGGCCATCGTCCTGCTTATCAGCTTTCTTGAAGTTATCCAACGCGTCCAGAGTCATGTGGTGCTGCAGGTCGTCGAGAGCGTGCTTGTAGGTTTTGCGGGCTTTCTCGTTGGCGGGACCCTCGGGGTCATCTTGTGCAAGGGAGGGGATCACGAGGGCGGCCAAGAGCAATAACAATCCGCAGTACCGCATGCCAACCTCCTGCGATGAGTCCGCGTGGCGGAGTTCCAACGATTTCGGATTCATTTCCCGTAAAGCAGATCACCAGCGGCAGTCACGAGAGTAGGCCTGCGACAGCCGTTGCGGAGATCCGCTTCGCTGGACAGCCGGGGGTGCCGTCCCTACGTAGTTCCTGCGGGGCTGACTACTTCAACCCCGTTATCACGTAGGCCTGCGACAGCACTCGTACATAGACGTATGCGTATGCAGTCCCGTCGATTGAAAAACGAGGTGCACCCGTGGACGAGACTCCCGCTGCCGCATCCGCTCCGAAGGTTTTCCACAAATCCATTTTCCCAGTTACTGTATTCACCTGATAGACCTTCGCGGTCTTCTGGTTCCCGCCTCTGGGGGCCACGTACACCGATCCCCCGTCCGGCGACCAACCCGCCACGTAGTAGTGCGAGTCTAGCCCAGGGATCAGACGAATACCACTTCCCTGGAGCGGCCAGATCCCCCATTTTCCATCGGGTCCCAGCACGGTCGTGCTGTTGCCGTCCGGCGAGAGGTTTACACCGGCCACGCCCTCCGGAGTGATGGGCTTGGAATCGCCGTTGCTCAGATCGATCAGATAGTCACGGCCACCGTGCCCGGCTTCAATACCTGAGGCCAGCAGTCGCTTGCCGTCGGGTAGCCAGCGAACCCCACCGTAGCTTATGGCATCGTGGGTAAGCGGCCTTGCCTCACCCGCACCCGTCGGCACCAGGTTCAGGGATCCACCCTTCGCCGGCTTGGTGATCGCCCATTTTGCATCGGGCGAGATGGCCATGGCGTTGCCCTCGCCAATGCGGACCGGAGGCGACCCGTCGGTATCGCGCAGGAACACGGTGTAATTCGGTCCACCCCCATCGCCTTCCTCGTCGAACAGGATCTTCCGGCCGTCCGGGCTGATATCGCGCAGCCCCGACCATCCGAACCACCCCAATTCATGCTCCTCTTTTCCACCTGGCGCTACTCCTCGAATCCCAATACGTGTCTGATGGGTCACCGTCAGGACGACTCCGTTTCGCACATCCTCCAGCCACATGCCGCCGGGCACGTTGGTGATGGTGCGCAGCTTGCCGGAGAGGGTCACCGCCCGAGGGTTCGAGGCGCTGCCGCTGTTGCTTGAGGTAAACCAGATCTCATCGCCCTGTGGAGACCAGAGAATCCCCTGTAATGAGGTCCAGCCGGAGGAAAGCTTTTTCTCTTTGTCCTTGCCATCCGAGCCGATCACCGCGACCGAACCCTCGTCGTCGCCTCCGGGGACCTCATGGTCGGCAAAGGCCACCCACTTGCCGTCGGGAGAAATCTTTGGGTGGCTGATCCAGTTGATGCTGTCCAGCAGCACCTTGCCGACGGGATATTCCAAACGCCAGTGGTGGTTTTCCGGAACGTAACGGACGACTGCCATACTCTCGCCGTTCGCCGCCCAGTCCGCGTCTTGCACATTGTCCAGCACTTCGCGTGGCGATCCTCCACTGATGGGCACCCTCGCCAGCGTCCCAGACCGCGCGTAGCCACCTAGCCCCACCGTGTTGAGGCGAACCGCCAGTTCTCCGTTCTTGGAGATCGAAAGCAGCTCCGCATCCTTGAGCCCCAGTTCGCGCGCCCCGGGATCGTCGGTGCGCGCCATGTAGAGCTGGCGGTCGCCTCCCTCCCACGATGCGCTGTAAACAATGCTGCCGTCGGGGGTGAACCGGGCATTGCCGATGGAACCCATGCGAAAGGTGATTTGCTGGTACTCGGCCACAGACGGAGGACCGCCAGCCCTGCCGAGCCACCAGCCGAGGCCGAGCATCACCAGCGCGACACCAAGACCACCCGCCAGACCGGCCAGCAACTTGCGACGCGGCGCTCCACTGGCAACCGGCAGGGCCTTAGCGGTGGTGCTGGAGACCCCGGAAAGGTGTTCGAGATCAAATGCGATGTCGCTGGCGGAGTGGAAGCGCGCCTCGGGATTCTTTTCCAGGCAGTGATGCACGATGCGCTCCAGCGCCGGCGAAACGTTGCGGTTGGTCTCGGCCAGTTCGGGAGGGTCTTCTTTAAGAATTGAACTCATCGTGTCGGCGGGAGTGTCTCCGTGAAACGCCCGCTTGCCGGAGAGCATCTCGTAGAGAATTGCGCCGAAGCTGAAGATGTCGGAGCGGGCATCCAGGGTCAAACCACGCACCTGTTCGGGCGACATGTATCCCGCCGTGCCCAGCACCACGCCGGCTTCAGTGCCGTGGGTGGCGGTGGGCAGTGTGGTGTGCGCGCCGGGTTCAGCCTGGGTGAGTTTGGCCAGACCAAAGTCGAGGATTTTGACTCGCCCATCTTTGGTGATGAACAAGTTCTCCGGCTTGAGGTCGCGATGGACGATGCCCTTTTCGTGGGCCGCGGCCAGTCCGTGGGCAATCTGCAGGGCGTAGTCCAGGGCCTTGCGCACCGCGATTGATCCGGTGCGCAAGCGTTCCCGCATGGTCTCTCCCTCAAGTAGTTCGGAGACCACGTAAGGCGAGCTATCGCTGGTGCCAATATCGAATACCGCCAGAATGTTGGGATGGTTCAGGGCGGCGGTGGCGAGGGCCTCTTGCTCAAAGCGGCGGAGCCGCTCGGCGTCGCGAGTGAGCGCGTGCGGCAAGACCTTGATCGCTACTTCACGTTTGAGGCGAGAATCACGGGCACGATAGACCTCGCCCATGCCGCCTGCGCCCAGAAGGGAAACAATTTCGTATGGCCCGAGTTTGGTGCCAGAGGTCAGGTTCATTGGTGGGCCAGATTATAACCTTAGAGACTGAACAGCGGAGCGACGCATCCGCGCCATCTTCAGGCGGGTTGGCAAGCGGCTGAGTAGAAATTCAACACTTGGCGGATGCGGTCTTCGATGAGAGCGTCAGGTCGTGCGGGGATCGCTCCCGCGCGCACGAATTCGTACTGCTGGGGTAAGCATTGGCCGAGCAAGGTTAGAGGTATTTCGGCGTGTGACAGGTTCGTCAGCAGTCTTTCCAGTTCCTTCTGCACTGCGGTGTCTGGCCAGTAATAGCGGCAGCGATCACTGTAGCTGAATTGGCGCGCGAACTGGAGTTGCGATTCGTCTCCCGAGTAATAGGCTTTCCAGTGCGCGGGATTCGCCAGCATGGCTTGCTCGAGGGCTTGGCGGACGCGGGAAGTCTGGATGCCTTTTCGCTGGCCGAGCCATTCCTGCTCGATGCTGCTCAGGGCAAAGACGGCTTCACGAAATGCGAACGTGAGCCAGGGTCCCACTTTCAGAATGGCGAAGTGGTCTTCCACCATTTCGCGCAGCGCCGCTGGGGCTTGGTAGTCGGTGGAGTGGGCTTCGTACACCAGCGCGGGAGAAACCGGCAGGTTCTGGCTCAAAGGGCGGGCTTTGCGGCGGTCGTAGTCGAAGACGTGGGTGTCGCCGAATTCCACTCCGGGCTGCACCACCAGCCCGATGACCCGCTCCCAGGCATCCTCCAGGCCGCGCGCGTGAAACGCTGCGCGCGAAACTTCCAGGGTCTTCTGCATGCTCTCGACGTGGGTGACTTCCGGCGCCTGCCCAGCGGCCTGCTCGCCTCCGGGGACGGGCACCTCGGTTCCGATTACGTACAGCGGCGCGGGAGCATCCACCGGCAATTCGCGGCGGGCATTTTCGGCGGCATCGCAGAGCTGGGCAGCGCGCTGAGCAACTTTTTCGTCACCGATGTGGGCGGCGGCATCATCGGCGCAAGCCATGCTCGCATCCAGATGAATCTTGGCGTAGCCCGCCAGAACACAGGCGCCTACCAACTCGGCGGCTTTAGCGAGGGCAGTCTGACCGGGCTCGCTACGCCAGGGATACGGGCCCAGGTGGTCGCCTCCCAAGAGGATCTTTTCTTTCGGGAAGCCTACGCGCCGCGCGATGGACGACAAGTATTCTGCAAATTGCGCCGGCGTCAGTCCGGTGTAGCCGCCAAACTGGTTGACCTGATTTGAGGTTGACTCCACGCAGAGCATGGAATCGCTGGCGAGCGCATGCCGCATGGCAGCCTGCAACACCTGCGGATGCGCGGAGCAAACCGAAAACAGGCCTACGGATTGCTTGCGGCGGTTGCGGTCAACGATGTCCCGCAGCCAATGGACAGCTGATTCCCTACCCCCAGGAGTCATTCGAGGTCACCCCGCTGCTTTCTAACCCGGCAAGCCCAACCGGTTGACGATCTGGAGAAACCGGGCTTCAGTGCGGAGTTGGTTATAGGTGGGCCAGGTGCGCGCCAGCATGACCAAAAGTGGATCCTTCTCGTCGAGTGCCCGTTGCGCGAAAGCGATGGCCTGATCCATGTCTCCGATGGCGGCAGCCGCTGGCGCCAGCATTGAGGGCTGAACGAACTCGCGCGCACTCCGCGCTTCCAGTTCGCGATACGCGGCGCGAGCGTTGTCGGGTTTGCCCCAGGCGGCGTAAATCAATACCAGCGTGGACAGCGCCCAGCTGTGACGTCCGGACATGGCCAGTGCGCGCTCACAAACCGCGGCTGCATCCTCATACTGCTCACTGCACAGCAGCGCGTTGGTCAGGCTCCAGTGGGCCAGGTAAGAGTTGGGATCGAGCTCGAGCCCGCGGCGGCCATGGTCGACCGCCTCAGAAAAACGACCACTGCTTACGCCGGAGAAGCAGAGGATTACGTTGGCGTAGGCGGACAGCGGGTCGAGTTGATGGAGCTTCAAGAGCTCCTCGCGGCCTTCATGCTCACGGCCAGCAACCCACTGCAAGAAGAACAGACCATACCATGACCGGCCCTGGGGATAACTGGGGTTGAGTTCGAGCGCCCGGCGAAATTCCTGTTCGGCGAGCGCAAAATTCAGCTCGTACAGCAAGGTAGCGCAGGCAAGGGCGCTGTGCGCCTCAGCCAGATCGGGATCCAGTTGGAGCGCTCGTCGTGCCGCCTCCAGCGCGCGGGGCATAGTCTCGCTCGCCGGCGTGTAACCGGAGTACCCGGAGGTGGTATATCCATCTGCCAACCCGGCCCAAGCCTGGGCATACTCGGGATCGAGAGCCACTGCTTCTTTGAAGCAGTCAATTGCCTTGCCAATGCTGGGCCCGCGCTGGTAGAGCAGGCCGCGCCCTTTCAGGTACAGCTCGTAAGCGCTCATGTTGCGGGTGGGCGGTTGGACGGCCTGCGCGCCGCGGTCCGCCGCGAGCGACAGCCTGAGCCTTCCCGCGATCGTGCCAGCGATCTCGTCCTGGACGGCGAAAACATCTTCCATGACGCGGTCGTAACGTTCCGACCAGAGTTGATAACCGCTACTGGCGTCGATGAGCTGAGCCGTGATGCGCAGACGATCGCCCGAGCGCCGCAGCGTGCCTTCGAGAATGGTGGCTACGCCGAGTTTAGCTCCTACCGAGCGCAGGTCTTCGTTGCGTCCCTTGAAGGAAAACGCCGAACTGCGGCCCGCCACGCGAAGGCCGGGGATGTGCGCCAGGGTGTTGATGATTTCTTCGGTGATGCCGTCGGCGAAATATTCCTGCTCGGGATCGCCCGACAGATTCTGAAAGGGCAGGACTGCGATCGCGGGCGGGACGAGAGGACCCGAAGTGCTCGCCACTTTGGGAGCGGTGACGCCTGGAGCAGACATTGTCGCTTTTTCGGGGATCTCCAGACCGGCCCTGCGCAAACCGTCGACCAGTTGATCGACTAGTTGCGGATCCCACCACTTGCTGCACTCCTGACGTGCGATGGCTGTGAAGTCCGGCCGCACCTCCAGCAGTTCCCGTGCCGCATTGCGCGCCATCTCCAGCTCGCCGAGTTGGCCGTAGGTCGCGGCGAGTGCGAGCTCGTTGCGCCAGAAACCGGGCATATTGACTTTTAGGGCAAACTCCAGCGCGCCCCGGTAGTCGCCTTTGCGATACGCATTGAAGAACGGTGGAAACCAGTACCAGCCAGGGTGATTCGGGTTGAGGTTTCTGGCCTTTTCCACCAACTCGCAACCGCGCTCCCAATCGCCGGAATAGGCAAGCAGAAAGCCCATGTACGCCATGGTGAAGCCGTCCAGGGGATTCAGGGCGATGGCCCGCTCCGCCGAGCTGCGGAAAGCTTGAATTTCCTTGCGAAAGAATAAGACCGAGGCCAGAGCGTGGTGGGCGAGATGATTGGAGGGAGCGATGTCAATCGCCCGCCGAGCCGCGGCCAGTGCACGTCCGACAGGATCAGGCCGGACGTTAAACCCGTGGTTGTTTTCTTCTCTGTACAGCATCGCCAACAAGGCCCAGCAATCGGAGTTACCCGGCGCCTGTTGAACGGCCCGTTCCAGGCCCGCTCTTACGCTGGCGTGCTCCTCCGCGTTGACATGCTTGAAGTACGAGAAACCGCGCAGGAATGCTTCGTAGGGCGTCAGTTGGTCCTGATTCTTCCCACGGAGAGTTTGGCTCATGCTATACGGCAGGACGCCGTGCGTGTCGGCGACGGTGGAAACGATGCGGGGAACCAAGTCGTCCAGGAGTTCGAAGACTGCATCCGGCTGAAAAGGGCGATCATACGTTTCTGCCCACAGATGGGCGCCGGAGTGGGTGTCCACGAGTTGTACGGTGATCCGCAGTTTCGTCCCCGCCTGACGCAGGCTGCCCTCCATCACGTAGCGTGCGCCCAGTTCCTTGCCGGCGGAACGGACGTCGCCCTGGACGTATCGCAGCGTCGAACTACGGGCAATGACCCTAAGGTAGGAGAATCGTGACAATCCTGTAACGACGTCTTCGGTTAGTCCTTCGGCGAGCGCAGTGAGGTCCGTGTTCGCGCCGCTGTATTTGAACGGAAGGACCGCAACCCAGAAGCCTTCGTCGGCTCGCGTCGCTCCCGAGCCGGTGGTGGTGGGTGTCGCTCCAGAAGTTGTGGGCGCCAGAGCCTGCTTTCCCGAATCTTCCGCTGTTTCCAGCCCCGCCTTGCGCAGCCCTTCGATAAAGTGTTCGACTAGTTCGGGCTCCCACCACTTGGAAAATTCATCGCGCACCGCGGTGGCGAAGTCGGGCCGGAGGGTAAGCAAATCCCGCACCGCTTTTTGCGCCGCTTCGCGCCGGCCGAGTTGCCCAAGCGCCGCAGCCAATGCGGCGTGAGTGGCGAAGTAACCGGGCATGTTGATTCTGAGGGCAGCTTCCAGGGCCTCGGCGTATTGACCCTTGTTATAGGCATTTACAAACAGCGCATTCTGGTACCAACCGGGATGGTTGGGATTGAGCTGCATGGCGGATTCCACCAGCTTGCAGCCGCGGTCCCAGTCGCCCGCATAAGCGATGAGCAAGCCCATAAAAGCAGTGGTGGATCCATCCATCCGATTCAGCGCAATCACCCGGTCGGCGGCGGCGCGGAAGCCGAGCTTGTCCTTCTGGAAGAAAAGACTGGTAGCCAGTGCCCAGTAGCCAAGGTGATTGGAGGGCGCCAGTTGCACGGCGCGTTGAGCGGCGACGACTGCCCGGGCAAGCGGATCGGGCCCGGGGTTGAACCCTTGGGCATACTCGCCGCGGTAAATCATGGAAAGCATCGCCCAGCAGTCGCTCTGGTCGGGCGCGTTCTTGACGGCGCGCTCCAGAATCCGCCGCACGATCGCATGTTCGTCGGGCGTGATTCGCTCGAAGTAGCTGAAGGTGCGAAGTACAGCCTCATGCGGAGTCAACTGGTCTTCGCTCTTGCTGCGCAGCACTTCGCTCATCGTGCGAGGCAAGATGCCGTACTGATCGGCGACGGTAGAGACGATCCGGGGGACCAGATCGTCCTGAAGCTCAAGCACCGACTCCGGCTTGAAAGGACGATCATAAGTCTCAGCCCACAGATGAGCGCCAGAGCTTGTGTCTACCAGCTGCACGGCCAGGCGCAGCGTGGCCCCTACCAGTCGCAGACTTCCCTCCATCATGTAGCGTGCGCCCAGTTCCTTGCCAATAGTCCGCAGATCGGCGGCTTGGTTTGCATAGCGCTGCGTCGAACTGCGCGCGATGACGCGCAAGTACGAGAATCGTGACAGGCCGGTCACGATATCTTCGGTCAGACCCTCGGCAAGCGCTGCGAGGTCCGAGTTCGAGCCGCCGGATTTGAAAGGAAGCACGGCAACCCAGAAACCCTGTTCGGCACGGGCCGCGCCCGAGTCGACGGCGCGCAAGGGGGAAACCGAAACCTTCAGCGACGATTGCCGTGCCAGATCGCGAAATTCGTTGGCCACATCGCGCGCTGTCTGCACACGATGGCCGGGGTCCTTCTCCAGGCATCGGCGAATGATACGCGACAGGTCAGCGGGCAACTCGGGCCGCAGTTCTGTGACCGGCGGAGGATCGTCGCGCAGGATGGCGGAGATCAGTTCCGCGGACGAATTTCCGTGGAACGGCTGCTTTCCGGTCGCCATCTGATGCAGCACCACGCCCAGCGAAAAGATGTCGGTGCGATGGTCTAGCGGCCGGCCCGAAACTTGTTCGGGCGACATATAGGCCGGGGTGCCCATGACGACGCCCACCTCGGTCTGTCCGGCTGAGGTCATGGTGGCGCCGGTGTGCTGGTCGGCTCGGATGTCTTTCGCCAGCCCGAAGTCCAGAATCTTGATGCGACCATCGTCCGCGACCATGACGTTGGCGGGCTTCAAGTCGCGATGCACGATGCCTTTTTCATGGGCGGCGGCGAGCGCGCCGGCCAGCGCGCCGGCAATCTCGATGATTCGCTGCACCGGCAGGCCCCCTTCGGAAATAACGCGGTCGAGCGACTGTCCCTCAACCAGTTCCATGGTGAGGAAAGGAATGCCGTCGGATTCTTCGACCGAAAAGATCGTGACAATATGAGGGTGGTTGAGAGCGGCCACGGCGCGAGCTTCGCGCTGAAAGCGCGCTAGGCGTTCGGGATCGCGGGCCATGTCGGGCGGCAGTACCTTCAGCGCGACCTCGCGGCCGAGCTTCGAGTCGGTGGCGCGATACACCTCGCCCATGCCGCCGGCGCCGATTTTCCCGAGAATGTGGTAGTGCCCAAGGGTTTGGCCAATCATGCGGAGGGAGTTCCGCTCGCGCGGACATCTTAGGGCCGGGGAAGGGGCAAGTCAACGCGTTGCGAACCACGATCCGGCCAATGAGTGCAATGGCGATGTTTCACAGTTATCGGCGTACGACTTGCTCTATTCTAGGGCAGATGAGGTTCGGGAGGAGGGTATGCGGTTAGTGCCAATCTGTGGTGGCTGTCCAGAGGTTGTTGTGGAGATGGCAGCTTTTCGCCAACGATCTGATTTAGAACGTGTGCCAAGACCACTCGCGGTCCTCTGCCGCAATTTGAGGATCGCGAGCTCTGGTTCCCATCACTTTTCGTGCCGCTTTCCTGCTGCCATAGGCGAAAATGGGAGAGAATTAATCAGATCCGGCAGACTCTTCGACCCGGCACGTGAGCTCTTTTGCTCAGACGCGGAGAACCTGCGTGTGTCATTTGTTTGTTTTTTCGTTCTTGTCCAGGACCCAGAGCTTATCAAAAACCAGGAGACTCCTATGTTTAAGACACGTTTTGCGATTTTCTTGATGATGGCGTTGTCGCTTCTGCTGCTAAGAACGGCAGCGGCCCAGGACGCAGGGCAGTATCTGATTCTCAGTGCGCAGTATGGCAGCGAGCAGCGGCATGTGGATGTGACCAACCGGCTGAAGGAACTGGCGCGCGCCGACCGGCAATTCCGATTGGACTTCCGGACGTTCAACGTGGATCCGGATGAGGGACATGCGAAATCGCTGCGGATTTTTGCGCGTGATCCGAACGGGCGCGAGCGCATGTTTGAGTATCGTGATGGCAGCGTGATTGACGGCGCGCAGTTCCGAGGCTGGGGCAGCGGCCAATGGGGAGGGGACAACGACCGCTGGAGTGGCAACTGGAATGGCGGAGACAATGACGGCGACTCTGGCCAGTTCCTGATTCTCAGTGCTCAGTATGGGAGCGAGCGTCGCCATGTGGATGTGACCAACCGGCTGAAAGAACTGGCGCGCGCCGACCGGCAATTCCGATTGGACTTCCGGACGTTCAACGTGGATCCGGATGAGGGACATGCGAAATCGCTGCGGATTTTTGCGCGTGATCCCAACGGGCGCGAGCGCATGTTTGAGTATCGCGATGGCAGCGTGATTGACGGTGCGCAGTTCCGAGGCTGGGGCAGCGGCCAATGGGGCGGGGACAACGACCGCTGGAGCGGCAACTGGAATGGCGGTTATGGCGGCGGCAACGAGGCACAACCCGAGATGACCGCAGCCATCCAGCACCTGCGCGAGGCGCAAAGGAACCTCGAGTCAGCTTCGCACGACAAAGGTGGCCACCGCGTGAAGGCTCTGCAGTATATCCAGCAGGCCATCGCGGAGGTCGAGGCGGGCATTCAATACGACAACAGGCATTAACCGACGCCCAAGAGAGGGGTCCGGTCCAGTGCATCTGCCGTCAGCAATGCAAGATCAAACGCCAGTTTTCAGGAGGTTGAGACAAGCGGGCGGCGAGGGATACGCGAAGTTTTGCCGTAGGAGCTTGGGCTATCCCTCGCCAGGCCGTCGCCCGCTTCGTCCACCGCTTTTAACTGTTGTAATCAGGTGTCTACACCAGTTGAGGGATTGCTCTACCCCCGCCCCTCGCCCCCGCGGACCGTAACCCCGCCCACTTGCGCACGCCCATGCGTCCTGAGTGGACCTCACGAAGATCAGCTTGCCGGACGCGGAAAAGGGGGGTGTAGGACTTTTTGCCGTCGCCATACACTACCCCGTCAACGCGTCGGGGCTCCGAGGGAATGACAATGTTTAGAAGCGGAGGATGGAGACCGCTTAGTCCGCCGGCAGGGCAACGGTCTGCGCCACTGGCTTGCAGGCTCTTGCTCGTTGCGACTCGCCTTGCAGCCACTTGCGAATTTCGGGCATGGCGTTGCGGGCAGCGATTTCTCCGGCGCGGACCAGGGCGGGGCTGTGCTCGAAGTCGTCATACTTGTAGCCGTTGACGTCGGGTTCCAAGACCAGGTCGGCGGCTTGCTTCCACAGGTTACTGCTCACGTCTTGCGCAATAGAAAAGCACTGGCCGATCACGTCGAACAGGTGGCGTGGCCCGTCGCCCATGGTCCAGCTGCCTTTCAGATGCACAGCCAGCACTCGCCCCGCGCCCATGTCACGCAAGGGACGGGTCGGCACCGCATGCGCCAGCATGCCGTCCACCAGCAACTGGCCGTTAATTCTGACCGGTTGGAACATCCCAGGATATGCGCAACTGGCCCGCACGGGTTCACCCAGCGGGCCGGACTGGAACACAACACCCTTGCCGGTGGAGAAGTCTGTCGCCGTAACGGCGAGAGGAATGCTTAGTTCTTCGAAGGTTTTCACTTTCAGCAGGCTGTTGAGGAATCCGAGCATGCGCTGGTTGGAGGCGAACCCGTAGCGCGAGAGCGTCCAGCGGGCGAAGTGCTTGAAGCGCACGCGGGTGGCGATGGCTTCGAGTTCGGCGGTCGAGACCCCGCTGCAATAGGCCGCGCCGATGAGAGCACCCACGCTGGTGCCGGCAATGAAGTCGATGGGGATTTTTTCCTGTTGGAGGACTTTAAGAACGCCGATATGCGCCATGCCACGGGCAAAGCCGCCGCCTAGCGCCAAGCCGATGGCTGGCTCGACTGGCCTCGGTTCAAGCCCGGACGAGCGCCCGGAAAGCTCGCGCCCGAAGGCCTGCACCGAACGAATGACTCTTCCCAGACTCTTCACGGGTACCCCACTTCATCCCGGTCTTGCCCGGTACTCTAAACCTACTTCTAGCAACTAAGATGCCAGCGCTAGGCTGAGTGTTTCAAACTTCCCTGCGAACCTGCCAGTTACGGCAGAGAGGTTACCGGGCGTTTCCCGCCGACCGTGACTAACTCCCGTAATCCTGATAACTTGGGGCGCATGGTGCGGGAGATCTCCGCGGGTGGAGTGGTGGTGCGGCCGGCCGCTGCGGGCTGGCAGATGGCCGCCATCGAGCCCCAAAAGGAGCCTTCCGGCTCTGCCCCGGCTGCAAAAAAACAGTCACGAAAAGTAATCCTCGCCTTGCCCAAGGGACTGGTCGACGCCGGCGAAAAGCCCCAGCAGACGGCCCTGCGCGAGGTGTTCGAAGAAACCGGCTTGACCGCCATCTCCATCACCAAACTGGCCGACATCAAGTACGTCTACGTGCGTTCCTGGGGAGACCAGCAGCGGGTGTTCAAGATTGTCAGCTTTTACCTGCTGCGATACCAGTCGGGAGAAATCGATAAAATCGCGCCCGCGATGCGGATCGAAGTGAGGCGCGCGCTCTGGATTCCTCTGGACGAAGCCGTGCGCAAGCTGGCGTATCGCGGCGAGCGCGATGCGGTGCGCCGTGCCCAGGAATATCTAAAATCACACCCGGAGATTTAACCCATGCCCGGAACTCAGCACCACATCGAAAAACATTTCACCGCCGGAAACTTCGTCCGTGACGTCGTGATTGGAATGTCCGACGGGCTCACGGTACCGTTCGCGCTGGCCGCCGGACTATCGGGCGCGGTGCAGAATACCCGTCTGATCGTGGTGGGCGGACTGGCCGAAATCGCCGCCGGCTCCATTGCCATGGGCCTGGGCGGCTATCTCGCGGCCCATGGCGACGCCGAACACTACGACCAGGAAAGGGAGCGCGAGGAACGCGAGGTCAAGGAGATTCCAGAAGAAGAGATGGCCGAGGTCAGCCGGGTCTTCCAGCAGTACGGCATCGCGGCTGAGCAGAGCGCGCCCATCGTAGAAGCCCTCAGCCGACGCCCGGAGGCCTGGGTTGATTTCATGATGCGGTTCGAGTTGGGGCTGGAGCCACCGGATCCGAAGCGGGCGCTCACCAGCGCGGTGACCATCGCCGGGGCTTACGTGGCCGGTGGATTCATTCCGTTGTCGCCCTACATGGCGTTGTCGAGCGCCAGTACTGGACTGATGGTTTCGGCGATCGTGACCCTGGCTGCGCTCGGCGTATTCGGCTTCATAAAAGGGCGTTTCACGGGCACACCCCCCTGGCGCAGCTCGTCACAAACAATGGTGATCGGTGGACTTGCGGCGGGGGCCGCGTTTGTGCTTGCGAAGCTCATCGCATAGTATTGAATTTAAACGATTTCTCTTGACTTTGGCACCCGCGGCTTCTAGCATGAATTTAACTTAATAGGGCGCGTGCCGTTGCCATCCTCACCCCACATCTAATACGGCATGCGCCCGTCGTGTTTTTGGGCCAAGTCTGGCTTCCTTCCCGCATAATGAGACTTCACTTTACATATGGATAAGGAGAGTTCTCGTTTGAAACCGATGTGCGCAGTTCTGTCCGCCCTGCTGCTGCTTTCCCTGCCACTTCATGCCAAGCCCAGGCCCAAAGCTGCCGCGCAGGATCCGAACTACATTTCGGCCCTGGCTGCCGCCGACCACTTTCTTCACGCCTGGCAGACCCAGGACCGCGAGACTGGACTGATTATGCTGACCGACGCTGCCAAGCACCAGATTTCCGAGGACCATCTGCAGGCATTTTTCTCGCCCGGCATCGCCACCCGGCAGGCTTACGAGATCGGCCACGGCAAACAACTGCGGCCCGGTCGCTATGCCTTTCCGGTAACGTTATTGCTGGCGGCGCCGGGCAAGGAACGCAATCCAAACCGCCGCTTCTCACAGATCATTGTGATCAGGACTAGTAAAGAGGACTGGGCGATAGATAAACTTCCCTAGAAAGGATGTTCCACTGCCGATTTTCGAATCGGTCACAATGCAGTTCTTTCGCAAGTCCTTTTTGGCTGGAAACGGAGTTGATCCCCTATGAAACGCATTCATAAAGTTGCGGTTTTGGGCGCGGGAACCATGGGAGCGCGTATTGCGGCGCATTTCGCCAACGCCGGGGTCCCCAGCTATCTGTTCGATATTGTGCCGCCCGACGCAGACGGCCCGGTGCGCAATCGAATCGCCGCGGCGGGCTTGGAGGCCGCGGTGAAATCCAAGCCGGCCGCCTTCATGGAGCCCTCGCTGGCTCGCCTGGTCACCATCGGCAATTTTGAGGATGACCTCAAACGCCTGGCCGACGTGGATTGGATTATCGAGGCGGTGGTGGAGAACCTCGAGCTCAAGCGGGCACTGCTGAAGAAAGTAGACGCCGTCCGCAAGCCCGGTACGATCATTACCACCAACACCAGCGGCTTGCCTGTAGGCAAAATCTCCGAGGGCTTTCCCGACGATTTCCGCCGTTGCTGGTTCGGGACACATTTCTTCAATCCGCCGCGCTATATGCGGCTGCTGGAAATCATTCCTACCGCGGAAACCGACCGCGCGGCGCTCGACGCCATCGCCCACTTCGGCGACGTACAGCTGGGCAAAGGCATTGTTCTGGCCAAAGACACGCCCAACTTCATCGGGAACCGCATCGGAACATTTTCCGTGCTGAACGTAATGCGGCTGATGCAGGAGATGGACTTCACCATTGAAGATGTGGACGCCCTGACTGGGCAGGTGGTGGGCTGGCCCAAGTCTGCGACCTTCCGCACCATCGACCTGGTCGGACTCGACATCCTGGGCCACGTGGTCTCGAACATGACCGGCGGGCCGGTCAAGCTCGACGAGCGCGGCGACCTCAGGCTTCCGGATTTCTACCAGCAGATGCTGGAGCGCAAGTGGCTGGGCGACAAAACCAAAGGCGGCTTCTACAAGAAGACTAAAGAAGGCGAACGCCTCGCCCTGAGCTGGAAGACGCTGGAATACCATCCGCGACAGAAACCGAAGTTCCCTGCCCTCGACATGGCGAAAAACGTGGAGCAAGCCGGCGCCCGCATTCGCATGCTGCTGGGCCTGGACGGCAGCGGCCCGCAGAAGGGCGACAAGGCCGGGCAGTTCCTGTGGTCAGCCCTGTCCGATCTGTGGACGTATTGCGCCAACCGCATCCCTGAGATTTCTGACAGCATCGTGGAAATCGACCGCGCCATGCGCTTGGGATTCAACTGGGAACTGGGGCCGTTCGAACTGTGGGACGCCGCGGGTGTCGAAGCCACGGTTGGGCGCATGAAGAAAGAAGGCCGGCCGGTCGCCGCTAACGTGGAGAAGTTGCTCGCCTCCGGCGAGAAGTCTTGGTACGCAGACGATGCCAAAACCGCGTCGAGCCGAGTGTACTGGGACCTGGGAAACGGGCACCGGAAACCGGTGCAGGTCGCAAGCGGCGTGTGGTCGGTGGAAGTTGCCAAGAAATCGCACAACGTGGTGAAGAAGAATGCCGGAGCGTCCTTAGTGGACTTGGGCGACGGCGTGGGCTGCATCGAGTTCCACTCCAAGATGAATTCGATCGGCTCTGACATCGTGCAGTTGATCCTGCAAAGCCTGAAGCCCGGCGGCCCCGGCGACAACTTTGACGGGTTCGTCATCACCAACGACGCTGGCAACTTCTCGGTCGGCGCCAATTTGATGCTGCTGCTCATGTCCATCCAGGAAGAAGAATGGGACGAGGTGGACCTCGCCATCCGCACCTTCCAGGGCATGACCCAGGCCATCAAGTTCTCGCCCAAGCCGGTGGTGGTTGGGGCCTTTGGCCTTTGTCTGGGTGGAGGCACGGAAATCAGCCTGCACGCTCCCGCCCGGCAACCGCACGCCGAGCTTTACACGGGACTGGTGGAAGTCGGTGTGGGCCTGCTGCCGGGAGCGGGTGGGTGTAAAGAGATGCTGCTGCGGGCGGTGGACAGCGCACGCTCAATTCGTCCCGACGGACGCGGAGAATCGGTCGAACTGATGGAAGCCATGAAGAAGGCGTTTGAGACCATCGCTACGGCCAAAGTTGCCACTTCGGCACATGAGGCCAGAGGGCTGGGCTTCCTGTCGAACTCCGACCGAATCAGCATGAACCGCGAGCGCGTGCTCGCCGACGCCAAGGCGCGCGCACTGGAGATGGTGCGAGCAGGCTATGAGGCGCCACAGCCGCGCACCGACGTTCCCGCCCCTGGCGAAAATATTCTGGCGGCGCTGAAAATGGGCGTCCACCTGATGCGCCAGGGCGATTACATCACCGACTATGAAGTGAAACTGGGCAGCAAAGTGGCCGAAGTGCTGTGCGGCGGCAACGTCACGCCAGGCACGCCGGTGAGCGAACAGTACCTGCTTGACCTGGAGCGCGAGGGCTTCAAGTCGCTGTGCGGGGAGAAAAAGACGCAGGAGCGGATTCAGTACACGTTGAAGACGGGGAAAACGCTGCGCAATTGATGATCTACAGATTGCCGAATTGTTGAACTTTGGGAAAGCGAGGAAATGCCGTTCGAGCGCCCTGCACCGGCAACGTGTGCCTTCGTGTCCCATAACACACCGTGCATCCGGAGAAAAAGTACGTTCTTCCCAGTTCCACGCTTTGAGCCTAGTCGTCAGCGACGGGACCACCTCGGCGGGTTAAACTCTAGAGCAGCCGGAGAGAGTAGCCTCCCGCACCAGTATTCCCTTGCACTCTGAATCGAGGTTTTTGTGAAGAGAACAATCTGCGCGGTACTCAGTTCCGTAGTTCTTGTTTCGCTGATGACTTCATCGATATCGGCGCTCGCGCAGGACAACGCTTCCACGAAAGCGCCGGCCGCTGCGCCCGCAGCGGCGGCACCCACGTCGGGCGTCCGTGCCGAATTTCTGAATGAGCTCAAGATTCAGGAAGACAAGTTTGTGCAGCTGGCCCAGGCCATGCCGGCCGGCAAGTACACCTGGCGGCCCGCCGACGGCGTGCGCTCGGTGAGCGAAGTCTACCTGCACGTGGCCACCGCCAACTACAACCTTCCGCATGTCTTTGGCGTGGCTCCGCCACCAGACTTCAAAGTTGCAGGGTTCGACAAGTCCACCACCGACAAGGCCAAGGTGATCGACATCCTCAAAGACTCCTTCGCCCATATGCGGCAGGTGGTGCTGAACATGCCGGATGCTGATACCGAGAAGCAGCTCGACTGGTTCGGCGCCAAGAATACCTACCGCGGCGTGATGTTGTTTATCATTCGCCATGGAGCCGAGCACCTGGGCCAGTCCATTGCTTATGCCCGAATGAACGGCGTCACTCCGCCCTGGACCGAGGAACAGCAGGCGCAGAAGAAACAGGGTGAAAAACCGAAATAACCCGGCTGACGCCTGAGGTCTGAGGCCCGCACCCATGAAATGGCGCTCCCTGGAAGAATCGGCCCCGAGCACGGACACGCGTCCGCTGCGGGAGCTGTTTGCCGAGCGCAAGGAACTCATCGCCAAGTACGTGCCGCCGGAGACGCAGGCCATCCATGCGCGGGTGATCGCGGAGCTGAAAGCGAGCGGCATCACAGAACGCGCGTTGCCGGTGGGGGCTAAGGCTCCAGCGTTCGAACTCAGCGATCACAACGGCAAGTTGACGTCATCCGCCGAACTGCTGGCGAAGGGGAGGCGGCTGGTTATCTGCTTCATTCGCGGGCGCTGGGACCCGTTCTGCTGCGGGCAGATGGAAGCCATGAACCTGGTGCTGCCGCAGATCGTCGAAGCCGCAGCGTCACTGGTGGCGGTCTCGCCACAGACTGTGAAGCAGTCGTTCTTCATGGCCGACCAGCACCAGCTGCGCTTCCCGCTGCTCAGCGATTCCGGCAACCAAGTGGCGCGCCAGTTCGGGCTGGTCTACCGCGTTCCCGAGTACCAGCAGGAGGTCTATCGCCGGGCGTTCATCAACCTGCCGTTCGCCAATGGGGATGAAAGCTGGGAGCTGCCGATTCCGGCGACTTACTGCCTCGACCGCGATGGCACGGTATTGTATGCATCGGCCGATGCGGACCACACGGGGCGGCCTGAGCCTAGGGAAATCCTCTCCGCGATCGCGAAGCTCTGATTACCCACGCTTGCCACCAATCCACTTGGTCATCAGATAGCTGTCATGTTTCTTGAATCCCGCGCGGCGATACAGTTCGATGGCGGGATTTCCGTGATGGACCCCGAGGTGGATGGTTTTTGCGCCGAGGCTGCGGGCGGCGTCCTCGAAGAAACGCAGGGCTTGGCTGCCGAATCCCTTCCCTCGATAGTCCTTTTGAATGAAGAATTCATCCACCCAGGCGCACTTGCCGTTGTATTCGAGACTGTAGTCGAAGGTCATGACGATGTAGCCGATCGGCTGGTCCCCGACTGCGATTATCCAGATTCGGCCCAGCGCAGGGTCGCGAATCAAGGTTCCAACCGCGGTGCGGGCCTTAGCTGCTTCGAACGGGCCGGACCAAGGGTCGTCGGCCTGCATTTGGGACATCAGGCTTATCAGAACGTCCAGGTCTTTGGTTTCGGCGGGAATGAAAGTAGCGGTCACGGGGAGCATTCTAGCAACCTGACGATCCCTGGAACGCAGTCTGGTCAAGTGCCATCCAACCACGAAGGTCACGAAGTCACATAAAGGAAAATCCTCTAGGCCGATGGCTTCATTGGCGGCCGGCGGGACGGCGGCGCTCCGGCGAGTCGTCCCTATTGCCAATCCCGCTAAATTCTGCAAAAATAATGGTTTGTCGTACCCCTCCAGAGGCCAGTAGAAACTCCAGAGGTAATTCGGAAAGGAAACAACGTTCTGTGTTAATGATTCGACTGGCGCGCACCGGTGCGCGCAAACAACCGCATTATCGCGTGGTGGTGATCGAGAAGGAACGCGCGCGCAACGGCCTGTCGGTGGAAGTGGTTGGGACGTACAATCCCCGCACCTCCCCGGCCAGCATTGAACTTAAGCGCGACCGCATCGACTACTGGGTGTCGAAGGGCGCCAAGATGTCGGACCGGGTCAGCAAAATCGTTGCCAAGCCGGCAGCGGCCAGCGCCGCTCCGGTTGCCTGATCCCGCCGTGCGCGTCATAACCCATTTCACCCCACCCACAAGGAGCTGCGAATGAGCGAGCCCAGTGGGGACTTGCGTGCCCTGGTCGAGCAGATCGCCAAAGCGCTGGTCGACACCCCCGACCAGGTCTCGGTCAACCAGGTCGAGAGCGAGCAGAGCACCTTGCTCGAGTTGACGGTGGCTCCGAACGACCTGGGCAAGGTCATCGGCAAGCAGGGACGCACCGCGCGCGCGCTGCGCAATTTGCTGGGCGCAGCGGGCATGAAGTTTCACAAGCACGTCACGCTGGAGATTCTGGAATAGCCGACGAGTTCATCACGCTCGCCCGCGTGCTGAAGACGCAAGGCCGCCGCGGTGAAGTGGCAGTGGCGACGCACAGCGACGTCCCCGACAGATTCAGCGCCGGTATGCGGCTGTGGGCCCTCGGCGAAGACGGGACGCGGCGCGAAGTGCAGATTGAAGAACTGTGGCCGCACCAGCGGGCCCTGGTCCTGAAATTTGCAGGCGTGGATTCGATTTCAGACGCCGAGATGCTGGTAGGTTGCGAACTGCAGGTCCCGCGTACGCAGCGCGCCCGGTTGGAATCGGGCTGGACGTACGTTAGCGATCTGGTCGGATGTGTGGTTTTGGACGGTGATCGCGAGATTGGCGCGGTCAAGGATGTGCAGTTCGGGGCTGGCGAAGCGCCGCTGCTCATTGTCGGAGGCGATAAGAAATACGAGATTCCGTTCGCGGAAGCGTATTTGAAGAACGTGGACCTCGAACACAGACGCATTGTCATGGAGCTGCCGGAAGGCCTGCTGGAAGTGAATGCGCCATTGACGGCGGAAGAGAAGAAAAGGCAGCAGAGGTAGCTGGGGGCTGGTAGCTGGTCTTTTGAGAAGAAGTCCCAGCTACCAGCCGCCAACTTCCAGCTACCAAACTCGGTTCCGAAATGAAGATCGACATTCTAACGATCTTTCCCGACTTCTTTCGCGGACCGCTGGATTACGGCATCATTCGCCGGGCGCGGGAAGCCGGGCTGGCGACGATCGAGTTGCACGACCTGCGGGCGTTTGCCCATGACCGGCATCGCACCGTGGATGACCGCCCGTTCGGCGGCGGCGAAGGCATGGTGCTGAAACCGGAACCGATCTTTGAATGTATTGAAGCGCTGAAGGTCGCAACCCGCGAGGAGCGCGTGAGCGGCGCCGCCAGCGAGAGCGTGGTACTCCTCTCGGCGCAGGGCAAACGGTTCGACCAGAGCGTGGCCAAGGAACTGGCCGGGCTGCAGCGAATGGTACTGATCTGCGGCCGCTACGAGGGCGTGGACGAACGGGTCGGCGAGTTTCTGGCCGACCGCGAGCTGTCCGTTGGCGACTACGTGCTGAGCGGCGGCGAACTGGGCGCAGCGGTGATCGTGGATGCGGTTACCCGGCTCATTCCCGGAGCTCTCGGAAACGAGGCCTCGACGCGGCAGGAATCGTTCACAGAACACCTGGAGCCGCAAGCGAACAGTGGCCCTGATTCTACCTGCGGTTCGGGTGGGTTGCTGGATTACCCGCACTACACGCGCCCGGCGGACTTCCGCGGTAAGGGAGTTCCGGAAGTGCTGGCGTCGGGAAATCATGACGAGATACGCCGCTGGCGACGCCGCGCGGCGCTGGAGAAAACGCTGCGCAATCGTCCCGATCTCCTGGATCGTGCGGCGCTCAGCGACGAAGACAGAGAAGTGCTGGCCCAGATCATGGGCAAAGATATTTAGAACGAGGGAGACAAGATCATGACGAACCTGATCATCGAAAAACTTCTGGCCAAGGCCAAGCGCGCCGACATTCCCGACTTTGCGCCGGGCGACAGCGTCCGCGTACACGTGAAAATCAAGGAAGGCGACAAGGAACGCCTGCAGGCGTTCGAGGGCGTCGTCATTTCGCGCAGCCGCGGCCCGCAAGCCAGCTTTACCGTCCGCAAGATGAGCTTCGGCCACGGCGTGGAGCGTATTTTCCCCATGAACTCGCGGGTGATTGACAAGGTCGAACTGGTGCGGTCGTCCAAAGTGCGCCGCGCCAAGCTGTACTACCTGCGTGGCCTCCGCGGCAAGGCAGCCCGCTTGAAAGACGTGGAGCGCGAACACGTCACCGCAGAAGTCGCCACGAAATAAGCCCGCTTTATGCCATGGCCGGATGCCCGGTGCTCGCCGTCCGGCCTGAAGCATTCCTATCTTGATTCCTTCCACAACCCAGGCAACCCTGCAGCTCGATTCCTACTCTATCGAGCCTGGGGCCTTAGGTTTTTTGTTTTGCCGTTTCCTCTCACCCGAAAAAACCCATCACTGAGGTGAGTGTCCGGACATGGCAAGACCAAGACGTCTGTTGTTCCTCTCAATAGGGTTGAGTTCTGTAGTTGTCCTCGGCTTTCTGGTTCTTGTCAACCGCTCCTCCGGATGGGGCAGGGTTTCGGAGAATCTGCCTCCTACCGATGTGCAGGGTTTCTCACAGATCCGTCACATCGTTTTCATCGTGAAAGAGAACCGGAGTTTCGACACCTACTTCGGGACTTTCCCCGGAGCCGACGGCGCGACGACTGGGATCACTTCCACCGGACAGACAGTGCCACTCGAGCGCACGCCCGACAGAACGCCATACGACATTGGTCACGACTGGGAAGATGCCGTGCGGGCCATGAACAACGGCAAGATGGATCGCTTCGACCTGGTGAAGAAAGGCAACAGCAACGGTTACATGTTGCCCTACACCCAGATGACGCAGGCTGAGATTCCCAACTATTTCGCTTACGCCCAGAAGTTTGTCCTGGCCGACCGCATGTTCTCGTCGCTAAGCGGACCGAGCTTCCCCAATCACCTCTATACCGTGGCCTCCCAAGCGGGCGGAGCCCTTAACAATCCCAAAGGCCTGACCTGGGGCTGCGACGCGGACGATGATGTCACGGTGCCGGTGATGGACGCGCAGGGAAACGTCACGCAGCAGCCTCCCTGCTTTGATTTGCCCACCCTGGTTGATCGCTTGCAATCTGCGGGCTTCATCTGGCGCTACTATGCGCCCCACCGGGGCGTGTATGGCTACCAGTGGTCGACGCTGGATGCGATTCGGCATATCCGCTTCAGCCCGCTGTGGAAACGTAACGTGGTGACCGACGCGAAATTCGCCCACGACGCCCAAAAAGGCGATCTGCCCACGGTCAGCTGGCTGGTGACGGGGTCCGGCAGTGAGCACCCGCCCTTCAGCACCTGCGAGGGTGAAAACTGGACAGTGAAGCAGATCAACGCCATCATGCAGGGACCGCTGTGGAACTCGACTGCGATTTTCTTGACCTGGGATGATTTCGGCGGCTTCTACGACCACGTGACTCCGCCCAACCTGGACCAGTTTGGCCTTGGACCCCGCGTACCCCTGCTTATCATTTCGCCATATGCGAAGACTGGGTACATCAGCCATACCCAGTACGAGTTCTCTTCGTTCCTGGCGTTCGTGGAAGCGCGGCTGGGACTGAAGCCGCTCGGCCAGCGCGATGCGCAGGCCAATAACATGCTCGATAGTTTTGATTTCAGTCAGAGGCCGCGGCCGCCGCTGGTGTTGACAACGCACGGCTGTCCGGCGAGTGGGAAGGCTGAAACTAGTCCCAGGTGAGCTTAGGCTGACTTTTAGAGCGAGATGCCCGCGGCTTTGGCCTTGGGCTTTTCTTCCTGTTCTTTTTCCGCCAGCTTGCGCAGCAGGTACTGCAGGATCTCGCGATCACCCTTGCGGATTTCGCGGAATTCAATGCCCATGCGGAAGTCCGGCGCAGCATGCCGTACCCTTCCTCGCACCGCCAGATCGTAGTTGGCAACGTTCAGCACCAGCTTCAGGTCCGTACCCGGCACCAGCAAAGATTTCGCCGCCACCAGGCAGCCCAGTTGCGAGAGATCTTTCAACGCGGCTTCGGCGTGGGCGGCCATTGGCTCGCGTTTCAGCAGTTCCGCAATTCCCTCGATGTTAAAGCGCTCATGGCGGCGTCGGTTTCCACTCAGGCTGCTGGCGGAACTCGGCCGGTACAGGCTGCAATCCTTCTGCATGGGATCATAGACTTCTTCCATGTCGCGCAGTTCGGCTTCCCACATCATCCGGTCGGACTCGACGCACTGGATTCCGACCTGGCCACGCAGCTCGGAGTTGGGCTCCCCGATCCAAACTACCCGGCAGAAGGCCTTGCTGCGGCCGCGTTCCACCGCGATGATGTCACCTTCCTGCTTCACGCAACGCAGGCCGGTCACACGCGCGCCGCGCGCGGAAATATCGTAGGTACAAGCCAGTTCCAGGCAGGGTTTGTTTTCGTGGTCCCAATAGGTAATGCGGACGGGGAGGGCAACGTGAATACGCTTGTCGAGGCGCCCTGGTGGCTGGTTAGCGAACTCTTTGGTCACGGCACTTCCACTGCGAAGGAATCTAGAGAACTGACGGTACTGCGAGGTGTACAAATTTTCAACGTACGGCGGTAACGGGGAAAGGATTACTTCCGGCGGGTTGTTGATTCGCAGAGACTTGCGGCATCCCGGCTGACGTTACCCGCCTTTTTTCACACTTGCGCCGGTGCCAGCGCTGGGGCGAAGATGAGCTGGTCTCCCGACTTGTGCCGTCCCAAGCAAAACTCGCTGGCGAAAAGCCACTGTCGGCCTCGGCCGCCAAGCTTCGGCTGCTCAAGACCCTGCATTGCACCCTGAAATACGAGAAAAAAGCCTGGCAGGCGGGCGCGCGACTGGTTGCCGGGGTGGATGAAGTCGGACGGGGATCGCTGTTCGGCGCGGTGGTGGCGGGCGCGGTTATTCTTGACCCCAGCTATCGCATACGGGGATTGCGCGACTCCAAGCTGCTGCCGGCGGAGCGCCGCGAAATATTGGCCGAGCGCATTCGCGAACATGCCATTGCCTGGGCCGTGGCGGCGGTGGACGCTGCCCGCATCGACCAGATCAACATCTACCAGGCGTCGCGCCTGGCGATGCAGCAGGCGGTGATGAAACTGGAACCCGGCCCGGACCACCTGCTGGTAGATGCCATGCGCCTGGACTGCGAACTGCCGCAGCAACCGATCATCCATGGCGATGCGCTCTCGGCCTCGATCGCTGCGGCTTCGATCCTTGCCAAGGTCGAACGTGACCGCCTGATCAGCGAATGGGACCCCGTGTTCCCGGTTTACGGGCTGGCTTCCAATAAGGGCTACAGCACGCCGCGTCATCTGGCGGCGCTGCGCGAGCACGGCCCTTCTCCGCTCCATCGCCAGTCATTCGCACCGGTATGGAATGCGCCGGTGCCGCAAGAAGTGCTGGCCTTCATGCTGGAAGGCGGGCCCGAAGAAACGGTCGAAGAAGCCGTTTAACTGGCGCGATCGAATTCCCGGATAGAATCGTAGCCATGCTCCGCCTGATGTTGATCACTGCGCATCCTGACGACGAAGCCGCCAGCTTCGGCGGCACGCTTCGCCTTTACCACGACCGCGGCGTAGAAACCTGCGTACTGTGCCTCACGCCGGGACAGGCAGCCTCACATCGTGGCGGCGCCAAGGACGATCATGAACTCGCAGCCCTGCGCCGCAAGGAGTTTGCGGCTTCCTGCGACCTGCTGAAAGTAACCCGGGGAATCGTGCTGGACTATCCCGACGGCAAGCTGCATCGCCAGGATCTGTACCGTGTGGTCGCGGATGTGACGCTGCAGGTGCGTGAGTTCCGTCCACAGGTAATGCTGACCTTTGGACCGGAGGGCGGCGTCACCGGCCACACCGATCATTCGCTGGCGTCGCTGTTTGGCACGCTCGCTTTTCACTGGTCGGGCAGAAACAACCGTTATCCCGATCAGCTGGCCGGGACCATCGCTCCACATCGTGCCCAGAGGCTGTACTACTCCACCGCCGATTTCGCCCTGCCCGACCGCCAGCCCGTCACCTTTGCTCCCGCGGATGCCGTCATCGATATCGCCGACTATGTCGAGACCAAGATTGCGGCCTTCGGGGCTCACACCAGCCAGGCGCCGCTATTGCCGGCCGTCGAACAGCACATTCGCAAGCGGGGGACGAAAGAGCTGTTTCACTTGGCCGCGTCGGTGGAGATAGGGCCGGTCGTGCAAGGAAGCGATTTGTTTGCAGACGTCAGGGAAAAACACTAGAAGGTAAACTCATCTATTTGGTGAGCTAACTGGTGGTTGTTGGTGTAATTGTAGCGGGCTTACTGGAGTGGGGGATTGATTGTTGATGTAAACAGGCGACTACACCAGTTGACCGCGCGTCAATGAGTGTAATGGCGATTTATCGCCAATAATCAAAGTTCTTTCAAGTGCACCCCCCGTTTCGTACTGACAAGCAGGTTGATAGTATTCTGACCGCCCCGTCTCCCAGGCAATAGGGGCAGGAGAAGAACATGGAAATTCACCCGCCGCACGCGATTCGCTCTACGAAGGACTTTCTGCTGCAGCTGCTGACAATTACCATCGGAATCTTGATCGCCCTCACGCTGGATGGCGTGCTGGAATGGACGCACCATCACCAACTTGTACATGAAGCAGAAGCTAACCTGATCACAGAAGTGCGGGAGAACCAGGCGGAGATCAGCAAAGGCATGCCCGAGCTTCGCACCAGTGAACAGCAGTTGAAACAGATGGTGGCACTGGTTCACCAACTCCAGCAAAACCGCGCAAGCGCTGTTAACAACGTCACCTTCAACTGGACCTTAGACGAACTCCACGCCACCAGTTGGAACACGGCGAGTGCTACAGGAGCGATTGCGTACATGGATTACACGGAGGTCAAGCGCTACACGCGGGTCTACGATCTGCAGCAGCAGTTCATGACAGTTCAGAACAAAGCTTTCGATTCGGTTATGTTGGTGTATGGTCTGACTACACTTCTACAGAAGGATATGAAAAGAGTGAGCGATTCCGAGCTGGCGCAGGCCGAACGCGTACTCGGCCTGGCTCTCGCCAACGCAGGTGCGGTCGAAAGCGTGGAGAGTGCTCTGAATGAGGAATACACGAAACTCTTACAGCGTGCGCAGGCGAGATGATGTGGCCCCGAGCATTTGGTCTCAGAAGAATACTCGTCTAGGGCTGGTACGCCATCGGCCAAACTTTTCCTATACGGGACCGAGGTTGACTGTTGTAAACAGGCGTTTACACTCACCACCCGATCAATGCGCTTCATGCCGGTCGCAAAGCCTTCATCCGGTCCGTCCCGGCAGACTGGGACGAAGTTGATGGCTAGAAGGGTCGCCTGCGACCTCGCCCATAGCGGCCTTGGCCGCCTCCGAAGGCGCTGATGTGAAGCCCCAGGGAGCGCAGGCTCGCGCTTCCGTTGGTCCCGCCGTTCAATTTGATCTCAATGCTGAAGGGATATGGGTTGTCGGGACTGGCCTCGCGGAACTCCGCTCTTCCGCGCTGGTACGGAGCTATCCGGTGCTGCTCCACGCAGTTCTCTTCGGGGCTGCCGGCGTCGCACCGGAATGCGCTCATGCCCTGGCCTGAAATGCAATTCTCACCGCATTCAACGGTAGTGATGTTTTCCTCGAACCCATCGCCTGTCGCGGCTCGCTGCTCGTGAAAGTGCGGCCAGGTAAGGTTCCCGGTTGCGCCATAGACCGTGCCGCGAATCATGATGTTAACGCTTTCTCCCGCTTTGACATTCCACTTGTCGGTACCTCCCAGGAGCAGGGTGTTGGGACCGTTGGGATCGCGGCGCATGTGGATTTCCGAGCCATTGCGTCCCAGGCGGTCGCAGATCTTGGAGGGAGTGCTGGTGCAGGAATACGAGATCCAATGGTAGACGGCAGGAGGCAGCGCGCAGGTTGTGCCAATGTAGCTCGCGACTGTCCCAACTTCGCAGATCTCGCCTTCGCGGTCAGGCGGCGAGGCTTGAGCGCGATTTTGCACTCCAAACACCATCAGCCCGAATACCAGCAGCCCAGCCAATCCGCAAAAACGAGGTCTCAATTCCCGCATGATTTCTCCGTATTTCTCAGACTTTAGCGCAACAGTATAGTTGATTCACCCCCGGATCAAAACGTTGGCTCGAACCGGCGGGCGCAGATGATCAGACTCGCAAATCAAGGCCGCCTGGGGGTCAGCTCGCGGCCTCCTCCGTGGCGTCGCACGCGACCCGCTCTGCTATGATTTTGCCCGGTGCCTTCCCTGATTCAATTTCGCTTAGATGTCTAAGTCAGACCGAGTTTTCCTTACCGCTGAATGGCGAGACCTCGTGATGTTGAACTACGAGGTTGAACCCAACCTCTTAAGTCGATACGTTCCACCCGGGACGGCGCTGGATTCATTCAAGGGACGAACCTACGTCAGCCTTGTGGGCTTTCGGTTCTGCCGCACAAAGTTGCTCGGGTGTTTTCCAGCTCCGTTTCACGCCAATTTCGACGAGGTAAACCTGCGCTTCTACGTTCGTCGCAAGGCAGGCAACGATGAGCGGCGAGGGGTTGTATTTATTGCGGAAGTAGTGCCCAGACGGGCAATTGCGGCGACCGCTCGACTAGCATACGGGGAGAACTACATATGCTCCCCGATGAAACACCGCGTTGAGACCGAAGGGTTAAACAAGACGGCCGAGTATCAATGGCAAGTCGGCAACCAGCGATGCAGGCTCTTTGCTCAGACCGTAGGCCTTCCAACACATCCTCAAGAGGGGAGTTTGGAACAGTTCATCACTGAACACTACTGGGGTTATTCGACTCAGCGAAGGGGTGGTTGCGTCGAATATCACGTGTCGCATGTCCCATGGCAAGTGTGGGCAACCGATCAAGCTGGATTTGAAGGAGAGGCCAGCGCTCTTTACGGAAGCGAACTCGCAACGGTACTTCAACGACGCCCCGACTGCGCGTTCGTGGCAGATGGCTCACCCGTCATCGTCTTCATGGGAAATCGAGTTCAATGAGAGTGCCAGACCATGAACGGAAGTGCGCTCTCCCTCGCGAGGGATGGATACTTTACGATGGCGGATGCGGATTCTGCTTTCGTTGGGTCCACTTCTGGAAGAACGTAATTGAAAAGCGGGGCTTTGCGCTTAAGGATTTGCAGTCTGCTTCTGCCGACGGCAGCCTGCAGGTCTCGCCGGAGAATCTGCTGGACGATATACGAGTGTTGACCCGTGGCGGAAAATTGGAATCGGGCGCCGACGCGTATCTTTTTGTGGCGCGGCAAATCTGGTGGGCATGGCCTTTCTACGCAATCTTCAGCTTGCCGGGCTTTAATTGGATGCTTTGGCAGGGTTATCGTTGGTTCAATCGAAATCGTTATCGAATCTCGCGCCATTGTCCATTACCCCAACAAGCCAAGGAGCGAATCGACAGTTGATGTAACCGTGATCTCACCAATTTTGCGCCCCAAACTCAGCGCGCCACTGGCATAGACCCGCTCTGCTATGATTTTGCCCGGTGCCTTCTCACTCCCATCGCGGCCGGTTCATTACCTTCGAAGGACTCGACGGATGCGGCAAGAGCACGCAACTGGAGCGGCTGGCGGCCGCGCTCCGCAAACATGGCTGTCATGTGGTGGAGACGCGTGAACCCGGCGGTACCGCGACCGGAGACAAGATTCGCAAGCTGCTGCTGGACACGGGGACTTCCGACCTCTCCTCGCTGGCAGAACTGGCGCTGATGTTTGCTTCCCGCGCCCAACACATCAAGGAAGTGGTCCAGCCGGCATTGGCCGAAGGGCGGGTGGTGCTGTGCGACCGCTTTACCGACTCCACCGAGGCCTACCAGGGAGGCGGACGCAAACTGGGCAGCGAACCGGTGCTGGCGCTGCACCACATTCTGTGCAGCGACCTGCAACCGGATCTCACCATTCTGATGGACTCCGACGTGGCCCACAGCGTGGAACGCGCCCGCCGGCGCAATTCGCGCACCGCCGGGAGTAGCCGCGGCAAGCCTGACGAGAACCGCTTCGAACAGGAAAGCCGGGCATTTTTTGGACGAGTGCGGCAGGCGTACCTGGCAATCGCCGTCCGTGAACCGGACCGCGTGGCGGTAGTGGATGCCCGGGGAACGCCGGCAGAAACGCACGCGAGAATCCTGGAAGTTGTGCGGCGCAGGCTGAAGCTGGCAGCAAGGACGGCATGAATTCAGCACAGAGACACAGAGGCACAGAGAAATTCTGGCTATCACAACTAGAATCTTCTTGCGGAACCAAGTGACGGGTGGCACAGACAGAATGGCCTGCCTGGCTGTTCAATAACCTGATTTTCTCTGTGTCTCTGTGCCTCTGTGGTAAATGATTTCTTATGGGTTTTTCTGATTTTCACGGGAATCACGACGTCGTCCAGCGGCTGCGGGAGATGCTGGCGCACGAACGCCTTCCCCAGGCGGTGATCCTGGCCGGTCCCAGCGGTTCGGGGAAATACACCTTGGCGCTGATGCTGGCCAAGGCGATGAATTGTCTGTCGACGCCTACGACCGATGGCCTGCCGGATTTTTGCGGCAAGTGTTCCAACTGCGTGCGCATCGCACAATCCGAGGATCTGGACACCCGTTTTGCCGAGGCGGTCGAAGCCCGCGAGAACCTGCGCGAGACTGACAAGAAAGAAACCCGTCTGTTTGTCCAGACCCATCCCGATGTGCTGGTCATTCCTCCCGATCCGCCGCAGATGATGATCAAGGTGGACCAGGTGCGCCGGGTGATTGAGACCATCTACTACCGGCCGGGCGATGCCAAGGAGCGGGTTTACATCTTCACCGACTCCGCCTTCGTGAAAGAGGCCGCAAATTCCCTGCTGAAAGTTCTGGAGGAGCCGCCGGAGTTCGCCACGATTTTTCTGCTGGCCGACAATCCCGGCGAATTGCTGCCGACCATTCGTTCGCGCTCCATGACTGTCACGCTGGCGGCGTTGCCCGCTGAAGCCATCGAACAGTACCTGGCAAAGCATCGGCCCGACTGGAACCCGAAGCAGCGAGCCCTGGTGGCGCGGCTTTCTGAGGGCGCTGTGGGACGAGCCCGCAGCTTTGATGTCGCGGGCTACGTTGCCGCCCGCGCTCACGCCCTGACGATTCTGCATACGGCGCTGCGCGCCGCGGATCACAGCGAGTTGTTCAAGATCACCGAAACCTATCGCGCCGGGGCGGAAGGTCGTGAAAAAACCGAAAAGCTGCTGCGCACCCTCTATTCCCTGCTGCAAGACCTGATGTTCCTGCAGTCGGGGACACCGGAACTGGTTCGAAACGTTGATATTCAACCGGATTTGAAGAAACTGGCGGAAGCCGCCGACTTCGAGTGGATTGCATTCGCCGCCGACCGGCTGGCCGAAGTCGAACGCGGCATGCGCCGCAACTTGCTGCGATCGTTGTCGCTGGATGCCTTTGCGACGGCGCTGGAGAGATAAGAACAGGTGGCAGGTCGCGGGGGCAGGTGGCAAGCTTAAAGGCCCTGCCACCTGCGGCCTGAACCCGGCTGACTGTCTAGCATTGTCTTACCCGGTCACCTGTGCTACGGTATGGGAAAGTTCACGCCCGCTTTACCCACAAGCACAGCAGCGCCGTGTTGTGGCTCGCAAATAAATAGCGTGTCCGGAACGGGTGATGCCATGAAAGATGCGATTGATTCCATTCCAGTCGAACGGCCGATCGAGCAGGAAGGATTCGCCAACCGCAAGCTGATCCGTCCATCCCTGAACCGCAACGATCACAACCACGCGAATCATGCACAGCCCGGCGTGGCGGAGCGCCGCCCCGACCGGCCGGAACGTACTGATCGTCCCGAGCGTAATGGCGGCGGAGGCGGCAGGAAGATCACCCCTCCCGAGCAGACCAACGCGGAAAACTTCTATTACCAGAAGCAGATGCAGGCCAAGACGCCGATGGTGATCGTGCTCCGCGACGGCGAGGAAGTACACGGGGTCATCGAGTGGTACGACAAGAGCTGCCTGAAGATCAACCGCAACGGCCAGCCTAACCTGATGATCTACAAACCTTCCATCAAGTACATGTACAAGGAAGGGGAGAAGTAGTACCGAGTACCTGGTACCGAGTCCCCGCTGCCGGCTTCAGTAGTAGCCTTCCGCCGATCCTAGCTGCCATCCGATAAAACACGAACGCAACTGCGATTCTTTGTGTCTTACTCGGTACTGCGTACTCGGTACTGATTCACAGTTTTGGTAGCACAATTCCCTTCTGCGACTGGTACTTGCCTTTGCGATCGGCGTAGCTGACTTCGCAGACTTCGTCGCCCTGGAAGAAGATGATCTGGCACAGGCCTTCGTTGGCGTAGATCTTGGCAGGCAGCGGTGTGGTGTTCGAAATTTCCAACGTGACGAAGCCTTCCCATTCGGGTTCGAAGGGCGTGACGTTCACGATGATCCCGCAGCGCGCATAGGTGGACTTGCCGACGCAGATCGTCAACACGTCGCGCGGAATCTTGAAGTACTCCACCGAGCGCGCCAAAGCAAAAGAATTCGGTGGAACGATGGCGCATTCCGAGCGCACGGTGACGAACGAGCGCTCGTCAAAGTTCTTGGGATCAACCACGGTGCAGTTCACGTTGGTGAAGATCTTGAACTCATCCGCCACGCGCAGGTCATAGCCGTAGGAGGAAAGTCCGTAAGACACCACGCCTTCCCGTACTTGCTTCTCGGAGAAGGGGTTAATCATGTCGTGCTCCAGGGCCATCTTGCGAATCCAGCGGTCACTCTTCAGCATGGGACTCCTTGGGAAAATTATTACAAATGAATTTCTGGGCTGGCGAACTGTAGTGCAATTGCGGGTGCCGCCATATTACGGGATACAACCTACCGTTGACAATCTCTCTTATGTCCCTTAGCATCAATGACTTGGTGAGCTGTTGTGACTCTGCCGCCGGGGGCCGCTTGTGATTAAGCTCGATATCATCAACGAAGTGGTCAACAAAACGGGAATTACCAAGACCAAGGCTGAGCTGGCCGTGGAAACCGTTTTTGAAAGCATGAAGCGTTCGCTCGCCAAGGGCGATCGCATTGAGCTGCGAGGCTTTGGCGTGTTCAACGTCAGGCCGCGCAAGACCGGCATCGGGCGCAATCCGCGCACCGGCGCTGAGGTTTCCATCCCGCCGGGCAAGGCGGTACGCTTCAAACCCGGCAAGGAGTTGCAGTCCATCGATTAGAGGTTTGCTGGACGGTAGCGTCGGCGACTCGCCGGCTGCGAGCCTGCCCTGAGGGAAGTCGAAGGGGCAGGCGTCCCGCCCGCCGCATGCACGGCCAGAGTAGCGTCTCATAATGTCTGAAATCATTCCCCCTCTGTCTTCCACTACCGAATACTATCGCCCGGTCGACGTGTTTGTGGTGCAGCCCAGAAAGCGGCGCTACTGGCTGCATGCGGCGCTGCTCCTGGCCACCGTGTTCACCACGCTGGTGGTGGGGGCGCGGATGCAGTTCAACTTCCAGCACAACCAGCCGGCGTTCTACGCAGATGACGACAGCCTGCCCATTTTTCCGCTGAGCTGGGCGCTTCATTCTGGCAACCTGCGGATGGGCATTCCCTTCTCTGGCGCGCTAATGCTGATCCTGCTGGCACATGAGATGGGGCACTACCTTTACTGCCGTTACTATGGCGTGTCGGCCACCCTTCCCTTCTTTATTCCCTTTCCCACTCTGATTGGCACGCTGGGAGCATTCATCCGCATTCGCTCGCCGATCCGTTCGCGTGCGATGTTGTTTGATATCGGCATCGCCGGACCCATTGCCGGATTTGTGGTTGCGGTCGCGGTGTTGTTTCTTGCGCTGGGATTTTCCAAGATCGCGCCTGCGTTCCTCACGGGTACTTCTGTCGAACCGAACTACCCGCTGATCTTCTTTGTGGTACATGGCTTGCTGGCGGCCTTAGGACTAGGGCATGGCACTGCAGGTCTGCCGCTGGGGCGAGTGCTCATTCATCCCACGGCGATTGCGGCGTGGGTGGGCATGTTTGCCACCGCGCTGAACCTGTTGCCCGGAGGCCAGCTGGATGGCGGACACATCGTGTTTTCGCTGGCGCCACGGACGCACCGATTGGTGTCGCGGGTGACTATTGCTGCGCTACTTCCGCTGGCCTATTTCTGCTGGGCAGGATGGCTGGTGTGGGCAGTGCTGCTGCGCATCAGCGGCATGCGGCATCCCATGGTGCCGGAACTGCCCGGGATCGCCGGCGGCCGCCGCTGGCTGGCAGTGCTGGCGCTGCTGATGCTGGTACTCACCTTCACTCCCGCTCCCTTCGCTCATAGCTCCCTGCAGGACGTGGTGCGCGATCTGCGCAGCGGGCAATAGAGGCCACCTCCACGGGGACACTTCCGGGTGGGGCCTTGTGCCCAACCTCACGTACGTTCGTGATCACCGTCACACCCCGATGCGACTACCTCCCTTCATAATCTTCACTTGAAGACTGGAGTGCCCAACACTCCTAAAAGTGGGGGTTGCGTGGCAAAAGGGCGTGTTTCCATCGTGGTCGAGCGTTGCAAGGCCTGCGGATTTTGCGTCGAATTCTGTCCCACCAAGGTGCTGGCGCTGTCTTCCGCTTTTAATTCCAAGGGTTACCACCCGCCGCATGTGGTGCATCCGGAAAAGTGCAGCGGTTGCGACCTGTGCGGCATGTATTGCCCGGACTTTGCCATCTACGGCACCAAGGTTAAGACCGTCGGGGCGCAGGAGGTGGACGATGAAAGCTGATCCTCGCGGCGTACTCACCGGCGTGCACTTCATTGACGGCGACCACGCCTGCTGCGAAGGCGCGCTGGCTGCGGGAGCGCGGTTCGCGGCGGGATATCCCATCACGCCTTCCACCGAAGTGGTGGAGCGCTTTGCCTCGCGCGTGCCCACCGTGGGAGGAACGTTCATCCAGATGGAAGACGAGTTGGCGGCTTCTATCACGCTGCAGGGCGCAGTTTGGGGCGGCGCGAAAGCTTTCACCGTCACTTCTGGCCCCGGCTTCTCGCTGATGATGGAACACATCGGCTACGCGGCCATGACGGAAACACCCTGCGTATTCGTGGATGTGCAGCGCGGCGGCCCGTCAACGGGTTTGCCCACGCTTCCCGCGCAAGCGGACATGATGCAGGCGCGCTGGGGCTCGCACGGCGATTACGAGATCATCGCGCTGTGCCCGAACTCTCCCCAGGAGTGCTTCGATCTCACCATCAAGGCTTTCAACCTGGCGGAGGAATTCCGCGTGCCGGTGATGTTCATGATGGATGAAGTGGTGGGCCACATGACGGAGAAGGTCGTGATCCCTCCGGCTGACCAGATCGAGGTGACGCCTCGCCGCCACACCCGCAAATCGGTGGACAACTACCTGCCCTACGAGACCAATGGTGACATGGTTCCGGACATGGCCCACGCCGGGGAAGGCTACAAGTTCCACGTGACCGGGCTGACCCACGACGAACATGGTTATCCCAACATGACGCCGCCGGTGCAGGACAAACTGGTGCGCCGCCTGCAGAACAAGATTCGTGCGGCCGCCGACCGCATCGCCATGTTTGAAGAGCAGAACCTGGGCGACGCGGAGGTCGTGGTCGTCTCTTACGGCATCACCTCGCGAGTGGCGCAGCGCGCCATTGATCTGGCCCGCCAGAAAGGCCTGAAGGTTGGCAAGTTGCGCCTGATCACAGCCTGGCCCTTCCCGGAGAACAAGATTCGCGAGCTCTCGCTGAAGGTAAAAGCATTCGTCGTCCCTGAGCTGAATCTGGGGCAGATGGTGCACGAGGTAGAACGCGCCGCCGCAGGGAAGGCGAAGACCTTCGCGGTCTCGCACGCCGGGGGCAGTGTGCATCATCCCGAAGACATCCTGAAGGTCATTGTGGAGGCCAGCCGATGAGCGATCTGACAAATCCAGTCGAGCCGTTTCTGCGCTCGGACCGCATGCCCCACATCTGGTGCCCGGGTTGCGGAATTGGGACCACGGTAAATTGCTTTGCCCGGGCGTTGATCGAATCAAAAATTGATCTGGAACACTTAGCCCTGGTTTCCGGCATCGGTTGCACAGGCCGCGTCGCCGGATACGTGAAGCTGGATTCGTTTCACACCACGCATGGCCGCGCGATCCCGTTTGCCACCGGCCTGAAGCTGGCGAATCCCAAGCTGAACGTGGTGGTGTACTCGGGCGACGGCGATCTTTCGGCGATCGGTGGCAATCACCTGATCCATGCCGCGAGGCGCAACATTGATCTTAAAGTCATCTGTGTGAACAACCTGATTTACGCCATGACTGGCGGACAAACCGCGCCCACCACGCCGGGCCACGCCATTACGTCCACGTCGCCGTACGGCACCTGCGAGCCCGCGTTCAATCTGCCCCACCTGGTGGAGGCAGCCGGAGCGGTTTACGTGGCGCGCTGGACCACCTTCCACGTGCGGCAGCTGGCGCGTTCGATCGCCGAGGCTTTCCAGAAGAAGGGATTCTCGTTCATCGAAGTGATCTCGCCCTGCCCCACGCTCTACCAGCGTCGTAACAAGCTGGGAGATGGGCTAGACACCATGAAGTATTACAAGGAAAAGAGCAAGGTCCGCCATGGCGCCCCCACCAGCGAAGCCGGGCTGACCATGACCGGAGAAATCGTGGTGGGCAAGTTCGTGGATCGTGACCGGCCGGACTACCAGACCCTGGTGCGCGCACAACTGGCAGAGTCGCTGGGAGATCGCTTCGTGGAACAGGCGGAGATGGTATGCAGCTAACCGAAATTCGTGTCGCAGGCTTCGGCGGCCAGGGAGTGATCCTCTCGGCCATTGTTCTGGGCAAGGCGGCCTCCATTTACCAGGGAGCTTTCGCCACCATGACACAGAACTTCGGTCCTGAGGCCCGTGGCGGCGCTTGCAGCGCCCAGCTCATCGTGTCGGACTCGCCGGTTCTGTATCCCTATGTCAGCCAGCCGGACATTCTGGTGGTGATGTCGCAGGAAGCTTCCAATCGTTTCGTGTCGGAACTGAAAGACGGCGGGACCCTGATTGTGGAACAGGATCTGGTACGGGTGTCGGAGTTGAAAGGCAACGTCAAGGTCTACAGCGTTCCAGCCACGCGCATCGCCGAGGAACTGGGCAAGCGCATGGTGCTGAACTCGGTGATGGTCGGGTTCTTTACGGCGGTCACGCATTTACTGGAACCCGATGCGGTGCGCAAAGCCGTGGCCGATTCGGTTCCAGCCAGCTTCCGCGATCTGAACTTGAAAGCCTTCGAAAGAGGCTTCGAGTACGGCGCGACGGCGCAGGCCGTCAGCCCCCAAAGTTTGGAAGACGCCGGCGTAGCCTACGCACAGGAGTAACCGCAGCGTTCAAGCCGTAGCGCCGTCGTACCGACGGCCACCACTGCAGCCGGCCCGTGCGAGTGGAGTCATGCTTTCCGACATTGAAGTCCACTATCGTGGTCGGCTTCCACATTGGGAGAAAGACGAGTCCTGCTACTTCGTCACTTTCCGCTTAGCCGATTCTCTACCGTCCGACATCTTGGAATCGATCAAATTCGAGAAGAGGTCGTTGCTGCGCACGGCCGACCAACTCAACCGCGAGTTGAGCTCTGACGAAAAAAGTCGACTCGCTCGATTGTCCAAAATGAGGATCGAAGAGTGTCTTGATTCAGGTGCAGGCGCCTGCCACCTGGCAAAGCCCGAGGTGGCAGAGATTGTGGCTAACGCTTTGCGGTACTTCGACGACCAGCGCTACCGGTTGTTCGCTTGGTGCGTAATGCCTAACCACGTACATGTTTTGTTTCAATTATTTCCCTACGTTGCGCTCGCTTCCGTTCTGCATTCTTGGAAGTCGTTCACTTCGAAGAAAATCAATAATGCGCTTGGTGTGCACGGAGAGCTTTGGGAACGTGAGTACTACGATCATCTGGTGCGAAATGATGGAGATTTCGCGCGCGTGGTGCGATATATCTTGCAGAATCCCACCAAGGCCAGGTTGCGTGACTGGCCTTGGGTGTGGGTAGTTCCCGAGATAAAGCCTTAGTCCCCATCGTCCGTGGTGGCCGGCGGGACGCCGGCGCTACGGCGTGCGGCGCTGCCGATTATTGCTTTTGGTTCTCCGCCTTCCACTGCATGGCATCGTGGATGCGGCCTCTACCGCTCGGGTGATCGAAGAACAGCCACTCTTCTACCGGCCCGGGACTCATCTTGCGGTATTCCCCGAGGTGAATGGCAGCCTGGGCGAAACCGTCCGGCTGGCGGCTAGCGTTCAAGCCATACATGTCGGCTTCATGCTCTTGCGTGCGGATGATGGTGTTGAAAATCGGTGTGGTAATGAAGAGAAAGGTTGAAACCAGCAGAAATACAAGCGGAAGAACAGCGGTGTCGCCGATGCCTTGGATTTGCCATTTTTCTCCCCAACGCGCCAGCGACCAATCCAGGCTCCACGCGAGAAAGGCAAATCCGATCACGAACATGATCCCGAAGAAAATGATCCCATGATAGACGTGGTGGAGGACGTAATGCCCCATCTCGTGTCCCATGACCGATTGGATCTCCTCCGGTGAACCACGGCGCAGCAGATTGTCATTAAGTGTTATGCGCATGGTGCTGCCCAACCCGCTGACGTTGGCGCTCATGCGCGTACTCTGTTTGGAAGCGTCAATCTGGTAGACGTCCTTGACAGAAATACCGTTGGCGCGAGCCATTTGCAGAATAGGCTCGGTGATCTTCGGGTCCTGCAGTTTGGTGCTCTTGTTGAATATCGGAATGATGTAGACCGGAGTAATCAGTGCGGTAAGCGCAAAGAAAGCTATCGAAACGAGCGCTGCCCAAATCCACCAGCTGCGACCGAGGCGTCGAACCACGCCGAACAGCACCACCGTAATGATGCCACCCATCACTACGCCGATGAGCATCCCTTTGAATTGATCATTCATCCACGGGCCAAACGTCTGCGTGGCCAATCCATACTTCCATTCTCGTGTGAATCCTTCGTATACCGCCAGAGGGAAGCCCAATATCGTGGTGATCAGCAGATACTGGACCCAGTAGACAAATGTGTGTATGGGTTTAAAGCGAGTTACCCGCTCCGACCAGTCGCGCATCCTCGCTGACCAGCGGAAGGTCAGCAGCACGATCGCAATCACTGCGCCATATAAAAAGTCCCACAAGATGAGCCAGTACCCGCCCTCGAAATAGGCATCAGACCGCTCCCGCGCCGTGGCGGGAATTTCTGCAAGGTAGGCATCGGTAGCAGCCTCAGCGTTGAAGTTCGGGGAAGCTTGCGCCGCTGGCGGAACGGAGATCGCTGAGGGCATGGCCGTCAGCGGCAGCGCCGCAGGAGCAGGCGTCGATTGGGCAAACACTCCAGGCACTCCGAGACACAACAACGCCAGGGTCACGCTGGCCACGCGAAGGCGATTGATCATGTTGAGGGGCTCCTCGGATATGACGCTCAGGCAGTAAATACGTTATCAGGGCAGGGGAGGTTCCATTCAATCCACTACGCGCGCCGTGGTCGTCTCAGACGGTTCTCCGCCAGCCACGGATTGCGCCACAATCAGCCGCCGTGCTTCCACCCGTATGGCTGGCAACTTCAGGCCGAACCAGGCTGATCCTCCGATGCACGCCAGGGCACCGATGGAAACGGTCAAGGGGGCACCGAGGCGGTCCGCCAGTGCGCCTCCCAGGAAGGCCCCAAAGGGCGCCATGCCCATGAACATCATGGAGTAGAGGGCCATCACGCGGCCGCGCAGCTGATCGGGGACCATGGCCTGGATCAGGGTGTTGGAGGAGGACATCTGCAGCATCATGCAGAAACCAACAGGCAACAGCAGCCCCGCGGAGAGCCAGAACAGACGCGACCAGCAGAACAGAAACAGGAAGAATCCGAACCCGCTGCAGGAAACCGCGACCCAGCGCCCTAGTCCGCGGACACCGGTACGCGACGCCAGGGTGAGCGCACCCAGCAAGGCTCCGACGCCGGTGGCACCCATCAGGATCCCCAAGCCACGCGACCCGCCATGCAGGATCTTGTCGGCAAAAATCGGCATGAGCACGGTGTAGGGCATGGCCACCAGGCTCACCAGTCCGAGCAGAAGCAGCAGGGCCCAAATCGGCCCGGTCTGCTTGGCGAAACGAAACCCTTCGATGATGTGTGTCAGGTGGGAGCCGGAGGGCGGAGCGTAGGAACGAGGAGCCAACTCCATCATCAGCAGTCCGATGATCACGGCAATGTAACTCACCGCGTTGGCGAAGAAGCACCAGCCTTCCCCGATTCGTGCTACCAGAATTCCGGCAACAGCGGGACCAATGATCCGAGCGCCGTTGAACATGGATGAGTTCAGGGCGATGGCGTTCATCAGGTCCTCCTTGCCAACCATGTCAACCAGGAAAGCTTGGCGACCCGGGATATCGAAGGCGTTCACTACTCCTAAGAGTGCCGCCAGCACAAAGATGTGCCATACCTCGACGCGGTGGCTTATGGTGAGCGCGGCCAGCACGCCCGCCAGCACCATGGATGCGATCTGGGTGGCAATCACGACGCGGTGACGGTTGTAGCGATCCGCAACAATGCCCCCGAGCGGCGCCACCAGGAACACCGGGATCTGGCTGGCGAATCCAACCGAACCGAGCAGCAGCGCCGATCCCGTCAAGCGATACACCAGCCAGGACTGGGCCACGCTCTGCATCCAGGTACCGATGAGGGAGATCAACTGTCCGGAGAAAAAGAGCTGGAAATTGCGATGCTTGAGCGCGCGCAAGGTGGCCGGCAAAGCGCCGTTCCGAGGCGGCTGGCCAGCCGGCTGTTCAACCGCGTTCGTGCTACCTGGATCCGCCACTTTCACTTACTTTTCTCGTCTCCAACTATTGACTTCCCATTCATCACGACCTGCGATACAGTCGGTTGCCACCGGGTTCGCCCACGGCCAGGCCGGCGGGCACAACCTAGTAGTGCGGGCACAACCTAGTAGTATAGAAGGCCGGACCGAGGCCGACGGTTCGCGCGAATCTTTTGCGCTACCTGCGGTTGCGTCAGCCCGCCTGAGAGGCCATGAGTACCGATCAAGTCCAACTCGAGCGCCGTGCCGCGCAACGCTTCGACTTTCACCTGCCGGTCGCCGTCCGGCTGGCCGGCAGCGATCGCGAAGGCTGTGGCTTCACTCAGGACTTGAGTGCGCAGGGAGCACTGTTCTATACAGATTTCCCACTGAGCGCTGGGGATGCAGTGGAATTGACCCTGGTGATGCCTTCTGAGATCACCTTGGCCGAGAACATGCGCGTCCGTTGCCGGGGCAAGGTGGTGCGCGTGTCTCAGCCGGCAGTGGGAAGCAAGTCGGGCGTTGCGGTGCATCTCGAAGGTTACGAGTTCCTCCCCGAAAGCCCGAGCGACTTGCAGTCTTCGCGAAACCTGGAACGCATGTCGGCGCTACACCCTCATAACGAAGAACCCACCAAGCCCGTCTGACGGCCTCATGTTTTTGATTCCCGCGGAGTTCTAAGGCTGCAAAGTATTGCACTTGTGCTGCGCGGACGATGCCACGGGATGCTGAGTTGGCCAGCATTTGCTGGTTCTCAAGCTAACTTCCTTTGGTAGAATGGAGCGTACCGGGACATACCTCCGATTGGTTTTTCCGGTCGCCGTGTTTGTCCTGCTTCCACAGCTAGTTTCGGGATGGGCCGATAAGGGGAGTCTTTCCGTGGAAGTCCGGCAAAGTTACCGAAGTCACTTGGCGCAGCCCTTTCCCCTTCATAACATGCTCTTACAGGTACGAGTGAGGCTCCAGCCATGCACGGCATAGCGGTCACCCTGCTGACGGAAGATCGCGAGCGGCTGACGACGTTGCAGCATCGCGTCGAAGGCACCCAACTGGCCCGGATCGTCTTCACTCACGTCGGGTTTCCTTCCGGGCCGACCGACCCGGTGCTGCGCCAGATCCAGGACGTGGGATCGGAAGTGGTGCTGATCGACATTGATCCGCTGAACCCGCAGCGGGCGATCCACGCCATCGAACTGATTCGCACCACCACCAGCGAGATCGCCATCATTGCTTCCGGAGAAATGAGCCACCCGCCGACCATCGTGTCCGCGATGCGGGCGGGGGCGGGCGAATACCTGGAACGGAGTGCAGATTCCGAGAGCCTGCTGGAAGCGTTGAACCGATTCACCACCTCGCGGGGCAAGGCGCGCACTACTTCAGGACGGGCGCGGGTATTTTCGGTAACCAATGCCAAGGGCGGCGCCGGGGCCACGACGGTTGCGGTGAACATCGCCATCGCGCTGCAGGAGAGCTACGGAGGTGTGCTGCTGGTGGATTTCGCGCCCCTCGGCCACACCGCGCTTCATCTGAATGTGCGGCCCAGTTTCGGCGTCTCCGATGCGCTGCAGAACCTGCACCGGCTTGACTCTTCCCTGCTCGACGGCTTGTTGACACCCTGCAAGGGAGGATTGCAACTGCTGGCCGGTCCGCAACAGCCGTTTTCTCTGATGCCGGCTGCGGCCGAGTTGGCGCGGCTGTTTGATCTCCTAGTCTCTCACTTCCGCTACGTGGTGGTGGACTGCTCGAACCGCCTTGATCAGACCGGTCGCCTGCTTGCGGACTTGTCCAACGCCGTCCTGTTGGTGGCCCAGGCGGATGTGGTTTCGCTGTGGAGCGCGGGACGCACGCGGACCTTCCTGGAGGAAGGTGCCGGACGCGATCGGGTTCGCATCGTGCTCAACCGCTACAAGAAGATCCCTGGCTTCACCGACGAAGACGTGGAGAAGTCCACGAATTCCAAGCTGCTTTGGAAGCTCCCCAACAACTACCAGTCGATCGCTCCCGCGATCGATAAGGGAGTGCCGATCGCGTTCCAGGAAAACCAGGATATCGGTCGTTCCTTCCGCGGCCTGGCTGCGGCCCTGGCACAGGCCTCTACCACCGCCGAGGGCTCCATGGACTTGGTCTACCAGCAGGACAAGACCGACTCCAAAAAGCAAGCCGCCGGCCGGTTATTGATCTCTCCTTTGCGCGCCGGCCAGTAGTTACTCTGCCTCGCAGGTCTCGGTTTACCACTCACCGCTTCCGTCTTCAGGGCTTACAATGTCGATGTTGGGGAGTATCTGCTCGGGCGCGCCGCTTCGAGTCCAAGATTTCCCGGCCTGCCTGTGGGAACTCCTCCCGGATCCCTGCAATGGAAAAAACTTCTTCCCCGGCCGCGGTCTCGCTGAAGAACATCCTGGTGGCTACGGATTTTTCTGAGACCTCGAAAGCGGCGCTGCTCTATGCGCTGTCGCTGGTGCGGCACTACGACGCAACCTTGTACCTGGTCCATGTGGTTCGTCCGGACCCTCTCCGCCGAGGCAATGGTGAAACTGTTCGCGCCGCCGTGGATGAAGCTTGGCGCGAAGGACAGCGCCTGACCACAGACTTGCTGGTCTCTGGCCATCTCCGCGGCATCTCGCACAAACTCCTGGTGAGACAAGGCGAGATTTGGGAAGGCATGGCCCCGCTGGTTCAGGAAAACAACATTGACCTGATCGTGGTGGGAACCCGCGGGCGCACCGGCCTAGCCAAGGTACTGCTCGGGTCGGTAGCGGAAAGAATATTTCGTCGGGCCACTTGTCCGGTGTTGACCGTGGGACCCAAGAGCCCCGGACCGAGCGCACAAGAACCCGGCATACGACGCATCCTGTACGCGACCGACTTCACGCCACAGTCTTTGCATGCCTTCGGCCATGCGCTCTCGCTGGCTCAGCACTACCAGGCCCACCTCATCCTGCTGCATGTGGTTCACGAGTTGACGGCGGATGCGACTCCGCAGAAAGGGCGCGCGCTCGATGATGCCAAGAAGCGGCTGCGCGACCTGGTTCCCGCCGACACCGGCCTCTCGTTTGAGCCCGAGTTCGTGGTTGGCTTTGGGACTCCAGGGACGCGCATCCTGGATGTGGCCGCGGAAAAAGTTCCCGAACTCATCGTGCTGGGCGTAACCCACCCGCCGAATGCTGCCCGCGGGGGCCGCCGCTGGACCACGGCTTCCGAAGTAATCGTCCAGGCGATCTGTCCGGTACTCACGGTGCGCGGAGGGGCGGAGTAGGGCTTCCCTGGACCTTGAACACGTAGAGGGAATGATCGAGAATTTCCGTCCGCGGATACTGCAACAGCCAGCGATAACTTTGCGGATCCTGAAGGAACTGCCCGGAGAGATTGGTTGCGCTCACGACCACAGTTCCCGTGACCCGTACGTTCTCAGGCAGCGGCCGAGCCGTGATCCCGTACACCCTGGGATCCACGCTGCCAAAATATGCTAGCCATATCTGCTCCCGGGGATGGTTTCGTTCATACTGACGCAGGGCGAGCAAACCCTGTCCCCAGTCGAGATTGCTGTCAGTCATCAAGCGATAAGATTCCGCCGGATTTACGGCAACGTTGAAATACGACAGGTAGCCCGGCGCAAACCGCAAGGCGTCGGCAGCATTCAACCCTAGTAGCAGAACCAGGAGGACTACCGTCGCGCGCCTTTGGGACGCGTGCTCCCACACTGCTCCGGCCAGCAGTAGCGCGAACGGATACAACGGCAGAATATGCCGCTCCCCAATGTTGAAGTGCGAGAAGACCGCCAAGCAGAAGTAGAGGGCGGGAAACGACATCATGATGCCGAGATCAGTCGGGAAACTCAACTTTCGGACCGCGCCCAGCGCCAGACCCGCGAAGCACAATGCCAGCACCACCGCAGGCCACTTGAGCAGCATTGCCGTCGGGTAATACAGCTTCCAGCCGCCGCTTTGTGAAACTTGCCCCAGGAAGAATGCGGCTTGGCCGTGGCGGTTGTGCCGTACCAGGGCGCGAAAGCCTTCGATGTATTCTCCCGCCGGAACCGGGAGGCTGAAGTTCAAACCAGTTTGAACCGGCTTCTCGATCTGCTCGCTCCAGTTGGGGAAGGTTGCAGTCAGCTTTCCACTGCGGACGGAAAGATGCGAGACATGGAAAAAGTATCCGGCCCAAACCACCACAGCAGCCAGCAGGAGCGCAGCCCCGGTCCTGCCCCAGTTCCATCTGGAAGGACGAGTCATGACCCTGTCGGGCTTCAACACCAGCATCCAGAGCAGAGCGAGCAGGAACATGACCGCCGTAGAAAACTTGGCCAGCAGCATCAGCCCCAGAATGACGCCGGCCCAGATGCTCTGGCGTCCGGCAGGCTCTCGCCGCCAGCCCACCAGTTGCCAGGCTGCAGCAAAGATCAGCAGCGCAGCAGCGCCATCGGTGGTAGCCAGCGAGAAGTGAGCAATGAGGGACGGCGAAAAGGCAAAAAGCACGAGCGACACGGTCGCGGCCTCCCGGGAGAACATGTGGGAAGCCACGTGCCACAGCAACCACGCCAGCAGCAAGCCCAGCAGAACGTTCATGAACCGAGCGCGCCAGGCCAGCGACTGCGGATCAGGCGCGATGCTGGCGATATGAAAGCCTTCGGCCAGGGGCTGGATCTCAAGTTGCCACTTCTGCCCGATCAGTGGCAGGGCACACAGCAAGCGCACCAAAGGAGGATGGTCGTTGTATTGTTCAAACCGGCCGTGGCGCCAAGCGTCGAGACCCTCCGCGATGTGCACCGGTTCGTCGTAAGTCAGAGACTGGGTGCGAACGAACCACAGACACTGGGCCAAATAAAGAGCCACTAGGATCGCGGGAAGCGATCGCCGCAGCCAACCCGCAGCCGGGCGTTGCGGAGCGGGCGCAAGCGGTGCCTCGGGATGAGCGGCTGCCGAACGAACCATACATAGTCCGCTGGTGCGCGGGACTTCACTTTACTTCAGCAGTGGCAAAAGTTCCACCACGCCCCGGCAGAAACTCGCGTGAGCAAATCTCATCAAGTACACTCGTTCCGTCCCCTATGGCATCTCCCCTTCGAAATGGCCAAGCTCAAACCGCAGCGGTGAAATCCTCGATCGCCGCGCTTTGGGTGATTGCGGTCTGGTTTGGGATTGTGACCGGCTTGTTGGAGGGCGCCGGACTGCTCCTGTTCCAGCAGATCAATTGGGCTCGGTGGGGCCCAATGATGCATGTTTCCGAGGAGATCGTATGGATCTCGCCGCTGGTGGATTTGTGCTTTTTCTTGCTGCTGTCGATCCCGGTTGCTTTGCTCGCCAAAGTAGCCCCACGTGTCCCCGCGGTCCGAGTTCTCGTCTTCCTGCTTACTTTTCTTTGTGTCTATGACTGGCTGACTCTGACCAACCGGCTGTTTCACCGGGCCTGCCTGCTGCTGGCGCTGGGAGTGGCTTTTGCCTTCAGTCGGTGGCTGGGTCAACACCAGGATTCCGCGCTCCGGTTCTGGAAGCGCACCTTGCCTTGGGCGGTTGCAGCATTGCTGGTGGCGCTGGTTGGCATTCAGGGCGGCGAGTGGTTGCGGGAGCGCAATGCCGTGGCCGGACTGCCCGCGCCTGCGCCGGGGTCTCCGAATGTGCTGGTAATCGTTGTCGACACTCTGCGTGCTGACCACGTTTCTTCCTACGGATACAACCGTCCTACCACGCCGAATCTCGATCATCTCGCGCAGCAAGGCGTGTTGTTCGAGAATGCAATCTCTCCTTCTTCGTGGAGCCTGCCATCGCATGTTTCGCTGGTCACCGGCCGTTATGTGTACGAGCATGGCGTCGGCAATGTGCAGCCGAGTCCTTGGGGCGGATGGGGTTCAGCCGGACTCGGCGGGTTCCCTACGCTCGGTGAAGCCCTGCAGCAAAAGGGATATCGCTCCGGAGCGTTTTCTGCCAACCGCACTTACTTCTCGCACGACCTCGGTTTCGGTCGCGGCTTTGTTCACTTTGAAGACTATTTCCATTCGCCGGCCGACATGTTTGTGCGCACCTTGTACGGCCGCGAGTTTTCCCGCATTTATCTGATTCGCAGTGACAAGAGTCTGGTTAAGCGCATGCTACGCGCTCTGGGATGGACATCTCTGCTCGAGCAGGATGCCGAAGGTTCGGGCAGTTACGGGGGCGCGTTCGGAATTCGCAAGCGCGCGGATGCGATCAATGAGGAAGTGTTGCGTTGGGTGGACCGAGACCGGCAACGTCCCTTCTTCGCCTTCTTGAATTACTTCGACGTGCATGACCCGTACGGCGCGCCTCGCTCCTATCCCAAACCCGCGTGGCAGCAGCAGACATTGGTCGATCAGTATGACGATGGACTGAAGTACGACGATGACTTCATCGGGCGCCTGCTCCAGGCGTTGCAGCAGCGCGGGCTAGCCCAGAACACGCTGGTGATCGTTACTTCGGATCACGGCGAATCGTTGGGCCAGCACAACCTGGAAACTCACGGCCGAGCGCTCTACTGGGAACTGGTCCGCGTGCCGCTGATGATTTGGTATCCCGGGCACGTCCCCGCTGGCCTTCGGGTGAGCCATCCGGTGACCAACGCCGCCATCCCCGAGACTGTCATGGATTTGCTGGGAACCAGTGGCGGGTTTCCCGGACCGGCGCTGAGTGTTCTTTGGAGGACTCCCGGCGCAGAAACCAATTGGCCAGACCCGCTCTCGGAGCTGGTGCAGAACCGGTATCCGGGCAAGAAAGACCAGGCCGCCGACGCGCTGGAACCTACTGCAAGCTCAGGGGCGATGAGGTCGCTGATCACCCCGCAGTGGCAGCTGATCGTGCACGAAAAATCAGGAATACAGCTATATGACTGGAAGCAGGATACCGGCGAGCTGAATGACCTGGTCAACACGCCAGAAGGAAAAACAGCAGCTCTCAGCCTGAGCAAGCAGTTGGAACAAATGCGCCGAGCCCCGCGTCAGTAGCAGACGCTCGCAAGGCGGTTTTGATTTGTGGCCCGGCAGTTCCGCAGGACGCGTAATTGTGTTAGCTTGTTCGCCGTGCCAACGGGTCACATTGGGGCAGAACTGTCCTCGCCGCGCTCCTCGTTCCGCTCCTTCCTTTTGGTTGGCGCGTGGTTCGGCCTTGCGACGGGACTGGGGGAAGGCGCCGGCCTGCTCCTGTTTCAACGGATCAACTGGGAGCGCTGGGGCCCGGCCATTCATGTTTCCAAAGATATCCTCTGGATCTCACCGGTCGTCGATTTACTTCTTTCCCTCATCCTGGCGTTGTTCATTGGGCTCATCGCCCGGTTCCAGCCACGCTTTCCGGGGATGCGGGTCGCCGCCTTCCTGTTCACATTTCTGGCGGTCTACAACTGGTTGACGTTGACCGAGCGGTTGCAGCACCGCTCCTGCCAGTTGCTGGCACTCGGAGTAGCGGTGGCTCTCGATCGCTGGCTGCGCACGCACCAGTCGCAGGCCACGCATTTTTGGAAAAGGACAATCCCCTGGCTGATGGCAGTCGTGGTATTAGGGTTTGCGGGAATTCAAACCGGACGGTGGCTGCTGGAACGGAATGCGGTGGCCCACCTGCCGCCTGCTGCTCCGGGTGCGCCCAACATCCTGGTGATCGTGGTGGACACGTTGCGGGCAGACCATCTTTCCTCGTATGGATATGGCCGCCCCACCACCCCTGCGATTGACCGGCTTGCCAGAGAAGGCCTGGTGCTGGGGAACGCCGTCTCGACCTGCTCGTGGACCCTGCCCTCCCACGCTTCGCTGCTGACGGGACGGCCTCCGTATGAACACGGAATGGTGGCGGTGCAGCCGATGCCGTGGCTGGGTTGGGGTCACACCAGCCTGAAGGGTTATCCCACCGTGGGAGAAGCGCTGCAGCAGATGGGCTACCGCACTGGCGCCTTCTCCGCCAATTTGACTTACTTCACCCAGAACGTTGGCTTGGGAAGAGGCTTCCTGCATTTTGAAGACTACTTCCATTCGCCCACCGACGGGCTCATGCGCACGCTCTATGCAAGAGAGTTTGCCAGTGCGTACCTTCATCGTACCGAAAAGAGTTGGGTGACCCGTACTTTTCGCTCCCTGGGAATCTTCCACTTGCTGGGCCATCTTAAGAGAGCCAACGCGGTGGACCGCGAGGTAGCGCAGTGGATGGACCGGGACCGGCAGCATCCCTTCCTGGCGTTTCTCAACTACATCGACGTCCATGAGGCCTACGGTTTGCCCGCCAGCGATCCAAGACCGGCCTGGAGCGACCACGGAAGGATCGATGAATACGATGCTGCTTTGTATTACGTTGACGATCAGATCGGAAGGCTGATGCAAGAGTTGGAACGCCGTGGATTGGATAAGAACACCCTGGTGATCTTCACCTCCGACCACGGTGAGGGTCTCGGGCAACATCACCTGCAGACCCACGGCCGGGCCCTCTATTGGGAACAAATCCACGTCCCCTTGGTGATTTGGTATCCCGGGCACGTCCCCGCTGGCGTCCGGGTCGACCGGCCGGTCAGCAATGCCGCCATCCCGGCGACGCTCATGACGCTACTGGGGGCGAGTGAGCGAAACGTCTTCCCGGGGCCGGACCTGAGCCGCTTGTGGAAGACGCCGGAACAAGCAACCGATTGGCCAGACGTTCTCTCGGAACTGGCGCAAAACGTTCACCCACCCGAAATTGACCAGTCGGCAGACCAGTACATCCCTACGGCCACGACCGGCGCCATGCAGTCCTTGATCACCCCACGGTGGCATCTGATCGTGCACCAGAAGCTGGGAGAACAAATCTACGACTGGGTGCGCGACCCCCAGGAGTCAAACAACTTGATCAACACGCCGGAAGGCAAGGCTGCGGCGTTGCGCATGAGTTCCCAATTGCAGGGCTGGGAGAGCGCCAGTTCGGACGGTCCCCAGGAGTAGCTGCCGGGTCAGACAACCACTGGGGCTTCCACGACGATTTTGGTCTCCAAAACCATGGTGGCCAGAATCGAGCGTCCGATCAGGCATATCCGTTCCGCCTTCTCCAGCAGCTTTGCGGCGCGCTCGATGTCTTCCTCCCGGGCAATGGCCAGGACTGGACGCAGCGTAATCCGGGTGAAACGGAACCCGCCTTCCTGTTTTTCGATCACGCCTTCCACCGCTACTTCCAGGCCTTGAATGGGCAGCTTCGAGGCCTCGGCAACGGCGCGGAACGTGGCCACGTAGCAAGTAGAAAGAGCAGCCAGCAGCAGGTGCTCGGGCGTCCACAGGCCGGGCTCACCCCCGAACTCCGGCGGAGCGGCAAAGTTGATGGTGCGGGGGATGTCGCCTTCGGCTTCCACGATGCCGCGCTTGTGCATGGTCCAGTGAGCGCTGGCGTGGTAGGTATATCGCTTTTCCATGGCCATTCTCCTGCCCTGAAGCTAGCGGCCGGTAAGCCTGCTAGCAGTGAGCCCGGTCACGGCCACCTGTGACCGCCCCGGTTTTCCGCCCCCTCGCGCCCTTTGTGACATAGGTCACATGCCCAAGTGAGAGCAGTCACGGCATGCCGGGTTGTCAGGGCCGACAATGAGTCCCGTGGGTAAGCAGACCGGTGGTGAGGAAGCCCGCCGAGCGGAGGCGCCTATGTCCGACGACAAGCGTGACATCCTGGAAGTTCTGAAATTCGAGCTTAACTTTCTCGAGCAGGGTGGTTACGGCCGCTCAGTGCGCACCCCGTGGAAACCGACATCGATCTTCCAAGACTCGCTGTCGTGCATCAACTTCAACGACCCCGAGCGGCCTCATCCCTGCAACGAGTGTTTGCTGACCGACTTCGTACCCGGGACCTCGCAATGCGAGAGTGTTCCTTGTCACCATATCCCTCTGAACCAGGAGGGCGAAACGGTAGACAGCATGGAACGGCAGTACAACCAGGGTGAACTGGAAGAAGCGGTCAAGAACTGGTTGCGGGGGACGATCCAACGCATCGAGCAAGAGCGCGCCAAGAGCGCACCACAACAAACGGCAAAATAACTGGCTGACCTGCCTCAGCCCGGAACTGCAATCCATACCACCCAGCAGGAGTGCCGCCATGCTTACCAAGTGCGTGAACTTCGCGTGCTCGGCCCGTTTTCTTTACCTTCACGAGGGCAAGGTGTTCAGGCTGGAGACCGCACCTCCACCGCATAGAGCCAATGGCGGAGGCAACCACCAGACGGAATACTTCTGGCTGTGCGCACGCTGCGCCCAGATTCTGAAAGTGGTGGTGGAGAACGGAGTCGTCACCACACGCCCACTGCGCTTCCTGCTTACCGAAGGCAAACCGGGAGTCAAAGAACTATCGGCGTGCAGTTGAAGGTTGCAAAGGCAGGGCCGTGGCGAGAGCCTCGATTACCAATTTGGGAAGAACAAAGACTCCCTGTCCTTTGCACCTATTCAAATGCGCGCCAAAACGCTATCCTCGGCTGGAAGGCGCCAAACCGGAGGACGTATGAAGCGCGAATTCGCCTCGTTGAATGCCCAGGAAGCTCTGCACGTTGCCATCTTTATCGAGGAGCGTAACGCCGAGATCTACCATCAGTTCGCAGAGATGTTCGCCGAGTTCCGCGATCCCGAATCGTTAGAGATCGCGGCCGCGTTCTGGGACATGGCCAACGAGGAGCGCCGCCACGGGACCCAGTTGCAGAAGCGCTACTTCGATCGTTTCGGTACCCGTCCCTGCGCCGTGACCGAAGAGGACATCCGCGATTTCATTGAGGTGCCGCGCCTGGAAAACGGAGAAATCTTCACCATCAGCCGGCTGAAGGTGGGCCGCTCTCCCCGCCAGATGGCGCTGGAGATTGCCATGACGGCGGAGCAGAATGCCGTCCGCTATTACACCCGGCTGAGCGAAAACACGGAAGATCCGGAATTGCGGGCCCTGTACCGCGAGTTTGTGGATTTTGAGGCCAATCACTCCGATTGGCTGGAAAAGAAGGTTTCCGAAGCCCGCCGTACCTCGGGCGGAACCAAGCTGGCGTAGGGCGGTTCAGTCTCTCTTCGCCGGTTCGGCTCCTGCATCCTGGGGAAATGACTTGAAGGCCACCTCGCGTGATTTCGAGGTGGTCTTTTTGTTGGCATCGGTTTCGTTGTGGGTCAGCGTCCCCTTCAGCACGTAGTAGGCTTCGTCACCGGGGTTCTTTCCCTCTCCCCGCTCGATCGTGCCCTTGAATTCAAACCAGACGCCATGCACGGTGTCGGTGGTGAAGCTGATTTTGTTGCCGTCGAGCTTACCCTGCTTGAAGAACTGGTCGAGAAACTGTCCCTTGTCACTCTCCAGGTCTCCGTAGCGGGACACGAAACCGGTGAGGCGTCCTTCATCCTCCACCGTGACCTGTACGAATTCGCCATCCTGCAGGAAGGCGTACATGCCGGAATAGTCTTCCGACGCTTTGGCCGGCGGCGGCGTGGACGGGTTCTGTCCGGCCAGCCACGAAGCGCTCAGCACCAGCAAAACCATCACCAATCTGTTCATACTCCTCCCACCAGCCGTGCCTTAACCACAGTGTTCGACGTTCGCCATGCGTCGAAGGTTGTAAGGGCCGGCAGCCAGCATCCTGGCAAGTTCATTGCTTTCAAAGCGTGAACGCTATTAGACCACGGAAGCCACCGTGGGATGAACTGCCGAATATGCTCGATCCCGGACTTGCAAGGCTATAATGAAACACTTCCTGCCGCTGCAGTGTGCCGCATGAAACAGGGCTCGGGGCGTGACGAATCCACGATGAAGCAATGGGCGAAGCCTGTCACGGCCCCCACTTTGCTGGTTCGCCTTGATCCCTGGCCCAAGGTATTTCTTCGCAACCTCGCGGATTTGATCTGGCCGCGGCGGCAACCGCCGCTTCGACTCGTATCGCGCCCGGGACCCTTCTGGCCCGATGTCTTTGTCAGATCGCGTCTCCCGTGGCGCGGTCTTCTGGAGTCTGCCCTCTACCACGCGTTGGTTCTGGCCACCCTGTTGGGTCTCTCCGATGTGTGGCCGGTCCAGCCACAGATCGTCGCCCGATCTAGTTTCAGCCACGCGGACGTAATCTACTACCCGGCTTCCGAATACCTTCCGCCGCTCAACACCGGTGGCGCTGAGCGCCCGCCGAAAAAGGGCGAACCCGAGTACGCGCCGCAGCCCATTATCTCGGTGCCGCGTGAAGCGGATAACCGCACTCAAACCATCGTCACGCCGCCGGATATCAAGTTAAAGAACGACGTCCCCTTACCCAACATCGTGGCCTGGTCGCAGACTCCGTCGGCGCCTCTGGCCGCGACCGCACGCTCGGTGTCCGAGATGAAGCTGCCCACATTGCCGGCGCCGGTAGTTTCTCCCTCCCCGGAGGTCACCCAGACCGCAGCCCATCCCATTCCTTCCCTGCCGGAATCGGTGGTGGCGCCCCCACCCGCGCTCGAAGCCGCTGCCACGCAAAGGCTCGGGGACATCACCATCGGACACCAAGAGGTGGTGCCGCCGGCGCCGCAGTTGCCAGTGGCGGAGCAACGCGCCGCAGCAACCATGGCGCGACAAAGTCTGGGGGGCGGTGCTGCCCTGGTGGTGCCGCCACCACCGCAAATCCAGGGCACTGGGACTCGCGATACTGGCGGAAAGCTGATCGCGCTTGGCATCCATCCGGTTGCACCCACCGGGCCCATCGAGGTGCCGGCGGGGAACCGCCGAGGTGAGTTTGCCGCCACTCCCCAGGGCAAGCGCGGGGCCCCGGGAACGCCAGATGTTACCGGTGGCGGAGATAAGGGCACCGACGGGCATGCGGGAGGGGGCAACGGCGGCTCAAATGGCGCCGGCTCAGGCAACAACAAGAACGGCATTCCATCCGGGCTTTACGTGGGCGCGGGGCCGCACGCTACGTCCACCGTGGGTGGAGGCTCAGGGGGCGATGGAACCGGCCATGCCAATGCATCGTCCAATTCGTCCGATCCCCGCCTGCTCGCCGATGCTTCCCCGCCTCGGGTCACGAGCATACCCGGCAAGCCCGCGACTGAGGTGCCGGAGGCCCGTGCTACTGATCTCGACAAGAAGGTCTTCGGCGATAAGAAGTTCTACTCCATGGCGTTGAATATGCCGAACCTGAACTCGGCGGGCGGCAGCTGGGTGATTCGTTTTGCCGAGTTGAAGGGGAGTGCCGACAAGGGCGAACTCACCGCACCCCTGGCCATCCAGAAGGTCGATCCCGCTTATCCGATCGAATTAATGCGGCGCAATGTGGGGGGCACGGTCTCGCTGTACGCGGTCATCCGCAGCGACGGATCCGTGGGTGACGTGCGCGTGCTGCGCGGCGTCGATGATCAGCTGGACGAATTTGCTCGCACGGCGCTATCCCGCTGGCGCTTTCGTCCCGCAACCAAGAACGGCAGTCCGGTAGCCATCGAAGCCGTGGTGATGATTCCCTTTCGCCCAGTCCGATTCTGAGGCAGATCGCAGGCGGCAGGTCGCAGGCGGCAAAAGCCGCCCGACCTGAAAGTTAGGAACGAGAGGCCTGTCACCTGCCGCCTGCGACCTGGCTCTAGGCTTTTGCCGCCTTGCCTTCCAATGCGGCATAGATGGCGGGGTTCGAACATACTTCGAAGTAGCGGCCATCGGTCCAGCGCTGCAGAGAAAAAGTCCGCGGATCAATCTGCGGGATGCGGCTGCCTCTCACAATGACTCGGCGGAAGGTCCCGTTCCCCAGGGGAACCATGCCGGTGTGCAGTTGAAAATCCTCTTTCCCCCACAGCTCGGGCAGCTTGAGATGGCAAGGTTCGAGCGATATCTCCTGCTTTAGCCTGCCGAAAGCGGCCTCGCTCATGCGAATGCCATTCAAGTTGTAGTTCATGAGGAAATCCTCGGCGCTCTCCCCCGCGTCGGCGGCGCTGACCGTCTGAAACAGGTAAACGTTGAATGGGCTTCCCAGCGCTTCGATTGGTTTCCGGCCGCGTTTGCTGCAGGATGACAGGCGGTCACTTTCATTTAACGCGTCGGAGATCATGACCCGCTGCTCGCCGTCCATCAAGTACATGGGCGCCGAATCCTGGTAGGAAATGCCCAGGCCCAATTCCAGCCCCGGCAGGCCGGAGCGCTCCAGCAACTGGTTGTATCCGCGGACGATTTCGATGATTTCGCGCGCCAACACGCAGGCCCGGGCCACGGCCAGGCTGGGTTCATCTTCCCGCTCCAGCAGCGCCAGGATAATGGCATCGCCTTCCAGGAACACTTTGCTGGCGTCATACTTGGACAGCAGCTTGTTTACAGGGTCGTAAAAATTCAGACTGAAATAGGAGGCTGGATTCAGGCCCCGCTGCAACAGCGACCGGGTCAGGCGGGAGGAGTCGCGGACGTCGGCCTTGATGACGACGTGGCGCACCACTTTCTCTTCTACCGGTTTCTGCTCTTCCGGCAGCAGGAACTCGTAGAGCGTGCCGTTCATGGCGGAGAGTTCGCGCATTTTGGCGTTGCCAATGAGGTTGACGCTGTCGAGCGCCCCGTTCAGCACCTCCAGCCGCCGCAGGTCGCGGTGAAAACGCAGGAAGTCACGTAGAAACCGCCCGGCCATTCTTGCCCGCTCGGCTCCGCGGCATCCAGCGACGCGATTGACCGCGGCTTGCAAGCTGTCCGAAGAGAGCTTGCCGTGCTCCTGGATCAGCTTGTACACACGATCGCGTTCGTCGCGCAAGATCAATCCATTTTTCAATTGCTGCGGGTGGATGCGGGGCGAGTACTCCGTCAGCAGCGGCGCCACCTCGTAGGAAGCCACCACGTAATCCATGACACCTTCGCGCTCCAGGCATTCCAGCCAGGCCGCCAGCCGCGTCTTCTGGGCCCGCCCGTCGCTGGTGGAATCATCAGGGCTGCCTGAGCCTACCAATTCTTGCGCGTTCTCGGGTACGTTGAGCCAGGCGTCGAGCTTGCTTTCGTCCTGGGCGTCGGAGCCCAGCGCCAGCGATTGCAGGAACTCGCAGGCAATACGCCGGATGTTTGAAAACCGGTCCGGGTCGCGGTCGAAGTTGCCGAGCATGACGTAATGTTCCGCATTCAGGTAAGTGTCGCGACCGTCTTCGGAGAAAACCAAGGGGTTCAAGAAAAGCCGGTATCGCTCTTCTCCCATATTTCCAAACAGGGAGCGCCGCATGCGCGCCAGGGTTTCTTTTTCGATTTCGCGGATGATGCGAAACAACTCCTGCCCGGTCTTGCGCAGGATGATCTTCTTGGCCACCTGGAACTCTGCGACCCGCTCGCGGTACTCCGCCGCTTTCTGCTGCCGCACCCCTTCGTAGCTCTTGAGCATGATGCGGCCACGCTCCAGGATCTGCGCGAACTGGGAACTCAGCTCAACCCGCAGGAACTTGACAATTGCCACCCGGCCGAGAAAATCAACCGAGAGATTGCCCGCGGCCTTGGCCCGGTTCAGAGCCGATATGTGGACTTCCGCCAGCAAGGGCTTCAGATCGGAAAGTTCGGCCTGGGGACGTGCTTGGGATCGCGCCCCAGATCCTGACCCGATGAAATGATTGCCCAGCGCCTTCTCGGGTTCCTCCGCCTCCAACAGTCTTTCGATGTTGCCGTACCGGGTGATCAGCCGTGCAATCTGCAGCCTTCCCTGCTCCACGAACTTGGGCGTGAGGTGAACGTCGTGGCGAAGGTTATCAATGCCAGGCTGCAGGCCCTCCAAAGACAGCGAAGGGCTATAGGCCGCCAGTTTCGGCGGTTCCATCTCCTCTGCTGAGGGCCCGAGTTTGAAAAAGGGGATGCGTGGCATGTAGAAGTTTCGTCCTAGGGCTGCCGGTCCTGGCCCACCAGGCTGGCGCGGAACTGCGGCACCACCAGGGCCTGCTCGATAGTGGGCACGTTCAGCACCGCGAGTTTTCCGCCCAGCGAATCCGCCTGGGCGGTGGTTCCGGTGTGCCCATAAGCCTGCCACAACAGGCGCATGGAAAGCGGATCAGAAGAGTCCTCCTCCAGATGTGGAATTGCTTCAGCGTACTTGCCTTGCGCGGCCAACACTGCTCCAGCCGCGGCATGATACGAGAGTTGGACGATCTGGCTGCGGCTGTTCTGCGCCATGGTCTCCAGTTTCTTGACCGCATCCTGCGCCGGTTCTGTCGCCTGGGCTTCCGCGGCCCGGGTGGCCCGCACGCGCAACAGGCGGGCCATTTCCTCGTCCAGATCGCTGCGCGAGGTTCCGCGGTGCTCCTGCAAAGCTTGGTAGGCGGCGTCCAGATGCTTGATTGCCGCCTTGTAGTCGGGTTCATACAGCGCCAGGCTTCGCTGCGCCTCGGCTTCCAGCACCGCCAGTCCGGCGTGGTGGGCATGTTTCGCCACTTCGCGGAGCGCGTGCTCGGCTTGTTTGCGGTTGTTGTCCCGGATCCAGGTCGCGGCCGACTGCAACTCGTACTCCACCTTCTCGCTCTCGCCCGGGGCGAACACGATGGCGCGCGCGTATTCGTCACGCGCGTCTTCTTCCTTTCCCATCACCGCATAGGTGTCGGCAACACCCAATTCCGAACCAAAATTGGGATCGATCTTGATGCTGATGCGGTACTGCTCCAGGGCCGCGTCGAACTTGCCGGCCAGGCGCAGAATCTCCCCATAGGAATCGTGCGGGTTGGGCTGATCTGGCTGCAGCGCAACGTAACGGTCCATCGCCGCAAACCCTTTTTCGAAATCGCCGCTGAAGGCGTAGGCATAGCCGAGCTCGTTCAGCGCCGCCGGATAATCCGGATTCAGGGTCACCGCGCGTTCCAGCACCATGATGGCTTGCGCGTATCGCTCCTTCCGTACCAGCCACCCTCCGGCAAGGAACGCCAACCGCTGGTCCCGCGGATACTCAGTCAACAGGTCATTCATGGCGGCTATCGCCGGCATGTAGTTATCTTCCTGTACTCCCGCCAGCCAACGGATCAGCAGCCGCTCCGCCGGCCTCACCCGCCCGGCAAGTTGCTTAGCACGCAGGCGCGTGGCTTCCTGCTCTTCGGGATCGCGGGTCAGGTGCGACAGCAGCATCAACGCCTGGGCAAACTTCGGGTCTGCCTTGGTCGCGGCGCGCAGTTCATTCAAGGCGTCGGCGGTACGCAGGTACTCCAGGTTCTGCATCGCCTTCTCGAAGCGCCTGCGCGCGGTTGCCGAGGAGGTCGTGACCGGCAGGTTAGCGGAGATGTTTTTGTGCGCGCTCCCGGCCGGATTGGAATACGCGACACCGGCCGAGGACAAGACTGCAAGCAGGCAGGCACACCAAAGGTGACGCATGCGCTCCTCGGAAACCGTTGATTTTTCTACTCATGCGGAGCGTAACACGCGCTCCGAGGGGGGCCAACGTTACCCAAGTTACCGCCGGAAGGTGTTGATTTTTGTACGGATTGGCAGGCGTAGAGATTTTCCGTCCTCAGATCTTAAGGAAGATCCCCTTGCGCGACAGCACCCACATCGCCACCCAGCACATAAGCACATAGGTCAGCGCATAAAGCAGCGAGGCGTTGGGCGGACTGGCCAGCGGGGCGAACAGGCGTTGATAGATCTTCTCTTGCCAGGTCATCGTCGAACCGTCCGCCAATCGCACCCCCATGCGATCGATCCAGTGGGCGATCATCTCGGCGAACACGTAGGCCGCGATTGGGTTCACGCCGAAGACCAGGAATGGTTTGGCCCAGCCGCGCCACTGCTGGATGTCCAGTATCCAGTAGCAGACCGCCAGCGCAACCGAGGCGAAGCCGGCGGTGAAGATCACGAAGGAGGGCGTCCACAGGTTCTTGTTGATCGGGAACCACGCATTCAGAATTTTGCCTGCGATCAGGCCAATCACTCCGAAGGCGACGAGGCCGAGCGCTTTTGTTTGCGGACTGCGCTCAGAACGGATCCATCCGCCCGTCAGCACGCCCAGCAAACTGGTGGCGATCGCCGGGATGGTGCTGATCACGCCCTCGGGGTCGCGGGTGACGTCGTACAAATGGCCTATCAGCAGCTTGCGATCGAGCCACGCTGCCAGGTTGCGGTTGGGATCAAGAAAGGGCATGTCGTGGGTCGGCACGCCGAAGCCGGGCACGGGAACAAAGCGCATAAGAAGCCAGTAGCCGGCCAGGCATCCGATAATGGTCAGCACCTGGCCGCGCCGGCTTGACCACAGCGCAACCAAGGCCGAGATGACGTAGCAGATAGCAATCCGCTGCAGCACGCCATACACGCGCCATGTGGACAACTGGTAGTGATTGGGGAATCCATTCAAAAACAGTCCGAGTGCAAACAGGATGGCGCCGCGGCGCAGCACGTGCAGCATCAGGTCACGCCGGGACTCGCCACGTTTCAGCCGTGACGCAAACGAATAGCTCATCGACACGCCAACGATGAACAGGAATGACGGGAAGACCAAGTCGGTTGGCGTCCAGCCATTCCACTGGGCGTGCTTGAGCGGCCAGTAGGAAGACGGCTCGTCGCCGGCGTTGTTGACCAGGATCATCAACGCGATGGTCGCTCCCCGGAACAGATCGAGAGACATCAACCGTCCGGCCAGCCGCGGTGACGGCTGGGACGGCGCGGTAGTCGAACTCGAGTGTGTGGCCCAGGTCGCAGTCATGAAAGTGCTACGGCGTTCTACGGCCGCGTATCCAACGGGTGCTTGATCTTCTCGAAATATTCGTTTTGCAGCTTCAGGCCCTCCTGATCAGCTTTGACCGCTTGAATGGCTTTGACGATCGCATCCTGCCAGGACTTCATTTCATATTCGCCCAGTTCACGCGTGGCCAACCCGCCTTCTCCGGAATAGTGATTGGGGAAGCGAGCATACCACCAGATGGCGGTGTACAAAGCGTCGGGCAACTTGAGCCGGGCCTGATCGGCGCCCGACTCACTGGCTGCGCGATCCAGGTGTACCAGGTCGGGACGGGAGATCATCATCTTGGCGGTTTCCGCTTCTCCCGCGTGCCAGTTGATGACCGTGCTCTTCTTCGGCGGACCGCCCGGCGGCGACTCGACCAGCCCCAACACGTAGACCACGTAGTCGCGCGGCTTCTCCAACTGCGTTTGAGCGAAGAACGGCAGCAGGTTTTCGTTGCCGCCGTGTCCATTCACGATGATGACCTTTTTGCAGCCGTTGCGAGCCATCTCGTCGGTGGTCTCCTGCAGCATTTCCAGCTGCAGGTGAGTGCTGTAGGCGATCGTGCCCGGCTCGTGCTGCGCTTCGAAAATCTGGCCGAAATAGTATTCCGGAAACACCACGGCAAATTCCTGTTCCGCCGCGTGCAAGGCTGCGTAGCGGACGTTCAGCAGATCGGTGCCCAGGGGCAGGTGCGGGCCGTGCTTTTCCAGGATTCCAAAGGGCAGCAGGCAGGTGCCCTGCGATTGCTGAATGGCGTGGCGGAAATCGTCCGCCGTCAGCTCCTCCCAGTGGACCGACAGTTTGACTTGTGTCCAGGCGGAGGCGGGGCAGAGCAGCAGGGCTATTAAAACGATTAGTGCATTGCGCATGGAAGGTTTCTCCGAGGGGCGCATTCTAGCACCAATCGCGACCTGGTTCAGCGGCCCCGCCGGATTTCTCGCTCTGAATCCGATTCGACCTTTGGTTACTCTCGTCACCATGTCTTGTCACCATTGTCAGGCTATGATCAGGGGGAAATGGGGCAGTCATGAAAAAGCTGAACTTCCTGCTCTCGCTTACCAACCACGACAACGACTACCAGATCGAGCAGGCAGCGGACGCGGAACGGGTGGCGCGCAAGCTCGGGGTCGACCTCACCATCATCACCGCCGACAACGACAGCATCACTCAAAGCCAGCAACTGCTGAAGGTGATTCAGTCCCGTTCGGGCGCGCATCCCGACGCCATCATCTTTGAGCCGGTCGGAGGGACAGGCCTGCCCCAAGTGGCGCGGGCAGCCGCGGCGGCAGGCATCGGGTGGGTGGTGCTGAATCGCGACACCGAATACATCGCTGATCTCCGCAAGACATTCCAGGTTCCCATCTTTTCCATCACCTCGGACCACGAAGAAATCGGGCGCATTCAGGGCCAGCAACTGTCCGCACTGCTGCCCAAGGGTGGTTCCATCCTCTACATCGAAGGCCCCGGAGAGAGCCTGGCGGCCAAGCAACGCACCAGTGGAATGCACGAAACCAAGCCCGTCGATGTGCAAGTGAAAGCCATCCGCGGACAGTGGACCGAAGCCAGCGCCCACAAGGCCGTCAGTTCCTGGCTGCGTCTGTCCACATCTTTGGACGCGCGCATGGACCTGGTGGCGGCGCAGGATGACGGCATGGCCGTAGGCGCCAAGAAGGCGTTCCAGGAACTTCCCAACGGCGCCGCTCGAGACCGCTGGCTGAGTGTGCCATTTCTTGGGGTAGACGGTATGCCGAAGACCGGCCAAGCCTGGGTCCGCAGCGGCTTGCTGACCGCCACCATTGTGGTTCCAGCTAATGCCGGCAAGGCCTTGGAAATGCTGTCGCAAGCGGTCCACACCGGGGTGATGCCACCTGAGCGCACGCTGACCGTGCCTATCTCCTATCCCGCACTGAACTCCTTGGGCCCGGCCCAAGCCGAGAAGGCTCGGCTGTTGTCGATCTAACGGCCCGAAAAGCAAGCTGGCTACCGCGCAATTCCAAGAATTTCTCTTTCTCACAGTAGCTCGTGATCAACGTCACCGCTAACCACCGGCCCGTGGCGCGCGATGGAGATGTCTCCCTTCCCTCAGACTAGGAGTATCCCCATGACAAATCTTGCATTCCGCATCATCTCGCTGCTGTCGCTCCTCTTTCTAGCTCCGCCGGTCTGGTCTCAGGAAAACGCGGGAGCCGCAAAAGAAAATGTAACTGCCGACGCTGCGGCTCCGCTGATCAGCGGCGAATCCTTACCCAAGGGAGCTCGGTTGTTCGTCGCACCAATCCAGAACGGATTCGAGACCTATATCGTCGCGGGCCTTGAGAAGAAAAAGGTCCCGGTAGTTCTAGTCGCCGATCGTAGCAAAGCCGACTACGAACTCAGCGGGCGGGTGGCCCGCCTCTGCGCCGCCATTGTAAGCCATCTGTATGAAAACGAGGGTGCCCCGCTCCTTGCGTTTCTTGCAAGGGGCGGGTGTGTGCGGCGTCACAGAACTTTCCTCCCTGGTGGCTCTACGATCCGCCCACAGGCCTCAAGGTCAGAAGCGACCCACGGCGCCGGAGACCGGCACTTCATCCCTGGCAGTGGCTATCCGCGGTGGGCTTGGCTCGGTACACTCCGATGCCGTGATCTGGTCTTAGCCGGTTAGAACAGACGCGGCAGAAATATCGAATCAGGACGCCGGCCGCATAGCCAATGCCGGCACCCGCCCCTTGCAAAAAACGCAAGGAGCGGGGCACCCTCCCGAATTACCTTACGACTTATAATTCGCGCGCCAAGGGCGGGCCACCCGCCCGTGGTGCTCGCAACTTCTCTTCTGGACTTTTATTTCAATTTCTGGCGCGCAACGTCGTGCTTTCCCACACACATCCAGTGCTGCCCTACCAACGGATGGGAGCAGGCGGACTCCGCCAAAGCGACTCGCTTAACGACCCCTAATGAGTTCTTCTTCGTCGCCAACCGCTCCACCATGCTTGCAGGGCGGTTTGTGTCTCTTCGCTCCACCACCACGAGCCGACCTCAGCCAGTTCGTGATTGATATCTCGAGCAAACTGCCCGACGAGATCAGATCGGGCTTGTCTGCGAGTCATCTCCATCGCAACTCGAGGGAGCACCAGCAGATCCTGGCACCACTTCAGCGCACGATCCACAACGTGCTCCATAGATACTACCTCGTCTACTAGCCCCACGGCCGCTGCTTCGGACGGGGGCATCAGCAGGCCCGTCACAGCCAAGCGGTCCGCGTGACGAACACCGACGAGGCGCTGCAATGCCGACAAAATCAACGGCGGTAGTGGCAATCCCAACGGCACCTCACTCAGGCCGATCTTCCAATCTCCCTTCGCGGCAACTCGCCAGTCGCAGAAAAGTGATAACGCCGTGCCAGACGCCAGAGCATGCCCCGTAATGGCGGCAGCAATAGGAATTGGTGAGGAGGCAAGAGCGCCCATCAACGCATAAAAATCATGCCAAAAGAGGTTCATCGACGGCCGGTCGAGCCTGAGCAGAATCTGCATGTCGAGCCCGGCCGAGAACATCCCCGGCACGCCCGAAAGCACCAGTGCGCGCTTGCCTTCCCGCGGGGCGGCTTCCACCGCCCTCAAAAGCACCTTGATCAGCTCAGGGGACAGCGCGTTCACCGGGGGTCGGTTCAACCGCAGCTCGCGAACTGCTTCATGCTCGAATGTAAGAATCATTGCTCGCCAAAATCATGAACGGTCAGAACGTCGGGGTGATTCAGGACCGCCAGCGCTCTTCTTGCCGGAATCGCCGAACACTCCAGGTGGCGAGACCATTGGGGGAGCAAGACTTTTGATCCGACCTCGCGATTCAGCAGCGTGTCCCGCGCACGATACAGCGTTCCCATGCCGCCCGTCCAAACGGCGCGATGATCGCGTATGATCCGAGTTTGCCGCCTGTGGAGGGAGCCATCTGTTTGCGCCATTATATGCCGATGGCAGGGCATCGCTGATTTGGTACTAGTCCTTGCCCAGCTGCTGGCGGAGTGCGCCCACCTTTGGTAAGGAGGCAAGAAGGCGACCATAAAAATACCACTACGCTGGAATGGGCCCCCCAAGGCATGGCTCCGAAACTGACCACCATTTTGCTGTCCCAGATAAGTTAAACGCTCTCTCACCGTGCAGAACTGTGATAGAACCATCTCGGGATGGAACGGCTGCAAAAGAGACTAAAGGGCTGGGACTTCGTCGAGTTGGCTTCCCTAGTTGATGCGCCCGACGAAATAACGGATTTGTGGGAAGAGCTGGGTCAGGAAAGAACCAAATTGGCAGCGAATCTGCGCCAGTTCAAGAAAGAAATAGCATCCCGTGAGGGCTCTGAGGCGATTTACTCGGACCATTTTATGATAGTTCATGTTCGGGTTTGTCAGATTCGACTGTCGAGTACATCGGTGTTTGCAAGGATTCATCTCGTCCCTTTCCATGGTGAAAGAGAATATATATGGCCGATCCCTCCTTCTTGGCCGATCGCCTGCTCCTGGCGACGATCGTGGCATTGTGACGAGCTACTGTGGATCGCGGGTGGTCGGAGGATGTTTTTTTCTCGGGACGTCATTGACGAGGTGACCGGCATTCGCGCCGCATTTCCGTATACCGACAAATTCGAGATTCACGACAAACACTTCTTTTCTATGCTTAAACCGCTCCAATCGTTCACAGAGCGAACGGCGTCGCATCGCCTGCAAAATGTCAACGAGATATTAAACAGAATCGAGGCGCACAAGCAGATACCCGCAAGTCTACGGACGGCGTTGCAGGACGTGCCCCCCTGTTTATCTTTTTTCTCTGATGCGATCAAGTTGTACGACTTTATCGACAAGGTTAAGTCGGAGGCGGGCAAGACCCTAACGGACGGCGAAGCCGGTCAACTCATCCGCGAAGCCAACCTGGTTAGAAGGGTTTGGGATTACTAGTCTGAGCGGGCGGGTGGCCCGTTCTCGCGCATTTTGTGCGCAAAGGCCTTAGGATTCCACACCTCATTTCGTGGGCAACTGTTGAAATAGTTCTTGCGAAGTAGGGCCAGGCGTTCACGATGAGTCTTAGCAGCCGGTTAGGTTCCTGAGCGCCTGCGCTCATCTCTTATTCCCGCGGCTTGGATCGGGAATCCGGGAGAGCCCGTTCAGATTATCCCGATATGGCACCAGTTCCTTGTTGAAATCCCGCGCACAAGCATTTTGTCGAACCCCTCCCATCCGGAAGGCCGGAAAATATAAGGGTGAGCCCCACGCCACCTAATAAGTGCGTGATACAGAATTCGTTCTGGATTCTCGATCTCATACCGCAACCCGACGGACCTGAGCGCCGTGGGTACGCGGGGACAGGTGTCAACCAACAACACTAGCGGAAGACCTGAAAATCGGTGATGTCGTAGTCTTAAAGGCGGGCGCGACCGTGATGGGAACTGTGAGCCACGTTACGAAAGCTGGGATGAAGGGCAAGGCTCGTTTTTGCGGGATATGGGTATCGGTGCTCGTCCTTGGCGGGTCGGTGTGGCCGCAGTCGTCCACACCGCCCAGCGGCGACGCAAGCAATCCAGTGACCGCCTTCGTCTTCGTGCAGCGGACCCCGAGGCACGTCACGTACAGCAAATCCGAAGTGTTTCACAGCGTAGTGGATGACGTATTCTCCTACCTGGCCAGCAAGAATGTGGCGCTTGCCAAAGACGAGCTTGCTGGCCGGACCCACGCCGAAGACGAAATGCCGGTGTACACAGCCTTGAACATCGCGCGCGATGCCAATGCCACCTACCTGCTCTACCTGGTGGTGGACCGTCCCGCCCTCAAATGGATCAAAGTCACGGTGCGTTGTTACGATCTCTCTGGCAACCAGTTATGGGAAGCAAGTGCCGCCGATGCCGGCGGGCTCACGGGCGGCCATGGACTGCGCGTGACCCTCGAGCGTCTGCACAAGCTGCTGGATAAGAGGCTGGGGCAGCCGGGCCTGCCGGTGATGAAGGCAGCCAACCAGCCTTCCCAGCCGCCTGTGGACCAGAAGCAGTCGTGGAGGTAGCCATGCGAGGCATCATTGCAGTCGCGTTGCTCGCATCCGCCTGCTTGTTTCTGCCAGCGACGTATGCTCAGCAAAGGCCCAACCCGGGCGACTCTGGAGCCAGCGCCTCACCGGCACCGAGTCCTCATCTGATCTTGCGGGAAGGCACCGAAGTGCTGCTGAAGTACGCTGAGGCAGTGAATTCCCGTACCGCCCAAGAAGGCGACATGGTGGAATTTGTACTTGCGGAAGACTTGACAGTCGGCAACACCGTGATCGCCGAAGCCGGTTCGCGCGCGGTCGGTGCGGTGGTTCATACCAAGACCCCGGATGCAGGGGACAGTCCCGGTGAGCTGAACGTGCGTATGACTTTCCTGAAAGCCGGGAAGACCAAGGTACCGTTGCGGGGCACCACCGGACTGGTCGGCGATATCGGTGTCGTCCTTCGTGGCACGCCAGCCACGATCGACCAGGCTACGACGGTGAAGGCCTCCGTGGCTGTAGACACCGAAGTGCAGCCGCTAAACCCGGTCAACTCGCTGGCGACAGCGGCTGCGATTGAAGTTCCCGCGGACCGGGTTCGACTGGCAAAAGGTAGAATCGTGCGGCTGATGGTGATCGAAACGGTTTCCTCGAAAACCGCAAAGGTGGGCGAGGCGGTGAAGCTGCAGGTGATCGACCCGGTCAAAGTCAGCGACCTGGTGGTAATCGCCAGCGAGGCGCCGGCATCGGGAACCATCACCGAGGTGCACCCCGCCAGCAGGGCGTGGCGCAAGGGTGGCGTGGTTCTACGCTTGGATTCCGTCACCCTGGTAAACCAACAACAAGTGGCGCTTGCGGCGGTGAACGCGGTTAAGGGTGGCGATACGCAGGCCGCGTACGCCTGGACCCAGGCCATCGTCCAGAGCCAGGGGCTGGCGCTGCTCTTCCTGCCCTTCGCCCCACTGCAACACGGCCAGCAAGCCACGATCCCGAAGGGAGCCGTGATGGAAGCCACCACCGCCGGCGAGATTCTACTGGACCGCGCCAGCGTCGAAGCTTCGCAGCCACCGCCACCAGAAAAAAAGCAGGGACCCGCCTCGGCAACCATCTACTATCCCAAGGTTGGGGACATAAGCTCGGTCGAACTCTGGTGCGGTTCGATCAAGCTGGGGAAGTTGAAACGAGGCCACAAGCTCACTGTCAGCCTGCCTCCGGGCAAGTACTGGTTCCGTGTTTTCAAGGGCGGGCGCTCGACCTTACTGGAAGCCAAGGAAGGTGGCGAATACTACTTGCGCACAGAGGTCGAACCCCTCCCTTCGCTCTCTTCCAGATGGGAGTTCTCGCTGTCGCTCGTGGAACACGATATCGGCGAGGTCCAGGCTGGAGACACCAAGCCTCTTGAGAGCAAGAATGTGCCCGACATCTCCACCGTTGACCTTGCACAGTTGCAGGCAGATCCCAACGCGAAACACTGACCGCTGGCGCGAAACCCAGCCCGGAGCGGTTATAGTGAATCTTGTTCATCCTCGAACAGGAGAATCAATGCCAACGTTGATCGCCCAACCCACCCGCATTCGCGCCGCCGGAACCAAACCCAAACTGATCGACGAGTACATCGGGCGGGTGAATTCAGAAACCTCCGTCGCCAGCGTCGCTCATATGCGCAGCCCGCAGGGTTGGGAGGAACCGGGACAGACTCCGGAGTTCGATGAGTTCACCGTGGTGCTGAAAGGGGCGCTGCGGGTGCGCCACCAAGGCGGCGAGCTCGACGTCAGCGCGGGCCAGGCGGTGATTGCTCATCGCGGCGAGTGGGTGCAATACTCAACGCCCGGCGTCGAGGGAGCGGAGTACATCGCGGTATGCGTGCCGGCGTTTGCCATGGCGACGGTGCATCGGGACGAGTAGCAGCGACGCCAGAAGTGTTCCGCGTGGAACACTCCCATAGCGGCAAGCCGCTGAACAGATTGCAGTTAACCCATGGATGCCGATATGTCGGCACCTGTTTCCTCAAGTGTTGGAGGCCTGGACTCCTAACGCTAGGGGTTCGAGTCGCTGCGGTACAGATCGGTACTCACATATTTCAAACCAGAGTCGATCATCAACGTGACCACTTTGGCGGTAGGCCCTAGTTTCTTTGCGACCCTGATCGCAGCGTGTACATTTCCACCGGAAGATGTGCCCGCAAATATGCCTTCCTTCCGGGCCAATGCTCTGGCCATATCTTTAGCGTCGGTGGTTTTGACCGACAAGATTTCATCTACAAGACTTGTGTCCCAAAGCGGCGGTGTGTAGCCAATACCGATGCCTTCAATGTCGTGAGCGCCAGGCTTGCCGCCCGATAACACGCAGGACTCCTCTGGTTCGACGGCGATTATTTTGATTTTCGGGTTATAGCGTTTTAAGACAGTTGCTACGCCACCCAAGGAGGCGGCGGTGCCCACCGATTGCACGAATGCGTCGACCCGACCATTGGTTTGATTCCAGATCTCTTCTCCGAGGGGAAAATAGCCGGCGATGCTGTCAGTATTATGCAGTTGGTTAGTCCAGTAAGTATTCGGTTCCAGACTCAGTTTCCTGGCACCTCGATCATGTCCAGGATCAACTGTTTAGTGATGCCCTGCCCGTCATAGGGAACTAGTGTCAGCTTCGCTCCAAACGCCACCATTTGATCCAGTTTTTCCTGACTGAATGCCTTCGAACTGACGACATGGATGCGGTAGCCCTTGGCAGCGCAAACCATCGCCAACGACGCCCCGGTAGTGCCACCAGTGTATTCCACAAGAGTAGAGCCAGCAGACAAGCGGCCGTCTTCTTCAGCCCGGGAAATCACTCCCAGCGCCATACGATCTTTCATGCTTCCGGTCGGATTTTGCCACTCAAGTTTGGCAAATATCTGCCCGCAGTTTGGCGGAACCAGCTTTTGAAGCTGCACTAAGGACGTGTTTCCAATAGAGCGCAAGATATTGCTGTCGATATTCATGGTTGCTTCCCTTCCGGGGCCAGATACGGATCACAGGAAAACTTTAGGCCTCGGTGCTGTTTTTGGCTATAGGCAAGAACGCCATATTTAGTATCATTGTTGCCATGCGTGTGGAAGTGCTTGTTCTTGACGGGGTTTTTGACTTGGGATTGTCGGCTGTGCTCGACGCGTTTCAGACGGCCAACGAACTGATTGAGATGGCCGGGCTCTCGGTGGCTCGATTTGAGGTCAGGATTGTGGGCGTGCGAAAAGCAGTCCGGACCGCTCAGGGCTTCAGCGTCCCGGTCCATCGTGTTGGCACGCGGACGCCCGACTGCGTGGTGGTGCCGGCAATCGGGTTCAAGATGCCCGGTCCGCTGGAGGCTGCCCTGGCCAGGCCGGATATTCGCGATGCCGCGGCTACGCTTCAACAATGGGCCCGGCGCGGCGCACTGATGACGGCTGCCTGCATTGGAACTTTTGTGATGGCCGAGTCCGGCCTGCTCGACCATCATCACGCAACTACGACGTGGTGGCTGGCGCCGCTGTTTCGCAAACGATATCCCAAGGTGCTGCTGGACGAATCGAACATGATCGTGAAATCCGGACGCTGCGTGACTGCGGGAGCGGCGCTGAGTCACATGGATCTTGCGCTGTGGCTGGTGCGAGGGGTCAGTCCGGAACTCGCGTCTATGACCGCGAAATATCTCATCGTGGATTCCAGGCCGTCGCAGTCTGCCTATGCCCTGACCGACCACCTGGTGCACTCTGACCCGGTGGTTCAGCGCTTCGAAAGTTGGGCGCGGGCACGGCTGACACATGGGTTTTCACTTGACCACGCGGCACGGACCGTGGGATCCAGCAAGAGAACACTGGCGCGCCACCTGCAGACCGTGCTGGGAAAATCACCGCTGGCGTACTTCCAGAGTTTGCGGGTGGAACGCGCGGTGCATCTGTTGAAGACCAGCAATGCGAGCGTCGATGAAGTTGCTACGCGGGTTGGATACACCGACGGCACAACCCTGCGAGTTCTTCTGCGGCGCCGACTCAACCTTGGAGTCAAGGAGATCAGGAGAGCTTCCTGAGAGTGACAGGGGTGGCACAGCGGATGCCGGCGTGATCAATTCGACAGTGATACCGCAGTGTCAGATTCAACTTGCCCTCAAGTTGGAGTTCTAGCCAACTTGGCCGTATTCTAAATTGAAATTTAAGGGAGGACATGACTCCGATGCGGCGTAGAGATTTTCTAAAGAGTAGTGTCGCCGTTGCCGTAGCTGCCGAACTTGGAATCAGCAACGCGCAGGGAATGGTTCCCGCCCACGACTGGGGAAAATACGATTTCGGCTCCGGTCCCACGGTGAACGATCGCCTCAATCAGGGGCCATTCCCTCAATACTCACCCGATGCCGTTATTCCTACTGACGATGTGGTGATGACTACAACTCCTTCGGAAGACGTCGTGCCCAACTATGGCAAGGGGCTGGTCACCTACATCACAGCCGACATGGGCACCGAGGAAATCAAGTCAGACAATGTTCCCCGGGCGATTGAGGACCTAGTCCGATTTCCCTTGGGCCAGCAGCTCTACATCCGCCCGACGTGGAGGGAAGTTCAGCCCCGACCTGGACGTCTGGAGATGCCCGACTATCTGAAACTCGTTTTTGAATTGGCGAAGAAGAACAACAAGCGGGTCGGATTGCGGGTTCAGATGTGCGCGCCAGACTATACCCACGAAGCGGCCCTCCCGGATTTTGTCCTGGACAAAGTGCCGAAAGTTGATCTGGTGCTTAGCGATCAGGAAAGCAGCGCTTCGGCGCAAAGATACCTGCAGAACCCGCATTCGCGTTATCAGCCCCGCTATGACCATCCTTTTTTCCAGCAGGCATTCAAAGAACTGGTTGGCCTGCTGGCGGCAGAATTCGATGGCAACCCGCTCATCGAATTTGTCGATACCTTCATGTACGGTTTTTGGGGTGAAGGGCATACTTGGCCATTCGGCAACAATCCCTTCCCTGATTACCAGACGGCAGAGCGCACCTGGACCGATATGCTCGAAGTCCAGCTCGAGCACTTTTCGAAGACCCCGCTGCTGACCAACACTCAACCAGACTACAGCCGGGTTGGCAATTCAGAACTGGTAGACCGCACGGTCCGCAGCAACAATTGGATTCGGAGTGACACCATCTTTATCGAGAACGAGCAGATTGAAGCGCTAAGTAACCGCCCGCCCTGGATCGCCGCGTTGCTGGAGCAGGGGCTCCCCGGTAAACCACCCGATCCCAGCGCTGCGTCTGAAGGGATATCCCCGGCAGAGAACATCATCGCTCATGTGATCGATGTGGGAGCGAATTACTGGTCACTTTGGAACTTTCACCAGATCAGCGCCAAGAACCTGATGAGCTACTACCAGGCTTATCCGGCATGGTTCGAACGGATCAATCGCCGCATTGGCTATCGGGTGAGACCATCCTTCATCTGGAGCTACAAGGATGGCGGTTACCTGGGGCTGATCGTCGGCTTCGCAAATGATGGCATCGCAGGTGTGCCGGGCGTGCTCAGGGTGACCGTTGAGAGCCAGGACGGAAAAGCGCTCAAGAGCGGTTGCCTGGACGCCGGTTACCCGTTGCCGGGCAAGATTCGGCAGGCACAGTTTGTGCTGCCGAACCTGACAGATTGGAAAGGATTGAAACTTAGAGCTGAGATTGAGGTCAAGGGAATGCGCTATCCGGTGCGGTGGGCTTGTCACCAGAAGCTGAACGACGATGGCTCGCTCACGCTGCGAGCCAACCTCCGTCAACAGGTCTAGCCCATACTTTCGGTCGTCCCTGCGGGACTTCGAAAACCGCGAAAGGTGGGCCACACGCCAAAGAAGACCAGACCGCTAGTCAGAATCTTAGTGACTCAGGCCGGAATTGCAGTGGCCATTCATCGCGACACATTCTCAGCTGCGATCGCGTGGCATTTCGGGAGCTCCACGTAGCCGAGGGAACCAGCGTAGCAAAGACCGAGAATGATCGCGGTGGATAGGACCAAACCCTGAATTAGTCTCGCAGCCGGAAGCGAAGATTCTCCGAGCGCGAGGTAAGCATCCTGCCCGGCGGGCACGACCGTTGAACTGGTGGCGGCGGGCTCCAGCCAACAGCGCACGATCGCAACGCTGGTGTCGCTGAATATCAGGGGCCATTCGGTTGGTTCGGCTGCTTCTGCCAACTCCAGCATCTCCGGCGCAAAACGTTCCCGGAATGCGCAGGGATAGAGTTGCAGCAAAAATCGGTAGGTGAAAAGCAGGCAGCGCCGAATACTCATGCGTCCCCCTCGCCAAGGCGGCCTAGCCGCCTGCCAGCGACGGCAACGAATTGCCGCAAGCGCTGGATTTCGAGGCGCAGCGCCTGCTCTCCGCCAGGGGTCAGGCAGTACTCTCGCCGGGTGTTGCCGTCTTTTAATTTGCGTTCGGTCTCGCCCACTAAGCCTTGGGCCAGCAAGCGATCTAGATTTGCGTACAGGGTGCCGGGGCCCAGCCTGAAATTCCCCCCGGACTGCCGCTTGACCGATTGCATGATCCCATATCCATGCAAGTTAGACTCCGACAGCGCCAGAAGGATATGCAGGGCGGCGGACGATAGCGGCCTGTCCTTGACTTCCATATCGTAGTTTGATATATCACATTTCGATATATATGGCAAGACTTCCGGAAACCGCTAATTCCGGTACGTAGGAGAAATTTACCATGTCGCGCTCTTCGCTTGCGTTCGTCGTGGTCACGTTGCTAACCGTCGCCGGGACCAGTCTCTACAGTCAGGGCCAATCGCAGAATCAACTTCCGAGTCCAGCGCGCTCTCGATCCGACGAGATGTTGGACAGGTGGAACGACATCGGGAACAAATTCATCGCCATGGCCCAGGACTTTCCTGAAGACAAGTACGATTTCAAGGTGCAGAAAGACGAGCGCACCTTTGCCCAGAACCTTCTCCACGCCGCCGCACTGGATTTCGTCCTGATACGCAGGGTTTCCGGATCAAACCTCGGGCCCGACTTCGGCGAGGGCGACAACCCTTCACGTGACGTTTTCAAGACCAAGGCCGACGTGGTGAAGTTCGTGCAAGAGGCCGTCGCCGACGGAGCGCAAGTGATTCAACAGCAGGGCGACGCGGGGCTGGACAATACATCGAAATTTTTTGGGAACCGGCTGGCCCACAACTCCTCCATCTGGACGTTCGCCATCGAGCACAGTGGCGAGCACTACGGCCAGCTTGTGGTCTACTATCGCGCGAACAACCTGGTGCCGCCGGACTCGCGGCGGGATCAGGGACAACCGGCGCAGCAGCCGCCGGCGGCGCGGGTGGTTGACCTGAAGGCGGCGGACGGAACCATCCTGAAGGCCAGCTATTTTGCCGCGGCCAAGCCGGGTCCCGGCGTGTTGTTGTTTCATCAGAGCAACCGAACCCGCAAGTCGTGGGATGATGTGGCCACACAACTGGCGGTGGCTGGAATCAATACGCTTACGCTCGATCTGCGCGGATTTGGCGAAAGCGGCGGCACACGTTCTGGCAGGCTGACGGACGGCGACATTGACACAGCGTTGCAATACTTGGTTTCGCAGCCAGGGGTCAAGCGCGACGTTATCGGCGTGGGAGGAGCCGGGTGGCTCGGCGTCATGGGTTCCGTCGATGTAGCGCGTCAACACCCTGCTGAGGTGAAATCCCTAGTATTGCTTTCCGGAGAGACCCTCCAAGACGGCCTGCAATTCCTCCGGCAAGCGTCGCAACTGCCCGGGCTATTCGTCGTGGCCGACGACGACGAATACCCTCCCACGGTCGAGGCGATGGGATGGCTCTACATCAACTCCTCCAGCCCGGGGAAGAAGTTCGTGCACTATTCGGCGGCACAAGACGCGCCCTGGATATGGTATGAAACCAGCGATGCCAGCAAAGTTCCCGCCAACGGCGGCCACGGAACCGACATGTTCAACGTTCATCCGGAGCTGCCCGGCATCATCGTGGATTGGCTTGTAACCACGCTGATTAAGACCCCGGGTCACGCGCCAGCGGACGCCTTGGCATCTGCGGCAACCCTCAATCAACTCTGGACGTCCGAAGGAGTCGCGCGCGTCACGCAGCAACTGATGGAAGCCCGGCGGAGAGATCCCCAGGTGCAGTTGTGGCCGGAAGTTAACGTCGACATCATAGGTGCTGACCATTTGCGCGAAGGTGAGTCGGAGAGGAAGGCTGGCCAGTTGCGCGAGGCCAAGATACAGATAAACGCAGCGATCGAGATCTTCAAGCTCAACCTCCTCGCTTATCCGGACTCCGCGGACGCGCACTTTAACCTTGCCGATGCCTATTTGAAAGATGGACAGAAAGACCTGGCACGTCAGTACGCCGAAAAGGCACTGGCGATGCTGGATTCTCATGCGGCGCCTCTATCGTCCTGGTCTGATACGGAGCAGCGGCGTGGTGAGATTCGTCGTGGCGTGCAGGAAGTACTCGAGAAGCTAAATGCGGCGCGCTGAGGAAGGGCGTCCTAGCCTCGCGTGCGTGTCAGGAATGACTTTGCTGCCTCGGATTGAGGAGAAGCACTCGAATGAAACCAACACGGATCTTCTGTTCGTTGGCAGGGCTCATACTAAGTGCGGTGGCCTTGGGACAGACAGCGGTGCCCACGTCCCCCGTGGCGACTTCGGGGCGCGTGCCAGGCACCGTGTTTCGCGACTGCCCGGATTGCCCCGAGATGGTGGTGGTCCCGGCGGGCAGCTTTACCATGGGTTCGTCAGCGTCGGAGAAATCCTGGGCGGCGAGTCACGGTGGCAATCTGGAATCGGTTGCTGATGAATCGCCGCAACACCAGGTTTCGCTGCGATCGTTCGCATTGGGCAAGTACGATGTGACGCGCGGCGAATATGCGGCATTCGTTCGGGAGACAGGGTATCCCGTCGGGGATGGATGTGGTCCTGATAGTTTCAAGTGGAACAAGCAAGCGGGCGTGAGTTGGCAGAATCCCGGATTCAGTCAGACCGAGCGTGGCCCGGTGGTGTGCGTCAGTTGGCAGGATGCGCGAGCCTATGTTGCCTGGCTGAATGGCAAGGTGCGTCGGCTGGTCTCGACCTCGGGTGACGACCCCTATCGCCTGCCCAGCGAATCGGAATGGGAATATGCGGCGCGGGCGGGGACGGCGACGCGGTTCTGGTGGGGTGATGACGACGGTGGTGCGTCCGGCCATGCCTGGTACAAGGAAAATTCCGGCGGTCAAACTCATCCAGTGGGATCGAAGCCGGCGAACCCCTTCGGTCTTTACGACATGGTGGGCGATGTCTGGCAATGGACGGAGGATTGTTATGCGGACACATACGCCAATGCGCCCCCGGATGGGAGTGCAACCAAAGGGGGAAACGACTGCCTCCGCGTCGATCGGGGCGGCTCCTGGTTGTACCCTGCGTGGCTTCTCCGCTCAGCTACCCGCGAGAGGAACCCGGCTGACTACCGGGACGTCATTATGGGGTTCCGGCTGGCCAGGACGCTGCCGTGAAGCGGGGCTAATGTCCTGAATCTCCACCCCTTTACCTCTTGGGTGAGTTGCCCACCTTTGCGTTCATTGCAAAGGTGGGGAGTATGGAGTGCCAGGGTTTTTGCTACGGAATAAATTCGTATGCGCCTAAGTCTGGGAGCGCAATCCCGTCGCCGTTGCCATCGACCACGCGCTGGTGACCGAGGAAGTCGGTGGGCGGCAGGTGCGGGACCGAAAGCGTCCCTGCGTCAATCGCCGGGGACGTAGACTGCAGCTGGAAATTGTGGTGAGTGAAATCGACAAACACGGGGTCCACTGAGATATTGCCGTTCTGACCCGTCTGGTCGGCAATGCCGAAATAGTTGGTGGTGTTCTGGAACACCAAGTTGTTGGTCCAGGTTGGCTCGTTGCCGGCACTAAGGAAGTCCACTTCGAGCCCCATCTGGTTCCCGTAAATCAGATTGTTCAGGTAGAGCTGGGTGGAGGTCGGCACCCGGGCATCCATCCGCACGCCCACGCTGTTGTTGATGATGGTGTTGTTGGCGATCACCGGGGCATTGCCGGTAGGCAGCGTCATGTTGACCGCGCGGCAGGGATTGTTCACGAAAATGTTGTTGATGATAATCGGCGCAGAGGTGTTCACGAAGCTGACCACGCCGGAGAGGAACTGAGTGTCGCAGGTATTGTTCAGGAAGGTATTGCGTTCGATTACCGGCGAAGCGTTATTTCCACCGATCCCCGCGCCAAAGCCTCCTGAGCCTTCGGCATTGTTGCGGAAGGTGTTGCCGATGATGGTGGGGGAAGCAAGCCCCAGCATCACTCCCGCGCCGAACGAGGCGCTGCCATGCTGAATGGTGAATCCCATCAGCACTGACTTTGGCCCCTCGCCGCTGCCAAAGTTGACCACCGTATTGATGTTGCCGCCGTCGATGATGGTCCGGCCCGGGCCGCTCATGCTCCGCACTTTGATGGCTTTGCCGTGAAAGTCAATGTTCTCTTTGTAAGTTCCGGGCGCGACTAAAACCACGTCGCCGTTCACAGCGGCGTCAATTCCCGCCTGGATGGTTGGCTGGTCTGCCGGTACATGGATGGTGGTTGCACTCACTGGCAGCAGAGCCGCAAGGACGACGAGAGCGGGGAGCAGAATGAAGCTGGGGAGCCTGGACCAACGCATACTTCCTCCGAAGAACGCTTGCCACGAAACCGTGGATTCAACCAAACTACGGGCCAAGATTGTGGTGGCATTACCGCTCGCATGTCAAGATGCAATGATTTGCGGCTTTGAGCGGAGCGGGGGCACACAGACGTCCGGAGTTATGTGTCGAAGGCCAGCGCTCCTGGCCGGCGGGGCGCCGGTGTTATCAGGAAAAAGGGGCACGCCGAGGCGTGCCCCGAAGCCAAGAGCTAATGGCTACGAGCTGCTCTTACGGCGCTTCGATCAGTTCCATCTTCCCGTCGCGGGTGCGATGCAGCACCATCACTTTGCCTTTGGGATCGCGGAACACGAATACGTCGCGATCGCGGAAGTGGGCTTCCTTGATGGCTTCCTCAAGCGTCATGGGTCGCAGGGCAACGGCCTCGTCGGAATGCACCAGGTGTACTTCCGTGGTCTTAGCCACCGCGGGATATTTGTGCACCACGATAGGCACGGCGGTGTCTTCGGTCAGGCCGACCGCCGGCTGCGGGGTTTCCTGCGCGGCGTCGCCGTTGAACTTGCGTCCGGCGGCGCGCTTCTTGGTGCGCCAGCGGGTTTTGTGGCGGACGGCTTGCTTCTCCAGGTGGTCGAGGGCTTCGCCGACCGCGGCTTTCATGGTGCCGGCCTGGGCCAGTCCGACCAGAGGGCCGTTGCGCGGGCTGATGGTGATTTCGGCCTTGTGACGATGTTTCTCTACCGCCAGGACGACCTTGGTTTCAAATTTGTCAGCTAGGATTTTGCGGATTTTTGCGATGCCGGTTTCAACTTCTTTGCGGATGGCAGGTGTGATTTCGTATTGACGGCCGGTGTATTCCACGTTCATGAGCGCCCCCTCCTGAATCATTCTTGGCGATATAATCGGGCACTGCATTGGAACAAGTCAGCTCACCTCAGAGGCTAAAGCCCGCATGGAAGCAGCTTCATCGGCACGACTGAAGTCGTGCCCTACCCGTTGGTGAACACCTTTTCTTCACTTCTTCACTCTGCGCTGGTGGGTAGACGGGATGCGCATGTCTTCCCGGTACTTCGCAACCGTGCGGCGAGTGACCTGGATACCCTGCGACTGGAGGATGCGGGTGATCTGCTCGTCGGTCAACGGCCGGGAGGGATCTTCTTCCTCGATAAGCTTCTTGACCCGGCGCTTCAGGATCAGCAACGAAGTGTTGCCGCCTTCGGGGCCGTTCACGCTCTCGCTGAAGAAATAACGCAGTTCGAATACGCCTTGCGGAGTGTGCGCGTACTTGTTGGCCACCGCACGACTGACGGTGGAAGGATGCACGCCGATTTCTTCGGCCACCTCCTTGATCATCATGGGCTTCAGCTGGTCGATGCCCTTTTCCAGAAAATCCTCCTGGCGGGCCAGGATGGCGTAGCAGACCTTCATGATGGTCTGCTTGCGCTGTTCGATGTTCTTGATCAGCTGGATAGCGCTCTTGTAGCGCTCCTTGACGTAGTTGCGGGTGTCCTTGTCGTTGGTGTCCTTGGTGAGCAGGCGCTTGTAGGCCGGGTTGAGTCGGAGTTGCGGGACGTCCTCCTCATTCATGATCACCAGCCATTCGTCGCCGTGCTTCACGAAAGCGACGTCGGGCTCGATCAGGCGCGGCTGACTCTTGTTGTAGCGCAGTCCCGGACGGGGGTCGAGGGTGCGGATGTAGTCCAGCGCCGGCTGCACTGCTTCGATGGGGCGGCCGATGGCCTTGGCAATTTCCTTGTGCTGCTTCAGTTGCAGCGCGCGCAGGTGCTGGTCCACGATTGCAACTGCATCCGCAAGCACTTGTGCGGTAGTTTCCCCATTGCCATTCTTGTGGAGGGCGAGTTGCTGCTGGTGATAGCGCAACTGGTAAAGGAGGCAGTCCCGCAGATCGCGGCAAGCCACTCCCGACGGATCCATCTGGCGCACGATTTCGATGGCTTCATGAAGGTCCGCAAGTTTGAAACTGGGTTGAAACACGGGGTGCGGGGCGGGGCTTGGGGCCGGCTTGGCGGTTGGTTCCACGCCCGGCACTTCCGGAGCGGGCGCCACAGCGGTCGCCGCGCCGCCCAGGCTGGGCTCTGAACTGCCGCCGTCGTTGTTCCAATCCGTGACCCGAACGGAATCGAATCCGGGCTCATCGTCCAAGTCCACCCTAGCTTCGTCGGCGGATGCCTCCAGACCCAGGGCGGTCGCTTCCTTCACCACCTTCTCGACGAAGGTGGCATCCACCTCGGGCGGAGCCGGAGGCGCCACGCCCAGCAACTCATCGTCGCTGGCGATCAGGTATCCGTCCTCATTCAGGTTGCCGATAACCAACTCGGCGGCTTCGCGCACTTCCGGACGCACCGGGATGGCACCCAGCTGCCAAGTGAGGTGATCGGTCAGATTGCCAGGCTTGGATAGAAAGTTCTCGAACGAGGGCCGCTCGATTTCTTCCATTTCGCCGGGGCTACGATACCCGGGATCCAGGTATTCCTGGAAGAACGAGCCAAAATCAATTTCCTCGAAGGGATCTTTTTTCTCGGGCGCGGTGAGCGGGCTCTCTTCGGTCGCCGCCGCCACGGTCCGGTCGCGCTCTTCTTCGCGCCGGTTTACGTCATCCAGCAAGGGAACCGAGTCTTCCAGTTCCTCCAGAACCGGATTCTCCACCATCTCGGCGGTGATCATGTCCTTGAGCTCAATCTTGTTGAGCGCCAGGACGCTGACCATCTGCACCAGGCCTGGGGTCAGAATCTGTCTCTGCGAAACCTTCAGATGCAGCTTGGGTTGCAACAACACCATGGTTCGACCTAGTCGTCCGTCATCTGTCGTCAGTCGTCAGCAACTCGTTATAAGCTGACGACGGACGACTGAAATTTTCATACCAGCGAGAAACTCTCGCCCAGGTACACCCGCCGTACCTCGGGATCGCTGCCCAACTGCTCGGGCGTCCCCTGGCGGAAAATGCGTCCTTCGTTAATGATGTAGGCCCGGTCGGTCACCGACAGGGTCTCGCGTACGTTGTGATCCGTGATCAGCAAGCCGATGCCGCTGGCTTTCATATCACTGATAATCTTCTGCAAATCCAGCACCGCAATCGGGTCAATCCCGGAAAACGGTTCATCCAGCAGGATGAACGCCGGACTGATGCAGAGGGCGCGGGCAATCTCGACCCGCCGCCGCTCTCCCCCGGACAGCGCGTATCCGCGATTCTGGCGGATATGCTCCAAACCCAACTGGTCGATCAGCTTCTCCATCCGTTCCCGGCGTTCATGCCAGGAAATAGGCTGCGCCTCCAGCACCGCCAGGATGTTTTCCTCAACGGTCAGCTTTCTGAACACAGACGCTTCCTGGGGGAGATAGCTGATGCCGAACTGGCGCGCCCGCAGGTACATGGGCACGTCCGTAATATCCTCGTCGTCCAGCAGCACGCGGCCTGTGTCAGGGGGTATCAGGCCTACGATGGCGTAAAAGGAAGTGGTCTTGCCGGCGCCGTTAGGTCCAAGTAAACCAACGACTTCGCCCTGCCCCACGCGAATACTCACACCATTTACGACCCGCCGCCCGCGGTAAGACTTGCCGATCTCATCGGTGGCCAGCGTATGCATTTATCGTGCCACTCGCGTTTGGGTGACAGTAGGGGAAGTGCCGTTCCCTTCCACCAGCACCCTATCATCGCGTCTAAAGAAAGTCAACGAAACCCCGGTAATCTTGCCATGTTCGGCATCAAAAATGCTGGGGGTTCCGCCGGTCAACACGAATTTGTCTTCCGCGGCGGTATAGACCATCTGGTCGCCGGTGGCACGGCGGTTCGGCTGGGTGACCAGGACCTGCCCTTTGGCGACAATCCTGTCGAGCTGGCCAACCTTGCCAAGAACGTTGTTGCCAGTCGCTTGTCCTCGCGCCTGCAGGAAAACGTCCATTTGATTGGCGGTCACGGTGGCGTCTTCGGCCTTGGCCAAAACGCCAGTTTCGAAGTGGGCGATGCGCTCGTTGTCGGTATAGGTGAGTCGCGCCGACGTGATGGTGACCAGCGTCGGCTTGCCGGTCTTGTCGGTCTGCAAGAACACCGTCGATACCGGTTGCGCTTGTGTCCCTGCCGCCGTGACTGAGCGGCGTCCGCGGTCGAACTCTATGGAGGGAGCGCGGACGACGTTTGCGTCCTGCCACAGGCGGGCATCTCCGGTGTACTGGGCTATCGCCGGAGTGCGATGGGCCGTCATGTTGCGGGCGGTTACGTGGATGGGCGACGAAGAGGCCAGCAGCGCCCCACCCGGTTGTGGCTTCAGGTCACTATAAGTGCTCTTCACGTCGCCGTCGGCGAAAGCGTCGCCGGTGCTGCGGTTCACGCGCATGGTGTGCGCGGTGGTCGTCATGCCGCCTTCCACCACCCGGGGCGAGCCTTCAAGCACCAGCATCTGGTCGGCAGGGGTGTAACGGGCGCGGTCAGCCCAAGCTTTGCGATCCCCATCGCTGTAGGCGAGGTTTCCCTGCTGCACGATGGACTCAATTCCAGTGCCGGGACGAAAGGAGGCATCGAGCGTGTCGCTGCTGCTGGTGCGGTCCGGCTGGCCGGGATTGCTGCTGGTAACGTGAGCACCAGGCGCACCGTGCATCGAGGCCAGACGGCCAAGTTGGTCGAATTGGGCTTTAAACCTGGCTGCGGTCACGAGTGTCTGCTGACCGGCGTGGCCTCCGGCAGGCCGGATGGCAATCTGCGGGTTCACTCCCAGGGTTTCCGCCCGCTCGAGCCGGCGCCCCCCGGCGAGGAAGAAGTCCAGAGCAGGCGCTGTGACCTCCAGTTCCTGGGCATTCGCGGACTGGGCAGAGGGTTTCTGCAGTTGGAGCAGTTTGACGTTATCCTCGGCGTGAACCTTGGAGACCAGGTTCTTCCCCACAAAATCGAGCACTACGCGGCCAGCATCGGCTTGCATGGGCTGGGGTCCGGATCGATCGACGTGGACGTTGCCCGTCAGAATAGCGGTCCGCACCGTGTCCTTCTGCTCGCCGACCAGTAACTCCAGTTGGGCAGCCCGCACATTGGCCGGTTCCGGCCCTTGCGTGTCAATTTGCACATTCCCGTTGGCCACGACGCGCTGCAGATTGTTGTCCTGCGTCAGAAAGAGCGTTGCCTTCTCGGCCGCGATCTTACGCGAAGGGCTCAGAACCCTAGGCTGGTCCAGCACCACCGCCCGTGGAGTCTTGGTAATGACGCCGCGAGCCGCCGTAACCGTGGCGGGAGTGGAGCCGTTGAACACGATGTTGACCTGCGAATGCATGGTCAGGAGGTTAGTTTTGCCCACATAGCTCACGCCCACGGCTGATCCGCTCGCCTGTGGAATACGGAACTCGACTTTCTGTTCCGTCCTGGCGTCACCAGTCTTCTGGTTAAACACCAGGCCGCTGGTTTGCAGGTGGATGGGGTTTTTCAGTTCTTTGGGCGGCGCCTGGTCCGGCTTGGTGAGGCCCTCGGGATTGGCTTCCAGATCGATCTGCACTTCACCCTTGGCGGTCACGTCCCCGGAGCGCGGGTCGTACTCAAAATCGGCGCCGTAAATCTGGTCGAAACGGCTGGAATCGCGTCCGTAAAGGGTAATGGTGACATCGTGCAACTCGGTGCGCCCACCCTCTTTGAACTGGATTGCCTTGCTGGCCTGGATCTTGAAGATAGACCGCCCTTGCTCGGACCGGGATACAGTGAAGCCCTGCGCCGTCTGCTGCACCTGAATATCGAGCTTGCCAGTGACTTCGCTGAGAGTGTTGCGGACCCGCCACTTGGCATACAGATACACTCCCGCCACCACCAGCACCAGAGCGATGGCGCCGATCGCAAACCAGCGGCGAAGGCGGGAGACCTGAATGGGCATTTGGGTTCAGTTTACTTGATGCCGCGCGGAGAGTACCGGGTTGCGAGCACCGGGTTGCGAGTAAACCCAGACCGTGGAGGCGGTTCCTAATTAGCCTGCGGAGAAACCGAGCGCGTCCCGGCCTCCTCTGCGTCCGCTGTGTCCCCTGCGGTTTTCATTTGGCTCCTGAAGTCACGCAGCGAGAGTTCCAACCCGCCGTAGTCAGGATGGTCATTGTAGTCGAGAGAGAAGGCGATATCGAGGTTGTCGCCGGGAAGCAGCTGCGCTTGCTGGAAGCGGTCTGCCATGTGCCAGCCGAGGGCATTGAACGCGATGGCGCCGCGCCAGTTGTCCGGCGTCGATTGCGATTTGACTGGCGCTGCCAGCTTGAGCTTCACATGCTTGTCTTTCATCACCCGCGCCGGCGCCATTAGCCGCACGCTTTGGGCCACAAAGACCGGTTCCGGATTCGCCATGCCAAACGGTTCCAGTTGGCGCAGTGCTTGAAACAGCTCGGGCGTGATGTCGCCGAGGGTCAGCTCAGCGTCGAAACGCAGCCCGGGTTCGAAGTCGGCCAGGGTCAGGCGAGAGCGCGCATAGGTGTCCAAGTGGGCACGCAACTCGGGCAGCCGCGAGGTTGGCAAGGCAAAGCCCACCGCGTGGGCGTGGCCGCCGTAGCGGGTGAACAGGCCGGCACAGGATTCCAGCGCGTTAAGCAGATGAAACGCGGGGATGGACCGGCCCGAGCCGTGCGCTTCTTCGCCTTCGTGGGAGACCACCAGGGCGGGGCGGCCGTAGCGCTCGACCACCCGCGTCGCGGTAATGCCAATTACCCCGCGGTGCCAGCCGTCGCCGTCGATCACTAAACAAAAGGCGTCCAGCAACGCGGGAGTCTGCTCGACGCGCTGCTGAATGGCGTCGAGAATGCGGCGTTCTTCCTGCTGGCGCTCGGCGTTGAGCAGATCGAGCCGGTTGGCAATCTCGCGGGCGCGCGCCGGGTCTTTCACGCTGAACAACTCAATGACGTCGCGGGCAACGTCCATGCGTCCGGCAGCATTCAGGCGAGGCGCGATGCGGAACCCGATCTCACCTGCGGTTGGCGGACGCGAAGTTGGAACCTGTGCGACCTCGAGTAAGGCGCGCAGGCCGGGGTTTACCGGAGAACGCAAGCCCTCGAGTCCAAGCCGGGCAAAAACGCGGTTCTCGCCGGTGAGCGGAACCGCATCGGCAATGGTGGCAATGGCCACCACCTTCATGAACGACATCAGCAGGCGGGACTGGTCTTTTTCGGGCAAGCGCCGTTCCATCAGGCCCTGGGCCATCTTGAACGCCACCCCCGCGCCGCATAGCGCCTTGCAGGGATATTCGCAACCGGGCTGGTTGGGATTGACCACGGCGAGGGCTGCAGGGACTCCGTCTTGCCCGGGCAGATGGTGATCGGTCACGATCAGGTCGAGGCCCAGGCGGCGGACAGTTTCGGCGGCAGCGAAGGCGCGGATGCCGGTGTCCACACTGATGATGAGCCGCGTGCCGGCGGCAGCGGCGCGCTCGATCACGTCGTCCTTCATGCCGTAACCTTCGCGGATGCGGTGCGGCACGTGGAAGTCGGCACTTCCTCCACAGCGTTCGATGGCAGTCTTGAGGATGACAATCGCGGTGGTGCCGTCCACGTCGTAATCGCCGTAGATCAGGATGCCTTCCTTGCGCTCAATCGCCGCTTCCAGCCGGTCGAGCGCGGCTTTCATGCCGGCCATCGCGTAAGGCGAGTGCAGGTGCGACAGCGAAGGCCTGAGGAAACGTTCCGCCGTGTCGATGTCGGCTATCCCGCGCATCACCAGCAGACGGGCAAGAGTGGCGGAGAGACCGGGAGCAGCCAAGTCAAGCGCAGGGTGGGCACGCAGCTGGGCGGACAGAGCCTCGACCTGGGCAGGATCGGCGGACTTGGGGAGCCACTTCATGGATGGTTAATGGTCGATTCTAGATGTGAAATCGCCCGATGACCCGATGGCCAGAGTCGCCCGATGCGACGCTACGGTTCTTCGTCCTGGTCGGGCTCGTCGATGGGCATCCCCCCGAAATCCTCCGCCAGTTCCACCAGGCGCTGGTAGCGGTCGTACCATTCGGTGGAGGCTTCGTAGACCAGCATGACGCCCTGGTGAGCGAACCCCAGCTGCACGAATCCGGTCTTGCCGATGTAGGTGCGCAGCCAGCGCGCGTCCTCCATGTCCTCGTCGTTGGTAAACTCGTTATTGCCCAGGCGCTGCACCAGCTTGTCGAACTCTTCCCGCTGGAACAGCCACGCGTCCATGGTGAGGAAGGGCGCCCCTGCCGCCTTGGCGAGTTCCACAAAATCTTTCCAGCCGTCCGGGTTGTCCCCTGGTTTCCACAAGATGCTCTGCACTTCTTCGTAGTCAATGTAGCCGGGGAAACGGCGCATGCCGTGGCCTTCGATGAAGGCCACCATGTCGTCTTTGAGGCCGGAGAGATCGTCAGGCTGCGGGGACATTAAGGGGCTCTCGGTAATTCTGCATTGTATGACTTTTTGGGGAAGAAGCGGGGAGCTTTTGGCTTCCAGCTTTCAGCCCGGCCCGCTGTGCTACACTACTGGTTTCATTCAGGACATTCGATCCGCACCATGCTGCTTTCCAAAGAATATGTGGGCTACCTGGCCCGCGAAGTCACCAAGAAACTGATCGCCGGGGAATTCATCGAGACCAAGGAACCCGCCAAGGTCACGGAGAAGGTCCACGCGGCCATGCTGGAAGAGATGTCGCTCGAGGACCGCATCCACGACGAGGTTCGCGTCATCCTGGAGGCTTACTCCGAAGAAATGCGCCAGAGCGGCGCCAACTACCAGGAGATGTTCCGCAAGGTCAAGAGCGAACTGGTGCGCAAATATAAGGCGGTGCTGTGAGAGTCAGCCGCGACAAAGTGAACAAAGTGGCGCACGTGATCAGCGACGCGCTGGCCGAAATGGACGAAGTGGATTTCGTAGAAGACCGCAATACCATCCGCCTGGAAGCTCGAAAGATTCTCGAAGACCTGCTCAATCAGGAAGAGAAAATCGACCTGGCCGCCCGCGCCAAGATCGAGAACCAGAAGCGCACCATCCTGGAAGGCAGCCAGGAGTGGGACATCTTGTATCGGAAATATTACAACGAAGAAGTGAAAAAACTGGGGATGTAGTACCGAGTACCCAGTACCGAGTACCGAGCAAAACCTTATCGGGCTTGCGCCAGTGACTCTTACCAATCAGTGAGTTCGTGAGACCACTGAGAGTGCGACTGAGTTCGTCGATCTGTTTCAGGAAGATTTCAATCTGCTCGTCGGCAGCATATTTTTGCCTTTGCGCGATCAGAAGCTGGGTTTCAAGTTCGGCGAGTGAACCGCGCGCGTGGCGCAGGAAATGCAGAAATTCCCCATTGTTGAAATGAGCTTGCCCTTCCGCAATATTGCTCGGGATTGATACTGCTGCGCGCCTGATCTGGTCAGTAAGGCTGTAAACCTCCCGCTTGGGAAAGTTGTCGGTAGCCTCGTATATTCCAGCCACCAAGTCCATCGCCTTCTGCCAAGCGATCAGTTCCTTAAATAGTGTCCGGCCATTTCGCTATCGCTCGGTACTTGGCACCGGCAACTCGGTACTGGTTTTCTCTCGGTACTCGGTACTAGGTACTCGGTACTTCTTCTCTTTCATGGCAAGCAATTTCTGGTGCATCGTCACGGCGGCCTTGCGGGCGGCGGCCACTGCGGTCACCACCAGGTCCGCGCCGCGGACGTTGTCACCAGCAGCGTAAAGATCCTCGCGTGACGTGACTCCGGTCTCCTCGGTCTCGACGATGACTGAGCCCCACTTGGTGGTCTTCAGATTGGGGGTGGTTTCGGGGATATCGGTCTCCGGACTGTACCCAATCGCCAGCGCTACGGTGTCGCAGTCGATGATGAAGTTCGAGCCTTCAATGGGAACCGGCGAGCGGCGACCCTTGGCGTCGGGGGCACCCAGCCTCATGCGAATGCATTCGGCAGCCTTCACATTCCCTTGTTCGTCGCCGATGAACTTCACCGGCGCGGTCAGCCACTCGAATTGCACGCCCTCTTCCACTGCATTGATGCGCTCCTCGTAACGACCGGGCATCTCGACTTCGCTGCGGCGGTAAACGCAATACACCTTGGCGTCGGGATTCAACCGGCGGGCGGTGCGCACACAATCCATGGCCGTGTCCCCGCCTCCGATCACAATCGTGACTCCGGTGTGGTGGGGCTTGGGATCAGGCAAATTGCGCCAGACCTCGGGCAGCAACTCAGGTTCCAGGTTGCCGCGCACCAGGTACTCGGTCGCCTGGTAGACATTCTTCAGCGTGTCCTCTCCGGGGACCTTCATCTCCCCGCCCTTGATCGCGCCATAGCCCAGGAAAACCAGGTCGATTCCCTGCTTGAAAAAATCTTCGACCGGATTCTCCTTGCCCACGCGGTAATTGCACACGAACCGGACGCCCATTTCTTCCAGGTAGTGGATCTTGGAAAACACGATGTCCTTATTCAGTTTGAAGCCGGGAATGCCGTAGAGCAGCAGACCTCCGGGATACGGCCACATGTCGTACACCACCACTTCGTGGCCGCGTACCGCAAGTTCTTCGGCTACTGCCAGTCCGGCGGGGCCAGCGCCCACCACGGCCGCTTTCATCCCGGTGGGAGCGGCTTTCTCCCGCAAGGGATAGCCATAGTTCTTGCGTACGTAGTCCACCACGAAGGCTTCCAGCTTGCCAATACAGACTGCAGGATTGCGGGGAACGACCACGCAGGAACCCTCGCACTGCTTTTCCTGAGGGCAGATGCGACCGCAGACGTCGGGGAAATTTGAGGTCTCCATGAACTTGAGGGCGGCGCCGACGAAGTCGCCCTGGCCGAGCAGGAATAGGGCAGCGGGAATGTCGTTGTGCAGGGGGCAGCCCTTGCTGCACGGGGCGTGGTCGCAGTACAGGCAGCGTTGGGCCTGCTCGATCGCCATTTCCGGCGTGTAGGCCTGCGACACCTCGTTGAAGTTATGGACGCGTTCCTGTGGATCCTGCTTGGGCGGCTTCACCGCCTCAATTTTGAAGCGCTGACGACGGTTGATCATCTCGCGCCCCTCCTTCAGACTTGGCCGGTGCTGGCAAGGACCCAAGGCAGGCAACTCACCCTGGTTCCACCCTGTACCAAGATGCCTTGGGCTTGGCACGTCTGGCTGTGTCTTAGATCACAAGCGCTGGTGACTTGTGCACCCGGGCTGGGATAATGGCCTCAGGCTCTGGGCTTTAGGACTTTCGGCGAGGACTGGTTGGCGCAGATCAGCCAAATCACGGCGTTGGTAAAGGCGGCGGCCCGGGAAGCCGGGTTCGAACTGGCCGGCATCGCCCCGGTCCGCGACTTTCCGGAACTCGGCCACTTCCCGGACTGGATCGCTTCCGGCCATGCCGGCGACATGAAGTACATGGAGGCGCGCGACCAGAACGGCAGTCTGAAGCGTGCTTCGCTCAAGGCTGCGGTCCCCTGGGCACGCAGCGTGATAGTTTGCGCCATCAACTACAACACCGATCAGGCGTACTCGACCACGTTCCACGATCCGGACCGGGGATGGATTTCCCGTTACGCCTGGAGTCGCGAAGACTACCACGAAGCGGTGCTGCGGCGGCTGCGCATGGTCGAGGGCCGCATGCGGAAGGGGGCGAGTACCGAGTACCGAGCATCGAGTACCGAGCAAGAGATTCAAACCCGCTGCTACGTCGATACCGGCCCACTCGTGGAGCGCGTCTATGCCAAGTACGCGGGCGTAGGCTGGATCGGGAAGAATACCTGCATCCTGAACCAGCAGCAGGGCTCGTGGCTCTTTCTCGGAGTAATTCTGAGCTCGCTCGAACTGGAAGCTGATGTCCCGGCTCCGGACCGCTGCGGCAGTTGCACGCGCTGCATTGACGCCTGCCCCACCGACGCCTTGATTGCGCCTTACCAGCTCGACTCCAGAAAGTGCATTTCCTATCTCACCATCGAGAAACGGGGCACCATTCCTGAGCAATTGCGCGAGGGCATGGGGCGGCACCTGTTCGGCTGCGACATCTGCCAGGACGTGTGCCCGTGGAACCGTAAGGCTCCCGCCACCTCGGCGCCGGAATTTCAGCCGCGCGAAGGATTGGTCAATCCTGCCCTGGATTGGCTGGCGGAGATGACCGCGGACGAGTTCCGCGAGAGGTTTCGCGGATCGCCGCTGCGGCGGGCCAAGCGCAGCGGCTTGCGGCGGAATGCCGTGACCGCCATGGGCAACAGCGGGAACCGCGATTTCCTGCCCTTGCTGGAGAAATTGGCTGCGGACGACGATCCGCTGGTCGCGGAGAGCGCGCGATGGGCGGAGAAGAAGCTGCGGACCGAGTCGTAGCTGGACGCAGAATGCTAAACCTCAGCGGCTAAAGTCGTGCTCATCTGCGTCACTCTTGGCACGGCTGAAGCCGTGCCCTGCCCAAACCTACGCGAGTCGAAATCTTGCACTTCGCTGTCATGCCGTTCGTCCCCTGCCGCAGTGGTAGCCGGCGGGACGCACGGCGCTACCGCCTCCTCCCCCGCTTCCGTGGTAGCATTCTCCCCATTCCAAGTCTGGTCTGCTCGGCATGATCATGGCCCGTGGTTACGCGTTCCTGCGTCGGTTCCTTCCCGCTTTTCTGCTCTGCGGATTGCTGGTGTCTTCTCCCTCGCCGGCTTCGAACACCGAGCCGCAGTGGATCCGGGTGAGTTCGACTCATTTCTCCGTTCTTACCAACGCCGGTGAGAAGAAGGGCCGCCTGGTCGCTTTCCGGTTCGAGCAGATGCGCTCCGTCTTCAGTCTGTTGCTGATGAAAACCCGGGTCAACATGCCGCAACCGCTGGAGATCATCGCCCTCAAGAGCGACAAGGAATACGCGCAGATCGCGCCCATTCGCCAGGGACAACCCGTTGCCGCTCCCGGGTTCTTTCTGCCCGGCGAAGATCGCAATTTCATTGTGCTGAATCTTTTTGAAGACGACAGCTGGCGGGCCGTGACCCACGAATTCGCGCACCTGCTGCTGTATTACAACTACCCGGCCACCCCGGGATGGTTTGACGAAGGCTTTGCCGAGTACTTTGCCAGCATCCGCCTGGACAACAAGTTCGTGCAGTTGGGCGCCGATCCCGAGCTCAGGTCGGCATGGCGTGAAGACCTGTTCGGGGACCAGAGCGAGACCCGCAATCCCCCCAAGTCGCTGACCGAGTTGCTGAGCGGGCCGGTGTGGCTGCCTTGGCCCGACCTGTTCACCATGCGGCACGACACGTCCGGATTCCAGGAAGGTACGCACCATACCCTGTTCTACGCGCAGTCCTGGATGGTGGTGCACTACCTGATCAACCAGAACAAGCTCTCCCAGACCGGAACTTATTTCGACCTGGTGGAGAACCAGAAACTGCCGGTGGAGCAGGCCATTCAGCAGGCCTACGGCATGAGCGTCGCTCAATTTGATCAGGCAGTGAAAGACTACTTTCATTCGCTCACCCCCCTGCAGCAGGCGCAGGACAACGCTAAACAGTCGGCCACCGACAATCCTGGGGGCGAAACCCGTCAGTTCGCCACGCCGGTCGGGCCCGACGATGTCGGCGCGAGCGTGCAGGCGGTATCGGATACCGACGGGCCGGCGTTGGTGGCGGAAGCAGCCTTGCGTTTGCCGGAACGGCGCGAGCAGGCTTTGAAAACGCTTGAGGGCATTGCCAACCAGCCCAAGGTGCAGAGCGTGATTGCCCACCGCGCACTGGCCTGGGCCCATATGGACAAGAAAGAGTTCGAGGCCGCCACCGAGGAACTGGGCAAGGCCATGGAAGCCGATAACCGGGATCCGTGGGCGCGTTATGAACTGGCGCTGGTGAAATTTCACGCCGCCCAAGCGAGCGGGCAGCCGTTCCAGGGCCTTTCCAACATGATGCAGGACTTGCGGGCGGTGCTCGACGTCTATCCCGACTTTGCCGAAGCCTACGCCATGCTGGCGATGGCGCGGGTAGAAGGCGGCGGAATCAACTCGGCCCTGGAATCCATACGAGCGGCCATCGCGCTCAGCCCTCGCAATGAACGCTACCTGGTAACACTGGCGCAAATCTACATCGCCGACAAAAAATGGGACGCGGCCCAGGCACTGCTCGAACGCCTGAAGGCCAGCCAGAACCCGCAAATCTCGAGCACTGCTCGCAAATACCTGGAAGACCTGCCAACCTTGAAGAAGTATGGACTTTTGCCGCAGCAGAAGACGGAGGCCGGGCAAGCCCAAGTACCCGCACCGCCGTCCGCGCGGCCATCGGCGGAACCGGGGCCCCAGAAAGAAGAAGCGGCAAGCCAGGACAATCCGCCGCCCGCCGAACCGCAACCCGATCGACGTCCGGTCCACTTCCTGAAAGGCAAACTGGTGAGCGTGGACTGTACCCAGGCGCCGGGAGCGCTCTTGACCATCTCCACCGGAAAGCAGACGATGAAGCTGCGCACCGCAGATTACAAGGCGCTGCTGCTGATCGGCGCCGACGTGTTTTCCTGCAGCTGGAGCAATCGCCTGGTCGCGGTCAACTACAAAGCCGGAGGCAAGGCGGACGGAGATCTGGTGTCGCTGGAGCTTCAGTAGCGCCGGCGTCCCGCCGGCCACAGAATCATGTCTTGGATTGAGATCAAAGACTATCGCGCCGGCGGTTGGGAACCGAATACCAACGCGGACGCGCGTTCCTTCCACTACTGCCGGCAGCTGGAGCAGGGACAGATCCTGTTCTTCCCGCAGCCGCCATTTCAGCTGCCGCTGGAAGATTCCAGCTATCTCATCAGCCAGCCGCAGACCGATTCCCGGCTACATAAGAACATTTCTTACCGTCCGGAAACCGACCTGCTGCGCGGGTTTGGCGGCGGCCGCGAGGACGAAAAACGAGTCCGTGGCATCATGCGCAGCTACTCGTCGCAGGTGACTGAGTTTGTCTCTACGTTCCTGGCACCCTACGCCAACAAACTGCAGCGCGACTACGCCAGCTTTCGTCCCCTGGAAGAAGAAGGCCGCGACCTGCCACTGCACAAGCGCAATGACTTGCTGCACGTGGACGCGTTCCCCAGTCGTCCCACGTGCGGCGGACGGATACTGCGCGTGTTCACCAACCTGAATCCATCCAAAGGACGCCTCTGGCTCACAGGCCAGCGCTTCCCCGCCCTCGCCGAACGCTACGCGAAGCCTGCCGGACTGGAAACCATCGTGGCCTCGGGCACGCGCCGTGGCGTGATGCACGCGCTGCACGCGGTGGGACTGCCTGTGGCCGACCGCTCCGCCTACGACGAATTCATGCTGCACTTTCACGACTACTTAAAAGAAAACACCGAATTCCAGCAGAGCCGCGACAAAGAGCGCATCGAATTCCCTCCCCTGGCCACGTGGCTGGTGTTCACCGACGGCGTGCCCCACGCTGCCTTGTCGGGCCAGTACGCTATGGAACAGACGTTCATCGTGCCTGCGGGGGCGCTGGTCTCCCGGGAAGATGCGCCGATTGCGGTGCTGGAGAGAATCTGCGGTCGGAAAATGGCCTGAAGTCCGCAACGAGCAATTAGCCTGTCGCGCCCCTCGGCGATGATGGAAGCATTCAAGCTGCCGGGTGCGGCTATTGGAGAAGCAAAGCCGCGAAAGCTTCTCCTGAGCCTCACCTTGACCGACGAGAGTGGGAGCACCCGCAATTGTGTGTTTTTCATCCGCGGGGCTGCGTCGCCACAGTTCTGGAAGACGCTGGAAGCCAAGACGCGGCCGCGGTGTCATCTTTGAATCCGAAGAGGCCCGCAAAGCGGCTCAGACCGCAGAGTAAGCCAGAGGCCCACGTAGCCTGGGGTGTCCCGACAGCGTCCTTACTGCCCAAACACCCCGAACGCTCCCTGCGTCTGTATCCCGCCCTGCAGCCATCCTGAGCCGAGATTATTCGAGAACGGTCGTTGCCTTTCGAAGAAGTTGTCGTTCCACACGTCCCACGTGCCCTGGTTGTTGTTGGTGGTGCGAAGGACAATCCAGTAATGAGTGCCCTTGGTGATTGGGATTCCGCCAGTCACCTTGGCCGTCTGGAGCGTGCAGCAGGTTCCAAACGTGGGCAGGTTGCTAAAGATCCAGCTATGCAGCGGTTTTCCCGGAAGGCCTGCTGCGTCCTCATTCAAGCTAAGAATCACTGTGTTCGGACCCTGGACGTAGGTCACGCCAACCTGAATTTCGGTCACGGTGTGATCGGCGTCGGGCGTGAATCCGCTAGCCAGCCATTCGGGATAAGGCATGCCGGGAACATTGCGGCCAAGAACGCCAGAGCCCGCAATAGGGTTGTAGGTGCTGCCGCCAACTCCCAGGTTGCTGTAGATGGTGACCAGTCCGGCCGCGTGCGGCGTGGCCGGGGTAATGACCGGCGACGGAGCTTTCAGCAAAATCGTGGTTCTTCCGCCGTTTAGGACGGCTATGCCATCGTTACGGTCCTGGGCCGGTGCTGCCAAGCCGGCGAGCACTAGCATCGCACATAGAAGCTGCCGCAGAGCCGGTGTGTTGCCGTAGCGCCGACGACCCACCGGCAACTGGGGAAATAGGACCGGGGTCGAGAGTTTGATTTTCATCCTTCCTCCGCGAGGTAGAGTTTTATCACAAGCCGACTTAGATATTCGCGGGTGGTCCGCTCACCCTCAAAACCAATCCGGAAAAATCAGTTCGACCAGGCCGGGGACCCAGTAGGAATAAAACCGCTCATCGCAGATTTTGTACTTCCCGTACTTCTTCCGGGCATAGTTGCCCCAGTGCGGCTGGATGCCGTCGAGGTCGGTAAATCCGTACTCGCGGGCCAGGGCCCAGGAACTGAAGACACGGCCGCTCTTGGTTCTCACTTTCGGATCTGACGCCAGCGCTACCACCGCCCGGCCGATGTACCTGGGTGATTCTGAGACCATGAAATCGTTGGGCGCGTCGTTCTGGCTTCCGCTGTTCTGGTCTTTGTTCTGGGCCTTCGCTACATCCCGCCAATTGGCCTCGGTGACGCCAAAATGTTCCAGCACGCTTTCCGAACGCAAGAAGCCCGGAGTCAACGCCACCGAGGTAATGCCTCGTTTGCGCAGCTCGCGGGCCATGGCGAAGGCCAGCCGTATGACAGAAATCTTCACCAGGTCATAGAAAAGGTTGCCGCGGTAGTAAAAAGCGTCACCATCGGTGATTTCAAAAATAATTCCTCGGTCGCGGCCCAACATCAGCGGAACGGCGTAGTGGGAAGTGATGATGTGCGAATGGACGGCCTGCTGCAGCATGCCAAGGCCATTCTCGAGGTTGACGGTCCAGAAGGGCTTGCCCCATTCCGTGATCGCGTCGCCGCCCCAGATGTCATTGACCAGGATGTCCAGCCCCTTGTGCCGACGTTTGATGAGGGCAACCAGCTTTTTCACTTCCGCTGGCTGGGTATGATCGACTCTCACGGCAATGCCGCGCCCGCCGGCTGCGGTGACCAGTTCGGCGGTTTCTTCGATGGTTTCGGAGCGGCCGGGTGTGGGGCGACGTTCCTGGGTGCGTTTTCGCGAACTGCGGCCGGTGCAGTAAACCGTGGCGCCTGCCTCGCCCAGTGCGATGGCGATGCCGCGTCCCGCGCCGCGGGTGGCTCCAGCCACCAGCGCGATCTTGTCTTGCAATACTTTCTTCGGCTTAGCCATTGCCATTCACCGGTGCACATAATATCAAGATAGGATCAGGTAACCACGCTTTCCGCGCACGTTGCGAAAAGCCCGAGCGAGCTTTTCCTTTGTCTCCATGGTGGTGGTACAACATGACAGGTTGAGGTCCGGGGAAGGAAACAAATGATACCTGTACTGTTGCTGCTTGCCGCGCTCCTGGCCAGTCCGCAAACCGCCGCACCATCTGCCGACCAGGTGACCGCCTTGCTGCGCGCCAAGGACCAGGCGTTGCTCGATGCGATCGCTCCCGGCGACACCAAGACCTGGGATGCCGCCCTGGCCGACGGTGCCGTTTACGTGGACGAAAACGGTGAGACCATCCCCCGAGCGGAGTACCTGAAGCAGCTCACGCCGTTGCCCGCGGGCGCGTCAGGCACCATCAAGATCAGCCAGTACTCAGCGACGCTTTACGGCGACGTCGCCACCGTGATTCACACCGACGACGAAGTAGAGAACTACCACGGCGAAACCCTGCACGCACAGTATCTGACCAGCGAAACCTGGCAGAAGACGGGCGACGACTGGAAGCTCCTGCTGGTGCACACCTATGCGGTCCAACACGACCCGCCAGCGGTGAAGCTGGCTCCGCAGGATCTCGACGCCTACGCCGGACGCTATGCTGCCGGCGACCTGGTGTACACCATTCGCCGCGACGGCGACCACCTTGTGGGGACGCGCGAAGGCCGTCCTCCTGTCACCTTGAGCGCTGAATTGCGTGATGTGTTCTTCATCGTGGGCCAACCCCGCACGCGAAAAATATTCCAGCGCAATGGCGAAGACAAAGTGACCGGGTTCGTGGATCGCCGCGAGGGGGTTGATCTGGTGTGGACGCGGGTCAAGTGAGTCCAGAAGGGTTAATTGCTAACTACTAATTGCTGCATTCCCGGTGGTGAAACCAAGGTAATGCCCCAAACCCTGTGCACTGTGCTACACTGTGTTTGCGCTTACAGACCACGGTTGTGTGGTGCGGCTCTTTTGAGTTCAGGAATTGATTCCGAGGATTCCCGCCTTCGTCCCCTCCGTAAGTTTTCAGCGTAATTACCAAGACTGGTAAACACGAGTTGTTGTGCCGCCCTCCAAGGGTGCGCGCCGCGATCAATTCCACCAGACAGAAAGCAAGTTAGATTTGAAGAATTTCACAGAGTTGCCGATCTGCGCCTATTTGCAGGAGCAGTTGTCGGCCCACAGTTTTTCCATACCCACACCCGTGCAGGCTGCCGCCATTCCTCCCGCCCTTGAGGGCAAAGACGTGCTGGCCACGGCCCAGACCGGAACCGGCAAGACGCTCGCCTTCCTGCTCCCAATGATGGAGCAGATGCTCAAGCAATTCCGGCCAGGGATCGAAGCCCTGATCCTGGTTCCCACGCGGGAACTGGCCATGCAGATCGTCGAGCAATACGACGCGCTGCGCGGCTCGAAACTGCCGCCCGCAGCCCTGGTGGTTGGAGGCCTCTCCGAGAGACCGCAGCTTACCGCGATCCGCCGGGCGCGCGTGATCGTCGCTACCCCCGGCAGGCTCGAGGATTTCCTCGGCCGCAAACTGGTCGACTTCCGTACCATTCGCATGCTGGTGCTCGATGAAGCTGATCGCATGATGGACATGGGGTTCATCCCGGCCATCCGCCGCATTGCGGCTCTTCTTCCGAAGAACCGTCAGACCATGTGCTTCTCGGCGACGCTGGAAGCCTCGGTCGCGCACCTGGTACAGGACTACATGCGGACGCCGGTACGGGTCGCATTGGGCTCGGTGCTGAAGCCCTCAGAAAACGTTCAAGTGCAGGCTTTCGAAGTTCCGGCAGGACAGAAGCAGGAGATACTGGAGCGGTTGCTGTCGAAAGAAACCGGGCGATGCCTGGTGTTTGCGCGGACCAAGCGCGGCACCGAGCGTCTGGCCCGGCGGTTGGCCCGCGAGGGATTCACGGCAGCCATGATTCACGGCGACCGTTCGCAATCTCAGCGGACTGCCGCTCTCAGCGGGTTTCAGCAGGGACGTTTCCAGGTGCTGGTCGCGACTGACCTGGCCTCGCGTGGCATTCACGTCGAGGATATTGCGCACGTCATCAATTACGACCTGCCGCAGGTGGCGGAAGATTTCATCCACCGGGTAGGCCGTACCGGACGTGCCGGTGAGCAGGGCCTTGCGTCGACGCTGTTCGATCGCGAACAACGGTCGGAGTTGCGGCAACTGGAGCGCACGCTGGGGATTCGTATGGAACTGAAGTGTCCCGATGGCTATTTTTCGGCAAATCCCGGACCGGAGAGAGAGAAGAAGAACCTCTCGTCACCCCAGCCTCGGACCGTTACCTCCCGGAGCACGATTGTTCCGCTCCCCGGAGAAGTCTTCCAGAACGCTAACTGATCAAGTGTCAGGTCGAAGACGATGGGCTGCTACCTCAGGGAGCAGCCTTTTTTCGTTTTATTCGAACAGCCCCCAGTAAAAAAACCCTCCCAGGGGAAACTGGGAGGGTCCAGGAAGCAGAATGGCTCAGGCAGCGCGCACGACGTTGGCTGCCTGGAAGCCCTTGGGGCCTTTCAGCAGATCGAATTCCACGGTCTCGCCCTCGTTCAGCGTGCGGTAACCGTTCTCCTGGATGGCGGAGAAATGTACGAAGACATCCTCTCCGGTGGAGCGTTGGATGAAACCATAACCCTTAGCCCCGTTGAACCACTTAACTGTGCCCTTCTCTCTCACAAAGAACTCCTTTCGACTCTGCTCAGTGATTTATCGTTCCGCACCCTTTGTTGAAGTTCGAACTTCGAACTACCCCCTCAAAGGAGACGGACGCACAACTGCCGATGTCTCATGCCCGAGCGAAGCGGCGCCAACAAGAAAGGCTCCTGAGTTTTGCGCCGTGTTGCGGGGAGAGTGCGGCGCAAAGCTCCGGAGCCTGTCGTGCTTGACCGAGTTTCGACTGCTTGCACAAAACATCAACCCAACACGTGGACGTCGCTGCTCATCCGGCCTCAGCGAGCAACAGATAATATGCAGGAAATCGGGTTTCTGGCAAGAGGAGAAATGAGGTCAAAGCTCCTAGAGTCATGGACTTGGGCGTCAAATATCTTGACCGGCAGTCATGCCAGCCTGGGGTACGGGCGGCTCCGCACCCGCCGGATTTGTTGCAAGTCTCTGATAATATGGGAGAAATCGTGGTCAATCCTCCTTCCATTCTGACCGTGCCGGTAGCCCGGCCAAAGGCTGCGCCCTACTCCGGGCTGGTCCGTTCCACGGTGAAATATTTGTTACGCACCGAGGTACATACGTTTGCATTTTCGGTCGCCGCCAATGCAATCCTGTCGTTCTTCCCGTTCGTGCTGCTGCTGTTGATGCTCATCCGCCGGGTGATCCACTCGCGCGTGATGTACGACGTGGTGGTGCAACTGCTGCGCGACTACCTGCCGGCGGGGCAGGACTTCGTGATCCGCAATCTGAACGCTCTGGTGGAAGCGCGGCAACGCGCGCAGGTGGCGTCGCTGCTGATCCTGCTGGTGACCTCGACCGGAACCTTCATGCCGCTCGAAGTAGCGCTGAACCGTATCTGGCGCTTTCCCAATAACCGCTCCTACCTGGGAAACCAACTGGTTTCGCTGGGCCTGGCCTTCGGCTGCGGAGTTTTAGCCCTGACGTCGATCGCCCTGACGGCGGGCAACGTCGCCTTGTTGGGATCGGTGTTGCACGGCCACGGCGCCTTAGTGGTTCGCATGGTTGGCTTCCTGGTCATGAAGACCTTCGCTATCACCGCCAGCATCGCCATCTTCTTCCTCATCTACTGGCTGTTGCCCAATGGCAAGGTTCCGGCGCGGGCCGTGCTGCCGACCGCGGTGATCATGGGCTTGCTCTCGGAAAGCTTGAAGTACGCCTATATCCTGGCGCTGCCCCGGCTGAATTTTCAGGAAGTATACGGGCCGTTCGCCTTGTCCGTCAGCTTGATGTTCTGGGCATTCCTGTCGGGATTGCTCCTGCTGACGGGTGCACACTTGTCGGCCGAGCTGCACGGGCGGCACATAGCCTGATCGGCTGTTCCCTTTCAGGAATACCGTTATTTCATCACATACTTTCGTGACTGCCGGCACAGCCCAATCGTTGCTCTCTCTCTAGCATCGAACTACTCCCCGTCCCAGGCTGGCCTCGGAATCTCAGCGAGGCGCGCCATGCCATCCTTCCGCAAATTTTTCTGGCTGATTCTAGTTCTCTTGCTCAGTTTGCATCCCGTCCTGAACGCGCAGCCCGCCGCGCGGCCTGGACGCTCCAGTTCCCCCACGCTGGGGCAGTTGACCCGGAAGGCGGGTTACGTCTTCGACGGCACGGTCTTGTCGGTGGTCCGGGTCGGCACACCCCATGACGTGCCGGCCGTGCAAATCACGTTCCGCATAGAACGTGGAATCCGTGGAACCCAAACCGGGCAACTGCTGACGGTGCGCGAGTGGGCGGGACTGTGGGAATCCGGAGAACGTTATCGGCCCGGGGAACGCGTTCTGTTGTTTCTTTATCCACCCAGCAAGCTGGGCCTGACCAGCCCAGTGGGTGGAGCCTTGGGCCGGTTCGCGGTCGATGCCAGGGGATTCGTCAATATGCAGCCTGGGCGAGGAGAGGCACTACCCGCCAGCTCCTCGGTGGAGCCGCAATCCCGGGGCAGACACCGCCTGCGTACAGCCGATTTTGCCCGCGCGATTCAGCGATCGCAGGAGGAGTAGCCATGGCGACTCATTTCCGCTTTCATCGCTCAGCCGTTACAGAGGTAAAGTCAAACCCTCTCACCACGGTACACACTGGCCGCAGGCAACCCACCCTTCCACTGCTCATCCGCGGCTTTTGGCCGGTGGTGTACGCGCTCATCCTGGTACTGCTTCTGTTGACCTTCCTGGTGGAATTGGCGCGGGCCGGCGGGCCGCACTACGTCGCGGGCACCAGCTACTTCGATCCTGCCACCAAGGGCACCGCAGTGACCTGGGCCCGGGGAGCAGTCACCTACTACACCGACCAGGGCGACTTGGGCCCGCTGCTTCCCCAAGCCAGCGCCGATGCCTTTGTGGCCGACGCCTTCAGCCGCTGGACGTCCATCCCAATGGCGGCGGTCTCAGCCACGCGTGCCGGACATCTCGCCGAGGACGTCAGCGGCGCCAACGTGATCGTGAACATCGACGGCTCCATCAGTATGCCGAGCGATATCTTGCCCGGCGCGGTGGGCACACCGGTCGGCATTGTCTACGACGCCGACGGCAAGGTCATTGATGCGCTCCTCGGCCTGGGTGCAGGAGGCTCCGACTACTGTTTCACCAATGCCGTCGTAGGCGGCCCCGACAATCTCAGCCCCAGCGCAAACTTCCTGCATGCCCTGGTGATCCTCAATGGAAACTGCGCGCAGACTAACAACCAGCTTGCGGACCTGAAGTACCGCATAGTTCGCCTGCTGGGCCGCGTGCTGGGGCTCGACTGGTCACAGGTGAACCTGAACGTTCAGACGCGCAATCCCGTCCCGGCCCCGGAAGACTACGCCGGCTTCAGCATCATGCATGCGCTTGACCTGGTCAGTTGTGTTCCCATCTCTGCGTGTTATGCCAACGCCGATCAGCCCAAGATGGATGACCGTGCGGCGCTCGCCCGCCTCTATCCGGTGACCGCGCAGAACCAGTCCAATTTTCCGAGCAAGCAGCTGTTCTCCGAAAACACGATTCGCATTCATGGCTCGGTCCGCTTTATGGACGCCAGCGGGCAACCCGCTCAGTCCATGCAGGGCGTGAACGTGGTGGCACGCTGGGTTGACCCTGCCACCGGAAAAGCCTCGCGAACCACGGCCGCTTCCGCGGTCTCCGGTTCTCTGTTCTGTGGCAATGCCGGAAATCCAGTGAATGGTCTTACTGACAGCTCCGGCCAGCCTTTCAATCAATACGGTTCGGATGATCCGACGGTTGAGGGATTCTTTGACCTCGCCGGATTGGAAATTCCCAACGGGGCAAACAGCGCACAGTACCAGCTGAGCGTGGAAGCCCTGGATCCCTTTTGGTCACAGGCCGTGGGCCCGTATGGCCCCTGGCAAGTGCAGCCCTCGGGCGCAGCGCAGCCGATCCTGGTGACGGTGAGCGCGGGTGGCGACCTTCAGCAGGACATCCTGATGTCGGCGAGTGCTGCCGATACGCAGGACGCGTTCGGGCCGCAAGGGTACGCCACCCCCGCGCCCGTCCCCACGCCTGGATACTGGCTGGGAACGCTTTCCGGCTACGGCAACGCCGACTACTTCTGGTTCACCGGGCAAAACTATCGCACCATGTCGGTGGAGGTAACAGCGCTGGATGCGGCAGGCACCCCTTCGCAAGACAAAGCGCTGCCGGTGATAGGTATATGGGCGCTAGCCGATCCCGAAGGAACGATCGCTCCCGCCCAAACGCCTCTGGCCTTCAACTCCTCGACCTTCGGGATGAGTCGCCTGGATGCGATCCTGCTGGCCAACGGCAGCTTTCGCATCGGCATCTCCGACTACCGCGGCGACGGGCGCCCCGATTTCCGCTATCAGGCCCGCGTCTTATATGGCGATTCGGTCACTCCGGTTCGCGCCAGCGTGGGCGGCGGCACGGCTCTCGCCATCAAGGGGATCGGATTTCGCTCCGGGAATACGGTTAGCGTCGCCAACCTGGCCACTCCAGGGTTGGCGCTATCTCCAAACCAGATCATCGTCACGGCGCCGGCGCTGGCGGACGGAATTCAGAACGTCATGTTGAATGACCCGGTCACCGGTTCGGCGTCGGTCATGAGCAACGTGCTTACCTACGGCGCCGGGCCGACCGACATGATCAAGCTGATCGCGGGAACGAATCCCCAGACTCCAGTCGGCGCTGAGGCGGCCAACCCGATCCGCATCGGTGCTTACACCTATGACGGATCCACCCCCGTGGGGGGAGCGAGTGTGGCCCTGAGCGCGATCCCGGCTGTGGCTTTCGCGGCCTGCGGCGGCGCCTCCAGTTGCACCCTGCTGACCGATGAGAGCGGAGAAGTCTCCACCCGCGTTACCGTGCTCGCTGCCGGCACCATGACCATCACCGCCCAACTGGCTCCTGCTTCCTATACTCCGGCGAAGTCGGTGCAGACCACGCTGCAAGGCACATCGTCAGCGCTGGACTTCGCTCTGGCGGCGCCGTATGCGTTTGTTGCCCAGGGAGCCACGCTCGATGCATCCATTTCCGGACGCGTGCTGGCCAACGGCGTTCCGCTGAGCGGGCGCACCGTGAACTTCCAAGTGGCAAAGGGGGCGGGCACGCTCAGCGCTGCCAATGCCAACACCGATGTCAACGGATACGCGAATACCAGTTTGCATCTCTCGGCGCTGGCGTCCGATGTGCAAGTGAGCGCCTGCGTTCAGCCCGGAAGCACTCCGTGCCAGAGCTTTTACGTAACTGCAGTCCCTAATTCGCAACTGGCGCTGGAAGCTGTAGCCAATACTGTCCAGGTCATGCCGGTGGGACACAATTTCCAACCGGTCACGGTGCGCGTAACCGATTCTGCGCTGGTGCCGAACCCGGTGCGTGGCGCCACCGTGGTCTTTCAATCCCTAGTCGGGCGGTGGACTCACGCCTCGCCTATTCAGTGGACCGTAGGAGACACCGTCATCACCCGAACTCCCATGCCCGTCATCCTGTCCTCCTCGCAGGTTTCCGTGCCGTCCGACGCCAACGGCCTGGCGACCCTACAACCCTCCACCGGCGGCATTGCCGGAGCGGTGGAGATTCAGGGCACGGCCACCACCGGGGTGAGCACCCTGCCATTTGAACTTCAGTCGTTCGCGGCGGCACAGGACGCGCTGCGGGATGTCACGGTGCATCGTGACTCGGCTCCTTGCGAACACCGGAACTCTGCGCTGTGCTGGTAGGGTAAGACCCCGGTCTCAACCCGCCCGGGAGGTCGCCATGGTTCGCCTGCTATTGTCCGCGTGCTCCCTGGTTCTAGCTTGCACCATTCTTTCCCCAGCTCAGGATCAGAGTCAGCCCACTGGGCCGCCCAAGAACATCGAAGCGCAAAAGGCACCGGTCAAGGTGCCTACCGTACCTGTGCTGGCAGATGGCACACCGGTGTTTCTGAAGTTGCTGGATACCGTGAACGCGCAAGAGGCAAAGGTCGGCGACCCTGTGAAATTCATGGTTACCACCAACGTACGGTATCGTGATCTGGTGGTGATTCCGCGGGAGACCATCGTGATGGGCCGGGTCACTAAGGTGCAACCAGCGCGCCGCATGATAGAGGCGACTTCGAAGCCGGTCACGGATAAGGACTACTGGAACTCTCCCAGCAAATGCACACCGTTGCCGGCGGAGCCAGTTTCACAAGGCAAGTGAACGGCCAGAGTGTGGCGCGGGCACACCTGTCTCACAGCGGCTTGCTCCGCGGCCAACGGCATTCCACCTCAGATCGGCGGACAAGAGTGTCCGCCCCACACCATCATTTCTTCACCCACTGGTCCACCCAGTCGTTCACCGTCTTGTACCAGAGCTGAGAGTTCTGCGGTTTCAGCACCCAGTGTCCTTCGTCGGGGAAATAGAGCATCTTCGACGGGACTTTCATGCGCTGTAGCGTCGTGAACAGCTCCAGGCCTTCCGAGACGTCCAGGCGATAGTCTCTCTGGCTGTGGATGACCAGCGTCGGCGTCTTGAAATTCGGCGCCGCCAAGTGAGGCGACCATTTGCGGTACAGCTCGCGGCTGGTCCAGGGAGTGCCCTTGAACTCCCACTCGTTGAACCACAATTCTTCCGTCGTACCCCATGCCGAGTCGGCGTTGAACATGCCGTCATGCGACACCAGGCACTTGAAACGGTTGGTGTGGCCCAGTATCCAGTTGACCGCATACCCGCCGTAGCTTGCGCCCAGCGCGCACTCCCGGTCTTTGTCGATGAACGGATACGTCTTCTCGGCATAGTCCAGGCCTTTCATCAGGTCTTCAAAGACCTTGCCGCCCCAGTCGCCGTTGATGTCGTCAATGAACTTCTGGCCATATCCGGTCGAGCCGCGCGGATTGATAGTTACAACCACGTAGCCGTTGGCGGCAAACAGCTCGGGGTTCCAACGATACGACCAGTCGTCACCCCACGCACCTTGTGGCCCGCCGTGAATGAGGAATTTCACGGGATACTTGTGGTTGGGATCGAAGTTGGGCGGCTTGACCAGAAAACCTTCGACCTTGGCGCCCTCCGCGCCGGTAAACCAGAACGGCTCCAGCGGCGACATCGCGACCTGGGTCAGCACTTCGTCATTCAAGTGAATCAGCGGATCGATCATCGAGTTTCCAACCCGGGCTTTGTAGATTTCATTGGGCCACTGCACCGACATGCGGGTGAATAGCAGTACCGCTCCTCGGCCAGTGACAGCTATGTCGTCGTTGAAACCGCCTACCATCTGCTTGGGCGCTCCGCCCCTGACATCGAGCGCGAAGATCGGCGATTCCCCCTTGTCTTCCGCGCTGAAATACAGTCCGGCGGAGTCCGGAGACCAGGTGTAGGTTCCCACCCAGCGGTCGAAACTCTCGGTCAGATTCTTTTTCTCCCCCGTGGCGCGGTCATACAGCATCAGCCGGAAGCGATCACTCTCATATCCGGGGCGCTGCTGCGCGCGATAGGCAATGTACTTGCCGTCAGGCGAATAGAGAGGAGTCGAGTCGCCGGCGGGATTGTCGGATGTAATGTTCTTCGCTGGGCCGCCATCAACCGGGACGATCCACAGATCGTTGTTGGTGGAGGTAGCCTCGACTTTGTCGTGGTTCGAGGTGTAACAGATTTCCTTGCCGTCGGGCGAGAAAGCGTAGTCGTCCTGGCCACCCAGGCTGAACACCGGCGAGTCATAATCGCCGGGTGTGAGGTCCAGGGCCGGTCCGGCCCCAATTGCAGAGGTCACGGTTTGTGGCATGTCCTCGAATGTTGGGCTCGGCAGTGAAGCGGAAACCACAAAAATGTGGCTGCGCTTGCCTTCCCTGTAAGCGTTCCAGTGGCGATAGAGCAGGCGCGTGAAGATCTGCGCTTTCACCATGGACTTGCTGGCTTCATCCACCTTCTTCGCATTACAGGTGATTTCGTCCGCGGGCGCACCGTCGCACTCGGGATACACGTCCGAGGTGAAGAGGATGTTTTTGCCATCGGGCGACCAGATTTCGCCACCCGCTTCAGTCGGGATGCCCGTCAGTCTGTGGACAGCCGTCACCGTCCCCTTGGCGCCGTCGAACCCAGCGATCCAAACCTGTGAGCCCAATGTCTTGGTCGAGAGAAAAGCAAAGCTCTTCCCATCCGGCGCCCAGCGCGGGCGGTCGGCATCCTGGTCGGCAATGATTTCTCTGGCATCGCCGCCGGCGATCGGGACCACCCAAACATGCGGAGTCTTCGTATTGGCCTGCAGATTCACATCCACCGCGCTGAACAGCACCCACTTGCCATCCGGCGACGGCACCGGTTCGGCCACGCGCTTCAGGGCCATCATGTCCTCAAAGGTAAAAGGGTGAGGGCCCTGCGCAAATACGGGAAGAACGCAAAGCAACACAAAGATGATCAGCAACAAACGACGCATGATGTGCCTCCGCAAACCGGTAAGTGTAAACCATCCCGAAGGAAGCGGATGTGACGGCGCGCAGGGCAGGCGTTGGCAATTAGCACTTGGCACTTAGCCTCATCAGCGGAGCGGCAGGTATAGCCCACCACAATCCCGATCAGATCGCCCAGATTCTGAAATGGCTACGGCTAATTGCTAGCTGCTAATTTCTACTCGCCCAGCAACCCCGACCCTCCCGTTGCATCTAATCAACAGGCAGAACTGCAGCCCCCTGTGTCTGGCCCACTGAGCGGAGAGGGTGCGGGCATTGGGGGCTGTGGGGATTCAGCCGCTTTCGCGGCCGGGTTTTCGTTACACTAATCCACATGAGATCTTTTATGCGTTTCGCTTTCGTCCTGCTGGCGGCCGCCGCCCTGTTGGGGCCACTCTCGTTGCGGGCTGCCGCTGACGAAGGACCGCTCGACAAGTCAGAGCCCAAGGGCATCACCTCGGAGGAAATCATCCAGCGTTTTGCCACCAAGGAAAAGGAGTTCAAAGAGGCGCGCGACCAGTACACCTACCGGCAATCGGTGAAGGTGCAGACCGTCGAGGGCGACACCGTGGACGGCGAATACCAGGAAGTTTTCGATGTGGTCTTTGATGACCAGCGGAAACGTGTGGAAAATGTAGTGTTTGCGCCGCAGAACTCGCTGGTCAGAATCCAGATGTCGCCCGAGGATCTGGATGACATCCGCCACCGGCTGCCGTTCGTCCTGACTAGCGACGAAGTCGGCGAATACCAGATCCTCTACGTTGGACAGCAGCAAGAAGACGAACTGCATTGCTACGTTTTTGATATCGCCCCCAAAGAGATCGTTGGGAAAAAGCGTTATTTCCAGGGCCGCATCTGGGTGGATGATCGCGATTTCCAGGTGGTGAAGACTTACGGCAAGACCGTACCGGATATCCGCAAGAAAAAGGGCCAAGAAAATCTGTTCCCCAAGTTCACCACCTGGCGCGAACAGATCGATGGCAAATACTGGTTCCCTACCTACACCAAGGCTGACGACGAGCTGCATTTCTCGAACGGCGATGTTCACATCCGCGAAATCGTGAAGTACGAGAACTACAAACGGTTCGGCTCCAACGTGAAGATCACCTACGAAGGCAAAGAAGTCCCGAAAGGCGAGCAGAAGCCGGACCAGCCGCAACCACCGCCGCAAAAATAAGTTTCGGGTTTCTAGTTTCGGGATCGGACAAACCAAAGGCCGCGGGTTTCCCCGCGGCCTTCACATTTTCTGGAAACACTAGAAACGGGGAACTAGTAAAACAAATATTTCCGCCACTTGTCATCCGACCGTCCCATCAGGCGCATGATGTGACGGCTGGTGTGCAAATTGAAGGCGCGCGGCTCGCGCGTCAGCTTCATGCCTGCCTCGGGTGGGAACTGGTTTCCCTTGCGCCGGTTGCAGGGATGGCAGCAGGCCACCAGGTTCTCCCAGGTGGAGGCGCCGCCGCGGGAGCGGGGGACTACGTGATCGAGCGTCAACTCGCTCGAGGGCAACACTTCTCCGCAGTACTGGCAGGTGTTGCGGTCGCGCAGCAGGATGTTCTTCCGCGAGAGTGCGCGGCTCTGGTGCGGGATGCGACGGTACTCCAGCAAGCGAATCACCGAGGGCACCCGTACCGCCAGGCGTGCCGCGTGCAGGAAGTGGCCATTCTCCTCCTCGGTCATGGCGACGCCCTTCAGGACCAGCACGATGGCGCGTCGCGCCGCGCAGACGTTGATGGGCTCATAGGACGCGTTCAACACCAGCACGGGTGCGTGCAACGCATAACCGTCGCCGTCCTGGTGGACCATGCCCAGCACCGACGGAGGCGGCGTATGGGGCCGGCCCATCCCGCCCATCGAGTTGTTCCACTTTCCTGACATACAAACTTGACCTACCCGTGAGCTGCCATGCTCTGGCGGTCTTCCACCTCAAGATCCAGCTCAACATGGCCGGCTTCATGCTTCAGGGTCCGGGCAACCGTGGCAACCCAGACCTTCGATGCCCCGGCGCGCCGCAGAACCCGCGCACATTCTGAAACTGTTGTCCCCGTCGTAAACACGTCGTCGACGAGCAGGATTTCCCGTTCCGTAACTTGGTTCAGCCCGGCCACCGCGAATGCGCCGCGCATGTTTTCTCGCCGCTGATGCTGCGTGAGTCCAATCTGGGATTGGGTCTCGCGCTGGCGCAGCAGCAGGTTCGAGCTCAGGACAAACCGGTTTCCCGCCGGCTTCAGTTTCAGCGCAGCATGGGCAATCATCTCGGACTGGTTGAATCCCCGCTGCCGCAGCTTGCGTGCGTGCAAAGGCACCGGTACCACCAGCACCGAATCACCCAGGTAAGGCTCCAGACCGGAGACGACCTCCGCCAGCATACGTCCCAGCACGTTGGCCGCGGGACGCACCCCGTCATACTTCAGCAAATGAATCAGTTCCCGCAGTCCGCCGTCGTAGCTGCCGTAGGCCATCGCCCGCGAGAAAGGCGGCTCCATGCGCTGGCACAGCCCACAGCGGGGCTCCCCGTTCTCCCCCACGAAGGCGTAAGCACTCACCAGGAGCTCACCGCAGATGGAGCAGACGCCGCCGGCAATCGGACGCATCGCCGACAGGCATTCTTCGCAAACTGGAAGCCGGGAAATGTTGACCAGGGGGACGCCGCAAAGACGACAATCGGAGGGGAACAGGGTGGCGAACAGGCTTTCTGCGATCACGCTCACCCGAGAGACCAACGAACTGGGCTTGGCTACATCTTTGGTCCCGGTAGCCCGAGTTGGGTACCTGCTACTGCTGAAGACGTCCCTCCCTCGCTCAGGCCGGTGCTACGGGGGCTCCAACCCGACGAATTCACCTCAGTATAGCGGCCAGTCGTCCCGCAGCGCAATCGGCCGTATCTTCAGGCAGCGGCACGGTGGGGTAGTCCAGGCTCTCGCTCCCGAACCTCCACGAATATGGTTCGGTAATACCTGCGGAAGCAGTCGCCACAGCGTACCGGCCTCAAAAGCAGCACCGGCAGGACGTATTTTTCCAGCAGCGTCCTGGGGCGGGAGCGGAACCCGACCGAACTGCCACAGTCTTGACATTGAAACTGCTTAGACAGCATCGGCTGGTTACCTCTTGCGGCCAGAGAATACTTGTTCGGGATAATCATAACAAACCCGAACGCGCCAAAAAAGTTCTGCATCTCACTATTAACGCGGGGCTAACATACCAGCCGGCAAGGATTTGCAGGCAGCCGGTGTCCGCTGCACTTGTAAAGAAGGTAGGGCGCGTGTTAACGTGCGCCGTCTTGCCCTATGATTAGCCAGCACTTATCACGAGGATTCCACCCATGAGCGCTTCTACTACCGCAAAGCCTCCAGAGGCTCCCAAGAAGTTCCGCCCCTACGTGCCCGAGACCATGGAGATGAAGGAATTCACCTTCCGGGCCGTCTTCATTGGATTGGTGATGACCGGAATCCTCGGCTCCGCCAACGCATATCTGGGCCTGCGGGCCGGGATGACCATCGCCGCCACCTACCCAGCAGCCGTCATCGGCATGGCGCTGTTGAAACTGATGAAAGGCTCCCTGCTGGAAGAGAACATTGCGCGAACCGTGGGCTCGATCGGCGAATCGGTCGCCGCGGGCGCGGTCTTCACCATTCCCGCCTTCGTCATGGCGGGGCTGTGGCCCGGACTCACCAGCGACAAGTACTGGAATTCAGTGGCGCTGATGGTGATCGGCGGCACGCTCGGCATTCTCTTCGTGACCCTGTTGCGCCGTGTGATGGTCGAGGATCCCGAGCTTCCCTTCCCCGAATCTGTCGCCGCCTCCGAGATCCACAAAGCCGGGCAGCAGGGCTCCAGGGCCGCGAAGATCCTGTTTGCCAACATGGGGTTCGGCGGCCTCATGTACCTGCTGGGCGCGATCAACGTTTTCAATCCCAGCAACACCTTCCACATCACTATCAGCGATTTGGGAAAGAAGCTGCTGCTGCGCACCGGGACAAATCCGAACGTCGCAACTACCATCACCGGCGGTGCAACCCTGTTCAATGCGCCGGACATCAGCCCCGCCTACCTCGGCGTGGGCTATATTATTGGGCCGCGGTTGGCGGCGTTGAACTTCGCTGGAGGCGTGCTCGCCTGGGGCCTGCTGGTTCCACTCCTCACTTTCACCCTCGGGCCCTATATCCAAGCGGGGATGCCGGCGGGCCAGGCGATCTCCTGGGATCTGCTGGCTGGTGCGATCTATTTTTCCATCGTCCGCCCCATCGCAGTCGGTGGAATGCTTGTAGGCGCTACCTACACGCTCTTCAAGATGCGCAAGCAGCTTGGGGTGGGCATGGCACGCGCGGTGTCTGATCTGAAAAAGTCCGCGGCTGCACACGCCGCCAGCAACCGCACCGAGCGCGACCTGAACGCGAAAGCCGTATTCGCCGGTGTGGCTGTAGTGCTGGTGGCGATGATCTTCCTGTACCACTACTTCATTTCCAGTGCAGGAAACCTTTCGAGCACTCAAGTTCTGACCGGCGCCGTCGTGGCCGCGGTGGTCATGGTCATCCTCGGTTTCTTCTTCGCCGCGGTCTCCGGCAACCTGGTGGGCATGATCGGTTCCTCCAACAACCCGGTTTCCGGGCTGACGCTGTGCACGCTAGTGGTGGCCGCCCTGCTCATGGTCGCGCTGGGCGTTTCGGGCACCGGCGGAGTCGCCGCCGTGCTGGGAGTCGCAGCGGTCGTTTGTGTCTCATCCGCTGTCGCCGGCGAGATGCTGCAGGATTTGAAAGTCGGTCACATTCTTGGTGGTACGCCGGCCAAGATGCAGATCGGCGACCTGTTTGGCATCGTGGTCGCGTCACTAGTCTTGTTCTTTCCTCTTGCCGTGCTGGACAAGGCCTATCACTTCGGGACACCTGCTCTCCCCGCCCCACAAGCCGGCCTCATGGCGATGCTGTCCAAAGGCATTGTGGGCGGAGACATGGCCTGGCCCCTAGTGATCGTCGGAATCCTGTTGGGCTGCGCCATGATCATGATCGAAGTGAAGAGTGTGATGCTCTTCGCCGTGGGCATGTATCTGCCGCTGGGAACGACGTTCGCGATTTTCATAGGTGGCATCATCCGCTGGGTCACGGACAGGTTGCGCGACAAGCGCGGCTTGAATGATGCGCAAAAGGCCCGGGTTGAGAATGCCGGCGTGTTAACCGCTTCCGGCTTGATCGCCGGTGAAGCGCTGTGCGGACTGGTCATCGCCGGCCTGGTGGGATCGGGCCACGACGTCGCGCTGTTCAAGTGGACGGTGCCCATCTGGGTTTCGGCGATCGCGCTGTTGGTGTTGGTGGCCGTCATGGTGCGCGTACCGCTGGCCAACGCCGGACGGCCCGAGGATCCGGCGCCACCGACCGCCATCATGTAGCAGTAGTCCGTGGCCAGTTGTCAGTTGCCAGAGGAACCGGCATTCGCCCGGGTTCCTCTGGGTCCTCTGTGGTTAAATCCTTCTTGATGTCCATGGTCGAGAACATAGCTCTGGTCCGCGAGCGCATCACCACTGCCGCGCGGCGTGCCGGGCGGGAGCCGAATGAAATCGCTCTCATGGCGGTCAGCAAGACGTTCCTTCCCGAGCGCATCCGCGAGGCCTACCACGCGGGGTTGCGGCTGTTCGGGGAAAACCGGGTGCAGGAGTTTTCAGAAAAGGCCACCGCGCTAGTCGATCTTCCCGACGCGCGATGGCACCTGATTGGGCACCTGCAGAGCAACAAAGCCAGAAAAGCCGCGGAACTGTTCGTGGCGGTGGATTCGGTCGATTCTCTGCGCCTGGCGGAAAAACTCAACGCCGCTGCCCAGTCTCTCGGCAAGAAGCTGGCAGTGCTGATCGAGGTCAACGTCGGCGGCGAGGCAGCAAAGAGCGGAGTTGCGCCCGGATCGCCCGATCTGGAAGACCTGCTGCGCGCCGCGCCTAGCCTTGAGCATCTCGAAGTTCGCGGGCTAATGACTGTGCCCCCTTTTACCGACGATCCCCAAGGGGCACGGCCCTACTTCCGCAAGCTGCGCGAACTACGCGACCAGATCGCCGCCCGGAAACTTCCTGCGGTTGGCATGGAAGTGCTCTCAATGGGCATGTCGCACGATTTCGAAGTCGCGATTGAAGAGGGTTCGACTTGTGTGCGAGTGGGGACAGCGATTTTTGGGGAAAGAGCTAAGACTTGACCACAGAGACAGAGAGGCACAGAGAAAACCAGAATTTGTTCCCAAATTCCTCTCTGTCTCTGTGACTCTGTGGTGGAAAAAAGAATGGTCGAAGTTCGAGACACTCCGTCGGGCGTTACCTTTGCAGTCAAGATCCATCCCCGTGCGAAGAAGAACGCTATCACCGGCGAACTGGGTGACGCGCTTAAAGTGGCCCTCACCGCCCCACCGGTCGACGGCAAAGCCAACGACGCCTGCATCGAATTCTTTGCAAATCTTTTGAAGGTGCCGCGTTCCTCCGTTACTATTGCCTCCGGCCAGACCAGCCGGAACAAGGTGATTCGCGTGGCAGGGTTGTCGGCGGAGGAGTTAACCAGGCGGTTGAACATGAGGAGCCACTCTTGAGCTTTTCCCAGCGCTTCCACGAGATTCGTACCGGCTTCGAGCGGCCCTTCTGGGTCGCCAACATCACGGAAATCTTCGAGCGCCTTTCTTACTACGGGGCATTTGCGTCGCTTGCCCTCTACCTGCAAGAGCGTCTGAATTTTTCCACCGAGCAGACCGGCACTTTGACCGGCATCTTCGGGGGCATGGTGTGGTTCCTCGCCATCTTCGGCGGGGCCGCCGCCGACCGTCTCGGCTTCCGCCGCGCCCTTTCGATGGCATACCTGATCCTGGCCGCAGCATATTTCCTGATCGGCTCCATCGGGGCGTCGTGGCTGGCGCCGCTGCGCAATGCCGTACCGCTTGGTCTGTTTGTGGGTTGCATTCTTATGCTTCCCGCACTCGGCATCTCGCTGGTGAAGCCCTGCGTGGTGGGCACCACGGCTCGAGCTTCCAAAGAAAACGTGCGCTCCATCGGATATTCGATTTACTACACCATGGTCAACATCGGCGGCGCCGCCGGGCCCTACTTTGCTTCCTGGGCCCATCGCCACTTGGGTGTTGAGAATGTCTATCGGGTCGCGGCAATCGGCGTGTTCGCCATGTTTTTTGTGGTGGTGCTCTTCTTCCGGGAGCCGCGCAAGGCCGGGGACGCGCCTCCGCCCTCGATTGCAACCGTGGCGCGGAATTTCTGCGTGGTCGTGGGCAATTACCGGCTGGTTCTGCCGGTGTTAGGGATCGCGCTGCTGCTACGCATCGCCATGTGGCTCTACCCGTTCACCGCGCCCTGGTGGATTTGGGTCGGGCTGCTGCTGCTGGTGCTTGCCGGAATCAGCAAGTTCATGTGGTTCCTAGTGCTGTTCACTGGCTACTGGGTGGTGTTCTGGCAGCAGTACATCAGTTTGCCCGGTTACATCCACGGGTACATCAATGCCAAAGCAGACGTTGAGCTCATCTTGGTGACCGACGGCCTTACCGTAATCTGTCTCACCCTGGCGGTGAATTTCCTGACCCGTAAGATTCCCGCGTTTCAAGCTGTCATCCTGGGCACCTTGATCACCTCGGTCTCGTGGCTGATCCTCGCTTTCAAGCCAACCATCTGGGGCGCCGTCATTTCGCTGTTTGTCCTGGCTCTGGGCGAGATCATCCAGTCCCCGCGATACTACGAATACATTTCCCGACTGGCGCCGCCCGGCCAACAGGGGACGTACATGGGCTTCGCCTTTCTTCCCATCGGCATCGGCTCACTCATCGGCGGCTGGTTCGGCGGCACGCTCGCTCACCATTTCGGAGAAGTCACGCACCAGCCGGAGCGCATGTGGTGGGTGGTGACCGCGGTGGGCGTGGCCACGGCGGCGCTGCTGTGGGTGTACGATCGCAAGGTGAGAGCTAAGAGTGCGGCTGCCTGACCACTGACTACCGCAAATGCCCCGACGCAAACTCACTCCCGTCTATATCGCCGCCCACATTCGCCGCGTCCTCAAAGACGGCGGCTCCGCGCCGCATGCGGAAGGCGTGCAGCACTTCTTCAAAGAAGAGATCCAATCCCGCGGGTGGTACACCGGTGAATTGCGCAAGGTAGCAGTGCGATTTCGGCGCGCCATTCGCAAAGAGGCGGGCCTTGACTTTCTGGTGCGAGTTGCTGACCAGCTCTTCTCCGGCCGGGTTCTGGAAGAAAAAACCTTCGCAGTCCTGATGCTGGAAACACTCGTCGCTGAGTTCGGCGACGCCGAGTTCAAGTTGTTCGAGTCCTGGCTGGACCGAGTCACCAGTTGGGCGGATCACGATGCCCTGGTGCATTACCTGATCGCACCCCTGGTCGTTGCCAGGCCAGCACGAACCAACCACCTGTTTCGCTGGGCCAGATCGCGAGACCGCTGGCATCGCCGGGCGGCTTGCGTTGGCCTGATTCAAGGGACGCGACAGAAGATGTTCTTTCCCGAAATCACCCGGCTATCTTATCGGCTGCTGGGCGACGAGGATGACATGGTGCAGAAGGGATTGGGCTGGCTGCTGCGGGAAACGGCAAAGGCCGATCCCAAACGCACGCTGCCCTATCTGCTGCGTATTCAAAAGCGGGCCCCGCGGCTGGTACTAAGAACCGCGTGCGAGACTTTGCCTCCGGCCAGCCGAAAGAAGGTCCTGGCGGCATGAACCGCCTGAACCTCTTCGGGCTGTTCGCTGTCACCGCCATGCTATTTTGTTATGCCCTCGAAGAGCGTGGCCGGGGGTTCATCCTGGGCTTCGCGGCCGCGTGCGCTCTGGGTTCCATCTACGGTTTTCTTCAAGGGGCTTGGCCGTTCGGGTTGGTCGAGGCGGTGTGGGCGGTGGTGGCAGTGCGTCGCTGGTGGCTCAAGGCGTAATCGAACTGAGTCCGGCGGTCGCCCCGCGGGCATAATTCGCAGAAATTACCGCGGTTGTTTACAATAGTCACTTGCCCATGAACCTTCCAGCCATTCAAGCGGCACTGCGCGAGCGCAATATCGACGCCTGGCTCTTCTACGATCATCATCATCGCGACGCCATCGCCTACCACGTCCTGGGACTTCCGGAAGGCCTGATGGTCACGCGCCGCTGGTACTACCTGATTCCTGCCCAAGGCGAACCGGTCAAGCTGGTTCACAAGATTGAAGCGGGCCACCTAGACACCCTCCCCGGATCGAAGCGGCAATATGCGGCGTGGCAGGAGTTGTTCGACAACATCAAGGCCATGCTGGCCTCATACCGCGACATCGCCATGCAGTACTCCCCGAACAACATTGTTTTCACGGTGTCGCTGGTGGACGGCGGCACGGTCGAAATGATGCGGGCCCTGGGGAAGAATGTGGTCAGTTCTGCCGACCTGGTGGCGCAGTTCGAGGCGACTTTCACCGACGAGCAAATCAAGACCCACTTCGCGGCGCGCGATGCGATCGACGCCATTACCTCCGCAGCCTTCCAGGAGATCGGGCGGCGGGTGCGCAACGGCGGTACCAGCGAGCATGCGATACAGCAGTGGATCCTCGAAGCCTTCCGCCGCGAGAACCTGGTGACTGACGATTACCCGGTGGTCGCGGTCAACGCCAACAGCGGAAATCCCCATTACGAGCCGCACGCCGAAGGTTCGGCGCCGATCCGCGAGGGAGATTTTGTTCTGCTCGACATCTGGGCCAAGAAAAACACGCCTGGCGCGGTGTACTACGACATCACCTGGACGGGTTTTGTCGGCCAGGCTCCATCCGGCCGCATGCGCGAAGTTTTCAACGTAGTCCGACAGGGACGCGACAAGGGCGTAAAGACGGTACTGGACGCGGTGGCTGCGGGCCGCAGCATCGCCGGGTGGGAGGTTGATCGCGCGGTACGCGATCACATCAAGAACGCCGGATTCGGTGAATATTTCATTCACCGCACGGGTCACTCCATCGGCACTGACGTGCATGCCAACGGCGCCAACATGGACGACCTTGAAATCCATGATGAGCGCCGCATCCTTCCCAACTCCTGCTTCTCGATTGAGCCGGGCGTTTACCTGCCCGAGTTCGGCGTGCGCAGCGAGGTGAATGTGCTGGTGCGAACCAAGGCCGCCGAAGTTACGGGTAAAATACAGACTGAGATCGTAACCATCTGAATGGCGAATCCTTCCGCAAGTAAGCCGTCGCCGAAACCAGAATCACAGCCCGCCACCATGATGTCGGTAGTGGCGCCGGCGGTCGGTTGGCTGATTCCCGGCGCCGGCCACCTGATCCAGAAACGCTGGACGCGCGGTTTGCTGCTCATGGCTTCGGTGGTCACCATGTTTGTGCTGGGGCTGCTGACCCAGGGCCGGATCTACAGCATGAACGGCGGGGATATTCTCGACATTCTCGGGTTCGTCGGAGACGTAGGCGCGGGCGGACTTTATATCGTGACCCGGACCATGGACTGGGGCCACGGCGCCATCGCGCACGCCACGGCGGATTACGGAACCAAGTTTCTGATTGTTTCGGGCTTGCTGAATTTTATCTGCGTGGCCGACGCCTATCACATCGCTATCGGGAAGAAGCCATGACCCTAGAACTATCCCACTTCAGCGCCGCCTTGTTGTTTTCTCTATTCGCTTCGGTGGTGTTCGGCATCACCCAGCGCAGTACTGCCCGCGAGCAGGTGAAATATGGCCTCTATTGTTTCGTGATGTTCGTGGGTGGCGTGTTCGCCGCCGGCTGGGTCATGTGGCTGTTGCGGCACTAGCCTTGCGCTTTCTCAGAGCTGTTCAGGCTTGATCTTGTAGCCCCCCGTGGGACGCCGAATAAAACCCGGCGTCCCCCGGTGAGCCTTTCGGCCGTAAAAACGTGGGTCCCGCCTTACTGCAGCTCGAAAGCTCCGTTCACGTCTGGACTCGTGCTACCCCAGAAATAACCCTTATTAGGAGAGACCAGGTAGAGCGTCATATCGGCCATTCCCCCTCCCGGAGAATTGACGGTAACCGTGGTCTGCCCATTGGCCGTCACCACATAGGTCCCATTGACCGCGATGTTGGTGATGCTTCCCGGTTCGCTTAGGTCTTCAATGCCAAAAGTGTCCCCGTCCCCGAGAAATACCATCTGGCCCAGGAAGGTGAGATCGCTTTCGCCGGTTTCGGCTGCGCTGAATTTGAAATCTCCATTCAGCGAGTCGGCCGCGAAAGTTGCGCCCGGCCCCGGGTGCTGCAACTCGGCTGTACCGCTGGAAGCCCGAGGGTCATTGGACTGCAGCACGTACATTTTCTCGGCGGACAGCACGTAGACGATGAAGTCGCGGCCACCGTGATCGGTTGCCTCGTGCAAGGTGCCCCGGCCGTCGGCTGCGACCGTAAGGGTGCCGCCGGTGACCGTGAGGACCACGCCGCTGTCCTGGTTCTGCACGCCGTCCAGCACACTGCTACCCGAAACATCAAACTGGCCCAGGATCCAGAAGCGGCCCCGGGTCCCGTCTCTTTCGAGCAGCAACACGTAGCCACCTGCCGCAGAAAGTGAAGGGCTGGTCTGCTTCTCGGCGACCCCAGCCAGGGCATCGGTCGGATCGATGTCGATGATGTTCAGCTTGTTTGCATTGACCACGTAGTAAACGTAATTCGCACCATCCAGGCTTCCGGTGGCGCGTCCGGTCGCAGGATCGACCGCGCTCATCGTGCCCGTGATGGATGGGTTCGAAACCATGGCTCCGCTGTCGTTAATGTCGTCGCTGCCTGACATAGCTGTTCCCGACGCGTCGGCCGTGAACAGGCCCATCCTCGAGGTATCGTTGCTGGCGTCGATGTGGAATCCTCCCACCCGGAAGATGAAGCTGCTGTTCGCCATGGCGGGGTTGTTAAAGGCGGTAGCATCCTGCGGTTCCAGGCTGCCGATGGCATTTGCCTGGGTGTCATCCTGGATGAGTTCGCCGCTGGTGTCATTTACGGTTGCGCTATTGGCTTTCAGCACAAAGCGGAGGGTCCGGGACGTACCGTTCGCCGTCAGGACAAGGACTCCACGGCCATCGGGATAAACCACGTAGGTGCCAGTCAGGGCGACGTTGCTCACGCCGCTTGCGGTGTTCAAGTCCTCGGTGCCACTGGTGATTGTTCCTTTGCCGTCTGCCGTGATGCTTCCACTCTCAAAGGCCGACCCGCGCGTGTCGGTTTCGGCGAGCGTGAACGCATATGGACCGTTGAGGTTGGCGTCGCTGAAATTCTTGTCGGTTACGTTCAGCAATGTCGAACCGGTCACGGATGAGTTGCTGGCCGAAATTGTAGTCACGCCCCGGGCAACCCCGGTGGCGACGCCGTTGACATCTATGGTTGCGGCCGTCAACGATGAACTCCAACTCACGAACTGGGTCAGGTCCTGGGTGGTTCCGTCGGCAAACTTGGCTGAGGCGCTGAAAGGCTGCTTCCCGCCCAATGTGACCGCAACCGCCGAGGGGGAAACCGCGATCGAGACTGGCGGAATTACCGCCAAGGCATTCGAGCCGTTTATCCCACCCGAGGTGGCGGTGATGTTCGCAGCGCCGCCGCTCAGTGCAGTGACCATTCCGGTGGCATCGACCGTGGCCACGCTGGGATCGTCCGTAGACCACACCGCCGTCGCCGTCAGGTCTTTGATTTTCCCGTCACTCAGCGTGCCAGTGGCGGTAAACGCTCCGGAATTCCCCACCTTCAGGTTCGCGTTCGGCGGACCTACTTTGATCGACACCAACGTGGGAGTTGGAGTACCACCGCCACCGCTGCTCTTGCTTGACCTGCTGCTGCATCCGGCCAGCAGTGCCACCAAAAGGCCTGCCGTGGCTAACCCGACGACCACTTGCATGCGCGGAAATCGCATCATCGTAAACGTCCTTTGGCTCTCCGGGATGAATTCCCGGAGAACAAATTGAATGTCGTTCTTTGCCGGCGTCTGAACCTTTAGTGGCCGCCTAAACCGCTGGGAGGGTCGCGGCTTGCAACTCAAGAGCGGACACGCAACACCGCAGGTTGCCGCCACCCGGCTTGCCCGATTCTTGTTCGCCGCCACAAGCGTGGCGGGGCAATCAGCCGCGGGCGACTCTCTACTGACCCTTGCTGGGGACTGCCATCTGCCATCACCAGCAAGCGGGTGGATTGGGGAATCCACTCCCTATTGGCCCAGGTACCCGCAGGGGCACACGCATGTTTGCAGCCATATCTCTGGACATTCTTACTGCTTACTTTTCAATCATTTCCGGCCTGGATTGTGGTGGGTAGGGGGAGGGCAAGACAAAAATCCTGCACACGCACCGGGACGCGTGGGTAATGTCGTGACAGACCCAAAATCGCGGCTGGGTGGGCGCTCCATTTTGGGAAATAACCGCGTCGCTAATAGAGCGGGGGAAGGCGGCCTTCCCAGACAAAAGCATCGAACACCCGCTTGATGTCGAAGCCCAGCCTGCGGTAGAGATCGACCGCGCGCGCGTTGGCCTGGGTGACGGTCAAGGAAAGCATGGAGTAGCCGCGGTGGCGGAGATTGTTCGCCGTAGCGGCCAGCAACGACTCGCCGATGCGGTGGGAGCGGTACTCCGGCAACACGCACACCTGGGTCACGTGGCCAACGTCGTGCCGGACGCGGGAGCACAGGATCAACCCGATCATAGTTCGCGTGCGCTTATCCATGGCGGCGAAAGAGGACTCGGCGTCAAAAAGCCCGCATCCGGGGAAACGCACAATGTTGTTGAGAAAACGCAGAGACCCGCCCAGCGTCCGGTACTGGTCATTGATTTCTGCATCCACGTGGCCGCGGTAGGCGGTGGTGATCACTGCCGCCGCGGGCTGGTAGTCGGCTTCTACCCAGCGCCGAATCTCGATTTCGGCGGGCAACGGCGGCACCTGCGAACTGGTACCTTCGAGCGGCAACACCATGAACAACCGCGGATGCCGATGGAAACCCTGCTCGACAAAAGGCCGCGCCACCTCTCCGGCTTCGTGCACCAGCAGTTGCGCCTCAATGCGATGGACGCCGGGAGATTGCTGCAAGGTCTCGATCACGTGCATCAGCAGCCGCGACTCCACTTCCTGAGGATTCTCGGTACGACTGCCGTTGGCCACAAACAGGTCCCCGATTACGCCTTTGCTGCCTTCATACACAAAGAAGGCATAGCCGATGATGCGGCCGCGTTCGATGGCGGCATAGCCCGGCAGGATCTTGCCGTCCACGTAGCGAAGAATCATGTCCGCCGAGCCGCTGTAGTCCCAGGAAAGCAGGCGCGACCACACCTGCACCTCATCGCCCAGCAAGGGGCGAAGGTCAACGGACGAAAAATGCCTGAGGTCGAGAATCTCCAACCGGGGCTCCCGCGAGGGTTGCGTTGAAAGTGTTCGAGCAGCCACGAAAATCGAGTGTAGTTGCTTTCACCGACCGGAGGCAAATTGGAGAATACGGAGTAACAACAGGGACAGGCAGTACTCAGGAATCAGGAGTCAGTTCCTAGCGTCTAGCTCCTAGCGCACTCGGGACTGGGCTGAGTGCTAGTGCCCCATCCCCATCCCCGCCGCCGACACCCAGAAATAGTCCAGGCCCTGGGGAGCAAAGCTGCCAAGGTATGATACTCGCCGCCCCGGCACCAGGCGCGCAATATCGGCTTGCGATCCTTCTGCCGCCACCAGCAGGTGCTCCCCAGTTGGTATCTGCCGAAGCCCGTAGCGACTCATGGTCTGGTTGCGATAGAACTGCAGACCGTACTCTGTCTCGCGGGAAATGCGAAACAGCGCCAGCGGCATGGGCTTGTTCACCAACTTGTCGATTTCAGCCGCAACCGGACGGGCAGAAAGATTGGCATCCACCGCCGGAGCATGCAGCTTCAAAACCGCTGCGACCACCAGCACCACCGGCACCAGGGTCACAAAGCGCAGCACGCGTAAGCCGTAGCGGCTGCGCAGGGTCACGGCCACCGCGACCGCCACCATAACGGCCAGCATCGTTGAAAGTTTAGCCGCGTCACCCCACGGCAGCCGGTGCTGCAGCAGCAGGTACTGGATCATCAATGCCGGAACCAACGGCGACGCCGCAAGCAGTGCGTGCAGGATGGTCACCGTAATGGAGGCGTTTTCGTCATCTGTGACCCGCCGTCTCACGTACTCCGCCAGCAAGACCGCGCACGGCGGAAGTGCGGGCAACACGTAGCCTGGCAACTTCGATTGCGAAACCGAAAAGAAGAGCACCGGCACCAGCATCCAGATCACACAGAAAGCATTGAGGGCATCCTCGGATTTGAGCATCTGCCGCTTTTCCGCCCACCACGCCCGGATGCTCCCGACCAGCGCCGCCAGCACAAAGACCGTCCACGGCACTAACCCGAGCAGCACTACCGGCGCGTAATACCAGAACGGCTGCTGGTGGTGATACAAATTCGATCCGAAACGTGACAAGTTGTGCTCAAGGATGAAAACCCGGAAGAATTCGGGATTCCTCATCTGCACCAGGACGTACCACGGCAGCGCGATCGCGCAGAAGAGCAGAACTCCCGGTACCCAGAGGGTTCGCCAGATGAGTCGTCCCTCGCACTTGGCCGCCGCGAAGATTGCGATGATGACTACGGCCAGAAACGGCGCCACCGGACCCTTGGCGAGCGTACCCAGCGCCAGGAAAACATAGAATCCGGCCAGGTAATGTTTCGCATCGGTTTCATGCCACGCATACCAGGCGAGCAGCGCGATGGTCAGGGACGCAGCCAGGGGCATATCCATGGAAGCAGCGCGAGCGAACCCCACCACGCCCGCCATGGACGCCGCCATCAGCGCGCCGTCGAGCTGAAATCCCGGGCGGAACCGCCGCAGGAACAGGTAAATCACGACCACCATCAGCGTGGCATCCACGGCGGAGGGCAGGCGCGCGGCCCAATCGCTAACACCGAATACGCTGTAGGCTAGTATCGCCTGCCAGTAGTAGAGGACGGGTTTCTCCAGCCAGGGTTTGCCGCCGAGGGTCGGCGTGACCCAGTCATGCCGGTAAAACATTTCGCGGGCTACCTGGGCATACCGAGGCTCGTCAGCCCCGAGCAAGCCGAAGTACGCAAGTCCAAAGAAAAATAGAAATCCGCAGAAACCGGCCAGCAGCAGCCAGTTGGTGTGCGGCCGGGAGGATTGGTTCAAGCCCGGACTCCAGGCTGCAGACCCGCGCGACTAATCGTCAATTGCACGTCAGGATTGGTCAATTTCTTGCCTCCTGCCTCACCAGCGCATACACACTAATGAGCGTCCAGGTCACCTCCAGCACCACAAACCCGATCTGAAAGGGGTGAAAAGCAATATAGCCAAGGATGGCGGAGCCAATTGCATTGAGCATGTTGTAGGCGGCCCGGCGGGAGTCCATCCACTTCATCTGGTGACCGGCATACGCGACCAGAATGAGCAGCGCTCCGACAAACGAGGCCATTTGTCGTGCCAGCGAAATATCCATAGTTTTTCTATTGTACGGGGGGATGAAGGTGAAGTTGCGCCAGAAGCCGGGCAGCGGCCACCGACAACGGACCCTCGACCGAGCATCCGCTGGCGCAGGCGTGCCCACCCCCACCAAACTGCTCGGCCACAGTGGCCACGTTCAGCCTGCCTTTGCTGCGCAGGCTCACCCGGTAGCGGCCGTCGGGAAGCTCGCGGAAGAACGCGGCCACTTCTACATCCTGAATCGAGAGCGCGTAGTTGACCAGCCCTTCGCAGTCTTCTTCTTTCGCTTCAAAGCGCTCCATCTGTTCGCGGGTCACCCAAATCCAGGCCAGCGGCCCTTCGCGGTGCAGGTTGGAGAGGGCCGCGCCTAACAGCCGCATTTTGGCCGTGGAATGTCCGAAATAAATGTGCCGCGCACAGCGCGCCGGGTCGGCTCCCGCCAACACCAACTCCCGCGCCAGCGCGAACGTATGTTCGTTGGTGCCTTCAAACATAAAGGCGCCCGTATCGGTGAGTACGGCGGTGTAGAGGCAGGTGGCAATCTCGGGAGAGATCGTGACCCCCGCTTCGCGAGCTAGCCCGTATACCATCTCCGCGGTGGCCACTGCCTTGGGATCAATCCAGTTCACGTTGGCGAAGGGCCTGCCGCTTACGTGGTGATCAATGCTGATCAGGAACCGATTTTCCAGGCCTTCCAGCCGGGTGCGCTGGATGCTGTCGCACTCCAGGATGATGGCAGCCTCGTAGTTGCCGTTCACCCGTTGCGCGCGTACCACCCGATCGGCAAAGGGCAGCGGTTCGTAGATGCGGGGAACCCCATCGTGCAGGACGACCTCTGCATCTTTGCCCATGGAGCGAAGAATCTGGCAGCAGGCTAGGGCCGAGCCGATGGCATCTCCATCGGGGCGGGCGTGTGAGGTCAACAGGAACCGGTTGCGCTCCTTAATGTTTTTCAGGACCTGGTTCAACATCTGCCTGCTCCGGGTTCAGTCTTCGGTCATGGGTCGTCAGAACAACCAGCCCAACAGCCGTCACTCCCCAGTCTTCTCGGACAACTGACGATCGACCACTGACGACTGCTTTTTCGTGCGGTTCAACAGCTCATCAATCCTGGCTCCATATTGGTGGGAGCGATCCAACTGGAAAATCAGCTCCGGCGGCCGGCGCAGGTGCAGCCGCGACGCCACTTCGCGCCGCACAAATCCGCCCGCGGCCATCAATCCCTCCAGCGAACGCTGGGCGTCTTCCTCGTCACCCTCGACATGCACAAACACTCGGGCCGAGCGGGAATCGTCTGCCAGTACCACGCTGCTCACGTTCACCAGCCCGATACGGGGGTCGCCCAGTTCCCCTTCCAGGATGGTTTCGATCTCTTCGCGCAGGGCTTCGCCCAAACGTCCCCGGTGATACTTCAGCGCGCGCTTCTCCACTTTCACCTCGGAATAAAACGGATGAGAATATCAGAAAATCGAGCCGCTGGCTGCATTACTTCAGCCTCGCCATGGCACTTTGGTGCTGCTCAAGGAAGTATTGAGATAAGAAGCAATTACAGCTGGCAACCATCAGAAGTATTCAACAAACGAATCGGCCACGTCAGCGCCACAGTTATTGGCGATGCGGGTCGCCTGGCGCTCGACGTTCTTCATCAATCCGTCCAGGTAATCCCGCGAATCGGAAACGCTGACCACCCCTACCGTGGCCCGGTTCCATAGCCCGCTGGCATCCAACTCGGCCACACCCACGTTGAAACGGGCGCGCAGACGGTCCTTCAGGCTGCGCACCACTTGCCGCTTATCCTTGAGCGACTGCGCCGCTTCAATGGACAGTTCGAGGGTGAGAAACGCGATCATTCAGTCGTCAGTCTTCCGTCGTCAGCCTCGGTTGCTTTCGGTTCTGCTGATGACTGACGACCGACGACTGACGACTGCCTTCAGGCGATCACTTCGGCTGCGATGCGCTCGGTCACGAAGGCTTCGATGATGTCGCCCACCTTGATGTCGCCGTAGTTGGAGATCGAGATGCCGCATTCCATGCCGTTGCGCACCTCACTGGCGTCATCCTTGAAGCGCCGCAGCGATCCCACCTTGCCTTTGAAAATGACCACGTTGTCGCGCAGCAGGCGCACTTCGGAATCGCGCTTGATAAAGCCGTCGGTGACCTGGCATCCCGCCACCGTCCCCACCTTGGGGATGCGGAAGGTGTCTTTCACCTCGGCACGCCCCTGGTAGGTTTCCTTGATGGTGGGCTCCAGCAGTCCGCTCATGGCGCGCTTGATCTCATCCTGCAGCTCGTAAATGATCGAGTGCAGGCGGATGTCCACTTTTTCCTGCTCGGCTAATTCCTGCGCCTTGCGTTCCGGGCGCACGCTGAACCCGATGATGATGGCGTTCGAAGCCGAAGCCAGCAGCACATCGGTTTCCGTGATGGCACCCACGCCCGAGTGCAGAAGTTTCAGCCGCACCTTGTCGTTCGACAGCTTGGACAGGAGGTCGGAGAGCACCTCGACCGAGCCGCCGACATCTGCCTTCAGAATGATGTTCAACTCCTTGGTGCCGGCCGTCTTCAATTGCTCAGCCAAGCCTTCCAGCGACACGCGAGAACTCTTTGCCAGGGCAGCTTCGCGGGCCTTTTGCTCGCGGTACTCGGAAATTCCCCGCGCCTTGTCGCGGTCCGCGACCACCACGAACTGATCGCCGGCTTGCGGTAATCCTTCCATGCCCAGGATCTCAACCGGGGTCGAGGGTGGTGCTTCCTCAAGCTGCGCGCCGCGATCGTCGAACATGGCGCGCACCTTGCCATACACGTTGCCGACCACGAAGTTGTCGCCGGTACGCAGCGTACCGTTCTGCGCCAGCACTGTAGCCACCGGTCCGCGCCCGCGGTCGAGCTTGGCTTCCAGCACCACGCCGGTCGCCGAGCGCTCGGGGCTGGCTTTCAGTTCTTGCAGGTCGGCCACCAGGCAGATCATTTCCATCAACAGGTTCAGGTTGGTTTTCTGCTTGGCTGAGACATCTACGAACACCGTCGTGCCGCCCCAGCTTTCGGGCATCAGGCCGCGATCGGCGAGCTGCTTCTTGACCCGATCGGGGAGCGCGTCCGGCTTATCAATCTTGTTGACCGCAACGATGATCGGCACTTCCGCCGCGTGGGCGTGATCGATCGCTTCGAGTGTCTGGGGCATGACGCCATCATCGGCAGCTACTACCAGCACCACGATGTCGGTGGCTTTGGCGCCACGGGAACGCATGCGAGTAAACGCTTCGTGACCCGGAGTGTCGAGGAAGACGATCTGGCGGCCGTAGGCGGGTGAATCCTTGTCCTGGATGGTCACCTTGTAGGCGCCGATGTGCTGCGTGATGCCGCCAGCCTCGCCACCCGCGACGTTGGTCAGGCGAATGGAGTCGAGCAGCGTGGTCTTTCCGTGATCGACGTGGCCCATGATGGTGACCACCGGCGGACGCGGCGTCGCTTCCGCTCCTGTGCCTTCTTCGCCGGCAGCAGCCTCGGAAATTTCTTTTTGCGCCTGCTCTTCAAAGCTGATGACGTTAGTGTCGGCCCCGAAGAACCGCGCCATCTCGCTGGCCAATTCGGCATCGAGAGTCTGGTTGACGGTGGCGAACACACCACGCGCCAGTAAACGCCCAATCAGGTCCTTGGCGCGAATGCCCAGCTTTTCCGCAAGATCCTTAACGCTGATGCCTTCCGAAATCGTGATAGTGCGCGTGATCGGCTGCGGCTCATTCGACAGCGACAACCGCGGTGGCGGCGTGTAGCCCTTCATCGGGCCTTCCTTCACACCGCGCGGAACATAGCGCTGACCGGGCCGGCGGGCCGGGCCACCGGGACGGGCACCGGGACGGCTAGGGCCGGGAGGCGGAGCCCCTGGGCCAACGCCCAGCGGACGCGTTCCTGTGGGCGACGACCGGGTAGGATGCATGGGCCGACGCTCGCCCGGACGCAAGGTTGGACGCCCGGTTGGAGCGGCGGCGCCGGGCCGGGGACGCTGGAATATCGGTTGCCCAGGCACGGGACGTCCCGGTGTCGGGCGCGGCGCGCCGGCCGCAGCCGCAGGCGGCTGCGCTGGACGAGGCGGGGCCTTGTACACCGGACGCGGTCCGGTCTGGGGCACAATCATGCGCGGCGGCGGCTGGGGTGGCGCCGGCCGTGCGGCTGGCTTTTCAGCCATCGGTGGCGCTGGCGGCGGAGCCGATATCGCTGCGGGCGCCGACGCTTCTGCTGGTGGCGCGGCTTGAGCTGTCGGGGGCGCCGGCGCAACTGGAGCAGCAGAACGGGGCGGCGCGGCGGGAGGCGCCGACACAGCCGCCGGCGGCGCTGGAACCGTAAACGTAGGTCTGGCGGTGGGAGTCGGAACTACCAGTCTCGGTGGAGCAGCCGCGGCAGGCGCCGCCGAAGCGGCGGGCGTGGCCTTGGCAGCGGGTGCGGCCGCCGCGGGCTTCGCTTCTACCGCCGGAGGTACAACCGTGGGACGAGGCGGAGGCGCCGGGGTCGCGGCGGCTGGCTGCTGCTTGGCCCGGATGGCATTCAGAACATCGCCTGGCTTGGAAATATGCGACAGGTCAATCTTGGTCTTGATCTCGTCGCCTTCGGAGCGCACGGCACGTGTAGCCCGGCTGGTCGTCTGCGCCTCTTTGGCGCGGAAGTAGGCCCGTACCTTCACGGCTTCGTGGTCTTCAATGGAACTGGAGTGAGTCTTTTTCTCAGTGACTCCGACTTCCGGAAGTGCATCGAGAATAGCTTTACTCTTAACTTCCAGCTCCCTGGCCAGATCGTTGATTCGAATCTTCATCCGCCCTTTCTTCCCTCCGAACTGTCCCGCTAAGTCTGCATATCAACCTCACGGTTTCAGCGATCAATTTTGGTCCCCGGAAGGAGCAGGCTCCTCCTCAGGTGTTTCCGTAGTTTCTTCCGCCGGCGCAGCCGCAGCTTCCTCGGGAGCAGCTCCCGCTGGATCCACTTCGGCGGTTGCTTCCGCAATTGCACTCACTTCGGCAGCTGCTTCTTCAACACCAGCTTCCGCCGCGGCCGGCTGATCTTCGCCCGGCGCTTCCTGTGCAGCTTCCGCATCCGGCGCTGCCGCAGGCGCTTCCCCACCTTCCAGGCTAGCGAAGTAGTTGCTCACCGCTACGCTGATTTTTTCCACCGTCTTGGGACCAATTCCTTCGATGGCCTCCAGTTGCTCGGGCGTCATGTCGGCCAAGGCTTCCACGGTCGTCACTCCGGCGGCGCTCAACTTCTCGATCAAGCCTTCACCCAGGCCGGGCACGCTTTCAAGCGGCGTGGCACTGGAGCTGACCAGCGCCGACATCTGCTCTTCGACTTCCTGCCGCTTCTCTTCCTCGCTCTTGATGTCGATCTTCCAGCCCAGCAGCTTGGCCGCCAGGCGGACGTTCTGTCCCTTTTTGCCGATGGCGAGGGAAAGCTGGCTGTCATCTACCACCACTTCCAGATGCTTCTCCTGTCCGTCGAGCACGCTCACCCGGCTGACTTTCGCCGGCTGCAGCGCCTTCTCGGCAAACGTCACCGCATCCTCGTGGTATTCGATGATGTCAATCTTTTCGCCCCGCAACTCGCGGATGATGGACTGCACACGCATGCCCTTCATACCCACGCACGCACCCACCGCGTCTACGTCTTTGTCCTTCGACATCACCGCGATCTTGGTCCGTTCGCCGGCTTCGCGAGCAATGGCGCGAATCACCACGGTTCCGTCGTAGATTTCCGGGACCTCGGTCTGGAACAGGTGCTGCACCAGTTCTGGCGCTGCGCGTGACACCACTACCTGCGGACCTTTGGACGCTTTCTCCACGCGGGCAATGACCACGCGAACCCGTTCGCCGATGGCAAACGATTCCAGGCGCGACTGCTCCTTGCGCGGCATGCGCGATTCCGCCTTGCCCAGGTCGAAAATCACGTCCGGCCCTTCTACACGCTTCACCGTGGCGTTGACGATTTCACCCACTCGCCCGATGTATTCGTTGTAAACCGTGTCGCGCTCAGCCTCGCGCACTTTCTGGAAAATCACCTGCTTCGCCAGTTGTGCCGCGATCCGCCCCAGAATGCCTTCCGTGACCTTGGGGATTTGTAGCTCTCCGCCCACCTCGACGCTGGGATTCACCTTACGGGCGTCTTCCAGCGTTACTTGCAGCAGGGGATCCTCGATCTGTTCTGGACTTTCCACTACCGTCTTGACCGCGTATGCGCGGATTTTTCCCGTTTCCTTATCCAGTTCGGCGCGCAGATTTTCCTGCGTCTTGTAGTACTTGCGAGTGGCGACAACTATGGCGTCTTCCACTGCACTCACCACAATTTGCGGATCAATGCCCTTTTCCCGGCTCAGTGCGTCGATAGTGTTGTAAAGCTCGCTTGCCATAAAATTCCGATCTCAGACTTCGAACCTCAGGCCCGCCCGTCTTTCAGATTTCCGGCACCAGGTTCGCCTTCTCCACATTGGCCAGTTCGATTTCCAGCCTTTGTTGAGTTCCGTCCGCAGGACGGTGTTTCTTACGCGCCGTACTCAGGTCAAGCACCAGCCGACCTTCCTGAAAATTTTCCAGCCGCCCTTCAAAGTGGCGGTTGCCGTTCACCGGTTGGCGCGTTGTCACCTTCACCCGGCTCCCGGTAAAACGCTGAAAATCAGCCGGACGACTCAGTCTCCGATCCAGCCCTGGAGAAGAAACCTCCAGCAAATATGAATCACCAGGAATCACGTCCTCCACGTCCAGGATCGTGCCCACCTCCCGGCTGAGGTTGGCGCAATCCTCGTGGGTCACGCCTCCGGGCTTGTCGATGAAGATGCGAAGCATGCGGCTCTTACCTCCGCCGCGCAACTCCACCTCCACCACCTCCAACCCGCTGGAAGCGGCAACGCGCTCCGCGATCTCACGCACCCGATCGATCTCAAATGCCATGAAACCAATAAGTTACTGCCGCGCTGTACCGCCCAGAAAGCAGCTGAAACTAAAAAGTGGGCTTTCGCCCACTGGTGTGTTTCGCCACTTGCTGGTACTACACAACAGTTCTCAATCACTTAATATACGCCCGTCGGAAGCAAAAGACAAACCACCGCCCGAGCGGGTAGTGTTGGGTCCGTCTGAATCAGACTGACCCACTACCCAGTTTGCCCATGGCTCTTGGCAGGCGGCCCGCGAATCCCGATTCAGGTAAGAAAGTCGACCGAGAAGCAAGTCCCTGCCAACCGATAACTGGTGGGAACTACACTCCCGTGTGCGAATTGATTCTGCGTTCAGTGTTGGCTCAGGGGCGCGGTGAGCGTGCCGACTGACCCAGTACGCCGGTCCTGCACTCCCATGCGCAATTCACTGCCCCCGGGCTTGGGATCAAGGTCCATGTGGATCAGGATGCCGCGTTGCTGGATCTGTTTGTAGGTATCCGCATTGAAGGATTGGTTAACGGTCATGCTCTGATTGCCCAACATTTTCCCGTCTGCGGAGAAAATGGCCGCATAGAAAGCCACGTCCAGTTTCTTGCCGCCGTCGCTGGCGTCCTGGGCTGAGACGGTGCTTGGATCCACCAGGAAATCCACACTCAGTTTCCCTTTGTCACCGGGCTTCACTTGCGCGCTGAAAGTCACTTGAGTATCGGGCGCTTTATCCGTCAAGGCTTCCGCTACTTCTCGTTCGGTCTTGCGATCCTTCAACTGCGAAGGGTCAATGGCGAAGTAACCCCGGCGGTGACGAACTTCCAAACCATCGCGGTCAAGCTTCACCTTGATTGGACGATACTTGCCATCCCACTTTTTGTCCTCGGGGTAATAGCCGAGTGTGTAGGAGGCGGGATAGTCGTCCAGCGCGAGCACCACGCCCTGTTTGATTTCGTTCTGGTCAATGTAGGCCTTTCCGCCGGTTTCTCGGGCCATTTCCCGCATGGTTTCCTGATCGGAATCGCCGATACCCACGACACCCCGAGCGTCAACCGGATAGATTGCGATCTGGGCACTGGCTAGCTGGGCAGCGGTCTCGCGGATCTCATCGCCATGCTGGGTTCGTTGGGTTTCTGCGGAGGCCCCCGCCACTCGCGTCCCGAGACTCTGTTGCGCCTGGTAGGGTAGAGAGTTGTCCTGTTCCGCCTGGGTGATGTCTCGGTCTTCAGGAATCAGGCTGAACGGAAACGCCGCCGTGACCCAGATCACGCTCTTTCGACCAGGTATGCCGCCTAGGATACGCGACAAGCTCCGCATGGCGGCGAGAGTAATCTCTACCCGGCGATCGAGCATGAATCCAGCTTCGATGTTAGAGAAGTCCTGCAGTTGCTGGTTCAGCAGGTCAAGTGCTCCCCCACTATTGCCTCGCACACTGTCACTATTTCTCAACGCTGGTGGTGTCGAGGTCTGGTTCTGTTGCTGCTCGTTGGGCAAGTACTTCAGCAGGGCGTTGTAGAGCAGTTGCGGGTCACTGGTGAAATCCTGCAGCACTCCCAGTTTGCTGGTCAGGATAAAGACCGCCATGCGCTGCCCAGGCTTATACTGATCCTTCACGAACTGCAGCATCTGCCGGCGCGCGTAGGCCTGGTCCTTGAACGCAGTGTTGGCCGCATCCAGCAACAAGACCGTAACCGGCCCTCCCGGCGAACGATATTCCGGCTTGTTCGTGTAAATCCCTGGGCCGAGCTGCGGAGGAGCCTGTCTTTCCGCTTCTCCCGGCGGAGTGAAAAACGCAACCTTTTGATTCTTGCCCTTCTCCTGCAAAGTGAAGTCTTCCGCCTTCAGGCCAGTGATCGGCTTTCCCTTCTTGTCGGTCACCACAACATCAACAAGAATCAGCCGTGTGCTAACCCGAATGGTGAGCGGAGGAGCTTCTGGTTGACCGGGCTGTTGGCCATACAAAGGCTTCCCGCCCATGCCGCTAAGCAGCGCAACCGCGCAAAGCATTCCCCAACTCTTCTGGAAAACTCCGGAGAACATAGGCAGACCCCTTCCTGCTCGCGACGTTAATACTTTTTCCAGCCATATTCAAGCGCATTTGCGTGCTGCCGACCGTGTCTCTAGAATAGACATTCACAAACTTCCAGAGACACTTATGATTCATTTCCCCGTTCCTGAGGCACTCACATTCGATGATGTCCTGCTGCTGCCGGCACGTTCGGCAGTCGTACCCGCACTGGCGAACACTCAGACACAAATCACTCGCAACATTCGCCTGAACATTCCCATTCTCAGCGCGGCCATGGATACCGTAACCGAATCACACATGGCCATCGGCCTGGCGCAGCAGGGTGGAATCGGCATCATTCACCGCAATTTGACCATCGAGCAGCAGGCCAACGAGGTTGACAAGGTGAAGCGCTCGGAGAGCGGCATGATCGTTGATCCGGTGACCATGTCGCCCGACGACAAGGTATCCGACGCCCTGGAAGTCATGCGCAAATACAAAATCTCGGGCGTGCCCATCACCAAGAACAAGAAACTGGTCGGCATCCTTACCAACCGTGACCTGCGCTTTGAAACCCGCTTCGACATCCCCATCAGCAAGGTGATGACCAAGGACAACCTGATCACCGTGCCCGTGGGCACTACCCTGGAAGAAGCCGAAAAAATCCTGCATGAGCACCGCGTAGAGAAATTGCTGGTCGTGGACGACGCCTATAACCTGAAAGGCCTGATCACGGTCAAGGACATCCAGAAGAAACTCAAGTATCCCAACGCAGCCAAAGACTCTCAAGGACGTTTGCGGGTCGGGGCCGCGATCGGGGCTACCGGGGACTTTCTGGAACGGGCGCAGGAACTGGTGAAATGCAAAGTCGATTTGCTGGCGGTAGATAGCGCCCATGGCCACTCCGCACTAGTGCTGGAAGCTGTCAAGGCGGTCAAAGCAAAACTTCCGGAGGTCGATCTGATCGCCGGCAACGTAGCCACATTCGATGGTGCCTGCGAACTGGCACGGGCGGGAGCGGACGGAATCAAAGTCGGTATTGGCCCCGGCTCCATCTGCACTACACGCGTGGTGACTGGCGTGGGAGTTCCCCAGATTACCGCGATCGCGGAAGCTTATCGCGCTACCAAGGACGCCAGTATCCCGGTAATCGCCGACGGCGGCGTCAAGTATTCCGGGGACATCACCAAGGCCCTGGCCGCCGGCGCCAGCGCAGTCATGATTGGTTCGATGTTCGCTGGTACCGATGAAAGCCCGGGCGAACTCATCCTGTATCAGGGGCGGACCTTCAAGTCTTATCGCGGCATGGGCTCACTGGGCGCCATGGCTGCGGGCTCGAGCGAGCGCTATTTCCAGAACACCGACGGCGATGCTTCCACCGCCATGCCGGTCATGGGCGAGGATTCCAACCGGTTGGCCAAGCTGGTGCCGGAAGGGATCGAGGGACGCGTTCCCTACCGTGGCTCGGTCGCCATGATTGTGCACCAGATGGTCGGCGGGTTAAAGTCAGGTATGGGCTACTGTGGCAGCGCCAGTATCCCGGAATTGCTGCAGAAGGCGCGATTCGTCCGCATCAGCGCCGCCGGCTTGCGCGAGAGCCATGTCCACGATGTCATGATCACCCGCGAGGCTCCCAATTACGCGGTGGAGTAGATTGCGATGCAGGAGTGGTAAATCCATATCGCCAGCAGTTAGTCAAGACCTGGATCGCAGCCATCTTGTGGTTGATCTTGATTGCGTTTGAGTCCACCGACTCCCTCTCTTCCAGCAGTACCAGCCGTTTCCTGTATCCCCTGCTGCACTATCTAACCGGGGTGGACCCCATCCGCTTTCTGGTGTGGAACTACTACATCCGGAAGCTTGGCCATGTTGCCGGTTACTTCGGTTTGAGTCTGCTTCTGTTTCGCGCCTGGCGTGTCACCATCCCCTTGGCCCGTGCATCCCAGTGGTCGTTCCAGTGGGCCGGGATTTCTTTCTTCATGACGACCCTGGTGGCGTGCCTGGACGAATGGCACCAGGCCTTCATCGCTTCTCGCACCGGAAGCTTGCATGACGCAGGGCTAGACAGCACAGGCGCGTTAGCGGCACAGTTGATGATCTTCCTTTGGCCACGCTTCCGGCATTCCGCGGCACAACCTGAAGAAGAGCCAGCCGAAGCAGGAACGGTCGCGGAGAATGGCGGCGATTAAGGTCTGGGACCGGGAACCTACGACTGGAATCCACCCCTAAACGGCCGGGGCGGCTGTCACTACGTGTTCGCCTTAATACATAGCGTCGTACTTGGTCACGACCCAGTCGCCGTCTTTCTTTTCCAGGGTGACGGAGAACAACTCGTGATAGGTGCCCTTCTGCCCCGGCGGGTTATGACGCTTCCCGCGATACTGCAGAATGCGCAGTGGCGGCGCGTCTTCCCAGTCTGCCACCTCCCATGAGATCAAGGGATGCTGGGCTTCGGAATCACAGATAAACGCCGCGTACTTCCTGCGGTAGTCCTTCTCCCAGTCGGCCAGCAGTTCCTGGCACTGTCCGTCGTGCATGGCGCGTATGAACTTCGTGGCCACCCGCTCGGCGGCACGATCGCGCAACGGATTCAGTGAAATCGAGTTGGGAACTCCGGACAGGGGATCGCGATCTTCGGAGCGCGAGAGCACCGGCCCCTGGTTGTTCAGCCAGATCAGGTAGCCGAAGAAAATCACCACCAGCAGCAGCCCTGCGCCGACGGCAATACCGATTTGTGTGCGGGAAAACTCCATGGCCTCACGCCAGTGTAGCCCCTGGTGGGACCACAGCAAGGTTACGGGAGATAGACGCGATGGGACATGTACGGCTGGGTGGCATTGCAAGGTCTGCTGCAGCCGCCGCAAGAAGCATCGCCTTAAGATGCAAAAAGAAACGCACCCCAAAAGGGGTGCGTCAAGAACCAGGTCACCGGCGTCGCACGCCCTCAACAGGTTACGAGGCGCCAGTTCGGGAACCAGCTTATTCTTTACTTTCGCCGCCGGCCGCGGGCTCGGCGCCGCCCTCGGCTTTCGCCTGGGCCTCGGCCTCTTCCATCGCCTTCTTGGTTTCGGCCACACGTTTGGCACGAGCCTCGGAGCGCTTTTGACGTTTCTCGTCCAGCACCTTTTCGCTGCCCAGCAGTTCGATGAACGCCTTTTCCGCGCCATCGCCCTTCTGCCAGCCGGAGCGGACAATGCGCAGGTAGCCGCCATTGCGGTCGCCAAAACGCGGGCCAATGGTGTCAAACAGTTTGTCCACCGCGTCGCTGGTCATCAGGTACGCAGCTGCCCGGCGGCGCGCTGCCAGGTCGCCCCGCTTGCCCAGGGTGATCATTTTCTCGACGTTAGGACGCATGGCCTTGGCCTTGGGCACGGTGGTCTCGATGCGCTCTTCCAGAATGAGCGACGTGACCAGGTTCCGCAGCAAGGAGCGGCGGTGCGCGGTGTTCCGTCCCAGTTTCCATCCTGCTACTTTGTGACGCATGAAAGGACCTCGTTCAGAAATCAGTTTCGAGTTTCCAGTTTTCGGGTTTCGAATGAGCGCTGGTAACGCAGTCACAACGCTCGAAACTCGAAACCCGAAACTTTGAAACTTCTTACAGATCGTTCTCGCCGTAAGCCGACGCCGGCAGCACCTGGTTTGAAGTCGGTCCGGGCACAGCGTTTCCGTGCTCGTCGATCTTCATGCCCAGGCTCAAGCCCATCGAAGACAGGATCTCTTTGATCTCGTTCAACGACTTGCGCCCGAAATTCTTGGTCTTCAGCATTTCGGCCTCGGTCTTCTGTACCAGTTCACCGATGGTCTGAATGTTGGCGTTCTTCAGACAGTTGTAGCTGCGCACCGAGAGTTCCAGTTCTTCGACCGAGCGGTTCAGGTTCTCGTTCTTGATCTCGGGCTTGCGCTCTTCCGCCGACGTCGAGGTCTCGATGTCCTCTTCGAAGTTGATGAAGATGTTCATGTGGTCCTTCAGCAGCTTCGCCGCCAAGCCGATGGAATCGGCCGGGGTGATGGAACCGTTGGTCCACACTTCGAGGGTGAGCTTGTCGTAGTCGGTGATCTGGCCGAGGCGCGCCGCTTCCACGGTGTAGTTGCACTTGCGCACCGGCGAATGCACCGAGTCAATCGGAATGAAACCGATACCCAGGTCCTCGTCGAAATTTTTGTCGGCGGAGACGTAGCCGCGGCCGCGCTTCAGCCGCATTTCCATGTCGAGCTTGCCGCCTTCGCTGACCGTCGCGACATAGACGTCCTTGTCGAGCACTTCCACGTCGGCATCGGCCTCGATCATGCCTGAGGTCACAACCCCGGGCTGGTCGGCGCGCAGGTAAATCGCTTTCGGTGCGTCGCCCGAGAGCTTGAACGGAATCTGTTTCAGGTTGAGGATAATATCGGTCGCATCCTCGACCACGCCGGGAATCGATTGGAATTCGTGCAATACGCCTTCGATTTTCACCGCGGTTACGGCCGCTCCTTCGATCGATGAGAGCAGCACCCGTCGCAGCGCGTTGCCGACGGTGGTGCCGAAGCCACGCTCAAACGGCTGCGCCCAGAAGATCCCATACTTGTCGGTTAAGGTTGAAGTGTCAACGGCAAGACGTTTCGGTTTTTGAAAACCCTTCCAAAGCATTGCTTTCTCCTTCGGCCATGCGGCTCAATTCTGGCTCCCTGAACCGGTCCGGATTCAGGTCAGGCGCCAGGAAAGGCTGATCTGGCTCGAAAAAAGGACCGCAAAACCAGTGTCGAGTTTCAAGTTGCCAGTTTCGCGTGTTCCGAAACGCTGCCGGCTTGCGGGCACACTCGAAACTTGAAACCTACTTGCTGTACAACTCGACGATCAGCTGCTCGTTCACCGGCAACTGGATGTCTTCGCGCTTGGGCAGGGCCAGCACCCGGCCCTTGTAATTATCCCGATCAATCTCCAGCCAGTTGGGCAGGTTCTGGTGGCTGGCAAACTCTTTCGCCTGCTCCAGAATAGGCAGCTTGCGGCTGCTTTCGCGAATCATGATCTCCTCGCCCACATTCACCTCGTAGGAGGGGATGTTGACCTTGCGTCCGTCAACGTGGACGTGGCCGTGGCGCACCAACTGGCGCGCCTGGCGGCGAGACGTGCCGAATCCAAGACGGTATACAACGTTGTCCAGGCGACGCTCCAGTTGCTGCAACAGCATTTCGCCGGTCACGCCGCGGGTCCGCGCCGCCTTCTCGAAGTAGTTGCGGAACTGGCCTTCCTGGGTGAAGTAGATGCGCTTGGTTTTCTGCTTCTCGCGCAGTTGCAGACCGTAGCCTACGATCTTGGCTTTGCGGTCTTTCCCGTGTTGTCCGGGAGCAAAGTTACGCTTCTCGATAGGACACTTATCGCTGAAGCACTTGGTGCCTTTGAGGAACAACTTCATGCCCTCGCGGCGGCAGAGACGGCAGACGGGATCAGTGTAACGGGCCAAGTTTTACTCTCCTTTTAGATGACCGGTTTACAGGTTTGGCTTCACCCTTCGTCCCGGACCAAAATCGGTTTCTGGTTTCGAGTTTCCAGTTTCGGGTGTTCTGGGAAGCTTGCCGAGTTTCCCCAACACTGGGAACTCGAAACCCGAAACTTGAAACTACACTCTTCTCCGCTTCGGCGGACGGCAGCCGTTATGCGGAATGGGCGTGGAATCCTTGATATTACGCACTTCGATGCCGGCGGCGGCGAGGGCGCGAATCGCCGACTCGCGTCCCGAACCGGGACCGCTGACCCGTACTTCCACGCTGCGCACGCCGTGGTCCCGCGCCATGTTGGCGGCGTTCATGGCGGCCTGCTGGGCGGCAAAGGGCGTCCCTTTGCGCGATCCGCGGAACCCGAGCGAACCCGAACTCTTCCACGAAAGCACGTTCCCGGCCATGTCCGAGATGGTCACGATGGTGTTGTTGAAAGACGCCTGGATGTGCGCCACGCCGTGCGGAACGTGTTTGCGCTCCTTCTTCTTGAACGTCTTCTTCTTGCCTTTTTTCTCCGGCGCCGCGGCGCCGCCTGCTGCTGCTGGTTTTGCCATAGTTAGCCTTTAGCACTTAGCCTTTGGCTCTTAGCTTTGCCGGCTTGGGGGTAAGCCAACGGCTAAAGGCCAAGAGCTAATAGCTGGATTATGTTTTTGCCGCCGACTTCTTCTTCTGCGCGACCGTTCCTTTGCGTGGGCCCTTGCGGGTGCGCGCGTTGGTATGCGTCCGCTGTCCCCGGACCGGAAGGTTGCGGCGGTGCCGGTATCCGCGATAGGAGCCGATTTCGATGAGCCGCTTGATATTCATCGAAGTCTCTTTGCGGAGGTCGCCTTCGACCTGCCCTTCCGACTCAATAACCTGGCGGATGCGGTTCACTTCGTCTTCGCCCAGGTCCTGGACCTTCTTCATGGCCTCAACTTTGGCCAGGTCCAGAATGTGCGCGGCGCGGGAATTCCCAATGCCGTAGATGTAGGTGAGCGCGATATTCACGTGTTTATTACGCGGAAGATCGACGCCTGCAATACGTGCCATAGTGCTCCTCTTATCCCTGGCGCTGCTTGTGTTTCGAGTTTTCGCAGATCACCCGCACCACACCCTTGCGGTGGATGACCTTGCACTTGTCGCAAATTTTCTTTACCGATGCTCTTACTTTCATAAACCAGCCTTCAGCCTTCAGCTCTCAGCCGTCCGCGAAAACGAACGGCCGACCCTGTGGCACTCATTTATACCGGTACACGATGCGGCCGCGATTCAGGTCGTAGGGCGAGAGTTCCACCGCCACTTTATCGCCGGGAAGGATGCGGATGAAATTCTTCCGCATCTTGCCGGAAACATGCGCCAGGACCTGGTGTTTGTTCTCCAGTTCCACCTTGAACATGGCGTTGGGCAGAGGCTCTAGCACCACTGCCATCACTTCAATCGCGTCTTCTTTACTCATGCACTCCTTAAGTTCTTAGCCGTCAGCTCTTAGCCTTTAGCTTTTGGCCCTTAGCTCAGAGCCAAGAGCTAAAGGCTAACAGCTTTACTGAGTCAAAATTACGGGACCATTCTTGGTTACCGCGACGCAGTGCTCGAAGTGCGCGCTGTAACTGCCATCGACGGTCACCGCCGTCCACTTATCGTCCAGCACTCGCGTGCCCGCCTGGCCGGAATTCACCATCGGCTCAATCGCCAGCACCATGCCTTCGCGAAGTCGCGGGCCGTGTCCGCGCATGCCGAAGTTTGGTACCTGCGGCTCTTCGTGCAGGCGGGTCCCGATGCCGTGTCCTACAAACTCCCGCACCACGCTGAAGCCGTTGCCCTCTACAAACTCCTGCACCGCGGCTCCGACATCGCCCACCGCGTTCCCGATCAGCACCTGCTGGATGCCCTTGTACAACGAGGCTTCCGTCACCTCCAGCAGCTTGCGCAATTCCGGAGTGATGGAATCATCCACCGGCACCGTGATCGCCGCGTCTCCGTAGTAGCCGTCCACCACCACGCCGCAGTCAATCGAAACAATGTCACCCGGCTTCAACACCCGCTTGCTCGACGGAATGCCGTGGACAATCTCTTCATTGATCGAGGTGCAGAGCACACAGGGATAATCGTAATATCCCTTGAACGCCGGCTTTGCGCCCAGGTCTTTCATCTTCCGGTCGGCCGCCTGCTCCAGGTCCATGGTGCTGACCCCGGGCGCTACCACCGTGCGGAGATGGTCGAGTACCTGGCGAACGATGTGGCCGCTGTGCCGCATCTTTTCAATCTCCGCCGCCGATTTGCAGACGATCGCCATTCCTATCCGCCGTAAAAAGGGCTCATCCCTTCCACAGCGCCATGGTGCTCAATCACCCAGTACATCTGTCCCGTAACCTGCTCCACCGGAAGATCGCCGTTTACGGAAACCAGCCGGCCCTTCTGCTGGTAATACTCCGCCACGGGCCGGGTCTGAAGGTCGTATGCCTTCAGGCGTTCCCGGATCACTTCCTCACGATCATCGTTGCGGGTTACCAGCTGGGAACCGTCGACGTCACAAACGTCGGCGACGCGCGGGGGCTGGGAATAGACGTTATAGATGTGTCCGTTGGCGAGACAAGTCCTACGTCCGGTGAGCCGCTGTAGCAGTCGATTATAGTCGACATCAATGCGGATCACAATCGGTAAGCACTTGTCCGCGTGTAAGTTGTCAAAGAACTCGTGTTCCAGAAACGCGTCCAGCCAGCCCGCCTGTGCGGCCGTGCGCGGAAACCCATCCAGGATAAAACCGGGCACGCAATCCGCTTCCCGCAGCCGCGCAGCCACCATGTTGCAAACCAAGTCGTCGGGAACCAGTTCTCCGCGGGCCATAATCGCCTTGGCCTGCAGACCCAACTCGCTGCCGCGTTGCACGTTGCTCCGCAGGATATCTCCCGTGGAGATCTGCGGAATGCCGTAACGCTCAGCAATCCGCTTGGCCTGTGTGCCCTTGCCAGCACCGGGGGGCCCAAGCAGAATAATCGGCCCGACGTTAACCGCGGTTCCCTCTGCCATCTACCGGCCCTCTGCCCGTTACCAGGTACGACGACCGCGAATCCGCCCGCTACGCGGAGTAAACCCGTCATAGTGACGCATGATCAGTTGCGCTTCAATCTGCGTCACCGTGTCCATGGCCACGCCCACCACGATCAGTAGCGAGGTGCCACCAAAATAGAACGTCACACCCAACCCGCCGGTGACCCACGGCGGCAGATTCTCAAAGAACCTTCCCACCGGTCCCCACAGGTGGTTGAGGTGGATGCCGGCGATCATCCATTCCGGAATGAACGAAATGATGATCAGGTACAAAGCACCCACCAGGGTGATGCGGGTCAGGATTTCGTTGATGTGGTCCGCGGTACGTTTGCCGGGACGAATGCCGGGGATAAACCCGCCATACTTCCGCATGTTGTCGGCTACTTCGCTGGGGTTGAACACGATGGAAACGTGCGGTTCGCCCCATCCCAGCCAGCGGATGACGTCCCCAAAATAGCGGTTGTCGCGCAAGCCGTAGCCCACGGTCTGCGGCAGCGTCAGGATGGAAGAAGCAAAGATGACCGGCATCACGCCACCGGCATTCACCCGCAGAGGCAGGTGCGTGGACTGGCCGCCCATGACCTTGCGTCCCACCACCCGCTTGGCATACTGCACCGGGATTCGTCTCTCGCTGCGTTCCACGTACACGATGAACGCGACTATCACCACCATCAACGCTACCAGCGCAATCATGGCGATGGGAGTAAACACGCCCCAGGCGTTGTTCTTGGTCTTATCGATCAAGTCCGCCACGCCCCGCGGCAGGCCAACGACGATGCCGGCAAAAATCAGCAGCGACATGCCGTTGCCCACACCACGTTCGGTAATCTGCTCACCCAGCCACATGATGAACACGCTGCCCGTGGTCAGCGTCAGCATGGTCATCAGGATGAAACTGGGGCCCGGGTTGACCACGAAATCCCCGGACTTCTGCAGGCTGATGGCGATGCCAAACGACTGGACGGCGCTCAGCCCGAAGGTGAGGTAACGCGTCCATTGGGTAATTTTCTTGCGCCCCAGCTCGCCTTCTTTCTGCAGTTTGGCCAAGGGTTCGTACACCACGGTCAGCAACTGCAGAATGATGGAAGCGGTGATATAGGGCATGATGCCCAGGGCGAAGATGGTCAGCCGCCGCAACTGTCCGCCGGAAAACAGGTCCACGAACCCAAGGAACGTGCCCCGGTTCTGCTCGAAGAACTGCTGCAGCTTGTCGGCATTCACTCCCGGCGTTGGGATATGCCCGCCAAGACGGTACACCGCCAGCAATGCCAGCGTAAACAGGATGCGGCGGCGCAGGTCCGGAATCTTGAAGATGTTGGCCAGTTTTTCGAACATTTACTGCAAGACCTCAAACTTGCCGCCAGCTTTGGTGATCTTTTCCTGGGCCGATTTGGAGAACTTGTGGGCGTGCACCGTGAGCGCGGCTGTCAGTTCCCCATCGCCAAGAATCTTTACCGGATGCTTGGTCGAGATGACGCCGGCCTTGCGCAGCACATCGGGCGTGATCGTGGTCTCGCCCAGCGCCGCCAGTTTTTCCAGATTCACGATGTTGTATTCCTTGCGGAAAATGTTGGTGAACCCGCGCTTGGGCATACGGCGATGCAGCGGCATCTGGCCGCCTTCGAAACCGCGCATCATGCGCGAACCGCTGCGCGAGCGCTGGCCCTTGTGTCCGCGCGTGGACGTCTTGCCCATGCCGGAACCCATGCCGCGTCCAACGCGCTTCTTGTTTTCCGCCGCCTTCTTCGGTGCTCGAACGTTCGAAAGATTCATAGGAAGCTCTCAGCTGTCCGCTCTCAGCTTTCAGTTCATGGCCGAAAGCCGATGGCTCTGTTACTGCACAATCTCCACCAAGTGTGGAACCTTGGCCACCATGCCGCGGATGGCGGCATTGTCGGGACGCTCAATCACCTGGTTCAGCCGGGTAAACCCCAGCCCTTTGATCACCAGCTTGTGTTTTACCGGGCTACAAATGGCAGAGCGCACCCATTTGAGGTGAATCTTGCCCGCCCCGCCCGCATTCGATTTCTTGGCCATCGCAACCGTTCCTCGAAATTCTTGGTCTCGCTACTAGGTACTCGGTACTCTTTAAAGCTCTTCCGCCTGCTTGCCGCGCATGGCCGCAACCTCGGTCCGGTTCTTCAAATGCTTGAGCGCGTCGAAGGTAGCCTTGATCACGTTGTGCGGGTTGGTGGTGCCGATCGACTTGGTGAGCACATTCTGAATACCCACCGAGGTCATGACCGCGCGCACCGCGCCACCGGCAATCACGCCCGTGCCTTCCGGCGCCGGCTTCAGCAACACCCGCCCCGAACCGTACCGTCCCAGCACCAGGTGCGGGATGGAAGTCTGGGTGAGATTGACCCGGATCAGGTTCTTCTTGGCCGATTCAATCCCTTTGCGGATGGCCTGCGGAACTTCCTTCGCCTTCCCTGAACCGTAACCGACGACCGCGGAACTGGGGTCGCCCACCACCACCAGGGCCGCGAACGAGAGGTTCTTGCCTCCCTTCACTACCTTGGTCACGCGGTTGATGGCCACCACCTGGTCTTTCAGCTGATATGAGCCTGCATCGAGCTTCTTAATCACTGTTGGCATTCGTTACTCTTCCTCTAGAACTTGAGTCCGGCTTCGCGCGCGGCATCGGCTAAGGCCTTGACCCGCCCGTGGTAAATGTAGCCACCGCGATCGAAAACCACCTTGGTAATGCCTTTGGCCTGGGCCCTCTCGGCGATCGCTTTACCTACCGCTTTCGCGGAGGCCACGTTGCCGCCGGTACGCCGTTCGCCCTTCTTGCCCTCGGCCGAATTGGCAGCTACCAGCGTGGTCCCCTGGAGATCGTCGACCAGTTGCACGTAAATGTGGTTCAGCGAGCGGTACACGTTCAGGCGCGGCCGTTCGGGCGTGCCCAGAACCTTCTTGCGGATCCGGTCGTGCACATGGCGCCGAGTTTCGTTCTTCGATGCTTTCGTAAACATGATTTCGATCCTCAATCATCGGGAGCCTGTCGTCAGTCGTCAAAACTGATGTGCGGACGACTGAAGACCGACGACCGACGACTATTTCGCTCCGGTCTTGCCGACTTTCTTCTTCAGGCGCTCGCCGGCATAGCGTACGCCCTTGTTCTTGTACGGATCAGGCGGCCGCAGGCTGCGCATTTCAGCCGCTACCTGTCCCACCTTCTGCCGGTCAATGCCGCTGACCGTCAGCTTGGTCTGCTTGGGATCAACCGCCACCTCGATGCCTGAGGGCAGTGGATATTCGATGGGATGCGAATAGCCCAGGCTAAACACGACCGTGCCTTTGCCCTTCATTTCGGCGCGATAGCCGATACCCACAATTTCCAGGTCCCGGCTCCAGCCCTTGGTCACGCCTTCGACCGCGTTGTTGACCAGAGCTCGGGCCAGACCATGGACCGCGGCCTGGGAATCGTTCTCGCGGATCGCGACCAGGTTCCCGTCGTGCTGCTCCATCCGGATGCCCTGGGGAAGCGCTGTCTCCAGTTTGCCCTTGGGCCCCTGCAGGGCAACGGTATTGCCCTCAATCTTGAAAGTGACTCCCTTGGGGAGCGGGATCGGTTTTTTTCCAATTCGTGACATATTCAGCTCTTAGCCTCTAGCTCTCGGCGAACTCGCCACTCTACGACCACGACTCGCACGCATCACCAGATCTGGCAGAGGACTTCGCCTCCAACGCCTTCTTTGCGTGCCTGGCGCCCGGTCATTACCCCGCGCGGCGTGGTGAGGATGTTGATGCCCATGCCTCCCAGCACCCGCTTGATTTCGTGACGGCGGACGTACACCCGGCAACCCGGCCGGGAAACGCGCTCCACGTTCGAGATCGCGGCTTCGTTATTGGTGCCATACTTCAGGTAAATGCGCAGGATCTTGTGGCCCTCCTCTTCCGTGGCCTTGAAGTTGGACACGTAGCCCTCTTCCTTGAGAATGCGGGCAATCTCCAGCTTCAGCTTGGAAGCGGGGACATCTACCTTCTGGTGCCGCGCGCTTATCGCGTTGCGGATTCGCGCCAGCATGTCTGCGACCGGATCGGTCAAATTCATCGCTTGCTTCTCCTCAGTCGCCCGTTTGCTGCGGCCCATCTGGCCGAAGAACCCGCGGCGACATGTTCTTTACCAGGACGACTTCGAAACCCCGGGAATCTCTCCCCGCAGCGCTAACCCGCGGAAACACAACCGGCAAAGGCCAAACTTGCGCAGGTAGGCGCGCGGACGTCCGCAAATCTTGCAGCGGTTGTGCTTGCGCGTCGAGAACTTGGGTTTTCTTGCGTCCTTTACTCGTTTTGCAGTCGTTGCCATGTAACTCCTAGCTTTCAGCTTTCAGCTTTCAGCCCAATGATTCAGTGAATCAATGAGTCAATCTTTCAATTCCTAGGCCCGGAACGGCATGCCCAGGTGCTTCAAAAGCGCCCGGCTCTGCTCGTCGCTGCCGGCGGTAGTCACGATGGTGACGTTCATGCCCTTCTGCTTGTCCACCTTCGCGTAGTCGATCTCCGGGAAAATCAACTGGTCATGCAAGCCCAGCGTGTAGTTGCCGCGGCCGTCGAACGACTTGGTGGAAACCCCGCGAAAATCGCGTACACGCGGCAGCACCACGTTCACCAGGCGGTCGAAAAACTCGTACATGCGGTCCCCGCGCAAGGTCACCATGGCGCCGATGGGCTGGCCTTCCCGCACTTTGAACGCGGCGATGGATTTCTTGGCGCGCGTCACCACCGGCTTCTGACCGGTGATCTGGCCCAGTTCGTTGACCGCTGGGTCCAGAACCTTGGCGTTCTGGGTGGCTTCTCCCACGCCCATGTTGACCACGATCTTGTGCAGATGCGGCACCGCCATCGGGTTCTTTACGTCGAACTCTTTCATCAGGGCCGGCGCAACTTCCTTAAGGAAGCGCTCTTTCAGCCGCGGCATTTCCTTGGCTGAGTGGCGCGCCTGCTGGGGAGCTTTCGCCTCCGCCTGCGATTCGCCTTTTTTCTCTTTCTTATCTTTCGCCATGTTCAGTTACTTTCTCTCACGGTTTCGGGAACTGGCTCTCAGCTTTCAGCTTGACCAATGATCCCGGTTCGTAAGTCTCAACAGTTTCCCGCCGCTCCGCTGATAGCTGACAGCTATTTTTCCAGCGTGGTTCCGCACTTCTTGCACACCCGCACCTTGCGCTCGCCTCGCACTTCGTGGCCGATGCGCACTGGGCCGCAAGTACCGCACACCAGCTGCACATTGGAGATCGCAATCGGGCCCTCTTGCTCAGCGATCCCGCCCTGGATGTTGCGCTGCGGGTTGGGCCGTACGTGCTTTTTCACCACCATCACGTGCTCGACCAGAATCTTGCCTTCGTCGGGAAGCACGCGCAACACACGCCCTTCCTTGCCCTTGTCGCGTCCGGTGATCACCTTCACCGTGTCATTCCGCCGGATATCCACTCGTTTGTGTAATGTCGTCGCAGTTGTCATAAGCCTTGCAGCCTTCCCTACAGCACCTCTGGTGCCAGCGAAACAATCTTCAGAAACTTCTTCTCGCGCAACTCGCGCGCCACCGGACCGAATACGCGGGTTCCCACCGGCTCGCCGGTCTCGTTAATCAGCACGGCGGCGTTCTGGTCGAAGCGGATATAAGTCCCATCGCGACGGCGATGTTCTTTCCGCGTCCGCACAATGACCGCCTTGACCACTTTGCCCTTCTGCACCTGTCCGTCCGGGGCAGCCTCTTTGACGCTGGCGGTGATCACGTCCCCCAGGCCGGCGCGCAGCCCGGTGGAGCCGCCCAGGGGCAGAATCATCTGCAGCCTGCGGGCGCCGGAGTTGTCGGCAACTTCGAGCCAGCTTCTCATCATCACGGCCATAGTTCAGCCTCCTGTGTCACTACGCAATCCCGCTAACTGATTTCGGTGGCGGAAATCTCCGGCACCAGCGCGGCCTTGCGGACAATTTCCTTCAGACGCCAGCGCTTCAGTTTCGACAGCGGCCGGGTCTCTTCCAGTCGCACCACATCGCCGATGTGGGCCTGGTTCTTCTCGTCGTGGGCGTAAAACTTCTTGGCTTTGGAGACCACGCGCTTGTAGAAGGGATGCGCTTTCTTGCGCACCACCTCGACCACGATGGTCTTGTTCATCCGGTTCGAAACGACTTCGCCCACAATGACCTTGCGGCGTTCGTGCACTGGGCCCTGCTGTGTGGTTTCGGGCATGTTACTTCTTCTCCGTGGCGCGGGCGGCAGCGATTTCCCGTTCGCGGGCGATCGTCTTTACCCGGGCAATGTCCTTGCGCAGGCCGCGAATCTTCTTCAGGCTCTCCGTCTGGCCCATGTTGAGCTGGAACTTCAGCTTGAAGAGCTGGTCGTTGAGCTCGCTTTCCTGGTGGCGAAGCTCGTCATCGGTCAAATTGCGTACTTTTTCGGCTTTCATAATCAGCTCTCAGTTTTAGTGTGCCGCCGACTCGCGCTTCACGAACCGCGTCCGCAGCGGCAGCTTGTGCGACGCCAGGCGCATGGCTTCGAACGCTTCCTGCGCAGTCACGCCTTCCATTTCAAACAGGATCTTACCGGGTCGAACCACCGCCACCCAGTGGTCGGGAGCGCCCTTGCCTTTGCCCATACGGGTTTCAGCCGGCTTCTTGGTGACCGGCTTGTCGGGAAACAGGCGAATCCAGATCTTGCCTCCACGCTTGATGAAGCGCGTCATGGCAACCCGGCTGGCTTCGATCTGCCGGTCGGTAATCCATCCCGGCTCCAGCACCTTCAAGCCGAAGTCGCCAAACGCCAGTTCGCCACCGCGCCAGGCCTTACCCGTCATGCGCCCGCGCTGCTGCTTGCGATACTTCACTTTCTTTGGCATCAACATAGGATCCGCCCTTAGTCGTCAGTCGTCTGCTAAAACCCGCCCGGAGCGCCCGCCTGCGCCTCGCGCTTCTTGGCCGGCAGAATCTCGCCGCGGTAGACCCAGCACTTCACTCCAATCACCCCGTAGGTAGTGCGGGCTTCGGTGAAACCGTAGTCAATGTCGGCGCGCAGCGTGTGCAGCGGCAATCGGCCCTGCAGATACCACTCCGAGCGGGCAATTTCATTCCCGTTCAAGCGGCCGCTGACCCGCACCTTGATTCCCTTGCAGCCGAAGCGCAACGCCGAATCCACCGCTTTGCGCATGGCCCGCCGGAACCCGACGCGTTTTTCCAGTTGCAGCGCGATCGACTCCGACACCAGTTGCGCATCCAGTTCCGGCTTGTGTACTTCCTGGATGTCGATGTACACCTCACGCGCAGTGCGCTTCTGCACATCCTGCTTAAGCTTGTCGATTTCCGCGCCCTTGCGCCCGATAATGATGCCGGGACGCGCCGTCTTGATGATGACGCGCAGCTTGTTGCCGGGACGCTCGATCTCGATCGAGCTCACGCCCGCCGATTTCAGCTTTTCCTTCAGCTCGTTCTTCAGCTTGACGTCTTCCAGCAGCAGCTTGTCGTAATCCCGCTCAACAAACCACCGCGACTTCCACGGCTTGGTATAGCCGAGGCGAAAACCGTAAGGATGAACCTTCTGTCCCATCGTTTCCCTCAGGGTTCCAGTTCGCCCGGAACCAACTACTTCTTTGCTCCAGCAAATTTCTTCGCCGGTTGCTTACCTTTTACCTTGCCTCTGGCCTTGGCCTGGGGCTTGGACTTTGCCGGCGCGGCTGCCCGCTCTTCTCCGGCCACCGTAGCTAACGCTTCGCCGCTCTTGCCCCGCTCCGCCAGCGCAATCTCGATGTGGGAAATGCGCCGCACGTAGCGAAACGCGCGGCCCATCGGCGCCGGACGAATCCGTTTCATGCGCGGACCGTCATTGGCCACCGCGCTCTTCACGTACAAGCTGTCCACATCGACGTCGATGCCTTTTTCCGTGCTCAGATAATTCGCGTTCTCCAGCGCCGACCGCAGCAGCTTCTCCACCGTCGCGGCCACGCGCTTGTTGGTGAACCGCAAGGTGTTGAGCGCATCCTCAACCCGGCGCCCCTTGATCAGGTCCAGCACCAGGCGGGCTTTCTGCGGCGAGACGCGCATGTAACGGGCTTGGGCTCGAAATTCCATGATGCGTCTCCTTTACGCCTTAGGCGCCGGCGCTGCCGGAGCCGAGGGGGTGGATGGCCCGGAGGGCACAATCGCTCCCGGACCTCCCGGCACACCGGCCGGTTTGGCTGCCACTTCCGTCGCCGCTCTCATCGAGTGGCCCTTGAACACCCGGGTGAAGCTGAACTCGCCCAGCTTGTGGCCCACCATGTTCTCGGTGACATACACCGGGATGAACTTCTTGCCGTTGTGCACCGCGATGGTGTGTCCCACCATCTCCGGAATGATGGTCGAACGCCGCGACCAGGTGCGCAGCACCTTCTTCTCATTGCGCGAGTTCATGGCCTCTATCCTGGTTGTCAGGTAGCTGTCCACGAACGGACCCTTCTTGGTTGAACGTGCCATAAAATCAGCTCTCAGCTTTCAGCCGTCAGCTCTCTGCTGACCGCTATTAAACTCCGTTATCCGCATCGCCTTGCCTGGCGACTGATGACGGACGACTGACGACTATTTCTTGCCCCGACGGTTCACGATGAACGCGTCGGTGCGCTTGTTATTGCGCGTCTTGTAGCCGCGCGTGGGCTGGCCCCACGGAGTCACCGGATGGCGACCGCCCGAGGTCTTGCCTTCGCCGCCGCCGTGCGGATGGTCCACCGGGTTCATCGAAACGCCGCGGTTTACCGGGCGCCGCCCCAACCAGCGTGTGCGTCCCGCCTTACCGATGGTGACATTCTCGTGATCCAAATTGCCAACCTGCCCGATCGTCGCCATGCAATCCTGGGCGACCTTACGCGTCTCACCGGAAGGCAACTTCACCAGGGCGTAGTCGCCTTCTTTCGCCACTAACTGCGCCGAACCGCCCGCCGAGCGCACCATCTGCGCACCTTTCCCGGGACGCAATTCGATGTTGTGGATCGTGGTGCCCGGTGGAATATTCTTCAGCGGCAACGCATTGCCGACCAAAATGTCGGCGTCCGGACCGCTCACCACTTTCTGTCCCACCTTCAGCCCGTCGGGCTGCAGGATGTAGCGTTTCTCGCCATCGGCGTAACTGAGCAGCGCGATGCGCGCCGAACGGTTGGGATCGTACTCGACGGAAGCTACCGTCGCCGGAATGCCGGTCTTGTCGCGCTTGAAATCCACGATGCGCAACTTGCGCTTGTGCCCGCCGCCCCGGTGCCAGATAGTGATGTCGCCGCTGTTGCGGCGTCCCCCGGTGCGCTGCTTGGGCTCAAGCAACGGCTTGTGCGGCTTGCTGGTCGTTATATCGTCATTGACGATGGTCGTCCGGTAGCGCAACGTCTGGGTTGTCGGTCTGTAAGTCTTGATTGCCATAAATTCAGCTCTTAGCTACTAGCTCTTGGCCCTTAGCTTTTTCTTGCTGCTGCGTTCATTCGTGCTGGCCAACGACCAACGACGAACGAGCAACGACTAGAGGTTCTGTGCGTACTCCGGCATCTTTTCGCCGGCCTTCAGGCGCACGAATGCCTTTTTCCAATCCGGACGGTAGCCGGCGAACCTGCCCCGCCGGCGCTCCTTGCCTGGATAGTTGGCGGTGCGCACGGACCGCACCTTCACTTTGAAAATCGACTGCACCGCTTCCTTGATCTCGGTCTTGGTCGCTTCTTTGGCGACCTGGAACACCAGAGTTTCCTGGTTCTCCTTGATCGCGAGACCCTTTTCCGTGATCACCGGACGGCGAATGATCTGGTATGCGGATTTCATCAGGCCACCTCCGCCGCTTTTTCATGCCGCGCCCGCCGCCGCGGAGCGCGCGTCGCTTTTTTCGCGCCTTCGCCTTCGGCGGCTTGCCGCTGCCGCTTGGAAACTGAACTCTTCAGCGAGAGCTGCAGTTTTTCAATCGCCGGCTGGCTGAAGATGGCGCGGTCATAACGCAGCAAGTGATACGGATGTACTTCGTTGCCCGCCACCAGTTCGACGCCGTCAATGTTGCGCGAGCTCAGATCGAGATTGCGATTGCCGTGGTTCGGCACTTCCACCAGCAGGGCCGTGCGATCCACCTTCAACGCGTCCAGGGCCTCGCGGAACGACTTGGTCTTGGGCTCCTTGACGTCGAACGCGTTCACCACGATCAGCTTGCCGTCGGCAAACTTCGCCGCCAGCGCCGAGCGCAATGCCCCCAGCAGTTTCTTGCGAGGAAACGCGTAGTCGTAGGACCGGGGCTGGGGACCGTGTACCGTGCCGCCATGCCGCCACAGTGGCGAACGGATCGAGCCGACGCGGGCGCGCCCCGTACCCTTCTGCTTCCACAGTTTCTTCCCGGCGCCGGAGACCAGTTTCTTGTTCTTGGTCGCATGCGTACCGGCATGGTGCGCGGCGCGGTAGTGCTTCACCGCCTCCCAAAGCAGGTCTTCGTTGACCGCGCCGAACACTTCGTCGGCCAGGTCCATCGTGCCCACCTTGGCTCCGCTTAGGTTGTAGATATCAATCGATGCCATTTTCTTCTCTCGGTACTCGCTACTCAGTACTGCCTTAGCCCTTCTTGGCCGCCCGCTTGGCTGCCTTCAACGGGTCAACCGTAGCCGAACCGGCGAATCCGCGGCGCTCTCTCGGCGGCTTCTTCGCTTTGGTTATCACCAGGTACCCGCCGTTCGGCCCGGGCACGCTGCCTTCCACCACCAGCAGGTTGTCTTCTTTGTCCACACCCAGCACCCGCAGGTTGCGTACCGTCACTCGATCGGTGCCCATGTGGCCCGACATGCGCATGCCCTTGAATACCCGCGAGGGGAACGCGGACGAGCCGATGGAACCGGTAATCTGAAACATGGAACCGTGCGACTTCGGGCCGCCGCCGAAATGATGCCGCCGGACGACGCCGGCAAAACCACGGCCCTTGCTGATACCCACGACGTCGACAAACCGCTCGCCATCGAAAATGTCCACCAGCACGCGCTCACCCACCTTCACCGCGCCATCTTCGGGCTTGTCTTCTACCTCGATGGGCACCTCCCGCATGAACTTCACCGGCGGGAGATTGTGCTTGCCCAGATGCCCGCGCGCCGGCTTGGTCAAGCGCGACTCTTTCACGAACTCCACCAGCCCGATCTGGGCAGCGTCGTATCCGTCCCGGGTCTGGCTCTTGTGCTGCGTGATCACACAGGGCCCCGCCTGCAGGACGGTCGCGGGATGCACGTCGCCCTTCTCATCGAAGAGCTGCGTCATTCCGACTTTCTTTCCTAAGATTCCAGTTACCTTCGCCATTACTTTCTCCATTCCCAGCTTGGCTTTCAGCTATTGGCTGGGGTTAGTTCGCTGTCCTTGGCCATCGACCAACGACGAACGACCAACGACCTACTTATGTTCCTTGCCAAACGCCTTAATCTCGACATCCACACCGGCCGGCAGATCGAGCTTCATGAGCGCATCCACCGTCTGCTGCGTGGGCTCGAGAATGTCGAGCAGGCGCTTGTGCGTCCGAATCTCGAACTGCTCGCGCGACTTCTTGTCCACGTGCGGGGAGCGCAGCACGCAGTACTTGTTTTTCATCGTGGGCAACGGAATCGGGCCCGCGATTTGCGCGCCCGTACGCCGCGCGGTTTCGACAATCTCACCCGTGGACTGGTCCAGGATGCGGTAGTCGTACGCCTTTAACCGGATTCGAATTCTTTCTTTTCCAATCACGTTTCATCTCTCTAACCCCTCCCGGCCATTCCAGGAGGAAAGAACTGGCGGCAAGCTGCAAGCCGCGTTTTTATTTCTGTTCACCTACTGAATAATCTCCGAGATGGTCCCGGCGCCCACCGTGTGTCCGCCTTCGCGGATGGCGAAGCGCAGGCCCTTCTCCATCGCTACCGGCGTGATCAACTCGATCACCAGGCTCACGTTGTCCCCCGGCATCACCATCTCCGTCCCCGCCGGCAACTCCGCCACTCCCGTCACATCCGTCGTCCGCAGGTAAAACTGCGGCCGGTAGCCCTTGAAGAACGGCGTATGCCTGCCACCCTCTTCCTTGGTCAGGATGTACACCTCGCTCTTGAA
>JAIQEU010000020.1 GCA_020073665.1 Terriglobia bacterium
CATGGTTAATCTTGCGGACGTTTTGAGAGGTTTGACCGCGCAGCGAAAGCACTTAAGACAGGAACTGGACCGCTTGGATACCGCCATTGCAGCGCTGACCGGATTGAATGGGCGTGGCAGTAAGAATGCGCGTTCATCGGACGCGGGCGAGCCGCGGCGCAGGATGTCGGCAGCAGGGCGGAGGAGAATCGCAGCCGCTCAAAGAGCCCGCTGGGCAAAGTGGAAGGCCAAGCACAAACAGGCTGCATAACAGTCGTAAGTTATTAGAAGAGAGCGCCTGCGGAGGGCGCTCTTTTTCTTAACTGCAATTTCCTAACTACCAAACTTTCGTATCGGAATCACCTGCGCAGACTCTCCTCCCTGCGGTCCCGGGGAGGGCGTCCGGGCGCGGAGCTTGCCCGGAAGCCGCGGTGCAGCAGGCTGGCGCTTCTTCGCGCTGGCAAGCATTGCCTTCTTACTGCGCGCCTTGTCGAGTGCGCTGAGCGCCCGGATCGCAACATCCAGCCGCTCTCTTTCAGCCTTTAGTTTGAGCAGGATCTCCCCGATATCCAAAATCTTACCCCTCGAAGCAGTGGCTTCACCATACCTCGTAGCACGAAAGGCGGCGGCCAGAACTTTTTTCTTGTTCCTGTTCGGTTTTCAGAACAGCCCGGCGGCGGGTCAGAAAGAAGGATGTGGCTTGGCTTTGCGGCTGAGGCATAAACAAAACGGTAAGACCGTAACGCCACGCGCAGCCGGTTCAGCCGCGCCGGTTCATTCCATGTCCATCAACTGGTCAAAGGGTGTCCGCAGCAGGAAGTACTCATTGATGGGGCGGTCGTCCTGAAGCGTGGGAGTGGCTGGCGACAGCGCGATGATGGCGTCGGTGGACGACTGGTGGGAGAGAAGGAGATCCATCTGCTGTTCCGGTGAGGGCGCGGGGCCCCACTCCATCATGTCAGAGACCGCGCCCGACGGCATCCGTGCCACCAATTCCGCGGCGGTCCGCACCGGGATCGGACGTTCACTCGCCAGGAAGTGCCATCCCCAGCCTTCAATCCCGCGAAATACGCGGACATAAGGAAACGAGCTCTTGAGCGCCCGCGCCACCGCTGCCTGCGTGGGGTCGTCCGCCTCGGGCAGCCATTGCTGCAGGATGCCGCCCGGCTGCAGTCGCTGCCGGGCAACGGTGTAGAACTCCTCGGAATACAGCAGGCTTGAGCCCGCCGTCTGCACCGGCGGAGGAGGATCCACGATGATGGCGTCGTACTTAGCCGGTAAACGCTCCAGGAAGCGCCGGCCATCATCGATGACGACGTGCGCGAGCGGAGACGCCATCACCTGCGCAGCATCCGAGTGATAGTAGCTGAAAAGCTGCGGCACGCTGGGCACCAGCTCAACTGCGGTTGCGGGAATATTCCACGAGATGACCGAACGGAACGTGGTTCCCATGCCAAAGCAGATGATCAAGGCGCTATGCGGCGTGTGGTCGAGGGAGGCCAGCGTCATGTGCGCCATCATCTTGGTGATGGGGGTTAGCTTGGTCATCCCCATACCGTTCACCAGCAACCGACGCTCCATGCCTTGTCCTTGTGCAATTACAGTTGCAGTGGAGTCGCGCAGCACACGGCGGACCGGAAACTGGGTTTCGAAATCCTTGCTCGCCATCAGGACCGTCAGCGCCAGCAGCAGCAGGCCGTAAGCCGGCACCCGGCGGAACGCCTGGAAGCCGGGTGCGCGCCGGCTGGGAAATGCCATCGCAAACCACGGCAGAGCCAGCAACAGCACGGACCAGTGCTCGCCTACCAGGGGCAACAACAGGAATCCGCAGATCAGCGGACCAACAATGCATCCCACCACGTTGACGGCATAGGCGCGGCCGGCGCGGTCAGGATCACCTCCCGACCACCGGTCCACCAGCATGGGCGTGAGAAATCCAATCATCCCCGCAAACGGCATAACGCCCACGAAAACCCGCGCCACCAGGTGTATAGGAACGCGAGCATCCGCGGTCAACAGCGGCAGCATGCCCAGCAGCGCCAGCGATATCCAGGTAAGCCGGCTCTCCTGCCTGCAGGTGCGGCTCCAGTAGCGGTAGTATTGCGATCCGGCAAATGTGGCCAACAGGTAAGCCACCAGGATCATGCCAAAGGAATAGACCACCGGGCCCACGTAGGGCGTGAACAGCCGAATCCAGATCAGCTCCATGCCCATGGTGGCCAGTCCGGTGGTGAACAGCAAGACCAACACGCCGCTATGGCTGGCAGTTGCCCCAGGGGCAGTGACGGCAGCGCGCGTAGCTGACAGCTGAGCCGAACGGGAGGCGAGTGATACCCCAAAGGCGGAAGCCGCAATAGCAATATTCATCACCACCCCAATCCGCAGGGTGTTATGAAAGCCGTAAGGCTCGATAAGGAGCAGCGGCAGGAACGAACCCAGCACCGCGCCCAGCACATTCGCAAGATAGAGAAAACTGAACGACCGGCCATCGCTTTCCTGTTGGCGTCGCCGGATCGCGAACATGGCCACGGGAATGGTGGCGCCCATGCACGCGCACCATGGGACCATGGTCGCTGCCAGCCACACTCCGGAGATCAAGTAATAGGTGGCCGAAGACACGGCCGCGCGATCCGCGAGCCCTTCCAGCAGGCGATGCCCCCACACCAGTTCCACCGGAACCACCAGGGCGGAGAACCCGATCAGCAGCTCAAGCAGGGCATACAGCCGTAAGGGAGGAAAGCTGATGCGGTCTCCGTAACGGCGCACCAGCGCGCCCGCGATCCAGGATCCCACTCCAAGTCCCGCCATGAACACGGAAAGGACCATCGAAGTCAGCGCCGTGGTCACGCCAAATTGCGCCATCGACAGCCGCAACCAAATAAGCTCGTACAGGACGCTGCAGAATCCAGATACAAAGAAGAATCCAAAAAACCACGCCACTCTTTTTGCCTTTCCGAACCGAACTGCGCGGCCGAGCACAGATATGGGAGGCAGCCTCTGCCTCCGGGATGTACTCTCCGCCTGACTGTGGAAGTAGCGGCATGATACACGGAATCAGGGCAAAACGAAAAAGTGGGTCGAGAGGTCACGTCGACGCGTGGTGCATTTCGACGGGCAGCAGAACAGGAAGAGAGTAAGGGAAACCGAAAGCAATCGACTCAGATCGCTAATCTTTGGCCATTGCGAATTTGCGCTCGCAGAACATGCTGGATGAGCTGGCACGCCTTCTTGACTTCTGGCATGGCCAGGGAAAAAAAGACTTCCCTGCCCTCTCGCCGTCTCACGATGACCCCGGCCGATTTCAGCACCATCACGTGCTGGGAAAGGTTTGCCTTGGAGACTCCGAGCGCCTTCTGCAAATCAGCGGAAGACCAGTCGCGCCGGCCGAGCAGGTCCAGCATGCGAAGGCGAGTTGAGTTGGCGAAAGCCTTGCAGATCAAGACTTGCCTTTCGAAGATTTCGTTCTCCAGATATTGTCTGCTGGTTTTGCCCATAGTTGAGCCGTCATCATCGGGGATGACTCTTTGCCTCGAAACTACTGCGCGCCAAAACGGGCGGCGATGTGGCCGGGGTCTCGCGGTTACGTGATATTGCACCAAGATGGGAGTTAGCAAAAGGCAGATGCCAGAAGTGCTACATTGAACACGATGCGTTCCGAAATTGAGCGAGCCGTCGAACTCTTGCGCCAGGGCGACGATGCCGCATTGGAGCAGGCCCTGGGGCTGCTGCAAGATACCGTCTTTTCCTTCAGCATGCGGGTCTGTGGCCAGCGCCAGGACGCGGAGGACACCATGCAGGAGGTGTTGCTCAAGTCGGTTCCGCAGCTGCCCAAATTCGACAATCCCAAAGCACTCGTGGTGTGGCTCTATAAAGTGGCGAAGAATCGCTGCCTGATGAGCCGCCGCCGGAGCAAGTTCGCTCCGCAGCAGGACCTTTCGCTGGAAGAACTGATGCCCGATCGCAAGGAACTCGAGCAACTGAGTACCGACGGCAGCATCAATCCCGAAGCCTTTGCCATCCGGAGTGAGGAAGCCGGGCGGTTACGGGAAGCCATTCAGCGACTGCCGCCACCCTACCGCATAGTGTTGGTGCTGCGCGATATGGAAGGTTTGACCGACGAAGAGGTGGCGGAGATCACCGGGCTGCGTTCTGGAACCGTCCGGGTGCGTCTTCACCGCGCGCGGCTGTTTGTCCGGAAAGAATTGATGAAGGCATGGAAGCCCCGCCGCAGCGGCATGACCGGAGCCATCGCCACGCGGGTGTCTTCTGACCATCCACCCCGTCCGGCCCGCTGCAAGGCGATGTTTGCTGAACTGTCGAATTACCTCGATGAACAGTTGGATGATTCACTGTGTGAGGAACTGGAGCGACACCTGAGCGGTTGCGAACCGTGCCAGGCATTCCTCTCGAGCCTTGAAGCGACCATCGAGCAGTGCCGCAAATGGCCTGCCGAGGGCCCTGACCGGGAAAGGGCGGTCGAGGTGCGCAGGAAGCTACTGGCGGATTACCAACGCTTGATCGCGAGAAATATTCACTCGTAGTCCATAACTACGAGCCTGAGGAAGCTGGGCCGGCTTTACTCCGCAGCAGGTTCACGATCTCTCTTTCGAAGACCGCGGCGTCGGTTGCGCCAATATGCCTGGCAGTGATCCGGCCATCGCGCCCGATCAGGAAGGCGATTGGCAGTCCGAGAATTCCTCCATAAAGCTCGCCCGTCGTGGCATTGCCCATCACTACCGGGTAATTCATATGGAAGCGCTGGTAGAATTCGCGCACCGGTTCGGGCCCGTCATCCATGGAAACACCGATGATCTCGAGGCCCTGGTCGCGGTACCGGTTCTGCAGTTCGACGAAACGGGGGATCTCTTCCCGGCAGGGATCGCACCAGGTTGCCCAGAAGTCCAGCAGGACCACCTTGCCCCGATAGGATGAGAGGGTGAGCTTTTGTCCGCTCAGGTCGGGCAGCGAGAAGTCAGGGGCTAAGGAGGTTTGTCCGGTGCCTGCGGCCTTCATACCCGCTGGCACCCCATGATGACGGGCCAGTAAATACAGTCCAGCCAGCACCACCAGCAATACCAGGCCGCCGAAGAACCCTCTCCTCAATACTCCGCCTCCGATCAGCAAGCGTTCCTCACTCCCCTTTGGCCACGGGATAGCCTTTCTCCACCCAGTCCGCCCCGAAGTTGTTGGCAATGTAGAGGACCTTCACGTTGGTGAAGCCGATGGCATGTAGCGCGTTATCGGCAGGCTGAATATTCGGACAGTGGCTCCATGGGCAACATCCGCAATACAGAACGATAAACCGGTTTCGCGGCAGAGATTCCACCCGCCTTCGCAGCGCTTGCAGACCGCTCTCGCTGGAAGCCGGTCCGATATATTCCGAGCCGGGGATGTGCGCCTGCGCGTAAAGGACGTGGGAGCCCACCTGGATCATGAGTGGCTTTTCGCTCTTGGCAGACTGAAGAATCTTGACCAGTTCGTCGGGGTTGATCAGGCGCGAAGCCGGGATAAGACTTGCCTGATACGCGAGAACCCCGGAAGCAAGCGCAATCGTGGCCGTCCCCAGGAGAAGGAGGGCTTGTCTAAACCTAATAAGAAGATTCATTTGAGGTCTCTCCGCATTATCAATTCTTGATCCTTCCGACCGCAAGGACAGGCGCGGCCATCGAAAGCCCTTGCGGTAACTGCCGAATTTTTCCTGTAACAAAATCCGCTCTACCGCATTTATTCGTGTACTTCATCGATAGAACCTAGCAGGAGGCAATCATGATCACCGCCAAAGTCGAACTGACTCAACCACTTAAGCAGCAGCGCCAATTTGTGGCCCAGACCGGAAGCGGGCACAACTTCCTGCTGGACGACACCGCCGGAGGCACCGGGCCAAAGCCCATCGAGTTGGTCGCTGCCGGACTGGCCGGGTGCACCGCATTCGATGTGGTCACCGTGCTGCGGCAGAAATATCACCAAAAAGTCACGGGCTACGAAGTGCGAGTGGAGGCGGACCAGGCAGAACGTCCGCCGCAGGTGTTTACCGCAGTGCGAATCCATCACGTGTTGACCGGCTTTGAAATCGATGCAGCCGCCGTAGAGGAAGCCATCCGTCTCTCCGAGGAAAAGTACTGCTCGGTGGGGGCCATGGTGCAGAAGACCGCCAGCTTTCACACCACGTACGAAATCGTTGCAGACAAGACCGAGTGGATGAAACCGGCCCAGCCTGCGGGAGTGCAGGCTTGAAAGCTTTCTTCAAGCCGGTTGTGATCGCCGCCACCGTGTGGCTGCCCCTGGCTGCGGCTTGGGCCCAACCAGAAGCCCAGCCTTCACCGCTTACCCTGCAGCAGGCAGTCAAGCTCGCGCTGGAAAAGAATCCGCTGCGCAAAGCGGCGATCGCAGATACGAAGGCTGCATCTGCGGGTATTGGCGAGGCGCGTTCGTTTCTCATGCCTCACTTGAGTTTTTCGGAAACCGCTACCCGCGGCAACGATCCCGTTTATGTGTTCGGCGGAAAGCTGCGGCAGCAGCGCTTCACTACCGCCGACCTCGCACTGAACCAGCTGAACACCCCCCTGCCCTTCGGCAACTTCACCACGCGGTTTGGAGGGAGCTGGAATTTGTTTGATTCCTTCGCCAGTTGGCACGGGGTGAATCGGGCAAAGCGTCTGAACGAAGCAGTCGAACACCAGTTAAATCGCACGGATCAGGAGATCGTCTTCCGGGTGGTCAGTTCCTACTACGACGTTCTGCTGGCTGCCAAGCAACTGGAAGTTGCCGAGCAGTCTGCCAAGACTGCCCAGTCAATCATGGAGCGTAGCCAGGCAAGGTTCGACAGCGGCCTGGTGGTGGAGTCCGATCTGCTGACGGCCAAGGTTCGCATGGCGGCGCGACAGCAGGAGTTGATTCGGGCCAGGAACAATCTGGAAATGGCGCGGGCGCAACTGAACACCGCCATGGGAATTTCGGTTGAGTCTCCGTTCCAGCTCACCGAAGAGTTGGCCGAGCGCGCGCTTCCTGTTCCCGCCCTCCGGGAGGTCGAAAAGCAGGCGCTCACGAATCGGCCTGACTTGAAGCGCATCGCCTCGGAAGAGGCAGCACAGCGCCAGAGCGTGTCCATGGCCAAGTCGTCGTTTGGCCCGCGTGTGAATGCCTTTGCGGGCTGGGAAATGGACAACCCAACATTGCTGGCCGGGGGCGGTGGCAACAACTGGCTGGGCGGGATCGAAGTGCAATTCGACATCTTTCAGGGCGGCGCCAAACGGGCGGAACTCTCTCGCCAGCGCGCCCTCGAAGAAAGGGTCGTGGCCATGAACCAGGCAGCCAGTGATGCCGTCCGTCTCGAAGTCCGGCGCTCCTACTACGACGTCGATGCCAGCCGGCAGCAAGTCGAAGTAGCCCGAGCGGTGATCGCCCAGTCACAAGAGAGTCTGCGCATCAACCAGAACCGCTACGACAGCGGGCTGACCACCATTACCGACCTGTTGGGAGCGGAAGAAGCGGCCCGCCGCAGCCAGACTGATTACTGGGAAGCCGTCTATCGCTTCCAGACCAGTTACGCCAGCCTCGAGTTAGCGAGTGGAAACCTGAATCCGCAGTCTCCGGTGGTGACGCCATGAATCGTATGAACCAACAACTCAAGCTTCTGCCATTGGTGCTGCTCGCAGTGGGTGGCCTCATCGGCTGCTCCAGCGAGCAGCGCCCCACGACTGCCTCGCCCGAAACCGTGAGAAACGTCCCGGTGCTCTCGGTACAGCAGACCAATGTGTCGGACCTGCTGGAAGCAGTGGGAACGGTGCGTGCCGCCCAGACCAGTGACCTCGCCAGCCAGGCGATGGGGAACATCGTCGAAGTGCGCGTCCACGAAGGAGACCGTGTTCAGCGAGGCCAGGTGCTGGCGGTCATTGACGACTCGCAGCCGCGAGCCGCCGTAGATCGTGCGATCGCCGCCGACAATGCGGCCCAGCAACAACGGATCGCAGCGGATTCGGACCTGGCGCTGGCGGAATCGACGTTGCAGCGCTACCAGAACCTCTACGAAAAGAAATCGGTGAGTCCGCAGGAGTTCGATGAGATCAAGGCCCGTCAGCAGGCAGCGCGCGCGCGTCGCGATATGGCACAAGCAGGCCAGGCCCAGGCAAAAGCGGCGTTGACGCAGGCCCGCACCTCCCTTGATTTCACCCGGATTCGGGCGCCGTTCGACGGAATGGTGACGGAGAAGAAGGCCGACTCCGGCACATTGGCTTCACCCGGAATGCCGATCTTCACCGTTGAGGATGTGCGTCGTTATCGCCTGGAAGCCACTGTCAACGAAAGCGATCTTCGCTATGTACGGGCAGGACAACTGGTTTCGGTCACCATCGATGCCCTCGACAGCACCGGGCTGAAGGGCAAGGTAGTCCAGATCGTCCCCGCCGCGGACTCCGCCAGCCGCACCTTCCTGGTGAAGATCGACTTGCCGGCGAACACGCAGCTGCGTTCGGGCCTGTTCGGGCGAGCCCAGTTTTCTCGCGGCGAGCGGCAGGCATTGCTGATTCCACGTTCGGCGGTGGTCGAGCGCGGCCAATTGCAGGGTGTCTTTGTGCTGGGCCAGAACCAGGTTGCAGGCCTGCGTTACGTCACGCTGGGAAGACCCACCGGGCCCGAGGTTGAAGTGCTTGCGGGCCTGCAGGGCGGAGAGCGGCTAGTGGCCAAACCCGGCGACCTCGACCTGAGTGGCAAACGCATAGAGGCTGAGTGATGGCGGATAAAGAATCCAAGTCGGCGTTATCGCAGAGCTTGCGCCTGGCGGGCCGTATCGCTCATACCTTCATCGATTCAAAGCTGACCCCGCTGGTGATTGTCGCCGCCCTAGTTCTCGGCGCTTTCAGCATTCTCAAAACTCCGCGCGAGGAAGAGCCGCAGATCGTGGTGCCTATGCTCGACGTGTTCGTGCAAATGCCGGGCGCATCGGCAGACGAGGTGGCGCAGCGCGTGAGTCTTCCGATGGAGAAGCTGCTGCGCGAAGTGCCGGGCGTCGAGTACATCTACTCCATCAGTCATCCCGGTGTGAGCATGCTGGTGGTGCGCTTCTACGTTGGAACCAAAGAAGAAGACGCGATTATCCAGACCTACAACAAGCTCTACTCCAACTTCGATCGTATCCCCCCGGGAGTGTCGCAACCGATCATCAAGGTCCGCTCGATTGATGACGTGCCGATCATAGCCCTGACCCTGTGGGGGAAAGACTACGACTCTTACCGCCTGCGGCGAATCGCGGGGGAGATGGAAAACTCGCTCAAACCGCTCGACGATGTTTCTGAGACCAGGATCATTGGCGGACAACCGAGGCAGCTGCGAGTGGTTCTCGATACCCAACGGCTGGCCGCATACGGCCTTACCCCGGGCGCGATCGTGGGACAGCTTCAGAGCGCGAACAGCCGCGGGCAAGCCGGCAGCTTCGCGCGGGACAATCGTGAATTCCAGGTCGAGGCGGGCACGTTCTTCACAAGTCTGGAAGATCTGCGCCATGTGGTCGTCGGAGTCCACGGTGGACGCCCCGTCTACTTGCGTGATGTCGCAGACAAACTGGAAGACGGAGCGGCGGAGCCGGATACCTACGTTCTGTTTGCCAATGCTCGTGGTGCAGCAGAAGCCGTGGGGACAGAACACCCTGCTGTGACCATTACGCTCTCCAAGCGGAAGGGCACCAACGCCACCGATATTTCCGAGCGCGTGCTCGGCAAAGTCAACGCTTTGCGCGGCTATGTGCTTCCCAACGACCTGAACATCACGGTCACCCGTAACTATGGCGAGACCGCCAAAGACAAGTCCGACGAACTACTCAAGCACTTGCTGATTGCCACCTTGTCAGTCACGTTGCTGATTGCGCTGGCGCTGGGCTGGCGCGAGTCGGGCGTGGTGCTGCTGGCGGTCCCAGTCACTCTCGCCCTCACGCTTGCCGTCTTCTATCTATATGGCTACACGCTGAACCGGGTAACATTGTTCGCTCTGATCTTTTCCATCGGTATTTTGGTCGACGACGCCATTGTTGTGGTCGAAAACATCGTGCGCCATTTCCGGTTGCCGGAAAATCGAGGGCGAGCGCTGGGTGATGTCGCAGTCGAGGCGGTGGACGAGGTTGGTAATCCCACGATCCTCGCCACGTTCGCGGTGATCGGCGCCATCCTGCCCATGGCCTTTGTGCGCGGTCTGATGGGCCCGTACATGCGCCCGATCCCCGTTGGCGCATCGGCAGCCATGCTGTTTTCGCTGATTGTGGCTTTCGTAGTTTCACCGTGGGCGGCATTGAAGTTACTCCGCACTCACGCGGGCGAGGGCGCCCACACCACCCATGAGGCTGAAGGCTGGACCACTCGGTTGTACCGCCGGGTGATGAAGCCGCTCATTATTGACGCGCGTCGCCGGTGGATGTTTCTCGGTGGGGTCGTGGTCCTGCTGCTGGCGGCGGTCGCGTTTGTTCCGCTGAAGTGGGTCCGCGTGAAGATGCTCCCCTTCGACAACAAAAGCGAGTTCCAGGTCATCATTGACATGCCGGATGGAACGCCGCTGGAGCAAACGACTCGGGTGGCGCAAGCGCTCGGACAATATCTGGGTGAGCAACCCGAGGTCGTCAACTACCAGATCTATGCCGGCACTTCCGGTCCCTACAACTTCAACGGCTTGGTGCGGCACTATTTCTTGCGGAACCAGCCTAATCAAGCGGACATCCAGGTGAATCTGCTGTCGCGTCATGATCGCAAGGCGCAGAGCCACGAGATTGCGCGGCGATTGCGACCGGGATTGGACAAGATCGCCGAGCCCTTCGGCGCCCGGATCAAGGTGGCCGAGGTTCCGCCGGGTCCTCCGGTACTTCAAACTTTGGTCGCAGAGGTTTACGGGCCAGACTACAAAGGCCAGATCCAGTTGGCGGCTCAGATCAAGAAGGTTTTTCAGCAGACCCCGGGCGTGGTGGATGTGGACTGGTACGTCGAGGACCCGCAAACCAAGTACGACATGAAAGTCGACTTGGACAAAGCCGCGTTGCACGGCATCTCGCCCGCTGACGTCACGCGAACACTGCAGGTGGGGTTGGGCGGCGCTAATGCCGGCTTGCTGCACGATCCCCAATCGCGAGAGGACATCCCCATCGAGGTGCGGCTGGCGCGAGCGGAACGATCCGGAATCGAAGACCTGGGAAACCTGAAGCTGCCCACGCCTTCCGGTGGTCAGATTGCCCTGCAGGAAGTCACCAACCTTCAGCAAACCACCATCGATACCAGCGTTTATCGCAAAAACCTGCAGCCGGTGGTTTATGTGACGGGAGATGTGGCGGGCGGAGAGGAGAGCCCGGTGTACGCCATCATGAAGATGAGCGATGCCATCGACCAGATCAAGTTGCCCGATGGCTACAGGGTGAAGCAGTACAAGGGCACCACCATGCCCGAGCGAACCGATCGCTTCCGTTCGTCACGCCGCTGGTCATCATGGCGCCGATTCCGCTGACCCTGGTTGGTATCCTCCCAGCGCATGCGCTGATGGGGGCGTTCTTCACCGCCACTTCGATGATCGGCTTCATCGCAGGCGCCGGGATCATCGTACGCAATTCCATCATTCTGGTTGACTTCATCGAGCTGCGCCGATCCCAGGGAATGTCTCTGGAAGACGCCGTGGTCGACGCCGGCGCGGTGCGCTTCCGCCCTATGCTGCTCACCGCTGCTGCGGTCGTGGTTGGAGCCAGCGTGATCCTGTTCGACCCGATTTTCCAGGGCTTGGCGCTTTCGTTAATGGCGGGCGAAGTTGCGTCGACGGTTCTTTCGCGGATGGCGGTGCCGGTTCTTTACTACCTGTCCCAGCGGCGGGGCGCGCTATCCCCAAATGTGGAATAGTCTAGATGATTGACCAAGGAGAACTCACTATGACTGTAGAACGTACACTGCGTTTGATCGCCGGCGCTTTTGTTCTGGCGTCGTTGGCATTGGGCTATTGGGTAAGCCCCTACTGGTATCTTTTCACCGCTTTTGTTGGGCTGAATCTGTTTCAGTCTGGATTCACCAACTGGTGCCCGATGATGACATTCCTACGCAAGCTCGGAGTTGGAAGATAGGTCAGAAAAATATGCCTGACTGGATTTGGATAATCGGGTTGCTATTCTCCTACCTGGTCTTGACGCAGTGGTTGCTGCCAAAACTGGGCCTCCCCACTTGAAGGGGCCGGATGTGCGTCGGGTCGCGACGCCAGAATGCCCAAGCCGCGCCAGGATCGAAGAGTCCGGAAGGGCCTTGAGCGGATTGCGGGGAAATACCAAACGCCCCCTCGGGGCGTCCTGTAAGTCGCTGAAAGGAATGGCGGGGACGACGGGACTCGAACCCGCGGCCTCTGCCGTGACAGGGCAGCGTTCTAACCAACTGAACTACGTCCCCAGCTTTTTCGTGAAGCGGGCCGGTTAGAACCCGCACAGTGATTGTATCAGAACCGCCGTTTCTCATGAACCTCTGCGCCAGCACGCGCTGCCCCTTCACGGCGAAATTGGCGGCAGCTATTTTTCTGGTGCAACTTGCAGCATGACTTGAAACAGCACCAGCCATCGCCTCAGGTTGGTGGTGATCAGAAAGTTTTCCCGCACGTGTTCCCGGCCGTCCTGACCCAGTCGCCGGGCGAGTTCGGGATGGGTCAGCAGGTAGCGGATGTGGTAAGCGCAGCCTTCGATCGAATGCACCAGCACGCCCGTCAGCTTGTGGATGATCTGGGTGGGAATGCCGCCGACGGCGCTGGCAATTACCGGCTTCCCTTTCCATAAGGCCTCAGTCACGGTGAGCCCGAAGCCTTCGCGCAGCGACTTCTGGATGACGATCGTGGAGATGCGCTGCAGCGCATTGATCTCGAGCGCCGACCAGGGCGGCAGGTTCAGAATAATAATATCGGGGTCGTCGCCGGCGGCCTCCACCACTTCCTGCAGCACCGCGGCGCCTTCGGGGTCGTCGCTGGCGCCGCCGCCGGCCAGCACCAACTGGCAGTCCACATATTTTCTTGCCAGCTTAAAGGCCTGCACTACGCCGACCGGATCCTTAAGCCGGTCGAACCGGGAAACCTGGGTAACCACCGGACGCGAGCGATCAATTCCAAAATCATCACAGATCTTCTGCAGGTAGCTTTCGTCCAGTTCCTTGTTCTTTTCCGACAGCGGGTCAATGCAGGGATAGAAAAGATACTGGGGAACAGCCAGCTGCCGCGAGAAGGCGGGCGACGAAAAGATGGCAGCGTCGTACTGCTCCACGAAGGGGCGCAGAAATCCCCACACCCCGGGATGGGGATGCGACAGGTCAATGTGGCATCGCCAAATCCATCGTCCCGGCGTGCCGGTTTTCGAGCGGACCAGGGCACAGGGTTGGGGATCGTGGATCACGACCAGATCTTCGCCGAACTCCATGCGCCGGCGATTCATCTCGCTGTAGGTGAGAAAAATCTCCCGCGCTTCCTTGGTGAAGTCATATTCTCCACCGTGCAGCGCGTTGTGGAAGGCCTTGGTCACCTCGAAGAAGTCGTTGCCCCCGGTGATCACTTCCCAACGGGTGGACACTTCCAGTTCACTCATCAGTGGGATCAGCCGGTTCAAGATCTCGGCGACGCCACCACCCACAGCCGTGGAGTTCACCATCTTCAGAGTCCGGGCACGCAGTCCGCTGGCCAGGAAGCGCAGCTCATCGAGTTCGGGTTTTCCCAGCAGGGGTTCGTAGTCGTCGAGGCTCGGGGGCGGCGGAGGCGCAGGAGGTGTGTCCGGAATACGCGGTTTGCGGCGCCGCTCAACCGGTGGCGGGGTGACATTCACGGCCTGAACCGACTCGCCATGGGCGCCGTTGCCACCCTCGATTTTCTCTTCCGGCCGCTGGGGCGCGCTCATGCGAGCGCTCCGCGAACAATCTGCAGAATCTTGCGCCGAACGTCTTCCAGGGTGCAGGCGTAGATGTCGATGGTCTCAATGCGGTCGGCCAACTGGTGCTGTCCCATCTCTGCATCCAGCCAGACGGAGAAATCGTTAGAGACCAGCTTGAGGCGAAGCCGCGCCTCGATGAAGTGGTAATGAATGGAGTGCACCGTCACTACCTTAAGCGCCTCCACGAATTCTGGCAGGCTGCGCGCTACCAGTGGCGTGGGGACAACCACCGTCTCCGAAGCACAGAAGTAAAAAGGCTCCAGCGCAAGCCGGTCCGCGGCTGCGGGATTCTGCTCCAGGTACTTGCCCACGATCTGTACCAAGCGCCCGCGCAGTTGCTGGATAGAAGTGAATTCCCGCACATCGGCGCTGGCGAATTGCTCTCCCAACGCGGCTTCCTGGCACTCGACGAACGCCCAGTGGGCAAAGTCGTTGGAGAAACCTTCGCGAATGAAATGGTGTTCCTCGAGGGTCCGGAAAGTATGCTGAAAAATGGAATCGTCGGCACACACCCGCAGTCCGGCCAGCAGTTCACGGAGATTCACTGCCTTCTCCCGTCCAATGCGCAGGAGATGGGCTGCCGATTTGAAGTGAAAGGCGTTGTGATCTGGGTTGTCGTGTGGCGCGAGTGAGTCGGTCATGTGTTTTGTTGAAACGTGCGAATCGCGGAATCTCCGCTGCCAGCCCTCAGCACGGCTGCTTCTGTTTTTTTCTTCTCATGATTGCCGCCGCAGCCGGCTTGGTGAGGAGCCGGTCAACGCTTTCTACTACCCCTGCCCCTTCGGCCGCCCGGGTCACCATGTCCGCAATGGCCTTCACCATCGGCAACGCGTTACCCACTGCAACGGAATATCCGCACCGATCGAGGAAAGCCACGTCATTTTCCGCATCGCCGATCCCGACCACTTCAGGGAAACCAATGGCGAGCTCTTCCAGCGCCGCCTCCAGTCCGGTGCCTTTGTTGACGCCCGGCGGCAAGATCATCATCGACTCCCGGTTCATGCTCAGCTGCAGGTCAAGACCCAACTCCTGGATGATCCGCAACACAGTTTCCTGGTGAACCCGAAGCGTGGCCACGACCGAGCGGCCAATCGACAGCGGTTGCACGTTTTCCGCTTGCAACCTTTTCACAAACTCCGCCGGCGACGGAGCGGCCAGTTGGACTTCGGCTTTGCTGGATGGCCGATAAAGCACGGCGCCGTTCTCCGCTACCACCCGTGCAAACAGACCCAACTGCGGCATGACGTCGAACAAGCTGGCTAGTTCCCGGCCGGTAACCAGGATCAACTTGCGCTCGGCCAGGCGAACTCGCACCAGCGCGGTCAGAGTCCCGGGCAGAACGCTTCCGTTGCTGGCCAGGGTGCCGTCGTAGTCCATAGCGACGGCGTGAAAATTTGTGGACAGTCTCTGCCTACGAATCACAGGTGTCACGGTAGCCTTTTGCTTCAAAAGCCTGCGGCGTTGCTGAGGGCCTGCTCGCGAGCTGGAACAGCCTTCTCCACCCGGATGTCGCAGAGCCCCGCCACCAGGTTGCCGGCCCAGCGGTAAATGTTGTTCTCGCGCACGGCGCGGCGCATGTGCTGCATGCGAGACGCCTTGTCCTCCGGCGACATTTCCAATGCGACCCGGACCGCTTCCGCCATTTGCTCGATGTCGTACGGGTTAACGATGAGGGCATCGCGCAGCTCGCGCGAAGCTCCGGCAAAGCGGCTCAGCACCAGCACGCCCTGCTCATCGTGGCGGGCGGCCACGAATTCTTTTGCCACCAGGTTCATGCCATCATGCAGCGAAGTCACCATGCACACGTCGGCGGTGCGGTAGTACCTCTGAATTTCCTGATGACTATGCTGCCGCTGCAGGTAGACGATGGGTTTCCAGTTCGCGGTCTGAAAGCGCCAGTTGATGCGCTCAGCTTCCGCCCCCACCTCCGCCAGCAGATCGTGATAACGCTTGATGTGGGTGCGGCTGGGGGCGCCAATCTGGACAAAAGTAAAGCGCCCAACATACTGCGGATGCTTTTCCAATAGCCGCTCCAGGGCCAGGAAGCGTTCCAGGATCCCCTTGGTGTAGTCCACGCGTTCAACCCCTACACCCAGGAAGGTGGCTTCTACCCCCAGCTCTTTGAACAGAGAGGCGCGATCCACATAGGCCGACTCGGAGGCGCTCGCCTCGGGCGGCGATTCCGCAAACTCCACGCTGATGGGAAAAGGTTGCACCTGGGTAAGGTGGTCCTCACGATTCACCGCGGAACGGTCCCACTCGATACGCGATTCCAGCGTACGGTCCACGGTCTGAAGAAAATTGTTGCAGTGCGACTGCAGGTGGAACCCGATCAGGTCGGCTCCCAGCAGGCCATCGAGCAACTCGCGTTGCCAGGGACAGATGCCAAAAGCTTCGGCGTTAGGCCACGGGATGTGCCAGAAGATGGCGACCCGAGCATCAGGGCGCTCCTTCTTGATGAGGCGCGGCAGCAAGGCAAAGTGATAATCCTGGGCCAGCAGGACCGGCCGCTCGATTCCGTCCATTTCCTGCAGCACCGCCTCGGCGAACTTGTGATTTACTTCCTGGTACCACTGCCAATCACTTGCCCGGAAGGCGGGCCGGGTGTGGGCGATGTGGCAAAGCGGCCACAGTCCCTCGTTGGCAAACCCGTAGTAGTAGCCTTCTTCCTCTTCCTTGTTCAGCCAGACGCGGCGCAGGTTGTACTTGGGGTCGTCCGGAGGCACGCGCAAAGCGTCGTGGTAGTTGACCGTCTCCCGGTCGGCATCCCCGCTGCCATGGGCGATCCAGGTTCCGTCGCAGGCCCGCAAAATGGGCTCCAGGGCCGTGACCAGTCCGCTGGCCGGCACCACGGTGCGCACCAGCTTGCCTTCCCTAACATGGATGTACGGTTCGCGATTGGAGACAACGAAGAGACGGCTCTCCCGCAGCCGGCTACGCACGTGGACGGCGAGGCGCTCCGCGGTCCACAACGACTCGGCATCTTCGCGCAGCCGGGCTTCCTGTTCGGCGGCGGCGCGAGCCGCGGTGAGGCTTTCCACAAACGTCGTGACTTCCTTGGTCAGCGGGCTGAACACATCCCAATCGGGCACGTTCGGGTGTGATGCGTAACGGCCTGTCCGCAGCGAGCGCATCCATTGTGCGGTCCGGGCAATCGGTCCCACGACACTCCAGCGCACAATCAGCAAGGTGATGAGGCCGATCAGGAATCCCTGCGCCAGCACGCGGAGAAAAGTGTCTTTCCACACGTACTGAGTTTGGGCAGTGATGTAGCTGGCATCGTGAACAATGGCCAGCGTTCCCAGCGTGGTGTCCCCTTGGTGCAGCGGGACGGCGTAGATGTGTGCCGGGGTGGCGCCAAGGTGCACAAATTCTCCATACCCGGCATCGCTGCGGGAAGCTCGATCAACGGCAGCAGGACGTTGGGTAAGATGCGCCGCAAGCCCCGAACTGATGGCCAGGCGGCCTTTCTGGGTATCGTAGATCACCACCCCGAGCAGATGTTCACGGTTGCCGAAGCGCTCCACCATGCGCTGTAGTTCTTTGTTGGAGCCTTGCACCAGCAGCGGAGACGCATTCTGCTCCAAGCTTTCCGCCAACACTTCCGCTCGCCGGTCAAGGTCCTTGCGCAGCTGGGTCTTATCCGCCCGAACCTCATAGTAGGAGAACGCCAGCGACACCAGCGCCAGACCAAGCACCAGCGAGACGACCAAACGAAGTGTCAGTCGCATATGCCTCCATGGCCTACCTGGGATTACCTTGGGTCGCTGAGGACGATCAGCAAGTGTCAAAACCGGTTATTTCGTCTTCCGCTATGGGATCAAAACAGAGCAACTGTCAGGCCATTTACGGAGCGAAAGGTGAAGGCACTTTGATATGAACAGCTTGGCGCTCCAAACCGGTGCGGTCCAACTGTAAAGTGCCTTGTAAATCGGGGTCTGCCAGGGTTCGGAAATCGCCAGCAGGAAACTTTTGCTCGACTCCTGGACAGAATTTCCGTTTGTCCTGGGCGCAGCTCGGGGCCACAAGCACATACTCTGTGCGATGCACGCCTGCGGCACCGGAGATGCCAAACTTCGAAGGCATGAACTACTCATTTCCGCATGAGTAGCCAAGGCCACATTCTTGTCTCGTATTTTTTTCATCCAGCGATGCCGCACCGCAGAATTGCTCGTATCGTGCAAAAACTGCCGGCGCTCAGGTTGGCGACACCGACGTAAAAGCACTTACTTGCTGCATGGAGACCTGCACCCACCGTTTTGGAACCCCGCTTGCTCTTCGCAGTGCAGCAACTCAATCTCAACGAGTCAAGCACGACCAAGGCTCTCCCCCGGAGGTGTGTTCGTGAAAAGTCAATTCAATGTTTTGGGAACATTTCTATTCCTCGCGTTGCTGTTCGGGCTGGTCATGCCAGTTCCACAGCTTGTGGCCCAACAAAGTCCCGGCTCGCAACCGTATGCCAGTCCGCAGCCCGCGGCTCCTTCGACGAACGATCCCGCTCCGTCGAATGAAATGAAGGCATTCAGCGGAACCATCGTAAAAGACGGCAGCAAGCTGGTCTTGAAAGACACAACTAACAAGATGGTTTTTCAGCTCGACGACCAAACCAAAGCCAAGCAGTACGTCGGCAAAGACGTGAAAGTAACCGGCAGCCTGGATGCTTCCACTAACACCATCCACGTGGAAAGCATCGAGGGCGCGTCCTAGCTGGCACTTCCAAGTCCGCTGGGGCGCCGTCTGCGCGCCCCAGCCGGATTGCTCCATTCGACAAAGACCCCAGACGCTGCGCCGCTTAAAGGGAGTAACTTGAGGAAAAACGCAAGGCTGTTTTTCCACAAGGCTTGACCCCTGAGGGTCAATCGTCACCCTCGACCGTGGCGCGCGTCATATTCGTGACCGGATCAGGTGGGTTGTAATCGGTATCGGTAAGCGGCTTAAGCGGTAGCGGCTCCAACCGTCACGGTTGTGTTTTCGACCGCACCCTTCGCCCTACCCCTGTCCGGTTGCCCGCTTTCCACGGCTTCGCATAACCAGCGCTCACCCTTCGACAAACAAGATCCGGGCCGACAGATCTTGCGAGGGATCCTGCTGTCTGAACGTCGGTTTGAGAACCGACGCGGAGCTGAACAAATTCTTAACGGGAGATCATGATGAAACGCGCACTCATAAGTTTACTGATCGGCTGTTTCGCAACTCTGGCAAGCGCCAGCAACTGCGACTTGTCACTCCGGGGCAAAAGTCAGACGTGCACGCTGATTGTGAACGGCGTCACTCGCCAGTACCGGGTCTACATTCCTACTAACATCCCGCCAGCGCCTAGCCTGGTGCTCTACTTGCACGGCGCGCACGGGGGCATGTGGGAAGGAGACAGCAACGGATGGACTACCAAGGCTGCCAGTGCCGGGTTCATTGCGGCTTATCCGCAGGCATTGCCAAATCAGAGCAACATTACCTCCTGGAACCTGTACTACAACCCGTCCTTCGGCAAGAACCCGCCGGATGATGTCGGATTCATCAAAGCCGTGATCCTCGCCCTGGAAGCGGGCGTAGCCGTGGATCATCGCAAAGTGTATGTGACCGGATTTTCGCTAGGCGCTTTCATGACCAACCGGGTCGGCGTCGAGTTGGGTGACTTAGTGGCGGCCATCGCACCTATCTCAGGCGAACTGTGGCAGGACGTTGGGCCGCCGGTGCCTGCCGAGAAGGCCCCCGTGTCGGTCTTGATGATCAATGGAGACGCCGACACCGCAGTGCCGTACTGTGGCCTGACCAATCCGTATCCGGAAGCCACCGAAGACGACAGCTTCAATTACTGGCAAACGCAAAACGTGTGCAAGACCAACAGCACGGCTTTGTGTTCGAGCGGCAAGCCGACGTCAGCCAGTTCCAAGCTGGCTTCGGGCTGTTCTTCGAGTGTGGTGGTGCAGCAGTACAAGCTGATCGGCGGCATTCACAAGTGGTACCAGGTGGCCATGAATCTGGCTCCGGGCACGTCGGCGCAGCCCTACAACTCCACCTTCAATAGCAAGACAGGGCTCACGACCGATGACATCATCTGGGACTTTTTTGCCACCCACGCCAAGCCGTGAGCAGACAGGCAGAATGCGTGGGTCGAGAAGCACTCGGCCCTCGCTTTCTTGCCTCAATCGCCGGATTGCACAGCGGGAACTGGTGGGCGGTGCAGGACTCGAACCTGCGACCTCCTCGGTGTAAGCGAGGCGCTCTAACCAACTGAGCTAACCGCCCCTCGCGCCCGGCCTGGATTGCGGGAGCCTCGCGAAGAATAATGACGGGCATCCATACGAGAGCAGCTTCTCGAGTATACGCAGGCGCGAAAGAAGGTTGCAAGGTTGTGGAGTTGCAAGGCTTCAAGGTAGTCGAGACTCACGATCTTCCTGGCTTCACCTTGAAACCTTGCAAAATTGAAACTTCGAAACCCTCCGTCCCACCCTCCTTCGCCAGCCTCCGCTTACCCCTTCCCTGCTAGACTGGCGCCTTGCGCCGCCTCATCGTCAATGCCGATGATTTTGGACTGACCCCGGGGGTGAATCGCGCCATCCTCGAAGCCCACGGACACGGCGTGGTGACTTCCGCCACCCTGATGGCTAACGGGCCGGCGTTCGACCAGGCGGTGCAGTTGGCCAAGACTGTGCCCAGTCTCAGTGTCGGCTGCCACGTCGTGCTGGTGGACGGCTCCCCGCTGCTGACAGCCTCGCAGGTACAGAGCCTCATCCCAGGTCGAGCGCAGGGCGAACCACGCTTCCGCCGCGCTCTGGGAAGGTTTGCCGCGCGGGCCATAGCTGGGCGTATTGATCCCGCTCAGGTCGAGGCGGAAACCATCGCGCAGATCCGCAAGCTGCAGGCCGCCGGCGTGGCCGTGACTCACCTGGACACACACAAGCACACCCACCTGTTCTCGCAGGTACTGCAGCCGCTTTTGCGGGCAGCCAAGGCTTGCGGCGTCCGGGCTGTCCGCAATCCATTCGAGCCCGTGCGGCTGTCGCTGCTGGCCGCTCGGCCGAGCTTGTGGAAGCGCTGGCTGGAAGTCCGGACCCTACACGCCCTCGCTGGAAACTTTCAGCGAGCGCTCGGGGCAACCGGTATCCTTGCCTCCGACGGTAGCATTGGCATTGCCGCTACCGGCTCTCTGGACGAGTCGCTATTTCGGACCCTGGTGGACGAGTTGCCGGAGGGTACGTGGGAGCTTGTCTGCCATCCCGGTTACAACGACGCCGAACTGCAGACGCTCCACACCCGCCTGCGGCAATCGCGAGCGGACGAACTGCGGCTCTTGACCTCTGCCGTCACCCGCGCCCGGCTGGCAGAAAACGGCATCCAGCTTATTTCCTACCGCGATCTCAGTTGATCTTCGGTGACATCTACCTTCGTAACCGCGCGTTTTGACCGGTCAGGGTATGATTGTGCCAGCCGTTCCGACACTAGCGAAACCTATTTTATGGAGAGCCGGCCCGAAACCCGCGTTCGCGCAGACATTCTGGTGCGGGTGTGGGGCATGGGTGCGGACGGACATCCCTTCTTCCAAAACGCCCGCGCCGACAATATCAGCAGCGGTGGCGCATTGCTCACCGGCATCGAGCACCAACTGACTGCGGGCGACATCATCGGGGTGCAGTACGGCGACAAGAAAGCGCGCTTCCGGGTGGTCTGGGCCATCGATGGCGGGATCCTGCACAAGATCCAGGTAGGGATCGAATTGCTCGACGGCCAGAACTGCCCCTGGAGAGCGGAACTGAGTCAGCCCGCGGCACCGGCGGTGGCAGGGGGTCACAATAAGAGGAAGTTTGTCCGCCACAAGATAACCTTCCCCATTGATATCCGCGATGAACGCGGCGGCGGCAGCCACATGCAGACCAGCGCCACCGATATCAGCGGGCGCGGCTGTTATGTTGAGACTCTGCTGCCCCTGCCTCTCGGCACCGCGGTGGAAATTACCTTCTGGATGGAGTCGGAGAAAATCCATACCGCGGGTATGGTGCGGGCCAGCGACCCTGGAGTCGGCATGGGGATCGAGTTTGTCGGACTCGACGACGTCACCCAGCAGCGATTTCAGCGGCTCATCGAACGGCTCGACACCGGGGTCACCGGGGTCAGCGGCCTGGGTGGAGGTCCACCGACGACCGCGTAGTTCTCACTTTTTCTCGTGCATTCCGTCAAAATCTGAATCCAGGCTTGCCCGTTCCCATCGAATGGGAAAGAGCGGGAAGGCGCCAAAAGGACTGAGATGAAGATCGGCATTACCTGTTATCCGACCTACGGTGGCAGCGGCGTGGTGGCCACCGAGCTTGGATTGGAACTGGCCGAGCGTGGCCACGAGATTCACTTCATCTCCTACGCCCAACCCATTCGCTTGACCGGCCCCCATCCCAACATTCACTACCACGAGGTGGAGGTCTCACGTTACCCGCTGTTCGACTATCCTCCGTACGACTTGGCGCTGGCCACGCGCATGGCGGAAGTCTCAGAACTTTATGACCTCGACCTGCTGCACGTGCACTACGCGATTCCGCATTCCGTCAGCGCATTGCTGGCCCGCCAGATGCTGGCCGCCAAGCCGCGCGGCCGCAAGCTGCCCTTCGTGACCACGCTGCACGGCACCGACATCACCTTGGTCGGCCTGGACCGTTCGTACCTGCCGATCACGCGCTTCTCCATCGAGCAGAGTGACGGTGTGACCGCGGTCTCAAGCTACCTTCGGGAACGCACCATGCGCGAACTGGATGTGCGCAACCAGATCCAGGTGATTTACAACTTTGTGAATTGCGACGTGTACGTTCACGATCCCGAGGCCAAGCATCGCGCCGAGTACGCGCCCAACGGCGAACGTATTTTGGTGCACCTGTCCAACTTCCGTCCGGTAAAAAGGGTCACCGACACTATCGAGATCTTCGACCGGGTGCGCAAGAAAATCCCGGCTAAGCTGCTGTTGATTGGCGACGGCCCCGACCGCTCGCGGGCGGAATGGCTGGCGGTACAGAAGGGCATCCACGATGACGTGCTGTTCCTGGGTAAGCAGGACGTGATCCACGAGAAACTCGCCCTGGCCGACGTCTTGCTGCTGCCCAGCGAGTCAGAGTCGTTTGGGCTGGCTGCGCTCGAAGGCATGGCCTGCAGGGTAGTGCCGATCGCCACCCGCGTTGGCGGCGTGCCGGAAGTAGTGGAGCACGGCGTCAGCGGATTCCTGGCGGACGTGGGAGACGTCGATACCATGGCGCGCTACGCCATTGAACTCCTCAGCGACGAGAATCGGCTCAAGGAAATGGCGCAGGCGGCGCGGACGGTGGCGCAGTCACGCTTCTGCGCCAGCAGAATCATCCCCCAATATGAAGATTTTTACCGCCGCGTGCTGGAACGCTCGTCATAGAGTGCAACCCGTGTGGCACCGGTGGTCTGCAGCAGGGGCAGGCGCAGCCTGACCAGAGTTCCCTTGCCTTCGTGACTGTCGATGGTCATGCGGGCAGCCTCGCCGTAGAGCACCTTCAGCCGCTCGGCCACGTTGGCCATGCCAATGCCCGTGCCGCCCAGACCACTGGGACGCTCCAAGATGTTGGCCGCACCCATGCCGACCCCGTCGTCTTCCACTTCAATAATCAGCTCGGACTCGGTCAAGCGACTACGGAGGTAGATGCTGCCGCCTTCAATCTTCGCCGAAAGCCCATGCTTGATGGAGTTCTCCACCAGCGGCTGCAGCAGCATGCTGGGAACCATCACGTCCAGTGACTGGGCATCGAGTTCCTTCACCACCCGCAGCTTGTCGCGGCCGAAACGGACTACCTCGATGTCGAGATAGTCGTCAATAAACTCCAGCTCTTCCCGCAGCGGAACGGAGGAATCTGTACTGTTCAGCAGCCGGCGCAGGATGTTGGCCAGCTTGATGATCATTTCGCGCGCGGTGTCAGGATCAAAGCGCACCAGCGATGAGACCGAGTTCAGGGTATTGAACAGGAAGTGCGGGTTGATCTGGTTCTGCAACGCTTCCATGCGGGCGTGCAGCAGCATGCGCTCCTGCTCTTCCAGCTTGATCTGGATGCGCACGCTGTTCCAGATTTTGAGTTCGGTGCCGATCACCATGACCGAGGTGGCGTAGATCGCGACTTCCACCCACAGGTTCGGGCTCTCCAGGCTGAAGGTGGCGCGAGGCAGCACCCGCGCCAGCTCGGTGTGCATAAAGCGCAGCGCCACGATGGTCACAAAGAACATGATCTGCCAGTCGAACAGACGAGGCCGGGGCAGGTTGCGCCGGATCATGCGGTAAATGCTCAGATCAATGAACGGCGAGAACGACCAGATATCTTCCCGGTCGGGAGCCAGATTGCGCAGTTGCCCCGCCGCAATTCCGCACAGCAGGGTAAACGGCAAGGTCAGCCATTCCCCGTGGAGCAGCGCCGGAAGACTCACCAACACGCCTGCCATCGATCCCGCAAACCGCCCAGCAATCACACCCAGCAGGATGGCGGTTTCGAACGACAGGTCGCCGGCGAAAAAGCTTTTCGCGCTGAACCGGATCCAAACCCCGATGGCCAGCGGTATGCCGATCCACAAGACCAGGTAGATTTTCTGCTTGATCGTCCGTTCTTCCAGGAACAGCAGCCGCTTGAACTCCACCGAGCGCACCAGCGCGCTGGCGACCGCGGCAGCGACGCCGAGCTTGACCAGCAGATTAATAAGGATGAGGCGTTGTTCCATGAGAACCGCTGAGGAAAATGTAGCACGAAGGGAGGTTTGGGTTTTTCCGGGTTATCCTCTTTATGGATGAAGAGGGCCCGTTTCATCGCTGCCACCGCACTCGTCTTGTCAGTGCTGGTTTTCTCGCTATCCGTGCCTGCACACGATTCTTCTGCCAGGTCCGCCTATCTGGGATTCGATCGCAATGACTATCCCGGCGACCAGAATCTCAAAGCGCTTCGCCAGACGTTTTCCTACTCCGGGTACTGGCTGAACAATCCGCCGGGGGCCACCCGCAACACCTGGTCGGGAAAACGGCAGGCGCTCGCGGCGGAAGGTTTTGGATTCCTGGTGTTGTTTAACGGCCGTCTGTACGCCGAACTGAAGAAGGTCCCTAGCGCCGCCGCGTTGGGCAAATCGGACGCACTCGCCGCGGCCACATCTGCCAAAAAAGAAGGATTCGCGCGCGCAACGATCATCTTTCTTGACCAGGAGCAAGGTGGACGCCTGTTGCCGGAACAACGGGCCTACTTGCATGCCTGGGTCGACGGCGTCAACGCGGCCGGATTCCGAGCGGGCGTCTACTGCTCCGGCATCGCTTTCCAGGAAGATAAGAACAACGTCGTAATCACGGCAGAAGACATCCGCAAGAATGCCGGTGGAAGAAATATCGTCTACTGGGTCACGAATGATGCCTGCCCACCCTCGCCAGGATGCGAGTTCCGGAACCCTCCGCCACCGGCACACAGCGGCGTGCCCTTTGCGACGGTCTGGCAATTCGCGCAATCGCCTAAGCGGCCGGAGGTTGCGGGCCGCTGTCCGGCCAACTACCACCGCGACGGCAACTGCTATCCGCCGGGAGCGGATCCCGCCCTGCGCCTGCACGTGGACGTGAACAGCGCAACCACCGACGACCCGTCGGGTGGGAGAGGTCTGCAATGAGAATGCAGCGCCGCAAGGCATGCCCTGATACGAATCGCAGATGATTATCCACTCAGCCGGGTTGCGAGTTCCGCTAGCGCAGAGTCCAGCCCTTCCACCTGCGCCGGGCCGCCCTGGGCCATATCCTTGCTTCCGCCGCCGCGGCCGCCGAGCTTCGCCAGGGCGTCGTTCATCAACGCTCCCATGTCGAATGGCTGCCCCGGCGACGCGGCAAACACCAGGGCGGGCTGGCCGGAAGTAGCAGCGAGCAGCGCGATGACATTGGTGCTCTGGCGCGTCAACCGCTGCGCCAGGAGCTTGATAAACGTGAGATCGCGATCGGCAAAGGCACGCACCACGACTTTGCGTCCGCCATTTTCGGCAGTCTCCACCAGCAGTCGCGCAGCATACAGATCAGCGAGCTCTTCGAGGATCCGTTCATTCGACTTGCGCGACGCCCGCAATTCTTCCTGCGCTTTGCGTATCTGCTGCGGGAGATCCCAGATGTGGCAGGAATACAGGCTGCCAGCTTCGGTCAACACCGTGTAGTCGCGCCGCGCCGTAGCCACCGCGCGTTTGCCGCAAACGAATTCCACCCGCCATCCCTGCTTGGCTTTTTCGGTTTTACGCAACAGGATGCAGCCGATCTGCCCGGTGCCCGTGACATGCGTTCCGCCGCACGCCGTCAGGTCAAAATCGCTTATCTCAATCAGCCGCAGCTCGTCTTTGTCTCCCGGCGGAAGCTTGCGCAGGCCCAGCCCGCGCGCCTCCTCCTGGGTGACAAAGCGAATTCCAACAGGGCGGTTCTGCATGACCACGTCGTTAGCCAGCGCTTCCGCGGCCTCGACTTGCTGAGCTGACAGGTTCTTGGTGTCGAGATCGATCGAGCAGTAGTCCGCGCCCATGTGAAACGAAACCGTGGGCATTTCGAACAGCCGCACAAACGCCGCCGACAACACGTGTTGGCCGGAGTGCTGCTGCATGTGATCGCGCCGCCGGTCGACATCGATCAGCCCGCGGACGCGGCTGCCCTGCTTGACCTGATCAATGCCCTCAACAAAATGCAGCACCGCCCCGTCTTCCCGCTCCGCCACCTCAGCCACGCGCACTTTGTCATGGTCCGACAACAGCATCCAACCAGTGTCGAACACTTGTCCTCCGCTGGTCGGATAGAACGCCGTGCGGTCCAGAATGACCGCCGCCCGGGAGCCTGCCGCGGTCACGTCCCGAACTTCAGCGTCGAATTCGTAGAGAAAAGAGTCGTGATAGTAGAGACGTTCGGTCATGGTGATTTTGCTGAGGTCTGAAGTCCGAGGGCCGACGCCCGCTTTCAGTACGGCCCAATAATTCCGCCGATGTGCCGCGAAGCCGGTGGCTCAGGACGCGGGCGTCCGCTTTGCCCGTCAATTACGTCAAGGTACTTCAGCCCCGAGCCGGTGTTGAACAGCACGACTTTATCGTCGGGGCCGAAGAACAGGCTGTCGTGCAGCTTGCGGTAGGCGGCCAGTGCGGCGGCTCCTTCGGGGGCAGCAAAAATTCCTTCCACGCGCGCCCAGTGATGCAGCGCATCCATGATCTCCTCATCGGTTACCGACAGTGCGACCCCACCACTTTTCTTCAGAATGTCCAGAATAAGGTAGTCGCCGTAGGCCTTGGGCACGCGCAAGCCGGCCGCCAGGGTCGAGGCTTCCGGCCAGAATTCCGCTGTAGTCTTGCCTTCATCCCATGCTTTAGGGATAGGCGCACAACCGCTTGATTGAACGACCACCATCTGGGGGCGTTCCGGGCCGATCCAGCCCAGTTTTTCCATCTCGTCGAAAGCCTTCCACATGCCAATCAGCCCAACCCCGCCGCCCGTGGGATAGATGATGCCTTGCGGCAGGCGCCATCCCAGTTGCTCGGCGACCTCGTAGCCCATGGTCTTCTTGCCTTCGACGCGGAACGGTTCTTTGAGCGTGGAGACGTCGAACCAGCCTTCTTTCTCTCCGCGTTCTGCCACCATGCGCGCGCAGTCGCTGATCAGGCCGTTGACCAGGGTCACGTGGGCGCCATAGCTTTCGCACTCAACGCGATTCGCAAGCGGCACATCCTTGGGCATGAAGATGTGTGCTTCTATTCCGGCGGCAGCGGCATAGGCAGCGAGTGCGCTGCCGGCATTTCCCGCGGACGGGGCAGCCAGCTTTTTCAGCCCGTACGCCTTGGCCATGGTGATTGCCGCCGACATCCCCCGCGCCTTGAACGAGCCGGTCGGGTTCAGCCCTTCGTCTTTGATGTAGACGTTGGGAAACTCCTGGCTGGCGATCATGGGAGTAAAGCCCTCGCCGAGGGAAACCGGCTCCGCCGGCGGCATAACTTCGGCATAGCGCCACATGGTGGCGACGCGTCCCGCCAGCGAGCCAATCTTAAAGCTTTGCTTTAGATTCTCCAGGTCGTGGCGGACGTAGAGCACCCCGCCATCTTTGGGGCAAACCGTCTGGGGATGCTCGGTCTTATTCCACGCCCCACATTTGGTGCACTCAAAATGGATGACTGGCGGCACGGCAGGAAAAGTCTAACATCAGCGGCCAGCTTCTAGCTGCTCGCTGCTAGCTTCTAGGGATCGAGTTGCGACCTGTGACCTGCCACCTTCTTACGACAGTCTCTTAAGTAACCCGCTCGCTCTCCGGAACCACGGCCGCTCGCGCCGCCGCAGGTAGCCGGGCATGGTCGGCTTCTTCGCCAGGATGCGTTGCGCCCACTCGCGGGCCTCGGCATTGCGCCCCTGCGCTGCCAGAAGGTTTGCGTAGTTAAAATAAGTTTCCGACAAGGTCGAGATTTTGGTGACTTCCTGAAACAGGGCCTCGGCTTTTTCCTGCTGCCCGGTATTCGCGTAGGTATGCGCCAGCAAGCCGCCTGCACGGTAGAAGTCGTACTTCGGATCTTTGCCCACTACACGCTCCAGGTCGGGCAAGGCGGCAGCGAAATCGCCCATTTCGATTTCCGCGATGGCGCGCCGGTAAAACGGATCGGGTGAATCAGTCCGGGATGAGATCGCATGGTCGTAGCACTGGCGGGCCCGCGCGAACTTGCCTTCTTCCAGATAGAGGTCGGCTAACTCCTCATAGTTCCCGGCCGAAGGATTGTCCAGAATGGCGGCTTCGAGTTCACCGATCCGCTTGCGACGGGGAAAAGCCTTGAACGACTGGCGCAACAGCCCAGCGTCGGGAATCACTTCGACGGCAATATAGACAATCGCGCCCAGAGGCCCGAGAAAAAGAATTATCCATAACCAATAACCATCGGGCCGGCGCCGGATGAAATGCACAATGGCCAACGCCTGCAGCAAGAACCCCCAAGGATAAAAGAGATAGGAGAGTGCGCCCATGGGTTGAGCGCACTATAGCATGTCGCGCCCCGCGGCCTGCGGCCTGAAAGCGCGGCCTGCAATGGTAGAATCGGCTGTGCTAACGCCTCCCATCCGCCTGCTGGCCGTTGATATCGACGGCACCCTGTTGAACCCGCAATTCCAGATCTCCGACACCGACCTGGCCGCGTTGCGACGGGCGCACGCCGCGGGGGTCGAGGTCGTCGTGGTCACCGGCCGGCGGCACACCTTTGCCCTGCCGATCGTGGCCCAATTCGGGTTTGACCTGTGGCTGATCAGCTCTAATGGCGCCATCACCCGCTCGCAGCGCGGCGAAACTTTCCATCGCGACCTGCTCCCCGCTGGCACCTGCCGCCAGCTCTGCCAGGCCATGCAGGATTTCCGCGGCAACACGGTGTTGACTTTTGATATCGAAGGCAAAGGTTCGATCGTGCTCGAGCGCATGGACGAACTGGGCGCCAGCATCCAACGCTGGCTGGAAAAGAACCTGGAATACATTGAGTTCGTCATTCCGGTAGAAAAGTCTCTGAGCATCGACCCGGTGCAGGCCATGTTCTGCGGGCCCATCGAGCGCATGCACCAGGCTCTCGCGGCGCTGGCGGCGAGTGGCCTGGAAAGACAGATCACCGTGCTGCGCACCGAGTATCCGGTCCGCGATTTGTCGATCGTGGATGTTTTGAACCAGGGCTGTTCCAAGGGCCACGCGCTCGAGCGCTGGGCCGCCCACCGCGGCATTCCCCGCGAACAGGTCATGGCCATTGGTGACAACTACAACGACATTGAAATGCTTGCCTTCGCCGGAGTGCCGTTTATCATGGGGAATGCGTCGGAAGAACTGCGCGGCCAGGGCTGGGCGGTAACGTTACCCAACGACCAGAATGGCGTGGCCGCAGCCATCGAGCAAGTGTTGGGATAGCCACAGAGGCATGTCAGATTTGCGAAAAGTCGCACTCGGGCTGGTGATTTCTCTGATCGCGATGCCGCTGCTCGCCTCCGACCTCGCCATCCTGCACAACGGATTTTCCATCCGCCACGAGCGCCGCGAAATTGTGGGTTCGGTGACTCGCCTTTATCCCACGGCCGACGGCGCCGGCTACGTGGAAGTCCCCACCGACCAGATTGACCACTTTGAGAAGGACCTAAGCCCGCCACCACAGGCGACCGCGCCGGCCGCTCCACAAAAACTAGACGAGGTGATCAGCGACATCAGCGACCGCCATCATCTGGATCCGGACCTGATCAACAGCGTGATTCACGCCGAGAGCGGATTCAACCCCCACGCCGTCTCCCGCAAGGGCGCGCAGGGCCTGATGCAACTGATGCCGCAAACCGCTTCGCAGCTGGGCGTCGCCAACACTTTTGATCCCGGCGACAACCTGGAAGGCGGCACCCGCTACTTGCGCGAACTGCTGGAGCGCTATAACTTCGACCTGGTCAAAGCGCTGGCCGCCTACAATGCCGGCCCGCGGCGCGTGGACCAGTACCGCGGGGTGCCACCCTATTCCGAGACGCGCGCCTACGTGTCGCGCATCATCCGCGACTTCAATCGCAAGAAACTGGCTGAGCAGAAGGCTTCGGCAGCCAGTGCTCCTGCGACCAAAGTAAAATCCACTCGCTAGAAGCTGTCAGCTCTGAGTTTCTCAGCTATGTTCCATGGATTTTTGTCACTTGCAACTCCTCTTTGCCCTATCATGACGACGTCAGGACACGAGCTGAAAGCTGCGCGCTGAGAGTTGAGAGCGGCTTCCCGCGTTGACCCGTTGCATCCCTGTCATTTACCTTGACACTGGGCGATGCTCGTGCGGCGTGCGCAGTTTCCATACATGGACAAGAAACGTATTCTTTTTACCAGCGGGGTTGTGGCCGTACTGGGTCTCCTCGTCTACCTGCAGTTCCGTCACTGGCAGAGGTTCGACTGGGCCACTTTCTGGGCTGAGGCTCACGAGATCCGTCCCTGGCATATCGCGCATGCCGTCGCTCTTATTTACCTGGGCTACGTGATGCGGGCGATCCGCTGGAAGCTGTTTCTCCGCCCGGTGCGCCCGCGCGCCTCATCGTTGCAACTGATCGCCCCCACACTCATCGGATTCACCGGCCTGGCCCTGCTAGGACGCCCGGGCGAGTTTATTCGCCCCTATTTGATCGCGCGCCGGGAGAACTTGCCGTTTTCGTCGCAGATCGCGGTGTGGGCGGTGGAGCGAATCTTCGATATCGGGGCCTTCGCCGTCCTGCTGGCGCTGGCGATTTTTCTTCCTGGCGCCCTCGGCTCTACCCCGCACCCGGAGTTCAGGAACAAGTTGATCTACGGCGGCGTTCTGCTGCTCGGCATCGTTTTTGCTCTGGCCATCGGCGCGGTGGTGGTCGCCCAGAAGGGTGAGGCCCTTGCCAACTGGTTCGAGCAACGGTTCTCGCACTGGACAAAGAACCTCGGAAAGCGGGTAGCCGAAAGGATCCGCGAGTTCGGCTCCGGACTGAATACCATCCATAGTCCCTTCTCGCTGTTACTGCTGATCGTGGTGTCGCTGCTCATGTGGTACCTGATCGCGCTCGCTTATCACGAAGTAACCATCGCCTATCACGGCGTGCTCAATGCCGCGGGAGACCAGCCACTCGACATTCCCGTACCGCAGATTCTGCTGCTGATGGGTTCGAGCATGGTGGGATCGATCCTGCAGCTGCCCGGAGTAGGCGGCGGGTCGCAACTGGCTACCATTGCGGCGCTGGAACACATTTTCGATGTGCCCCAGGAACTGGCCCTCAGCTGCGGCATCATGCTCTGGCTGGTGACCTTCGTTGCTGTGATCCCGCTCGGGTTACTGCTGGCACGCTACGAGCATTTGTCCCTGCGGCGGCTTTCGCAGGAGAGCCATCAAGCGGAACACGAAGCAGCGCCGCCGCTGCCTCCGTCAGAAGCGGAAACCTGAGCCTGCGATTCAGCCGTCCGGGTGTGCGAATCCGCGCCACAGTGGCTCTTGCCTCCCGGAACCTGCGAAGTTACCGACGTACCTGGAACCGCCTCGGTCCCGTCCACCCCTGCTACAATGCAGTGAGTTCCCAAGCACATGAAGTGCCCCTTCTGTGGTTTCGCGAATGACAAGGTGGTGGATTCGCGCGAGAGTAAGGAAGCCGATTCCATACGCCGGCGCCGCGAGTGTCTGAAGTGCGAAAAGCGCTTCACCACCTACGAGCGGATCGACGAGATCCCCTACATGGTGGTGAAGAAAGACGGGCGTCGGGAGAAATTCGACCGCCAGAAAGTGCTGAATGGACTGCTACGGGCCTGCGAAAAGCGGCCGGTGCCCATCAGCAAGCTGGAACAGATCGTGAACGAGGCCGAAAGCTTCGTGATCGAGTCACCCGAGCGCGAGCGCAAGACCAGCGAACTTGGAGAGCTCATCATGAACCGCCTGCGCCGCTACGACAAGGTTGCGTACGTGCGCTTCGCCTCGGTCTACCTGGATTTCAAAGACGTCCAGGAGTTCATGGCCGAGTTGAAGGATTTGCTGAAGACGAAGGAGCCCGAAGCAAAGGGAAAGGGCGTAACGAAGAATTGACGGATTGAAGAATTTGCGAATTGACGTATTAAGGGATAGCCAACCTCCAATTCGTCAATTCTTCGATCCGGCGATTCGTCAATATTTCATGTCTCACAAAATTACTCTCATCCCCGGCGACGGCATCGGCCCTGAGGTCACCCAGGCCGCGGTGCGTATTCTGGAAGCTACCGGCCTGAAATTTGAGTGGGAGAGTTTCGAGGCCGGCGCCGAGGCCTACGAGAAATACAAGGAATACATTCCCAAGGACTTGGTGCAGTCCATCGAGCGCACCCGGGTGGCGCTCAAGGGGCCGGTGACCACGCCCATCGGCGGCGGGTTCGCCAGCATCAACGTCGAACTGCGCAAGATGTTCGAGCTGTATGCCAACTTCCGGCCGATCCGCAACCTTCCGCATATTCCGACACGCTATCCCGACGTTGACCTGATCATCGTGCGAGAGAATACCGAAGGCCTGTATTCCGGGATTGAGCACGAGGTGGTCCCCGGCGTGGTGGAGAGCCTGAAGATCATGACCGAAAAGGCTTGCACCCGCATCTCGCGTTTCGCCTTTGAATATGCCCGCAAGAACAAGCGCAAGAAGATCCACGCCGTCCACAAAGCCAACATCATGAAGCTTTCCGATGGCCTGTTCCTGCGCTGCTCGCGCAACATCGCCAAGGAGTATCCCGAGATCACCTACGGCGAGCACATCGTGGACAACACCTGCATGCAACTGGTGATGAATCCCTACCAGTACGACATGCTGCTGATGGAAAATCTCTACGGCGACATTCTCTCCGACCTGTGCGCGGCGTTCGTGGGGGGCCTGGGATTTGTGCCCGGAGCGAATTTCGGTGACCATTGCGCCATTTTCGAGGCCGTCCACGGCTCCGCTCCCGATATTGCTGGAAAGAACATCGCCAATCCCACCGCGGTAATTCGCTCGGCGCTGCTCATGCTGCGCCACTTGAACGAGTACGAGGCAGCAACCAAGATTCGCAATGCGCTGGAGAAGGTTTACCGCACGCGCGACAAACTGACCCGCGACGTGGGCGGCAAGGCTGGGACGTCGGAATTCACCGATTCGGTGATTGAGATGATGGAGTCTGCGCCGAGCCTGGAACCTGCCGAATCTTCACGCGTGTAAATCGAGCTGCGCCCATCGTCACAGCCGAATCCGCGCCAGCGGGTCCACCTCAGTCGACTTCAACTGCGGCGCCAGGGTTTCCAGCACTTCCAGAAATACCAGCACGTCGGGCACTTTGTCAGACCGCACGTTGACCACGCTGGCCCATTTTCCCTCGCGCTTGATGCGCAGCCTGGTGCCCAGGATCTGGGCGCTTGCGAGGTCTTGCAGCAGAACCGGCGGTTGCTTTTTCCAGGTAAGGTTGATTGCCGAAAGTGCAAGCTGCCCGAAGTTGACGGTTTCTCCGCGTTGAATCCGGGCGCGCACCGCGGCCACCATGGGCGGCAGGATTCTTCCGAAAATGGCGCCGACAGCCTCCTTGGCCTTCTGGAAACTGGATGTGACCTTGAGGCGCTTGCCCTCGTTGCTCACCAGGGTCAGATCCAGGTTTACCGGCGAAGTCTTTCGCGAAGCGGCAATCAGCGCGCCGATCAGGCCGAAATGAACCGCGAGCCGTACCGGTGTAACCACGTAGCGGGTCTCGGTGATCTGGCTCCAGAAAATTTCTTGCACGCCGAAGATGGACTCACGCCGCACGCCCTGGTCGGAGATGGTCAGGACGGTCTTGCCAATCGCGATCCAGAGCGCTGCATAGGCGAGCACGACTGCCGCCGAAATCCAGACCAGCGTAAGGTGAGAGGAAATGTCCGGTTGATCGACCGTCGCCCACGCCACCATCAATCCACCCAGCATGAGCACTCCCAACAGGGCGCGGGAGGCATAGGTCTGTGCAAACTTGCGTTCTCCGAAACCGAGGCCTGAAATCGCCATGCGAGCATCCTCAGGAACCAGAAGTTTTACATGTTCGCCGTCGCGAATCCAGCAAACCGGCAACTCCCGCATTCGATGGACGAGATTTAAGCTCATCCCGCGTTGACCGCCTAGTCACAGATGGGGTAACATCCCTTTTCTTCTGGGGAACCACGGGGGATGGCCACGACAACACGGCGCGTAGGGGTAGTTCTGTTCCAGCTCGGCGGACCCGACACGCTGGAGGCAATAGAGCCCTTTCTTTTTAATCTTTTCTGCGACCCCGATATTATCGACTTCCCCTTTGCCCGCATCGGCCGCAAACCTCTGGCCAAGCTGATCTCCTCTACCCGGGCGCGCAAGGTGCAACACCATTACGCCGTTATTGGTGGCGGTTCTCCCATCCGGCGTTTTACCGAGCAGCAAGCGCGCGCTTTGCAGCTCAAACTCAAGGAATCTGGTGTGGATGCCCGCTGTTTCGTGGCCATGCGCTATTGGCATCCGTTCACCGCCGAGGCCATCCAGCAGGTGCGGGCGGCTGGCTGCGACGAGATCGTCCTGCTGCCGCTGTATCCTCACTACTCCAGCACTACTACCGGAAGCAGCCTGAATGAGTGGCGGCGGTTGTTTCGCGACAATGTTCCGGTCCACTCCATTGAGACCTTTTATCACCACCCGCTTTATCTGGAAGCCGTAGTCGAGAAAGTGGAGGAAGCGTTGGCGCGTTTCCCCCAACCGGAGCAGGCCGAAATCGTTTTCAGCGCGCACAGCGTTCCCATGTCCGTCATTGAAAAGGGCGATCCATATCAGCGCCAGATTCAAGAGACCGTCGAACTGGTCATGCAGCGCGGCCAGTGGCCGAACCGCTACCGGCTCTGCTATCAGAGCAAGGTGGGCGCCAGCAAGTGGTTGCAGCCTTCGCTGCACACGACTTTGAAGGACCTGGCGGCGGAAAAGCGGCGCGAACTTTGCATTGTGCCGATCTCCTTCGTATCCGACCACGTGGAAACCCTGGGGGAGATCAATCACGAGGCGCGCGAAGAGGCAGAAGCCTTAGGCATAGAGCGCTTTGAGATGACCAGCGGGCTGAACGATTCGCCAACTTTCATCGCGGCGCTGGCTCAACTGGTGGCAGGCGCAGCAGGAATTGAGTGGGGTCAGCAGCAGGGTGTTGATCGTTTGGTAGCAGCCGATTGATTTGAGTCCTCAGTCGTCCGTCGTCGGTCGTCAGGAAAGTCCCTGACGACGGATGACTGAAGACTGACGACTGGAGGGGAACGGATGGCAGACGAGAACAAAGCCGCAGGCGTGCTCGGGCACCTTCCACCGTGGCCGCGAGCTGCGCTCAACAACTCGGTCATTGGCATGGAGCAGGCCTACCGGCAGCGCAAGGGATTGCCGCTGCTGAGCGACGCGGACATCGAGGCCCTCAAGGCCGGCGTGCAAATGCCGTGGGAAACCGGCGCCGCAGCGCCGGCGCCAGAGGCCGCAAGCGCCACACCGGCGGCGGCCACACCCGCGGCGGCAGCGCCGCCCGCAGCTGCCCCGGTTGCAACTGCGTCGGCGGCCATTAGCCCCGAGGTCGCCGCCATCGTTGCTCAGGGAAAGAAGTGGAGCAAGTCGTCGGTGGCGGCCGAGCAGGCGCGCCGTGGCCGCAAAAGTCTCCCGGCGCTTAACGACGCGGAAATCACTGCCCTGCTGGGCGAACCGGCCGCACCTGCGCCCGCTGCTGCAGCCGCACCGGTTGCCGCCACCACCGCGAGACCTGCGGCAGCCGCTCCCGCAGCCTCCATGGCCGCTTCCGTGGCGCGAGGCGGGGAATCCACCAAGTATGTTGGTACGCCTGCGGTAGGAACTTCCAAAGCCGCAGCCGCAGGCGGCATCTCCTCAACCGGCCCGGAAGACAACGCCGTGAATCAGGCCCGGCGTCGCCTGGCCTGGAGTTGCGTCGCAGCTTTCCTGATGGCCTGGTTCCTGGCCTTTTTCCGGTTCTTTCTGCCGCGCACCCTGTTTGAGCCGGCCACAACCTTCAAGATCGGATATCCCTCGGAGTTCGGACTCGGGGTTGACACCAAGTTCCAGCAGAAATTCCGCATCTGGGTGGACCGCACTCCTGATCGTTTGTTCGTTATTTATGCGCGCTGCACTCACCTGGGATGCACGCCTGACTGGAAGCCCAGCGAAAACAAGTTCAAGTGCCCCTGCCATGGCAGCGGCTATGACAGTGAAGGCATCAACTTTGAAGGGCCGGCGCCGCGCCCCATGGACCGCGCGCACGTAGAGTTGGCACCCGATGGACAGGTTGTGGTGGACGTCTCCCGCCTCTACCAGTGGCCTAAAGGTCAGCCTAGCCAGTTCAACGAGGGAGACGGTTCCAGCGGAGCCTGGCTGCGAGGGTAGGCAAGTCGCAACAAGAAGAGGACACGATGGCTGAAGACAACCAAAACGGCAAGAATGGCAACCGACTCGGCTTGCTGGAGCGAGTGAAGGCCGGGGTCAAAGAGGACGTGCAGTCCCTCAAGACCGACCTGCCTGCGAAGGCCAAAGATCAGGTTGAGCACCTCAAAGACCCGACCAAGACCCAGGTCTACACCTCGATCTTCCGCCACAAGCACGACGACACCCCGCGCAACCGCGCACTGGGCGTGCTCTCGAACGTCTTCCTGCACCTGCACCCGGCCAAGATTAATCGCGACGCGGTGCGCTACAGCTATACCTGGGGCATGGGCGGAATCACGTTCTACCTGTTCATCGTGCTCACCTTCACTGGCGTTCTGCTGATGTTCTACTACCATCCCACCAAGGTGCAGGCGTTCCGCGATGTGTTGTACCTGGAGCACGACGTCCCCTTCGGGAAGTTACTGCGCAACATGCATCGCTGGGCCGCTCACCTGATGGTGATTGCGGTGTGGCTGCACATGTTCCGCGTGTTTCTTACCGGGTCTTATAAGAAGCCGCGCGAGTTCAACTGGAACATCGGCGTTCTGCTGTTGGTATTCACGCTGCTGCTTTCGTTCACCGGCTACCTGCTTCCCGACGACCAGCTCGGCTTCTGGGCGGTTACGGTGGGCACGAACATGGCACGCGCCACGCCGCTGCTGGGACACGAAGGTCCATTCGGCCACATGCTTGGCATGACGCCCTATAACGATGTGCGTTTCGGCTTGCTTGGCGGATCGATCGTTGACGCCAATGCGCTGCTGCGGTCTTACATCTGGCATTGCATCGGAATTCCAATCGTGGCTTCCGTGCTGATGATCGTGCATTTCTGGCGAGTGAGAAAAGACGGCGGCATTTCCGGTCCAGCACCGGTAATGCTGGAGTCCGAGGTAAAAGAACCGAAGTAGCAGCGTGTGGGGCCGGGCGAATGCCCGGCACCTGCCAAAACTGGCAACAGTTTGGGAGCACATATGGATTGGCGACAACTTTGGGAAATCGCTTCCGCACCCGACAACGTTCCCATCGTCGGTATGATTCCGTTGCTGGCCTTCTATATCTACCTGGCATGGAAACAGGCCAAGGCCAACGACGAACTGATCGGCGAACTGGAAGCCAGTCCGGCCATGGCCAAGACCCATCACCGCAAGAGCTGGCCGTTCCGTCCCGGCTGGTCCAAGGAAGTCCATGTCTGGCCGTTCCTGCTGCGTATCGAATTCCTGGCCGCCATGATCGTGACCATCATTCTGATGGTGTGGTCAATCACGTTGAGCGCGCCCCTGGAAGAGCCGGCCAATCCCAACCTCACTATGAATCCTGCGAAAGCGCCGTGGTACTTCTTGGGGCTGCAGGAAATGCTGGTGTACTTCGATCCCTGGATCGCAGGCGTGGTCATGCCCACGCTCATCATCATCGGCTTAATGGTGATTCCATACATTGACACCAACCCGCTGGGCAGCGGCTATTACACCTGGAAGCAGCGCAAGTTTGCCATCGGCACGTTCCTGTTTGGCTTCATCGTGCTGTGGATCTCGATGATCATCATTGGCACGTTTATCCGCGGCCCCGGCTGGCAGTGGTTCTGGCCGGGCCAGACCTGGGACCACAATCGCCTCATTTATGAGGTGAACCGCGACCTGCCAGACCTTTTCGGCATTGCCTCGAATTGGGCCAAGGCTGTTTTTGGCGCGATTGTAGTCGGAGGCTATTACCTGGTCGGCGGATTCGTTGCCCATGGCCTGTTCCGCCGCTACAACCCGAAAGATTACAAGCGCATGAGCCTGCTGCAGTATTCCATCATGATGTTTTTCCTGCTCACCATGGTGGGACTGCCGGCCAAGATGCTTCTGCGCCTGGCGTGGCACATCAAGTACGTGTGGATTACGCCCTGGTTCAACGTGTAGTCGTCAGTCGTCAGGGGAACCCAGCGCTGGGACCTGACGACCGATGACTGACGACCAACGACTGATTTTGGAGGATTTTGGTGCCCGAACAACCAATCCCCGAGCACGATCCGATCGTAACCCGGTCTTACGCGCTGCACTACGTCGTGGCCATGGTCATCCTGATGGCCACGCTGTTCTGGGCGCTGTGGGACGAAGGCTTTGGGCAGCGGCCCTGGAAGGCCTACCAGCAAGAGTGGAAGCAGCGTTACACCGCTTTCCTCGGCACCGCCCGATCCAAGTCCGAGCACACCGTCACGGACCTGGAGAAAAATCCCGAGTACCAGCAACTCAGCCAGGCTGCTGAGCAGGCGGACGCCGCTTCCAAAACGCGCAAGAACGAACTGCAGAAGCAGATCACCGACCTGAGCGCGCAAATCCTGGCGGTGCAGAACGTTTTCACTGACAAGCGCGCCTACGTCAACTACCTGACCTACGACATCGAGACCGAAACCAGCGCGTCCGGCAAAGAGAGCAAGAAGAAGGACCTGGAGGAGTACAAGAAGGAAACCTGGACGGTCGAGTTTCCCGACGGCCACAAAGAGAAATACGACTTCCGCCACCTGGAAGAGAAATACAACGAACTCAAGGACGAACGTACCAAGGCCAGCGCGGAGCTGGGCGAAGTCCTCAAGCCGGTTACCGAGGCCAGCACCAAGCTTTCCGAATACATCTCCGATCACATGGTCGATCTCACTCCCGCCCAGATCGACGGCCTGAAGAAAAAGACTGCAGATTGGGACCCCAAAATCATGCAGATCAACGTGGCGGAAGCCAACATCGTGGACCGCTGCGAGTCCTGCCATATGGGCATTCGCGAACCGCTGAAGCTTACCGCGGCGTCCATGACGCCCAAGGGCGCGAAGAAGCCGGATGAATACGCCCAGGCGTTCACCAGCCATCCCGAGCCTGACCTGCTCAAGACGCACGATCCGGAAAAATTCGGCTGCTCGCCCTGCCACCAGGGCAACGGCCGCGCCACCACCAGTGTGGAGAAAGCCCACGGAAATTACGAGCACTGGCTATGGCCGCTCTTCCCCAAGCAAAACGCGGAGGCCGGCTGCCAAACCTGCCATGCCGCCGACATGGTGCTGGTCAGCGGCGATGTGGGATGGACCATCAGCGAAGGCAAAGACCTGTTCCGCCAGAAAGGCTGCATGGGTTGCCATCGCTACGAGGGTTACGACAAAGAGCCCGAGGAATTGAACTCGGTCAGCCAGCAGATCAAGCAGTTCGAACAGCAGAAGATTGAGAACACGAAGGACGCCGCCGACCTGATGAAACAGGCTGATGCGGCCGAAAGCAACGAAGAAGCCAACCGGCTCAATGACAAAGCGGTGGCGCTGCGGGTATCGAACAGCAAGCTCGACGGGCGCATCCAGCAACTCGACTTTCAGTCTCACAGCCTGTTGCAGGACATGAAAAAAGTCGGGCCGAACCTGAAGGACGTCCGGCTGAAGCTGAACCGGAACTGGATTCCAGTATGGCTGAAGAAGCCGACCGATTTCCGGCCCAACACCAAGATGCCGAACTTCCGCTTGAATGATGAGCAGATTCGCTCCATCTCGGCCTACATCTGGCAATCGTCGTTCACCGATCCGCTGCCCAAGCAGAAAACCGGCAACGCGGAACACGGCAGAGAACTATTCGAGACCCGCGGCTGCCTGGCCTGCCATTCGATCGGTGAAGGCGATCAGATGCAGGGCGGCACCTTCGCCGCGAACCTGACCCGCGTGGGCGAGAAGGCCAACTTCGACTACCTGGTCCGCTGGATCCACAACGCCCGCCAGCGCACACGTCCCTATTGCCCGTACGAAAAGAAGGACATCGGCCCCGAGGACTACGCCAAGAAGGGCCTGCCCTACGTCTTCGATCTGCAGCACAGCCGTTGCCCCAACGACGGCCACGAACTGCAGGTGCAGAACATGACGGTGATGCCCAGCCTGCGCCTGAGCATCGAGGATGCCCAGGACATCGCCACCTATCTGATGACGCAGAAAAAGCAGGAACCATCTGCTTACGCCGACGCGTCGTTCATGGAAGATCCCAAGCTGAAAGAAGAAGGCAAGAAGTGGGTGCGCCAGTTCGGCTGCGCTGGCTGCCATGAAATTTCGGGTTTCGAAGACGAAGGCCGCATCGGCACTGAGCTTACCTTCGAAGGTAGCAAGCCGATCGAGCGTCTCGACTTCGCCCTGTTCACCGAAGTCGCACAGCGCGGCGAACGTGAGCCTATCACTGACAAACAAGACTTGGCGCGCCTGCCCGAAGGTCCAGCGAAAGGCCCGTGGTACGACCACAAGGGATTCTTCGAGCACAAGCTCGCCGAGCCCAACATCTACGATCAGGGCAAGATCAAGTCGGACACCGAAGCGCTCCGCATGCCCAACCTGCACCTCGACAAGGAGCAGATCCGAGCCCTGACCACCTTCCTGCTCGGCAGTGAGGAGAGTTCCCTGCCCGCCAGCTACCAGTACAAGCCCGGCGACACCCGCCGCGACATCCAGGAAGGCTGGTGGATCGTCAAGAAATACAACTGCATGGGATGTCACCAGTTCATTCCCGGCCAGCGCACCGTGCTGATGGGCATGAAACACTACCAGGACATCCCCGAGCAACTGCCGCCCAAACTCCTGACCGAAGGTGCGCGCGTTGATCCAGAGTGGCTGCGTAAGTTCCTGTCGAACCCGTCGCTGAGCACCACCGACACCAATCGCAACGGGGTGCGCCCGTACCTTGCCGTGCGCATGCCTACGTTCTCGTTCTCCGACAACGAACTGCGCAAGCTGGTGCGCTTCTTCGAGGCGCTCTCGCAGCAGCCGATTCCCTACATTCCGGAAGAGGTTCCCACTTTGTCGGCGAAGGAAAGCGACATGGCGCGCAGCTTGTTCTCGAGCACGGCCGCGCCTTGCCTGAAGTGTCACGCGACCGGCGATCCCCAGCACGACAAGATCGCCACCGCACCGAACTTCCTGCTGGCCAAAGAGCGCCTCAAGCCGGACTGGGTGGAGCGGTGGATTATTGACCCACAAGCCGTGAGCCCGGGCACGTCCATGCCTTCGGGATTGTTCCGCAAGCAGGGCAGCCAGTGGGTGTTCGCCGGCCCCACGCCTCCGTCGTTCCAGGGCTACGACAAGGACCACACCAAGCTGCTGGTGGATTACATCTTCCAGTTGACGCCCGAAGAACAGCGGCGGGTGGCAGCGGCCATGGGACGTACCCGAGCTTCCACCGCTCCGCCCGGCACCGGCAAGCCAGCCTCCGCGGCACGGATGGCAGCAAGCGGCGGCGGTTCGCGGTAGAATAGTCAGTTCCGATACAGCCTGGGGCTTCACCTGTGTGGGCCGGCCCCGGTGCGCGGTTGTATACACGCAAGCTCCCGCCAGACGCCATTGGTCTTTCGGGATGACGCAACGTAATTACCGAACGAATCCAAGAACACTTTCAATGAAAGGGCGACATCATGAACTGTAGGAAGAACTGGGTAGTAATGACCGGCCTGCTCTGCCTTCTCGGCCTGTTTCTGCTGGTAGGCTGCAACAAGAGCGAGGCCCCCGAGCAGACATCCAGCGCGCCGGAGAAAGCAGCTCCAGCCGCGGCAGCCACTCCGATTGATCCCGCCACCGCAGCCTCCATCAGCGGCACCGTGAAGCTGGAAGGCGCGGCCCCGAAGGGCGCCAAGATCGACATGAGTCAGGACCCGGCCTGCAAGGGCGCCAACATGGCCGAGACCATCGTCGCGGACGGGGGCAACCTGGCCAACGTTTTTGTCTACGTGAAAGAAGGTCTGGGCGACCGCACGTTCGATGTTCCTAAGGAAGCTGCCACCATCAACCAGGAAGGCTGTAAATATCATCCTCACGTGCTGGGTGCGATGGCCGGCCAGAACATCGAGATCAAGAATTCGGATCAGACCACGCACAACATCCATCCCACCCCGAAAGACAACCGGGAATGGAACGAATCCCAGCCGCCCGCAGCTGCCCCCATCGAAAAGAGCTTCGCCCGCGAAGAAATCATGTTGCCGGTGAAGTGTAACCAGCACCCGTGGATGAAGATGTACGTCAACGTAGTGAAGAGCCCGTTCTTCGCGGTCACCGGACCCGACGGCAAGTACGAGATCAAGGGCCTGCCGCCGGGCGACTACACCATCGCCTTCGTCCAGGAAAAGCTGGGCGAGCAGACGCAGAAGGTCACGCTGGCCGCCAAGGACAGCAAGACCGTCGACAGCAGTTTCAAGCAGTAGCGCAACCGCTCACGAAGGGACAGCCGCCTCGGCTGTCCCTTTGAATTAAGCCACTGGGTGCACGGATGGAAGCGGATCTGAAAAAACAGTTACTCACCTGATCCGTGAGAATCCGTGCAAATCCGCGGCCAAGGTTTTGTCGATCAAGGAGCAGGGCCCTGAAGTCTCTGGCAACACCCTACAATCGCGCGCTGCACCGCTTCGCCGTGTTCACGGCGTGCGTGACGTTGGTGCTTATCGTTGCCGGGGCGCTGGTCACCAGCAACGACGCCGGCTTGTCCGTTCCCGATTGGCCGACTTCGTTTGGTTCGCTGTACAAGATTCCCCGCATGGTCGGGGGCGTGCGTTTCGAGCACACTCATCGCATGGTGGCCGAGTTCGTCGGCTTGCTGACCATCATCCTCGCCGTCTGGACCTGGAGAACTGAGCGTCGCCGCTGGATGAAGATTCTGGGCATTGCCGCCCTGGGCACGGTGATAGCACAAGGGATTCTCGGCGGCATCACCGTCTTGCACTATTTGCCGCCGGCCGTCTCGTCAGCGCATGCTGCCCTGGCGCAAACGTTCTTCTGCATTGCGGTGGTCATCGCGCTGTTTACAGGACGCCAGTTCGTCGAAGAAGTTCCGCAGGTTGAATTGGACACCCGGCGCCCCAGCCTGATCACCCTGACCCTGCTTTCCATCTTTGTGCTCTATGTGCAACTCATCCTGGGCGCCATGTTTCGCCATCACGGCCTGAGCTGGTGGCCGCACGTGGTTCACGCTGGCGTAGTCTGCGTGGTGCTGACCTGGACTGCGGTTCGTGCCTTGTCGCTGTATTCCAAAATCGAAGCGGTGCGCCGTCCCGCCATCACCATGCTTGCCCTGATGATTACCCAGCTTTGCCTGGGCTTTGTGGCGTTTCTCACCCGTGTGGCGTGGGGCCACGACGCCGCTCAGCCAGAACTTCCCATGGTGATCTCCACGGTCGCGCACGTGGCCGTGGGCGCTCTATTGCTAGCCACCGCCGTGATTCTGGCGATCCAGGTGTGGCGGCACGTCCCGGTAGCCTTTGAAGAGCGAATCCCCGCGAGAACCCGAAAGCCGGTGGCGGTGTGAGCACGGCGACCCAACCATTGGCGCTGACGCGGAGCAGCCTTGCGACGGTCGTGCGGGATTACGCCGAACTGACCAAGGCACGAGTCACCACGCTGATCATCATGACCGCATGGTGCGGCTACTATTTCGGGGCCCTTCAGTCAGGAGTGTCTTCCCTTTCCTGGAACTTGCTGCACGCTTTGCTGGGAATCGGCCTGGTTTCCGGCGGCACTGCCGCGCTGAACGAAGTCATGGAGTGGGACATCGACAGTCGCATGCGCCGCACTGCCCAGCGCCCGCTTCCCACCGGACGCATGAGCCTGTGGCACGCGACCGTCGTCGGCGCAGCAATGACCATCGGCGGAGCGCTTTATCTCGGCTTCGCCTTGAATCCGCTGACCGGATGGCTCACCTTCGCCACCTCCGTCGTCTATCTCGCCGCGTACACCCCGCTGAAGAAGGTTCATCCCATTTGCACCTTTGTGGGAGCCTTCCCCGGCGCCATGCCCGGTGTGCTGGGCTGGGTGGCTGCCCGCGGCCGGTTGGAGTGGGGCGCGCTGGTGATGTTCGCTATCGTCTTCTTCTGGCAGTTTCCCCACTTTTTCTCGATTGCCTGGCTTTACCGCGACGACTACGAAGCTGGCGGGATCCGCATGCTTCCGGTGGTCGAGCCCGATGGCAAGTCCACGGCACGGCAGATTTTGTTGTACTCGGCGGGCCTGATTCCGGTGAGCTTGGCGCCGACATTCTTCGGCATGTCAGGCAAGCTGTACTTCGTCGGCGCGCTGGTCATGGGAACGACGTTGCTCTATTTCAGCCTGCGGCTGGCCACGTTCAACTTGCCAGCCGCGAATACCCGTTCCAAGCAACGTGCCCGTCAACTGCTGCAGGCGACGGTGTTCTACCTGCCGCTCCTGTTTGCTTTGATGATGTTGAATAAGCGGTAGCGCCGGTGTCCCGCCGGTAATTACACGACCAGCGCCCAAAGATGTTTTCTCCGTGTACCAGCAGCGAAGGTTTCGAGTGATCGGTAAGATAGAATACCCTGTGGCCTCCAGAACCCCTGCGTACGACGTAGCCGGCACCGACACTGATCCCAAGGCCGGCACGCTTCCCGTCATTTCGGTGGAAGATGTAGTCCACCGTTACGACAGCCGCACCGCGCTGAACGGCGTGTCGTTCCAGGTGCGTCCGGCCGAATTGTTCGGTTTGCTGGGACCCAACGGCAGCGGCAAGACCACACTGTTTCGCATCCTCTCGACCCTGATGATCCCGATTGGCGGACGGGCCGTCATCCTCGGATACGACGCCGCCAAGGATCCGACCCAATTGCGCCGCCACATCGGCGTTGTGTTCCAGGCGCAGAGTATTGACGTGAAGCTGACTGCGGCCGAGAACCTGCGCCACCAGGGACATCTCTACGGCCTGCAAGGGAAAGCCCTCACCACCCGCATCCAGGAGATGCTGGGCCGGGTAGGATTGTCCGACCGCGCCAAGGAAAAAGCGGAAACATTCTCCGGCGGAATGCAGCGGCGGCTGGAACTGGCGAAAGGCCTGCTGCACCACCCCTCGGTCCTTCTGCTGGACGAACCCACCACCGGGCTGGATCCCGGAGCGCGCCGCGACCTCTGGCAGTATCTCCGCATCTTGCGCGACGAGGAAAAAGTCACGGTCATCGTCACTACGCACCTGATGGAAGAAGCCGAACGCTGTGACCGCCTTGCCATCCTGAACGAGGGCAAACTGGTGGCACTGGGTACGCCCGCGGACCTGAAACATGAAATTGGCGGCGACGTGATCTGGCTCGAAGCTACCCACGATCCGCACGACCTTGCGTTGAGAATCACCGCGCGGCTCGGAGTCGAGGCTACGGTCATTGGGGAGAACGAGCAGGACGCACGCATCCGGCTGGAAAAAGAGAACGGGCACCGCGTCATCGCCGAACTTGGGGAGACGTTCCCGGGAGAGATCGAATCCATCTCGGTCAGCAAACCAACTTTGGAAGACGTTTTCATCCACCGCACCGGTCACCGCTTCTGGATCGAAGGTGGAGAGAAGTCGACGTAGCGCCGCAGGCGCAGAAAACGAGATTACGTGGCAACTCAGACGACAACTCTACCGGCGCAAGCGGCGCCCACCTCCAGCGGGGTCATGCTCCCCGCCTACACCCTCTGGTGGCGCGAGATCGTCCGCTTCTACCGCCAGCGTTCTCGCGTGGTCGGCGTGATTGCCTCTCCCCTGCTGTTCTGGGTGGTCATCGGATCGGGCTTTGGCACTTCCTTCCGCTCCGGAGAGGCCGCCGGTCAACAGCATTATCTCGACTACTTTTATCCCGGCGCGCTGATCATGATCGTGCTGTTCACCTCGATCTTCACCATGATGTCGGTGATCGAGGACCGCAAAGAAGGCTTCCTGCTCTCGGTGCTGGTAGCGCCCGTACCGCGATCGGCCATCGTGCTGGGCAAGGTGTTGGGAGGGACTACGCTGGCCGCCATCCAGGGACTGATTTTTCTGGCGTTCGCGCCCCTGGTAGGCGTCCACATGGGCCTGTTGTCATTTCTTCTGGTCGTGGTGGTGGTATTCCTGGTGTCGTTCTCGCTTACCGCACTGGGATTCGCCATCGCCTGGCCCATGGATTCCAGCCAGGCCTTCCACGCCATCATCAACCTGTTCCTGATCCCGCTGTGGCTGCTCTCCGGCGCGCTGTTTCCGTTGGCCGGTGCTTCCGGATGGATGCGCGTCCTCATGGAAATCAACCCGCTGACCTACGGCGTGGAAGCCTTGCGCACCCTGCTGTACCCGCAAGCTCCGTCAGAATTTTCGCTGGCCGCCTCCATGGCTACGATCCTGCTGTTTTCCCTATTCATGTTCGGACTTTCGTTTGTCATGGTGAACCGGCGGACGACCAAGCCAGCCGCATGATGCAGGTGCCTGCCCAGTACGCCATTTTCCCTGCCATCAACGCCACCTTGAATGGCGCCAGCGCCGTGCTGCTGCTGATCGGCCGCGGCTTCATCAAGCGCGGACGCAGGGCGGCCCACCGGGCGGTAATGATCACGGCGTTGGTTTCCTCCACCTTGTTCCTGATCTCGTACTTGTACTATCACGCCCACGTGGGCTCGGTGCATTTCCAGGGGCAAGGCTGGTCACGCCCGGTATATTTCACAATTTTAGCAACCCACACGGTCCTGGCCGGAGTGATTGTGCCCATGGTGATCATTACCCTGAGCCGCGCGCTGCGTGAGCGTTTTGACCGCCACCGCGCCATCGCTCGCTGGACCTTCCCGCTGTGGCTGTACGTATCGGTGACTGGCGTGGTTATCTACGTGATGCTGTACCACCTGTTCGTGGTGTAAAGGGTTAACAAGAAGTTTGTGTGTCGCTGTGGTGATATGGTTGTGCGATGGCGACCATACGATTGAAAATCGACGTCTCCGGCACGGTCGGTGACCAGGCCTGGCGCGGGATCAAGCAGTATGACGAGATCCAGAGCGCCGACTTCGGCCCGCAATTCGGTAGCGGAGGCCGCTGTAACCATCCGCGGAACGCGCCCCACGCGAAGGGTGAGTGGATCGGCGCCGAGATCCGGCTGCAGACGCCGCTTCTGGCGCAGTACGCCGTGTCGCACTACCTGGAGCAGGAGCGCGTGCTGGACGCGGATGTGGTGGATTGAGCCAAGACAATTTGGTCATCTCGAGAATAAATTTGTCATCCTGAGCGCAGCGTTCTGATATCCGAAATACAATGCACCCCACCCCCAACTCCGAAACAACCATTCCTGGTTCCCAGGCGAATCCGCCTAAGCACCGCATGCCCACGCGCAATCGCATCCTGTTTTTCCTCACCGCATGGCTGATCGTGCTGATGCCGTTCCTGTTCTGGTGGAATACCTGGTTCGGCCGCCAACTCTCTGACAAAGATTTGCGCACCTACCTGCATGACGAGCAAAAGCCCCGCCACATCCAGCACGCCCTGGTGCAAATCGGCGAGCGCATGAGCCGGCACGACGCTCAAGTGGCGCAGTGGTACCCGGAGGTCGTGCGCCTCTCCGCTCATCCCGTGGAAGAGGTCCGCAACACTGACGCCTGGGTTATGGGACAGGACACCTCCGGCCCCGGCTTCCATCAAGCCCTGCTGAAGATGCTGGGCGACTCTTCCACCATGGTGCGCGGCAACGCAGCGCTGTCGCTGGTGCGCTTTGGCGATGCGACCGGCCGGCCACAAATACTCGCTCTGCTGCAACCCGCAACCATCACGGCTCCGCACGGAGGAAAAGTCGTCGACGCCAGCACCGTAGGGACATCGATTCGCCAAGGTGGTTTGATCGCCAAGCTGCAGGATGGCGGGCAGACCACCGAGATCCGCTCCCCCATCACCGGACGCCTGCATTTTGTCGGAGCGCAGATTGGAGCAACCATCGCCGCCGGCGCCGAGGTCGCAACCGTTGATCCCGGTACCGACCAGGTGTGGGAAGCGCTGCGCGCGCTGTATCTGATCGGCCAACCCGACGATCTGCCAGCTATCCTTCCCTTCCAGCGCGAACTCCCTGACATCCCCGACCACGTTCGCCGGCAAGCCATAGAAACCGAGAAAGCGATCCGGGAAAGAAACCAGTAGCGAGTACCTGGTACGGAACGAGAGTTACGTTTTAGCAGTATAGCTATTAGCTTAGTATTGCACAGCATTTGTTTTGACGTATCGCTGGATAGCCGGATGACCTGGAAGTCCCGCCGCCTCCCAGGAAGGTCTCTACGGGCTTCCATGCGCAATTAAACGGCATTCCACGCGATGACCGGATAGTGATTTCGACTCCTATTTGAGCTGCCACGGAGATTCAACGACTTAGCTGGAAGCGAACTGTCTCTAGGCCTGAAAGGGTAGGCCGGGAAGGGCACGGCTTTAGCCGTGCTAATTCGAACGGGGCAGAGACCGGCTTCAGTCGCTGCGGTAGACTTTGTCCGTCCACAGAATCGACGGACTGCGGAAACAACAAACCTCAGCGGCACAAGCCTTGTTCATCAGGCGGCGCTAGCGGCACGGCTGAAGCCGTGCCCTTCCCGATAACTCCCGCAAGCTCGTGCCACGCCTAAGATCTGCTCTTCCCGATCCTATCCAGTCGACACCGGTAACCCTGAAAGCAAAACGCGCGCCCGAGGCGCGCGTTGTTCTGGCTAGGAGCTAACAGCTAGAAGCTCAAATCGGCATTACTCCAACTTCTTTTTCCACTTCCACCGTGTCCACCATCGCGATCGCATCCCAGGGGCAGCCGTCGAGAAAGGCGCCGTCGGGGCCCTTGCTGGTGCACTTCTTGCAGCCGATGCACAAGATGGGGTCAACCTGGATGCGGCCAAACGGCGGATGATCTTCATCCGGCACCCAGAACATGCAGTCTTCGACCGGGCAATATTCCACGCAGGCAGGCGAGCCAGCGCAACCGGTGCAGCACTCGGTGATGACCGCCAACTCCTTTGGCTTCTTCTTCCGCGGAGTGGTCAGGCCCTTGGACCTGGGTTCGTGCTTCATCTCGTCGGGCACCATGCCGACATTGGACGTGGCAGACATGGGAAGAATTATACCGGAGAAATCCGGCACTCGGCACTCAGCATTCAGCCCTTGGGCGCTTGTTGCGACTCGGTGCTGCTTCACGGTTCGAATGGCTGAATGCTGATTGCTGGTCCCTTATCACCTCGCCGCCCCTGCAATTCTGATATATTGACCGCCTAGCCCCTGGAATCCGTCTCCCAGCGTTTCATACGGCTCCGCAGTTGATCTTCCAGGCGCGGAAGGAGCAGCCATCATGGCAGGCAAAAGCGTTAATAAAGTCATTCTTATTGGCAATCTTGGCAAGGACCCGGAAGTGAAGTACACGCCCCAGGGGACGCCGGTGGCGAAAATTACCCTCGCCACCAACGAGCGCTACAAAGACAAAGCCGGCGAATGGCAGGACCGCACCGAGTGGCATAACGTGGTGCTGTGGCAGCGGCTGGCCGAAATTGCCGGCGAGTACCTGAAGAAGGGCGGCAAGGTCTATATCGAGGGCCGCCTGCAAACCCGCTCCTGGGACGACAAGACTAGCGGCCAAAAGAAATACATGACCGAAGTCGTGGCCAACGACCTGGTACTGCTCGGCGGACGCGGCGAAGGCGGAGGAGGCGGCGACCACGCCCGCAGCGCACCGGCCAACAACTTCGATCAGCGCGCCCCGGAACCGGAACCGGCAACGTCATCTCCGATCAGCGATGAGGACATTCCTTTTTAGTGATTAAAGAGCGGTAGGGGACGTTCCCTACCGCTCTCGAAACCATCGCCCCACTCCCGTTACAATCCTCCCGTGCCCGAATCCTCTAATCCTCGCCTCGACCGCGTCCTGGCCCAACTACGCCTCTACGAACATCCGCTGCTCGATTTCAGTGCGCGAGCGAGCGGCGATGGGGTCGAAGTTATCATCCAGTTCAAGAACTCCCCGGTGCCGGTGCACACCTACTACTTCAGCCTGCACCCGCGCGATTTAGACCATCCCCAGTTCGAATGGGCCTTCCAGCGTCAGCTCTACGACTGCCTGCACGACTACCTGGTAGAAATGTTCATCCGCACGCCCCAGGACCGGGCGGAGCGGCGGCGGACTGGCCTGTGAGCCTGCGCCAGATCATCGAGCAGGAGATCCGCGAGCGCGGCCCCATTCCGTTTTCGCGCTACATGCAGCTCTGCCTGTACCATCCCGAACTCGGCTACTATTCTCGCCACGCGGAACAGTTCGGTAAGGCGGGCGACTTCTACACTTCCAGCGACGTGCATGCGGTTTTTGGACGCCTGCTGGCCCGCCAGTTCGAAGAAATGTGGCGCGCGCTCGGATCGCCGCAACAAGTCAGCATCGTCGAGCTGGGGCCGGGGCGCGGATTGTTTGCCCAAGACGTACTCGATTGGTCAGCCAAGAAGTTTCTCGAGTTCGCTTATGCGCTCCGCTACTGCCTGATTGAGAATTCTCCTGCACTGCATCGCGAACTGAAATCAAGATTCTCCCAGCTCATCGAACGGCGCAAGGTCCAGGTGTGCTATGACGTGGACGAGATGCAGTCCTACCTCGATCACACCATCGTCTTCGCCAATGAGTATTTCGACGCCTTCCCCGTCGAGGTGGTCTCGGATGCCGGGCAGGTGTTCGTAGATGTCAGAGATGGAAAGTTTGAGGAAGTTTGCCTTCCACCCACTCCCGCAGTGCAAGCCTACCTGGATCAGTATTCGGTTCGCCCGGAGCCGGGCGAGCGGGTGGAAGCTCCGCTCGCCGCCCAGCAGGCCGTGGCGGGCCTCGCGCGACTGATGCGGTCTGGATTTGTGGTGCTCATCGACTACGGCTATAGCCGCGCCGAGCTACTTGCCGGACGCCACCGCGGAACCGTTATGGCCTACCGCCAGCATTCCGCCAGCCCCAACCCCTACCAGGCCCCGGGGGAGCAGGACATCACCGCCCATGTGAACTTTACCGCCTTGGCCGCGGTCGCCGAGCAGGAGGGCCTGCTGCCGCAGCCGCTGCTCACCCAATCCCAGTTCCTGATGGGCATCGGCGAGCCCAACCAGTTTGCCGACGCCTTTGAAGACTGCCGCCTGCCGCAGGAGCACGCCAAAGTGGCGCTGCAACTCAAGCATCTGGTCACCCCAGCCGGTATGGGAGAAAGCTTCCACGTCTTCGTCGCCAGCAAGGGCGTGTCCGCAGAGAAGGTGGCGGCGCTCAGCGGGCTGAGCTTCAGCAAGAGCCGGCTGTGAACCGAAACCGCGTGACGTTGGTAACGTTCCAATGGTGCATAGAAGCAACGGCACCTACGTAGATTGCCATCGGGACGCAGCTACGACACAATGCCGCATGCTTCGACGCACCCAACGCGCCCTGACCAGGCTCATGGCCTGGTGCGTCCTGCTTTCGGTGTGCGCGCTCGGGCAAAGCGGCAAAGACGATCCTCACGCCCAGGAAACCCGGCTCGTAGTGTTGGAGCATCTTTGGAACGAAGCCCAGGTAGGCCGGGATGCGAACGCGCTCGCTAACATGATCGGCGACAAGTTCGTGAATACCGAGTGGGATGGGGAAGTCAGCGAGCGCGGAAAGTTTCTGGCCGATATCGCTGACCCTGCGTTCAAACCCACCGTGCTCAACATTCAGGATGTAAAAGTGAACCTGTTCCACGATACCGCGGTGGTGACCGGGATTTATCGCACCAAGGGCACCTACCAGGGGAAGCCCTACGATCACGTCGGGCGCTTTACCGACACCTGGGTATACGACAACGACAAGTGGCAATGCGTGGCCAGCCACACCAGCCTGCTGAAGAAGTAGTCCCCGCAAGTCTTCCGATTCGCCCATCCACCCAGCTTTTGAACACTGCTTCCCAATGGGTGTAAACTTCCCAGCCAAAGTAGTTGCTTCGGCCCCGGACGATCGCGTAGGAGGAACCATGAAGCGCACACTGGGATGCCTTGGCGTGCTTCTATTCTTCGGATTCCTGTTGGGATGTTCCCACAGCTCGAAGGCAGGCTCGGAGAACCAGGCCAGCGCCGCCAACAACGCTGGGGCCCCGCAGTCGACTGCTGCGAAGGTAGCAACCCAGCCAGCACCTCCGTCCCCGAGCGAGCACACTGGATCTTTCATCAACGGTCGCGAACTTACTCCCGACCAAGCCATGGCTCTTGCTGCCACGTATCATTACGCACCCCCACGCGGGCGTTACTGGTATGACCCGATGAGCGGGGCCTGGGGTGTGGAAGGTCGCGAAGCCGTCGGATTCATTCTGCCTGGCTACGATTTCGGTCCGCTGGCAGCCGACGCTTCTGCGGGCAACACCGGCGTGTTCATCAACGGGCGCGAGATCAACATGATCGAGGCCGCCAACCTGCAGCGCACTTTCGGCGCGGTGTATCAAGGACATTGGTGGCTGGACGGACGCACGGGCAACTACGGCCTCGAGGGCAATCCCATGCCGATGGGCAACATCATCGCGGCGCTGCGCGCCCAGAACAGCGGCCGCAATGGAGACAACTTCTGGTCCAGCGCGACAGCCCGGGGGAATTCCGCCGGTGGATGCTCCTACGTCAGCGTGGACGGGGCCACGGCTACCAGTGGCTGCGACTGACCCGTTGCCCGCTCACGCTTTCCTCTCTCGGCACAGCAGCCCGCCGGCGGCAACGAACCAGATTGCCTGGCCGACGACAACCATGCCGAAGATGTGTGGATAGCGGTCCATTTGTCCAGAGATCAGCGCGATCACGGTGACTGCTCCCAGAACACAGCCGTAAACTCCGAGTCCACGCGCCAGCACCCGGCTACGTACGATAGCAACCGACCACAGCCCGATCGCCGCCGACGAGGCCGTGATGAACACTCGCACAAAAGCTTCGTCCAATATGCCGTTGTAGCGCAGCGCAATACGCCATGACTGGCCCAGCGTGGCCTGGTCCACCGTTCCGGTGGTTTCGACGATGTGGCGCGCCAGGCCCGGAGTGACCAAGCCGTCCATCACCACAGCAACCATCATCGCCGCCATGGCAAAACCGTATAGCACCAGCCCGGCGAAACCGAGCTGATCGTCAGGATTTTCAGGGTGGCCTACGCGCCGCGACAGGCCGCACGCACCCAGAAACCACACCGGCAAGCTGCAAAGCGCCAGCGAATGCACCGCGATCAAGGTTCGCGCCGCCGATTCAAACTTGCCGGGTTCGAACAGTTCCCTGCCCGAGGGATGGAGGCTCAGAGTTACAATTACGCCAGCCGATCCGGCGATCAGCGCAAGTCCAGCCATTCGATCGTTCGTCATAGTTTGTCGCACTCCAGGCATGAGACTTGGAGTCGTCAACGCTGGTTAGCTTCAGCGCGCTGATACCGGACAAAGCAGCGCCATATGTCCGGGAAAACCAAGCCACCCTCGCGAAAGGCAGCGCCGAAGGCGTCACATAAGCCACCCACAAAGATGGACCGCCGGGTCCGCCGCACCCGGGACGCGCTGGGCGATGCACTGGTTGACCTGATGCACGAAAAGCCGTTCACCGACATTACGGTGCAGCAGGTACTGGATCGCGCAGGGGTCAGCCGCTCCACCTTCTACACCCACTTCAGCGATAAAGACGACCTGTTTCTCAGCGATGTAGAAGACTTCCTGGAGATGATGGCCTTCTCCCTCTCGCGGCACGGAGAGAAATCGAATCGCGTGGCCCCGGTGCGCGAACTGTTTGCCCACGTTGCCGAGTGGCACAAATTCCACGCCGTGCTGGTGGCGGCCGACAAGATGGGCGACTTTCTGGAGATGGGCCAGGGATACTTTGCCCGTGCCATTGAGCAACGCCTGGCTGAAATACCGCGGGCACGCGAGCTGACATGCAAACGGCGCGCAGCCATCTCACAGATGTTCGCAGGTGCGCTGATGTCGTCGCTGTCGTGGTGGATCAGTCACGGTATGCCGGGATCAGCCGCCGAGATGGACGAGTTGTACCACCGGATGGTGTGGCAAGGGGTGGGGGCAACAGATAACAGTCGAGCCTCTACAGGCTCTTGACGGAGAGCGCTAACGAGATCCGTTGTGCCGGGTGTCGCCCTGGGAGATTTTGTCGCGTTACGGCCTTGTCATCCTCTCCGGCTTCATCAACTGATCGAACTCTTCGCCCGTGAGATACCCCAGCTTCAGCGCCGCTTCGCGCAGGTTGCTGTGTTCGACGTGTGCGGTGTGGGCGATCTGCGCGGCCTTGTCGTATCCCACCTTTGGGGCTAGGGCCGTTACCAGCATCAGGGAGTTCTTCACGTACCAGTCCACTTTGGCTCTATCAACTTCGATTCCCTTAAGCATGTAATCGACGTAGCCGTGGCAGGCGTCGGAGATCAGCGTCACCGAGTGCAGGAAGTTGTAAATCATGACCGGCTTGAAGACGTTGAGTTCGAAGTTACCCTGGGAGCCCGCGAATCCCACCGCGGCGGTAGCGCCATGGACCTGGACGCAGACCATGGTCATGGCCTCGCACTGCGTGGGGTTCACTTTGCCCGGCATGATTGACGAACCCGGCTCGTTCTCGGGGATCGACAGTTCTCCCAGGCCGCAGCGCGGGCCGGAAGCCAGCCAGCGGATGTCGTTCGAGATCTTCATCAGCGAGGCGGCCAGGGTTTCCATCGCACCTTGCGCAAAGACGATCTCGTCGTGCGCCGACAGCGCGGCGAACTTGTTGGGATGCGAGCGGAACGGCAGCCCGGTGAGTTCTGCAATCTTCTTGGCGGCGCGCTCGGCGAATTCCGGATGCGTGTTCAGCCCAGTGCCCACCGCGGTTCCGCCGATGGCCAAGTCATAGAGGCCATCGAGCACCTGCTCCAGGCGCTTGAGGTCGCGATCCAGCAGGCTGGCCCAGCCGCCGAACTCCTGCCCGATGGTCAGAGGCACCGCGTCCTGCAAGTGGGTGCGGCCGATCTTCACCACGTCGGCGAATTGCTTGGCTTTAGCTGCGATGGCATCACGGACGCTTGTGATCGCCGGAATCAGCGAGTTCTTCACCCGCTCCGCGGCCGCAATGTGCATGGCTGCCGGGAAGGTGTCGTTCGACGACTGCGACATGTTCACGTGGTCGTTGGGATGGATCGGCTTCTTCGATCCCATCTCGCCGCCTGCCATCTGAATGGCGCGGTTGGAGATGACCTCGTTGACGTTCATGTTGGTCTGAGTACCGCTGCCGGTCTGCCAGATGCGCAGCGGAAACTGCGAGTCGAGCTTGCCGGCGATGACTTCGTCGGCGGCCTGGGCGATGAGCTTGGCCTTGTCGGCGGGCAGCTTGCCCAGGTCCTGGTTCACCAGGGCGCAGGCTTTCTTCAGGATGCCAAAGGCGCGGATCAGCTCCGGCGGCATGGTATCGCGGCCAATGTTGAAATGCAGGAGTGAGCGCTGCGTCTGCGCGCCCCAGTAGACGTCGGATGGGACCTCGATTTGTCCCATGCTGTCGGATTCCATGCGCATGCCGGCCATAGGGCCTCTTCCTAATAAGTGCGTAGAGATGAAACAACGGAAAAGTATAGCGCGGATAAAGTAGCGCCGACAGTGAGTAGCGGAAAACAGCCATCGACTATACTCGCCGCATGAAGATCGCCCAGTTCCCGCTGTCGACCACCGATTGGAGCCAGATCGCCCCGTCCGAACATCCCGGAGAAACCGGCTTCGCGCTTTGGCGGACTCACACGTTTGGCGACATCCGTGTCCGCATGGTCGAGTACTCACCGGGCTATGAAGCGGACCACTGGTGTTCAAAGGGACACGTGGTTCTCTGCCTGGAAGGTGAACTCGAAACCCGATTGTCCGATGGGCGTCGTTTTGCGCTCAGGCCAGGACTGAGCTACCACGTGGGCGACGGCGAGCCCCATCGCAGTTCGACTCGGACCGGAGCCAAGCTCTTCATCGTTGACTAAGCGACGCGAAACCAAGCGTCGGCTTGCCAGAAGTGATAACCAAAACTCCAACCGAAGCGGGGACGGGTAGACAGCTGAGGCTGCATTGGTTGCGTCCCGGAACGGGACGTTTGCTTGTCTGGCGCGGGAAAGGCCCGGGCGCAAGGGATAAGAAGCTGTCGCGCCACGTGCTAAAATCGGGTGTTTCGGGAAGACACGTTTCTCATAATAGAGGCATCCTTTCTTGGCTACCCAGCAAACCCCCGATACCCTGCCGCGTACCCAGGCGCATTCCCGTCCTGACAGCTGGAGTGATGTGCTCGTGATTGGCGCCGGGCCCACCGGGCTGGCCTGCGCCATCGAGGCGCAAAAGGCCGGATTCAAAGTTCTGGTCATCGACAAGGGCTGCGTGGTGAATTCGGTGTTCAACTATCCGGCCAACATGGTTTTTTTCACCACGCCCGAGCTGCTCGAGATCGGCGACATCCCTTTCAACACCGCCCATCAGAAGCCCACCCGCCAGGAAGCGCTCGAGTATTACCGCCGCGTGGCCGAACACTACCGCTTGCACATTTGCCAATACCAGTGGGTGAAGACGGTAACCGGCGAGGACGGTACTTTCCGCGTCACCGCGACCGACCGCTCCGGCGGCATTCATGACTACCGTACCCGCAAGGTAATCGTGTCCACCGGGTATTACGACCTGGCCAATCAACTGGGTGTTCCCGGAGAGGACTTACCCAAAGTTTTCCATTACTACCGCGAGCCGCATCCGTTTTACGACAGCGACGTGGTGATTGTCGGAGGCAAGAACTCGGCAGCCGAGGCCGCCCTCGATCTGTGGCGGCACGGGGCCCGCGTCACCCTGGTGCACCGCGACGCGCGCCTCCATGATCACATCAAGTACTGGGTGCGGCCCGACATCGACAACCGCATCAAGGGGGGTGAAATCGGGGCTTATTTCCGCAGTACCGTGCAGGAGATTGGAAACGACTACGTGCTGGTGAAAGCTCCCGACGGCATGGTACGGCTGAAGAACGATTTCGTTTTTGCCTTGATCGGTTATCACCCCGATTTCGATTTCCTGCGCTCGCTGGGTATTGAACTCATCTCCGATCAATGTCGTCCAGTGTGCGATCCGGAGACGCTGGAGAGCAATGTGCCTGGTATTTATGTGGCGGGGGTGATCTTGGCAGGATCGCGGACCAACGAAATCTTCATCGAGAACGGGCGCTTCCACGGCAAGCAAATTGCCGCCGCTTTGAAACAGAAACTCAGTACCTAGTACCGAGTACCTAGTACCGAGAAAAAATCTCAAAGAGGTTTGGGAAGGGCACGGCTGAAGCCCTGCCTCCAGCGCCAGGAAAAGGCGCAGAGTTCAGTGGTCAAGGCTCAGTCCCGGTACTGGGTACTCGGTACTTGCCTAGACCAACGTGACTACCTCTTCCCCAAGCTGCTGATTGATTACCCGCGCCACCAGCGCCTTCAACTTCTCGCCGGTTTTCTGCAGGACGAAATCCCGCTGCGCTTCTGACCAGTCCAGCTTGAAGCTGGTGGAAAGCGCCGAAATCCATATTTGCTGCACCGGCGCGTTGGGCGAAATGACAAACCGGCTGCCATCGTCAAACGAAATGTGCAGCGCCCCAGCCTGGTCTTCCACTTCCATGTCCGCCGACTCTTCCGCGGTGATCAAGCTTTGTTTCAGGGAATCCAATGCGCTGTCGGCACGCTTGCGAAACTCGTGTTCCTCGAGCATGAACAGATTATAGTCGTTGGTCGTTGGTGATTGGTCGTTGGCAAGACCTTTCGCCAGTTCCTGCTTTTCGGCCAACGACGAACGACCTGGCCGCACAACAAAAAAAAACCCGGAGCCTTGCTCCGGGGTGTGAGAAGAGAGAGAGAGAGAGAGAGAGACGAGGTTACTCTTTGGCGGAATCCGCAGGGTTCGACAGGTTGCGCCGCACCAGGGTTGCCATGCCGACCAGGCTGGTTCCCAGCAGCAGCAGGGTGCCCTGTTCCGGCACGATGTCCCGGTTCATGACCGCGACAAACAACAAGGCGATAAAGAATGCTAAACCGACGGCGTGCTTCGTACTGGAAATCATCCCGAGGCTTCCTCCGTTGCCCCTAGGTAGAGCAAGTTCGAGTCCACAACCAGTTTAGTCGGCGCTTGAGGAGGGCAATGTAAGTACCCCTTCCGCAAGGGTTTCCAGAACACAGAATCAGGGTGACAAAATTTGTTGTGGGAACTATTTTTCACACCGGCGGTATCCCCGCTCCATTTCGAGCAGCTGCGCCGGTGGGTCTCGTGCCAAAAGCAAAAGGCCCTGGAGACGCGCTCCAGGGCCCAAGAGGAGAACCAAGAGAGACGAGGAACCGGCTAGCCCTTGCGGAAACGTCGCCGAATCAGGCCTGACAAACCAATCAGTCCACTGCCCATCATGGTCAAGGTTCCGGGTTCAGGCACTACCTGCGTCTGGCGTCCGAGGATGGCAGCTTCCGAGTTAGGCGTGATGTACACAATCTGCCCGCGGCTATCCAGAACCAGACCGTAGAACACAGCGCCCGTGGGAACGCCGTTGGCGGTCACCGTAACGCTACCGTTGGCCGACAATGCGCTGTGCAGGTCCACATAACCGAACGACAAGTTGCAAGTGCTGCCACAGAAGCCCAGCCCTTGCAAGCTGCTGGTGATCGCATTCGTTGCCGCTCCCTCAGGAAAGCTGCTCAGGCTGGTGAACTGGATGCCGTTGAGCGAGCCCATGGGCGCGGAGTTGGCAAAGGCCGCGATTACGATCAGGTCAGAACCCGCCGATCCATTGGCCGTGGACAGCGTAAACGTATTTCCGGTGAGAAGAACGCCAACGGATTGACCACTCGCTACACCGCCGCCCACGTGGACAATGTTCGGCGTAGCATGGGCGCAGTTGTACGTCACAAAGCTGTTGCAGGTATTGGCCAATGCCGATCCGCAAAGCAGTAGGGTTAGAGGGAAAGATAAAACCAGGTATTTCAGGGCCCGCAAAGACATCGACACGATCCTCCTGCCTATCCGGGGAGCACGCCAGAGGCCAAAGGTCCGTCTTCTCGCCGCGGGATGTAGGCATGTAAACTCTTGCAGAACTGGAGAGTACGCCCGTGGGCGGCGAATTGACAGAATTTGTCAGTGTGAATTCTTTTTCCTTTGGCGGACTGGTCCGGCGCTGCAGTGGAAAACTCTTGTCTTCGCCAGACCAGTGCACTTGATATTGCAGGCGTGCGATTTGCTATGGAACCGCAGCCCGAACTCGAACGCACCGCGATTTCGTTCGCTGGTTACGTGCGCCTGGTGCGCCAGAACCGCAACTTCCGCCGTCTATGGATGGCGCAGATTGTCAGCGAGATCGGGGACTGGTTCTATACCCTCTCGATTTACAGCCTACTGCTGCAGTTGACCGGGCGCGCCAGTTCGGTGGCCCTGGCGCTGATCCTGCAAGTGCTGCCGCAAACGTTCGTTGGGCCCACGGCAGGCGTGGTCAACGACCGCATCCGCCGCAAGCACGTGATGATCGCGGCCGACCTTGCGCGAGTCGTGATTGTGCTGGCCATGCTGCTGGTTCGGTCCCGCTCGCTGGTCTGGCTGATCTATCCGTTGCTGCTGCTGGAAACCATCATGGCAGCGTTTTTCGAGCCGGCGCGGAATTCCGTGATTCCCAACATCACGTCTCGCGAAGATGTAGTCCTCGCCAACACTCTTTCCTCCACGACCTGGTCGCTGAATCTGGTGATGGGTGCGACTCTGGGCGGCATAGTGGCGGCGCTGCTCGGTCGCGATGCGGTGTTCGTGCTGAACGCGCTGTCGTTTCTGGCATCGGCATTCCTGATTCGTGGCATGCGTTTTGAGGAGCCTCATGCCGAGTCCTCACCGCCGCTGCGGGTCAAAGACCTGTTCGACTATTCGCCGATGCTGGAAGGCGTGCGTTACGTGGTTGGCGATCGCCGCTTGCTGGCGACTGTCTTTGTGAAAGCTGGAAATTTGATGGTGGGCGTGAGCTGGGTGCTATTCACCGTGATGGGACAAAAATACTTTCCCGTGCAGTTGCACGGTGTGGACCCGCAACGAGGCGCCATGCTGGGGATGAGCTTATTGATGGGAGCGCGGGGTGTGGGCGCGCTGCTCGGCCCCCTGTTTAGCGCGCCTTGGGCCGGACACAACGACAGCCGGCTGCGGCTCGGCATCTTGCTGGGTTATCTGATTGTGGGTGTCGGCTACGCCGCGCTGGGCGGCGCGGGCAACATCTGGGTCGCATGCGCCTCGGTGGTGCTGGCACACATTGGAGGTTCGACAGTCTGGGTCTTTTCTACCAGCCTGCTGCAACTCAACACCGACGATCGCTTTCGCGGACGCGTGTTCTCCGCCGACCTCGGTTTCGCCATGCTGACCATCGCGATCGGCGCGTATCTGTGCGGAGTGTTTCTGGACTGGGGCGCTTCCGCCAGAGTCGTGGCGGTCGCGACGGGGCTCCTCATGGTGATTCCGGCAGCACTTTGGGCCGGAGCGATGCGGTTCTGGAACGTGCCCGGAGCAGAAGCGAGCGCGGAGTTAGATTAAGACCGACATGATTCCAGCCGGCTACATGGCAAAGCGGGTATACAAGAAGCCTGACTGGCTCCAAGCGGCCCACGTGGTTGACATATATTCCGTTAGCAGTTGTGTTTCCGAAACTTTCGCTGACTATATTGACTACTGGAAGCACAACGGCTATTGGTTCTTTGACTCGCCGGAAATCATAAAGAGCATCGCCGAGGAAACCTCAATTCAGCTTGATGGGACGTCGCTATTTTATTACGAAGTGTACGAAATGGAATTCGACGGCAACAAATGGCAATCTTACGCACCCGAGCCGTCATTTCCAACCAATGTAGTCCCGCCTTCACACCAGCAGCTTGAGGGTTTCGATGTCGTTACTTTTTATGCTGGAGCGTTGCCAGAATGCTCACCTCTGTCGTGCAACTCTCTGGCCAAAGATATTCGCACGAATGACCACTGCTTGTTTTCTTCTTTTGATGAGGCCGAATCGAACGTCAAAGGTGGGGCATTTCGTCAGTGCGAACCTGGCCCCTATCGAATATTCTCCGTCTATTCCGTGGACTGGTCCTAAAGGGTGAGCAGTGTGGTGCCAATGTCGCCTTGCTGTGAGATGAAACTAGCTCGTGTACAGCCCGTCGATCTTAGCCGCCATAATGAAGTCACTCTCGGTGAGTCCGTCAATCTTGTGGGTCCATAAGGTCACTTCGGCCTTGCCCCATGCCAGCAGGATGTCGGGGTGATGACCCTGTTGCTCAGCCACCTCTCCCATCCGATTGACGAAGTCGAGTGCTTTGCGAAAGTCCGGGAATGTGAAGGTGCGGGTCAGGTGATGCTCGTTGACCACGCTCCACTGCGGAACCTCTTTGTGCAGAGTTTTCAGGTCTTTGCCTTTCAGCGCAGGCACGCCGCCGCGGCAGGGGATGCAGGTTTTTTCAGCGAGAGCAGACATGATTTCACCCCACGATCTGTTTCTATTATCGGCGCTGAAAAATGGGATTGTCTACGACGAACATTGGCATCTGAGGATTAAGGCAGTTTCTCTCGCCTGTTGGGGGCTGGACCTCATCTTCTACGCCCACCCCATGGCTGGCGCCGCGGGCTTCATTCTTGCGCCGCTCCGCGGCTAAAGTTCTCTCTAGCTCGACTAGAAACTAGAAACTACTCATATCGCAACGCCTCAATGGGATCGAGCCGGGCCGCCTTGATGGCAGGCAGCATGCCGCTCACGATTCCGACAAAGCTCAAGATCGCGGTGGATGCGATCAGGGTGCCGGAATCGATGATCAGGTGAATGTCGCCTTCGCCGGCGTCTTCGATGAATGCGCTCCACAGCGGCAGCGAGCCTACCGACCAAGAGACCAGATAGGCCAGTGCCACCCCAGCCAGACCGCCGATAAACGTGATTACCAGGGCTTCAGCCAGGAACTGAAAGAGGATCTGCGCCTTGCGTGCGCCCAAGGCTTTTTCTACGCCGATTTCGCGGGTGCGTTGGGTCACCGATACCAACATGATGTTCATCAGGCCGACGCCACCGATGCCCAGGGTGAGCAGCCCAATAAAGCCCAGCAAGACCTTGATCCCGACCGTAATCACGGTCAGGTCCGCCAGGTCTTTCACCGCATCAAAAACGAAAATGGCGCGATCGTCCTTGGGATCGAAGCTGTGATGGTAGGCCATTGATTGGCGCACCATCTTCACCACTTTTTCGTGCTCGCCTTCGTAATCGAAGCTGATGCCATCCAGGTAGTACGTATTCTTGAGATCGCTCATGGCGCTGAACGGGATGTAAATGTTGCCGTTCATGTTGTCGTCGCCATCCTGGATCATGCGCTTCATTACGCCGACGACCTGGTACGAGATGCCGTCAATGCGCACCGTCTCGCCAATCGCGTTCTGTCCGGAGAAGAGCTTCTTCTTGACATCATGCCCGAGTACCGCCACTCGGGTGTGGGTGAAGTCTTCCTGGTCGCTGAAGAAACTGCCCTCGTCCAGCTCGACGTTGCGAATATGCTGGTAGCTGGAGTAGACCCCGTGAACGCTGTAGTTGGCGGAGCGCGTGCCGTAGGCCAGCAGGCTCTGCTTGTTTGCCTCCGGAGACATCAGCTTGATCATGGGCACTTCGGCGCGCAGGTAGTCCAAGTCTGGCTGGCTCAGCTTGATTTCTGTGCCGGCCTTGCTTCCTCCCGCCTGCAGCGAAGTGCGCCCAGGGAAGATGGCGACCAGGTTGCCGCCGAAGGTACGGAAGGCAACCATCAGCCCGCGCTGAAAGCCGGTGCCGTAGGCCAGAAGCAGCACGACCGTCGCGATGCCCCAAGCCATGCCCAGCATGGTGAGCAGGGAGCGTCGCCGGTTGTGGCGTAGCGCGTTGTAGGCTTGCTTTCCCAGTTCGCCGATCATGTTTCTATTCCTGCCTCATGGCTTCCACCGGGGGAAGCACGGCCGCCTTGCGGGCGGGATATAAACCAGCAACCACGCCAGCCACGGTGAGCGACAGAATTGCAGCCAGGGCCGACGAGGGCACGATGCGCGGGGTGTCGAACCCCTCGGGCGAAGGCAGTTGGGCCAGCAGGGTCACAAACGCCACCGAAATGGCCAGTCCGATTCCGCCGCTGAATGCGGTCAGGAACGCGCCTTCCACAAAGAACTGGGTAAGAATATTGCGGTGGGTCGCGCCCAGCGCTTTGCGCAGCCCGATCTCCTTGGTGCGCTCGCTGACGGAAACCAGCATGATGTTGATGATGCCGATGGCGCCCAAAGCCAGCGTGACCAGGCCTACGACTCCGAGGAACCAATCCATGGCATCGAAAATCCTGCCCACCCGCATGGAACCTTCGATGGTGTCCCAGTCTTCAAAGGCGTCTTCCACCTTGGGATCGAAACCGTGGCGGCGGGCCAGGATGGTATGTACTTCGTTTTTCGCTTCCAGGTGCTGCTCTTTGGTCAGAGGCCGGTAGTTGAGAAACGAAATTGCGTTCTCGCTGTTTTCCGTTTTCATCGGAAACAGCATGCGCATGGTCTCTACCGGCACGAAGATGCGCATGTTGGTGCCGTTGTTCCCTTCCTTGCCAATCTTCTCGACCACTCCGATGACATCGAAACGAATGCCATTCAGCAGAATCGTGCTGCCCACAGCGGGACGTCCGGGAAACATCTTCTTGAGCAGTTCCCAACCCACAATGGCAACGCGCCGGTGCTCGGAGTTGTCCTCATTGTTGAACCAGCGGCCTGGGCTGATGGGGACGTTGCGAATCTGGTTGTATTCTGGAGCTACACCGAAAACCTGTCCGTTGGTGCTGCCGTAGTCGCTGACCGCGCGGATGTCTTCGCGATTGATGACCGGGGAAACGGCGCGCAGAAACTTGGCTTCGCTGCGGATCGCCAGGTAGTCGTCGTAAGTGAAATTGTAGCGCCGCCCCGACTCCAGGCTGCCTTCCACCGCGGGAATCCGCCCGGTGAAGGTAAACATGATGTCCTGTCCGAGTTGGGCCAGGTTCCTTTGCTGCCCGCTCCGGAAGCCTTCTCCCAAGCCAACCAGCAATAGCAACGAGCCCACACCCCAGGCGATGCCGAACATGGTCAGGAACGAGCGCAACTTGTGCGCCCACAGGGTGGCCAATGATTGGCTGACGATATCGACTAGAGCGCGCATGATGTTCTCGTTCGAGCGGCGGTTGAAATCTTGGGCTACCGACGGGCGGTCTCCCGCCTCATCTGGCTTTAGATACGTACAGAGAGGACCCCCGGTTCCCGCGAACTTAGCCCTTGGTGGTTAGACCGAGTTGAGGGGCAAAAGGTTATCTTGCTGGTTTCAGAGGTCCAAACTCAGGGAATTGGGGCTTGGAGAGCCGAGCGTTCGACCGCTAACTTTGCCAGATAGATGTCGTCTAAGCGTTTGTTTTCAGATTCGGACCAATTTCTGTCCCAAAAAAGACATTTTGAAGAGAGGCTTACCGTGTCGAGACACTTTGCATCGTTGTTCGTAATTGCCGGTTTACTATTGATCGCCCTTCCCTCCTCAGCACAGTTTCAGAACGGCAACCAATCGATTGTGCTTACTCTGCCGGAAATCAGCCAGCACTCGGTACTCACCCAGCGGATTGGCATCACCGATATCACTATCAACTATCACCGACCGCTGGTAAACGGGCGCAAAGTGTTCGGCGGGTTGGTGCCGTATGGACAAGTTTGGCGCGCCGGTGCCGACCAGAACACCACGATTTCATTCACCGATCCAGTCACGATTGAGGGCAAACCGCTGGCCAGGGGCACCTATGGCCTGCACATGATTCCCGGCGAAAGCGAGTGGACGATCATTTTTTCCAATAACTACACCTCGTGGGGCAGCTTCAGCTATGACCAGAAGGAAGACGCGTTGCGCTTGACGGTCAAACCTCAGCCAGGCGAGTTCCACGAAGCGCTCGCCTACGACTTCGACGATATGAAACCGGATTCCGCGCAGGTCACTCTGCGCTGGGAAAAGATCGCAGTGGCGTTTCACGTAGGAGTGAACGTCAACGAGATCGTGACGCAGAGCATCAAGAACGAGTTGCGCAACACCGGCGGCTTCACCTGGATGGGCTACGACGATGCAGCCACCTATTTGCTAGAGAGCAAGGGCGACCTCAAACAGGCGCTTAACTACGCTGACCAGGCGATCCAAAATGAAGAACGTTTCGATGATTTACTGACGAAGTCACGAATCCTCGACGCGATGGGCAAGAAAGATGAAGCGACGACCGCTCGCAACAAAGCGCTCGGGATCGCCAACGTCATCCAGGTGCATACCTACGCGCGCCAATTGCAGCGGGATGGCAAGTCGGAAGAAGCCTATAAGTTGTTCCGGGAAAACGCGCGCAAGAATCCTGATAGCTGGGTCGTACACGTAGGCCTGTCGCGCATGTACTCGGCACAGGGAGACTTCCCTAACGCGAGCAAAGAAATGACCGTGGCAATCGCCAGCGCGCCAGACGGAGCCAAGGGTGGGTTGCAGGGCTTGGCCAAACGGCTGGAGAACAAGGACGACATTAACAAGTAAAGGTGTGCTTGCGTGGGGACGGGTCTTTGACCCGTCCAGGCGGGTCAAAGGCCCGCCGCCACACAAGCTTACTGCCCTGCCGGTCGTGGGTCGAAATCGAGAGACATGGCCTTGCTCAGGCGCAGCTGCCCAAAATCCGGGTGACGCGGATTTAGGAGGAAATTGTTCTCACCCGCGATCAAGGCACTGGGAACTTGTAAGACGACTGAACTGGCGGACAGAACCCATTCATCGCCCAGTGCACGAAGTTTCTCAGGCGGCGGATCGGCTCTCCAATTCTTGGGGAGTTTGTCCGCGTCTACGTGCGTGACCAACGCCTCATCGATTCCCACCTCGAACAGCACATACTTCTCCAGCAACTCGGCTGAACCGAGGTGTACCAGAATTTCAAGCGCGGCCAGCGACCGAGTCTCAGCCGCGTAAACCATGGGGACGCCGGGATGGTTCCAGCGTCCGCCGAACTGGCGCGCACCTTCTCCGGAGAATGCAGTCCTGGCGTGCTTGCGCTTGGTGATGCGCCAAGCGGTCAGGATCACGAAAAGACTCCGTGCTCCAGGCGTCCAATCAGGTTCTCGACCTCGCGCGCGCCCAACTCGGTGCGCGAGTAATCCAGAGGAATGTGATTGTCGAGCGCCTTCTTGGGCATGGTCAGCCAGTTGACCGCCGCGGCCACATCTCCTTCGTACAGTTCAACGGCCTTTTCGAAGACATTCGCGATCCGCAACAGGCGTTCTGACTCGTCCAGCGTCAGCCGGCCGGAGGTCTTGCGCCGGGCCAGCGTACGTTCGGGGATGGCAAGAATGGCGGCCAGCCGGGACACCGCGATGCCGCTCTGCGAGGCCAGGCTCTGCAAGGCATCGAAGGCGAAGCCTCGCTCCAACTTGCGGATGAGTTCGGCGGAGCTGGCTGCGTCCAGACCGAGGCTGGCGCCGCGGGCCTTGAAACGAATACGGTGGCGCGGCGGCTGGGCCTCGGCATGGAGGGTGCGAATTTGGGTCTCAGCCATAACTTGAGCTTAATGCATGGCTGCCATTTTGTCAATTATTATGTGCCACTTGGCAGGCAGGAACAAAACACTTATCTTCTCCCGGTTTCGTGATAACGTACTCATCGTTTTTGATTACCCCTCCCCTGTGCCTAAGCTCGCTTCGCAGTGAGGAAAACCGACTATGCCTAGGTTACGCACCTTTTTGCGCGTCCTGTTCCTCAGCTTGCTCTTCCCTGCTTCGCGGATCGTCGCCGTCGGCGCCACCTTCTACCCCGCTGCTGGAGGACCCAACAAGATGGTAGTGGCAGACCTGAATCACGACGGCAAGCCGGACGTGGTCACGGCAGGTACCGGATTCATTAGCGTGTTGCTTAACCGCGGAGACGGAACCCTGCTCCCGCACGTGGATTATCCAACGGACAACGGCTTTTTCCTTGCCGTCGCGGACTTCAATCACGACGGCAACCTGGATGTGGTTACGGAGAACGCCGCCACTGGTGGCACGGTTGACACATTGCTTGGCAATGGGGATGGCACCTTTCAGCCACCGATCACGTTGCAGAGTAACTGCGGCATTGATCCTGCAGGAATCACGACAGGAGACTTCAACGGTGACGGCAACGCGGATCTGGCTATCGGCAATCTTGGCCCTCGCAAACTCGCCATCCTCCTCGGAAACGGCGACGGCACCTTTCACCTGGGATCCTGCAATGTGGAAAAGGTTGGTGAGATCCTAGCTGTTGACATCAACAAAGACGGAAAACTCGACTTGTTGGGCGTCAATACCTCGAACCAAATTGCACCCTATGGGTTACTGACGTTGCTGGGTAACGGCGACGGCAGTTTTCAAGTGCCACTCCAATTCGACAAGGGGGCGATACTGAAATCGCCCGCGGCAGCAGACATAAACGGGGACGGAATACTCGATGTTGTGACCATGGGTGCAATTTCGATTGAGACTTTCCTCAGCCGAGGCAATGGAGCCTTTGGCAGACCTTTGACAATCTCCTCCAAGGACTTTGTCGAGGCATTCACGGTGGGAACATTCGACAGTGGTGCTACACCGGACCTCCTGATCGAAACAGCCCACGGCCTGAACTTCAGTGTTACGTTTTTTGCCGGAAAGGGTGATGGAACGTTTTCGAAAGGTGGGGCCTTCGCTATTCCCTCTTATGGTCCGACTTTGATAGCGACCGACTTGGATGGAGATGGAAAACTAGATGTCGTAGGGACCCTTCCCAACAGCAGCCAAGTCTTCGTCTTCCACGGAAATGGAGACGGGACTTTCCACTGAGGTCGTTGCTTTCGACAGGAACTGAATTCAGTTCGTACTACTTAGTGGGGCTTGGTCGGCAGATTTCGACTCTGGGTATTCGTACACTCCCCGGCCGGCCTTGCGGCCCAGGCGTCCGGCTTTGACGTACTGCACTAAGAGTGGCGCTGGCCGGTATTTCTCTCCCAGGGTTTTCTGCAGGTACTCGAGAATGTGCAGCCGGGTGTCGAGCCCGACCAGGTCGACCAGTTCAAACGGGCCCATGGGATGGTTCAAGCCCAGCTTTAAGGCTTTGTCGATATCTTCTGCTGACGCAATTCCTTCCTGCAGCATGTAAAAGGCTTCGTTGCCGATCATGGCGTTGATGCGGCTGGTGATGAAGCCCGGGGATTCCCGGATCACGACCACGTCCTTGCCCATACGTTTACCGACTTCGGCGACCGTGGCCAGGGTGTCGTCGTCCGTCTCGAGCGCACGGACAACCTCCAGCAGCTTCATTTTGTGTACCGGGTTGAAGAAGTGCATGCCTATGCATTTCTTGGCGCGGTAGGTGACGCTGGCAATCTCGGTGACGCTGAGCGAAGAAGTGTTCGAAGCGAGAATGGTGTCGGGACGGCAGATTTTGTCCAGCAGGGTGAAGATTTCGATCTTCGATTCCATCTCTTCCGGGACGGCTTCGATGACCAGGTCGGCTTCGCGGGCGGCTTCTTCAACGCTGCCGGCGTACACCAGGCGGGAGAAGGCGGCGTTCGCTTCAGCGGAGGAGACTTTGCCCAACTCGACAGCTTGGTCCAGGTTAGCGCGAATCTCGCTCTCCGCCTTGCGCAGGGCGTTGGGCAGAAGATCTTCGAGAACAGTGCGGTAGCCGCCCAGGGCGGCCACATGCGCGATGCCCCGGCCCATAGTGCCGGCGCCGATCACCGCGATGGTCTTGACCTCAGCCACTACTGCCCCCCCTTTTCCAGGTGTGCCATCACGGCCGCGAAATTGTTGCTGGCCACACGCATGTTCTCGGCCAGGCGCTTGCGCTCGTCGGCTTCCATCATCGGGATGGCGGCGCTGATGCGGCGCAGGGTAGTGTTGATGTCGTCCACGTAGTTGATTAAGCGGATGAGTTCTCCAGTAGCTGCCATGAATGCTCCTTTGACCCGATCAGCGCGAGCCGGTTCACACCGCCGAAAGCGCGCGCTGCAGGCCGACCAACTATTCTCAACGGTGCGGAGGATTTAGTAAAGGCGGGGAGGTCTGGAGGATAATAGCGTCATGCTCCGCGACCAAAGCCTAATCCCTCTTTCCCGCCAGCACCAGCACGCGCTGGCGCTGTGCGTGCGCCTGGATCGTGCCATGCCGATCAAGGCGGGTGATCTGGAGGCGTGGCAGGCGGAGATTCAGCAGATCTTCGAACAGGAAATCTCAATCCACTTTGCGGCCGAAGAGAAGGAGTTGTTTCCGGTGGCGGAGCGCTTTGCCGAGTTGCGGTCGCTGATAGAGGAACTGCGGGTGGAGCATGCGAAGCTGAGGGAGTTTTTTGCCGGTGCCGCGGCGCGTAGTCTGGATGCGGCCGCTTTGAAGAATTTCGGGGAAACGCTCTCCGCACACATCCGAAAAGAGGAACGGCAGCTGTTCGAGGGCATGCAGCGGGTCATGAGCGCGCAGGAACTGGCGGCCTTGGCGCCTGTGCTGGATCGAGAGCTGGCGGATGCCAGCAACGCCTGCATTCTTCCCAGCGAGGCCACCCGGTTGCGTCCCAAGGCCTGAATCCCCACCGTCCCTACCGTCATCTACCTGCCATGACACAGGAGAATTTCCATCCCCTCGCGGATTATTCCTCAGGTGTGGTTCAACCCGGCGCAGCCGGCGCGCTCGACGACTCAGCGTTGCTGGATGCGTACTCGCGCGCGGTAGTTGAGGCGGCTGAAAAGATCAGTCCATCGGTAATCAAGATTGACGTCGCGCAGGCAGGCCGCAGCCGTTCTGGACAGCCGACGGAACGCCAGGGCGGCGGCTCGGGCTTCATCTTTACTCCCGACGGGCTGGCGCTCACTAACAGCCACGTGGTTCACGGGGCAAAGCGCATCGAGGTTTCGCTCGCCGACGGGCGCCGCTTCCCTGCCCACACGGTTGGCGATGATCCCGCCACCGACCTGGCCGTGATCCGCCTGGGTGTACCCAGCAACGATGTCGCCAGCCTGGTGGCCGCGCCGCTGGGCGATTCGCAGAAGCTGCGTGTGGGCCAGCTGGCGATCGCCATTGGCAATCCCTACGGTTTTCAGTACACGGTGACTGCCGGAGTGGTGAGTGCGTTGGGGCGATCGCTGCGCTCGTATTCGGGGAGATTGATTGAAGACGTAATCCAGACCGACGCGGCGCTGAATCCCGGCAATTCCGGCGGGCCGCTGGTAACGTCCGATGGCATGGTCGTGGGGGTGAATACGGCGACCATCCTGGGCGCGCAGGGTTTGTGCTTTGCCATCGGCATCAATACCGCGAAATTCGTTGCCAGCCGACTGCTGAGTGAAGGCCGCATCCGGCGCAGTTACATCGGAGTAGAGGCCCAGACCGTTCCGCTGCACCGCCGGCTGGTGCGCTTTTACGATCTGCAGCGGGAGAGCGGCGTGGTGGTTATCTCGGTGACTGACGGCAGCCCTGCAGCGAAAGCGGGCCTGCGCGAAGGCGACGTGATTATCAGCTTGGATGGCAAGGCTGTGGCGGGTGTGGATGATCTGCATCGGTTGCTGACGGATGCGCGGGTGGGCGTGGGCACACCACTGACCGTGCTGCGGCGGACGGAGAAGCTGGATGTCAATGTGGTGTTGAGAGAGTTCTCGGAGGACTAGAGAGAGCCTTCTAACTTCAGCTATTCGATTCGCATGGCGCGGGGCGGGTCGCCCGCGCCCACACGTGCATTTCCAGTCATTGCACGCCCCTTCCTCCCTGTGTTAACTTCAACCATCAGCAGAGGTTAGCTTGCAAGCGACAATTCCTGCCGGGCTGGATCGCAAGGAGGCGGAAGTTTACCTGCGACTGGATCCGAACCGGCTCCCAAAACACATTGCGATCATCATGGACGGCAACGGCCGCTGGGCGAAGCGGCGGCATTTGCCGCGCGTGGCCGGACACCGCGCTGGAGTGGCCTCGGTGCGCTCCACCGTCGAGACCGCGGCCCGCGTCAAGATTCCTTCGCTCACGCTCTACGCTTTCTCCGAGGAGAACTGGAAAAAACGTCCCAAGAGCGAAGTCGATTTCCTGATGGGCCTGCTGTGCCGCTACCTGAAGCAGGAAGTTCCCACGCTGAACAAGAACAACATCCGCCTGGAGTACATCGGGCGGTTGCACGAGCTTCCCCCGGTGGTACAGAAGAAGATGGAAGAGGCGCGGCAAGCTACCTCGACCAACACCGGCATGGTGCTGACGCTGGCGCTCAACTACAGCGCGCGCAGCGAAATTGTGGACGCTTTCCGTTCCATCGTCGACGCCGCCGCCCGCAACGGCGGGCTCGACCACATGGAGATCGACGAAGAGTCGGTGTCCCGCCATCTCTACACTCGCCACCTGCCGGATCCCGACCTGGTGATCCGTACCAGCGGCGAAATGCGGCTGAGCAACTTTCTGCTGTGGCAGCTGGCGTATGCGGAAATTTACGTCACTCCCACGCTTTGGCCGGAATTCCGAGGAGTGCACCTGCTGGAGGGTATCGCCGAATACCAGAAGCGCGAACGCCGCTACGGCGGGCTGGCCGACCACGACCACCACCACGCCTCCAAGGCGCGGAGCTAGGCCACTTGCACCTGCTCAAACGAGTCGCCACCGCGGTGGTCCTGATCCCGATCGTCCTGCTGCTGGTGCTGCGCGCACCTGTGCCGGTGCTGGCCGTGGTGACGGCGGTGGTGGCGCTGCTGACCATCCATGAACTGCTGAAGCTCACCGAGGCTTACGGGGTGCGCCCGTTTCGCCGGCCGACTTACGTTTTCGTGGCGCTGTTTTTCGTGCTGCTGGCTGTGAACCCGGCGGACAAGCCGGTGCTGTCGACAGCCATCTTCGTCTACACCGTGGGATTTGCGGCGGCGATTGCTGCGTTTGTGTTTCTGGTGGTCGGGATGCGCTCGCTTGATCTGCATACGGCGTTCCCGGCAGCAGCGGCTTCGGTGTTTGCGTTCTGTTACGTGGCGCTGCCGCTGGGATTCCTGGTCCAGTTGCGCCAGCAATGGTCGGGAGCGTTTCTACTTTTGTACTTACTGCTGCTGGTGTGGGCGGGAGACGTCTTCGCCTACTTTGTAGGCCGCTCACTGGGCCGTCACCTGATGTCGCCGAGAATCAGTCCCAAGAAGACCTGGGAGGGTGCGCTGGCATCCCTAATTGCGAGCCTGGTGGTAGGCATGCTGCTCTACAACTACGCGCTGCCCATCTGCACCTGGCTTCTGAATGCGCACCTGATCGAACGGCGCGACGGGTTCTTTGCTTTGGAGAAGCCGCCTTTGTGGCCGACACTTCTGCTCTCGGCGGCCATTAACATCGCGGCCCAGTTGGGCGACCTGGTGGAGTCGCTGATCAAGCGCGGCGCCGGAGTGAAGGATTCGGGAGCGATCCTGCCGGGCCATGGCGGCATGCTTGACCGTATCGATGCCCTGCTCTTTGCCGCTCCAGTGCTGTGGTACTATGCGGCTTGGCGCGTGATGCAATAAAAGAACATAATCACAGAGGACACGGAGAAGCTTCAGACGTTCCGCGAGTCACGCATACCTCTGTGGTCCCCCAAGTGTTCTGTGGATAATAATTTCTTCCCGTACTCATGAAGCGTATCGCCATCCTGGGCTCGACCGGTTCCATCGGCCGCAGCACTCTCAGCGTAGTGGAGTCCTACCCGGAGCGGTTCCAGGTCATCTCTCTTGCTGCCGGCAGCAATCTCGACGCTGCTTTCGAGCAGGCGCGGCGCTGGAAGCCGCGGATCATTTCCATGGCCACCGAGGCCGACGCCGAAATTCTGCGGTCGCGCCTGAAAACAACGGATGCGAGTACGGTGGAAGTGATTTTCGGCCCGGCGGGAAACGTGCGCGTGGCCACGCATCCCGAAGCTGATTTCGTGGTCAGCGCCATTGTCGGCGTCGCCGGACTGGAAGCCACCTACGAAGCGGTGCGGGCGGGTAAAACCATCGGCTTGGCCAACAAAGAGTGCATGGTCGCAGCCGGAGAGTTGATCACGGCCGAGGCGCGACGCCAGGGCAAGCCGCTTCTGCCTATCGACAGTGAACATAACGCTGTGCACCAGTGCATGCGCGGGGGACGGATCGAGGAAGTGCAGCGCATCTGGCTGACGGCTTCCGGCGGACCCTTTCGGAACACCCCAAAGTCGCAATTTGCTTCCATTTCGGTGGAACAGGCTTTGAACCATCCCACGTGGAAAATGGGACGCCGCATCACCATCGATTCGGCAACTTTGATGAACAAGGGCTTTGAGGTGATTGAGGCCTGCCGTTTGTTCAACTTGCCGCCGGAGCAGGTGCAGGTGATCGTGCATCCGCAATCTACCATTCACTCCATGGTGGAGTTCGTGGATGGCAGCATACTTGCTCAGTTTTCAGTAACAGACATGAGGTTGCCGATTTTGTACGCGTTAACGTATCCAGAACGGGTGGCATCGGATATGCGCTTCCCGGTCATGGACTTACGGCACCTCGAATTCAGTCCCCCGGATATGGAAAAATTTCCTTGTCTGCGGCTGGCTTATGAAGCGGCCGGGGCGGGTGGCGCAAAGCCAGTGGCTTTAAACGCCGCCGATGAAGTAGCCGTCGCTGCATTCCTGGATGGTTGCATCGGTTTCGACGAGATTCCGCAGGTGATTGAAGCGGTTCTTTCTGCAACGCCTGCCGGGAAAATGGAATCTATAAAAGTGGTGCTGGAAGCAGATGCTGGGGCGCGCCAAGCTGCTCGTGACCAGATACAGAAGTTGGGCGGGAAGTCCGCAGTAGCGCGGCCGGTTTCCGCCGGATTGCGCGGGGAGTAGCAGAACACACTATGTCGGGATTCTTTACCGCAGTGCTGGCAGTCGGCGTGGTTCTGGGATTCATGATCCTGATCCACGAGTTCGGCCATTACGCCGCAGCCAAATTGCTGGGCGTTCGGGTCGAGGTTTTCTCCATCGGTTTCGGCAAGCGGCTGCTGGGCTTCCGCCGCGGCGACACCGATTACCGCATTGCGGCCATTCCGCTGGGCGGCTACGTGAAGATGAGCGGCGAGAATCCCATGGATGAGCGCACCGGGGATCCCGCGGAATTCATGTCGCACCCACGCTGGCATCGCTTCATCATTGCCATCGCCGGCCCGTCCATGAACATTTTGCTCGCTGTTGGCTTGCTGGCAGTGGTGTACATGGTGCACTACGAGTACCCGGCATTCCTCGACAAGCCCGCGGTGATCGCGTGGGTGAAGCACGATTCCGCCGCCGCGCAAGCCGGGTTGCAATCCGGGGACCGCATTATCCGCATCGACGACATTGAGAATCCCACCTGGGACCAGGTCTATCCCAAGGTGATGCTCAGTCCCAACCAGCCCATGGACATCACCATCCAGCGTGGCGCCGAGAGCTTCCAGAAGACCATCACACCCAAGCCGGTAACCGCATCGGAGGTAGGTTCGGCGGGCTGGTACGCCGAGCAATCCGTGATTGTGGGTGACATGGAGTCGGACATGCCCGCCGCAAAAGCGGGCATTAAAGAAGGCGACCGGATCGTGGCCATGGACGGGAAGCCGTTGCCCTCGATCGATACCATGATCGAAAGCCTGCAGGACACCAAGGATAAGCCGGTGGACTTCACCATCGTCCGCGACGGACGGGAGCTTCATTTCCGGGTGCAGCCGGTGCTGGCGAAGACGGAAGACGCCAACGAACAGCGCTATCGCATCGGGTTCCAGACTTCGACGGAAATGAAAACTGGCCGCCTGCCGCTGGCTGCGGCTTTTGAGCGCTCGCTCGAAGACAACAAGAAGACGTCGCTGATGATCCTGGAGCTGGTGCAGAAGCTGCTGCAGGGAAAAGTTTCGCCGCGCACCATTGAGGGACCCATCGGCATCGGCCGCGCCGCCGGACAAGCCGCCAGCGAGAAGGGCTGGACGCCGCTGATGGAACTGACCGCGGCCATCAGCCTGAACCTGGGCATCTTCAACCTGCTTCCCATCCCCATTCTGGATGGCGGCGTGATCCTGCTGCTGGTGATAGAGGGCTTCATGCGGCGGGACATCAGCTTGCGCATCAAGGAACGGATTTACCAGGCCGCATTCGTCTTCCTGGTGCTGTTCGCGGTGATGGTGATTTATAACGACATGGTGAAGACCATTCCGGGGCTGGCGCAGAGACTGCCGTAGAGCGTTTCTGGTTTCTGAAAGTCCAAGGGCACGGCCCAGAGCCGTGCCCCTTCCTTTTTCCCTTCTGTTGCGCACGTCGTTTCCCCCGCTCTCTCCCGAACAATTAAGATCAGGTTTGCGGTTCGGCTGTCGCAGTCGCGGATTGTCCAGTCCCAAATCCCAACTGGGACGGGGCCGTGGAATCCCACCCTTCAACAAACGAAGGGTGGGGCACCCGGCGGGCCACCCGCCGGTCTTTTCACCTAAGCTGATGCCAGGACCGAAATGGCAACAAAGCTGGCAAGCAAACGATCAGGCCGACTGCAACGTTCAACAAATCTAGGGGCATTTGGTGCCTGATCAGTGAGTTAACCGTCCATAGCAAGCCGACGCCCACTAGTGGAATCGCAAAGAGCACAGCAGCCCACTTGCGAAGGCGAATCAACCCGAGACCAACGACGACAGCGTACAGAGAGAATAAAATGAGGGGCCAGTAATTCGGACCCCCGTAATACAAGTGGGCACGAAGGTTCAAAAGAAAAAGCAGTAGGAGTACTGCAGCGAACCCGATGGTTAGAAAACCGAGCCCACGACAGAATGTTGCATCGGTTCGCATCATTGGCAGTTCTCCTTCATGAATTGTGGTGTGAAGATGTCAGAGAAGGTGCTGAATGGGGACAGAGTCTGACCCAGCGTATTTGCCTCAGCCCAATCGGTAAACGGTAAATAGTTCGTTATCGGCGCGCGCCAGTGGCCAGTCGTAATCCAGTCCAGATCAGCTTGCCACCTACGTACGCTGCAGTGTTTCCCCACGGCGTTAAGCTCGGGCCGGAGGCCTGTATAACCGTGTACCAGTCGACCTTGATCGGTCCTCGGGGCGTGTCGATCGGCGGAGTGTTTGAACTGTTGAATGGCTGAACTGTTCCGTCCCCGAAGCCGATGGCGGACATTAGAGCCGCAATGGTCGTTCCATATTTCTGTTCTCTGGCGAGTAGAGTCTGTGCGGCCTTGCACTGTGCGGGTGTCAGCTTCCTGTTGTTTGCGGCATTAACTTCGGTTGCGGAAGATTCCTTTGCCGCGCCACCAGCAGTATGGCGTGTACAAAACAGCAAAGCTGGCAATGGCTACCACAATCCCTAGAGTTCCACCAAAGCGGCTGCCGAACCACTCTACACCGAACCACACAGTGCCAAACAGCATCAGGCCTTCGACCAGCTTGAGGCGATCTATCCATTCCATCGGCCGATTCATCTGCACCTCCTGACATCGGAAAAGTGTTAATAGCAAGCGCTAATGACATTTGCAGCTGCCTTAGCCTCCTGCCCCATTAAGGAGGCTTCACTTCTAATTGCGCTCCAGTTCGTAATGGCATACTGAATATTGTTCCAGGACACGGCGGGTGGCCCGCCTCTGCGCCGCCATTGTAAGCCATCTGTATAAAAACGAGGGTGCCCCGCTCCTTGCGTTTTTTTGCAAGGGGCGGGTGTGTGCGGCGTCACAGAACTTTCCTCCCTGGTGGCTCTACGATCCGCCCACAGGCCTCAAGGTCGGAAGCGACCCACGGCGCCGGAGACTTGCACTTCATCCCTGGCAGTGGCCATCCGCAGCGGGTTTGGCTCGGTACACCCCGATGCCGTGATCTGGTCTTAGCCGGTTAGAACAGACGCAGCAAAAATATCGAATCAGGACGCCAGCCGCATAGCCAATGCCGGCACCCGCCCCTTGCAAAAAAACGCAAGGAGCGGGGCACCCTCGAAAGTAGGGACGAAAACACAAGGCCTGGCCACGCGCCTCACGGGCTGATAGCCGACAGCGGAGAGCCGCTTTTCCCATGCTAAACTAGTACTTCCCATGGCAAACATTCAGCGCAGAAAGACGGTCACGGCGACCATTGGCGGGGTGCGGGTGGGCAGCGATGTGCCGGTGGTGGTCCAGTCCATGACCAATACCGATACCGCCGACATCGCCTCTACCGTCAAGCAGACCGCTGCCCTGGCCCGCGCCGGCTCCGAACTGGTGCGGGTGACGGTCAATAACGAAGAGGCCGCAGCGGCTGTGGCGCCCATCGTCGAGCAGCTCGACAAGCAAGGCATTCGCGTACCCATCATTGGCGACTTCCACTACAACGGGCACATCCTGCTGAAGAAGTATCCCGAGTGCGCGCGAGCGCTGGCCAAGTACCGCATCAATCCCGGCAACGTCGGCATTGGCCGCAAGGACGACAACAATTTCCGCACCATGATCGAAGTGGCGGTCGAGAACCAGAAACCGGTGCGCATCGGGGTGAACTGGGGATCGCTCGACCAGGCGTTGCTTACCCGCATGATGGACGAGAACTCGCGCCAGGCCGAGCCAAAAGACGCGCGCGAAGTAACCATGGAAGCCATGGTGGTGAGCGCACTTAACTCGGCCAAGCTGGCGGAGAAATACGGCCTGCGCGCGGACCAGATTATTCTCAGCGCCAAAGTCAGTGGAGTGCAGGATTTGATCGACGTTTACCGAGCCCTGGCCGCACGCTGCAACTATCCGCTTCACCTGGGATTGACCGAAGCCGGCATGGGAGCCAAAGGCGTGGTGGCCTCCAGCGCGGCGCTCGGGGTGCTGCTGCAGGAAGGGATCGGCGACACCATTCGGGTTTCGCTCACCCCAGCACCCGGCGGCGATCGCACGGAAGAGGTCCGGGTGGCGCAGCAGATTCTGCAGTCGCTGGGTATTCGGAGCTTTACTCCGCAAGTCACGGCTTGTCCCGGGTGCGGGCGCACGACCAGCACCTTCTTCCAAGAAATGGCGGAGCAGATCCAGTCCTACCTGCGCGAGCAGATGCCCGTGTGGAAAGGCCGCTATACGGGCGTGGAAGAGATGAAAGTTGCGGTGATGGGATGCGTGGTCAACGGCCCGGGCGAGTCCAAGCACGCAAGCCTCGGAATCTCGCTGCCGGGTACGTTCGAAGAACCCAAAGCGCCCGTCTATGTGGACGGGCGCCTGTTCACCACCCTGAAGGGCGACCACATCGTGAAGGAGTTCATTCACATCCTCGACGAATACGTGGATTCCCACTACGCCGCCAAGGAAGAAGTCGCCGCCAAGTAGCGCACTCCAAAGTAGCGCCGGCGTCCCCGCCGGCAACGAAGCAGTCGGCGCAGATTACTTCTGCGGCGCGACTCCCATCTGAGCGAAGGTAACCATGTGTCCGCCGGGATCCTTCACGCCGATTTCTTTCGAGCCATAGAAAGTCGTTCGCACCGGCATCACCACCTCGGCCCCTTTCACTGCTGCGATGGTGTCCTCCAGATTTTCTACTTCGACATAAAGGAACGTCGGGCCCTTGTGCGTCAGCAATGGGTTAGATGAAAAATCTTTCTCCACGCTGGCGTAGCTCTGATACATCAGCTCGACATCGCCTTTCTGCAGAATCACGAAGCCCAGCTTGTTGCCTTCGGGAACCTCGACCGTCTTCTGAAAACCCAGCTTCGCCCAGAACTGCACGCAGGGTTCGACTTCTTCCACCAACAATACGGGCGTAAGTTTCTTCACGTTCATAGCTTTCCCCTTTTCTTGTCCTTCCATCCGCCCCGCCAGGGGGTGGAGGAGCAAAGTCGAAATCAGCAGAACCAAAGTTATTACTCGCATGGCGTTTATCCTCTTGCTTAAGCAACTAGTCTTAATTAGACTAGCCAAGTCTAAAACAGCCCTTTAAACCTGTCAAGGAGAATTTGTACGGCAAAAAAGAAGTCCCCTTCCCGCGATCTGACCACGCCGGACCTGGTCCTGCTCAGCCTGCTGGCGGAGCGGCCTATGCACGGCTACGAGGCCAATCTGGAGCTGGAACGGCGCCAGGTGCGGGATTGGGCGGGGATTTCGCGTCCCCAGGTTTATTACTCGCTGGAAAAGCTGGCCCGGTTGCAGTTGGTGCGAGCGGCTACGAGCGACGCGCCCCAGGCCGGGCCGGAGCGCAACGTTGTGGAAAGCACGGCCGCCGGCCGCGCCGCGCTGGCCGACGCCCTGGAGCGCGAGGAGTGGAGCGAGCAGCGAGAGCGTCCGCCGTTTCTCACCTGGATTGCTCTCTCGTGGCAGGCGCGCCCGGGAGTTTTCCGGGAACAAATCCGGCGCCGCCAGGCATTTTTGGAGAAAGAATTAGGGCACGAGGAAGCCACGCTGCGCGCCATTCATAAAGAGGTTGGACACCGTTTTCACGAAGCCGTGTGGATGGTCAGCCTGACGATCCAGCAGTTCCGCACCGAGCTGCGCTGGCTGCGCAAGCTGTCACGCGAGGCCCAGCGACGGGCCCCCGCACGAAATCCGCAGCACACCGAGCAAGAGTCCCGCTAGCGGGGGCGGGCGCGCGCACCTGTGCCGGCCTTATGCCGCCAGATGCAGCAACACGTACGCCGTCGCCAGCCACAGGGTGAAGCCTGCCAGGTTCAACGCGATCCGCCAGCTCATGCTGTCAATAATGTGGTTGTACTTGGAATCCATAACCCACCTCGACCTTCTGCTTATTGGACGTTCCACCCCGCCACTCGTTAGTGCGTGCCGGAAGGATTGGCCCGACCTATGGATAGATACGCGGAAGGTATTGCGAAAGTTCCGTAGGTGGAATGCGACTTGGCCCGCGCGGGCACCGTGGTTGGGGCTCGCGGACAGAAGTGTCCACGCCACACGGGCTACGCAAGCAGGGACAGGTTAGGATCAGCGGCTTCGGGGAGCGGGTCGGCGATTGTCTTCAGTTCGGGATAATGCCGCAGCAGCGGTTCGGGGGCCCTTACTCTTTGCCCTGTCAGCATGTGTTTCAGCTGCAGCGCGTTCACTCCGGCCTTGGCTTCGAAATGGTTGTTGGTGACCACGTAGGTGACGCCGGCTTTTTTTGCGATGCGCTCGATTTTCTCTTTCCAGCCTGCCAGTTCGGCCTCGGTGTAGAGGTAGTTGTAGCGGTCGTCGCGCTTCTCGGCCTCGAACCACTGATCGTAATTGCGTCCGTGGAGGCGCACGTAGCCGACTGGTGAAGTCACGTGCTCGGTGGGCTCGAGTGAACGTCCGATCTGCGGCTGGTCAATATTGCAGAAGGCGACATTCTTCTGCATGAACGAGTTGATGGTTTCCGGGTTGTCCCAACTCGAGTGCCGCACCTCGACCACCCGCGGATACTCGATGAACTGGCGCAGCAGGCTCTCCAGGTATTCGCGATTCAGGCTGGTGTTCTTGAACGAGGCGGGAAACTGGATCAGCAACGCGCCCAGCTTCCCTTCCGAGGCCAGCGCGTCCAGGCCCTCGCGCGCCAGTTTTTCGTCTTCATCGTTGGGCCTGATGGTGGCGGCCGAAGTCGGCTCCATCACCGCCAGCGGCGAATGGGTGAATGACTGGTGGAGTTTCGCGGTGAAAAAGAAGTTCGGGTTCACGGCCGCGGCCCGCCGCACCCACAGCTTGGCCAGTTCCGGCTTTACGTGTCCGTAGAACGAAGTATTGATCTCGACCATGTCGAAGCAGCGCGCCAGGTACTCCAGCGGGTGCTCTCTGCGGCGCTGCATGCCGTGTGGGTAGAACACGCCATCCCAGTCCTTGTAGGACCAGCCGGCAGTGCCAATGCGGACCTGTCTTAGGGGTTCCATGCCACCTCGGAGGGGATCGCCTGCCTGCAGGGTAGCACAGGCCCCGCGCAGGCCGCTGCCTTCCGGGGCTTACCGCGGCCTTGTGCGGTTTGTCACAAACGGTTGTGAGGGATCGCACAGCCGGCTGGTGGGACGCGCGCTATGTTGGTTTCAACGCCGGGGCAGGAACTGATGACAGAAAAAAAGAAGAGAGAGAAGGTCGTCGCCGAACTCACGCTTGCCCACCTGATGCAGCTGGCCGAGGAAGCGGGACAACCGCTCAGCCAGGAAGAGGCCATCGCCTTCCTGAACCAGGACGGGCGCGCTTACGCCATGTGGAAACACATGATGCAGGCCGGCGAAGAGTACTTCAAGTCCACCCTGCAGCCGGGGTCCGAGAGGGCCATCCAGATGCGGCCTTCCGAACGGCGACGGCTGGTGAGCTTCGCTTTCACTCTCACGCAATCTACAATCGCCAGTTCAGGAAACGTCATTGTGATCTGCCGTAGCCAAGGAGCATCCCATGCGGATTGGCCTTCTTCAGAGTTTATTTTGGGCTTCTCTAGTGTTCGCTCAATCTCCCAGCCTGGCCGATAAGGAAGTACCAACTGTGGTCACATTCGTAGCCCCTGCCTATCCACGAGCAGCGAAAGACCAGCGGAAGATGGGCAAGACCATCAGCCGAATCAATGTCAGCCCTGAGGGCGTTGTTACCGAGGTCAAGACGGTCAGCGCCAACGCGGTCTTTGAGGACTATGTCCTAAAGGCCCTCAAACAGTGGCGCTTCAAGCCCATGGAAAGGGAGCACGTTCTCGAAATCACCTGTTCGTTTGAGGTCATCGAGAACGAATGTGAAGGAACCAACGAACACCCGATCACATCGGAGACATACGTCTCTGCTGAGTTGCCGACAGTTGTTCACATTCGGACAGGCTTGCAGTGCGTGGAGACTTCTAACTCGCAAGGTCAACACTGATGACGCCAAGGGACTGCGACCCGATGGTTGACGAAATCAGGCGATTACACCAACTGTCCCGGACGGGATAGCTAGTTTGGCTTCGCCTTGTTGGCCCATCTTCTAGGAAGCGCTCTGAAGGGTTCAACCTAGTAGAACAACAACGCCACCCAATACACCCCGCCAGGATAGCTGGCGCTACTGGCGTAACAGGCGCCCACCGAGAAAGCGCGGAGCGATCGATCACCAATGATTTTGGCCGCGCTCGACGGCAACGTTTCCGGTTGCATGCTGGTGTAACGCAGGAGGTAGCGTGCCGCGAGGGGCGTGGTGTTCAGAGAATTGGCTTTGGCCATAGCGCAGGCGGCGGCCGGGGCGCTGGCGCCGTCGTCGCGCTGTAGGGTTGGGAGGGCTTGCTGTTGGCGCATCTGGGCCACACTCGCGGCTACCAGGTCTTGCGCGGTTTGGGCGGAAAACTGCGGCAGATTATGTCCGAAATCCTGGGCGACAAAAAGCACGTTCCCACTGCGAACCACGCCGAATCCGGCGACGTTATAAGCGGGATTGAGCAGGTTCTCGCGGTGCGGTGGCGAGGTCATCAGCGTGTCCTGCGCCTGGTCCGCGCTGGCGGCGTAGGCTACGTTCTCGCCGACTCGATCAAACCGCAGGTTGCTGGCAGCTGCCACACGTTGGGTTAGGGAGGGCTCACCGGGAAACTGGTGGGAGAGCTGTTGTTGCGCGGCCATGTCGGCAGCGTGGGCGCGGGCGGCCTGGGCCAGTCCTTCGTCGGACTCGAGCGGACGCAGGCCCGACTGCTCCCGGGCCTGGTTCGCCAGTTCGAACAGCTGGCGCTCGGCTTCGGCGTCATAGTTGGGGGAGGGCTGTAACTGGTATGACGCAGAGGTCAGCTTGGCTTTACCCGCAGGCCGTGGTGACGGGGCCTTGGCGGGAACTGCGCCGCTGTTCAATGCCATCGCGAGAGAAGCTAAGAGCGCCCAGACCATAGAGTGGTCTTCTGATGCAAACATCGGCAAAAGTTCTGCTTTGCTTCCCTCACGCTAGACTCTAGAATCGAGGCCAGCACCTTACTATGGGGACATTCCTGCTGGGCATACTCGTGCTCTCCAACCTAGTACTTCTGGTACTGGCTCTTGGGCTGTTTCGGCGCATTAAAAATATCCCGCAAACTACTGATATTACACAGCTTGCAGATCAAGCATCGAAGGTACATGAGTCGCTTTCGCAAAGGTTCACTGCGGCGACTGCCGATATGGCCATGCGGCTGGAGGGCACAAAGGGTGACCTACGGCAGGAAGTAACCGACCGGCTCAGCGAGGGATTCAAGGAAATACAGGGCATGGTGGCAAATCAGCTCACCAGCGGCCGGCGCGAGCAGGCCCAGGACATGCGGGAGGCGCGCACCGAGCTGACCAGTTCGCTGGCCCTAACCACCTCTCAACTCAAGACCGAGTTTGACGGGCTGAACCAGAAGACCGCGCAAAGCCTCGACGCCATTCGCGATCGGGTGGATGCCAAGCTGCTCGCCATCACCGAACAGGTGCAGCAGAAACTGGATCAGAACATCAAAGAGGGCTTTGCTCAGTTCGAAAAAGTGCAGCAGCACCTGAAGGCCGCCGAGGAACAGTTGCGGGAAGTGGGGGCGCTGGGGCATTCCATCAACGACTTGAATAATTTGCTCAAGCTGCCGCACCTGCGCGGGCAATTCGGCGAGGCCAGCCTGGAACGGCTGCTGGCGGACTTCCTGCCGGCAAACATGTTCGAGATTCAGGCCCAGCTTCCGGATGGTGGCGGGCGTCCTGACGCACTGATTCAGTTTCCCGATCGCCGTCTGCCGATTGATGCCAAGTTTCCGCGCGAGCAGGTGCTGGCGTTGTTTGAGAGCAACGTGGAATCCGAGATCGCGGAAGCGCGCGTGGAGTTTGTGCGGGTGATGAAGACCGAGGCCCGGCGCATCAAGGCGTACATTCAGCCGGAGCATGGCACCACCGATATCGCGCTGATGTATCTACCTAGCGAGACGCTGTACATGGAAGCCGTCCGCAACCGCGACTTAGCCGACTGGCTGAACCAGCAGCACGTGTTTCCGGTCTCGCCAAATACTTTGCTGATGACGCTGCAGACCATCGCGCTGGTGCACAAGTGGTACGAGGTTGCCAGCCGCTTCGAGAAGAGCCGCGTGGAGCTGGCGAAAGCGCAAAAGTCGTTCGACTTTTTCCAGAACCAGTTCGAAAACGTCGGCAAGAGCCTGAACAAAGCGCAGGAAGCGTTCGCCACTGCGGAGCGACATCTGAAGAGCTATCGCGGAAAAGTCACTGTGCTGAGCGGGCAGGAGCAGTTGGAACTGGATCCTTCACCAGAGAGTGGCAAGGGCGACCAAGACATCCTTCCTCTGACCGACAAAGCCAGCGCGTAACGACGACTTCAGTCGGCAGCCGGTTCCGTCGATCGCCTGTCCGAACTCAAGTGCTCCGCTCCCCGCACCTCCCAAATGCCATCGAACTTGACGAAATAGGGCTCGACTGAAATATCGGGAAAGTTCGCGGCCAGCAGCGCGCCTGCACGAAGCAACTCAGTGCGATGATGCTCCGCTTCCGCGGCCGTGTCTCCCTTGAAATGTGCGAGGCCGCCGTAGGTGGCGCAGTCGGAATGGCTCATTACCAGCACGCGTTTGGTCTGGTGCAGGCGAATCGACATGCGGACTTGTTCCAGGATGAAGTCCTGCTCGAAATCATTGCGGGGGGAGGCTAGTGTTTTGGCGCCCCCGGCTACAATGATCATGTCAGGACGCGCAATTCCCTGTTTCTGCAGAAATTTCCGGACGGCTGTGCTGATGCGGTAGTCGAAGCAGCACAGCACGGCGGCATCGGCCACGTAGGGGGCGCTGGGGGAATCGAAGTGGAAGGCTTTACGCATGTAGTCTACCTATTCAGTCGGGTCTTCAAGGCGATATCAAGTCTGCACTTATCGTGATACGGGCACAGTACGCACTGCTCTGTCGTCGTGGAAATGATTCGGTTCAGAACGGGGGAGAGGTAACCAGCCTTCTGTCTGTCGGACATACTCAGCAGAAAATTGTTGTCAACACCTTCGTAGCGACCACAGCGAATGTCCCCTAGCGCGTAACGCTTACTGGCAAAGAGAAGATCGCCAGTAGCCTCAAAATATCCTCGAACTGTCAATTCCACATATTCCCCGCTAACCCCCGAAACATTCTCCGGCGACATGATCAATGGTTGGAAATCTCCGCTCGGAGCTGTGGACGGCTGGCCGCCATTGGATTTGGTCTTGATGGCTAAGAGCCGTAACGGCGGCACTATGGCAGGGTGGTAATCGAACTTAACGAGACTTGTCTGAGTGTCGTAGAGAGAGTTTGTGTCGTTGGGCCCTTTGGGTTGGACGAGTTGGATTTCAACTTTCACTTCGCGCAGCTGGTCAGCATCGGTGTTGATGAAGCGGAACCAGAAATGGTGCTGCGCCAGCACATACACGAGGTGATCCGCAAAAACGATCGGCGCAGAACGCTTCAGCGCCTTGAACACAACAATTCCAAGCATCACAGCATTCATCGTCAATCCGAGAAATCCTTGGACAACAGAGAGCCAGCGGCCGCTACCTTTCGGCAAATAGTCTCCATATCCTACCGTAGATTGCGTAGTGAAAGAAAAGTACACCAAGCTCGTGAATTGAGTTTCACAGCTACCGTCTGGCCTAGTCACAGCGCAATCCGATACACCCTTGTACACGACAGCGAAAACCAACCCGGAGACCGCATAAAACCCAAGCCACATGCACAGCAGCGTACCGACCGTTCGCTGCGTCACCCATAATCGAAGTCGGGAACTGAAGGAAACAGAAACATTCGGCATCGTCACTCTCTACGCTCCTCGTTTCGTCTTCATCTCCGCTAGCAACTGCTCGATGCGGTCTTCTTTTTCAAGCGCTGCCAAGCGATCTTCCACATCATCGGCTGCGATTTCAGATTTGGCCTGGCTCACCGCCTCAGTGTGGGCCACTTTGCGTTTCATGCGGTCGAAGGTGACGGCTTTGGAGTTGTCGCCCATGGCCATCTTGGCGTCGCTGGCTTTGCCAACGGCGCGAGCGCGGCGCTGCTGGGCAATCAGCAGGTCGGCGCGGGCCTCGGCCTCGGTCAACTTTTGCTGCAGCTGGCGCAATGCCGCCTTCAGGTTCTCGACCTGGGCTTTCTGGTCGGTCACCTGCTGGGCGAAGCTGTCGCTGAGTTCGCGATAGCTCTCGACGCGTTGCAGCGCGGCGCGGGCCAGGTCGTCTTGTTTCTTGTCCACAGCTAACTCCGCTTTGCGCGTCCATTCCGCGACTTTGTCTTCATTCTCCTTCTGCTTTTTCTCCAGCAGGTGCTGGTCGGCGATGGCGATCGCGACCTGCGTTTTCACCTGCAGAAGCTGGTTCTGCATGTCGAGAATGACTTGCTTGATCATCTTTTCCGGTTCTTCGGCCTTGTCAATCAGGTCGTTGAGGTTGGCCCGGACCAGGGTGGAAACTCTCTCTAGTAATGCCATGATGGACTCCTTTTCAAAATCGGCCGTCAGCTATCAGCCTTCAGCTCTTTCGTACTGCCTGGCGCGGACTGTCCGCCGCGCAGGCGGTTTGTTTTCGATTGGCGATTGCGCTTCCGATGGCCAGGCCCACGCCAGTGCCGATCGCAAGCCATGCTGGCATGTGGGTGGCGGTCATCATTGCCGCTCCGATGCCGGCACCCAGCACGACGCCGAGACCGAGGTATTTTGGCTTTTCCATAATCCTCTCCTCCTGCCTCCCTTTGCGTGGGAGGGCGTGACGCCCTCCCAACCGCCGGCGAGACGCCGGCACCACTACTTACTCGGCGGCGTGGGCGGTTTTTCTGTCTTGTCGCCGATTTGGCGCACCTTGCCCAGCATCTCGCCAAGGTTCATTCCAGACAGCGTCTCGAACAATGCCGGTACTTGTGCCGCCATCTTGGTGAGATCGCCAGTGACTTTGTTCAAGCCGGCAGCGCCATCGTTGCCGGTCGAGACCACGGTGATCCTGTCCACGTTGGCCAGAGGCGCAGCCAGTGCCCGCACGATCTCGGGCAGTCCGCTAAATAGTTTGTCGATGACCGCGGCCTGGTTGTACTCCTGGTAGGCCTCGGCCTTGACGTTCATTGCCTTGGCTTCGGCTTCACCCTTCTTGAAGATGATTTCGGCTTCGGCCTCACCCTGCGCCCGGATCGCAGACGCATGACCATCGGCTTCCATGGTCAAGCGCTGCTTCTCGGCTTCGGCAAGCGTTTCGATGCGCTGACGCTCAATCTCCGCTCCCTTGAGGACGGTGGCGATGAGCTCTTTCTCGCGGCGCAGGATTTCCGCTTCCTGCACCTTGACCTGCTGCTCTTTCTCCACCTGTTGCACCTTGACCGCCTCGGCCACGACTTGCTGCTGCATGACGTTGGTCTGGATGTCGTAGGCCTTGTCGGCCTGGGCCTGCTGCTTCTTGGTGACTTCAAGGTACTGGGCTTTCTTGACCTCGAGATCGCGCTGCGATTCAGCCTGCTTGGCCAGCGATAGAGTCTCGGCCAACACACGTTCCTGGTCGGCTTGCGCGCGGGCCACGGCGGCTTCTCGCGTGGCCAGGGCGCGCCGGATGGCAGTGTCACGTTCCGCTTCCGCGGTGGCCACGTCGGCATCGCGCTTGATGCGGGCCACGTCCGGCTTGCCCATGTTAGAGATGTACTCGTTCTTGTCTTTCACCTCTTTGATGGTGAACGAGATGACTTCCAGGCCCATCTTGTTCATGTCGTCGGCGCAGGTGGAGCGCATGCGGTCGCCCACCATCTCCGGCTGCTTCACGATTTCTTCCACCGTGAGCTGGCCGATGATGCCGCGCAAGTGGCCTTCCATCACCAGCCGGATCAGGCCTTCCCGCTCCTGGTCGGACTTAGTAAGGAATTGCTCGGCCGCGGTGAGAATCGACTCGGTGTCCGACTTCACCTTGATCTGCGCCACCGCCTCGACTGTGACGGCCACGCCTTGCTTGGTGTAGAGGTCCTGCTGCGGAGCGACGTCAAATGACATCAACTCCAGTGAAAGGTCGCGGCAATTCTCGATCATGGGGAAAATGACTGTGCCTCGCCCTTTCACCACGCGGGTTCCGCGGAAGCCGTACACCACCAGGGCTTCATGGGGTCCGGCCTTGCGGTAGAGCCGGGCCAGCATGGCCATCAACAGCATGATGGCCATAATCATTAGTCCCACTAAGACCCATATTTCGATTGCTATGCCAAACATATCGTCTCCTCTCAGAAAGCGATCGACCCAAACTCAGTGAGCGAACTGCTTCATCATGTCCAGATCACGCACAATGCGTTCCGGCTCGGAATGTCCCAGGAAAACGTCGCCGTGCTCGGTCTTGATGCGAACGCCCTTGTTGCCCCAGACGTAAGCACGGTCTTCGCCGACACCACGAATTCCGTAGCCGCCCATGAAGCTCCAATCGCTGGCGGCATACTCCTTGATCTGCTCCAGCGGAACGGAGCGCAGCCGCAACCCCATGGTGGAAATCTCCAGTCCGTGCCGGGTGAAGCGATAGCGGAAACCGCTCCAGGTCAGGCCGACAGCGAACAGCATGATGAGACAGCCCATACCCAGGGCGATGCGTAGCCCGGCGGCCGGAGCAAACAAAACCACTCCGATCATCGGTAGCGCAGGTGGCAACATGACCAGCAACCAGGCACGCTGGTGATGGACTTCCTCGGCCAGGACTTCCCCGTCTGGAAGCGGCGTGCCGCGTTTGGCTCCCAGGAACACGATTGAGAGCACCAGCACACCCCCGAGCATGACGCCCACCACCGGCGCCACGTTGAACGGAGTACCGTAGAGGTTGAAATCGAGCATCGCCATCTGCGTCCAGACCAGTAGACCTATGACCAGGTAGAAGATGCCGAGCATGGCCCACGAACCGGCGTCGGTTTTCTTCACCCGCGAAGCCACCCAGGTGGCGACCCCGGCCATCAACACCAACAGGCCGAGTCCAAAGCCCAGCGCGACTTCACGCGACATCCAGCCATTCGGGTGATTGGCCATGTCGAAGTGGGTGGCCATGCGGGCCGGCAACTGGTCCCACACTTGCGCATAGCTGATCGCCACCAGCGGGATCGACAGCCAGAGCAACCCGGTCAACATGCGGTAGAGCTTCATAGCAAACCTTTCTGCAAGGCCCGTAGCGTGGGGGGGCCGGAAAATTCCGATGCTGCGGCTACTGGCGGTCCTCTCCCGCCATCTCCTCCCAGAAGCGCACGTAGGCAATTCCCTTCTCGTAACGCGTGACCACAACCTCCGCGCCTTTCGCCATGGCCACACCTTCCTCGCTGCGCGCGCCACAGGTGCGCCGCGTGCCCGCCTGCGAATAGATGATTTCTCCAGTGCCGCCTTCGCGGATCGGATTACTGAGCTTGCCCAGCACCCCGACCATCTCGAAGTCGGCAGGATCCAGATTTTCTTCTCTCGACATCAGCACCCTGGTCAGGAACAGGAACACGATAGCGGCGCCCACCAACCCGGCTGCGATCGCCAGCACCAGGCCCAGCGCGAACCACACGCTGGAATAACGGGTCAGCAGGAATCCGGTTCCGCCGAACCAGGCCAGAAATGCGGTCAAAGTCACAAAGTTGAACGGTGACACCTGCGCAGGATGCACCGGCGTGCCCACGCGTGCGGCGCCCGCAGCCGGAGCGTGGCCTACGGGCAGATGCGGCGCCCCCGCATGCATGTGGGGAAGATGCGGCAAGTGCAGATGCCACTGCAAGGCTCCAGCCAGAAACGACATCAGGCTGAGGGCGAACCCCACCACGAAACAGATGAGGTAGAAATCCGACCAGGTCATAATGTCCGCCTCCCCTCTCCCGTCGCGGGCCTAGGGCGTGCCGGCTCCGGACGCAGCGCCTCCAGTAGACGCTCGGCCAACCCGGGCGTGTCGAGAATCGCTCCCAGCAGCAGAAAACAGCGGCGCGTATCCTTCTCGCGAGCCGCCTTGAGCAAAACGTCGCTCACTTCTGGATCGCTGGCGAAACGCTCCGAGCCCTGCAACAGCCAGACATCGAGCTTGCCCTCGGTGGTGCGCAGATCCGACACCAGTTCGGTGTGGTAGCCCTCGGGGTCGTCCACCAGGAAACCAGGGTGAACTTTGAAGAAGCGCGCGACCAACGTGCGGGTGGACTGGGTCATGTGCGGACGGGTACCGCTCTCCATCTGCGACAGATAGGACTGGCTGATGCTCTTGCCCAGTTCCTTCTTGACCGCTTTAACGATTTCCTGCTGCGTCATGGGACGACCCAGGCCGCGCAGGGAACCCTCCACTTCGCGGAGGTAGCGTAATTTCTCGCCAAGTTTCATATTGCAACTCGCGATTGTTATATCGCAATTTGTGATTTTCTGTCAAGAACTGGATGTGGCTTGTTTGCCGATAGATGCGTGACACGCTTTGGAACGCGTGGCCGAGAGCTGCCCCCCCCAGTGACATTTTCGGATTGGCGGCGGGACTGCCGGCGCCGCTTGGTCAAGGGTAGAGAGGAGCAGGGCGGGTTGCCGCGACCCACAATAAAAAACGCCTCCGCGGGTTAGCGGAGGCGCTTGGAAAGGATTCGAACTGCCGCTTAGCGGTGCTGGGCGTCGTGTTTCTGGTGGTAGATGTTGCGCGATGTACGGTTCTGCTGGCGGTTGACTTTGGCCCGTTCGGCCGGGGTCAGCTTGCCACCGTTGGCGGCGCGGTCAGCGGCCACTTCGTTGTGCAGATTCTTCTGCTGGTTCTCCAGTCTGGCGGCTTCGCCCGCGGTCAACTGGCCACTGGCTACGCCGTTGGCGATGCGGTCCTGCTCGTTCTCAGCGCGCTTGCCGACTTCGGTCGTCGGATTGGTGTTCTGGGTCTGCGCGTCGTGCTTCTGCTGGTAAATCTCTTTCGACAGCTTGTTCTGTTGCTGCTCCAGCTTGGCGCGGTCAGCGGCAGTCAGCTTGCCATTGTCCTCGGCCTTCATCGCCGTGGCTTCCTTGTTGAGCTTCGACTCCTGCTTCTCCAGGGACGCAGCTTCGCCGGAAGTCAATTCGCCGGTCTTGATCCCGTTGGCAATGCGGGTTTGCTGGGCGTGCGCCCGGTGCTGCACGTTCTGCTCTTTGGTGGTAGTGGGCGCCGGCTGGGCCGGAGTTGTGGCGCTGTCGGTGCTCTGGGCCGCGGCGGGCAGAATCAGGGCTGCCAAGGCGGCGCTCAGAAAAACAGATTTCAGTTGGATCGTCATTTCTCTCTCCCTAGTTTCTCGGAATCTTTGGTCTCTCTCAGAATCTTGGTCAAATCGCTGACCTTGGCCTGGAAATTCCTCATTTCCGGCCGTCTGTGAATGCAAACCCGGTGAACCAGAAAATGTTGCGCCGAAATCCGCTCCGGAGCAATAAGTTCTTGTCTTGGTATTGATTACCGGGGTACATGTCCTCCAGCCACACCCCAGCCGAGGACGGGTTGCCTGCTTGGCCAAGTGTACGCGTCCCCGCCTGCGGTCACAATCCCGCCTCCAGGCGCGAGCGGGGGTCAAGGTAGTCGCGCAGGGCGTCGCCAATGAAATTAAACGACAGCACAGCCAGCATGACCGCCAGTGCCGGGAAGATGACCAGGTGAGGGGCGTCGAACAAGTGGGAGCGGCCATCGTTGAGCATGGTGCCCCAACTGGCCGTTGGCGGAGGCACCCCCAAGCCGAGGAAGCTCATGGTGGCCTCCGCCAGGATGGCCCCGGCCATGCCGATGGCCGCCTGCACAATGATGGGCTGAATAATGTTGGGCAGGATGTGGCGGACGATGACCCGCAGGTCGCTGGCGCCCAGGGCGCGGGCGGCTTCCACAAATTCGCGCTCACGCGCCGCCAGTACTTGCCCTCGCACCAGCCGGGCATATCCCACCCAGCCACCGAGCGAGAGAGCCAGCACCAGGTTGAAAATCCCCGGCCCGCGGAAGGCGACAAAAGCGATGGCGAGCAGAATACCCGGGAATGAGAGGAATGCGTTCATTACGACCACATTGACGAAGCGGTCAATGCGGCCGCCGTAGTATCCGGCAATCGATCCGACGACCAAGCCGAGCGCCAGTGATGTGGCCACGACGCAACTGCCTACAAGCATGGAAATGCGCGAGCCGTAAATCAGGCGCGAAAGAATGTCGCGGCCCAGTTCGTCCGTGCCACACCAGTGCGCGGGCGAGGCGCTGGCCAAGCGGTTGGGCAAATCGATGTAGGCAGGATCCTGGGGCGCAATCCAGGGTGCGAACAGAGCGAAGAGGACGAAGATGACTACCAACACCGCCCCCGTGGCCGCCAGCGGGTTGTGGCGGGCGACGCGTTGGAACGAGATGGTGGCGGTGGACATGGATCAAAGTTCTAAACTACCGATCGGTAAAGCTCCTTCACTGTCTAATCCTCGGGTTCACCGCCGAATACAGCAAGTCCGTCAGAAAATTCACCGCGATGTAGGTCAGCCCGATCGCCAGGATGCATCCCTGCACCAAGTAGTAGTCGCGATTGCCGATGGCCTGGATGGTCAGGCGGCCGATTCCCGGCCAGGAAAAAATCGTCTCAGTCACGATGGCGCCGGCGAGCAGGGCGCCGAACTGCAGTCCCAGAACGGTGATCACGGGAATCATGGCGTTGCGCAGGGCGTGGCGGTAGACCACGGTGCGCTCCGGGAGTCCCTTGGCGCGGGCGGTGCGAATGTAGTCCTGGCCCAGTTCTTCCAGCATGGAAGTGCGCACCATTCGAGTAAGGATGGCGGCCATCGCTCCTCCCATGGTGATGGCCGGGAGCACCAGGTGATCGAGGCTTCCCGAGCCGGAGACGGGCAGCCATCCCAGCTTGATGGCGAAAAGCAAAATGAGTATCGGCCCTAACGCGAAGCCGGGGAACGACAGGCCAAACAGGCTGACCACGCTGAGCACGCGATCGTCCCAGTGGTTGCGCCGTTGCGCGGAACGCACTCCCGCGGGAATGGACAACGCGATCGCCACCAACAGCGCAGCCAGGGTCAGTTGCAAGGTGTAGGGATAGCGCTGGGCGATCAGGCTGCCCACGCCCTGGTTGAAGCGTAGCGAAGGACCCAGATCGCCATGCAGCACGCCTTTCCAATAGTGAAGGTATTGCTTGCCCAGTGGAGCGTCGAGGCCGTAAGCGTGGCGAGCGGCTTGCACGTCGGTGGCAGGCGCACCCTCGCCAAGCATCTGCAGGATGGGATCGCCCGGAACCAGGTGGATCAGCAGAAACACGACCGACACCACCAGCCAGACGACCGGCAGTGTGTACAGCACGCGAAAAGACAAGTATCGCAGCATGCGGTTAGGATCGTGCCGCCCGCGGTTGAAGCGACCCGCAGCGGCTAAAGCCGGGCTTGTCCTCAGCGATTAGCGGCACGAGTGAAGTCGTACCCTTCCCGAGGCCCGAGGTCCAACGCCCGACGTCCTTTTTCATCCCGCTATTCCCACCGCTTTGGCCTCCAGCCTTTCTATCCTAACCTTGGCAATGCGGTGGCCTTCCATCTCTTCGACGGTGAAGCGGTGGCCATCGTAGTCGAAGGCCTCACCGACCGCGGGAATTTTCTGCAGGCGGGCGAGCACGAAGCCGGCCAGGGTCTCGAAGCCGGCGTCGCGAGGCAGCACCAGTTGGTACTGCGACTCCAGGTCGCGAATGCTCACGGAGCCGTCCAGTACGAGAGCAGTCTCACCTTCAAGCTCGGCCTGCCCGGCCGCGGCCACATCGAATTCGTCTTCTATTTCACCGACCAGTTGCTCCAGGACGTCTTCCACGGTGATGACGCCGGCAGTCGAGCCGAACTCGTCCACGACGACGGCCAGATGGCGTTTCCGCTGTTTGAATTCTTCGAGCAGCTCCACCAGGACCTTGGTTTCCGGCACCACCAGCACGTCGCGCATGATCTGGCTGATTTTCATGGCGGCGATGCGGGTTGCGATCGGTTGCATGGGATTGGCGGTGAGCCGCAGGCGTGTCCAGCGCATCAGGTCTTTGGAATAGAGCACGCCGATGATGTGTTCCGGACCGCGCTGCGGATCGTACACCGGAATGCGCGAATGCTGTTCGTCCACCACGCGGGCCAGGGCCTCATCGAGAGTCAGGTCGCCAGGCAGAGAAAAGATGTCAGGCCGCGGCACCATGACCTCGCGCACGCTGATGTTTTCCAGTTCCAGCGCGTTGTGGATCATCGCTTCCTGGATTTCCGGAATCTGCCCCAACTGGCGGCTGGCGGTGACGATCAACTTCAGTTCATCGGGCGAATGAACCGGGCCCTGCCGGGTCCTGCGGCCACCGAAGATGCGCAGCACCGAGCCTGCCGCCCGGCTCATGAGGTAGATGAATGGCCGGGTCAGGGTTAGAAAGACGTCCATCGGGGCGGCCACTGCCAAGGCGACTTGTTCGGCACGCTGCAGCGCCAGTGACTTGGGCACCAGTTCTCCCAGGATCACGTGCAGGCAGGTGATGAAGCTGAATGCCAGAGCGATGGCAATTCCGTGAGCGTAGATGTTGGCGTGCGGGACCTCGCCGGTGTAGCCCTCGACGATGTGCGCCAGGATAGGTTCGCCGACCCAGCCCAGGGTCAGACTGGTGACAGTGATTCCCAGTTGGACACCATTTACCACCTCGTCCAGATTGCGGTGGAGTTTCTGGACGATGCGGGCGCCGATGCGCCGGGCCTCAATGAGTTGCTGGATGCGGGTATCGCGCACGCTCACCAGGGAGAACTCGGCGGCCGCGAAGAAAGCGTTGGCCGCTACCAGGAGCACAATGACAAACACCCGGAGCAGCACATAGGCGATCATTAAGCGCTAATTTTAACATTCCAAAGGGGGTATGACAGTCGGAGAATGTCCAAGCGGCTATGAAATCGAATGGGATGCCGAGGCGAACCCACACTGAGTTGGAAGCGTTTTCCCAGGGTGGGTCTCCAACCTGCGATTCCCTGCTTCCATTTCCCATACTACCCGGTCTAACTAACCAGCAGCATTTGTGAACCACAGCCACCAATCGAGCTACAAAGTGTTTAAGGAACAAAAGCTACGCCGGCTTCGTAACAGTGGGTGAAGGCTAGACAGCCGAGTTTGTTACTGCAGGAGGCGGATGTGAACGGCAATGGTAACGGCAAGAGGAAGCGTCGCAAACGGATCATCATCATAAGTTCCGTCGTGGGGGCAGTGCTGCTGGGTGCGGTCGTACTCTTTGCCTTCAACCGCGGTGGCACCAAGATCGATCCCTCCAAGCTGGCGAAAGTCGAGAAGGGCGATCTCGCCAAGAGCGTGGTCGCGACTGGAAAAGTCACGCCCATCACCAAGGTGGAAGTGAAGTCCAAAGCCAGCGGCATCGTGAAGAAGCTCCTGGTCGAGTACGGCGACAAGGTAAAGAAGGGCCAACTTCTGGCGCAGCTAGACAAGGAAGAGATCCAGGCGCAAGTCGACCAGTCGCGAGCGGCCATGGAGGCATCACTCGCCAACCTGACCAGTTCCGAAGCCGACTACGAGCGCGCCAAGGTAGATGCCGAAGGCCCGGATGTACCCTTGCTGAAGCGAGCCTATGACCGGGCTACAGATATGGCCAGGGAGGGCGTAGTCTCCACCTCGGCGCTGGAAGATGCGCAGAAGAACTACGAACTGGCCCTGAACAAGCAGAACGTTTCCAAGGCGCAGGTTACCGTACTGAGGGCAAGAATTGCGCAAGCCAAAGCGCAGCTGGCACGCGACAAAGCCAACCTCCAGCAACTCGAAGAGCAGCTCAGCTATACCGATATTGAATCGCCCATCGACGGCATCGTGCTTTCACGCGACGTCGAGATGGGCGACGCGGTCAGCTCCATCCTGGTACTCGGCTCCGGGGCTACCCTGGTGATGACCCTGGGCGACACCAGCGAGGTGTACGTAAAAGGCAAAGTGGATGAGAGCGACATCGGCAAGGTGTACCTTGGCCAGCCCGCACGCATCAAGGTGGAGTCATTCAAGGACAAGACCTTCAACGGCAAGGTCACCAAGATCTCGCCCATGGGCGTGGAAAAGGACAATGTCACCACGTTTGAGGTGCGGGTCTCGATCAACAATCCTGGCGGCGAATTGAAAGCAGAAATGACCGCCAACGCCGAAATCATCCTGGAAGAACACAAGGGTGTGTTGCAGATTCCCGAAGGCGCTCTGATCTATGACAAGGACAAGAAGGCATCGGTGGAGATCCCTGAGCCCAGCGCCAAGGACGGCAAGAAGAAGCTGGCCGTCAACATTGGTATCTCCAACGGAGCCAAGACGGAAGTCCTGAGCGGCTTGAAGGAAGGCGACCAGGTGGTGCTGCAGTAAATCAGTACCTAGTACCGAGTACCGAGCAAGGGGAACCGGCGCTCATGGCTGGTTTCCTGACTTCTTTCCGGCTCGAGTTGTCGCATGCAGACACGGGAGGGACTTATGAGCATGAGGATCCCCACCAAGGCTTTACTGGTCATTCTGCTTTCTGCCGCGTTAGCGTTGCCGGCCGTGGCTTCAGTACAGGGATCGTTCGAGCGCACGCTTACTGTCACTGGTCCCGTGGATCTAGAAGTTCTGACTCACTCCGGGGACATTACGGTGCGCAGCGGACCCGCAGGAACTGTCTCGATTCGGGGAAAGATCATCGTCGGGAACGGGTGGTTCTCCGGCAACCGGCAGGCCGACGTTAGCGCACTGGAGAAGAACCCGCCGATTCGCCAGTCCGGGAACAACATTCGCATTGACTATGTGAACGTGCAGAACATCGCGATCGACTACGAGATCACGGTTCCCGCCGACAGCAATTTGCGTACTCACAGCGGCTCCGGCGATCAGACCATCGAAGGACTGAACACCAAGGTCGAACTGGAAAGCGGCTCCGGCGATCTGCGGCTGGCCAGCTTGAGCGGCGGGTTCCGGGTGCACACCGGGTCAGGCAACGTGAATGGCCGTGATATTTCCGGTCCCATCACTGCCGAGGCCGGCAGTGGCGACCTCCAGTTGGAGGTAAAAGGTAGCGGTGACGTGAGCGTGCACACCGGCTCAGGCAATATCGATTTGCGTGACCTAAAGGGGGCGCTTCGTGCCGAGGCCGGCAGCGGCGACATCAGCATTGCCGGCGTACAAACCGGAGGCTGGGAGGTACGCACCGGCTCCGGGGACATCCAGCTTCGGCTTCCATCGGAGGCCGCGTTCGACCTGGAGGCTTCAACCGGCTCCGGGAGCCTGGTTGTGGACCGCCCCATCACCACGACGATTCAGGGTAACGTGCGGCGCATTCATCACAACATCAGCGGCAAGGTGGCAGGCGGCGGACCTCCGCTGACCGTCCATACCGGCTCGGGCGACGTCCATATTTATTGAGGGAGGCTTGGGGGAAGATATGAAGCATTCACGCATCGGTTTGGTGGCCACGACTGCCGCAGTCTTGCTGCTGATTTGCGTCCCTGCCCTTCCCGCCGCGGCCAGTACCGAGGGATCCTTCCAGCGTACTTTACAGGTCACGGGCCCGGTCAATCTTGACGTGACCACCGGCTCGGGAAGCATCCAGGTACGCACCGGTAGTTCGAACCAGATAGAGATCACCGGCCATATCAAGGCCACCGACTGGTTCGGCGGAAGCGCGGAAGACAAGGTGAAGCAACTGCAGTCGAACCCGCCCATCCAGCAAAGCGGCAACGACATTCGCATCGGCCACATCGACAATCCGGAACTGCGACACAACATCTCGATCAGCTACGAAATCGTCGTTCCCGCGGACACCGAGCTGCGCTCGCACACCGGCTCGGGCAACCAGACGGTGGACGGGGTTCATGGCTCGCTCGACGTTGGCACTGGATCCGGCGGCTTGAAAGTCTCCAATATCAGCAACACCGTGCATGCCGATACCGGGTCGGGAGACATCGAGATTGACCACGTGAAAGGCTATGTGCGCGCCAAGACCGGTAGCGGATCGATCCGGGCCACCGATGTTGCCGGCGGGTTCGATGCGGATACCGGAAGCGGGCGCATCACACTCGAGCAGACCGCGCCGGGAGCGGTGCGGGCCGATACCGGCTCGGGCGGTATGGAGTTGCGCGGAGTAAAGGGATCGCTGGAAGCGAAAGCCGGCAGCGGAACCATCCGGGCAGAAGGCGACCCGTCCGGCGACTGGAGGGTTCACACCGGCTCCGGCACCGTGCAACTGAAGCTGCCTTCTAACGCGGCCTTTGATCTCGATGCCCACACCAGTTCCGGTTCCATCCAGGTGGACCACCCAGTTACCGTGCAAGGCACGCTGGGACGCAAGGACATCCAGGGTAAAGTCCGAGGCGGCGGCGTCCGGGTGGAAGTGGAAACCGGCTCGGGAAATATTCAAATTCAGTAGCTGGTAGCTAGTCGCTGGCAGCTGGTAGTTGGGTACCACCGTCCGGAACTCCGCCGACGTCGAAGGGCCAGATCCGAACCACCAGCGACCAGCCAGCAACGACCATCTACCTGGTTTCGCGTTACCTCCGTGTCTTGACTCACCCCTCGCCCGCAGGATACTTTCGCGTCTCCGGGGAAAATTCTGTCTACACGGGCAAGGAGCAATTTTGGCGCAACGGCCGATCATCACGCTGACCACCGACTTCGGACTTAGCGATCACTTCGTGGGCACCATCAAAGGAGTCATTCTGGCCATTGCTGGCGATGCGGAGATCATCGACATCTGCCATTCGGTGCAGCCCTTTGACGTTCTGGACGGCGCGCTGACCATTGCTCAGGCCTATTCTTACTTCCCTTCCGGCACAGTTCACATGGTGGTGGTCGACCCCGGCGTGGGCACGGCCCGGCGTCCGATCGTGGCCAGCAGCGAGCAGCACTACTTTGTCGCCCCCGACAACGGTGTGTTGTCGCTGATCTATGCCCGCGAAGAGCGCATGTATGTCCGGCACGTTACCTCGCAGCACTACTTCATGCAGCCCATAAGCAATACTTTTCATGCCCGCGACATTTTCGCGCCGGTAGCGGCCTGGATCGCCAAGGGCATTGACACGGAGAAGTTTGGGGAAAAGGTGGATGACTTTGTGCGCTTCAATGCGCCCAAGCCCAAGCCGGTGAATGGCCATACCCTGCGCGGCGTAGTGCTGAAGGTGGATCGTTTCGGCAACCTGGTCACCAACATTACTCCGCAAGATGCTCCCATGTTGTTTCAGTCTGAGCCGGCGGCGTTCAAGATTCTGGTGGGCAAGTATGAGATCACCGAAGTGAAGGCCACCTACGCTCTGGGTGCACCGGGCGAGGTCTTCGGAGTTCTCGGCAGCATGGGCTTCCTGGAAATCGCGGCCAATCGCGGTTCCGCTGCCCAAGTCATCGGAGTCGGCAAAGGCACCGATGTCAGCATCGTCCTGGAAGGCGCGGCGGCGGCGGGTAACGGGCAGTAGTTCTCAAGTTAAGTTCGGGATTCCTCCTCAGCGGAAACCTTCGTTCCGCAGTCTCAGCCTGTGGTAAGCTGCCGCACACAACAGACTGAGTTGTGTCGTGATTGGAGTAACGGCAGAAGGCAAGACCTCGCAACGATAGTCTCTTTCTTCCCGAATTCAAGAAGCATTCTCATTTTCAGGAGGCGGAACGATGGGCTGCAAAGTTGTGGGTAACGTGCTGCTTGTAATAGGCGGGATGCTGGTTCTCTGCCTGGGGGCAAATGCGGGAGCCTTGCCCCAGGGTTCGACATCACCGAAAGTTCATACTTATTACGTTGCCGCCGATGAAGTGGACTGGGACTACGCTCCCAGCGGCCTCAACCAAGTGATGGGCATGAAATTCGAAGGCTATGCGGCCACCTTCGTGGAAAAAGGGCCACATCGCATCGGCAAGGTTTATCGCAAGGCCATCTATCGCGAATACACCGACGAAACCTTCACCAAGCTCAAGCCGCGGTCGCCCGACCAGGAATATCTGGGCATGCTCGGCCCGGTGCTCCGTGCCGAAGTCGGAGACACAATCCGAGTAGTGTTCCGCAACAATGCCACGCGGCCCTACAGCATGCATCCCCACGGCGTTTTCTACAACAAAGACTCCGAAGGCACCATGAACTATAACGACAGCAGTTCCACCGCCGATAAAGCCAACAACGTGGTCCTGCCGGGCCAGACCCATACCTACACCTGGGAGGTCCCGGAGCGTGCTGGGCCAGGGCCCGCTGATCCTAGCTCCATCGTCTGGCTCTACCACTCGCACGTGGGCGAAATGAAAGACGTCGAAAGTGGCCTGATCGGACCAATCATCATTACCCGGCGCGGCATGTACGGAGCAGACGACAAGCCCAAAGATGTGGACCGGGAGTTTGTCACTCTGTTTATGGTTTACGACGAAAATACCAGCTGGTACCTGGACCAGAACATCAAGACCTATGTCAGCGACCAGAAGGGACTGAACAAGCTCGAGTTCGCTCCGGTGGACGACCAGGGCAATTTGTCGGCGGTCGGGACCGGCTTCGCCGCCGCCAATTTCAAACTGACCATCAATGGCTACATGTTCGCCAACACGCCCATGATGACCATGAAGAAGGGCGAGCGCGTCCGCTGGTACCTGGTGACCATCGGCGAGGGCGTAAACCTGCACACTCCTCACTGGCACGGCAATGTGGTGCTGGCCGATGGCAAGCGGACCGACGTGGTGTCGTTGACGCCGGCCCAGATGCTCACGGTGGACATGGTACCCGACGATCCGGGCACGTGGCTGTTTCATTGCCACCTGAGCGAGCACATGGACGCAGGCATGGTGGCGATGTATAAGGTCGAGCCTTGAACAGGAGGTGAGTGCGGGTCAGGAACTTTTGGCCTTGGGATGGACGTAGTGGTCCATTTCTGCGGTCCATTTAAGGAAGCGCCACAGGTTGCCGCGCTCCCGCCAGGCAAATTCCCAGAACTCGAGAAACCCGATCTGGGTCATCTTCACGCCGCAATAGGTTTCGATTCGCCACAACAGGTAGGGACTGCGCCAGGGGGCAAGGCGATGCCCCTTGGTGGCGTTCCACAGGAATCGAAGCATGTAGCGCATATGTAATTTCAGTATAGCGCCAGGGCCGATGCCGCTTTAGTACCGCGGCGGATGCTAGAATCTTTTGCTCCCTACTCCCAAATCTTCATGCCAGACGACGTCCGCCAGAAAGCCGAAGACCACTACTACGCCGCGCTCGATCTAGTAGCGGAAGGCGACCACGAAAGTGCGCTCGCAGAGTATGAGAAGTCGCTGGAGGCAGACCCCACCTTCACCGAAGCCCTGCACGGCCTGTCCCGCGCCCTGCAGGACTTGAACCGGCTGGACGAAGCCATCGCCGCGGCCAAGCGCATTGCAGAGGTCGATCCCGACGACGTGCTGGCCCATACCAGCCTGTCGGTGCTGTATCAGAAAAAGGGCATGATTCCGGAAGCCGAGGAAGAGGGGAACAAGGCCCGGATCCTGGGGTGGAAGCAGCAGTTGAAAAAGAAGTAGCTGGTAGCTAGTGGATGGTAGCTGGGATAAACAAGTCGTCCCCAGCGACCAGCTACCAGCTGCCTACTTACAACTCATACTTCTTCACCAAGTGCCGGAACGACCGGTAGGAAATTTTCAGCAGGTCAGCGGCGCGGGTCTGCACTCCGTTGGACTGGGCCAGGGCAGCCAGCAGCAACGAACGTTCGATGTCGGCCACGTACTTCTCCATGTCCACCCCGTCCGGCAGCACGGAGCCCGCGCTGACGGTGCCGCCCGCTCCCACTCCCGCAGCCGCGGCCCGCGCCTTGGGGCGTTCCGCAGGAAGGTCAACGCGGAGCTCTTCTCCGGTCTCCAGGGCCACGGCCCGCTCAATCGTATTCTCCAACTGGCGGACGTTGCCGGGCCAGTCGTAGCCGCAGAGGGCGTCCAGGGATCGCGGGTTCACGCGCAGGATGCTCTTGCCGGCAGCCGGCGCGTATTTTTTCAGAAAGTGATTCACCAGTAGTGGAATGTCTTCGCGGCGGTCCCGCAGATGCGGCACCTGGACCGGGATCACGCTCAGGCGATAGTAGAGATCCTCACGGAAACTGCCTTCGGCCACCAGTTTGTCGAGATCGCGGTTGGTGGCCGCGATCACCCGGACGTCGATGGCAATCTCGTTGCTGCCGCCCACCGGACGCACACAACGTTCCTGCAGAACGCGCAGCAACTTGACCTGCATGGTCAGCGTCATCTCGCTGATCTCGTCCAGGAAGATGGTGCCCTGGGTCGCCACTTCGAACAGCCCGCGCTTGTTCTGATTGGCGCCGGTGAACGCGCCTTTCACGTAGCCAAAGAGTTCGCTCTCCAGCAAGGTCTCGGGGAACGCGCCACAGTTGATGGAAACGAAGGGCTCAGCAGCCCGCGGGGAGCAGACGTGCACGGCGCGAGCCACCAGTTCCTTGCCGGTACCACTCTCGCCGTAGATCAGGATAGTGCTTTGCGTGGACGCGACCGTACGGATGGTCTGCTTCAGCTTATCCATGGCCGGGCTGTCACCCACAATGTTGTCCAGCGAATTGCGGGTGGCGGCGTCGCGTTTGAAGGCGAAGTTCTGGCGGCTGAGCGCCATCTTCTCCATTGCCCGGTTGATGGCCAGCTTGATTTCATCCACCAGTCCCGGAGATTTGCGGATGTAATCGGTTGCGCCACCGGCTTTCACCGCCTGGACGGCGGCTTCATAGTCATCCACCGCAGTGATCAGGATGACCGCGGAATCGGGTGAAACCTGGTGCGCGTAGCGCAGCACTTCGATGCCATCGGTGTGGGGCATCTTGATGTCGGTCACGACCACGTCGAACAGGGCGCTGTCGAGTTTCCGCTTGGCAGCTTCCCCCGAATTCACCGTTTCCACGCGATGGTTGTCGCGGCGCAAAGCGATGTCAAGCATTTCGCAGATGGAGCGCTCGTCGTCGCACACCAGGATGTTACCCATGCGCTCTCCCTCCGGCTCCCACCGTCGCGGAAGCGGCTTCCGGCGCCGGCCGGGTGTGCCCGGCCAGGACGGTGCGGGTTACACCGGCACTCTCGTCCGCGCTGCTGCGCCGCAGGCGCAATACAAATACGCTGCCTTGCCCGGGCTTGGAGCGCGCCCAGACTTTGCCCTCGTGCGCCTGCACGATCTGGTAGACGATCGCCAGGCCGAGGCCGGTCCCACCTTCAAACTGGGACTGGAAGGGCTCGAAGATTTTCTCCGTCAGCTGTGGACTGATGCCCGGGCCGGTATCGGCAAAGCTGATCTGCCAATCATCGCCTATCGTTTCTACCGAGATGGCCAGGGTTCCGCCGTCTTTCATGGCGCGAACCGCGTTCTCGCAGAAGTTCCAGAACACCTGCTTGATCTTGTCGCCGTCGGCCAGAGTGAATGCTTGTTTGGGCGCATACCGCCGCTCGATGCGGATCCCGGTGTTCTCGGTGACCAGGCGGTGCTGGAGCAGGGTGAGTGTATCCTCCAGCAACAGCAGCAGGTCGACCCGGCTGAAGCGGTACTGCTTGCCTCGAGAGTAGGCCAGGAAGTCGGTGATGATGCTGTTCAGACGCTCGGACTCACGGGTCACAATCTGCAGCAACTGCCGGTGCTCCGGGCTGAGGTCGGGAATGCCCGAAAGCATGCTGACCGAGCCGGCGATGGAAGTAAGCGGATTGCGGATTTCGTGAGCGATGGCGGCCGCCAGCCGGCCTACCGCCGCCAGCCGGTCCTGCATGCGCACTTCGCGCTCCAAGCGCCGCATCTCGGTGAGATCGTCGAAGGTGTAGACGTAACCTACCGTCTCCTGCTCGCTGACGGTAAGGGGCGAAACCATCACCCGAAAAGTTCTGCGGAAGGTGTTGGGCGCCACGAAGCGTACTTCGCCATGGGCGCGCTCGGAACCAACCTGGGGCAGGGGATCGAGAAAAACTTGCTGGATTGGCTGGCCCAGCAGTTCCTCCTCTGGCCGTTCCAGCTGCTTTTGTGCAGCTGCGTTGACCAGGGTAATGTGCCCGTCGAGCGCGGTGGTGATGAGGCCCCCGCTGATGGCCTGGATGATGTTTTCATGCAGTGCCTGCAAGTCTTCGAGGGCGCCGCTGGTGTACCTCAGTTTGACGTCTACCTGGCGCAACTTGGCGGCCAGCAGCCCGGTAAGGTAGGCCACCGCGAGGTAGGCGAAAAGGTTGATCAGAATAATGGCCTGCAGCGCTCCCAGCCCCGGTCGAGTGGTGGAATACGACGGAACCAGGCCAAAGTAGGTCAGTTCCAGCACCATGCCGTAGAGAATGAATGCCAAGGCGGCGGTCAGGTAAGCCCACGACCGGGGTAAAAGCATGCAGGCCACAATGATGACCAGCGGGTACAGCACGTTCAGCGAGCTATCCACGCCGCCGGTGATGTACACCACCAGGGTGACCAGCGCCAGATCAGTGAGTACCTGCAGCAGGCATTGCAGGCGGTGCTCCTGCCAGAAAGAAAGCAACAGGAGATAGAAAACGGAAATCGCGTACCACAGCAGGATGGTGGTAACAAACAGCCACACCGGCAGCGGGCTGGGGGTGAGCCGGGCGATCAGCAGCTCGATGGCCAGCAAGAACGTCAGGATGATGATACGGACCTTGACCAGCCAGGCCAACCACAGCCGATCATCGAACATGGATTGCATTTGTAATCCTAGTTGCCGGTGGCTGGCGGCCGGTCGCTGGGGAACCGGGTCCAAGCCCAGCTACCAGCGACCTGCCACCAGCGACTGTTCTTGCCGTTATCCAGCCAGTTTCGCGATCATCGCGAACAGCGGCATGTACAGCGAAATGACGATGCCGCCGATCATCACGCCCAACAGGCCGATGATGATCGGTTCCAGCATAGCCAGCATGTCCTTGGTGGCGGCGTCGACTTCGTCTTCGTAGAAGTCGGCAATCTTCTGCAGCATGGCGTCCATGGCGCCGGTGGCTTCGCCCACGCCGATCATCTGGGTCACCATGTTGGGAAACACGCCGCATTCCCGCAGCGGATCGACAATGGTACGGCCCTCCTCGATGGCTTTACGCACCTTCATCAGGGCCTCTTCCAGCACCGCATTGCCCGACGTCTTGGCGGTGATGCTCAAGCCTTCCAGGATGGGCACGCCGGAAGTGATCAGGGTGCCGAGGGTGCGGGTAAAGCGTGCCACCGCGATCTTACGCAGCAGAACGCCCAGCACCGGCAACTTGAGCATTGCAAAGTCGAAGTAGTAGCGGCCGCGGGGATGTTTACGAACCTGCTTGATCCCGAACACCGCGCCGACGATTCCGACAATGAAGAACCACCAGAACTGCCCGACGAAGGCGCTCAACCCCATGGTGATGCGCGTGGGCAGCGGCAGGGCAACGTTCAAGCCGGCAAACAGGTTGGCGAAGATCGGCACCACCCACTTCAACAGGGCGCCTACGATCAGGAACGCCAGCGAGACCACGGACACGGGATAGATCAAAGCCGACTTGACCGCGGCGCGCAGTTTGACCGCCTTTTCCACGTAGATGGCCAAGCGCTGCAGGATGATGTCCAGGATACCGCCGGTTTCTCCGGCCTCCATCATGTTGGTGGTCAGGTCGTCGAATACCTTGGGAAACTGCCGCATGGCGTTGGCCAGGGTGGCGCCGCCTTCGACCGTGGTACGGACACCGGTCAGGGTCTTCTGGAAGGCCACGTTCTCCTGGTTGGCCGCCAGGATTTCCAGGCACTGCACCAGTGGCAGACCGGCATCAATCATGACCGAGAACTGACGGAAGAAGATGGCGATCTCCTTGGTCTTGACCTTGCCCGAGCCAAAGGTGGGCATAACGAATTCCTTACCCTTTTGGCGGATGGAGCCGGGCGTGATGCGTTCACGCCGCAGTTGCGTGCTCAGGATCTCCTTGGTCGGAGCCGTGCGCTCGCCGCTGACTTTTTCGCCGGCCGCGTTCTTGCCCGAAAACGTGAAAACTGGCATGGTAACCTCTCCTCGCTACGTGAACTTGCTTGCCGGTCCGGCTCGCGTTCCGGACCCAATCTGTAATCATTCCTGCCCGGTCGTGCAAAAGCCGGGACCTTGCTGCGCCGCTCAGCGCTTTCCGCTGGTGGCACCCTTCGCCATGGCCGGAGACTGGTTGCGATTCAACAGCCCCGCGCCGCGCGCGATCATCTCGTTCAATTCGTCCTGGTTGCTGGAGCGGGCCATGGCGGTTTCCAGTGTGATCTGCTTCTGGAAATAGGCCGTGGCCAGCGCCTGGTTAAAGGTCTGCATACCGTATTTCTCCTGCCCTGACTGCATGGCGGAGTAGATCTGGTGGATCTTGTCTTCGCGGATCAGGTTGCGAATGGCGGCGTTGGGCACCATGATTTCCATACACATGGCGCGGCCCTTGCCGTCGGCGCTGTGCAGCAGGCTTTGGCACAAGATGCCTTCCAGCACCAGCGACAACTGGGCGCGAATCTGTGGCTGCTGGTGCGCCGGAAAGACGTCGATGATGCGGTTGATGGTCGACGACGCGTTATTGGTGTGCAGCGTGCCGAATGTCAAGTGGCCGGTTTCGGCGATGCGCAGGGCGGACTCGATGGTCTCCAGGTCGCGCATTTCGCCGATCAGCACCACGTCCGGGTCTTCGCGGAGGGCGGCGCGCAAGGCGTCGCTGAAGCTCTTGGTGTCGGCGTGCAGTTCGCGCTGGTTGACCACGCAGTTCTTGTTCATGTGCACGAACTCGATCGGGTCCTCAATGGTGAGGATGTGATCGTGCCGCTCAGAGTTGATCTTGTCGATCATGGCCGCCAGCGTGGTGGACTTGCCCGAGCCGGTCGGACCGGTCACCAGCACCAGCCCGCGGGGTTTGTCGCAGAGCTTGCTGACCACGGCCGGCAGGCCCAACTGGTTGAAGGACTTGATCTCAAAGGGAATCAGACGGAAGACGGCCGCGGTCGCGCCCCGCTGGTTGAAGGTGTTGGCGCGAAAGCGGGCCAGCCCTTTCAAGCCGAAGGAGAAGTCGAGTTCGAGATTTTCTTCGAAGCGGTGCTTCTGCGAGTCGGTCATCACGCTGTAGGCCAGCTGCTTGGTCTCGGCCGGGGTCAACTGCGGCAGATCCAGCGGCACCAGATGCCCGTGCACCCGGATCTGCGGCGGCGAGTTGGTGGTGATGTGGAGATCGCTGCCGCTCATCTCCAGCATTCGTTTCAACAGATCACTCAGCGAAAGCGCCATAATCTTCGGTTCCCTTTCTCTCCAAGCCCTAGTGAATGGTCTCGCGGGCCACTTCTTCCAGCGTGGTCATACCCTCGGCCACCTTGATGAGCCCGCTGCGGCGCAAGGTGATCATGCCCCGCTCGATGGCCTTCTTCTTGAGTTCCACCGCCGAGGCGCCGACCAGCACCAGTTCCCTGATTTCGTCATCTACTTCCATGACCTCGTACAAGCCGGTGCGGCCCTTGTAACCGGTGTTATTGCAGGTGCCGCAACCCTTGCCTTTCTGGATCTTCACCGTCTTGGCTTCTTCCGGGGTGTAGCCTTCTTCAATCAGAGCCTGGACGGGCATTTCCACGACCTCGGCACACTCCTTGCAAATGCGCCGCACCAGGCGCTGGGCGCAGATGAGATGGACCGAAGTCGCCACCAGGAACGGCTCGATACCCATGTTCATGAGCCGGGTGATGGTTTCGGGAGCGCCGTTGGTGTGCAGGGTGGAAAGCACCAGGTGTCCGGTGAGCGCGGCCTTGATGGCGATTTCTGCGGTTTCGAAGTCGCGGATCTCGCCCACCAGGATGATGTTGGGGTCCTGCCGCAGGAAGGCGCGCAACGAGGCGGCAAAGTTCAACCCGATCTGCTCCTTCATCTGCACCTGGTTCACTCCCGCCAGTTGAAATTCGACCGGGTCTTCGGCGGTCATGATGTTGGTGTCCGGAGTGTTGAGCCGCGCGATGGAGGAGTACAGGGTGTTGGTCTTGCCCGAGCCGGTGGGCCCGGTGACCAGCACCATGCCGTAGGGCTTCAGGATGGCTTTCTCGAACTTGACCAGCGACTCCGCCTCGAAGCCCAGCTTGGTCATATCCAGGCGGAGGTTCTCCTTGTCGAGCAAGCGGAGCACAATCTTTTCGCCCCACAGGGTGGGCAGCGTGCTGACGCGGAAGTCGAGCTGCTTCTTGCGCCCGCCCAGATTCATTTTCAGCATGATGCGGCCGTCCTGCGGCAGGCGCTTCTCGCTGATGTCGAGCTTCGACATGATCTTCACGCGGGAGATGATGGCGTCTTTCAACTTGAGCGGCGGCGACATGATGCTCTGCAGCACACCGTCAATGCGGAAGCGGACCCGGAACTCTTTTTCGTAGGGCTCCATGTGGATGTCGCTAGCGCCCCGCTTCACCGCATCGGTCAACACCAGGTTGACCAGCTTGACGATGGGAGCTTCATCGGCCGCCCGCTCCAGGTCGGCCAGCTCCATCTCGGTCTCTTCGGATTGCAGTTCGACGTCGGCGTCGCCCAGGTCCGTCATCGACTGCATCACCTGCTCGAGATCTTCTTCGTTGCTGGTGCCGTAGGCCTTGTCGATGCCCTCGACGATGGAGCTTTCCGAGGCCACCACCGGCTCAATGTTGAAGCCGGTCATGAACTTGATGTCGTCCATCGCGAACACATTGGTGGGATCCACCATGGCGATGGTCAGCGAAGCGCCCACCCGGCTCAGCGGCAGGATCTGGTAGCGCTTGGCAGTTTCAAACGGAATCAGCTTGACGACCGAAGGATCAATTTCGAAATAAGAGAGATTGATAGCGGGAACGCCGTACTGCCGGGAAAGGAAATTGGTGACGTCCTCGTCCGACAGGAAGCCAAGCTTCACCAAGGCGGAGCCCAGGCGACAGTTGGTCTCCTTCTGGACCTTCATCGCCTGTTCCAACTGCTCTGGGGTGATGACCTTTTCTTTGACGAGAAGGTCGCCCAGCCGTTGAGACATACCTCGATCTCCTATCTGAGCGGCAGAGAAATGCCGGTGACTTCGCCTTGCTCGCGCGAAATCGCTGCTTTAGTGGGGGGAGAAATTGCAGCCTATCGCGTTGACACAAATTGTCAACGCAGATGGCATATGGCACCAGTAACTTTGGTACCTGTACCGCATGGCGGAAGCGGGCTAAGACGTTGCCGCATTACGCAGAGCGCGTCAGACGTGCTTTTTGCAACCATCCAAATTCGGGAACCGCGGGTGGCCATGACCTTAGGTAAGGGCGGCCCTGGCGCTGTGGGAGCAACGGCTGCCTCTGGGCTGGCGCGGCGCCGGAGCTACACTTGGAAGCGTGAAAGCTGACGCAAACGTCGGACAGATCCGCGCTTACTATCGCACCCTGTACCGGACCTGGGGACCTCAGCACTGGTGGCCAGGACGTACTCGGTTTGAAGTCATTGCGGGCGCGTACCTGGTACAGAACGCAGCGTGGACCAACGCGGAGCGTGCCCTGGGCCGTCTGCGTGCCGCCGGTGCACTCAGCCTGGATGGCATACGGAGGGCTCCACTCCCGAGGCTGCAGTCCCTGGTTCGTCCCGCCGGTTACTTTCGGCAGAAGGCACGGAACTTGAAGGGCTTCGTCAAATTTCTGGACAAGCGCTATGGCGGGTCGCTCGATCGCATGTTTCTCCAGCCCACCGAAACGCTGCGCCAGGAACTGCTCGGATTGCGCGGGGTCGGCCCCGAGACCGCGGATTCCATTCTGCTTTACGCTGGCCAGCGTCCGGTATTCGTGGTTGACGCCTACGCCCGGCGCATCCTCAATCGTCATGGTCTCGTGCCCGCCAACGCCACCTACGATGAAGTCCGTAAGCTGTTCGAGCGCGCGCTGGCCGGTGTGGTGCCGAAGCCGCGAAAACCGGAAGCAGATTGTGGCGCCGCGGCACACACGCCTTCACCGATGAGCCGGGCAAAGCGCTCTACCCGGGCGCAGGCCTACAACGAGATGCACGGGCTGATGGTGGGTGTGGGCAAGCAGTTTTGCTTGAAGTCGAAAGCGTGCTGCGAGGGCTGCCCGCTGGAGCAGTTCTTGCCGCGCCCAAAGTCCGGTCATCGCGGCTTATAATGAGGTCGCGCCGTCCGGGCTCGCATCTCTAGGATATAGTTCGGCTTGGCCCGGCTGCTTTATACGTGTCCAGTCCAACCCCAACGCGCCCGGTGGAGAAGACCTCCAACCGCAGGAAAGCTGTCTTTTTCCTGACCGCTGCAGTGCTGGTGTTGTTTGCCGTTATCCTGTGGCAATCCTCGTTCAGCCTGAACGTTGCCCCGGACAGCAACCAGGAACTGGTGTTCTTTGCAGCGCTCTCCTTCGTGATTTTTCTGCTGTTCGTGGCCTTCACCTTCATGCTGGCGCGCAACCTGCTGAAGCTGTTTGCCGAGCGTCGGCTGGGAGTTCTCGGATCCAAGTTCCGCACCCGCCTGGTGGTGGGTGGCCTGATTCTTTCTTTTCTGCCGGTCATCATGATGTTCTGGTTTGCCTACGGGCTGATGAACCGTTCCATTGATAAGTGGTTCTCTCAGCCGGTGGAGGAAGTGCGTCAGGATACCGCGTCGATGCTGGCGCTGCTCTCAAACTATGCAGCGCAGAATGCCCGCTCGGAAGCCCAGGCCATCGCGATCGCGCCCGAAACCCAGCGCGCTTTTGCCGGGCACAGCTTTTCCTCCGTGGTCAGCGAGTTTCGCAGTCATGAGCCCACCTTGCAGGGGGGATTTGCACTGGCAATCGCGGATGGCAACGCCGAGGCAAGCTTCGGTGCGCCCGCGGAATGGCCATTGCTGAAATCGAAGCTTCCCCAGCAGCCTTTCCCTGACACTCCGGTGCACCTCACCTGGGAGCAGACCGAGTACATCCTAGGCAGCGCCCCGGTCGGAGACCACGGATCAATCCTGGTGGCGATGCCGCTGCCACAGAGATTCTCCGCCACCGTCAAGGAGATCGAAGCCAGCCAACAACGTTATCTGGAGCTGGCTGCCAACCGCAAACTTTTGCGCCGCACCTACATGGGCTACCTGCTGCTGATGACGGTGCTGGTGCTGTTCGCCACCACCTGGCTGGCGCTGTTTCTCTCCAAGTTGGTGACTCGTCCCGTGGCTGCGCTGGCCGAAGCCACGCAGGAGATTTCCCGCGGACGTCTCGACTACCGCGTGGAAGTACGCGCCGCCGACGAAATCGGCGACCTGGTGCGCTCCTTCAACCGCATGGCGGAAGAACTGGAAGGCAGCCGCCGCCAGATTGAGGCGTCCAGCCGCGACCTGGGTGCCGCCAACATCGCGCTAGAACAGCGCCGCCGTCACATCGAAACCATCCTGGAGAGTATTCCCACCGGCGTGGTGTCGCTCGATGCCAACCGGCGCATCACCCACGTCAACCAGGCGTTGTTGCGCTTGTTCCGTCCCGCGGGTGGGGACACTGCCACTCCAAAGGTGCTGAATGGCGCCGCCCTGCGCGACGTCTTTCCGGCGGAGGTGGTCGAGGACCTGGAGCCTCTGCTGCGGCGCGCCGACCGCATGGGCACAACCACCACCCAGATGGAGTTGCTGCTCCCGCGCGCCAAGCTGAACGTCGCACTCACCGTGGCCATGCTGCAGCACGATGGGCAGAGATTGGGCTACGTAGTGGTGTTCGAGGATCTATCGGATTTGCTGAAGGCGCAGAAGCAAGCGGCCTGGCGCGAAGTCGCCCGCCGGGTGGCGCACGAGATCAAGAACCCCCTTACTCCTATTGCACTTTCAGCGGAGCGCATTCGCCGGCATTTGGATCGAGGGGCGCGACCGGACGTAGATTCGGTCAAGATCATCCATGCCTGTGCCGACACCATTGCCGGCGCGGTGGAGACAGTGCGCACGCTGGTGGACGAGTTCTCTACCCTGGCACGCTTCCCCACCGCCCAACCGCAGCCTGCCAACATCAACGCCATCGTGGAAAACACCCTGACGATGTTTAACGGCCGCCTGGACGACATTCGGGTACAGACGGTCCTGGCTCCGGATTTGCCCAACGTGATGGCTGATCCCGAGGCCCTCAAGCGGGCCATCGCCAACCTGATGGACAATGCCGCCGAGGCTATGCAAGGTTCCATGGTGCGCGAGATTCAGATCTCGACCACGCTGGTGGAAAGCCGCGACGCGGTCGAGATCACGGTGGCCGATACTGGCCATGGCGTCACGCAGGAGTTGAAGGAACGGCTTTTCCTGCCATACTTTTCCACCAAGAAGCGCGGCACTGGCCTCGGGCTGGCTATCGTGAGCCGCATTATTGAAGATCACCACGGCTCCATTCGGATCGAGGAAAACCACCCGGTCGGCACCAGGTTTGTGGTCGAGTTGCCGGTGGCGTCTGAAATCGAGGCCGGAGCACCCGCACGCCAGCATGCATAAGATCCTCATCGTGGATGATGAACCGGGAATCCGCCAGTCGCTGAAAGGCGTGCTGGAGGACGAAGGCTACAAGGCCGCGGTTGCCGAGAGCGGCGAGGCTTGCCTCGAGGCTCTGCAAAAGCTCGGGTTCGACGTGGTATTGCTGGACGTCTGGTTGCCAGGCATCGATGGCCTGGAAACGCTGGCGAGGATCCGCGAGATTGAAGCTGCGCCGGAAGTGATCATGATCTCAGGGCACGGCACCATCGAGACCGCGGTTCGGGCCACCAAGCTGGGGGCCTACGACTTCCTGGAAAAGCCGCTCTCCATAGAGCGGACGCTGATCCTGGTGAAGAACGCCATTGACTCCAAGCGACTCCGCCTGGAGAACCTCGACCTTAAGAAGCAACTGACGCCGCGCAGCATCATCGTAGGCGATAGCGTCCCCATGAAGGCGCTGCGCCAACAGATACAAGTGATGGCGCCCACCAACGGCCGCGTCCTTATTTACGGCGAGTCCGGCACCGGCAAGGAACTGGTGGCGAACGCCATCCACGCCCAGAGCCTGCGCAAGGATGAAATGTTCGTGGAAGTGAATTGTGCGGCCATCCCCGAAGACCTGATCGAGAGCGAACTGTTCGGCCACCGTAAGGGATCGTTCCCCGGGGCAACAGTCGACAAGGAAGGCAAATTCCAGAAAGCCAACGGCGGAACTCTGTTCCTCGACGAGATCGGCGACATGAGTTTGAAGACCCAGTCCAAGTTCCTGCGCACTCTCGACGAGCAGCGCTTCGTGCCGGTCGGCGGCGACGAAGCGGTCACCGTGGACGCCCGGGTGATCGCCTCTACCAACAAGGACCTGGAAGATGAGATTTCGCGCGGCAACTTCCGTGAAGATCTGTTTTACCGGCTGAATGTGATTCCCTTCTCGGTTCCGCCCTTGCGCGAGCGCAAGGAAGACGTTCCCTTGCTGGCCCGTCATTTCTTGAAGGAGTTTTCCGCCACCTACGGCCGGCGTCCGCGCGAGTTCACGGACGACGCAGTCGATGCCCTGATGCGCTACTCCTGGCCGGGCAACGTGCGCGAACTGCGTAATGTGATCGAACGCATCGTGATCATGAATCCCACCACCACGCGCTTCGATCGCAAGCACCTGCCTCCCCTGATTCATCGTGACGGCAGCCGGCGAACGGCGGGCCCCGAGTTCTCCAGCCTGCACCAGGCGCGGGCCGCGTACGAGCGCGACTACATCCTGAAGAAGCTCGACGAGAACCACGGGAATATCAGCCGCACCGCGGAGGTGCTGGGCCTGGAACGCAGCCACCTCTACCGCAAGATGAAGGTGCTGGGAATTGCCCCCAAAGAGTAGTGGACGAGGGCTGGCGGGGTGCCGGCGTTACCGCTTGATCATCTGGATTTCGGTGCCGTTCCTGGCGAAGTTCACTTCATCCATGAGCTGATTGATCAGGTAGATGCCGCGACCGTGATTGGAGAACAGGTTCTGCCCCTGGACCGGACTGGGAAGGGTGGAGGGATCGAATCCTAGGCCGGGGTCGCGGACCACGATCAGCATGCCCCGGGTTTCGTCACAAGCCACGTCGCACTCGATAATCTTCGAAGGATCGGCCTTGGCGCCGTGTACCACGGCATTGGCCAGAGCTTCGGTCAAGGCCAACTCGATGTCGTCTTCCTTGCCGGCGGCGCACTGCATCTTCCTGACGATCTGCATAACTCCCTGAACGACGGGATCCACAGCACTTTTGTCAGCCGCCAGGGTGACGCGCAGTTGCAGGATCAACTTGTCGGCCTCGAAGTTGCAGATTTTGTGATCGGTGGACATGGCCGCGTTTGTTGCTTCCGCCCGTTAGATGCCACCTTTGGCTGGAGGATTCTACCGACATTCCGGGCTAACCGCAACTCTAACAACTGGCTTGTGTTAAGCCTTTTCCCGTCCAGCCAGCATTTCCAGCTGGCGGCGCCAGTCCAGCTCCTCGACAAAGTGGTGCGACTCACGCCAATGCGGTTTCACTTTCACGAACAACTCCAGGAACACGCGGGTGCCTACCATCTTTTCGATCTGCGCGCGCGCCGCCGTCCCAATCTTCTTTAACATCTGGCCCTTCTTCCCCACCAGGATTCCTTTTTGTCCTTCCCGTTCGCAGTAGATCAGGGCCGCAATGCGCGTGAGTTTGGCTCCTTCTTCGAACTGCTCGACCACCACGGTGGTGGCGTAGGGCACTTCTTCGCTGGTCTCCAGCAGCACCTGCTCGCGGATGATCTCGGCCACCATGAAGCGCACCGGTTGGTCGGTCACCTGGTCCTCAGGGAAGTAATGAGGGCCTTCGGGCAAGGCTCCAATCACTTTCTCCAACAGGATGTCCAGGCCCTCGTGCTTGCGCGCCGACAGCGGGATGACCTCCTTGAAGTCATGCAGTTGGCCATACCGGGCGATGATGGGCAATAGTTTCTCTTTTTGTCCACCGTGTAACAGGTCGATCTTGTTCAGCAGCAACAAAGCAGGAGTTCCCGATTTCTTTACCAGGTCGAGAACGAACTGATCGGCGGCGCTAGATTTCCAGGTCACATCCACGATCAGCAGGACCAGATTGCAACCCTCCAGGGCATCCCTGACCTCGCCCATCATCCTGCGGCCCAGTGAACTGTCCGGCCTGTGTACGCCCGGAGTGTCGATCAGAATGACCTGTCCGCCCGGTTTCTTCGTTTCTTTCTGCCGGGGGACGTGGATGACGCCGAGGATGCGATTGCGCGTGGTCTGTGGCTTGGGGCTGACGATGGCCAGTTTCTCGCCGACCAGCGCATTCAGCAGAGTTGACTTGCCCGCGTTAGGGCGTCCGAGGATGCAGACAAATCCGGAGTGAAAGGACATGGGTCAGGTCGCAGGTGGCAGGTCGCAGATACTCGATGCGGGCACCCTGCGCGCTGCCACCTGACTATATCAGCTTCATCTGGCGGGGCTGGGCCAAGGAGATGCGCACCCGCTCCACACGCCTTTCGGTAGAGTCCAGCACTTCGAAGCGGAGCCCGTCTTCTTCCACCACCTCACCCTTGCGCGGAATGCGGCCGGCCAGTTCGCTTACCAATCCGGCTACGGTGGCAGATTCTTTTCCTTCGGGGCGTACGCCGAACAATTCGTCGAGACGGTCCACGTCCATGTTGCCGGGAACAATATAAGAATTCTCGTTTTCGCGGACGACTTCGGTTTTCTCGTGTTCGTCGCGAATTTCGCCCACGATCTCTTCTACCAGGTCCTCGATGGTGACCAGTCCGGCCACGCCGCCATACTCGTCCACCACGATGGCCATGCGAACGTTGTTCTTCTGCATCTCACGCAGCAGTTCGCTGCCCAACTTGCTTTCAGGAACGAAGTACACGTCCTTGCGCATCAGCGTGCCCACGGTGCGGGTGTGGGCTTCGCTGTCGGGTACCTGCAGCACATCCTGTGCGTAGACGATTCCCTTGATGTTGTGAATAGTGCCCTCGTACACCGGGACGCGTGAAAACGGCCGCGCTCGCAGCAACTCGATGAACTTCTCTACCGTAGTATCGGCGGGCACCGCCACGATCTCCGGGCGGGGCTTCATGGCCTCGCGCACGGTCTTTTCGCCGAACTCCACCACGGACTGGATCAGGTCGCGGTTGCTCTCGTCGAGAATGCCTTCCTCCTGCCCGGCTTCGAGCAGGGCGTCCACCGCTTCGGCCTGGGTTTCCGGCTGTTCGTCGGAATGCTCTTTGGTCAGGGCCGTAACCGACTGCAGAAAGCCCAGCACCAGGGTGACGGGGAGCACGAGGTAAATCAGGCCCCGCAAAACTATAGTGAAGCGAGACAGCCATTGCCCCTTGGAGCGGGCAAAGAACACAAATGGCAGAAAGCGGTTAAACACGATGATGATCAGGATCAGGCTCAGCCCGGCCTGCAGGATCTCATGGGCCGCCCAGGAGCCGTCGCGCAGCACCGCGAAACCCACCAGCATGGCGATCGCCGCCATGGTGAGTTGCGTGAGCACCGCCATGGATAGCGATGCACGTTCGCGGCTTACCCCCAGATGCGGTTCGACTTTCTGCTCGAAGGCGTCAATGTTGTTCTGGAATTCGCGGGAAAGGAACTTGCCGATCTCGGAATAGAGGCGGTCCACGTAAGAGACCAGGGTCAGCAGCCCGATCAGGAGCAGCAGCGCAACTGCGATGGCGTAGTTCATCGTGCAGATCTCCGCGATCCTCGGGCCGGCGTGCTGCGCACAGTGTTCCTTTCAATCAGCGCCACTGGCAATCGTAACGCCTTGCGCAAGCGCTGCTCTTTTCGCGCCATTTTTCCCTGGTCCTGGTGGTGATCGTACCCGGCTAGGTGCAGCACTCCGTGTAATACCAGAATTTTAATCTCCTGGGAAACGGTGTGTCCCAACCGGCGTGCGTTCTGAGCCGCGATTTCTGCCGAAATAGCGACATCCCCGGAAAATTCTTTGTCCGGGCCAAACCCGGGTGGAAACGACAATACATCGGTGGGCTGGTCCCTGCCCCGAAAACGTCGGTTGAGGGTACGCAGTTCACGGCTGCTGGTGACCATTACGTTGACTGCGCCCCGCAGCCTGGCAGCGCGACTGGCCTGCAAAACGAACCGCGCCAGCGCAGTCTCACTCAGCCCGGCCACGGGTTTTCGCAGGATGACCATTTATTCAGCTGCGCCCACAACTGGGGCCGGCATTCGATTTTTCCGGCCGGGACGCCAGTCCTACCAAAACAAAACAGGAGGGCCCGCCTGCCGGCACCCTCCTGCACGATTCTATCTCTCTATTCCTTATCTTCGGCGTTTGCTGGCGGCACCGCAGTGCTCTCGCGGTGGGTGCCGTCGCCACTACTCGGCTTGCCGTTGGCCGTCGCCTTGGTTTCGAGCAGGGATAACTGCTCTTCCTCCAGTCTGGCCTTGTGCTCATCGTAAGCGCGGATAATGCGCTGCACCAGGTGATGCCGCACCACATCGGCCTGATCAAAATAGACGAAGGTCAGGCCCTCGACGCTCTTGAGAATATCGACCGCCTCCAGCAGCCCGCTGCGCCGCGCGCTGGGCAAGTCAATCTGCGTGACATCGCCGGTGATGACCGCCTTGGAGTTGAAACCGAGACGGGTCACAAACATTTTCATCTGCTCCGACGTCGTATTCTGCGCTTCGTCGAGAATCACGAACGAATCATTCAAGGTCCGCCCACGCATGAAGGCGATGGGCGCAATCTCGATGACGTTTTTCTCCAGGTAGCGATCCACCTTTTCGGGATCAAGCATGTCGTAGAGTGCGTCGTACAAGGGGCGAAGGTAGGGATCGATCTTCTCCTGCAAAGTCCCGGGCAGAAAACCCAGGCGCTCTCCGGCTTCCACCGCAGGCCGGGCCAGGATGATCCGGTTCACCCGCTTGGCCAACAAGGCAGAGATCGCCATGGCCACCGCCAGGTACGTCTTGCCCGTTCCCGCCGGTCCGATGCCGAAGACCATGTCGTGCTGCTCGATGGCGTCAATGTAGCGGCGCTGGTTCACGCTCTTGGGCTGCACTGTGCGGCGCCCGAAGGAACGCTGCTTCCCTGCTTCCGCCAGGCCGCGCAGGCTGGCCTTGGGATCGGCCAGCAACACTCGCAGCATGCTGTTCAAGTCGCCGTTATTGAAGGTGTGTCCGGAGCGCTGCAGGTGGTCGTAGTCGGCAAAAACTTGCTCCGCCCGGGCCACATCGCGGGCCGCGCCTTCCAGTTCGATGGAATCGGAGCGCAAGTCAATGGTGACGTTCAAGCCGTCTTCCAGCACGTGCAGGTTCTCGTCGCGCGTCCCGAAGAGGGTCTCAATATTGGGGCTGATTTCGATGCTCTTCTTCATTCACTCCCATGTGGGGACGGGTATCGTTCCCCGTCCCGGCTTGCATTAGAACAACCGCTCCCGCTCCAGCCGAGCAAAGCTCGGCACTCGCGCCGGGACCCTGGCAGCGCGCCTCGCGCACCAACCATTCTTCTGTCTGGAGATGGAACCAGCCGAGGTGCTCGCCACCGAGGTGCAAGCAACAACCATTGGTTCAAGGGTACCGCCGGTGGGGATGGGAGTCAATAAGAGGACCAGCTAGCCCGTGAAGTCCTTCTCGTATACCATGACCGCTTCCTGGAGGCAGGCGGAATGAGCACAGACAAAACAACTTCGAAGACAGAATTCACCCGCCGCAATGCCTTGAAGTTGCTGGGACTGGGAACCGCGGGCGTCCTGGCGGAAGACGTTCTGCACGGGACCGAGGTGGCTTCGCCATCGTCACCGCAGGCAACCGAGGTCGTGGTTGTGGGTGCCGGATTCTCGGGCCTGGCAGCGGCGCGCAATCTTGTCCGCCAGGGCAGGAAAGTTATCGTCCTTGAAGCTCGTGACCGGGTCGGAGGCCGGGTGAAACCGGGCAAGCTTGCGGGCCACACCATCGACCTGGGTGGCATGTGGGTGGGACCGAGCCAGACCCGGCTGCTCGAACTGCTCCAGGAGTACGGCGTCAAGACGACACCCCAATTCCTGGCCGGGAAAGACATCATGGAAATTACAGGCCGCCGGGTCACGGCGGAGGGTGAGGACTTCGGGTTTGCTCCTGGGGACCAGCCTGACTATGACCGCCTTTTGGAGAAGCTGAACGCGCTGGTGGCAGTGATCCCCGTCGAAGCTCCCTGGACTGCGGCCAATGCAGAAGAACTGGACGACATGACGGTGGATGAATGGCTGCGCGCGAACACGCAGAACAAGGCGGTTCTTTCGCTGATGAACATGGAGATCCGCGCCACCTTCACCGCCGAAACCTACCAGATTTCGCTGCTCTACTTCCTGTTCTATCTGCGGTCGGGAAACAACTTCGACAAGATCATGAGCTTCAAGAACGGGGCGCAGGCTTTTCACGTCCCCGGGAGCATGCACCAGCTGGCACCCAAGATGGCCGCGGAATTGGGCAAGGCGCTGGTGATGCAGGCGCCGGTGCACGAGATTTCGCAGGATGCCAAGGGCGTAATCGTGGTTTCTGAAAAAGGTACTTGGCACGCGAACCGTGCGATTGTGGCTATCCCGATTCCTTTAGCCGCACGCATTGCTTACCGGCCAGAGTTGCCGCCCGAGCGCGACATCCTCTCCGAGCACATGCCCATGGGTTCGGTCATAAAGTACTGGGTCGCTTATGAGAAGCCGTTCTGGCGCGATCGCGGGATGAACGGGCTGGTCCTGAGCGACGAACCGCCCACCTCCGGGTTTGCGGATTGCTCCCCACCCGAAGGCAAGCCCGGATTCCTGGTGGGATTCTTCGAGGCTTCCCGCGCTATCCGCTTTACCGGGCGTCCGATGGAAGAGCGGAAAAAAGTTATCGTGCAACGAGTGGTTGACTTCTTCGGACCCGAAGCCGCTAACCCGATCGACTACATCGATTGTGACTGGCCGTCGGACCCATGGAGCCGGGGCTGCTATGGCCCGTCGATGGGGCCCGGCGTGCTTACTTCACTGGGGAAAAACCTGCGCACAAGTTTCGGACGTATTCACTGGGCGGGCACCGAGACGTCTCCGGTCTGGACGGGATATATCGAGGGCGCTATTCGGTCGGGCGAGCGGGCAGCAGCGGAAGTGATGGACAACTTGAAGTAGAAGGGCAAAAGGCTTCCTTCGCCTTCCGCCGATAGGCCCTTCCGACAAACATATTCCGAGCGGACCCGTGCACCTCGAAACCCTGCGCGAAACCAGTCCCCCATATCAGTTTGCTCCGCGGAAGTGCTAACCTTGGTCAACCACTCCGTCTCAGTTCAGGATCCCAGGTGATTGACCCCCAGAAACCCGCAATGACGTCGGTTGCCCGTGATTCGGATGGCGGTGCCGACCCGAACGCAACCCTCGACTCCGCGGCGGCGGTGTGGAAGGCGACAGCAATAGGCGCCATCGGACGGTATCGCCTGTTGGCCAAACTGGGCGAAGGCGGGATGGGTCAAGTCTGGCTGGCAGAGCAGACCGCCCCGGTGAAACGTCAAGTGGCGCTCAAGGTGATCAAGGCCGGGCGCTACGACTCCGCGGCGCTGCAGCGTTTCGACCTGGAGCGGCAGGCGTTGGCGATCATGGACCATCCCGCGATCGCCAAGGTCTTCGACGCCGATTCGACGCCAGAAGGACAGCCGTACTTCGTCATGGAGTACGTCCCCGGGCTGCCTATCACTACCTATTGCGACCAGAAGCGGCTGACCACGCGCGAGCGGTTGGCGCTGTTCGTCAAGGTATGCGAAGGGGTGCAGCACGCTCACCAGAAAGCCATCATGCACCGCGATCTGAAGCCGTCCAATGTGCTGGTGGTAGAGATCGATGGTAAACCCCTGCCGCGCATTATTGATTTCGGTATCGCCAAGGCGGTCACACCACAATCGCCGGACGAGACCCACGTAACTCGCGTGGGCGGAATGGTCGGGACACCGGGCTACATGAGTCCCGAGCAGAACGATCCCACCATTGCAGATGTGGACACACGCACCGATGTGTACTCACTGGGCGTGATCCTTTACGAACTGCTGACCGGATCGTTGCCCTTCGATCCAGAGCAGTGGCGGAAAAAGCCGATCGACGAGGTCTTGCGTCAACTACGCGAAGACGATCCTCCGTCACCCAGCACCAGGTTAAGCAGCAGCGAGCATACTCGCGCGGCGGCAGAGAAACGCCAGACGGAACTAAGACAACTGGTGAGCACGCTGCGCGGGGACCTCGATTGGATAGCGCTCAAGGCTCTGGAGAAAGACCGGGCGCGGCGCTACGGGACGCCGTCGGAGTTGGCCGCCGACATTGTCCGCTATCTAAAGAATGAGCCGGTGGTGGCGCGACCGGCGAGCACCGCTTACCGGCTGCGGAAGTATGTGAGGAGGCACAGGGTCGCGGTGACCGCAGCTGCGATCGTAGTGCTGCTGCTGGTGGGATTTGGCGTGACCGAGCTGGTGCAGGTGCGCCGCATCACGCGCGAGCGCGACCGCGCCAACCGCGTCTCCGACTTTATGGTGGGGATGTTCAAAGTCTCCGATCCGAATGAGGCGCGCGGCAACACCGTCACTGCCCGGGAAATCCTTGATAAGGCGTCAAACGATATCCGCACTGGCCTAGCCACGCAACCCGAGGTGCAATCGTCGTTGATGTATACCATGGCCAGCACCTACGTGAACCTGGGACTGTTCGCCCGGGCGCATGAACTGGCTGAGAGTGCACTGGAAGACCGCAAGCGCCAGTTTGGGGCTGAGGATCCCAAGACGCTGGAATCCATGAACCAGGTTGGTTGGATTCTTGACCGCGAAGGACACGAGGCGGAGGCGGAAAAGCTAACCCGCGAAACGCTCGTCACCGAACGCCGGGTCCTGGGTCCGGAGGACACTCTCACTCTCGAAGCCATGGACAACCTGGCCATCATTGTAGGCAAAGAGGGCCAATACCAGGAGCAGGAGAAACTGGAGCGCGACCTGCTTGAGATCCGCCGCCGCGTGCTTGGCCCAGACAATCCGCGCACCATCCGTGCCATGGCGAACCTGGCCGGCGCGGTCAGTGAGCAGGGGCGATCGTCTGAAGCAGAAGCTATGTATCGCAACACGCTGGAGATCGAGCGGCGGGTGCTGGGAAGCGAGCATCCTCAGACTATCGCCACCATGCACAATCTGGCCAACATCGTGCAAGAGCAGGGACGTTATCGCGAGGCCGAAGACTTGTACCGGCAAACCCTGGCAATTGAAGAACGCGTGCTGGGTCCGGAGCATCCTGACACTGCCGACACCATGAGCACCCTGGCCAATGCGCTGGCCTATGGCGAAGGCCGTACCACCGACGCCGAAGCGCTATATCGCAAGGCGCTGGAGATCGAGCAGCGCGTAGTTGGCCCCGAGCATCCTGACACCATCCGCGCACTGGAGGGACTGGCGAACATCCTGTCCGGAGAAGGACACTACGCGGAAGCGGAGAAAATGCATCGCGAGATTCTAGCGGTGCGGCAGCGCACGCTCGGACCCGAACATACCGATACGCTGCTCTCGAAATACAACGTGGCTGATGTGCTGATCAAGGAGCGCCGCTTCGGGGAAGCTGAGAAGATGCTTCGCGAGACTCAGGAAGCGCAGGCTCGCACCCTGGGAGCGGAAAATCCCGATACTCTCGCGTCGCAAGCAACCTTGGCTAGAACGCTGATGCTGGAAGGCCATTACCAGGATGCGGAGAAAGCAGCGCGGCAGGCATATCAGGTGCAACTACGTACACTGGGGCCACAGCACGCCGACACACTGAACTCTCTCCAGATACTGGGGACAGCACTCGTCTACAAGCACCAGTATGGCGAAGCAAAGAAGTTGTTCGGCGACACCATTGACCAACTCAGCAAAACCGCGGGAACCGATAGCTCAATGGCCTGGTACAGCTACGCCTGTGTGGCAACCGCTGCGAATGACCGGGATGGGGCGATACGATACCTGGGCCAGGCCATCGACCAGGGATACAAGGACACAGATCACATCGAGAACGATGACGACCTGAAGTCTCTTCACGCCGATCCACGATTTGAGGCTCTGGTGAAGCGAGCTCGCAAAACGGGTGACGCACCCGACCAAAGCAAAAAGTAGCGGATGATGAACCGCTACGTTAGGCGCCTTCGCCCTTGGCGTCGGGCACGGATGCCGGCACTGCCCGCGTTCCCGCCCAATCGCGCAGCGCCTGGATTTCTTCGGCCCGGGTCGTGGAAAGCGGTACCGTCGCCTGCAAGGCCTCAAGCAGGGCCTGCGTGTTCAGCGGTTGCTTGCTGGAGAACGACGCGTACATCGCGGTCTGCACCGCGGCGTCGATTTCCGCCCCTGAATATCCTCGCGCGGCAGTAACAACCTGCTCCAGGTTGAACTCCGACGGATTCTGTTTTCTGCGGGCCAGCTGGATGGAAAATATCTGCTTGCGCTCGGCCTGGTTCGGGAGATCCACAAAGAACAGTTCGTCGAACCTCCCCTTGCGAATCAACTCCGGTGGGAGCGCGCTGACGTTGTTGCACGTAGCGGCGACAAATACCGGGGCTTTGCGGTCCTGCATCCATGACAGGAACGAGGCCAGCAGGCGGGACGACACCCCGGCATCCGCTGACGCCGAATCTGGGCCGCTGCCGGCGAAGACTTTCTCCAGTTCGTCAATCCAAAACACACACGGGGCCAAGCCTTCTGCCACCTGGAACACTTTCTGGATGCGTTTTTCAGTCTCGCCAATGTACTTGTCGAAGACAGCGGCGGTGTCGAACTTCACCAGGGGTAGCTGCCATTCCCCGGCGACTGCCCGGGCGCACATGCTCTTGCCGCAGCCCTGCACGCCGAGAATGATCACGCCGCGCGGCGGTTCCAGGCCGAACTCGCGGGCTTTGTCTTCCCACGCGCCTTGCCGCTGCTTCAGCCAGCGCTTCAGGTTGTCGAGACCGCCGACACCCGCCATGTTGTCGGAGGCTTCGATGAACTCCAGCATGCCCGAGTGCCGCAGCAATTCTTTCTTGGCCTCGAGCACGTCGGTCACGGTTTCAGGGCAAATTGCATAGCGCTTGACCAGCGCTTGCGAAACCGCGCGATCTGCTTCTTCTTCAGTAAGCCCGCGGAGATTGCCCGCCACCGCGTCGACGCCCGCGCCATCCAGTTTGAGCTTCAGGGTGTAGGTCTTCGACAAGCGCTTGAAGGTCTCTTCGACGATCTCGCGCAGGCGCTGCTGGTCAGGTAGCGGCAGGTCGAGATATTCGACCAGGCTGGCGAGTTCCGGCGGGACCGTAATCGAGGGCGCGGTGATAATCACGGTGCGGCGATTGGCCGAGAAAGTCTGGCCCACGTCGCGCAAGCGCCGCACCACCACGGGATCGTCCATGTGACGATGAAAGTCCTTCAGCACGAACACCGCCTCGACGGTCATCGATTCCATATTGGCGAGCGCCTGCACCGGTTGGCAGGTGTTGTAAATGGCGCTCTTGGCCACTGCTGGCTCGCCGCCCAAAGCCGATGCCATCGCTTTGGCCAGCCGCTCGGCTTCACCTCCACCGGAATTCGAGACTCTGGTCTCGGAATGCGTGGCGCCGTCGCGGCTGCTCCAACTGGTCGTCTTTTCGACCTGGGCTTGAACGGTCGGCGGCGAAACCGCAGGATGGTTGCCCGAGCGCACCAGTCCGTCGGCAATACTCCATTCAAAGACTGCCATGTTGAGCTCAACGCAAGCGGCGCGAACCAGGGCCAAGGCGCGCATCTCCTCCACCGTCTCCATGACCACGATCGGGGTGGAGGAGTTGATCAGGATCTTGATGCGGTCGAGTGGGTTCGCCATGTATTTGACCAGCCGGGAGTTACTCCCGTAAAATAGCCTATTCGGTACCCACCGGAACATCTATCTAGAGAAACGAAGGTAACGACCTAAACATGGCGAATCATTTTTCGGCGCTTAAACGCGCCCGTCAGACCACGAAGCGCACCGCCAACAATCGCGCCAACCGTTCCCAACTGCGTACCTCGCTGCGCGATCTGCGCGAGAGCCTGGCCAAGGGCGACAAGGCGTCGGCCGAGCAAACCTACCGGAAAACCGTGTCCGCGCTGGACAAAGCCATCCAGAAAGGCGTGATCCACAAGAATACGGCTTCACGCTACAAGTCTCGCCTAGCAGCGCGGCTGAATGCGTTGAAGTAAGCTCCTAGGCTCTTAGCTCAAAAAACACTTGGCAACGAGAAGGCTGTGCTTCCTCTTACAGGGTGATCTTGAAGTGTTTCTTTAAGGCTGCTTTCCACTCGTCTTCTGACTCAATCGGCAGTTCAGTTTTCTTTCCGTTACGCGTAACCACCAGTTTGCCGTCGGCTAGAGTGATCCTCCCATGGGGCGTGGCCCGGGTGCACACCCGCTTGCGCGTGAACGGCGACTCGGGCGAAGTCTGATGGTAGTGGCACATGGGAGCAAAATCTTCCAGGCTCCGAGGTTGCAGCGTGAAATTGTACTGACCCCTCCAGGCCCCATCGGATTCATCCCTTTCCAGGAACAGCGCGTCGTGGTGATAGACGAGCCGAAATTTTCGGCTACCCTGCGGTTGCTCGATACCAGCCTGCAGGCGCAATGGCTCGACGAAGGAATCGCCGAAGCCCACGTCAGCCAGCCATGGTTCTTCCAAATCCACTCGTAATGCCAGGTGATCGAATTCAGGCCCGGGACTTCCATCTTCGCGATTGACGCGGGCGGACAGTAGCGTGACGCGAAACCCGAGTCCCCGCAACAGCGCGGCGAAGGCACCGTTCATCTGGTAGCAGAAGCCTCCCCGCTTTTGCTCGACGATCTTGTGGAGGAAAGCGCCTTCGTCGCAGACGATTTTGCGACCCAAACTGATATCAAGGTTCTCGAAGGGCACGGCCAGCAGGTGAGCGCGATGGATCGCTCGCAAGTTGTCAGCGTTGGGAACTATCGGGCCGGAGTAGCCAATGCGCTCGAGATAAGCAACCGTGTCGACCATGGGCATCAAGCCAAGAGCTTAGAGCTAGTAGCTAGAAGCCGCTCTTCAGACCGGCAGTTCTTCCTGTGACCATCCCGGCATCTCAGGCTTCACTTCGGCAGTGAGGTCCAGCACCAGCTTTTCCAGCACCAGGCGTTTGCTGGGTGGATTGGAACGCAGCGCCAGATCGGTCCGGGCGATCAGGCGGATGGCCCGCGTCAGTTCACGTTTCGATTTGTAGCGGCGGGCTTGCTTGATAATGTCGTCGGCGGCGAATGGCGGGACGCGGAAGCCCTGCCAGAGCGCAGCCCACAGCATGCGCTGGTCGCGTACGTTGCGTTCCAGAATCACCAGCATCTGGCGGAAAGTTTTGGCCAGCATGTAGAGGTGGCCTATGGCGGCCTCGTCGCCTTCGCCGGTGGTCAGGATGGCATCCAGCATGGCCAGAGCGCGGACCCGGTCTTTGGCGGAAATGGCATCGGTTAGCTCGTAGAGAGAGCGCTGCTTGGCGGCCAGCACCATCGTTTCTACATCGCCCAGGGTGATGCGTTTTTTCTCCCCCACGTAGAGAATCAGTTTCTCCAGTTCGTTGGAGACCATCATCATGTCGCCGCCCAGCGAGTCGACCAGCTCGCGGGCTGCGTCGGGGTCAATTTTCACGGCTTGTGTGGCACCGTACTCGCCAATCCAGCGGACAGCTTCGCCTTCTTCGACCCGCGCCAGCTCGACGATGGCACAATATTCGCCCATGGACTCGCGGATGCGCTCGTAGCGGTCCTTGTCGGTCAGGTCCATGCGGCGCGCGTCAGCCGGGATGCTGATGTGATCGGCGACGAAAATCAGCACGGCATCCGGGTTGGGATCTTTACAGTACGCCTCGATAGCCGCCAGCTTTTCGTCGTTCGAGCCGCGTCCAAACAGGTTCTTGACACCGCGGACAAAGAAAACCTGGAAGGGCGCCATCAGGGATGGCGTACGTGCCCGGTCCAAGACTTCCGCCAGGTCGGTTTCCACCAGATCGAACTCGAACAGGCTGAAGTCGCGCAACTCGGCCGGGACCAGGTGCTCCAGGATGGCTTCGCGGCAACGCTTGCGGAAGAAGACTTCGTCGCCCACGAACACGTAGGCGGGACGCAGCTTGCGCGCCTGTACCTCGGAGACAAAACGGTCCGCCTGCGCGAACGCCCGCATTAGAAACCCTCCAGGATGTTGCTCACCAGGGTACGGGCGAATTCCTGGGAGAGACGTTCCAAGGCCGGAGAATCTTCCTCGAAAAAGCTGTTGAGGTCGCTCGACACCTGGTACTGGTCGCGGAACACGTACGCGGGATTCTGGTACAGGACTTTTCCCTGCTTGTCGGTAAGCGAAACCTTCATGGAAACCACCACCAGCACAGTCGCGGCTCGTCCGGTGCGCGAATCGTAAGTGAGAGGCGAAGTGTAGGTGGAAGTCACGGTCCCGCGCAAGGTAGCATCGGCATCGTCGCCGGCCTGGTTGACGACACGGTAATGAGTGCGGGTGACCATCTCCCGCACCACTGCGGCGGTGAGGTTCTGCTCGATCTTGAAAGTCTGGGTCTGGTTCACGAAGGATGGGATGGCAATAACCCGGACCTGATCGGGCAGCGTGCCGGCGTGTCCCGCAGTGTGATAGCCGCAGCCGGTGCTCATAAGGCCGAAGAGCACCGCCAGCACGGCCGCTGCCCCCCTCATTGGATTTTTCCCCGAGGCCGGGTGGCCGCCATGGTTTCCGCGCACTCTACCGCAGTGGACGCCGCAATCCGCAGATTGTCGGACGCTGCCCAGAGCCACACGCCATTGGGGTGGTTGGCATCGGCCACCATGGACACCAGGATATCGCCCTGCCCCGCGGCATTCACGTTGCTCGGCGCATCCTCGGCCAGGAGGGTCACATTCACATGCTCGCCCGCCAGAATCTTGGCCACCTCGCTGATGTCGACTGGAGTGTCCATCTCCAGGTGAATGGCAAAGGCATGCCCGTGGAAAATAGGTGCCTGCACCAGCAGCACTGACGGCACCGGGGCGTCTTTGCCGGCAATGAGCCGATAGTGTTTCAGCACTCGGGTCTCGACCGTCGCCAGCGGAGGCATGGCCTGCTCTCCGTAGCGGGTCACCAGGTTGAACGCCACCTGGGTATCGAAAACGTTCTTGGGCATCTGCTGGAACGACAGCAGGTTCACCGTCTGCTCGTGCAACTCGTCCATGCCTTTCTGCCCGTGTTCAGAAGCCGGTTCGAAGATAGTAACCGTCACCCGCTCGACCTGCCCACCTTTCTGGGCCCGCAACAGGAGCAGGGCGAGTACCACGGATGCGGGATGGGCCACGACTGAGGGTCCGGGCTGCAGTTCCGGGGTTCGCATCTGGCCCAATTGCCGCTCCACCCAGGGCGAGCGCACCAGCGCATCCGGCTCATCCTCCAGGGCAAAAGAAAGATCCACAATCACGCTGCCGGCTTTGCGCGCGGTCTTCCAGTTCTTGCGGGTACAGTCGGGATCAGAGGCGAAGAACGTAAAATCAATATTCTCGAACTGCTCGGAGCGCACGTTTTGGATGAAAGTGATCTCCTCGCCCACCGTTTCCAGTTGCCCCAGCGACTCGTCGTCATCCAACAGCTTCACGTCGAGCGAGGGAAAGTTACGGTCGCTCAGAACCTCGGCAACTTCCTTCCCCTTGAGCGTAGCGGCACCCACGATGGCGACGCGGTAGAAGTTGCCATCGCGCAAGGGCTCGGTGTGGGAGACCGCCGCCGTCTTGAAATTCGAGCTCATGAGGTTTGCGAAGCCTCCTTGTACGCGGGCGGCGGAGGCGGGTTACGCTTGCGGCGGAAAATCCACTGCAGCCGCCACAGCACTCCCGAGAACATGTAGAGCAGCGCAATCACGAACAGCACCTTCTGCGAGAAAAACCAGATGGCGGCAAACAGCGCCCCAAACACGATGATGAGTTGGAAGCGCTGGCGAGAGCGGAAGTCAATGTCCTTGAAGCTGTAAAAGCGCCAGGTACTCACCATCAGGTAGGCCAGGGCCACTAGCATGAGCAGCCAGGTCAAAGCAGTCCACCAGGAGGAGATGGGATCGCCACCCGAAAAATGCACCATGGCGGCCACCACGCCGGCTCCAGCGGGAATGGGCATGCCGACGAAGTATTTCTTGCCCGGACGTCCCGGGTTCGAGGGTTGCGGATTGCTGCTTATGTTGAAACGCGCCAGCCGGCTGGCCCCCGCCATCAGAAACAGGAAGCTGGCAATGGCGCCGAACTGCACCAACTTGGTGACAATCTCCGGCGATGACAAAGCCGCGGGGAGTTGGCGGAAGCCCCACATCCACGCCAGCATCGCCGGGGCCACTCCGAAGGCAATGATGTCGGCCAGCGAGTCCAACTCTTTGCCGAAATCGCTGCTGGTATGGGTCATGCGCGCGATGCGGCCGTCCAGGCCGTCGAACAGGACGGCAAACCCGATGGCTTTGGCAGCATAGTCGTAGTGCCATGGTTCCGAGGGCAGCGCATGAGTCACTTGCAGGATGGCGTAATATCCTGCGGCCATGTTGGCGGTGGTAAACAACGAGGGCAGAATGTACATGCCCTTGCGCAGCCGTCGCGAGGGCCGGGGTTGCTCGCGCCGGGTTGGCGTCTCCGGAACTCCCGGATCCATCACCATGCTCCTTGCCGGGTCTGCGCTACGCCGGCACCCACTAGCTGTTGCGACTCGGGATCCAGGAAAGCCAGCACGCTGGCTCCACCTTTCACCCGGTCGCCAATTTTTACCTGCAGCCGGGCGGAGGAATCCAGCAAAACATCCACTCGGGAACCAAACTTGATCAGGCCTACACGCGCTCCGCGCTCCACGCGGTCGCCGATCTTGGGATTGAACACGATGCGCCGGGCCAACAGTCCGGCTATCTGTTTGAATACCACTCTCTGCCCTTCGCCCTCGACGGTCACAATATTCTGTTCATTCTGGTCCGCCGAAGCAGCGTTCATGGCATTCACAAACTTGCCTTTCTGGTAGCGGATGTCGCGAATCACACCGGCGATGGGAGAGCGGTTCACGTGGACATCAAAAACGCTGAGGAAAATGCTGATACGCGTCTGCCGGACGCCTGCGGTTGTGACCGTGGAGACGTCGGTGACCTTGCCGTCTCCGGGGGAGACTACCGCCCCCGCTTCTCCCGGAATGGCTCGCTCCGGGTCGCGGAAGAACCAGAGAAAAAAAGCCGCCAGGACCAGCACCGGAATCGCAAACAACGGGTTGGTGAGCCAGCCCACCAGCAGGGCGGCGCCGAGCAAGGGAAGCGCGTAATAGTAGCCGTCGGGAACCATCGGGAGATAATGAATTATAGAGCAGGGTTGGCGGGCGAATCAGCCTTTTCGTGTTAAATGTAAATAAAAAAAGGCGCTTACGAGCGCCGTCGGTAAAGCGTATGAAGCCCTTGACGGCCGCAGCCGCCGAGGTCTGGACAGAGATATTATGCTACCTGGTGCTGTTGCGCCTGCTGCCGGTACTGCCGCTCAATCAGCTCCATCTGGTCTTTGAGCCGCAGCTTCAGTTTCTTCAGCCGGACTTCTTCCAGCTTTTCGTCGTCTGTGAGATAGCGTTTCTGGGTGAGTGATTCGAGGCGTTGTGCGTACTGGGTGTGTTCTTGCGCCAACTTGCGGAATTCATCATGACTAACGAGCAGTTGGTCTCTTGGAGTCAACATCCATCAGACCTCCTAACCGGGTTTGAAAAATCAAAACTATCATAGGAGCTACCCGGCTTCAATCCTAAATTCCATATTTTCGAAGCCGAGACAACCCTAATCGGCTGACTCTCGGATTGCACCGATGTTGATGCAATTCAAGTGAAATCAAGGCGATACAAGATGGCATCTTCGGGCGGGTCGGCATAGTACCTTGGTCGGCGACCGCTCTCCACGAATGCCCATTTTTCGTAGAGTGCGCGCGCCGCGCGGTTGGATTCGCGCACTTCGAGGAACACGGCCGCCGCACGTTCCCGGCGCACAGAATCCACGAATTCGCCGAGCAGTCGCGTGCCCAGACCACGCCGCCGAGCCGCTCCAGCGATGGCAATGTTCTCAATTTCCCACTCGCCGTCGAGCGCTCGCGCCACCAGGAAGCCCTGCAGCGAACACTCTTCCTCGATGACCAGCACCATCCGCCGAAGCTCCGTGCCTGAAAACAGGTTCTGGTATTGGCCCGGAGACCAATGGGCGGCGGTGACGGCATGTTTGGCCACGGTCATCATGGCAGGGACGTCGGCGACAGTGGCGGGGCGGATGTGCAAAGTGGCTTCTAGTTTCGAGGTCCAGTTTCTAGTTGTCCGCTTGAAGCCAGCAGCTAGAGGCTGGTAGCTGGTTTGGCAAATATCTCGGCGTCCGAACGCCGGATGTAGTTGGCATCCAGTTCTTGCGGAGAAACCGTGACGCCGGCAGCAATTCTCTGCCACCCCAGGCGCGCGATAGCGGCGCTGTCTGGCCGCGCAACTTCTTCCACCTTTATTCCTTTGGTGCGGGCGGCTTCGGCCACGCTTAGGTCTGGGGTCACCAGCGTTGCTCCCGCGCTTGGCAGTTCTGCCAACGATACCAGCCGCTCTGCGATCAGACGCGCTTCCGACGCCTCTACCTCGTATTCTCCCAAATACGCTTCGCTGCGTCCGGCATCCAGGGCTGCAATGACGCGGCCGCGGGCGCATCCGGCCATGGTAACCGCTTCCAGGAGGGACACGGTCGCGATGGGCTTGTTCAAGACCTCCGCTAGGCCTTTGATGGCTGCCAAGCCGACCCGCAGCCCGGTAAACGATCCCGGTCCAGAAGCCACGGCGAACCCGCCGATATCCTGTTTACCGAACCCATGCTTGCGGAGCAGCGCCGCAATTTGCGGCACCAGTTGGGCGGAGAAGGTCCCGCCGGCGAGCGCGACCACCTCGATCACATCGCAGTTGTCACCCTCACACCGCGCCAGCGCAATGCTGCCGTGCTTTCCCGACGTATCGGAGGCGAGCAGGAGCATAGGCCCCTAGTGCCCTTCCACCAGCTCCAGCAGCACGCCGCCGGTGCTTGCGGGATGGACAAAAACGTAACGGTGTCCGCCGGCGCCGGTCTTGATGTCTTCTGACACCAGGCGCACGCCGTCTTTCTTCAGCCGTGCCACTGCTGCCACGAGATCCGGCACCCGCAGCGAGACGTGGTGTAAACCCTCACCGCGTTTGGCGATGAACTTGGCGATGGTGGAATCTTCTGACGTGGCTTCGAGCAGTTCCAGGCGGGTTTCGCCCACCGGAACCATGACCAACCGCACCTTCTCCTGAGGGACAGTTTCTTCCGGAGAGACCTCCAGCCCCAGTGTTTCGTAGATGCTCTTCGCCGTAGCCAGCGATTTCACGGCAATGCCCAGGTGATCAATGGTAATCATGCGTCTCGCCTGTTTAACCCTGCCCTAGCCTTTGGATGATCTCTTCGACCAGGGAGTATGGATCGCGCTTGTGCTCGGCAACCTCGGCCGCGTAGGTCTTGAGATGGCCATCGCCCACCTGCTCCCGGGCCTTCTCCAGCATGGCGTCACGCAGCATCTCAACAATACGCTCCTGCCAGTTCTGGATGTTGCGATGAAGCACCAGGTTTTCCTTGTGCAGATAAGCCTCGTACCCGGCAATGGCGGCTGCGAGCTCCTTGATCCCGGCCCCTTCGCTGGCCACGGTCTTCACGATGGGCGGGGTCCAGTTGTCGCTGCGGGTAGCGAGCGACTGCATGGCGCGGATTTCGCGCTCCACCCGTTCGGCGCCTTCACGATCGCTTTTGTTGATCACGAAGATGTCGGCAATCTCCATGATGCCGGCCTTGATGGTCTGCACATCGTCGCCCATGCCCGGAACCAGAATCACAATGGTGATGTCGGCGAGCCGGACGATGTCCACTTCATCCTGCCCCACCCCAACCGTCTCGATCATGACCAGGTCGCGGCCCGAGGCATCCAGCACGGTAGCAACGTCGGCGGTGGTACGCGCCAGTCCGCCCAGCGAGCCGCGCGTGGCCATGCTGCGGATATAAATGCCTGGGTCGGAGTAGTGGTCCTGCATGCGGATGCGATCGCCCAGGATTGCCCCGCCGGTGTAAGGACTGGTGGGATCAACCGCGATGATGCCGACGGTGCGGTTTTCCTTGCGGTAGTGCTTGGCCAGCTGATCGACCAGCGTGCTCTTGCCCGATCCCGGCGCCCCGGTCAGCCCGAGGATGCGAGCGTGCCCGCTGTGCGGGAACAGCCCCTTCAGCAGCTCTGCCCAGCCATCGGCGCGATTCTCCACCGTGCTGATGGCCCGTGAGAGAGCGCGCGGATCACCGGCGCGCAACTGCTCGATCCAGACTTGGGTGTCGAGTTTCAAACTGTCAGTGTAAAGCAGAGGCTGGCCGGAAGAAACAGGTGGGAGCCGACCCGCCTTACTTCAACCCCTCCACCACATAAAGAAACGACAGCGTGCGACCCACGCCGTAAACGAAGAACTTTCCATCCGGGGTGATCAGCCCCGGACCTACACCCGGAACGCCGGAGGGATCCGCCGGGGCGTACTGATGATGCAGCTTTCGCTCCCCGGTCTTGATGTTCATGATGTACACCTTGGCGGGTAGCGAAGAGCTATCGGTCACGTAGAGCGAACTGCCATCCTCCGTGTATGCCCCGACAGCCTCGTCGGATTTCACCGATGGCAAGGGCTGCCCGTTTCCCTCACCCGACATGGGGACAAGCCATGCGGCTTGATCCTTGCGTCCAAACACCATCTTGCCATCCGGAGAGACCCTGGTGCCGCGAAAATCCTCCGGCCCGAAGGCACGCGGCGGAGTCCCGTCCAGCATCTGGATATAGGTGCGAGGCGCGTGGCCAGGCTCGGCTGCGATCATGATTACGCCCTTGCCGTCAGGCAGGAAACGCAGAAATTGCGAGTGGAACAAGCGGCCGTCGGCCAGGGTAACAGGTTGCCCCGCGCCCGCCGGCAATAGCACGGTCGGCGCGGGCTGGGCTACGCTGGTGGAGGCCACCCACTTGGCATCGGGCGAAATGTCCATACCCATGCCGCTTCCCAGACGAATGGCTGGTGAGCCGTCGGTCTTCCGCAAGAAAATCGAGTACTCGGGACCCCCACCCTCTCCGTCTTCTTCCAGCACCACCCACTGCCCATCATTGGAAAGGCTGCGTGCGATGGTCCAGTCGAACCAGGAAAGATCGGTGTCCTTGTCCTGGCCCACCTTACGGCCGTAGCTCTCCAGGCGGGTGGCTTCGTTGGTGATCAGGACCTGGCCATCCTTGCCGATGTCAAACAGGTGCAGGCGTCCGGGGATGTGCAGCAAGTCCCGCAGTTTGCCGTTTAGGTCCACCGCGTACAACGCGCTGTTGATGCCGGCATCGCTGCCGGTGAACCATACCTCATCCCCGGAGTGCGACCAAGCCAGGCCGGTCAGGTCACTCCACTCCTGGGTCAGCCGTCTCGCCTTGCCGGTGAGGTCGGTCACGGCCACGTAGCCGCGGGTGTCTCCGGCATTGGGATGGTCGAAGTAGGCGATCAGTTTGCCATCCGGAGAAATAGCCACGTTGGTGATGTTGCCGGTGCTGGTGGAGAGAATGGTTTTTCCAATGGGATATTCCAGGCGGTTGTCTCCGGCCACGACGTGGACCGCGGCCAACTCATCTCCACCCGGATTCCAACTGGCATCCACCACATCAGCCAGCAAGTCCCGCGGGGCACCGCCGGTCAACGGCACAACCGAAAGCATGCCGCGGGGTACAGCTCCAGCATCGCTCTTCTGGCGGATGGCCATCTCGCCCTTCGACGAGATGCTCAAGACCTCGCTGTCCTGCAGTTCGATCGGGCGCGACATCAGCGCATCCGTCCGCGTGGTGTACACCTGATCTTTGGGAGCACCATTCCAGGCGGCACTGAACAGGATGCTCTGGCCATCGGGTGCGAACCGCGCTGCATAAATCGTGCCTCGCTGGAAGGTGAGCTGATGAAAACGCGGCGTGAGCACCGGGGCGCTCTTATGTGCGAAATAATACGTGCCAGCCAGGGCCGCCACCACGGCCAGCGCTCCAACGGCCTGCTTCCAGTATGAGCGCCGCTCGGCGGCAACTGCCTTCAAGCGGGAGCCCGTGCTCGACTGGCTGGAGATCGTCTCCAGGTCAAAGGCAATATCGCTGGCCGACTGGAACCGCTGCGCCGGATTCTTCTCCAGGCAGTGCCGCACCACGCGATCCAATCCTGGGGTCAGGCTCGAAGTGACCTCCTCCAACTCCGGAGGCTCTTCCTTCAGGATGGCGTTCATAGTCTCCACGCTGGAGTCGCGCTTGAACGCCCGCGTGCCGCTGAGCATTTCATACAGGATGGCACCGAAGGCAAAGATGTCGGTGCGATGGTCGGTCGCCTGTCCCCGGACTTGCTCCGGAGACATGTAGCCCACCGTGCCGACAACTTGTCCGGGAGTAGTACCCGAAGGCGGATGATCTACGGTCTGCTGGTCGGGCGGGGCGGAGGCGAAAAGGTCGTCTTGGCGCAGTTTTGCCAGGCCGAAGTCCAGAATCTTGATGCGCCCATCGTTCAGCACGAACAGGTTGTCCGGCTTCAGGTCGCGATGTACCACGCCTTTTTCGTGCGCAGCCGCCAGCCCGCGCGCAATCTGCGTGGCATAGTCCACCGCCTTGCGTGGCGACAGTGGGGCCGCCTGCATGTGCTGGCGCAGGCTCTGTCCTTCCAGCAACTCGGAGACGAGATACGGCGCGCCCTCGTGAGTGCCGGTATCGAAGATGGCCAGGATGTTGGGATGGTTGAGCGCACCCACCGCACGTGCTTCCTGCTCAAAGCGGCGCAACCGGTCGGTATCCTGGGCAAACGTCGGTGGCAGGATTTTCACCGCCACTTCCCGCCGCAGGCGCGAGTCGCGCGCCCGGTACACTTCTCCCATGCCGCCCGCCCCCAGCAGGGACAGGATTTCGTACGGCCCAATCTTCGTGCCCGAGGTCAATGCCATAGGTGGGCTGGATTATAGCGTTTTGGCGGGTTGTCATCGAAGAGAATCGTGAACGAGCCATCCATTGGATCGAGAGAACTCCCTGAAGCGTCGCCACGCGGGCGTCGAGACGCGGGGTTCTTCGACTACTCATGCCCATTCTTCGGAACGGCATGCTCCGCTCTGGATGACAAACTGTAGGCTGAACGCTGACGGCTGATGGCCGAAAGCTGCGGTTAATCCTTCAGCAACTGCCGCGCAATGACCAGCCGCTGAATTTCGCTAGTCCCCTCGCCGATGGTGCACAGCTTCACGTCGCGGTAGAACTTCTCCGCTGGATAATCTTTAATGAAACCGTACCCTCCGTGAATCTGCACGCTCTCGTTGGCGCAGCGGACTGCCACTTCGCTGGCGTACAGCTTGGCCATCGATGATTCCTGGGTGGTCTTCAGACCGGCGTCTTTCATGGAGGCAGCGCGGAAAGTGAGCAGCTTGGCGGCTTCAATTTCGGTGGCCATATCCGCCAGCTTCCACTGGATCCCCTGGAATTCGCTGATGGGCTTGCCAAACTGCTGCCGCTGCTTGGAATATTTCAGCGCGGCTTCGTACGCGCCTTCGGCGATGCCGAGCGACAAGGCCGCAATGGAAATGCGCCCGCCATCGAGCACCCGCATGGCGTCGATGAAGCCATCGCCTTCTTTGCCCACCAGGTTTTCTGACGGGATGAAGCAGTCTTCGAAAATGAGTTCGGAGGTATCGCTGGCGCGTAGGCCCAGCTTGTTCTCTTTTTTCCCGGGACGAAATCCCCTGGTTCCCTTCTCCACCACGAAGGCCGACAAGCCGCGGGTGTGGGCGGCACGGTCGGTTACCGCGATCACCACGGCGACATCGGCGTAGTGGCCATTGGTGATGAAGGTTTTGTTGCCGTTCAACACCCAGCCGCCTTTGCTCTTCACTGCGGTCATGCGCGCGCTACCGGCGTCCGAACCGGAGGACGGTTCGGTCAACCCCCACGCACCGAGGTATTCTCCGGCAGCCAGCCTGCTGACGTATTTCTTTTTCTGCGCCTCGTTGCCGGCAATAAAAAGATGATTGCTGCACAGCGACGTGTGGGCCGCCACAATGATGCCTACCGAACCATCCACGCGCGACAGTTCTTCGATGGCCGTGACGTATTCAACATATCCCATCCCGGCGCCGCCGTATTCCTGGGGGAAAATCGTCCCCAGCAAGCCCAGTTTGCCCAGTTCCTTGATGGTGGCCATGGGGAACTCGGAGGCTTCGTCCCACTTCATGACGCTGGGAGCGATTTCGCGCTCGGCAAACTCGCGCACACTTTTCTTGAGTTGAAGCTGCTCGTCGTTCAGCTGAAAATCCAAAGCTCCTCCGGGATCACAGACAGATTTTGCGGAATCATCAGGTGCGGACGCGGGCGCAAAGCTCGCGCATCGCAGGGGCAGCACCTGTCATTAGAACACAGCCCATGAAGGAGGATGAAACTCTCAGACCGACCGGTTGGTAGCGTGCTAGCGGCGAAACACGCAGCGCAACCCCCAACTCAGGGACCACCAGAACATCGGCAGCGCGTAAAGGGCGATCACCACCAATCCCACGATCAGCAGCATGATTCTGGAACGGCGTACCGCCTGCTTCTGCGTCTCGATGGCCAACTGCTGGTTGGCCAGCGCAACCTTGTAGTTCTCGATGTGCTGCTTCTGCAGGTCGCGAATTTCTTCCAGCAGCTGGATCACGGTTTCGTCGGCCATAGCTTCACCCGAACCCATATCAGACAACGAAGCGGGCGGACAGAAAAGAGCGCGGAAGGAGCAGACCCTTGGTGACTCGGATAAGCTGGCGATTACTTATTTGCGCCGATGCCGAAGATTTTGCGCGCCATCCAGATCGGCGCTACGAATACATGGGCGGGATTGGTAAGGAACGCAGGCTTGTTGCCCTCGATAAGGTGCCCGAGCCAGGCCAGCGCGAAAGCCGATGGAATCAGCAGCAATCCGATGATCCAGTGGAACCAAACTACCACCAACGACGAGAAGCCAACCGGAATGGCGATCATGTGCAGGGCGCGGTTCACGGGATGGTTGTGGGCGCCGTCGTAGTGCTAGTAGAGACCCATGGGAAACTCCGACTGTCCAAAGTCAATGCGGCTGCAGATTATACCCCGGTTTCTCGCCAGGGCGCGTCGAAGTTGCGACTGGACCGGCGGGCCGTCGCTACAAGACCGAAATGAATCTTTCAAATACCTCGTTGGAGAGCAGCCGGCCGCGAGACGTGAGCCGGACTAGGTCGTGTTCCCGAACCATCAGGCCCATGCTCGCAAACTCCGCAATCAGGGAATCGAACCCATCGAGCGCTCCGAACTTCGCGCGCAGCGCGTCCAAGTCCACGCCTCGCGTCAGCCGCAAACCTAAAAAGAAACTCTCTTCCAATGCCGCCTGAGGAGTCACCGCGGTGCACCGCAACGGCCCTCCGGCCACATATTCCTCCAACGCATCGGGGGTGGAGAAACGAACCGCTTCCACTCCGGGGTCCAGAGCCGGCAGCATGGAGTGCGCATCCAAGCCAAATCCCAGATAGGGCTGGCGAATCCAGTACTTCAAGTTGTGCCGCGACTCGTAGCCCGCACGGGCAAAGTTGGATATCTCGTACTGGCACACGCCCGCGGCATCCAGCCGCTGGCAGGCGCTTTCGTAGAGGTCGGCGGTGAGTTCTTCGTCGGGAACAAAGTGGGCATGATATCTTGTACCGCCAGCGATCAGTTCGCGGCCGAGCCGGGAATCTTCATCGACCTCCAGCATGTAGACGCTGGCGTGGGGTGTCCCGGAAGCAATCGCTTCGCTGAGCGACGCTTCCCAGCTTTCGGCCGTCTGATGGGGTAGGCCGGCGATGAGGTCAAGGTTAATATTGGTAATCCCGGCGGCACGCAGGTGCGCGATGTCGTCGAGCACGGTGGTGCGCTGGTGCAAGCGGCCGACGGATGCGGCCTCGGCGTCGACAAACGATTGCACGCCCAGGCTCACGCGATTGACGCCGCAGTGCAGCAGGGTTTCGAGAATGTCCGGCGCCAGCGTGCCGGGAGCGCATTCGACTGTGATTTCACAGCCGGGACGAACCTCAAGATTTTGCGAAATGGTGACAAACAGTCGCTCCAGTTCGGGAGAATCTAGTACGGTGGGAGTGCCTCCGCCCAGGTAGATGGAATCGACCGCCCGCTCGAAGCGGCCGCCCATCTGTTCCGTGATACCAGCGGCATTTTCGATATCGGCGCAGACACGATCGACATAGCGATGAAACACGGCCCGGGAAAAAACGTCGGACGCGAAGTTGCAGTAGCTGCACTTGGTGCGGCAAAAGGGAACCGATAGGTACAGGCCCAGGGGCATCGCCATTTGATTATCGCACCGGGCTGTAACCCGCCGGCGTAAGAAGGCATCTGAATTAGAGTCGCGAAATCGCAGGAGAAAGGCGCAGGAAATAATGCTTCCCCGCGTAGTCATCACTGGAATGGGCGTGGTCAGCCCCAACGGCATGGGCAAGCAGGAATTCTGCCGCGCCATTCTGGCCGGGAAGTCAGGGGTGAAGCGCATTGCGCGCTTCGATCCCACTGAGCTGCCGGTGCACATTGCCGGGGAAATTCCTGACTTCGACGAACTGGCATGGGTGGACGCGCGCGAGCGCAAGCATGTTTCCCGCGTGGTTCCCCTGGCGGTAGCGGCTTCGCACGAGGCCATTCGCGATGCCGGCCTTGATCCCCCGGCCATGTCAATGGAGGAGAAGCGCGAGATCGGCGTGATTCTCGGTACCGGCGGCGGGGCCCAGGAATTTTCCGAGGAACAGTACCGGCTGTGGCACAGCGGGCACGTGAAGCAGGTCAGCCTGTTCTGCATTCCCAGTGGCACCATGGGGACGATTCCCAGCGAAGTCAGCATGCGTTTCGGCTTCCGCGGCTATAGTCACGTGGTCACCGCCGGGTGCACGTCGTCCACCGACGCCATCGGATACGCCTACCAGCACATTCAAGCAGGGGTGCAGCCCATGTTTCTGGTAGGGGGCGTGGACTCGGCCATCACGCCGGGCATCATCAAGGGTTATACCCTGCTGCGGGCGCTGACCCAGTCGTGGAACCATGCTCCCGAGCGTGCCTCGCGCCCGTTTTCGGCGGATCGCGATGGCTTCGTGATGGCCGAGGGTTCCTGGATGTTCATTCTCGAAGAATACGAGCACGCTCGTGCCCGCGGTGCCAAAGTGTACGCGGAAATCAGTGGATATGCCTCGACCTGCGAAGCCTTCCACCGGGTGCGCATGAGCGAATCGCCGGAAGAACCGGCGCGAGCAATTACGCTGGCCCTGGAAGAGGCGCGCCTCGTCCCGGAAGATATCCAGTATGTGAACCTGCACGGCACGTCCACCGAAATGAACGACCGGGTGGAAACCCGCGCCCTGAAGCTGGCGCTGGGCGCACATGCCAGCAGGGTTCCTATGTCTGGATTAAAGTCACAAATAGGACACGCCCAGGGCGCCTGCGGCTCGGCGGGGCTGGCGGCAACGTTGATTGCCATGGAACACAGCGCGATTCCGCCTACGATTAATCTCGACATCCCCGACCCGGACTGCGATCTGGACTACGTTCCAGACGTCGGCCGTAAGGCGCAGATCGAGCACGCCATATGTAATTGCGTGGGATTTGGGTCTAAGAACTCGGCGCTGGTTGTAAAGCGCGTTGCCTGATCCCTGCGGCTGATCCACCGGCATCTAGAACTAGCTCTCGCCGATGCACACATGTTGTAATCAATCGTGCTCCGCCGTCGAATTCTCCAGCTGATCACAGCCGGGTTGCTCACAGGCGCCGGGTTCTCGCAAACATCGCTCTCTGCCCAGGAAGACTCGTCCTACCTGTTGCGAATCGAGCAGACCTACCGGAATGAAAGCGTCTGCGGTCTGATCCGCACAGATGGCCACTATCACGTCGAGCGAACTCTGGGAGACAAGAGCGACATATCGGAAGGAACGCTTGCCTCCTCTGGGTTCAAGGAACTCCAAGATATCCTGGATTCGAATGAAGTGGTTCAACTGAGGCAGGACCGAATCACTCTTCACAATCCGACTGGGCCTGCGATCTATTTATTTACCGCGCGTGACCGCGTTGGGATAGACATTTGGCGCTCGGGCACGCATCAAATTCTCGTCTTCCCCAACGATGGTGTGCGCCAGCCCTTTAAACACTGGCTGAACCCCTTGCTTCACCTTCTCGACTCGATGCGCAAGGAGAAGTCAACCAAATTGAGTGAGGAAGGCTATCGCAATAACTGCCTGCCTCCTGCCCCCATCGAACTTAAGTCGCGAGGGGGGCGGGCAACGGCTGAACCAAAGCCGGTTGAGCAACCACCGGCAAGTGCGGGAGCCCAAATTGCCGAGACCAGGCGCGAGACCGAAGCGGAGAAGCCTGTTCCGCTATTCATTCTGCGGATGGTCACACTTTCCTATGAGGGTGCGCGTGCAAAAAAGGCATGCGTGGTCCTTTATCCGGATGGCCAATACCGACTGGAACAGTTCACCCAGCAGTACCCATGGGAACCGGTAAGCACGGAGGTATTCGAGGGCAAAGTGAGTTCCCAGGAACGCGTGGAGGCTGAAAAGCTGATCCAGGACCCAACGCTCCAAGGCCAGCAACCGGAGCCGCCGCCGGAAGACTTCCCCTTCTCTGTAAGAGAAAGCACCGTGCTGACTACATTGTCTGGGACCCGGGTCCGGAATCTGGGCTTCTGGAAGTTCGACCATGTCAAAGGGCAGCATGGCGCCAAACTACCCGACGTTGAGACGAATGGGAGTGAATCGTTGAAGGCGTTGCGCCAGTGGTTCAAGACCACGATCGAGCGGGAGAAGGGCAAACCGGAAAAAGACGCTGTAATCACAGATTGTGTTCCCAACCCGACGCAACGTTCCATCTTCCGCGCGAAACCGCAAGGCGGAGTTCAGCAATGAAATCGGCGGCTTCGGAAAACGCAGCCGGCCAAGGGTGATATACGGCATGACGCCGGCTCCGGATTCAGAGACGCAGCCGCAGCGCTAGTGGGCGAGGCCGGTTCTGCGGCTGGGAGTACTCATAAGATGGTAGTTGTGGCCCCAAACCTTTTCCATCCAACCCTCTTTTATCTTCATCTATTTCAGGTACTCTTTAAGTTGACGTATGGCCATGCAGGAAGAAGATATACTGGGGAAAGCCTACGACAGCCGCCTGATGAAGCGGCTGCTCAAGTATTTGCGGCCGTACAAGTGGCAGACGGCGATTGCCCTGGTCTCCATCGTCATCAAGGCCGGCGCGGACGTGCTTGGGCCCTACCTGTTCCGCATTGAAGTCGACCGCTACCTGGCGCCGGTTCCGGGATTCCGCACCCCCTTTGATTCTTTCTTGAGCCATAACCCCCTGGTTGGCATCGCGCAGATCGGCGCGGTTTTCATTGGCCTGCTGTTTCTCAGTTTTGCGCTGGAGTACGCGCAAACCTACTTCATGCAGTGGACGGGCCAAAAGGTCATGTTCGACCTGCGCAGCCAGATTTTCCGTCACCTGCAGCGCATGCACATAGGGTTCTACGACAAGAACCCGGTGGGCCGCCTGGTCACGCGCGTCACCACCGACGTGGACGCGCTGAACGAAATGTTCACCGCCGGGGTGGTCTCGATTTTTGAGGACGTCTTCGTGCTGGCCGGAATCCTGGGCATCATGCTGTGCATGAACTGGAAGCTGGCGCTGATCACCTTCGCCGTCCTGCCGTTGATCGTGGTGGCCACGAAAATCTTTCGCGACAAGGTCCGCGATTCTTACCGCCGCATCCGCGTGGCCATTGCCCGCATCAACGCCTACCTGCAGGAACACGTCAGTGGCATGGTGGTGCTGCAGCTGTTCAACCGCGAGAAGCGCGCCTTCCACAAGTTCTCAGACGTGAACCGCACCCACATGGACGCGTTCAAAGACGCGATCATGGCCCACGCGGTGTATTACCCGGTGGTAGAAATTCTGTCGTCGGTCGCCATCGCCTGCGTGATCTGGTTTGGCGGCCGGGACATCATCGGGAACGTGGCCGCCAAGGCGGTGGCGCTGGAATTCAGTCGCACACACTTGGTGAGTTTCTACACCGTCACCAGTGTGATGACCCTGGGCATCCTGGTGGCATTCATGCAGTACGCCCAGCGCTTCTTCCGGCCCATCCAGGACCTCAGCGAGAAGTACAACATCCTGCAGTCGGCGATGGCGTCGGCGGAGCGCGTCTTCAAGCTGATCGATACCCCGGTAGAGATTACCTCGCCGGCCGTGACCAAGACACCTCAGGGCCCGGGACGGATTGAGTTCGACCACGTGTGGTTTGCGTACAGACACGTGCCGGCTGACAACCCAACCGCCGCGGGCGAGGGCACCCGCGCCACACAATCCGAACCCGATTGGGTGCTGCGCGACGTCAGTTTTGCCATCGAACCGGGGGAAACCGCGGCCATCGTGGGCCACACCGGGGCGGGCAAGACCACCATCATTTCCCTGCTCATGCGCTTCTACGATGTCCAGAAGGGCGCGGTCCGGATCGACGGCGTGGACATCAAAGAAATGGATCTCTCCGATCTGCGCCGCCGTTTTGGCATCGTGCTGCAGGATCCGTTCCTGTTTACCGGGACGGTGGAAGGCAACATCCGGCTGGGAACGGAGTGGATCCAGGACCAAGACGTCGAAAAGGCGGCCGAGGATGTGAACGTCGCTGACTTCATTCGTTCACTGCCGCAGGGTTTCAAGTCGGAGGTCCAGGAACGGGGCAGCACGCTCTCGACCGGACAGAAGCAGCTGATCTCGTTCGCCCGCGCCTTGGCCCACGACCCGAAGATCCTGATTTTGGATGAAGCCACCTCGAGCGTCGACACGGAAACCGAGTTCCGGGTGCGCGACGCCCTCAGCCGCATGGTGGAAGGGCGAACCTCGGTCATCATCGCGCACCGTCTGTCCACGGTGCAGCGTGCCGACAAGATCATCGTCATGCACAAAGGCCAGTTGCGAGAAATGGGCACCCACCAGCAACTGCTGGCCAACCGCGGTATTTACTACAAGCTCTACCAACTGCAGTACAAAGACCAGGAGATTGCTGCCGGCGGCCCGCAAGTTACCGCCAGCGCGGACGACTAAGCACACATAGCGCCAGCGGCCCGCCAGCCACCCTTGCCTGCAACGTACCGGGACTACAATGTCTGCGATGCGAATCCTCATCTCCGCCGGCGAAGCTTCGGGAGAAATGTATGGCGCGCAGCTCATCGCGGCGCTGCGCCGCCGTGATCCCTCGATGGAAATGTTCGGCGTGGGCGGCGACCGCATGCGGGCCGTGGGCTGCGATACGGTGGTGGACACCAAAGATCTGGCCGTGGTCGGGATCGCGGAGATACTCAGTCGCCTGCCTAAGATCTATGGCTGCTTCCACCGGTTGATTGCCGAGGCGGACAAGCGCCGGCCCGATCTGGCCGTGGTCATTGACTCCCCGGCCTTTAACTGGCGCGTGGCCCGCCAGATGCACAAGCGCGGCGTTCCCGTGGTGTATTACGTCTGCCCGCAGTTCTGGGCGTGGCGGCAGGGGCGGGTCCGGCTGCTCAGAAAGTATGTCACCAAAGCGCTGGTGATCTTTCCCTTCGAAGAGCAGTTCTACCGCGACCGCGGCGTGGACGCCACTTTTGTTGGACACCCTCTTGCCGATTTGCCTTATCCCGCGGTCGATCGATCAGCCTACGCCGCCGCCAACAAACTCGACCCGGCCAAGCCGTGGATTACGCTGATGCCGGGCAGCCGGGTAAAAGAAGTGCGCATGAACCTGCCCACCATGCTGGAATCGGCGGCCAGGCTGGGCTGGGGATACGAGTTCCTGCTTCCGGTTGCGCCCACGCTGGACCGAAACTTCCTGGAATCGCTCATGGCTCGTCCGCTTCCGGTCCGGCTGGTGGCGGAAGCCTTGCCCGCATTGCATCTTTCGCGGGCTGGAATCATCGCCAGCGGGACCGCCACCGTGGAGGCGGCGATGATGTCCACTCCGTTCGTGATGGTGTACCGGGTGTCTCCGCTGACCTATCTGCTGGGACGTCCGCGGGTCAAAGTGTCACACTTTGCCATGGTGAACCTGATCGCGGGAGAAGAAATTGTCCCCGAACTGGTGCAGCACAACTTCACGGTGGAAAAGGTAGTGGCCCGGTTGAATGAGATCCTTCCTTATGGGCCTGCCCGCGACCAGATGATCGAGGGGCTGGCGCGGGTGAAGGCAAGCCTGCGCGGACCGGACTCGGGCCAGGCGCATCCCGCCGAGCAGGCGGCCGAGGCGATTACGGCGCTGCTGCAAGGTGAGCGGGTGGTGACTCGTTCGTAGCTGCAGCGGCAGAAGAGAAACAAACGCGGGCGGGGCGCCCGCGCCACACCCGCCATCAAGAAATCGGGCCTAAACCTTGTGCTGCCAGCATCTTTTGCGTAACAATCTTCATCATAGAGAACAACGGTAGTTCTCAGGAGAGCTTTCTTAATGCAAGTTCAACCGCGGCCTCCCCGTCGGGCCCCTGCCATCTTCATAGTGTTGCTGGTTCTTTTCAGCGCTTTGCCCGCTGGGGCAGCAGAGAAAATGCGCCTGCGGGTGGACGACTACCAGATCGACGCCGAGTTGAACCCTCATGGCCACAAGATCGCAGCCCGCGCCAAAGTCACGTTCACGGCGCTCGAAGACTTGAGTGTCGCCGTCTTCGAACTGCATAACGGACTGCGAGTGACCAAGGTGCTCGACGCCGCCGGCAAGCCGCTCACCGCTGAGCGCGTGACCCAGGATTCCACCATCCGCGTGCAACTGCCCAACGGTCTGACCAAAGATGCGGCCTCGTCGTTGACGTTCGAATACGAAGGTACGCTCGATTCCGCCGACGACAGCCCAGTGCAGGGTCTTAAGCTGGCGTCGATTGGCGATGACACCACCTACCTTCTATATGCGGGGCGCTGGTTCCCGGTGAATGCCTATGGCTTCAATCGCTTCACCTCCACCATCAACGTAACCGTGCCCGCACACATGGTGGTCATCGGCAGCGGGCAGGGCAGCGTTGGCACTACGGTGACGCCGAAGAAGGTCACCGCCGGCGCCTTGCCGACCAAGACTTTTACCTTCGTTTCCAGCAAGCCCAGCTTTCCCGGCACCATCATTGCGGGAACTTTTCAAGAATTTAAAAGCACCGACGCAGGGCTCGATCTCCACGTCTTCTTTAAACCCGTCCACCAGACCCTGGGGGCGATGTACGCAGAAACTGCGGTCAAGGAATATACGTACTACATCACGCTCTACGGTCCGCTGCCGACGAATGTCATCAACGTAGTGGAAATCCCCGACGACACTGTCCCAGCTGCGTGGGCTCCGCAGATTGCGGCCATTTCCAGCCGTGGCATTACCGAGAGAGTGAATTACCGGCTGCTGGCCAACACGTTGGCACACCAGTGGTGGGGCGTATCGGTGAGCCCGGAGTCGCGCGATAGCTGGTGGCTGCAAGACGGTTTCGCCCGTTACTCTGAAGCGCGCTACGTAGAGAGCGCCGCCGGGCCGGCCGGCCTTGAGGAAGTCGTGAAGGACATGTCCGTGGGAGCGCTGGCCTATGACACTGTGCCGCTCTCCAGCGTAGGCAAGCTCGACCTGTTCTCGCCCGAGTTCCAGTCGCTGGTTACCGACAAGGGTGCGATGATCCTGCACATGCTGCGCTGGGTGATGGGCGATCAGAAGTACGACCAGACCATGCGGACATTCTTCAGCAAGTACGCCGGCCAGTCTGGCTCGCTGGAGGATTTTCGCAAAATCGCCGAGCAGAACTATGGAGACCAGTTGACCTGGTTCTTCTCCCAATGGCTGGACTCGACCGGAGCCCCCGAGTTCAAGACCAAGTACACGGTGTATCGGCTGGGCAATAACAAAGGGTTCCGCGTCGTCGGTCAGATTTCGCAAGACCTGGACTTGTTCCGCATGCCGGTCGCGCTGAAGATCGACACCAACGGGAAGACCGAAGTGCGACGGATCGAGGTGGTGGGCACGAATTCACCCTTCAGTATCGAAACCTTCGGTAAGCCCCGGCACATTGTCGTCGACCCCGACAACCGGGTGCTGAAAAACTCCACTGAGATCAAAATGCGGGCATCCATCATGCGTGGCCAGAGCCTGGTTCAGCAGAGCGACCTCGCAGGCGCGCTGAGCGAGTTCAACAAGGCCCTTGAAGTCAACAAGAACAGCTCCCTGGCCCACTATCGTATTGCGGAAGTGTTTTTCCTGCAGCGCAACTATCAGGCTGCCGCCAACGCCTACCGCGAATCGCTGAACGGCGATGGAGAACCGCGCTGGACCGAAGTCTGGAGCCACGTCCAGTTGGGAAAGATTTTCGACATTACCGGACAGCGGGAGCGCGCCACCAACGAGTACCGCCAGGCCCTGCAAACCAACGACAACACCCAGGGCGCGCAGGATGAAGCCCGCAAGTATCTGCAGAAGCCGTTCGAGCAGCAAAAGACAAGCGATTCCGGCTCTGGGCTCTAAACCTCCAGGCCTGGGCCAGGCAATTCCTAAAAAGCCCAGCGCAACAGCGTTGCACCCACGGTAAATCCCGCGCCCACCGAGGCTAGCAGCACCAAGTCTCCTTTTTTCAGTTTGCCTTCCTGGCGCGCGGTTTCCATGGCCAGCGGGATGGTGCCGGCGGTGGTGTTTCCAAAGCGATCGATGTTGATGATCACGGCTTCCGGCCGCAGGCCCAGCCGGTCGGCGGTGGCGGTGATGATCCGCTTGTTGGCCTGGTGGGGAATAAAGGCATCAATGTCGCTGCCTTTGAGGCCATTTTTCTCCAAAATCTTCTCGCACAGTTCAGTCTGCTTGCGTACCGCAAACTTGAAGACGGCCTGCCCGTCCTGGTGGACGTAGTGCATCTTCTTATCTACGGTCTCGTGGGTAGAGGGATTCAGGCTGCCGCCGCCCGGCATGTATAGCGCGCAGGCGCCGGAGCCATCCACCTCATGCAGGAAATCGATCAGGCCCAGCGAGTCGTCATCGGCCGGCTCCAGGATCACCGCCCCGGCGCCGTCGCCGAAGATCACGCAGGTGGCGCGGTCGGTGTAGTCGATGACAGACGACATGGTATCCGCGCCGATGACCATAACTTTCTTGTGTGCCCCGGTCGCGATGAACTGGGCCCCGGCCTGCAAGGCGTAAATGAACGCGGAGCAGGCAGCCGAAACATCGAACCCCCATACTCCCTTCGCGCCCAGCTTGTGTTGTACCAGGCAGGCGGTCGAGGGAAAGAACATGTCGGGGGTAACCGTGCCCAGGATGATCGCCTCCAGGTCGGTGGGCGACAGTCCGCGCTGGGCCAGGGCCTGTTTCGCTGCTTCGACGGCCAGGTCGCTGGTCGCCACGCCCTTATCCACCACGTGCCTCTCGCGGATTCCGGTGCGTTCCAAAATCCATTGATTGGTGGTCTCGACCATTTTTTCGAGGTCGTCGTTGGTTAGCAGGCGGGGCGGGACGTAGGTACCGAGAGCGCTGATCTTGGCGCGCACAAGTTGGCTCACTCTGCAGGGTCTCCAGTAGAAAGTATGAAACGGTTATTTTGAACTACCCATCGGACAATGTCCAACCCCATGGGCTGTATGGACTTGATGCTGCCATCCCCCGGAAACCCGTTTTAGCCCGGTTACCTGGGTACATGTACGTCCGAAAACCAAACTGCCGGAGCCACGTGTCCAGAAACTCGGCGGAACGGGACTTCAAGCCACGTCGCTGGCGTGGCGAAATGACTTGGTAACACCCACACTCCTGTGACCTGTCGAAGCCCGCGCTGGTTCCACTACTCTGCACCAACGCAAATGCGGGTGCCTGGCGGATTCGGCTGAACCGCAACTCTTCACTCGGCCGGCTGTCCGGGAAAAGGGGCAAGCGATGAGGATGGCACAGATTTCTTCGGCGAAGGTAGTTACCGTCACCGTTCTTGGTGTCGCGCTCTTGCTGCTTTCCGGTTGCAGCGCGTTGAGCGGAGGGGCTGCGCCCGCTCAGTCTGCCCCTTCCCCTGTGAGTATCACTCCGCAGAACGTCACGGTTCGAGGAGGCCAGACGGTTCAGTTCTCGGCCAAGGTCACCGGCAACACCAACCAGGCAGTCCGGTGGCTGGTGAACGGAGTTGCGGGTGGGGACGGAACCGTTGGCAGGATCGATGCCAACGGCCTCTACACCGCGCCTACCACGCTGCCCGCCTCCAACTCCGCCAAGGTGCAAGCTACCAGTACGGTGGATAGCTCACTGACCGGCTCAGTCAACGTCGCCTTGCAGAACCCGCTGCCGGCAGTAATCAGCGTCATTCCGTCGGCGCTGCCGATTGGCAACTTCACCCTGACCGTAATTGGCAAAAATTTCGTGAAGGGTTCACAGGTGCTGTTTGCCGGAACCCCGCTGACAACCACCTTCGTCTCCACCGGCCAACTCACCGCGACCGGCACTTCCACTCAGTCGCAGGCAGGCCCCATCAAGCTGACGGTCCGCAATCCAGACCCGGGTGCGATCACATCAACCACCTCCTTGACGGTACAGGTCGGCGCCACCGGCAAGATCAAAGTCACCGTAGTCCCCGCCACCGCGCAGATTAGCGTGGGCGCGACTTTTCAGTTTGCCTACGGCATTGTCGGAGCCACGCAGACCTCGGCGGTCAAGTGGTCAGTAAACGGCGTGCCGAACGGAAATTCCACGGTCGGCACCATTACCTATGGCGGAATTTACACGGCTCCAAATACCTTGCCGAATCCGAACACGGTCACGGTCCAGGCAACCAGCCTGGAAGACACAACGGCTGTCTCCAGCTGCGCGGTCACGCTCGTCAACCCTTCCCCCATAGTTCTTTCCGTGCTGCCGACGTCGATTCCAGTGGGTGACTTCACCTTGGTGGTAACCGGCAGCAAGTTCGTGAATGGTGCGGTAGTCACGTTTGGCGGGACCTTCCTGCCGACCACGTTCGTCTCTGCAAACGAACTTACCGCAACCGGAACCGCCACCGCCGCACAGACCGGCACGGTACAGGTGGCGGTCATCAATCCGGCCCCGGGTTCATTGACTTCGAACCAGTTCCCACTGCTGGTGGGCAACCCGCCGAACACGCTGAGCGCCACCGCGGCTGCGCGCTTCCTGGAGCAGTCAACCTGGGGCGTTACGCCGCTATCTCTGTCGCATCTGCAGTCAGTCGGAATCCAGGCGTTCCTGAACGAGCAGTTCAGTGCCCCCAAGTCCACTTATCCCGCGGCTGGACCGAACGATGACATGTCGGTGGTGCAGAAGCGGTTCTTCACCAACGCCCTGACCGGGCAGGACCAGCTGCGACAGCGCGTGGCCTTCGCCCTGTCGCAGATCACCGTGATTTCCGCGCGCAAGATCACCGATCCCAACGGCTTCGTGCTGTGGGAGAACATGCTGCAAAATGATGCTTTCGGCAACTACTCCACCCTGCTGAATGACGTCACCTTGAGTCCGGGCATGGGCCACTACCTTGACATGGTGCAGAACGACAAGCCTGATCCCGTCGCCGGCACCACTCCCAACGAGAATTACGCCCGCGAAGTCATGCAGTTGTTCAGCATCGGCCTGGTGCAACTGAACCCCGATGGCACGCCGCAACTGGACGGTTCGGGCAACCCCATCCCCACCTATACCCAGGACACGATTGAGGGCTTCGCCCACGTGTTCACGGGATGGGCCTATCCCACCAAGCCGGGGTCCACGGCGAGTTTCTACAACAACGAATACTACGGCGGCCCCATGATCCCGTTTGACAGTCATCATGATACCGGGCCCAAGTTGCTGCTGAACGGGGTCACACTGCCAGGCGGCGGCACCACCACCGGGGACCTGAATGCGGCGCTGCAGAACATCTTCAACCATCCCAACGTGGGACCGTTCATCAGCAAGCAGTTGATTCAGCACCTGGTCACCAGCAACCCCAGCCCGGACTACATCGCTCGGGTCGCGGCGGTGTTCAATGACAACGGCAGCGGGGTGCGCGGCGATCTGAAGGCGGTGGTCACGGCCATCCTGATGGACAGCGAAGCCCGCCGCGGCGACGATCCGACGCAAACCCAGCCGCAGGACGGACACCTGAAGGAGCCTGCGCTGTTCATGACCAACCTGATGCGTGCGCTGAACGCGACCAGCGACGGCAGCGGCCTTTCGGACTACGCATCCAACATGAAGCAGGAACCCATGTTCCCGCCTTCGGTGTTCAACTTCTACCACCCTGGCTACCTGATCCAGGGGACAAACCTTCTCGGACCGGAGTTCGAGATTTTCAACACCAGCACCACCATCGCGCGCGCGAATTTTGTTGATGGCCTGGTCCACAACTGCATTGGCAGCGGGACCACCACAGACATCACCGATTTCGTCGCGCTGGCCGGGAACCCCGGACAGATGGTGGATGTCATGGCGTCCATCATGCTGCACGGAGCCATGTCCCCCGAAATGCGCAACACCCTGGTCACCACTGTGTCGGCGATTCCCGACAATACCCGGCGGGCCCAGGCGGCACTGTACCTGATCGGCAGTTCCTCGCAATTCCAGGTCGAGCACTAAAAGGGAGGAAGCACATGTCCTGGTCAAGAAGAGAGTTTCTGAGACGGAGTTGCTGCACGGCAGCCGCCGGATTCGCGGCGGCCAGCTTCAACCGCTTCGGCCTGATGAACGCCCTGGCGCAGAACACCCAGGATTACAAGGCCCTGGTCTGCATCTTCCTGTTCGGTGGAAATGACAGCAACAACCTGGTGGTGCCTCTGGATGCGAGCGGGTACGCATCGTACCAGAAGATTCGCGCCAGCATCGCGCTGTCCCAAGGCAGCTTGCTGCCCATCACTCCGCCCAGCATAGGGTCGCCCTTCGGGTTCCATCCCCGCTTCACGGAATTGCAGTCGCTATTCAAGAACAAGCAACTGGCGCTGCTGGCCAACGTTGGTACCCTGGTCGCACCGACCACCAAGGCGCAGTTCCAACAGGGACAGGCCATGCTGCCGCAGAACCTGTTCTCTCACGCCGACCAGCAGGCGCAGATGCAGACGGCGTCGTTCGATGGCTCGGGAGAAACCGGCTGGGCGGGAAGAACCGCAGACAAGATCCAATCCATTTATGGGGGCAACTTCCCGATCATCATCTCGCTGGCCGGCACCAACATTTTTTGCGAGGGCCTGGTGGCGCGCTCCATCCAGTCCAGCGGCGATCCCACGCAACTGCTGAGCGGCTTCAGCGGCTCGGCTGAGGACAACAGCCGTTACGCTGCATTGCAGAGCTTGTTGACCTTCGACACGGGCGCTTCGTTGATTCAGGCCGCCAGTACCACCACCTCCAATGCGCTTAACGACAGCAAGACCCTAGCCGACGCGTTGGCCGCGGCTCCTAAACTGGCTACGGCCTTCCCCAACTCAAGCCTGGGGGGACAGCTGAAACAGGTCGCACAGATCATCCAGGTGCGGGCTTCCCTGGGGCAGCAGAGACAGATCTTCTTCGTCTCGATCGACGGATTCGATACCCACAGCGCGCAGATCGCGACCCAGGACAGTCTCTACACCAACGTGAGCCAGGCCATGGGCGCGTTCTACAACGCCACGGCAGAACTCGGGGTGGCGCCACAGGTCACTACCTTCACGCTTTCGGACTTCGGCCGGACTTACTTACCCGACAGCAACAGCGGCACCGACCACGCCTGGGGCAGCCATCACCTGATCATGGGTGGAGCGGTCAAAGGCGGCGACTTCTACGGGACCTTCCCCACGCTGGCGCTGGCCGGGCCGGACGACGCTACCGACGAGGGACGCTGGATTCCGACCACCTCGCTCGACCAATACGCGGCCACGCTGGCCAGCTGGTTCGGAGTACCGGCGGCGGATTTGGCGACCATTTTCCCCAACCTCGGCAACTTCTCGAACCCGGTTCTGAGTTTTCTGGGATAGGCGGGAATGGCGGGGACAAAGCAATAAGCCAGGCACCGGAAGCCCGCTGCACACGCAAGAGCCCGTTACCGTTGCTTCCTTCCGGACCTGGCGGGGTTGGCGGGAACGCGTCGCGCGGGACCGATGCCTGACCACAATTATTCTAGCATCTGGATGAGGTGTGGCCGGAGCACACCTCCCGCGAAGGCGAGTTCGAAAGCGCCACCTGCGACGTGTCCGATTCAGATTTATAGACAGCTCGCGGTGCGTGTTGTAGGCCTTGGGAAGGGCGCGACTTCAGTCGTGCCGTAAATCGTAACGCGAAGAACCGGCTTTAGCCGATGCGGTGAGCTGTTTCCGCACTACCCAAACTTGTAGGGCTTCCAGCGAGCCTGTGGTTATCAGTCAATGAGTGTAATGGCGATTTAACGCCAATCTGCCCCAGAGCCGCTGCGCTACACTGTCATCCCTCGGGAAAAAACCATGAAATGAAGACGAGAAGAAACGGTTCGCGCAGCGTGTGGGTTTCTGCGCTCGTTCACGCAACGCCCGACGCCACTGCCTCTCGTTTTGCTGGCAGAAGCACTAACAGGACGACTCCGATCACAAGGAATACGATCACATCAGTAAAGTTCCTGTGGACGCCGTGAATCCGGGCTTCTACGGCTTGAATAGCCATGACCACGCCATGGGAGATGTGCCACCAAGCTGCTAGAGCAATCATCGAGCGATGCTCAGATGGCCTCCTCGCGGCCACGAGTAGAAAGACCCCGACCGGAATAAAGAAACTCAGAAACATCGGCTCGATCTCGTTTTTCCGCTCCAAAAGCCAGCTGGAATGCCGCAGGTCCGTATATAGAAAATAAATTATCGCCAGATTCAACAGCCCCACGATCACCAAGACGATCTGCGTTAGGCGTTCTCTTTTCATATTGACCTCATTTCGGCCAATTTTGTTGCGAGCGCAGCAGCGGCTCACCAGAGGATTCACAAACTAGCACAGAGGGAAGCAAAAACGAAATCTGCAATGACGCTGCTGATCCATCGCGTGGAGGTACTCAACCCACAGTCAACTGTCGTGAACAGGCGATTACACTCAAAACCTGGTCAATGAGTGTAAT
>JAIQEU010000054.1 GCA_020073665.1 Terriglobia bacterium
AGGAGATCGAAGACCTGGTCTGCCTGCATTCGAACATGTATTCGCGGGAGAAGGTCGGCTTCACCGATTTGACCGACGAAGAGCGTATCGCCTTCAAGCCGGTCCGCCAGCGCCTGGTGCGGCGCCATCCGTCGACCGGGCGGAAATCCCTGTTCCTGTCCGCGCATGCCGGCGCGCGTATCGTCTTTCCAAAACGATCCCGTACGCATGCGGTGCGAATCCACCTCCGCGGCCGAGGACAGCAGCCGCAGCAACAACGCTTCGCGCGACATCTCCAGCGAGAACATACCTACAACCTTCTGGTCCTCGATTGCTGCAAACTCCGCAATGTTCATCGCGAACGCCGTCTTGCCCATCGAAGGCCGCGCCGCAATGATAATCAGGTCCGAACGCTGCAGCCCGCTGGTCATCTCGTCCAGATCGTTGTAATGGGTTTCCAGGCCGGTGATGCGCTGCCCGCGCTGCAGCAGGGCGTCCACCGAGCCGAACGACTCCTTGACGATCTCCGACACCCCCAGAAAACCGCGCCCAATGCGCTTTTCCGAGAGCTGAAAGATCGCCGCCTCAGCGTCGTTCAGAATTTCTTCCGCCGCGTCGCTCTGTTCCGACGCCCGCGCAATCGCCGCGCTCGAGGCATGAATCAGTCCGCGCAGCAGCGCCTTGTCGCGCACAATCTTGATGTAATGCTCAATGCTCGGCCGGTCCGGGACCCCATCCAGCAGTCCCGAGATGTAGCCCACATCGCCAATCGCTTGCAGTTCTTTCGCCCGGTCCAACTCTTCGATCAAGGTAATCAGATCGATCGGCCGCGACGATTCCGCCAGCTCCACCATCCGCGCGTAAATCCGCCGGTGCGAATCCAGCGAAAAGTCTTCCGCCTTCAGATGTTCCGCAGCCTGGTTATAAGAGAAGTTATCCAGCAGGATCGCGCCCAGGATCGAGCGCTCCGCTTCCACATTTGCCGGAAGGCTATGCGCGAGACTGTAATCTGTAGTCGCCAAAGTTACGCCGAATCACCCAGGACATTTTCTCCAAACGCGGACCCGATACTACGCACAAATACTCTGTGGATGAAAAGTATTCGCTTCGGAAAACTCCGCCCCAATCCAAATTGTCGCGGCGTCATACGTGCTCCGAACTCCGCCCATCCTGGTCAGCAGTATAGGGCGAATTAAAAGCGAAGACAAGAACTCAGGAGATGTCGGGTGTCGGCCGAAGGTCTGAAGTTCGAAGCCCGAGGTCCAAACAAAAGCGGCCCAGGCCAGCCACCTGGGCCGCATTGCTCGTGATTACGCCCTGCCTGCCGTTTCGCTGCGCGGACGCATTCCCGAAGGAACGTCATCCGTCACCGCACTCCGCGGCTCAGTCGGCGGCCCAGTCCTGCTCGGTGAGGAGGACTCTTTGCGAAGGCCGCAACGCCCGGGTTTCGACTCGCGCCGAAGCGCGCTTCTCGCCCTCCAGCAGTTCACCCTCGAGAACCGCCGGCAACCGCCAACTCTGCCGCTCTCTCCGGCAGGCGCTCAGGACATCTCACGTATGCACTGCGAGCACTCTGCGGCAAGACCGCCGCGCGCGCAACTACAAATACGGCCGCCTTTGTGCAGAAGCTGTGGACGACCCAACTTCTTTGTGGAAACAACCGGAAAACGCAGCCGGATTTTCGCCTGCCGAGACGGAAAATCCAGCCGCTGCTGCTCGCGCCATCCTGAGCGAAGCGAATGACCCTACCCTCCACGCATTGTCACCCCGCGCGAGCTGAGGGGCGTTGGGTTTTGTCGTGTCTCGAAACTCGAGACTAGAAATTCCCCCTTGTGATGCGGGTCACTTACTCAGGTGACCATCACCGCATCGCTGAGTCGGCAACACCGTCAACAATGCAGTTGGCATTAAATTATGCTGAGGCCCTGCGTGAAAGATGTGGGAGACGTGGGGCCTGTTTCCATTTTGGGGGAGCCCGGCCTGAATCTTTCAGGTGGGCGCCGGCCTAAAAGGAGGTAAGCGTGAAGACCGGCAATGACAATGTCCTCAGCCACATCGTTGGGCGAGTTTTATCGGGAGAGGGCGCGCATGCGGGGCCGCAGAAGATGTTTGACGGGATAGACTGGAGAGTCGCTGCGATGCAACCGTCCGGAGCTCCGCACTCCATTTTCCAACTGCTGGCACACATCAGCTACTGGCAAGACTGGGTGTTGCAGTGGCTCGACGGCAAGAACCCGGCGGTTCCCAGGCATGCGGCGGGCAGTTGGCCAAGCAACCCGGGCCCGACGAGTGCGGAGGAATGGAAGCGCGCGGTTCGGATCTTTCGTGCGGGCCTTGACAAGCTGGAGAGTCAAGCTCGCGAGGTAGATCTTCTCGGACGGATTGGCAAGATGAGCCGTCTGCGGATGTTTCATACCATCGCCTCCCACACCAGCTACCACATCGGGCAGGTCGTGCTGCTAAGACAACTACTCGGGAAATGGCCGCCTCCCTCGGGCGGGCTGACTTGGTAGCGCGGAAGACTCCCCGCCAAGGATGACGGAGATCTAAGAAATTGACGCGGCAAGAAAAGGGCGCGATCGCTCGCGCCCTAATTTACAAGGTTTCTCCGTGACTCTGCGCCTTTGTGGTGAGATTTAGTCTCTTACTCCATCTAAGAACGCGCGCAGCTTCCGCGACCTTGAGGGGTGCCGGAGTTTGCGCAGAGCCTTGGCCTCAATCTGGCGGATGCGTTCGCGGGTTACGGCGAACGACTGGCCTACTTCTTCGAGGGTATGCTCGCTGCCGTCCTCGAGGCCAAAGCGCATCTTGATGACTTTCTCCTCGCGCGGAGTCAGCGTGCGCAGCACCTGCGAGGTCTGGTCTTTCAAGTTGACGTTGATCACGGCTTCGGCCGGCGAGACCACCGCGCGGTCTTCGATGAAGTCGCCCAGGTGCGAATCTTCCTCTTCGCCAATCGGAGTTTCGAGCGAGATCGGCTCCTGTGCAATCTTCAGGACTTTGCGGACTTTGGCGACCGGAATGTCCATGCGCTTGGCGATTTCTTCCGACGTCGGCTCGCGCCCCAGTTCCTGCACCAGCTGCCGCGACGTGCGGATCAGCTTGTTGATGGTTTCGATCATGTGGACCGGGATGCGAATCGTACGCGCCTGATCAGCGATGGCACGAGTAATTGCCTGCCGAATCCACCACGTGGCATAAGTTGAGAACTTGTAGCCACGGCGGTATTCGAATTTGTCCACGGCCTTCATCAAACCGATGTTGCCTTCCTGAATCAGGTCGAGGAACTGCAGACCGCGGTTGGTGTATTTTTTGGCGATGGAAACTACCAGGCGGAGGTTAGCCTCGATCAGCTCGCGCTTGGCCTGCTCCGCGTCCATGTCGCCCTGGATGATCTCGCGCTGGGTGCGCTTGAGTTCCAGGAACGAGACCCCGGCTTCGACTTCCAGTTTCTCCAGTTCGCTGCGAATGGCGCGCGACTGGCGGCGATATTCTTTTTTCTGGTCCTCGCTGCGGGTGGCTTCGGCTTTGCGCTCCAGGTTCTGGGCCTGGCGGTCGAGCTGGCGCATGGTGTCGACCGTCTTGTTGACGCGGTCGATCAGGCGCTTGCGTTCGGTGTTGGTGAAACCCAGCCGACGGACGCACAACGAAACTTTGACGATGGCGCGCGCGAGAGCCAGACGGTAGCGGCGGAAATCCTTGGGACGCTTTTTCTGCGAGACCGCGGCGAACTTCTCGGTGAGCTGGCCGGCTTTCTTATAGGCCTTGGCCAGGTCATCGATTTTTCCGGTGAATTCTTTCAGCCGATTCTGCAGGATCTCGTCGGTGATCTCTTCCTCATCAAACGTGACCACTTCCTTGATGGAGCGGACCCCCTTCTTGAGGTCCTCGCCCATCGCCAGAAGTTCGTGAATGACAATCGGAGACCGCGAAAGAGCTTTGAGTACTCGCAGCTGTCCCCGCTCAATGCGCTTGGCGATTTCCACTTCGCCCTCGCGCGTAAGCAAGGGTACGGTGCCCATCTCCCGCAGATACATGCGGACGGGGTCGTTGGTTTTTTCCAGTGCGCCGGGGGTCAGGTCGAGTTCGACGTCTTCTCCGGCTTCATCTTCTTCGAATTTCTTGTCGAGCGTGGAAGAGGGGAGTTTCGGTCCCTCGAGCACGTCGATGCCTTGCGTACCAATAGTGGTCAGCAGATCGTCGAGGTCTTCGGGAGAGTGCACATCGTGCGGGATGAGATCGTTCACCTGATCATAGGTGAGATATCCCTTCTCCTTCCCTGTATCGATCAGCTTTTTAATGTCGTCGTACTTGTCGTCAAGAGCCAAGACGGATTACCCTCAATCGTCCTTGAGAAACGGACGTTCAAAACGTGTTTAAGGCGGTGGGAACGTAGATGTGCGGAGTTGCGCGACAGCACAAACTTTCAGAGTATAGCACGAAGGCTGCTGTGCTGCTATAGGGCTGGGCCGCTGTCCGGATCGTGATCCGCCTTATGTTGCTACCGGTTAATAACTTAGATGACATGCGCTGCTATTTAGTTTCAAGGTTCCAGGGATTTCCGGTGGCCGTAAACTCTGCTACGCCCGTCGTTTAGCAAGCAAGGCCTGACCCTCGCCTAAGCCGGGATCCATCAAGGCGCGTTTCAGACGCATTTTCTCCTGCAATAGAGCCTGGAGTTGGTCGGGCTGGCGCGTGGTTTGCAAGTCCCGCTGTACCTGTTCGAGTTTGCGCCGGTATTGAATGCGGCGCAGCGCCCTAACCGCGCCTTCCAGTCGATCGGCGGTAAGTTCTTCGTCTTCCTTCATCAAAATCGCTGCCAGCAAGTTGCGATCTGCATCCGGCAGAGGCAGCTCCATAACATCGGCAGTTTCGGCGGCGGCATTCAGCAAGGCTTCAAGAAGCGACTCGGTGGCCAAGCCGCGATGCAAGTCCTCACTCTGGAGCGCGAACTGAGCCTGGCGCGTGGGATCGAAATCTTCTTCCGCGCCATCGCGGGCAGAGAGATGCTCTTCGGAGCTCAGCAGTTCCGAAGCCGAGGCCAGCGCGCGTATGAGAATGCGCTCGGCGTCGGTGATCTGGGCTTCGGCCGGAGCCTTCAGCGTGGCGGAGGTGCGGGTAGCGGCGGCCTGCTTGAGTTCCTGCCGCAGCACGGAGGAATCGATGCCCAACTTCTGGGCGATCTCGAGGGCGAGTTCGTCGCGAACGATGCGGCTGGGCACGCGATGAATGTGCGGCAGCAGGTGATTCAATGCCTTGACCTTACCCTCGGCGCTGCGTACCGGAAACTGGGTGCGGGCGCGTTCGATGAGGTAATCGAAATAACGCTGGGAATGGGCCAACGCTTCCTTATAGGCGTCTTTGCCTTTGCGGCGGATGAACAGGTCGGGATCGAACCCGGCCTCGAGGGTGAGGACCTTGATCTGGAAATCGTCTTCGACCAGCAGTCCGAGGGTGCGCTCGGTGGCTTTGGCGCCGGCGGTATCGGGGTCAAAGTTGACGACCACGTTCTTGGTGTAGCGTCCCAGCAACTTGGCCTGCAGTTCGGTGAAGGCCGTGCCCGAGCTGGCGATCACATTGTGGAAGTCAGCGGCATAGACCGCGATGCAATCCATCTGGCCTTCCACCAGGATGGCGTAGCCGAACTTGCGGATAGCTTCTTTCGCCAAGTCGAGGTTGAACAACACTCGCGACTTGGAGTAGATGGCCGTCTCGGGCGAGTTCAGGTATTTAGGGCCGGACTTCTCGTCGGTAGCGAGCGTGCGCCCGGTGAAGGCGATCACGCGCCCAGCCTCGCTGGCGATGGGGAACATGACGCGGTTGCGGAATTTGGAATAGATAGAACTGCGGACCTCAGACGTCAGGCTTCGGACCTCGGACTTCGGACCTTGGGCTTCGGGTTCCTGAGGTCTGAGGCCCGATGTCTGACGCCCGTCTTCCTGTTTCCAAGAGAACAAACCGCTCTCCCGCAACACCTCTTCGTCGAACTCGTTGCGCAGGCGGTCGCGCAGCAGGAAGCCGGAATCGGGCGCGTATCCGATGCGAAAGCGAGCGATGATTTCCTGGGTCAGGCCGCGTCCCGCGAGGTATTCGCGGGCGTGGGCGCCCTCGGGCCGCTTCAGACATTCCTGAAAGAAGGCGCAGGCACGCTCGTGCACTTCGAGCAGGACGGTGCGTGTCCGGGCTTCCTTGGCCTCCGCCGGACTGGAGTAGGTGATCTTGGGCAGGGCAATGCCGAGTTTCTGGGCGACGGCGCGCACCGCTTCGGGGAAGGTGATGTTCTCGATTTTCTGGACGAAGCTGAAGACGTCGCCGGAAACGCCGCATCCGAAGCAGTGATAGAACTGCCGCGTGGCGTGGACAGAGAAAGACGGCGTTTTCTCGCTGTGGAAAGGGCAGAGTCCGGAGTAGTTCTGCGCTCCAGCTTTCTTGAGCTTGACGTAGTCGCCGACGACGCGGACGATGTCCGCCTGCTGCTTGACGATTTCCTTGAAGTCGGTGGCTTCGGTCATGGCGACACTAGTCCGCAGGAATTGTGGGGGAGAAGACCTCTAAGAAGCATACAGCGTCGCTAGATTGTTGTGGAGAAGCTGTGGAATTTGACGTTCTTCGGTTGGTGGTGGAGGAAAAGCAGGGCGGTTCGAGAAGCAAGATGTAGGTAGGGGTAAAGGGTCCTTCGACTCGCCGCTTTCGCGAGCTTCGCTCCGGATGACCAGGTTGGGGGGTTTGGCGGTGATGTTTAGGTGAAGGCAGAGTCCGTGCATTCCGCTGCGCGGGCGGGGGAGCCCGCGCCACACTTGATTTCGGCTCAACAATTTAACAGCTTAACACTTCATCTCCACATCCCGCCGAACTTGCATCCTGCCACCGAATTACGTTCCTTCATCCCGCGGGGATTGCCGTTGGGATAACTTGGCCTAGAATTCGACGCGCGTTTGCTTGTAACCCAGGCCGCTCGGCCATTTCAGGAGAAAACCAGACATGCTTCCCCTCAACTCAGCGACACGCCTTTTCGGCGCGGCGGCAGTTCTGCTTGTGTTCACGGCTTTCAGTCCTTGGTCCATCGGGACTGCGGACGCAGCCACTCCGACGTGGATCAAATTGAACCCGGCGAATTCGCCTTCCGCGCGTTATGCATTTGCCATGGCGTATGACCCGGTGAGCCAGAAGGTAGTTTTGTTCGGCGGCACCACTCCCACCAGCTATCTGAATGACACTTGGACGTTCGACGGAACGACCTGGACCCAGGCGAGCACGCTCGTGGCCCCGCCAGCACGCTCGGCGACCATGCTGGCTTACGATGCGCCTTCGCAAAAGCTGGTCTTGTTCGGCGGCTTTGACGGGTCTCTGCTGGGCGACACCTGGCTGTGGGATGGCGCGACCTCCACATGGACCCAGGCGAACCCGACCACTTCACCTGCGCCGAGGAGCGGCGTAAGCCTGTTCACCGATCCCAAGAACCAGCATGCCGACGTTTTCAGCGGGTTCGATGGCAAAGTGTGGCCAGGCGATGTGTGGCAGTGGAACGGGACGGACTGGGCCCAACTGCAGCCACCGGTGAATCCGGAGGGCCGGGCGCAGGGAATCGTTGGTTACGACCTCGCTACCAGGAGTGTGGTGGTGACGGGCGGAATCAATGGGGGATTTCTGCGGACGGACAATACCTGGACGTGGAATGGAAACAACTGGAGACAGCAATTTCCCGCAACCCAGCGGCCTTATGTGTTCTATACCGCGGGGGCGTACGATCCCCTGCTGCAGGAGGTGGTCAGCTACGGGGGCGACGAAGTGAACGGAGTAGTCCATACCACCTGGGGATGGACGGGCACGGACTGGGTGCAACTTCAGACCAAGAATTCGCCCCCGACCCGCGACCAGATGGGCATCGCGTACGATCCCGTCACCCGCCAGTTGATCATGTTCGGTGGGCTGGGACTGCAGAACGTGCTGAACGATACCTGGAAACTGGTGCAGCACTAGCGGGCGTTCAACGCTTAACCACGGAGGACGCGGAGGACACAGAGGAAGAAGAACCCTCGTGCCCTCTTTGTCCCTTGCGGATGTGGTAGCCGGTGCTACCCGAACGACTGTTGGTTATTGGCTCGTCAGCTTGTACATATCGCTGTAGAGCTTGGTGGTGTTGAACAGGTATCCGTCGAAGATCAGGAACTGGTGGCTGGCTGGATCCCAGACGGTTCCGAATTGCTCTCTGGGCGCGGGATTGCGCGTGGTCGCGAGTTGCGACCAGGCCGAGCCATCCCATGCCCAAGTCCTCTTCTGGTCGACTCCGACGCTGCCGCCGCCGAAAACTACGACCTCCTGCAGTTCGGAGTCGAATGCTCCGGTCGTGAAGTAGAGCGGCGGAGGCTGGGCGGGTGGGTTCTGCTCGGTCCAATCGGTGCCGTCCCAGGTCCAGGTGTTCTGGACGACCCAGATGTCGGAAATTCCTCCGAATAGCACGACATTCTTGTGGACCGGATCGGTCACCGTAACCGCGCCGCTGCGAGGATACGGCGTCGTAGCTGGGTTGAGCAGCTGCCAATCGGTTCCAGTCCACTGATACATGCTGCGGGAATAGAAGCGTCCCTGGTATCCGCCGAACATGTCAACGTGTCCGTTGACCGGATCGGTGAACAGCATGGGATTGGTGGCTCCGGTAGGAACGGTGGTGGGATGGGCTTGCGTCCAGGTATTGGTGGCGCCGTCGAACAGCCAGGTGTCATTGAGGAAGGCCAGGCCGACAAATCCGCCAAACATCACGATCTTGTGGAGCGTGCTGTCGTAAGCCATGGCAGCGGCCGAGCGCACGCCGGGAGACACCGGCGGGTTGAGTTGGGTCCAAGTAGTGCCGTCGAAAGTCCAGGTTTCGTTGAGTTGGCTGGTTGCGTTGTATCCGCCGAAGACCACGACTTTCTTGCTGACGGGATCGTAGGCGGCGGCGAACGAGGCGCGAGCGGGCAGAGCGTTCGTCGGGTTGACCTTTTTCCAGGTAAAGGTGGAAGCGTCAGCCGCGAAGGCGAGCGTCGAGGTTGTGAGTGCGAGTAGGGCCATGATGGCTACTGCGCGCGGTGTTGGGGAAGTACGGTTCAGGAACATTCCTTGGAGTTCTCCTTGTAGAAGGCAAATTTGGCCCGGACCGTGGGATGCTGATCGGCGCGGGAAGTTTCAGACGAAGCAGACGAATTCCTATGATCGCACAAAAATATCGCGATGTGAGACTGAACGAAAGTTTGGAGAAGAATGGTGGAAACGGGTGGATGGTTTTCGAGCAGCGTCGCTGGGCGCTGCCAATGTCTCGGCATTCAAGACTGAACCTAATCGGAATGTTGGTACTACCAGACAACTTCGACGTCCGGAGCAGGATCGCAGCCTAGAATAGCTGGGAGCCTGGTTGGGGCCGGAGGCACTTCAAGGTGAACGGGGATGCGATTTCGATTCGTCCGGCGGTTGACTTCGCCTGGCGGACGTTCAAAAGGCGTTGCGACCTATTTGTAGCGATTCTGCTAACCACCTTCGCCGGTTGGGTCGCACTGGAGGCCGTGGTAATTGCCGGTCACCGGCTGGGTATCGTTCTGTGGGTGGCGGCACATTTGGCTTTCTTGATTTTTTTCGCGAGCATACAGGTCGGTTTTCTTCGCATATGCCTGGCCTTGCATGATGGCCGAGAGCCGGCGTTTACCGACATCTTTGCGCCCCTTCCCATTAGCCTGCAATTCCTGGCAGGGCAAGTTGTTTATCTGCTGATGGTTGTGGTCGGCACGGCGCTATTGATAGTTCCCGGCGCCTACCTTGGTACTCGCTACTCCCTATTCGCTTTCTGCACGTCCAGTACGGATCTCCGCTTAGCCGGCAGTTTTAAGCGAAGTGCGAAGTTGACTGCTGGGAGAATGTCCACGCTGTTCTCGATCCTTGTTGCTCTTTTTCTCTTCAACGTGGCTGGGGCAAGTTTGATCGGAGTGGGCTTATTCGTTACCGTTCCGGTGTCCGTACTGGTGATGACCGCCGTCGATCGACAGCTGAGCACAACCCGACAGGTGGAAGACATTGGTCGGGACGGGCAGATTTGAACTGCCGACCCCTCGCACCCCAAGCGAGTGCTCTACCAGGCTGAGCCACGTCCCGACGTCAGGTAAGCCGCTGCAAGGCAGCGGATGGGGTTGACTTGAGAATTTTACACTACGGCGGGGGTGGGCGTCGCTCTGTCCCAGAGAAGCTAAACCTCAGCGTCTGAAGGCGTAACTCATTACTCTGGCACTTAGGGCGCGCCTTGAAGCCGCGCCCTTTCAAAACTTGCGCCCAACGTGAGTTTTTCCGCAGCCGCTGAGGGCGTGCCCTTCCCAAAAAACTTTGCCTTACAGTTCAGTGGTGGCCGGTGGGAAGCCGGCGCTACGGCTTGCGGCGTTTCTTGGAGCGGGGCTGGGGTTCTACGTAAACGGCGAACTGTAGTTTTTTCTCTACTGGATCGATGCGATCTACGATCACTCTTATTTGTTGCCCCAGGCGGTAGATCTTTCGGTTTCTCTGGCCGATGATTTCGCGGGTGTTCTCGTGATAGGTGTAGCGGTCGTCGTCGAGCGAGTCGAGGGGGACCAGGCCTTCGACGAAGAGGTCGGTTAGTTCGACGAAGAATCCGAACTTGGTCACGCTGATGATGAGGCCGTCGAAGTCTTCGCCGACGCGGTCTTGCATGAACTTTACTTTTTTCCATTCCATCAACTCGCGTTCGGCTTCGTCGGCGCGGCGCTCGTTGCGGCTGGATTCTTCGGCGATGTCGTGGAGTTCGTCGAGCGGGATGGGGCCGCCGGTGGCCTTCGGTTTCTCTGCTTCGTGATCCCGGCGCTTGGACCACGGGGAGGCCTTGTCTTTCTCCTTTGGGCTCGCAGCTCCGCTGCTCGACTCCGCGGGCGAGTCGCTCGCTGCCACACTTGCCTTGCCATCACTGCCACTGCCCAGGACTTGTTTCAGGATGCGGTGGACGATCAGGTCAGGATAGCGGCGGATGGGCGAGGTGAAGTGCGTGTAGGTTGTTGCGGCAAGCGCAAAGTGGCCTTGGTTCTCTTCCGAGTAGCGGGCCTGCTTCAGCGAACGCAGCATCAGGAAAGAGAGGATCCTTTCTTCGGGCTTGCCGGCGATTTTCTCGGTCAACTTCTGGTACATGCGTGGAGTGATGTGAACTTCTTTGGGGATTTCAATGGCCGGCGTCCGCTTGCCGGTTCCGTAGTTGGCGCGGCGGTCGGTCTTGAGTTGCACACGATGAATCGGCAGCGCGCCCACGCCCAACGAATATCCGAACGTGGCTGCGATTACTTCAAAGTCGTAGACGCGCTTGGCGTCGGGCTTCTCGTGAATGCGGTAGAGCGAGGCGATGCCACGGTTCTCCAGGTGGTGGGCGACGGATTCGTTGGCGGAGAGCATGAACTCCTCGATCAGGCGATGGGCCTGGTTACGCTCGGAGCGGGTGATGCTCTTCATGAGGCCTAGCTCGTCGAATTCGATGACGGGCTCGGGCAGGTCGAAATCGATGGAGCCGCGGCGTTCACGCTTGCGGTTGAGGATGGCGGAGAGGTCACGCATGTCTTCGAACAGTTCGACCAGGCTGGCGTAGCGCTGGCGGGATTCTTCGTCTCCCTCGAGGACAGCATTGACCGCAGTGTAAGTCATGCGCTCGGCGGAACGGATGATGCCTTCGCAGAGTTCGTAGCGGAGGATTTCGCCGCGGTGGTCAATCTCCATGAGGCAGGACAGCACCAGGCGGTCGAGGTGGGGACGCAGGCTGCAGATGTCGGTGGAAAGTTCCAGCGGAAGCATGGGCACGGCACGGTCGGGAAAGTAGACGCTGGTGCCGCGCAGACGGGCTTCCTGATCGAGTGCCGAGCCCTCGGCGACGTAGTGGGCGACGTCGGCAATGTGGACCTGCAGCTCGTAATTGCCGTTCTCCAGGCGGCGGACGGTGACCGCATCGTCGAAGTCGCGAGCAGTCTCACCATCGATGGTGACGATGGGGAGGTTGCGGAAATCGCGGCGCCGATGCAGTTCGCGGGCGTGGATGCAGGGATCGGTGTCCTGGGCTTCCTGCAACACATCCGGCGGGAAGCGGTGGGGCAGGTGGAACTTGCGGATCATGATTTCGACGTCGACGCCGAAATCGTCTTCGTAGCCGACGATTTCGACAACTCGACCGCGGGGATTCTGGGTAGCGCTGGGCCAGTCGGTGATTTCGACATCTACGACGACGTTTTCGAGGTCGTCCCAGGGCACGCGGCGGGTGGCTTCCTCGCCGAGGACTCGGTGTGGGCTTCTTGCTTTGGGTGGCTTCTCCGTTGCCGGCGGGGCGCCGGCACTACTTTTTTCGGGGAATTCCAGGCCGGGGGGGATCACAATTTCTTTGGTGATCTTCTGATCGATGGGGGTGACGTAGTTGTGGCGATGGCCGTAGTGGAAGGTGCCAACTACGGTGGTGTGAGCGCGATCTACCGGGCGAACGATGCGGCCTTCGGCGCGGCCATCGGGTCGAATGGGGCTGACTTCCACCAGCACGCGGTCGCCATGCATAGCGGAACCGACGGCGGGCGGAGGGATGAAAATATCGCCCGCGAGGCGGGCCTTGAGATGGGCGTCCAAAGAGGCGGGGTCGGGAGTCACGAAGCCGAAGCCGTCGCGGTGCATGCTGAGGCGTCCGACGATGAGGTTGCGGCCGGCGGCGGCCTGGGGAATGGCGTAACGATCGGAATCCACCTGGACTAACTGGCCGCTGGAGACTAGGCGCTGCAAGCGATCGGAGAGATCGCGGCGGGCTTCTCCGTGTAGTCCCAGCTCACGTACCAGTTGCTTGAAGCCGGCGTTGCGCTTGGGCTGGCGCTCGATCTTCTTAAGGATTTGGGAATCGGAGAGCATGGGGCGTCGGGCGTCGGACCTCAGGCCTCGGCTCGGGGTTCGTTCGCTGCTTCTACGATACTCGAAGCGGGCGATATGTTGCTGGCGGCATCGTGGCCGGACGCCGGCACTACGGTTATCTGAGGGGTGGGAGGTATTTTTCTTTGACCACCTTCCGGTGGTGGAGTTCGTGGCCGGCGATGGTGTAGAGCAGGGCCCGGGCTGAGATTTCGTTCTTGTTGGCGACGCCTCGGCGCATGGAGGATTCTTCGTCGAGATTGCGGCAGAGGGCGATGGTGGCGTTGCGGACGAAGCCGAACTCTTCGATCAGGTCTGCAAGCCAGCAATGCTGGAAAGGGCCGTAACGGATGTAGTCGTCTTGCTCGAAGCCTTCGATGGGAGTCCTGTCGTTGCGGGCCACGCGCAGCGCACGGTAGGCAAAGATGCGCTCCGTGTCGATCACGTGGCCGAGCACTTCCTTGATACTCCATTTTTCGGGAGCGTAGCGGAAATCTCCGTCCTGTTCGCTGAGAGAAGAGAGCAGCGCGACAGCGTCTTTCGCCTGTTGCTGGAGGATGACGACGATGTCATTGCCCGAAACCAGCGAGATATAGCGGTCGTAGTAAGGATCGTATTCGCCTGGCTGAGGGGCATTGATTGGCGTGCGACTGGTCATCAGCTTGGACATGATTTCGGCAGTATCGCATGTGAAGGTGGGGCCGACAACATTGAGCAAGCGGACTATTTTCCGAATTTCTGACTCGCAGAGCAGAGCTATTGGAGCGCGAATCCCAACGGCTGAAGCTGGGCTCAATCCAAGACTTTGAACCGCTGGGCCCGAAAGGCCTGCTCCACCCCTCTCCGGCCAGAAGGTGAGTTTCATGGCCGGCAGGCTGCCGGCGCTACCTCCCAAAACTGCCTGCTATCGGCAGGGATTACACGGGAGGCGGGCTGGGTGCGCGATGGCTGGTACGGCCACAGGTGACCTAGAAATTCTGCGAAACAAAGGATTTCCACAAGACCGGAGGGGCAAGCGCGGAGTAAAATGCGTTTTGGTCACAGAAATGCGGCTTTGCACGCTTACTCCATCTAGGAAAGGACTACCTGCGACATGTGGAAGCCCACGAATCAGCCCGCAACTCCATCCCGGCCGGGGGAACCGGAGCGTCCGGCCATGCCGGCGCCAACCACGCCGACCATGAGTGAACCTGCCGCCACGCCGCGTCCGGTAGCTGCCACCACGACCGCCGACCAGGCCACCATTGGCAAGTCTCTGGTGATCAAGGGTGAAGTGACGGGATCGGAGTCGCTTTACATCGACGGACGGGTGGAAGGTTCCATCAACCTGTCGGGCAACCGTGTGACCGTGGGCCGCAATGGCGTGGTCTCGGCCAACATCAACGCCCGCGAAATCGTAGTGCTGGGAAAAGTGCGCGGCAACCTGACCGCCAGCGATCGAGTCGACATCCGCAGCGACGGATCGTTGACCGGCGATGTGGTCGCAGCGCGCATCTCCATTGAAGACGGAGCGTTCTTCAAGGGCGGCATTGACATCCGCAAGGCGGGTCAGAAGCCGAACGGCGAAGAAGTGAAGGCAGCGGCCGCGGCGGAACCGGCGACGGCCAGCGCGGCACGAGCCTAAGAACGCGCGTCAGGCGTCGGACCTCGGAACTCAGGCAAGATTGATGGCGGACTCTTTTCTGACGGGAGAGAGTCCGCTTTTGTTTGCCACCACGGACGTCTAGACACATTGCTACCAACTGTTTAGTTTGTTCGTCTATGTTTGGGATGCGAACTCTTTCCAGCCTCATGCTGCTGTCGGCTATCGCATTCGCTCAACCTGCCAGTGATCAAATTCCGGCCGACGATGCCGTCCGCATCCGCGAATTCTACCGTCTGGCGTCGCAGATTCAGGACCAGGTCTGGCCCAGTTGGAACCAGGCTCCCGCGTCGCTGCTGCTGATCACGCAGGATAAAGAATTTCTGACGCACTATCCGGATCCGCCGAAAGACTTCAAGCCGGTTGGCGACTCGTTTTACTCGCGGTCTCGACAATTCCCGACCAGCCTGCTCGCAACATTCCCGGCTTTCGGGCCGCCTGCGGTCATTGTGATTGGAGAGCCCAAGAATACTTCCAGCAAAACCAGCACGCCTTGGATCATCACTCTGATGCACGAGCATTTTCATCAATTGCAGGATTCGCAGCCGGGATACTTCCCGGCGGTGGAAGACCTGGGACTGAGTCACGGCGACAGCACTGGCATGTGGATGCTCAATTATCCGTTCCCTTACAAGAAGCCGGAAATTGGGCAAGCGTTCAGTAAGCTCCGCGACTTGCTACTTAGCGCTCTGAGCGAAACCGATGGGGACAAGTTCGAAAAGCTGGCCAAGCAGTACGTAGAAGCACGCAGAAGTTTCTTTTCTAAGCTGTCGCCTGAGGACAAGAAGTACTTCAGCTTCCAACTTTGGCAGGAAGGGATTGCCCGCTACACCCAGATCAAATCGGCGGAAGCGGCGGAGAAATACGAGCCGACTGCGGATTACAAGGCGCTGCCAGACTACGAGCCATTCGCAAGCTACGGTGCAAAAGCAAGAACCGAGACGCTCGACGAACTCAAGAAGGCCGATCTTGCCGAATGGAAGCGCACCGTTGTGTATTCGTTTGGCGCGGCTGAAGGGCTGCTGCTGGATCGGCTCCACCCGGCATGGAAGCGCGAATATTTCAAGAATCAGCTATCGATGGAAGCGTTCTTCGAGAACTGATTCGCCAGCGCCTCTCGATCGAAACTAACGGTTGGATTTACGGTTCAATTCCTTTGTTGAGTTCTCCTCCGGCTTCGGGGATGTCCTGCGAGACCGATTTCGCCACCACGGCGGCGTCGGCCAGCCCGAACGTATCGACCCCGTTGGCGACGAGCTGGATCGTGGCCCCTGAGCCCTTGCCGTTCTCGATCTTGAGATCGATGCCGTTGGCCTTGTAGTAGCCCTTCGCGCGCGCGAGGTAGAAGGGCGCGTGATAGCTGATCGGCAGCCAGTCCATGCGCAGGGAGACGGGCGCCAGATTCTGCGCGACGCCAGGGGCCGCGGGCGCGACGAGCGCAAAGGCGGCGACGGCGGCGGCGAGCACGGCGAGGACGGGTCGACGCGCGGGCATCTTGAACGTCATGCGAGGGACCTCCGCGACCGGAATGTTCGTGGACTCTAGGACCCCCGTCACACGAAGTCAAACCGCAGGGCGTTTCGCCCGACGGAACGGGTTCGCGATGCGACGGGCAGCGGTAGAATCGGCAGACATGAGAGCCGTCGTCTGCGCGAAGAGCGGACCGCCCGACATGCTGCAGTACACCGAGGTCCCGACGCCGGAGCCCGCGGCCGGACAGGCGCGCGTGCGCCTGCACGCGGCGGCGCTCAACCATCGCGATCTCTGGCAGCGCCGCCGCTACACCGGGGCGACGCCGATGATCTTCGGCTCGGACGGCGCCGGCGTCGTCGACGCCGTCGGCGATCCGGCCGACGCGGCGTGGCTCGATCGCGCGGTGATCGTCAACCCGATGCTCCACTGGGGCGATCGCGAGGACGCGCCGCGCCCGGGCTGGCAGACGCTGGGCAACCCGACGCCCGGCACGTACGCCGAGGCGGTCGTCGTCCCCGTGGAGAACCTGGCGCCGAAGCCCGACCACCTCTCGTTCGTGCAGGCCGCCGCCGTGCCGCTGGCCGGCCTCACCGCCTGGCGCGCGCTCTTCACGCAGGGCGCGCTGCGGCCGGGGCAGACGGTGTTCCTCCCCGGCATCGGCGGCGGCGTCCTGCTACGCCGCGGGGCTCCGGGTCTCGGAAGCCGTCCACTTGCGGATCCGTGACATCGACAGCCAACGCATGGTCGTGCGCGTCGAGCAGGGCAAGGGCCAGAAGGACCGCTACGTCATGCTCTCGGCCAAATTGCTCGGCATCCTGCGCGACTGGTGGCGTTACGCGAAACCGAGCGCTTGGCTCTTTCCCGGTGACACGGCTGGGCAACCGGTCACCAGGTCCGCGGTCGAAAAGGCCTGTCACCGAGCCAGTCAGCGATCCGGCATCTCGAAACCGATCACACCCCATTCGCTTCGGCATGCCTTTGCCGTCCACCTTCTCGAGACGGGCACTAACATCCGGACCATTCAGCTGTTGCTGGGCCATCGCAGCTTAGCGACGACCGCGCGGTACCTACGCGTCGCGACTACCACCGTCTGTGCGACACGCAGCCCCTTCGACCTGTTGCCCTGTCCGCCGCCACCTGAGCCGCCACCGACCCCGCCTCAGTACTTCTGAGGCCACGGACCCGTGGCTCGTCCCACGCTGGAAGTGGCGGACATCTTCCGCCGCTTCGGCGAGGCCTATCGTGCCGCGGCGGGGGCCGCCCTCGCCACCGCCCAGCGCCGGGTGATGACCGCCATCGAACGGTGTCGGACCGCCGCCCTCGGGGGTCACCTTGAGCGCTGTGACGCCTGCGCCCACGAACGCCCGGTCTACAATTCGTGCGCGAATCGGCACTGCCCCAAGTGCCAGTCCCTCGCCCGCGCACGATGGATCGCGCGCCGTGAGGCCGACCTGCTCACCACCCAGTACTTCCATGTGGTGTTCACGGTCCCCGACGCCATCGCAGCGATCGCCCTGCACAACAAGCGCGTCGTATACAACCTCCTGTTTCGCGCCACCGCCAACACGCTCCGGACGATTGCCGCCGACCCCAGGCACCTCGGTGCGCAGATCGGGTTCTTCGCCGTGCTGCACACGTGGGGCCAGCAATTGGTGCATCATCCGCATCTGCACTGCGTCATCCCCGGCGGGGGGCTCTCGCCCGATGGCCTCCGCTGGGTCGCCTGTCGGCCCAATTTCTTCCTCCCGGTCCGCGTCCTGGCCCGGCGCTTTCGTCACGTGTTGCTCGAGGCGCTCGACGACGCGTTCCAGACCGGCCAGCTCCACTTCGGCTCGTCCCTCGCGCACCTCCGCGATCGCCGCGCCTTCGCCCGCTATCTGGCCGCCACCCGGCGAACCGACTGGGCCGTCTTCGCCAAGCCGCCGTTCGCCGGCCCGCGCCAGGTCCTCGACTACGTCGGACGCTATACCCACCGGGTCGCCATCTCCAACAACCGGCTCGTCGCGATCGATGATGGCCGCGTGACCTTTCGCTACAAGGACTACCGGGCCAACGGCGCCGAGAAGACTCTCACGTTGGCCGCCGACGAGTTCATACGCCGCTTCCTGCTGCACGTCCTGCCCGACGGCTTTCAACGGATCCGCTACTTCGGCTTCCTCGGGAATCGTCACCGCCATGACCAGCTGGCACGGTGCCGAGCCCTGCTGGGCATGGCCCCCGCCTCCTCCCCTGAGGCCCAGCCGACCGACTACCGCGACCACTATGAAGCGCTCACCCACGCGTCCTTACGGATCTGCCCGACGTGTCACGCCGCCGCCATGCGCGTCGTCGAACAGCTCCCTCGTGTCGCGCTTCACCGTGGCCCCGCACTCGATACATCCTGAGGCATCCGTGGTGCTGAGCCCGCTCTCATCGCGGTCATCGGCGCGCGCCTGCGTGATCGCCGGGGTACGCCTTGCGGCCCCGCGCAGGACCTCCCGCCCACCTGACACCCCATGCGCCGGCGCCCACCGACCCTCCCCAACGCCGATCGAGCCTCGCCCGTTCCGGTCTACCAGTCACCTCGCGCGCCTCACCCTTGCGTTCGGCTCGCCAGCTCCGACATTCAATACCCATAGCCGAATACCGGGTTAGCGGTTCAGTCCAATGCGTCTTTTGTCCACCGTCGCGGCGTAGAGCGTCCGGCCGTTCTCCGCGCGACCGTCCGCCGCGCCGCCGGGCAAAAAACGCTCTGCATTG
>JAIQEU010000048.1 GCA_020073665.1 Terriglobia bacterium
ACATCGTAAACATCTTCCGCCGTCCCGACGCGGTGGAAGAAGTCGTCGATCAGGCCATCCAGCTCAAGGTACCGGTGGTGTGGATGCAGGAGTCGGTGATCCACGAAAAGGCGGCAGAGAAGGCGCGGAAAGCGGGCATCTTCGTGATCATGGACCGGTGCATTTTGCAGGAGCACAAGGCAAGGTTTGGGTAGGATTTCCTGCGGTACATTTCGACACTATACAAGTATACGTATTTGTGTATAATAAGATAGCAGAGCGACTTGTAATATGGCTAGGTTCGAGCCGCAGAGACGTGCGTGGATTTCCTAGTGAGGTCCGGCGAGACGTCGGCTACGCTCTCTACGCCGCGCAGCAGGGTGAAACCGATCCATCGGTCAAGCCATTGCGAGGCTTTGGCGGAGGCTCGGCACTTGAGATTATCGCCCAGCATCGCGGCGACACATGGCGGGTCGTGTACACCGTTCGGTATGCGGAGGCGATCTACGTTCTGCACGCGTTTCAGAAGAAATCGCGTCAGGGAATCGCCACTTCGAAGAAAGACATAGAGCTTATTCACCAACGACTCGGCGAAGCCGGGCGACTGCACCGGGAAAGGCAAAATTAACGTGCCCACGAAAACGAAGAAGCGTGATGGTTCCAGGATCAGGGCAGAGAGGGGCAGCGGCAGTGTCTTTGCCGACCTGGGCCTTCCCCATCCCGAGCAGGAACTTTTGAAGGCCAAACTCACACTGCAGATTTACCGGCTCATCAAACGCCGGGGCGTGACCCAAGCCGAAGCCGGCAAGATCCTGGGCATCAAACAGCCGCACGTGTCAGCCTTGATGCGCAACCGCTCCGGCGCCTTTTCTGTGGAACGCCTGATGGATTTTCTCACCGCTCTGGGACAAGACGTTGAGATCACCGTCCGGCCTACTCGCAAACCCCACGGCGAAGTGTCCGTGGTCGCGTGAGGCGTCTGGACCGCAGGCGTGGAGAAAGACCCACATCTCGAAAGGCGCGAGATGTGGGGCACCCTCTATAACCGTGTCGGCGTTGTCAAGAGACACGTGGACCGGCGAAGGGTTTTTGACTTTCCCTTCGTGGAAGGTTTTGGTGTTGCTTTTGTTGTTTGCTCATTCGACCAAGGCTCGCTTTCAGAATCCTGCGGTGGAAACTTGGTTCCACCAACCATCTATTCGGTCACAGCGCTTCCGACCATGATTCGTTGTTCAGACTCCCCGACCTTTCAGGGAGGCAAGGCGCCCAATCAGGCCAACGATGACTTACGGCCCACCAGGGTGCCCCACGGGCTGCCTTGCATGCGAACCAGCTGCGCATAACTGGCCGGGCGGCGCAGCATCCAGTACATCCGTACCGCCAGCTTTCTGGCGATCGCGACCTTGGCCACGCCACTGCCGCGGCGCAGCTTCAGTCGCTGATAGTCCTGCCGTAACTCGCCGTCCAACCGCGCCGCTGAGTGTCCGGCCTCCACCAGCAACGAACGCATCATGGGATTGCCTTGCTTGGAGATCGCTCCCAATCGCTGCCGCCCGCCGGAAGAGTGTTCGCGCGGATTCAGTCCCAGGTAACTCACCACTTGCTTGCTCCGCTGGAAACGCTCCACCGGACCCAGCGTCAGCACAAACGCCAACGACGTCACCGGCCCCACGCCCGGATGCGTCATCAACAGCACGGCCGCCGGGTTCTGCTCTGCTTGCTCGGCGACGGCCTGGTCCAGCTCTTTCAGGGATGCGTCGAGCTGGTCCAGCATGATCAGCAGTTCCTGCCGGCGATGACTCGCCCACCAACCCAGTTTGAGTCCTTCCAGTTCGACTCGGCCCTTCTTGCTGAACAGCTTCTTCTTCCGGCACACCCCTTCGCCCATGGCCAGCGCGTGCAGCTGGTTCCCGACCGCATTGCGCATCCACACCAGCTTCTGCCGATGCCATACCAACTGCCGCAGATCCCGCTCCTCCAGACTCGGTCGCCAGATGCGGGGAAACCGCTCGCTCAGCAGCAGATCGAGCAAGTGCGCCGCGTCGCGCGCATCCGTCTTCTGTTTGCGCACCATGGCCGCCCGGATCTGCGCCGCATCCCCGATCCACAGCTCGTGCCCCAACTCGGCCAGCATCCGCTCGAACCAGCGGGTGTGTCCGGTGGCCTCGATCCCCACCCGCACCGGCCCTTCCAGACCCGCGTAGAACCCTCGTGCTTCGCCACTTTCGTGTTCCAGGCGGCGCTCCACCAGTTCGCCCGTCTCCTGGTCGAGCATCGCCACTTGTTGGTAGCGCGTATGTAAATCACAACCTACAATCTTCATGTGCTCGGCTCCTTTCCTCCGAGCCTTGGTTGCATGAGCGCACCAAGTTTACTCGGCGGCCTGGAGCCGACACGGTTATCTAATCAGGCTAGTCACTCGGGTTGGTTCGCCACGGCGGTGGTTGCGGAGACCGCTGAATCCCGTTATGCCCTCCCCCATGTCCCCCAAAGCGTGGGAAAACCTCAAAGGCACAGATCTCACGGCTTACCTGTTGTCCACCCTGGCCCTCAAGGCCGACGACGGCTTCTATCTGAACTTCGTTCGCGGCTTGGCCGGCAGGCCCAACGATATGACGCTCTGGATCGAGGCGGGCCGTAACCCGGAGGCGGAGGATGGGAAAAAGTTTTCCACAATGGAAGGCGACGGGAGGGTAATCGCCGATCTGATTACGAAAGACCTATGACCCGAGCCAGGCTCGGGTTAAGATCCGTTGCCCCATGGGGTTACACAGATTGGTGCGGCCTGATGAGAAAAGCGGTTTTTGATTGCGGTAGTGGGTTAAGTCTCATAGTATCGAAGAGATGCATTGGGTTTGGCCGGGATCACGGATCCTTGGCAAGGCTCGTGCATCCAAATGAGCTGTGCGATCCGGGGATGGGTACAGGGAAGTGATAGCGAACAAGGGTTCTTTTGCGCTGATTCGTCTGGTCTTTGCCTTCACGCTGGCGCTGCTGCTCTGCCAGAGCGGCGTGGCCGCCACGGTCAACACACGCTCGCTGACCGCGAGCAAAAAATCACAAAAAGTCAGTGAAGGGCAGCATGCGAAAAAGCGCATGCGGCGGCTGGCGCGCAGCCGGACTGCGACGCCGCGCAAGGCAACCCTGGTGCGCACTAGCCATCGCCGGCGCCGCTATTACGAACGCTTCACGGCCAGTTCGTTTGCCGACGACGTTACCGAGGGCGATGTCATCGCGGGGGACGATCCCGTGGTGCGGCAAGCGGCGGTGGACGCGCTAGGCAACATGAACGGCACGGTGCTGGCCATCGAGCCCACCAGTGGCCGGGTGCTGGCCATGGTGAACCAGAAGCTGGCCCTGTCGAGCGGGGCGCAGCCCTGCTCAACCATCAAGCTTTCTGTGGCCCTGGCGGCGTTGAGCGAAGGACTCATCACCAAGGAAACCGAGATCAAGCTGGGGCGGCGCAGCCGCATCAACCTGACGGAGGCGCTGGCGCACTCCAACAACGCCTACTTCGAAGCGGTAGGACGGCAGTTGGGGTTTGAAAAAGTCAGCTACTACGCGCACCAGTTCGGGCTGGGCGAACTGTCGGGCTACGATATTCGGGGCGAGCAACTGGGGACGTATCCCGACGAAGTGATTCCTGCGAAGCTGGGCGGCGTCGGCAAAATGTGCTCGTTCGGCGAAGGCATTTCCATGACCCCGCTGCAACTGGGGGCGCTGGTGTCGGCGATCGCCAATGGCGGCACGCTTTACTATCTCCAGCATCCGGCGACGGCGGAGGAAGTGGCCGACTTCCAGCCGCGGGTGAAGCGGCATCTGGATATCGCGCCCCTGATTCCGGAAATTTCTGACGGCATGGCGGGAGCGGTGGCCTACGGGACCGCGCGCAGCGTGCGGCTTAACTTCAACGAAGAAGAAATTCTGGGTAAGACCGGGACCTGCTCGCGAGCCGGGACCCGCTTCGGCTGGTTTGCTTCCTACGCCAATACCGACGTGGGCCGCGTCGTCGTTGTCGTATTCCTGCAAGGTGGCCGTCCGACGTTCGGCCCCAAGGCGGCAGAGATTGCGGGACGGATGTATAAGAATCTCTACGACCA
>JAIQEU010000009.1 GCA_020073665.1 Terriglobia bacterium
GCACGCGAAGAGTGTCGAACAGTTTGCCCCGCAGGCGGATCTCCTCGTTATCACGAAGCAGCCTTCGCTCGTCCACATCGAGGAGGTAATTACCAAAGAGGTATTTGGCCATTGTCAAACCGCGGCCGGCGTCGGTGGACGCACAGGAAGGCCGCAGGTCCCCCACATGGCTCGCTATTCTACCAGCGCCACGACACCTGTGACGCCGGTGTGACGCAAAACCTGCCATCACTGCCAAAGTTGACATCATTGACACTTCACGCGACTGATTTCAAATAACTTGTCTGTTTGCAACGCAGCCCGGCGAATTCGGCTTACAGTCCGGCTGCCACGAGTCCGCCTTTTTTGCGAGGACTTTTGAACCCGCCAACTCTGGCTGGTCCCGCTCCACATCATTAAATGGCTTGGTACTTCAAAAGTGCGGAAGAGCCGGTCTTGGCGATCCCCAGGGAACGCGGCCAGTACGAGCCAGTTGCGGGAGAAAAGCAAGCCGCATGAACGGCGTCCACCGCCGTTCTGCGGGCCGGCGCAGCGAATCGTCGCCGCTTTCGTTGACAGGACGATAGATTACAGACCCGGAATCCATCGTTTCGCATTGTCGTGAAATATCTTCCGGAGTACCGGCTGGGGCAGATCTAACCCGCGCACCTGCTTGCCATCCAGCTTCACGGTTTCAGCGGTCGCCAGAAACTCCCAGTCACGGGCGTAGGTTGACTGCCAATCATGCAATGCCTCTGAAACGCTCGCGGTCGCGAGCACATCGAGATCGGTGCCGTAGAGAATCCGGTCCTGGTACTTGATCAGAAAATTGCGCACTTGCTCGCGGGGCATCAACATCAGGTACTCCATCCTCGCCGCCGTATCAATCGCGAAATTGGGATAGCGGTCCAGATGCTTGGCGATGTCGTCGAGGCTTTTTTCCATGCTGCCCAGGTGGACTCCCACGACCCGCAATTCAGGATTTTTCTCAAGCACACGGTCGCGCGCCGCCAAGATTGTCTGCTTGGAGGGAAACCCCGCCTTATCCCCGACGTACCACTGCGGGTTTTCCTGATAGTAAGACCAGGACGGATCGGCTGGATCGGGCGGTCCCCACGCAACATCCGGTTCCGCCTGGTGCGACAGCAGAGTTTTGTGGTGACGGGCGATGTCCTGATAGATGGGTTCGAACTTTGGATCGTCAGCCAGGACGTACTTCCCGCCAGGGTCCCGAATTTCCATCCCGATGTTCTTCCAGATCTTCACCGCGACCGCGCCTTCGTCGAAATTCTGATCGACCTGCTTGATGGCATCCGCCGTGAACGAGGGATTGTCTAACTTGTACGGATCGAAGGTTGTGCACAGCGCGATGTGGCCGCGACTGGATCGCACCAGGGCGAGCGCATCTTTAACCTGCGGCTGCAGCTCCTTTCGGTAGGAGAGCGTGTCATCCATGACCAGGATGTTCAACAATTTCACATTCAGCCGTTCGAGCATGGCCTGGAATGCGGGATCGGTCTTGAACACGTGTACGTGTGCGTCGATGGGATCCAGGGCCGCGAACGACTTCAGGGCCCGTTCCTCGCTACTCTGCCCGGCCGCAGGAGCCGCGGAAAGCAGCATCTGCGACACACACAGGATTGCAGTGACTATGCTCAATAGGAAAACCAAACCGCCTCTTGACGAACGCATGGCAAGCTCCTTCCCTAAGGCAAAATTGCTTTTATTCCAGTCAACTCACAGAAATCCACCAGCACCGGGAAAATGTCTTTTCCATACCCGAGGCAGGCATATTCATTGGTCCAATGCTGCAGAAGTTTGTTCACATCGCAATGGGCGGTGACGAATCCATGGGGCCAAAACGGAATGCCGCACTCATTCAACCGTTCGGCGAGTTGTGCGGCCGGGGGCTCGAACACGGTTGCACGCGTGATCACCATCTGAAATTCGCCATTGACGCGACCCAGGCGCGCCAGCACTCCTTCGCCGACTTTGCAGACCAGCTTTACCGATAGCCCGCCGGCTTCGCCCTCGGTCGGAATTCCATGTTCGGCAAAGCCCGCGGGGCCGAGTTTCCCGGCCAACGACGGCGGACATGCCCCATCCCCGATGATCTTGATTTCTTTCGTTTTCGTGTCGAGGTGCTGAAGATCGCCGTAGTACACCCGCTCCTTGCTGAGCTTGGTTAGCAGCAGTACCGTGAGACCAGTATTGAAGTCACCGAGAGTGGAGGTCCCGTGTCCGTCCTCGAGCATCATGCTTTGCGCAAAGCAGGTGGCAGAATAATCATCGCCCAGGCCAGGGAACGACTGGATGGTGTAGAAGTCGAACCGCTCGCGTTCCACGACCTTCTTCAGGGCGAGATACAAGCGGATGGAGCGCTCGTTGACTATCGTCGGGTCGGGAGCCTTGCCGAACAGCTTCTGCAGCCTGGGCGTGAGAGCCGCCACTTCGGCTTGCGGGATCGCTTGGGCAGTGTGGATGAGTTCGGTGGTGTCGCGCGAATCAATATCCACGCCAAACATGCGCATCCACTGCGACGGATCCGCCACGCCGCAAGTCTGCCCCATGCCCCTGCCGCCGAAAGCGCCGAAGGTGGAGAGGTTCAACCAGTTTTTCAGGTGCGCGGCTCGCGCGTAACTGACGATCTGTTCGATGACTTCCGCGTTTCCGGCCGCGCCGTACACGAACTTGTGAGGGACCCCGATTTCCAGCAGTCCTCCGTGCATGACCAGGCCACCTACCGGCCGCCAGCCTTGCGACCCGGGGTGGGTCCAGAGCAGCACTCCTTTCCCCGTGCTGGCATAATCGCGAATCGCTCCGACCAGATGCGCCGCCCACACCCAAGTGCCGGAAAAAAGCACGACGGCGTCAATCTGCTCATCATTCTTCATGCGACGCAGCGCCGCAATGGCTTCCTCTTTTGAAGCGATTACGATCTCGTTGCTAACCAGCTTGAGCCCAGCATTTGTGAGCGCAGTTCTTGATTGCTCCACCAGTTTTTCATCGATGAACGGCTGGCCCATGGGATCTTTGAGGCCGTCTTTGTGCACGCCATAAACAATGAACCCGATCCTTGGCTCGATCATTCTTCCTCCTCAGTTGCAGGCGACTTGTGCGCGCCTTACCGGCGCGAGACTCGAGTACAAAAGGCGGTATTGCAGCATCTGAGCCTTGTAACTTTCAGCGACCGTGGTGTCGGGAGCTACGGTTTCGGAAATGCGAACCACTTGCTTGACCGCTTCTGCCAGGCCGCCATACTTGCCAGCTGCCACTCCCGCCAGGATCGCGGTCCCCAGACAAACGGCTTCGGGACACTGCATCATGTGGAGCTCGAGCCCAGCCATTGCGGCCCGCAACTTCAAACCAAGAGGCGACCGCGCCCCTCCGCCGCTGACGTATACATCCCTGTATCCCCCGGCTGCCTCGCGCAGCAGTTCGACCATGTTCGCGAATTCGCACGCGATTCCTTCGAGGATGCCCTTGTACAAATCCGCGCGGCTCGTACTCGGACGAATCCCGGCTATCACTCCGGTCGCGGCCGGGTCGAAGTCGGGATTACATGTTCCAAGCAGATGTGGGGCAATGCATAACCCGCTGGGCCCCTGCGGTACATCGGCTTCCAGTTGCGCACAGAGTTGTCCGATTGACGCTGAGCTGGTCAGCTCTCCCGGTGGGCATATCAGTCGAAGAAACCACTCGAGCATGATCCCCGAGGGGAAATAAGCCAGCGTGACGTAGTGATCCGGAACGACATGGCAGTAGGAATTCAAGTGGGCGGCGAAAGCGCAGTCACTCAGCTTCGGCGCTCGTGACGCAGCGACCAGGCATTCATAGGTTCCGAAGGATGCCGACACGCGTCCTGCTTCGAGTACTCCCGAGCCCAGCGCCCCGCAGGGCTGGTCGTGGCCGCCTACCACCACGAGCGTGCCGGCTCTGAGCCCGAGCATGCCGGCGACGCTGGCCACCAACTGTCCAGCGACACTCCCCGCGGGAACCGGCACCGGCAACTGTTCAGGGCCCAGTTGGCAGGCGGAGAGAATTTCTGCTGACCATGTGCGTTTTGCAATATCGAACGCCAAGAAACGGGAGGCAAGCGAGTAGTCGATGTAGGCCGGCAGACCCAGACGGGTCAGGAGGTAATCGGGAACTGCCAAGAAACGTGCGGCGGAGGCAAACACACGCGCTTGATGTTTCCGCAGCCACTGTATTTTGGCCGCCGGATACATGGGGTGCGCCGTGAGTCCGGTGATCTCGAAGATGCGTCGTCGCCCCAGTGTGTCCGCGAGCCAGTTGGTCTCGGCAACTGCCCGACTATCGATGTTGAGGATGGCCGGTGCCACAGCCTGCTGCTGCGAATCAACAGGAACGAATGTCTCACCATGCGAGCTGATGGCAAGGACTTCAACCGGATCTTGGGGTACCTCTGCGGAAATGGCTTGGGCTACGGTCACCAGCGCACGCCAGAAGTTCTCGGCTGGCATCTCGGCCCAGGAAGGGTGCCGTGATTCTGGCGGTGAGTAGGTACAGGTTTTCTGAACCAGAGCCCGGCCGTCTTCTGAAAAAGCCACTGCCTTGCAACTGCTCGAGCCCATGTCTACAGCCAGCAGGCTCACTGGTCACTGTCCTTGCGCCGAGGCTTTGCCGGCCAGCGCGGAGCGCACCCGTTGCAACAGGTCGGGCATGTTGTCAGCCTGGAAAATGTTCCGGCCAAAAAACACGCCGGCCGCACCCGCCTCGACGATACCGCGGACCGTGTTCAGTACCTCCTCATCGGAACCGGTGCGACTCCCTCCCAGCACGAGGATGGGCACAGGGCAGGCGTCGATTACAGTGCGCAGAGTCTCGACATCCCCGGCGTTCTCCGTCTTGATCACATCCGCCCCCAACTCAGCCGCCATCCGGGTGTGAAGCATGAGCCATTTCGGGTCGCGTGGGTTCCGCACCTGGGCCCCGCGCGCCAACGACTCCACCACCAGGGGCATGCTCACTCGCTCACACGCACGCGCAAGACTGCCCACCCGCTCGACTTCTTTCCTCTCGAACTCGGCATCACCGCTGCCCACCACCAGGAAGGTGATGACCGCATCGGCACCCGCCCGAAGCGCGTCCTCGGGGTGAGCCACCAGGCAAGTTTGGAAACCATGCGGGGTTGTCTTGGCTGTTTCGTCGAACGCGGTCGTCCAGTCCAATCTCGCGATCAACCCAGGTTGGTGACGTGGCGAAGCTGCTTCCGCGAAATATCGGAAATTCCCCAGGTTGAGCAGAATCGCATCGGCTTTTGCCTCCACGAAGCGGCGGATCTGTCCCGCCGGATCGAGGGTCCCGGGAATCGGGCCGAGCACCAGTCCATGATCAAAGGCAACGACCAGCGTACCCCGGTCTGGCTGCAGGATGCGTTTCAAACGGATCGTCTTTCCAGAATCTCCCAAGCTTTTTCTCCGGTGAAACGTTACAATACCCGTAAATCTAGACTTCTGGCGCGTGGCTGTCAACCGTTCGCGCCGGGTGCGGATCCCGATGCACGATTCCAGCGCTCGCCGGCCGCTCTGCGGGTCCGAACGCTGAAGGAGACGCGAATGAAAAACTTGACCCAGCTCCGTGAACAAGTGCTCGAGGCAAATCTGGGGATTTATCGGGCTGGACTGGTCACCATGCACAGCGGCAATGCCAGCGGCATCGACCGCGACACCGGAATCGTGGTGATCAAGCCGAGCGGAATCGACTATGAGAAGCTCACCGCGTCTCTCCTGGTGGCGACCGACCTCGCCGGGCGTAGGGTTATCACCGGAGAACCGGGTGATCGGTTGAAGCCCAGCGTCGATTTGCCGCACCACCTTTATCTCTATTCCAATTGCCCCGACATCGGCGGTATCGTCCATACCCATTCGAACTACGCCACCAGCTTTGCCTTGCTGAACCGCTCCATTCCGGCGTATCTGACAGCGATTGCGGATGAGTTTGGCGTGGAGATTCCCTGTGCTCCCTATGTGGACAATGTGGCCAATCATATTGGCGAAGCGATCGTGAAATGCCGTAAGGATGCTCCCGCGGTATTGCTCGCGCACCATGGCGCGTTTACTTTCGGCGGGACACCTCGCGCGGCTCTAAAGGCTGCGGTCATGCTGGAGGACGTGGCCAAAACCTGCCACCTGGCGATGCTATTAGGCACGCCGTCGGCGCTTCCGGCAGAAGAAGTCCGCAAATGGTATGAGCGCTATCATACGACGTACGGACAGGAGGGATCCGCCGAGGGGCAGCGGTCAACCTAAGGCCGGTTCAGGTATGGAAGAGCCACGCAGAGACAGATCGGGCGATGCGAGCCTCACCGCACAACCTTGTGCGCTCAACGCTGTGGCTGCGGTCATTTTTGACTGGGATGGCGTGCTGGTTGACTCCGGCCAAAATTATTATCGGGCCTACGAGATGGTCCTAGATGAGATAGGGATAACCACTACGCCACGAGAAATCTACTTGCGCGAAGGACAGCCCACTCCCCAACTGATCGCCACGCTGTGTGCTGAACGAGGGATTCGTGTCACTGATGCCGAGGTGAAGGAGCTGGTCCGGCGGCGTCGCGAATATGACATTGCGCTGGGCCCACGATCATTCTTTCCGGGCATCTGGGATTTCCTGGACCGGCTCCGCAACTCGGGCTGCAAACTGGGCATGGTGACCGGATCATCGCGAAAGTCGGTGGACTTAGTACTGACACCCGCGCAGGAGCGCTGGTTCGATGCGGTGGTCACAGCCGATGATGTTGCACGGCCGAAGCCTGATCCGCAGCCCTTTCTTAGGGCCGCGGAAATCATGGGCGTGCCGCCGTCCAGATGCGCGGTTATAGAGAATGCGCCGCTGGGCGTGCGCGCAGCTCGTGCCGCGGGCTGTCGCGTCATCGCGATTTGTACCACTCTGGGCCCCGAAGATCTGTGCGAGGCGGATTCCATCGTGAGCGATCACCACGAACTCGAACTGCTGTTTTCGGCCAGGGTTAGGAACTCGTTGTCCAGCCCAGTGTGCCGAGCCGCGGAGGGAGAACGATGATCACCATTCGCGACGTTGCGGGAGAGAGCGGGTTCTCGGTTACGACCGTCTCCATGGTGCTGAACGATGGCCCCGCCGCCAACCGCATTTCCCCTCGTACCAGGACGCACATCTGGAAAATCGCACGCCGGTTGGGATATCGCCCGAACCTGTTCGCGCGCTCGCTGCGCAGCCAGCGCAGCCACACCATCGGCGTGATTGTCTTTGACATCACCGATGCGTACTGCACCCAGATCCTGCGCGGCATTGAAAACTATCTCCGGCCCTCCGGTTATTTCCCCATTACCACCGACCTGCAGAACGACCGGTCACAGTTTCGTCGCTGTGTGGACCTGCTGCTGGGCCGGCGCGTGGAAGCAATTATCGCCATCGCCAACCCGGTTTACCTGGATACGGGACTGCTTGCCGAGCTTTCCGAAAGATCCATTCCTGCGGTTGCCATCGGTCGTGAGTTAAAACGAGGACCGGTCAGCTCAATTGTTGTCGACAACGAATCGGGTACAAGGCAGGTCCTCCAGCATCTGTATGAGCTGGGACACAGCAAGGTCGCATTCATAAAAGGCCCAAAGTTTCTCATCGACAGCCAGCAGCGCTGGCAAGGAATCGAGAGTTTCGCCCGGGAAGTTGGTTTACAGATCGATCCAAACCTGGTGTTGGAGATCAAGGGCCGCAACTCCACGTATGTGGAAGGCTGCGATTTGACCGAGGAATTATTGCGGCGGCGCCACGAGTTCACCGCCCTGGTCGCCTTTGATGATCTGACCGCCTGTGCGGCGATTCGCGCTCTGAGCAAGGCAGGCCGCAGGGTCCCGAAAGACTGTTCGGTGGTTGGGTTCGACGATCTTCCCGGCTCGGCATTCTACAATCCGCCGCTCACGACCGTGCAACAACAGTTGGAGATGCAGGGTTCGCTAGGAGCGGAAATCGTCGAAGGGTTAATCCGGGCTTCCATCGAAAAGCGAGCCGTGGTGGCGAAGCACCGTAAGGTCTCGCCCAAGTTGATGATTCGTGATTCCACGTGTCCGGCGCCCCGTCCCTGAGGCTTGGCAACGAGCGGGCCACTTGACACCTATCCGGTTGCAGAGTGTAACGTTTCACCGGAATTTCGAGTCGCACGGAGTCCTATGAGCCCCATCCGGAAGGCTGATCTTTACCGCTGGTGCAAAATCCCTGGTGACGAACTCGTTGGCCATCCGCTTCTCCGCGCCCGCTTTCGCATGGTGCACGACTCCGCCGAGATGGGGCAGTTGATGGCGCAAGAACTGGGCGAGGTGATCGAAGCGAATAATCGGAGGGGAGCGCCCACCCGCGCCATTATTCCCTGCGGCCCAGTCTGCTGGTATACCCCGTTCACCAAACTGGTCAATACTCGGAGTCTTTCCCTGCGGAGCCTTTCGGTATTTCACATGGATGAATGCCTGGACTGGCAAGCTCGCCCTCTGCCCCTCGCACATCCCTACAACTTCCGTACCTTCATGGAGAAGCATTTTTATGGTGGCATCCGGCCTGAGCTGCAAGTGCCCCCAGAGCACAGATTCTGGCTTCTGCCTTCGACGGTCGACCAAGTCGCAGCCGCGATTGAGAGCGCGCCGATCGATATCACCGTTGGCGGATGGGGGCAGGATGGGCACATCGCATACAATCAGGCACGACGTCACGCCTACAATTCCATCACTCTGGAAGAACTCTCGAGCTCGACCATTCGCATCCAGGAGAACAACGTCGACACTATTCTTGCGCTGGCGCAGCGCACCTTTGGCAGTGCTTACCAGTTTGTGCCGCCGATGTCAGTAACCTTGGGCATGAAGCAGTGTCTATCAGCGGCGAAGGTGCGGGTTTACAGCGACACCGGCGCCTGGAAGCAAACCGCTCTTCGAGTCGCGCTGTTTTCCGAACCCACCGTGGAATATCCCATGACACTTTTGCAGTTGCATTCTGACGCGGTCATTACCGCAACCGCGGAAACCGCTCGCCATCCCATCAGCGAGAACCCTGACTGGGAGCTACTGTGAGGAGAGCCCATGCGGTCTCTGCGCATTGACGAGCATTCTCCTTACCAACAGCTGGTGGGCGTTGGCGGCCTGGGCACGGGTATGTTGTTTGCGCTCGAGGGTGACCACACGCTGGGGCGCAATGAAAGCCGGGCCGGCCGCCTGCTCGATGTCAGGGACTACTGCAAGCTGCACATCGTGATCCACTATGTCGCAAAGCTGCTGGGGGCGCGGTGTTCCGGGCTGCCATTTCATGTCGTGCCCGTCGGAAATGTGGGCGGCGATCCTGCTGGGAAGTATGTCCTCGAGCAGATGAGGGACACAGGCATCGACACCAGCCATGTCCGTGCGATTCCCGCGACTCCGACTTTGTTCAGTGTCTGCTTCCAGTACCCGGATGGGACTGGCGGCAACATCACGACCAGCAACTCCGCCGCAGGCGCCCTGTGCAAGAGTGACATCGACAATATTGCGGGCTTGCTGAGGGCGGGCCGGCGGCGCGTTATCGCACTCGCGGTGCCGGAAGTTCCGCTCGAGGTGCGGCAGTATTTCCTCGAGGTGGCGTCACGCACAGGCGCTTTTCGTGCAGCCTCGTTCGTGGCCGCCGAAGTGCAACCGGCGCGCGATGCCGGCATGTTTGACCTGCTCGACCTGGTGGCACTCAACGAAAGTGAAGCTGAACAACTGGTGGGGCGTCCGTTCTCACCCGAATCACCGGAGCCTTTTATTCGCAGCTGTCAGGAGTTGCTCCGCAGCTCCTACACCAACCTGAAGATGATCGTCAGCGCGGGCAAGGCGGGCGCCTACGGGCTCACTGCCAGGACTTGGAACTTCTGTCCCGCGCCACCAGTAGAGGTTGCTTCCACAGCAGGGGCGGGCGACTCGCTGCTGGGGGGCGTGCTGGCTGCGCTCGCTGCGGGCATTCCTTTCCTGCGCACAGAAGACTCCAAGGGCGATCGTCCGGACCGATCGGTTCAAACTGCGCTCCAGCTTGGCATATTGCTGGCCAGCTACAAGTGTTTATCGCCGCATACCATCCACCCGTCCGCTTGCGTCGATACTTTGGTGGAGTTTGCGGGCAATCTGGGCATCTCGGTTTGTCCGGAAATTGGGAGCCTTTTCGTCAGCGATGTTTCCGCGCAGCCTGCCGACTGACATACGCCTCGATGATGTCTTCTCATCGCACCTTCGGTGACGGTGGTCACGGAGTTGGCTGTGGCAACCTTGCGTGTGTGGAATCGCTGTGAGAATCAGTCAAGTGTTGTGACCTGCCGCGGCGGATTTCTTCTTGACAACGGGTTCTGTTGGGTATATTTACTTCTGTCTAGTGAAACGTTACACCTGCGGATTCTCTCGTTTCCGCCGTTCCAAGGGAAGAGGGATATTGGAATGCCTCAGGCTGTTGTCTCGCCTCGCCCATGCAGTTACCCGTTGGTAGCACTTTGCCTGGCGCTCCTATTCTCGGCCGCGCTCGTCGGCTGCAATCAACAGCGTTCGGATCGTGCCTCCGAACAGGGGAACTCTGTCATCAGAGTCACTGTAACCTCCGCCGGTCCCATTACGATCAAAACGCCGTCGGCAGAATTCCAACTGACCACGGCGGGCTATCTGCAAGCCAGCCTGCTGCAGGACGGTCAAGCTTTGACCCTGGATGACGCTCAAGCGGATTCCGGGGGCGGAGCGGACTCGGTGGTGAGCGCCGCGAAAGAGATCAGTGACTTCGTGCTGGACTTCGCCAACGCCCGCGTCACCAGCGCTTCAGGCAGGCTGGGCGCCCAGGGAAAGCGAGTCGAAATCCGAGGGAAGAGCCAGTCCGCCCCCTCGCTCGAGAAGGATCTCGCGATCGAAGTCTACGATGACCTGCCCAACCTGGCGCTCACCAGCACCTCCTACAAGAATGTCGGAACAGGCGAGATTCCTATTGAGCGCGTGGTCACGCAGCAGCACGTTTTGAATGCTTCGCTGAGTGACAGGAATGCGGCGCCGTTTGCTATGTGGTCCTTCCACGGATCCAGCGAGGCGTGGGGGAAGGACGACGTGATGCTCATCAACGACAAGTTCACCCGCGCCAACCCCATGCAAGCCGTCATGCACAATGACGAAAACCAGACCGGCGGCGGCATCCCAGTGGTGGCCTTCTGGACCGGCGCGGTAGGGGAAGCGATAGGCCATGCCGAGACCGTGCCTCTGCCCTTGAGCCTGCCGGTGCGTACGCGTCCGGATCGTCGCGTAAACGCCGAAATAACTCTCGAGACTGATGTGCGGCTGCAGTCCGGCCAGGTCTACACGACGCCGCTGACCTTTGTTTCCGTTTTTCATGGGGATTTTTACGAGCCACTAAGCCTGTACTCGAAAATGCTCCGAGTCAAAGGCCTGAGCCTTGCCCACCCCACCGACGCCGATTACCAAGCCAATTGGTGTGGCTGGGGCTACGAAATGGATTTCACACCCAAGCAGATGCTGGGAACCATTCCAAAGCTGAAGGAACTGGGTCTGAAATGGGCCACGCTGGATGCGGGCTGGTTCAAAGCCCGGGGAGACTGGGAACCGCGCGCCGATACGTTTCCGGACGATTCCCTTCAGAAAGTAGTGAAGGCCTATCACGACGCCGGAATCCACATCACCCTGTGGTGGATCCCGCTCGTCGTCGAGGATGGCCATGGGAAAGACATCCTGAATCACCGCCCGTATCAGTTGTCTACCGTCGTCAAAGAGCATCCTGATTGGTTAATCCTGGATAAGGATGGCAAGCCGGCCCGAGCGACTGCGGATCTGGGCGCTCTGTGTCCGGCAGTGCCCGAGGTGCAACAATACTATAAGCAGCTCACGGAACGGTTCATTCGTGATTGGGATTTTGACGGCCACAAGCTGGATTTTTCCTACACCGTGCCAGCCTGCTATAACCCGAAGCACCACCACAAGTCACCCAATGATTCCATCCAGGCGGTGGGAGATGTTTACAAAATCATTCTCGAGACCACCCGGGCGCTTAAACCTGACAGCGTAACGCAGGCGTGTCCCTGCGGAACGCCTCCAAGCCTGGCCTGGCTTCCGTACATCGACCAGGCAGTGACGGCGGATCCGGTCGGATCGAGGCAGGTACGTCTGCGGACCAAGATGTACAAGGCCCTGCTAGGGCCCGAAGCCGCGGTCTACGGAGACCATGTCGAACTGACCGAAGTTCAACTCAGCAATTCGCTCCACGAGGTAGATAAAGGCCGGGATTTTGCGTCCGAGCTGGGGGTCGGCGCGGTTCTCGGGACCAAGTTCACATGGCCGGAGTATGGTCCGAAATTCAAGATTGTTGAACTGACGCCCGAGAAGCAGACACACTGGAAGAAATGGATCGATCTGTACAACGCCAAGATGCTTTCGCGCGGCACGTTTCTTAACCTGTACAACTACGGCTACGATGCGCCGGAAGGGTACGCTATCCAGAAGGACGGCCGGATGTATTACGCGTTCTTCGCTCCGAAAGGGAAGCCATGGGCAGGTGACATCGAGTTACGCGGGCTGAAACCGGGCAGTCACCAGGTGGTGGACTACGAAGATGGAAAGTCCATGGGTTCAGTTGATGCTGGTAACCCGAAACTGAAGGTCTCGTTCGCCGAGCACCTGCTGTTGGAAGTGAGTCCCCTGTAGTGACGCTGGCTTAACCAGCGTCGTGCCGTGAAGATCATCCGCCATTAGCAGTGTTTGGAGGTCACTATGACGCGCAACCCTAAGTACATTCATTTTCTCCGGGCAAGTGTTGTACTTATCCTGCTGACCGGCCTGTGCTGGGCACAGAAGGACACAGGCAATATCGTAGGCACGGTGCGGGACAAGTCGGGTGCAGTCATCCCCAACGCCGCCGTTACGATCGAGGATGTGGATCGCGGCACCACGTTCCAAACCACAACGAATAGCAGCGGTGAATATGTTGCCGGTCCGCTGAAGATCGGACGCTATCGCGTCGTGGTCGTGAAGCAGGGCTTCAAAAAGACGTCAATCGGACCGGTAGAGTTGAACTTGCAGGAGCGGCCGTCGGTAGACGTGACCCTGCAGGTTGGAGCGATCAGCGAACAGGTGATGGTGACCAGCCAGGGGCCGCAACTGGAAACCGAGAACTCCGACCTTGGCCAGGTGGTGACCGGCCGGCGCATTGTGAATCTGCCTCTGAATGGCCGGAATTACGCGCAACTGGCGCAGTTGAGCGCCGGGGTGGCGCCTGCGGAACCCGGATCGCGCGCGGAAAAAACCTTCGGTTTCAGCGCCAACGGCGCCCGTGCCCTGCAAAACAACTTCCTGCTTGACGGCATCGACAACAACGCCAACCTGGGCGACGTGCTAAACGAGAGCACCTACGTCATCCAGCCTTCGGTGGATGCCATCGCCGAATTCAAAGTCCAGACCAACTCCTACACCGCCGAATTCGGACGCGGCAACGGCGCAATCATGAACGCCGCGATCAAGTCGGGCACCAATGAGTTTCACGGCGATGTGTATGAATTTCTGCGCAACGACGTAGTTGACGCCCGTAACGCCTTCGGCTCGTCGACCAAGCAGGCTTACAAGCAGAACCAGTTCGGCTTTACCATTGGCGGTCCGATCATCAAGAACCGGACTTTCTTTTTCGGGGATTACGAGGGTTTCCGCGTCCGGCAAGCGATCCCCATCCTGTCTACGATTCCCACCTCTGACATGATCGGAGGCGATTTCCAGAATCTGCTCAGCAGCACGATTGCGCCGCAGGTCGATCCCAACACGGGCCAGCCCATCAACGGCAGCCAGGCTCTGGACTGCAACGGAAACGTAACTTTTGTCGGCGAGATCTTCAACAGCCGGCTCACCGAGACCAATCGGACCGATCTCAATCCCAATGGTTTCTGCGGCGTGCCCATTACTTCGGACGGGACTCCGAGTGGGGCGCTGAACGTGTTTCCCAGCACTCTCATCGATCCGTTGGCCGCCCGGCTCGCCGCCCTGTACCCGCCGACGAACACCACGCTGGGAGGGCAGAATTTTCTGGTGGAGCCGGTGAGGCAGGAAAGCCGCAACAACTTCGATATCCGCGTGGATCACAAGTTTTCCCAGAAAGACGACGGCTTCGTACGCTTCAGCTATGAAGACCAGCCCAGCACGATTCCCGCGCCCTTCAACAATGCTCTGGACGGCGGAGGTTTTTTCGACGGCATTGAGGATTTCTCTTACCGCAGCGTTGCGCTGAGCGAGGTGCACGTCTTTACGCCGAACGTTATCAACGAAGTTCGCTTCGGTTACAACCGCATCAATGCTCATCGTTTTCAGCTGAACTTCGACAAGAACATCGCCGGCGACCCTGCCTTTGGGATTGGGTTCCCGGGAGTGCCTTTCGGCCCGCAGAATGGCGGCCTTCCAGAGATTGATTTTGGCGACGGTTCGGCGACCATCGGCAGTTCCACGTTCCTGCCCTCGATAGAGAAGCAGAACAGCTACGTGCTCACCGAAAACTTGACCTGGATCCGCGGGCGCCATTCGCTGAAGTTCGGCACCGAGATCCGCCGGGAACAGTTCACCATCTTCCAGCCCGCAGCTTCTCGCGGGAACCTGGGGTTTGGCTCCGAGTTCACCGACAATCCGGCTTCGCCCAGCAGCGGGGGATCAGCCTTTGCTTCCATGCTGCTGGGGATCCCGGATTTCGGCGAAATCACGAGCTTGCACAACGTGGACTACCGCCGCCAGATCTATGCTGGATATGTGCAGGACGATTTTCGCGTCACTCCCCGTTTAACCCTGAACCTGGGCCTGCGCTATGAATTGTTCAGCACCATCAAGGAAGCAAGGGATGAGGCCGCGACTTTTGACTATGCCTCCAAAGGTCTGCTGGTCCCGAAGGGCCAGCAACTGGAACTCACCCCCACGCTGGGCCAAAGCATCCCCATCCTGCGCACCGGATCGCGCGGCTTGATCAATCCTGACCTCAACAACTTCGCGCCACGTATAGGACTCGCGTACGAGATCACCGACAAGTTGGTCCTGCGCAGCGGGTATGGCATCTTCTACGGCGGCCAGGAAAACGGTCCTTTCTCCAATCCCAGCCCGGGATTCAATCCCCCGTTCTTCTCCATCGAATCGTTTAACGTCCCGTGCACGGCTCAGTCCGCCAATCCGGCCCTGGGCCAGATCGACTGCTCGATTCCGAACTTTAACGTGCTGGCCAACGGTTTTCCGGCCAATTCGCTGAGCGATCCGAATACTCCGCTGCTGTTTTCGGTCGATCCTAACCTGCGCACGCCGTATAACCAGCAATGGCACTTGGGACTGCAGTACCAGCTACCGGCGGAAACGGTGGTGGAGGTGTCGTACGCAGGTTCCCGCGGCCTGAAGCTGTTTGCCTTCTACAACGGAAACCAGGCCGTGCCGACGGCCGATCAAACCGCCCCTTTCGCCCCACGACGCCCGGTGCACACCTGTAACACGACGCTGCTTCCCGGGTGCGACCCCTCCGTGTTTGACACGACTATCAACACCTTCCGCTCCAACGCGTTCTCCTACTACCACTCGCTCCAGGCGCGTCTGGAAAAGCGGCTGACCCACGGCTTGACCTTCCAGGCTTCCTACACCTATAGCCACGCGCTGGACAATGCTTCCAGCGCCAACCTGGGATCGTTCGCCACCGGGGACTTTCGTGACCAGCGTTTTCCCAAACTGGAGTACGGCAACGCGGATTTTGATGTCCGGCACCGCTTTGTTCTGAGTTATTCCTACGAGTTGCCCTTTGGGAAAGGTAAGCGTTTCGCGGGGAACGCGAGCGGCGTGCTCGACCAATTCATCGGGGGCTGGCAGGTCAGCGGCATCACCTCCGCTTCTACCGGAAACTACTTCACGCCTACTGACATCGCCACCAACTTGTCGAACTCAGACGGAGGCGGCGACGTGGCCAGTTCTGCCCGGCCCAATCGCGTCGGCGATCCCAATGCCACGCCCTGCATACCCGGAACACTGTTCAATACCTGCGCTTTCGCTACCAACACGGTGCTGGGCACGTTCGGAAACGCAGGACGGAACATCATCCGCGGTCCCGGTTACCAGAACTGGGACATTTCGCTCCTCAAGAACTTTCCCGTGGGCGAAAAATACCGGTTCGAATTCCACGTCGACTTCTTCAACGCCTGGAACCATGTGAACCCGCAGCTGTTCACATCGAAGTTTCTGTTCGACAATCCGTCCACCGACCACGGCCTCGATCTGCAGCCGGGAGAGAGTGGGTGCCCGATCGACAATCACAACGAGAATTGCGCCTGGGGCTTCGCACAGTCGGCACGCGACCCGCGGTTTATTCAGTTTGCGTTGAAGTTCTACTTCTAAGAGTCTTGTCGGCCCTTCGGGAGCGGGCACGCTCCGGCGGGGTTCGTGTGGGTTGTAGGCGCTTGATCCTCGGTTGTCGAGTCACACCGCATGGCCGCTAGCCAACCCGGTTCCGTAGAAGGTGCGCCCAGGCTGCGGAGAGCGCTTGGGCTCTGGGACCTCATTCTTTACGGCATGATCGTGATCCAGCCTACCGCGCCGATGCCGGTGTATGGCGTGATGAGCCAGCGTGCTCACGGGCATGCGGTTACGACCGTGCTCATTGCTATGGTCGCCATGCTTTTCACCGCGATCAGCTACGGGCGGATGGCACGCGTCTATCCCAGTGCCGGCTCGGCTTTCACCTACGTCGGATCGGAGATCCATCCGGCGCTGGGATATGTTACCGGCTGGAGCATGGCGATGGATTACATGTTGAATCCCATCGTGTGCACCATCTTGTGCAGCAAGTTTGCACTCAACTTCTTTCCTGAGATCCCGTATGCGGTACTCGTGATCATCTTCATTACGCTGTTTACTGGAATGAACCTGTTTGGAATTCGCACCTCCGCGCGGATCAACGAGACGCTCGCCGCTGCGATGGGCGTGGTCATTGTCATCTTCCTGGCGGCGGCTGCGCGCTACGTGCTCAAGATGCCTCATGACGGGTTGGCATTCTTCACTCGTCCGTTTTACGACCCGCAGACCTTCGCGATGCCTGCAGTCCTGGGTGGGACGTCGCTGGCCGTCCTGACATACATCGGTTTTGACGGCATCTCGACGCTCTCCGAAGAAGCGGAGAATCCCAAGCGCAACATTCTGCTGGCGACCGTCCTGGTGTGCCTGATCACCGGCGTGCTGGCCTCGGTCGAAGTCTATGCGGCGCAACTGGTGTGGCCCGGTTCGCAACCGTTTCCCGACGTGGATACGGCGTTTGTCCATGTGGCCGGGCGCGCAGCCGGAGCATGGCTATTCACCTTGATCAACGTCACGCTGCTGGTGGCTACGGTCGGCTCGGGCATGGGATCGCAACTCGGAGCGGCGCGCTTGCTCTACGGGATGGGGCGCGGCAATGCATTGCCAAAGTCTTTTTTCGGCGCGATTGAACCGAAGCGGCGCATTCCACAGAACAATGTCGCCTTTGTCGGTCTATTTGCGCTGGCAGGAACCGCCGTGCTGACCTTTGAACGCGCTGCCGAGTTGCTGAATTTCGGCGCGCTACTGGCCTTCATGGGCGTCAATGCGGCGTCATTCACCCATTATTTCCTGCGCGGCCGGCGGCGGACGCTGACCCATTTTCTGGTGCCGATTCTGGGCTTCATGATCTGCTTGCTGCTCTGGCTCAACCTGAGCTGGCCGGCGAAGATCGCAGGGACCATATGGATGATTCTGGGCATCGCATATGGCGCTATCCGGACACGCGGGTTCCGCTCGGACTTGGTCTCGTTTGATGTTCCGGAGGAAGTTGAATGCGGCGCGGGAGCAGCTGCGAATTAAAGGTTGGCTTCCGCCGAGGAGGAATGTTATGGCCATTATTCTGCGCCTGGTGCAGCGCTTTCAACATGCGAAGAAAGATGAATTCATGACGCTGGAGAAGCAGTTTGCGGAGTTGGAACATCGGGGAATCCTTCCCCGCGGCGAGCGCCTCGTTCCGATCTCCGGGCGTGATCCCGGTAACACTGTGATCTGGCAGGCACGGTTCAAAGATCTGGGCGCAGCGGAAGCCGCGCTCAAGCTCTTTGAAGCCAACCCGGAACACACCGAGTTGGCCAATCGGCAGAAACATTTCTTCGAAGGTACCTGGGTAGAGTTCTACGAGATCCTGGAGTATTAGCTGCAGTACCGCGATCACTCGGATGGGGGAAAATGGAATAGGAAGCCACGGCTGATGGCGCCTCAGACCTCCGGGATCAGCTCGTCGCCCTTACGATAGGCATCGGTGAAGTTGCGTAGTCCGTGGGTGCCGCCGTTCACCAGTCGGCGTGCGGCCGCCAGGTTGTCCGCCAAAAGCGCTTCCTTGATCGTTTGTTCTTTGCTCTTCAGAAATCTCGCCAGCAGGGCGGCAGCAACCTTCGGGTTGTTGGCCAGTTCCGGGTTTTCGACCAGTTGATTGCCCATCCCGATGGCTGCACCGTGAAGTTGGTAATTGGCGCGGCCGGTGAGCTGGATGAAGCCCCGCCCGCGGTAGCTGGCGCCATCGGGCGGTCCCTGGTTGCCGAGGTCCTTGCGATTGTCATAGAGGTCGAAAGGATGGCCTCCGGGCGAAGTATTGAACACGGACTGGAACTCGCTGACCGGCTGAAAGCTTTCGGTCTCGGCGCGAATGGTGGCCAGCGCCATCATGACCATTTTCTTTTCTATTAGCTGCGGAGCGACCAGTGCCTCAAGAACCGCCGGGAGGTTGCGCCGGATGTTCTTCACCGGGGTGTCGGGGAAGATCTTGGAGACTATGGTCACGGTCACCCCGGGAATTACGCTGGGTATCCCAGGCGGATTGGGCAAGCCCAATACCCGGGCGGTGCGGGCTCCCACGATTCCATCTGCCAGCAGCCCCTCACTGCGCTGGAGCGCGATCACGGCTACCTGGGTGGCAGGTCCAAAATCTCCATCGCTGGGGCCGGGGTTGAATCCCCGCTCTCGCAAAGCGTCTTGCAGGGTGGAAACATCCGGGCCGCTGCTTCCGAGCCTCAGCACGACCATCCTTTGCCTCCAGAATGCCAGCAGCAATGCCCGGCGTGGTTGCAACATGACCCGCTTGCAGGTGTCAGCGGGGCAGGCGCCAACCTCGTCCAACGAGGTTCATTGGCCTGGTATTCGCGGTCGGGATCGGCCTAAGGGGAAGTGGAACGGATTGTCCTATCCGGAAAAGCCGGAGTCAAGCGATAAAATGGTACAGTCATAAAGACCACAGAGGAGCTAACGCCTATGTCCGCACCCAGCCGGCGGCCCGAGATTCGCCGCCGCCGCACTCGCAAAGAGAAAGTTCTCAAGCTGCAGAAGCGTCATGCTGCGGCTACCTCCGACACTGAGAAGAGCCGCCTCGAGGCTAAACTGCACCGTCTTTCCCTGCGCTCCCCGGGATATTCGCTGGTCAAGAACGGCTGAGTCGGACGCAGGCCAGCGCGGTTTGGATTGACGCCTTTAGGAATTCGCCACTCTTGGTGCCGGTCCTTCCGCGGGCTGATCTTCCTGCGCCGGGCGGGAACGTCCTGCCACCCGCTCGTACACGCGCAAAATCTGCTGGGCTGAGGCATCCCAGGAGAATTTCTTCGCCTGCTCGTAGCCCCGTTGCTTGAGTTTGTCCCGCAGCGGCTGATCAATCAGCACCCGGTGCAAGGCGCGCATGATCTCAAACACGTTCTCCGGATTCACCAGCACGGCGGCTTTGCCTACCACCTCGGGAAGCGACGAGGTATTGGAGGTCACGACCGGCGTGCCATGCGCCATGGCTTCCAGCGGTGGCAGCCCGAACCCCTCGTAGAGCGAGGGAAACACGAACACCTTGGCCACGTCGTAGAAGATGCGCAACACTTCGATGGGGACGAATCCCATGAAGCGCACATCATTCTGGACGCCCCCCCGAATCACCGTGCGCCGCAGGTCGGGATGCTTGGAAAGCTCATCGCCAATGATGATCAGTTTCAAATCGGGGAATTTCCCGTCTTTCTCCAGCTCAGCCTTCAGCGCGGAGAAAGCCTCGATGATTCGCACCAGGTTCTTGTGTGGCCGGATTCGACCCGCGTACAGCAGGAAGGGATAATTCACCAGGTAGCGGTCGGCAAGGGATTGACGGTCGGCGTCGGAGGCGTGACCGTGCAGAAAGCGCTCGTCAATCGCATTGTAGATCACCTCGATGCGGTCGTCCTTGATCCCGAACAGCTTCTCGATCTCGCTCTTGGTGAACTTCGATACCGCAAGTATGCATGCCGCACCCTTCAGCACTCGCCGTGTCAGGTGAAAGTGCAACGATCGCCGCAGGCCGGAACGGTCACGGGCGCCGTACATGTGTTCCACCACATCGTGGACGGTCACCACGTAAGGACAAGGCAGGGTCCGAGGCAGCGAGAACAGGTGCGGGATGTGCACCACGTCACAGTGCAGTCGCTTGAGAATGGCGCGGCACTCCACGTAGCTCTTGAAAGTCGTATCCCTCCCCAGCAGGGGGACGGTGTGGAAGTTCGGCGGTAGCGGCCCGATTTCGGATACTTTGCCCGGCGAACCGATGAGGAAGTACTTGTTGGCGCGATCCAAGCGGCCCAGCGCACGCACAATGTTGCGGGTGTAGGTGCCTACGCCGAACTCCGTCATGCGGCGGATGTCGATGGCAACCTTCACGTGGACGATTTAATCACAATGGGCGCGCCAACCGCCTAAAGATTTCCTTGGCACACCTTTGCAACAGATTGGCGTGCGTGTTTGCAGGGAAAGCCCTCCTCCGTGCCCGCAGAGGGGGGCCGGGCATGGTTAAGCGCGTACTTCCGCCTGCGCCTTGGCTCGGCGATCGGCATACAACGGAAAGGTCTCGGCCAACTCCAGGACCTGCTGGCGGACCTTGGTGAGTACCGCGGCCTCGCTGCGATGGTGGAGCGCTTCGGAGATCCAGAGTCCGACTTGCCGCATTTCGGCCTCTTTCATGCCGCGTGTGGTCAAAGCGGGCGAACCGATACGAATCCCGCTGGGCTTCATCGGCGGGTTGGTATCGAAAGGAATAGCATTCTTGTTGACGGTAATGCCGGCCTCGCCGAGGGCCTTCTCGGCTTCGCTGCCTAGCATGCCCTTGGAGAAAACGTCTACCAGCATGAGATGGGTATCGGTGCCGCCCGAGATGATGCGAAAACCTTCGGCCGCGAGTGTCTCGGCTAGCACTTTGGCGTTGGCCACAACCTGTCGCGCGTAGTCCTTGAAACTGGGCTGCATGGCTTCATGGAAGCACACGGCTTTGGCGGCAATGATGTGCACCAGCGGTCCGCCCTGCATGCCGGGAAACACCGTTTTATCGATGGCGGCGGCGAACTCCTGTTTCGACAGGATCATGCCGGCGCGCGGCCCGCGCAGGGTCTTGTGGGTGGTGGAGGTCACGATGTGGGCATGCGGCACCGGCGAAGGGTGTGCCCCACCCGCCACCAGTCCAGCGAAGTGGGCCATGTCCACCAGGTAGAGCGCGCCCACCTTGTCGGCAATCTGCCGCATGCGAGCGAAGTCGATGATCCGCGGGTACGCGCTCCCGCCGCCAATGATCAGCTTGGGCCGTTCCTTCTCCGCCAGTTTCTCGAGATCGTCGTAGTCGATCGTCTCGCTTTCCTTGGTCACGCCATAGGGAACGATGCGGTAGGTCTTGCCGGAAAAATTCAAATGATGCCCGTGGGTGAGATGCCCGCCATGGGCCAAATTCAGGCCCAGAATCGTGTCGCCCGGCTGCAGGATGGCGGCGTACGCCTCCATGTTGGCTTGCGACCCGGCATGGGGCTGCACGTTGGCGTGTTCCGCGCCGAAAAGCTGCTTGGCCCGGTCGCGCGCCAGGTCTTCCACCACGTCCGCATATCCGCAGCCGCCGTAGTACCGTTTGCCCGGATACCCCTCGGCATACTTGTTGGTAAACACCGAACCCATGGCTTCGAGCACGGCTTCGCTGACGAAATTCTCGGAGGCAATCAGTTCCAAACCCTCGTGCTGGCGGCGAACTTCGTTGTCAATGGCGGCGGCAACTTGCGGATCAACCTGATAGAGCGGGCGGTACATGGGGTTGTTCATGGTTCTCAGCTTTCGGCTCGACCGGCGAGCTTCTGGGTGCGTCTACCATAATAACGGGCTGGACGGGAGGACACCACCACACTAGGGATTCTTCCGGTCGCGGGCGTGCTCGTAAACGCTGGGATTGTGCCGCTCCATGTGTCTCTCCGGGGCGCTGAGCGGGGTGAATCCAGACTGCGCGTACAGCCCGTGGGCATCGCGTGTGACCAGGCCCCAGCGGCGCAGTCCCTGCAGCAGAGGATGTGCCATGATGCACTCCATCAGCCACTTTCCCAGTCCGCGGCCGCAGTGGGAGTCCAGCACAAACACGTCGCCGATATAGGCGTAGGTGGCGTAGTCCGAAATCACCCGCGCAAACCCGATCTGCTTTTCATCCCAATACAAGCCGAAGCACAGCGAGTTTTCGATCGACCGAGCCACCACGTCCCGGGGAATGCCTTTCGCCCAATAGCACTTGGTGAGATAGCCGTGAATCAAGTCCAGGTCGAGCCGCGCACGATCGGTGGAGATAACGAACTCGCCTTTGCGGTATTCCGCGGGTTGGCCTGCCATGGCGGTCTTGCTCGGTACAGGGTACTCAGTACTAGGTACTGGCAGCAGTTTCGATTTCGCTGATCTTGTCGATGCGGCGTTGGTGGCGGCCGCCGCCGAAGGCCGTATTCAGCCAACGATCCACGATGCGGATCGCGATGCCTTCGTCGAGCATCCGTCCACCGAGGGTGAGCACGTTGGCGTTGTTGTGCTCGCGGCTGAGCTGCGCCTCGATTTCACTGTGGATGTTCGCTGCCCGGATCCCCGGGACTTTGTTCGCGGCAATCGCCATGCCGATGCCGGCCCCGCACACCAGGATGCCCCAGTCCGCCCTGCCCGCGGCCACATCCTCGCCGACGATGCGCGCGTAGTCAGGATAGTCCACCGATTCGGGGGAATGGGTTCCCCGGTCATTCACCTCGAAGCCCTGAGTGAGCAAGTGCTGCTTGATCTTCTCCTTCATTTCGAAGCCGGCATGGTCCGCGCCGAGAGCGATCTTCATGGGAATATTCTAACAAGCTATTAGCTCCTAGCTCTTGGCTTTTAGCCTGACATCGCGAGGCTGACCCGTGAGGCGTGGACGAGTCCTGCTGGCTCCAGGTCATTGAGATCTAGAAGGTTGGAAGCTAAGAGCTACGCACTTTCAAACGCAGTCCGCATAAACGACGCCAGGTGCCAGCCGTCCATGTATTTGTACGGCGCTTCTCCGGTGGTGTAGTGGCCGCAGGGGAGTTCCACTACCTTGTAGTCCAGATGGTGGCGGGCAAACTGCTTCACCACTTCATGGGAGAACTCGGGCAGGAAGGTCAGGTCGTACTTGGCGTACACGATCAAGCTCTTCTTAGGCCAGCGCGCGAATTGTTCGAAATATGACATGGGGCTGATGGCGCTCCACAGTTGGCGCAAGCGGTCGACATCGATCCGGGACTCGATTCCCTCACGAACGTGGCGGGTGGATTGTCCGTGCCACACCACATCAGAGACGTAGGTGGAGGCGTGATTGAAGGCGGCTACGCGGATGCGGGGATCGTGGGCGCAGGCCAGGAAGGCGTAGCAGGAGCCCAGGCTGGTGCCCAGGATGCCGAGCCGGCGGTATCCCCGGTCTTCGAGCCAATCCAGGCAGCAGCGCACGTCAATTACCCCCTGGCGGCTGGCGTCCAGGGTGCGGCCGATATTGGCGGAGACGGCGTAGTCGGCGCGTCGAATCTCCGCCGGCCGGCGGATGTCGTGGTACGGCATGCTCAGGCGCAGCACCGAGATGCCCAGCAGATTGAGTACCCGGCACAACCCGGTGTACGCCAGCGCATCGGAATTCCAGTGCGGCAGCAGCACCACGGCACGCCGGCCACGAGCCGGGAACCAGCGCGCGTTGACCAGGTTGTTTTCGGGATAAGGCGTCTGCACCGGCGAAGTGAAACGAAGAAAGTCGGCAGATGTGCCGCGAACCTTTTCTTCCAGAGCCGGGTCGGGGACTTCCCGGGTGCTGAACACCTGGACCTCGCGACGCTCCAGCCGAAAATCTGTGGGCCGCGCGTATGCGTAGAATTCGTCGCTGGAAGAGCTGGAAGAGATGATGCGTCGATTGTAGTCGCGCAGGTACTTCTCGCCGTCCTCGGGCACCTGCCCCGGAGCGTAGCCGTTGCGGCAGGGCCAGTCTCGCGCCCATTCCGTGCCCCACTCCAGGGGACGGACCACGCGGTTGTTGTCCACCGACGTGAGGCGGTGCTCCCAGTCGTGCATCCACTGTGCGTAACGTGCGGAAATCACTGATTCCACTATAACAAAGGGCTTTCGGTAGCGCTCGGGTGAGCAATCGAACGGTAGCTATTAGCATTCAACAGTCAACACTCAGCATTCAGCAAGTGCAGGTCAGAGGTGCGAACTGCGGGAAAATCTCGGATATGCGGGGTGTGGCTGAATGTCTAGTGCTGAATGCTTGCTCTAGCTGATGTGCCGACGCGGCACTCTTTTCGATATGCCGCAGAGGATCTCGTACGGGATGGTGTGGGCCAGTTCCGCGTGCTCGCGCGCGTCGAAACTCAGGCCATCGGACGCTCCCAGTAGGATCACTTCGTCGCCAACAGAAATGCCTTCGAGACCGGTCACGTCGATGAGCGTGAGGTCCATGGAGATCCTGCCGACCATAGGCGCGTAGTGTTCACGGACAATGACCCGTCCGCGAGAAGACAGTTGCCGGTTGAGTCCGTCGGCATAGCCCACGGGTAGCACTGCGATCCTGGCTGGTGCCTTGGTCACGTAGGTTCCGCCGTAGCCGAGGGCCTGGTTCGCGGCGATATCGCGCAGCGACAGGATGCGGGTTTTCCAGGTCAACACTGGCTTTACGGCCAGGCGCAGTCCGCTGCCGCTTACTTCCTGGCCGGCGCGCTCGAAGGGCAGATGATAGCCGTACAAGGCAATGCCGGGGCGCACCATGTTGTGCCAGCTCTGTTTGCGCGAGATGATCGCGCTGGTGTTGGCGGCATGCACCAGGGGCGGTTCGAAGCCTTCGCGGCTCAACGCCTGCCGTGCCTCGGAGAAGCGCTTCAACTGCTCTTCGACCGATGGGGCATCCAGTACTTCAGACGATGCCAGGTGAGTCGATAGCCCCTCCAGCACCAGGTGCGGTGAAGACTTCAGCGTGGCCAGCACCAGCGGTAACCCTTGCGGCGGAACCCCCAAGCGGCCCATACCGGTATCCAACTTCAGGTGGACAGAGTGCTGCGCCTCGCCTAGCCGGGCGGTGGCTCGTTCGAGCAGAGATACTTGTTCGGGTTCCCAGACGGTCGCGGTCAGGCGGAGGCGAACAATTTCTTCCTCTTCTCCGCGCCAGAAACCGGTCATCAGGAGGATGCGCCCTTCCACGCCGGCTTCGCGCAGCGGGATGGCCTCGTCGAGCGAGGTTACGCCGAACCACTGAGCACCCTCTTCTTCCAGAGCTACGGCGCAGGGAGCAGAACCGTGTCCGTAGGCGTCGGCTTTCACCACGGCGCACACGTTCACGTCCTTGCCCACGTGTCGCTGTAACAGGCGGTAGTTGTGCCGCAAGTTGGCCAAAGAAACTTCGGCCCATGTGGGGCGGGTGGCGTGTCTTACCTTCGCTTCTACGGCAGTGCTGCTCACTATTCCGCGATTATATCGGCTGGGCGGGGCCAGCGGAGGTTACCCCGGTTACTAATCCGCTTTGCCGGCCCCGCCGCGCTCTCGCCCTTGCCTATCCGCCCGAGAGCACGAAGTTGACCGTAACCTGGGTCTCTACTTCCACCGGTTCGCCATTCAGAAAGTAGGGCCGATAACGCCATTGCCGGATGGCATTAAGCGCCGCCGGCACCAGCATCGGGTGGCCGCTGAGCACGCGCAGGTTTTCGATGCTGCCATCTTTGGCGATCACCGCCCGCACCAGGACCTCGCCCTGAATGCGCGCGGCCTTGGCCAGCGGCGGATACTCCGGCTGCACGCGGTGAACGAGATAGGCCTCCATGGCGTGCGAGGTGATTGGTGCACGCACCACTGGCGCAGGCGGCACAATCACGCTGGGACCTTTCCCGACGGATTCAAACACCGGGTTGCGCGTCGCCGGACCGGGCATTCCGCCCGGGACGAACCAGCCTCCCGGTACTTCCGCGGTGGGTGGCGGCGTGGTCTCGGTTATGTGCGCAACCACGGTGGGTATGTGAGTTGGCGTGAGCAGATGCTGGCCCATCATGTTGCTCTCAGACACCACGGGTATGTGCTCCTGTGCCGGCGGAGGCGCCGCTGGCCCTGGCGGTGGGGCGGGCGCAACCAGTGCCGCCATAAGCTGCAACTGTGGCAGGCCTTGGGTGTACAGGAAGGGAAGCAAGAGCAGCCCACCAACGGCGAGTGCCTGCACGGCGAATGAGGCCAGGGTGGTCCAGCCTTGGTGCGAACGATTGGCCCAGGGAGAGTCACACAGCAGATCGGCAAACATGGCGGCCTCCTGAGATGGATTGCGATCACCTCTAAAGACACCGCGGCCTGCTGTTCCGCGCCGGCGCTGCGGCCGCAACACAAAAGAAAAAAGGCCGCAAGTAACGCGGCCTTTCGGGAACCTTCAGGGTGTTTCGGGTGTCGCGAACTATTTCGGAGGGGCAGTAGCCTGCGGCTTGGTGGCCGGAGTAGTTGCCGGCTTGGTGGTAGGGGCCGGCTTGCTGGCAGCAGGCTTGGACGCCGAGGGTGCAGGTGCGGGCACACCCGACTGCACGTTGTATGCATCCACGACAACCTTGGTGATATCCACAGACGGCCCGGCCCAAAGCACTGGTCCCTGTGGCCAGGGATTCGAAGTGTCAATGATCACGCCGAAGCCGTTCTCGCCGGCGTACTTCACCAGCAGCGGCGCCATCTTCTGCAGAATCTTCTGGGCAATCTCGTTCTGCTGGTTCTGCGCATCGTCGCGGGCATCCTGCATGGCGCGCTCGAACGACTTCTGCTTCTGTTCGACCTGCTTCACCAGGGTGCCGCGGGATTCGTCGTTGAGCTTGTCCCCCTGGGTGTTGAGCTGTTTTTTCAAGCTCTCCAGCTCATCGTTCATGTTCTTCAGTTCGTTCTGCTTGGGCTCCAGCTTCTTGCTGAGCGCTTCGAAATCGCGCTGGCCTTCGTTGGTGGCAAAGATGGCCTGCTCCACGTTGATGGTGCCAATCTTGGTTCCGCCGGCACCGGTGGTGGTGGGAGCAGCCGCGGCCGCGCTGGGTGCGGATGGCATGGGCTGAGCGGCGGCAGCGCTATCGGTCTGCGCCAAGGCTGTAATCGAGATGATAAACGCGGCGGCAATCAGTACTCGCGCAAACTTGCTTGTCATGGGGTGGCTTTGAACTCCTTGAAATTGTCGGGAAATTGTTCAGATCTCTTCACAGGCAATGCTGGGCCGCATCCCGAAGTCTATCCACTCATTCGATGTGCCGGGAAAAGCGGGCCGGATTTTCAGCACCTCACGCCGAACCTGAAGGCGTGGTGGCCACCCCGTGCTCTGTCATTTTCAGGGTGTGGATGCCTAACATTATAGGAACACTCCGTGCTTAAGGTCAAACTTCGCACTCCGCCCTCAGCCCTCGGACTTTAGACACCGGGACCGACGTATGAGGTCCGAGGCCTGACATCCGCTTCTAGAAAGTCGTCGCCACCGTAAAGCGAAAAGTCTTACGCGGTTCTCTCAACGTGTAGGTGGGGGAAGCCGCTGCAATAGCCTGCTGGAAGGTGAAGTCGCCGGCTGCGCCCGCCGGGAACATCTCGCGCGTAATCCTGACCGGGGAATTCGCGCTGGTGTTTAAGCGCAGCGGGTTATACGCCCAGTAGATGCGGAACGGAGCGTTGATGACCGGCAGGAACATCTGCAACTCCAATCCGGCCGACATTCTGGGGACCCAGTTGGTCCCAGCCACCGGTTGCAGAATTCCGGAAAACTGGATCGATTGCCCCCCCAGGCAATTCAGCACAAAATCCCGCACCGGACAGCCAAACTCCGTGTTATTGATGCTGTTCAATTGCCCGGAGGCAATGCGCAACTGTGAAGGCCGGATGATTGGGTCCACGCCGATATCCATGAACGGTGCCAGGGCAACCGGGCCGGCGATGGTAATGCGATATTCGACGTTGCCCACCAGTTGGGTGTCGCCACCCGGAAACACGATGCGCTCGAAGGGGATGGGAATGGTGTACGGACAGGGTTTTACCGCACAGTTGCCGGCATTCGGGTTGCTCGGATCCAGAGGTACCGTGCTGCCGTCCGGATTTCTCAGCGGAACATCGATCCGGCTGGGGAGGAACGAAACCGGCGAGATGGAACGGATGTCGAAGCCGCGCAGGTCATTCTCCCCGCCCAGATAGAAGCGCTCAAACGGCGGGGCAACCAACCCGCCGTACCCCGTCAGGTACGAGCCTTGAAAATTAATGCCCAGGGCGTTCCGCCCTTTGTTCATGGGGATGAAGTGCTTGTACTGGATGATGGGGCGCACCGATTTCACGGTCCCGCCGATTCCGGCAATTTCCCCCCCCAGGAACATGCTGGTTCCATGGTGTGGTGAATACGCGCTGTCCAGCCGGTTAGACGAAAAACTGGGCAGAATCTTGCTGGTGATAATGCCGTTCAACGAGTTTGGCCCGGTGATTCCGGAGAATGCCAGATTCTCAAATAATGTTCGAGAAGCCGCGCTGAGCGCGGTCACCGAGGAGCGGTCGAAAGAATAGGTGATACCCACCCGCTTGAAGGAACGGTGCAGCGGGTAGCTCAGCGAGGTGGTGAATCCCGTACTCGCCTGGGTGTAGTTCTGCAGGTTCTGCAGGAATGGTGACGGCAAGTTGAGTCGTTGTCCGGTCAGAATCTGGGTTTGCTGCGCTTGGTCGAAGTTGTAACGGCGCGTGTACACGGTGAAACCCAGTTGCAGCGGGCGGTCCCAAAGATAAGGCTCGGTGAAGCCGAAGAGCAAGTCGCGCTGACGGTTGCCGATATTGGCCTGCACCGTGAGGGTCTCGCCTAGTCCGAGAAAGTTGTTGGTGCTATAGCTGAGCCCGATGAAAGAACCGGACAAGCCGCTGACGCCGCCGGTCAGGCCGATGCTGTTCTTGCCCTTCTCATGCACCTTGAGGGTCAGGTCGACGGTCCCGTCTTTCTCGTTCAGGTGCCGGTCCGTGACGTTGGGGTCGTCGGGCTTGAGCTGATCAAAATAGCCCAACTGGTTAAGTCGTAACAGGCTCAGTTCCCACAACCGGGAGTTGTAGACCTGACCCTCTTCGAGTGCGATTTCGCGGCGGATGACCTTGTCTCGCGTGGTGGTATTGCCGGTGAACTCGATTCGTCGTACATAGAACTGCTTGCCCTCATCCACGTCTATTTCGAGGAAAACCTGTTTCTTGTTCTCATCGAAGGTGGTGTTGGGGATGGACGTGAAATTGATGTATCCCAGCTCTCCGTACGCCTTGCGCAGGCTCTCCAACCCCTTCGCGATTTTTTCGCGGCTGAAGATCTCTCCGTCCTTAATCGCAAACAAGCGGCGCAGGGCTGCGGTGTTGGTGACCGCTTTATTGTTCTTGAAGGTGATGCTGCCCAGGGTGTAGCGCTCGCCTTCTTCAATGGGAATGGTGATATCGACCGCTTTGCCCGGCCCTTTCATCAGCAACGGAATGTGAACGCCGGTGTGCCCGGTATCGCGTATCGCGGTTTTGGGATCCTGCACCAGCACCTTGAAGTAGCCACGATTCTGATACTCACTGCGCACCCGCTCGGTATCTTCGTCGAGCTTGCTGGCGTCATAGGTTTTCGCGAACAGACCCTCCAGGAAGATGGAGTGGGGGATCCCAAGGGGCTTCAGATTCTTCATCGCGCGGCGCAGGGTGCGGCTGTTGACGTTCTTGTTGCCTTCGAACTTGATACGGCCCACCTTGACCTTGGGGCCTTCCTTGACCACGAACGTCACGCTGACGGCGGCGGGCGGAATGGGGTGAATCTCGGTGCGCACGGTCGCGAACTGGCGGCCATGCTCGGAAAGCAGCTCTCGGAGGGTGACTTCGGCTTTCTTGATCTTGGTGGGATCGTACTGGCTCTCCGGCGACAGTCCCACCTTCCGTTCTTTGAAGCGGTCCAGCACGTCGCTGGTCGAAACCGAACTGAGTCCGGTGTAAGTGATCTCGCGGATGGTGGGTCGCTCTTTCACGTAAACGTGAATCAGCCAGCCCTTGGGGGTCTGTTCCCGTTCGAATCGTATGTCCTCGAAGTACCCCGTATTCCACAACGAGTTGAAATCGCGCTCGATGGCTGCCTGGTCGTAAATGTCGCCGGGCCGGGTGAAGATGCGCGCCTTGATGGTGTCGGCGGGGATACGGCGATTGCCGCGAATGTCGACGCCGGTAATCACATCCTGCTGCGCGAAGGCCAGCGACGCTGACAGGAGCAGGCCGAGCAACAGCGCGAGTGCGCGCCGCCTGACCCCAGAACATCTTGAGAATGAGCAGGATGGAAGGGCCGCGAGAGCCAGGGCAAGCCGCGCGCGGCCACCCCTGCTCTTCGTCACTGCAGGGCTTTCCTGATGATAACGAAGAATCGCGACTACCTCAGATGCTGGGAGTATGGAAAACGGCCATTATACGGTAGAGCAGTGGGCACCGTCCAAGTTCAAGCGCCTCATTCCACTAAGATGCCGGCTTGGAGGGCTCCACCTCCACCAAGACGGAATAAAATGTGGCCGAGTTGCCTAGGTCGGTGAGTTTTTCAGAAGTCAGCACGTTAATGTTCCGGCCCTGGCTAGTAAGTTTTGCCCAATACAGCCGCGCGCAGACCACTCCGGGCTGCACCGTGCCGTCCACCCGTGCCTTCAGCAGGATGTCTCCCCGGTGGTTGAACACCCGCACGGGGTCGCCATCAGCGATGCCCCGGCTCTGGGCATCATGGTGGCTGATCTCCAGCAGTCCAGGCTCTTCCATCTCCTGCACCACCGGCAGGTTAGAGAAAGTCGAGTTAAGAAAATTGTCGGACTTGCGTGCCAGCAGTTCCAGTGGAAACGGCGTTGCCAGTGAACCATGCCGCGACTCGGCAGGCGGCTTGAATTCGACCACCGGATCCAAGCCCAGAGCTTTGAGCGATTCGTTGTACAGCTCGGCTCTACCACTGGGCGTGGCGAAGTTGCCGTGAGCGAAGGGAAGGAAAGCATCCGTCTCTGGCGGTTGGAGGCCAGCCGCCCCGGGCGATTGGGCAAAGTTCATTCGCACGTGCCCCTCGCGCTCCAGCCGTGGCCGGTCAATTCCCCTGAGCCATGGATTATTCGAGGCGAGCGCGGAGTCGATCATCTCGTCCACAGATTCGTGGAAGCAATCGTCGTCGAAGCCCATTCGCTCCGCCAAGCTCCGGAACACTTCTACGTTGGACCGGCATTCGCCTAGCGGGTCGATAGCCTGGTGCGACATCTGCACAAAGTAGTGGCCGTAGCCCAGCTGCAAGTCCTTGTGCTCAAAGAATGTGGTTGCGGGTAGAAGGATATCGGCGTAGTCGGTGGTGTCGGTGAAGAACTGTTCGTGCACGACCGTAAACAGGTCCGGCCGCCGCAGGCCGCGGATCACCTCGTTATGGTTGGGGCAAACTGCCGCGGGATTGGAGTTGTAAACGAACATTGCCTTGACCGGAGGATGGTCGAGCGTGTTCAGGGCCTTGCCCAACTCCACCATGTTGACGACCCGCGCCGCGCGGCCCAGCGCAGCGGTCATCAGGTCAGGACGGTCCAGCGCGTCCCGGTTCAGCCCCCAGGCGCCGCTGAGCGAAAGCTGCAGGCCCCCGCCGACCTGTTTCCAAGAGCCGGTGATGCAGGGCAACATGGCGACAGCGCGGGTCGCCATCCCGCCACCTTCCGAGCGCTGTACACCATAGTTTAGCCGGATGGCCGCGGGCGCAGTGGTCGCGTACTCCCGCGCCAGCTTCACAATGTCGGCCGCGGCAATTCCTGTCCACTGCGCCACACGCTGGGGCGGATACTCCTGCACCTTCCGGCGAAGCTGGTCGAAGCCCAAGGTGTAACGGGCGACATAGTCGGCGTCGTACAGGCTTTCATTGATGATGACGTGCATCATGCCCAACGCCAGCGCCGCATCGGTGCCGGGATTGATAGGGAGATACCAGTCCGCGCATTGCGCGGTGCGGGTGCGGTAGGGGTCAATGACCACCAGTTTGGCGCCGTTCCGGCGGGCTTCCTCGACGAAGGGCCACAGGTGGACATTGTTGCCGTGAATGTTCGCGGCCCAGCCAATGATGTAGCGCGAGTGGCGGAACTGCTCCGGTTCGGTTCCCAGCTTCACCCCGAGGACAGACTTCAGCCCCGCTTCTCCGGCCGCCGAGCAGATGGTGCGTTCAAGCTGCGAAGCTCCCAGACGGTGGAAAAAGCGGCGATCCATGGAAGAGCCGCTCAATACTGCCAGCGTGCCGCCGTAGGAATAGGGAAGAATGGCTTCGCTGCCGAATTCGGCAATGATGTTCTTGAACTGGCTGCTGATCTCGTCGAGCGCCTCGTCCCAACCGATCCGCTTCCAGGTATTGATGGCGCGGTTGCCGCTGCCCGCGGGCGCTGGCCCTTTCGGCCCAACCCGCCGCATTGGGTACAGAACGCGATCGGGGGAGTACACGCGGTCGAGGTACTTGGCCACCTTGGCGCACAGAAATCCGCGGGTTACGGGATGCGCCGGATCGCCCTGGATGCGGGTGGCGCGTCCACCCTCAACCGTGATCAAGACCCCGCACGCATCCGGACAGTCATGCGGGCAGGCCGCGTGGACCACCTTCTTCATGGTCTTGAGATTATAAGGTCAATCGGGTGAAAAGCCACATCGAGAAGCGAGGTCATAACACGCGTTGGTTGTAAGGTTGTGGGGGCAGAAGGTGGCCTTTTCGGGCCGAGTGCCGCGCGGAAGCGCCGCCTGCTCTTGACCAACGACCAACGACTACTTGATTTCCATCACTTCCCTTTCCTTCACCTTGCTCATGTCTTCCATCTTCTTGATCTCGTCGTCGGTCAGCTTCTGGATCTCGTCCAGCGCGCGTTTCTCTTCGTCTTCGGTGATCTTCTTGTCTTTCATCGCTTTCTTGATAGCGTCATTGCCGTCGCGGCGAATGTTGCGTACCGCGGTGCGGTGTTCCTCGAGCACCCGGTGCAGGTGCTTGACCATGTCCTTGCGCCGTTCCTCGGTGAGCGGCGGGACGGGCACGCGAATCAGCTTGCCGTCGTTCATGGGGTTCAGGCCGAGGTCGCCGGCGCGAATCGCCTTTTCAATCGCCCCCAGCGATGTGGGGTCGAAGGGCTGCACGGTGATTAACTGGGCTTCTGGGGCGTGTACCTGGGCGATCTGGTTGAGCGGCATCTGCGATCCGTAATAGTCCACGCTGACGGCGTCCAGCATGTGCACCGAAGCGCGCCCGGTGCGGGTGGCCGCCATGGCCTTGCGGAAGTCCTCTACTGCCTTATCCATCCGGGTTTTGAGTTGGACGTACGTTTCTTTGAGGCCGGCTACCGCCGCCATGCTGCTTTGAGCCATTGGTCAGCTCCGCAATCGGAATGATCAAAACGTTGCATTATAAACCCAAGGTCAGCGTTCCTGCGGAGTTAAGCCTTCGGGCGCGACCGCGGCTAACCACTTCACCGCCAGCACGTCCATCCAAGGGTCAGGGAAATACCACTACCGTAGTCCCCGCGCTTGACACCGGCGCAGATTGCTCGTTAGCTTGGATGCTTCCCGCCCGCGGTCTTCCATGGAGACATGTCCGGCGCCTGCGAGGGCTTCATGAATAAATATCTCGTCCGTCTTACGCTTGCCTGCTTTTCTCTCTTCATCACATCGGCTTTCGCAGCGGATGCTGGTCTTCCGCGCGTAGCTTTCACCGAAACCCGCCTGGATAACGGGCTGCGGGTGATCCTGGCGCCCGATCACAGTGCTCCGGTGCTGGCGGTCAACGTGATTTATGACGTGGGCTCGCGCAACGAGCGTCCGGGACGCACCGGCTTTGCGCATCTGTTCGAGCACATGATGTTTCAGGGCTCCGAGAACGTGGGCAAAGGCGAACACTTCATGCTGCTGGAGAACAACGGGGGCGACTTCAACGGCACCACCAACGAGGACCGCACCACCTACTTCGAAATTGTCCCCAAGAACCAGCTGGACCTCGCTCTGTTCCTTGAGGCGGACCGCATGGGCAAGCTGGCGGTTAACCAGGTCAATCTGGATAACCAGCGCAACGCGGTGCAGGAAGAGCGCCGCCTGGGCATCGACAACCAGCCTTACGGCAAGGCGCAGCTGGAGATTGACAATCTCACCTACGACTGCTTCGCCTACAAGCACTCTACGATCGGTTCCATGGCGGACCTGAACGCCGCCAATCTCCAGGACGTCCAGGACTTCTTCCGCACCTACTATGCGCCCAACAATGCTGTGCTTTCGCTGGTGGGAGACTTCGACCCCGCAGAAGCTATTGAGAAAGTGAAGAAGTATTTCGGCGCGATCGCCCGCCAGCCCGCACCTCCGCCCCCACCCGTCTGCGAGGAAGACCGCTACGGTGAGCGGCGGGAGACGGTCATGGACCCGCTTGCACGGCTGCCTCTGCTGATCATTTCCTACCAGATTCCCCCCGGTAACACGCCCGATAACTACGCCGCCCGCGTGCTAGGCGACGTACTCGGGACAGGGAAGAGTTCCCGCTTCTACCAGCATCTGGTCAAAGACAAGCAACTGGCGACCGATGTGGGCGTGCAAGTGGACGCGCGCCGCGGCATAAGTTCGTTCTACATCAATGCCACCCCTCGACCGGGGGTGAATCCGGAGGATATGGAAAAGGCGATCTATGAGGAACTCGATGCTGTCGCCAAGAGCGGCGTCAGCAACGACGAGATCGAAAAGGCGCGCATGCAGTTCCGGCACCGCATGGTACAAGGGCGTGAGTCAGCCCTCATCACGGCGATACGCCTGGGGCAATATGCGGTCTACTTCAACGATCCTGACCTGATCAATACCATGGTTGCCAAATACAACGCAGTAACCACCGAAGACGTGAAAACTGCCGCACGGAAGTACTTCGTCGTTAACCAGCGCGCCGTAGTGGTCGCGATGCCAGAACCCCAGGCCGGATCGGCCGCCGGGCAACCAGGAGGCCAGCAATGAAGCGGACCCTGCCATCATGCATTCAAGTAGTGCTCGCGGTTTGCGTGCTTGTCTCCGCAGCGCTCGCGCAGCAGGACAAGGGCACTTCGGTCAAGGCGGTGCAGCGGCTGAATCGTGCCCCGGTGAATCGCGAAGTACTGCAGGTAAAGCTGCCCCGTCCCACCACGATCAAGTTGCCGAACGGGCTGACGGTGTTGCTGTTGGAACGCCACAAAGTGCCAACGGTGAATTTCAGCCTGTGGATCGGCACCGGCTCGCTCGACGATCCCAAGGACCAGCCTGGCTTGGCCAAGTTCACCGCCGACATGCTGCGGGAGGGGACGGCGCACCGCACCAGCGCGCAACTTTCCTCCGAAATTGATGCCATGGGCGGGACCCTGAACGCCGAGTCCGAATTCGGAGCCACCTACACCGAGATCAGCGCTTCGGGATTTGCGGAGAATGCTGACAAAGTGCTCGACTTGATGGCCGATGTCGTCCTCAACCCCGCATTTCCGGGCGACGAACTGGACAAATACAAGAGACGGCTGCTGGCTGAACTTGAGGAACAGCGCTCGGACCCGTCTTTCCTTGGCCAGGAGCGTCTCTACCGGGCACTCTATGGTAATGGTCCGGCAGCTATCGTGTCGGCTACTCCTGCGTCGGTGCAGGGAGTGACCGCGGAGCAGCTGAAGCAGTTCCATGACCAGCACTATGCTCCCAACAACTCCATGCTGGGAGTGGCTGGCGATTTCGATACCCGGCAGATGACTGCGCTGATCGAAAAGTACTTTAGCGGCTGGAAACAGCAAAAATCAGCGGGCGCAACCCCAGTCCCAGGCGCCCCTGCGCCTTACAAGATTTACCTGGTCGACCGGTCGGACTCGGTGCAAACCAACATTCTTACCGGCGAGTTGGCGGTTCCGCGCAACCACCCTGACTACCTTCCCCTGCGGGTGATGAACCATGTGTTGGGCGAGGGGACCACGGGACGGCTCTTCATGAACCTGCGCGAAGACAAGGGATATACCTACGGGGCCTACAGCTCATTGGACGCCGATACCTATGCCCGGCCACTGATTGCGAACACCGAGGTTCGGACCGCCGTCACCGACGGTTCCATGCACGAACTGCTGGGAGAGCTGAAGCGCTTGCGTGAAGAGCCCGTCCCCAGCGCCGAACTGGACGACGCGCGCCGAGCCATGGTGGCTGGCTTCGCCCTTTCGCTGGAGCGTCAAACCGAGTTGCTCAATCTGTGGATGCGCGTCAAGCACAACGGCTTGCCAGAAGACTACTGGGATCGCTACCCGGCCGAAATCGCCAAGGTCGACTCGGCCGCGGTGCAGCGAGTTGCCAAGAAGTATCTCGATCCAGAGCATTTGCAGGTGGTATGTGTTGGCAGCGGAAAGGAGATTAAGGACGTGCTCGCCAAGTATGGGCCGGTCGAAGTTTACGACGTGGATGGAAAGAAGGTCGCGCCCTAAGCAGCTTCAAACAGTCGCTGCTGTCAGCGCAAACCTTTGGAGAGCGGTGACAGGATTTTTCAGGCGCTTACCAGCGATCCAATCTTCTCGCCGGTTACTACCCGGCGAATATTGCCGCGCTGGTTCAGGTTGAAGATGATGATCGGCAGGTTATTGTCTTTACACAAGGAGATGGCGGTCGAGTCCATCACCTTCAGGCCTTTTTTCAACACATCCATATAGCTGATCTCGGTGAACTTCTTGGCGTCTTTGACCAGCATGGGGTCCGCGTCGTAGATGCCGTCCACTTTGGTGGCCTTCAGAATGGCCTCAGCCTTGATCTCCATGGCGCGCAATGATGCCGCTGTGTCGGTCGAGAAGTAGGGATTCCCTGTGCCGCCGGCAAAAATCACGACCCGTTCTTTTTCCAGATGACGGATGGCCCGGCGGCGGATGAAGGGTTCGGCGACCTGGTTCATCTCGATAGCGGACTGCACCCGAGTGTAGACACCCTGTTTCTCCAGTGCATCCTGTAGGGCGAGGGCATTGATCACGGTTGCCAGCATGCCCATGTGGTCCGCGGACACGCGGTCCATCTCCCGCGCCTGCTCGGTCACTCCGCGAAAAAAATTTCCACCTCCGACCACGATGGCAATCTGCACGCCCAGCGAGCGGACGTCCGCCAGTTCCGCGGCTATTTCGTGGATGCGAAAGGGATCGACACCAAAGCCCTGGTCGGCGGCCAGGGCCTCACCGGACAGCTTCAGCAGAATGCGCTTGAAAATGGCACGGTCGGGCATGCAGTTCAAGATTATCAGGTTTCAAAGTTTCAAGGTTTCAAAGTTGCAAGGCAAGCCGGAGCTATGCACGAAACCTGAGAAACCGTGAAACCTCTGAAACTTTGAGACCTTACTTCTTAACTTCACCACTGTCATCCTTGCTGGATGTGGTGAAGGCGATCGTCGCTCCCGTTTCACCCACCTTGAAGCGGGCAAAGCGGCGGACCGCGATGTTCTCGCCCAGCTTGCCCACCTTGGTGGCGATGAGTTGCGCGATGCTGACCGTCTGGTCCTTGATGAAAGGCTGCTCCAGCAGGCAAACCTCTTCGTAGAACTTGCCCATCTTGCCTTCGACGATCTTCTCGACCACCTGGGGCGGTTTGCCGGTGGCAGCGGCCTGGGCGCGGTAAATGTCTTTTTCACGCTCGAACGCCTCTGGCGTGACGTCTTCCTTGCGGACAAACTTCGGATCGCTGGCCGCAATGTGCATGGCGATGTCGTGTACCAGTTCCTTGAAGTCCTCGGTACGGGCGACGAAATCGCTCTCGCAGTTGACTTCCACCAGCACGCCGATCTTGCCCCCGGCGTGAATGTAGCTGGCAACGGACCCTTCACTGGTCACACGTGCCGCCTTCTTGGCGGCCACCGACACGCCGCGCTTGCGCAGCAGGACCACGGCCTGCTCCAAATCGCCTTTGGCTTCGGTGAGCGCCAGTTTGCAGTCCATCATGGGCGCTCCGGTTTTCTCCCGGAGTTCTTTCACTTGTGCGGCGGAAATATTCACGGTAGTTGTGCTCATAAAATCGTTTCCAGTTGCGAGTTTCAAGTTTCGGGTGTTCGGTGCTGCATCGGATGGCTCGAGTCACTCGAAACTTGAAACCTGGAACTCGAAACCGCTCCACAAAACTCGACCCGCGCCGGACGACCCGCGCGGGTCACATTGCCCTCAGGGGCTATAGCCCGGATTGTTGGTAAGCTCTGAATGCTGACGACGGACGACTGAAGGCTAGTACGTCTGCGTCTCTACCTGCGGGACATCGGCTGCGCTCTCCTTGGCGGCGGGCCGCTTGCGCGTTCCACTGCCCAGCACGTCTTCCATGCTGATGTCTTCCGCGCCTGCTTCCGCTTCCGCGGGCAGGGCTTCAGCAGCCACGGCAGCAGCGGCTTCGCTGGCAGCCTGTTCGGCCTGCCGGGCGGCTCCGGCCGCAGCGGCCAGTTCCTCGGTTTGCTTGTCGGTGGCCACTTGCGAGCCTTCCACCACTGAATCCGCAATCTTCGAAGCGAACAAGCGAATCGCGCGCAGCGCGTCGTCGTTGCCCGGAATCACGTAATCCACTTCGCTGGGATCGCAGTTGGTGTCGACTACGGCGACCACCGGAATGCCCAGCTTGCGCGCCTCGCGCACCGCAATCTGCTCTTTGTTCGAGTCGATCACAAAGATCGCGTCGGGCAGGCGGCTCATGTTCTTGATGCCGGCCAGGTTGGCCTGCAGATGTTTGCGCTCGCGCTCGAGCTTGATGACTTCTTTCTTGGGCAGCAACTCGTAGCGGCCGTCGGTGGCCATCTCGTCGAGTTCCTTCAACCGCTTCACCGACTTCTGCACCGTCACCCAGTTGGTGAGCAGTCCGCCCAACCAGCGCTGGTTCACGTAGAAGCCGCCGCAGCGGGTGGCCTCTTCGGCAATCGCGTCCTGGGCCTGGCGCTTGGTACCCACGAACAGGACGATTCTCCCGTCAGCAGCCAGATCCTGCACGAACTTCGACGCTTCTTTGAACATCTTCAGCGTCTTCTGCAGATCGATGATGTAAATCCCGTTGCGCTCTCCGAAGATGTATTCCTTCATCTTGGGATTCCAGCGCTTGGTCTGGTGCCCGAAGTGAACGCCCGCTTCGAGCAACTCCTTCATGGTGATGTTAGCCAATCAACCTCCTTATTTGGTCTACATCCTTCGCGTGCCCACCGGGCCGCTCCGGATTGCCATTCCCGCCCCCGCGCCGCGAGGCACGAGAAGAATTGAACATCTAAAATCAGTAGCAGGCAGCTGGTAGCTAGGAACTGCCTTACCGCTTCGAGTACTGGAAGCGCTTGCGCGCGCCTTTCTGTCCGTACTTCTTGCGTTCCTTGGAGCGCGAGTCGCGGCTGACCATGCCTTCCGCTTTCAGCTTTTTGCGCAGCTCCAGGTTGAACTGCATCAGCGCGCGGGCAATGCCCAGCTTGACCGCGTCGGCCTGACCGTTCACGCCACCGCCGCTGACCCGGCAGACCACGTTGAACGTGGCCGCGGTCTCGGTCGAGAGTAACGGCTGCCGCGCACTGGCGCGTTGTGATTCGGTCACGAAATAGGTTTCAAACGCGCGTCCGTTGACTTTGAAGTCTCCGCTGCCCGGACGCAGATAGACGCGCGCGATTGCCCTCTTGCGCCGTCCCGTACCGTAATATTGAACCAGTTCAGCCATTTAGCTGTTAGCTTCTAGCTCTTAGCTTCTAGCTCTTGTGGAGCCGAGGCGAGCTGCCTTTCCAAAGAATTTGAAACTTACGCTCTTACTTCCAGCGCCTTCGCTTCCGGCTTTTGGGCCTCGTGCGGGTGTTTCTCCCCGCGATAGACCTTCAGCTTGCTCGCCATGTGCCTGCCCATCTTGGTCTTGGGAAGCATGCGGATAATGGCGTCTTCAATAATCATTTCGGGCTTACGCGCGAAGCGCTTGCGGAAATCTTCCGACCGCAACCCGCCCGGGTAGCCGGTGTAGTGGTGATAGGCCTTCTGCTCGGCTTTCATGCCGGTCACCTTCACCTTTTCGGCGTTGATGACGATCACATGATCGCCGGTGTCAATAAAAGGCGTGTATTGCGGGCTTTCTTTGCCCATCAAAATGCGGGCGACCTGCGAAGCCAGACGGCCGAGCGTCTGCCCCGAGGCGTCCACGACATACCACTTGCGCGCAATTTCCCCTTCTGTAGGGAAATAGGTTGACATGCAAATCTCCCAGAAATAATAAAAGCCAAGAAGACCGCTGAGTGCCACTCGCGCCGGAAGGCGCCAAGGTATCAGGCGGGCAACCACAGTACTGCCGAAGCCCTAAAGATAACGCAGCCAGCGGCGAAATGTCAATAAACTCCGCACGTTACCGCTGGCAAAACCGTCTTCTATCGCCCGAAAACAGTGATTTCTAAGGCCCCGCCATCAAGGGGCCACCGGCGAGCGACCAACGACCTGCGACTGCCTTTTCTATTCGTATGCCAGCGCGTCAATCGGGTCTTTTTGTGCGGCTTTGTAGGCCGGGTAGATGGCCCCCAGGATTGCGCCCACAATGGCAATCACGGTGGCGCGCACGATCCACTCGCCGGTTACCACCACCGGCAGCGTGGGCAGCCGGCTATGCAAACCCAGCCTTGCCACCAGGCTGACTGCAACTCCCACCACGATCCCGCCAATCGCCAGCAGCACCGTCTCGCGCAGAATCACATTCACAATGTATAGCTTGGAAGCGCCCATCGATTTCAGGATTCCGATTTCGCGAGTGCGCTCCATCACCGCCGTGTACATGGCCTGGAAGATCACGATGAAGCCAATAATCACGGAAATGCCGATCACCACGTTGATGAACGTCGACAGGCCGGGATAGCTGGTCGTGGTCATCATGGAGAGGTATTCGCGCATGGAACGCACGGAGTAATTTTGCATCCCGGGCACGTTTTTGACAGCCTGTACCACCGCATCGGCGTTTGCGGGGTCATCCAGCTTCACGTAGAACACCGAAGCCTTACCCGCGGAGCCGATCAGATCCTGCAGCGTGGCCATGGGAATGAATTTGCGCGCCCCCCGGCCATGTTCCACGATGCCCGCCACCCGAAAGTTGTGGTTGAGAATGGCCAGCGTATCACCTACCTTGACGTGCCTGGACTGAGCCAGGTAGTCGTCGATGAGGCAATCATCCGGGCCGTGAAATCCTCCTCCATCCACGAAGCGGAACGGAACCAGGGCCTCAAAACTCTTCAGATCGATGCCGTAGATGACTTCCAGATTGCCGGCAGTGGACAATTGCCAGATCACCGGCGCAACCACGCTGACGTGTGGCAACTTCTCGAGAATTGCGCCCACCTTGACCGACATGGGAGCATTGCTGACCCCGGCCATGAAAGATGTGTTCGGGGGCTGCACGATGACGTCGGCGCCGATGCCGGCTTGCCGCTGCCGGGCATCGTTCAGCATGCCGACGGAAAGCCCGACGATCAGCAGGATTAGCGTCACTTCCAGCGCGATGGCCACGATACTGATCAGCGACCGGATCGGCCGGTGGACCAGGTTGGCAACAATCATTCGATTCATCATGGTTAGCTACTAGCTGCTGGCTTCTCGCTTTCGGCTCTCAGCCTTCAGCTGTCAGGCAAAACAAGGCTGAAATCAATTGTTGAAAATCCTTCCCCGGGCTCCTGGCGGTTGAGTGTTGAATGCTACTTGGGCCCGCCATCCGCCGACGAACTGGCAGTGGGCTGGCCCAGATGCACGACTTCGGCCCCGGGCGGTTGAGGCAACGCGAACTTCTCATCCGGCAGGGGTTGGTTCATTTCCATCTTCACCAGGGTCAGGGTGATGTCGTATTCCTCCTGCGGACGCCAGATCTCGATCTGCGATGGAAAACTTATTCCGTTGTAATCTTTGTAGTCGTCGTAGCGCGCGTTGGTGGCCAAGTCGCCGTTTTCGTCGTAGATCAGCTGGCGGTGCGGCAACAGGTCGGTACGGCTGAAGATAATCTTGCGGGACAAATACCAGCCGCTACCGGCTTTCCGAATGACCGCAACTTCGTAATCTGGCTGTTCCACACGGTGGCCCTTGCCGTCGGTCACAATTTCAAAAGCGTTTTCCATGACTGCGATTTCATTCTGCGGGTCGATCTCCGGCACCAGCAGCGCCTCGTAGATCTGTTGTGGGCGGATGTTTTCCAAGGGTTGTTTGGCGTTAGGGCTGCGCACGTCATTTCGGCCCTCGACGAACCGGTTCTTGGGAGGGATCCACAACTTGAAGTCCAGCCCATCGCTTACCATGTCGAACGCCCGGTTGCGCACCACCGGCATCAGCCCGATCATGCGCAGCATGGCCGGCTTACGCGCCAGCACGTATCCCCGGATCTGCTGGTAATCGGTGACTTTGCCGTTCTTTACCCCGCCCACGGAGGTGTCAATGTCCACCGTGGCCTGGAGCGACTTAACCTTGGCGGCCTGGGCGTTGACGTAATCGAGCAACTCCTGCTGGGTCGCCGACTTCAAGGGTGCCTTGCTGTAAAGCACTTCCACCTTGCGCGCGCGGAACAGGCAACCGGTAAGCGGCAACACGCCGACCAGGAGCAGGAGACCTCGATATAAGACAGTACGACGCATCAATTGAGTTCGATTCCGGTAGAGGCTGCGATACTGCACGAACCTCAAGTAAATGAGTATACCGAAGGAAAGCAGGTCGCAGGTGGGGGCCCCAGCTTCGAGCGAGGCAGATCATGGTCTGCTCTGTAGAAATACGGATAATCTTCCAGCCGCCTGCCAGCTGATTTACCGCCCCCTCATCGCTTTCCGATAGGCGGCCACATTGCGGTTGTGTTCTTCCAGGCTGCTGGCAAAGCGGTGGCGCCCGTCGCCGTCGCTGACGAAGTAGTAGTAGTTGGTCTCCGCTGGGTGCAGGGCGGCTTCCAGGGAGGTTTTTCCCGGATTCCCAATCGGGCCCGGCGGCATGCCGGGATGCCGGTAGGTGTTGTACGGAGAATCGATTCGCATATCCGCGTGATGCAACGCTCCTGCATAAGTTCCCTGCAGCAGTTCGGCGTAGATCACGCTGGGGTCGGCCTGCAGGGCGATGCGCCTTGCCAGCCGGTTGTAATACACGCTGGCCACCAGGGGGCGCTCTTCGGGCACTGCAGTCTCCTTTTCAATGATCGACGCCATGGTGACAGTCTCCTGTACCTCCACGGTCAAGCCGATCTCGTGGGCCGTCTGTCGGAACTGCTTGACCATGGCGGCCACCATGTCGTTCATGCTCTGCGTGCGGGTGAACTCATAGGTGCTGGGAAACAGGTATCCCTCTAGCGTTTTTGCCTCGGGTGCGAGGTCCGCGACCAGCGCCGTGTCCGACGTGACGGCAGTCAGGAAATCCTGGCTTGATCCCAAACCGGCGTCCTGTACCGCCTGTGCGATGTCGAACATGGTATAGCCCTCGGGGATGACTACGGTGTGGACGTAGATATCTCCGCGGGCCAGGCGGGCATGCACATCGAGGGCGTTTGCGGGCCGCTCAAACAGGTATTCGCCGGCTTTCAACGAACGCTTGTGGTGAAAGTAGTGCCACAGGACAAATGCATTGGTGCTGCGAATGACGCCTGCCGACTGCAGTTCGGTGGCGATGCGGCGAGTCGAATAGCCGGCATGCAAGAGAACAAACTTCTGCCCGGATGGCGTAAGCGGCAGCCACAAAGCCCACGCCAGCCAGCCGCCGACCGCAAGCGCGGCCAGCAGAACGATTGCCAGGAAGGTACGCACCTTCCGCATAGTTTAGATGATGTGCGGCGAGCGGTAAGTAGTCACCAGGGATACGGCTTCAGTCACTTGCAGCCAAGATAAAATGGCTCTCCGGAATTGCAGGGCCATGACCTCGCACTTGAGAATCCGGTTATCGGTCTATTTTGGTGTCGCCGTGATGTTGATTTGGCCAGTCTGGATGCTCCAGCTGGCTTGGAGAGAATCGGCGGGAACTGGCAGCGTTCTCTGTACTGCCGTGATCGTGGCCTTCTTCTGGTTGATCGGACGCTGGGATCTAACCAGCTATTGGCTACAGTACCCGTTCCTGCTCCCAAGCGCCGGCTACTCCGCGACTTTCTCCCGCTTCATTCGACGCAGCAGCGAGGTCGGGTGAATTCCCAGGATCCGGCAGGCCTGGGCCTTGTTGTTGCCGGTTGCGGTCAGTACCTGCTCGATGTAGTTGTCTTCCACTTCCCGCAGGCTGACGAAATGGCGTCCGCTGCCGGGAATTTGCTCCACCGCCATCGGTTCGCCCTTCCCCTCCAGCGGATGATCGCGGATTTCCTCCGGGAGGTAGGCCGCGTCAATGTCGCCCTCGGGCGCCAGGATCATGGTGCGTTCGATCACGTTCTTCAGTTCGCGGATGTTGCCCGGCCAGGAGTAGTGCTGCAGCATATCGGCGGCAGCGGGAGTGAATCCGGTGAACTTCTTGTTCAGTTCGCGGTTGAAGTGTTGCAGCATGTCGAGGGCCAGGGGCAGGATGTCTTCGCGGCGCTCGCGCAGCGGCGGGATGTACAGCGGCACCACATTCAACCGGTAGTAAAGATCTTCCCGAAAATGTCCCTGGGCGACCGCCTGTTTCAGGTTGGCGTTGCTGGCTGCTACCAAGCGCACATTGACTTTGATAGTGCGGGTGCCGCCCAGCCGCATGAAAGTGCCGTCTTCCAGCACCCGCAGCAGCTTGGCCTGCACGCTGGCCGACATGTTGCCGATCTCATCGAGAAACACCGTGCCGCCATTGGCGCGCTCCAGCAGGCCTTCTTTGCGGCGCCGCGCGTCGGTGAAGGCTCCCGGTTCGTAGCCGAACAGTTCACTTTCCATCAACGTATCGGGCAGGGCCGCGCAGTTCAGTTCCAGCAGAGGCATGGATGCTCGCGGACTGCCGTAGTGGATGGCTTTGGCCAGCACGCCCTTTCCGGTGCCACTTTCGCCCTGGATCAGGATGGTGGTGTGGTCTGCTTCCGCCGCCTTGCGGGCCATTTCCAGCATCTTGGTAGTGGTGGGGTTCTGCGTCACTACGCGTCCGAAATCGTAGCGGCCTTTGGCCGACTCCACCGTGTCACGCACCCGCACCCGCAAGGCCAGCATTTCGGTGGCACGGTGCATGGTGGCAAGCGCGTCCGCCAGGTGAAACGGCTTGATCAGGTAATCGTAGGCCCCCAGCTTCATGGCTTCCACCGCCCGGTCCACCAGGTGGTAGGCGCTCATCATGATGACGATAGCAGCGGGGTTGTTCTGCTTGATCTGGCGCAGAACCTCAACCCCATCGATTCCGGGCAGGACGATATCCAACACCGTGAGATCGGGCTTCTCCTCTTGAAACAACTTCAGCGCGTCCTCGCCCGACCCCGCCGTAAGTACATCGAACCCCTCCTGGCGAAGCCCGCGAGACATGGTCCGCAGGGTAAGTTCTTCGTCATCCACGATTAATACCGAGTAAGACATATGGGCCTTTCCAGGTGGCAGGTCGCCGGTCGCCGGCACGGCATCCGAACTTCATGACAGAGCGGCAGTCACAGCCACCTGTGCCCTGCCCCTGCGCCCTAACTCACACCACTACTTCCGCCGCCTCCTGGGCTGCTTCTTCGGATTGCTCTTGCCGTATCGGCAGCGTGAGGGTCACGGTGGTGCCGTGGTTCAGCACGCTGTCCACCCTAATGTCGCCATTGTGGCTGCGCACATAAGTCTGGCTGATGCTCAAGCCGAGTCCTGTTCCTTTGCCGCGCTTGGTGGTAAAGAAAGGCTCGAACACGTGCGGCAATATGTCGGGTGGAATGCCGCTGCCGGTGTCGCTGACGCGCAGCTCGATGCTGTCCACAAAAGTCAGTTTGCTGGCCGAGATGGTGATGCTCCCCCCCTCGGGCGTGGCTTCGGCGGCGTTGAGCAGCAGGTTCATCAGTACCTGGGAGAGTTGGTTCGCGTCTGCACGTATATGCGGCAAGTCTGCTGGCACCTGGTTTTCCAGCGTCTTCCCGTTCAACATGGGCTGCCCTTCCAGGAAACTGAGGGTATCGGTGACCAGGCGCTGCAAGCTGATCTTGCTCAGCATCAGGGGGCCGGGCCGCGCATAGTTGACCAGTCCACGCAACGTGGCCGAGATGCGCTTGGCCCCGGCAATGCACTGCTCGATCTCCACGCGCTGGTCCGCATCAACGGCCGCCTTCAACTCCAATTCCAAGTGGGAAAGAATGCCCAGCAGGGGATTGTTGATCTCGTGGGCGGCGCCCAGCGCCAGGCGCGCCAGGGCGGCGTATTTTTCGTATTCGGCCAGCTGCGCCTGGAACTGCGTTTTTTCCTTGTTGAGTTCGCGCTCTTCATAGAGGCGGCGAAACAGCTCTTCCTGGGCGAGGTCGCGCTCATGTTGCAATTGGTGGCCCAACTCATGGGCTTTCCTGAGCTCCTCGGAGAGCTTCTGCAGGTCGTGCCGGCGCCAATACCAGGCCACAAACAACACTGCCAGAATCGCAAACATGACCGGGAGCAGGTACAGTGCGACCCTTTGCTGTGGATGGAACTCTAATGGCGGCAATAACTTACCGAACATTACCGCCAAAGAGACCGAGGCTTCCATGAGCGTGCTCATCCAGCTACCACGATGAAACGGCTTGTCTCAGAAAGCTGTGATTCGAGTCACAGAGCGAAGTGAGGTGGGCGGTCGATGCCGGTGATGGAACGGGTGAAGAAACCCCGTACTCTCAGTGATGCTGCGGGCGTCAGCGGTTCGGTTCGCGCTGCCGCAACCAATCCAGGAACATCTGCTCGATCGGTTTGTCATAAGTCATCATCATGTGGCGAACGGTGTGGCCGCTCACGAAGTGGCAAACTTCTTCGGCGATGTTCTTGGCGTGGTCGCCGGCGCGCTCCAAGGACTGGGTCATGAAAATGACCTGCAGGCTGGCTTGCCGCTGCAGGTTCTCCGGGTTCTCGATGTGTCGCAGGAAAATCAGGTTGCGCAGGCGATCCATCTCGGCGTCGGCGCGTAGGACGTCAATCGCCTTCTTGACGTCGCGGCCGGAGAACGCCGCCCCCACGTCGGTGAGCATTTTCTCCAGGATAGTCGCCATCTGGGTCAGATCCCGGGTGTCCTGCGGATCCAGGCGCGTGCCGGCGCCCTGGGCGCTGCTGGCGAAGCTGAGCAGCAAGTCGCCAATGCGCTCCACGCCGATCGTGATCTTCATGCAGGCCAGCAATTCCCTGGCCTCGGTCGGGCCCACTTGCGTGATGGCTAGGGTCACGCCATCATCAATTTCCCGGTCAAGATTATCGAGTTCCTTCTCCCGCTGGCGCAGGCTGCTGAGCAGAGGAGAAGACGCGGTGGCTATGCCCTCGGCAGCGGCGCCAGCCGCCTCTTTGGCTAAGCGGCAAGCCTCAATCGTGAGTCTCACCAAGTGAGCGTAAGAGGGGTCTGGCGCCTCGTTCGTCACACTGGCAGTACTCATGCGCATATCCCTCCGCTGGACAATTGGCCGTAGGCGAGCCTGGCCGGTCCACGTCCGCTGGTTAGTTAGATTCGTCGCCAAGATGAAACGATAGGTTGTTTTTTCATGCCCATGGTTAAAAACAGGTGAATTTTTCGATTGTCAGTGGGCGACGTTCAACGACGCGCCTCAAGCAGCGTTGGCCGTGGGCAAGGTAAACAGGAAGGTGGAGCCATGGTTCAGTTCGCTTTCGGCACGAATCGTACCTCCATGGGCGAGCACAATGTGCTTGGCGATAGCCAGGCCGAGGCCGGTGCCTCCGGACTCCCGCGAGCGGGCTTTGTCTACACGGTAGAAGCGCTCGAACAATCGCGGCAGGTGCTCTGATGGGATGCCGGGTCCAAGATCGCGAACGTAGAATTCCATCGCATTGCCGGATGCGCGTGCTCCCAACAGGATCCGTTTTCCGGAACCACCGTACTTCAGGGCGTTGTCGATGAGGTTCGAAAACACCTGGTGAATGGCCTCGCGGTCGGCTAGCACGGCACCTGGTGTGCTGTTTTCGACGGCCAGCTCAATCCCCAGCGCGCGCGCCACTTCGCGAAAGCTCTGCATGGCTTCCTGCAGCAGTTCTTCCGAGCCTACCGGCTGAACGTCGAAGCGATGTTCCCCGGATTCCACTCTGGCCAGGGTCAGCAAGTCTTCGGTCAGGCGCGACATACGCGTGGCATTTTTGCGAATAATCTCCAGAAAATCGCGCGCGTGATCGTTCTCGGGCGTGGTGTCGAGCAAGGTCTCGGTGTAACCCTGGATCGAGGTCAACGGGGTCCGCAGTTCGTGGGAGACATTGGCGATGAAGTCGCGGCGAGTTTTCTCCACGCGCTCAGTCTCGGTAAGGTCGCGGAGCACGGCCACCGAGCCGCCGCCGGGCAGGGGGGCGGCGGTGACGTCGAAGGTGTGTCCCGGAAGGATGGAGGCGGCGCGGGCGGTAAGCACCTTACGAGTCTCGCTGGCGCCGCGGACTGCCTGCAAGAAGTCAGGATCGCGAACCGTTTCCACCAGCGGTGCCTGCAAGCGGGTGCGCTGCGGCACCAGTTTGTCCATGGTCTGATTGGCCCACTGCACGCGATCGTCGGGGCCCACCGCGATCACAGCGTCTTGCATGCTGTTAAGCAGCGTTTCCAACTGGCGCTGGCTGGTCTGCAGGGCCGCGAAGTTTTCCTCAACGTGGTGGGCGGTCTTGTCCAAGGCTGCGGCTAACTGTCCGATTTCATCGCCCGAAGTCTCCTCGATGCGGGCCCCGAGTTCTCCAGCCGCCAACCGGCTGGCAAAGCGCTCAATCCTCTGCAGTCGCTTTGCCGTCGACCGGGCGGCGATTGCGGCGATCACGATAGCTACCAGGAAGGCCAGCGCCGACCCCAGCAGCAGCCTCCGCCGGCTAGTCGCCGTGGCTGCCTCGACATCGGAAAGCGGGTACGCCAGGCGGACTGCGCCGCCGGAAATCGGGGCCGCGACGTACAAGAAAGGTACCCCGAGGGTGTGACTGGTCCGCGTGTTGCTGCCCACCTCCCCTTTCAACGCCGCCACAAACTCCGGACGCCGGGCGTGGTTCTCCATGGAGGAGGCCACGGCTTCGGAATCGGCCAGAACCTTGCCCTTGGCATCGATCACGGTGGCACGGGCGCCAGCGGCCTGCCCTTCCTGGGCGGCGATGTCCTGAATGTTGTGCTCGCGGTCGGTGTTGACCCGGTTGGCAAACAGCAACGTCTTTTGGGTGAGATTGCGCTTGATCTCGACGTTCAGAGAATCTTCCCAGGCACGCCGGATAGAAAAATCCAGCGTCAGCGTGGCGGCCAGAATCACCAGCGCAAACGCTGCCAAGAGCTTGAAGAAGATGCGATTCCTCACTTCGGCCCCTCGAAGCGATAGCCTGCGCCACGCACCGTTTTCAGGTAACGCGGATTTTCCGGATCTGGTTCAATTTTCTCGCGGATGCGCCGCACATACACATCCACCGAGCGCGGCGTCACATACGCGGTGTCGCGCCACACCGAGTCAAGCAGTTGGTCGCGGGTAAAGACCCGCCCTAAATGCCGCACAAAATAGTCCAGCAGGCGAAACTCGGTCGCTGTGGTGGTCACGGTCTTCCCCTGCACGGTGAGCGTCATCGCGCTGGGATCAATCACGATGTCGCCCACCTGGACCGGCGACTGCGGCAGTGGCCGCTCAAAGCGGCGCAGCACCGCCTTTACCCTGGCCACCAGTTCGCGTGGGCTGAAGGGTTTCGGGATGTAGTCGTCCGCGCCCAGTTCCAGGCCCAGGATGCGGTCGGCTTCGCCGCTCTTCGCGGTCAGAAAAATCACCGGTGTGGGGGCCAGGGACTGCGTCTGGCGGATCTGGCGGCACAATTCCAGGCCGTCTTTCCCCGGCACCATGATGTCCAGAACGAATAGTGCCGGACGTTGGCGCTCGGACTCGCTGATCACCGTGTTGCCTACGGCGAACACCTTTACCGCGAATCCTGCCCCTTCCAGGTGATGGCGCACCAGGCGGGAGATATCCGGATCGTCTTCGACCACAAAAATGCTTGGCTTCACGGGGGTATTGTAGCGTTTACCGAGTCCCAGCGGACTATCCCAGTTCAATCACCAGGTTGCCGGAGCGGTCCAGGCTGAAACGCTTGCCCTCCGGAACCACCGTCGTCGCGCTGTATTCAGTCACCACCGCGGGGCCGGAATATTTCTTTCCTGTGGGCAACAGTTCGCGGGCATGAATCGCCGTCGAGATCTTTCTCCCGTCGAACAGCACTGGTGTGCGCTCGGGAGGCGCATAGTGGGCGCGGCCGGAGGCGCTAGTCCCCCAGCGATTGGCGACGTGAGTCGACTTCATGGTCGCCCGCAGCCGCAGCGTGACCAGTTCCACTCCACGATTGGGGTAGCTGTAACCGTAGCGACGCTGGTGCTCGGCCTGGAAGCTCTCCATCAATCCGCGAGTGTAGGGCACGTTCAACTCGTAACCCTGGCCGGGATAGCGGACATCCACGCTGCACTGGTGCCGGATCGCGCCCTTCCAGCGTTCCTGGCGGAAATCGTGTTCTGCCTTACGCCGCAAAACCGAAAATTCGCGATCCGCCTGCGCGAACGGTAATTTCCCGGAGGTTCGCCAGAGAACGGTGCGCGAATAGTCCTTCACCACGTCGCTGACCAGAATGCCAAACGCTGAAAGCGCGCCCGGCATGGCTGGCACCACGACCCGGGGGATACCTAGGGCGTCGGCTAGTTCGCAGGCGTGCAGTCCGCCTGCGCCGCCAAACGCTACCAGTACGAATTCCCGCGGGTCATTGCCTCGCTCGATTGAAACCACGCGCATGGCTTTCTCCATAGTGGCATTCACTACTCGGACTACTCCGGCAGCAAACTGCTCGAGGGTGAGTTTCGACCTCGACTTCTTCAGCCAGTCTGTGCAGATCCGCCGCGTGCGCTCCAGATCGAGTTCGAATTCGCCGCCCAGAAAGCGGTGCGGCTGCAATCGGCCCAGGATCAGGTTGGCGTCGGTGACGGTGGGCTGGGCACCGCGGCCGTAGCAGATGGGGCCGGGATCGGCTCCGGCGGACTCCGGGCCGACGCGCAAAGCTCCAGCCGTGTCGAAGCGGGCAATCGAACCGCCACCGGCGCCCACGGTATGGATGTCGAGCATGGGCACGCCTACGGGAAGTCCGGCAATTTCGGCTTGACTACTGGCCCGAGCTTCGCGGTCCACCAGCGCGACGTCGGTGGAGGTGCCGCCCATATCGAACGAAATGATGCGTTCGAAGCCGCTGCGCCGTGCCATGGCTGCCGCGCCCACGACCCCACCCGCGGGCCCGGAAAGCACGGTGCGCACTGGTTCGCGCGACGCCGCCTCCAACGCTGTAATTCCCCCGCTAGATTGCATCACGAAAATGTTCGCGGATGTTTTTCGCCGGAGAGACCTTTGCTGGGTCTGCTGCCGGGTACGGCGTCCGAGATTCTCGAGATAGCGCTGCATGACCGGTTGCAGGTATGCATTTACCACCACCGTGCTGGTGCGCTCGTACTCGCGGAACTCGGGCAGGATCTGGTGCGAAATCGATAGGGGAACTCCCAGTTTCCGCAGCGCCGCGGCTACCGCGCCTTCATTCGTTGGGTTGGCAAATGAGAAGAGAAAAGAAATCGCGATCGCATCGGGATTCTTCCGCTGAAGTTGCTTTACGAGCAAGTGCAGATTCCTGCGAGATGGCGCCTGCAGGATTTCGCCATCGCTGCCCGTGCGCTCCTCCACTCCAAAGCGCATGTCCCCGGGTACCAGCGGGGGAACCCGGTCAAAGAAAAAATCATAGAGCTTGGGCCGTGCCTGGCGCCCGATTTCGATAGCGTCCTCAAATCCGGCCGTGGTTACCAGGGCCGCGCGCGCGCCTTTGCGCTGCAGCAGAGTGTTGGTGCCAACCGTGGTGCCGTGCAGCAAAATCAACGAACCGCGCAGGCCGATCGTCTTCAGGGCCTCGACAATCGCTTGCGAAGGATCGCCAGGAGTCGAAAAAACCTTGAGCACGCGAACTTTGCTGCCTTCCACCCAAACACAGTCGGTGAAGGTGCCGCCGGTGTCGATGGCGATGCGCAGGGAGTGGTCGCGACGTGGCATGCGGTTTCTGTGGATTGCTAGGGTAACATTTCGACAGGCGTGTTATCCGTAGACGGCCGCTTCCAGCTGGGGACTGCCATGAAATACGAATTCTTGATCGCTACGTACGAAACCGAACGCCTCAAAGTCGTCAGCGTCTGGAGCGAGTTCGAGGACCAAGACCTTCCCGCGCGCCCACACCCCACCGATCCCCGCGGTCGCAGTGTCCACGAGCACATGGTGCACCAGTGCGTCAGCGAGGATCTGTGGTTCCGCAACATGCTGGGCATCGATGTGGGGGCGCCGCCGCTGCCGGAGCAGGAAACTCGGCTCGAGTTCATCAAGAGTTACGCCGACCTCAGCGGCAAGCGACTCGCCAGCCTGCGCGAGAAACCGGATGCCTGGTGGGAAGAGATGGTGAATTTCTTCGATGCCCGGCGCTCGCGGGCCTGGATCATGACCCGCCGCCTGACGCATACCGCCCATCACCGCGGACAGCAGATGGCGATTCTCCGTATGCTAGGACGCGATCTGCACAGCAATTACGGTCCCACGGCCGATACCGGCGGCCTGATGCAAAACCACGCGCCTACCATCTATGCCTATTCCAACCTGGAATCGCTCATTCGGGCAGAGTCGAGCGGAGGCGCCAAGGCCCCATTGCCGGGGCCGGGCGAGAAGCCGTCCACGGAGCGACCCGCGCGGGGTTAGCCCTTTGTCGTAAAGGCCAAAGCCAGCAGGGTGGTCTGCTCCACCTCGTGCGCTTTGGCTGAACCTGTGGCCGGACTGGCACTCGCGGACCGTTTCACCGAGAGCACTGAACGCTCCCCCGCGATGCGGTGCAGGCGCGGCGACATGTAAGACAGGCCGCCCATGTTGGCCGGTTCCTCCTGCACCCAGACAATGTCCCGCGCCGCAGGGTGGGCTTCCATCGCGGCCACCAGTTCTTTCTCGGGGAACGGATAGAGCTGTTCGAGGAATAGAATCGCCGTGGAATCGTCTTTCCTCTTCTTGCGCTCCATGCGCAATTCGTGGCCGATCTTTCCAGTGCAGATCAAGATTCGCTTGGCATCGCTGACATCTGCATCCGGCAAGACATTCCGAAAACGCTGGTGAGTGAAATCCTCAATCGGCGAAGACGCATCCGGATGGCGCAGCATGCTTTTGGGCGTAAACACGATCAGCGGCTTGCGCCACGAGCGCAATGCCTGCCGCCGCAACAGATGAAAATACTGTGCGGCATTCGACGGCTGGCAGATCTGGAAATTGTCTCTCGCCGCCAGTTGCAGGAATCGTTCAATGCGGGCGCTGGAGTGCTCCGGCCCCTGTCCTTCATAACCGTGGGGAAGCAACAACACGACGCCGGACAGCAAACCCCACTTGTCTTCTCCCGCGCTGATGAACTGGTCGATCACCGCTTGCGCCACGTTGACGAAGTCACCGAACTGCGCCTCCCAAAGCACCAGTGCCTCGGGATAGTCGCGGCTGTAGCCGTATTCGAATCCCAGCACTGCCGCTTCCGACAGCGTCGAGTTGTAGATGTCGCAACGGGCCTGGCCTTCGGAAACGTGCTGCAGCGGGACATACTCTTGCTCGTTTTCGATATCGAGCAACACCGAGTGGCGCTGGTTAAACGTGCCGCGCCGACAGTCCTGGCCGCTTAGGCGTACCGGCACGCCCGCTTTCACCAGGCTGGCGAACGCCAGCGCTTCCGCCATGCCGTAGTCTACCGCGCGCTTGCCCACACCCATTTCCGCCCGCTGCTCCAGCAACTTCTTCACCTTGGCGTGGATGTGGAAGCCTTCGGGATAGGTCGTGAGCCGCTCGCTGATTTCGCGCAACTCCTCGGCGGGCAGGCCGGTATCCACTTCGTAGTCCGGCTTGAATCTACCTCCCTTGAAGTTGTCCCAATAACTGGGCAGGTCGCGCAGCGTGGGTTTCTTAGTGATGGAGCCGGCTTTTTTCTGGGCCGCTTCGAATTCCGCCCGAATTTCCTTCACCCGCTCCTGCACATTTCCCGCCCCGGTGTCGTCGGCGTAAACCTCCCACAGCGGCGGGTGCTCCTTGATCGCCTTGTAGAGCAACGGCTGTGTGATGGTAGGATCGTCCACCTCACTGTGCCCGTGGCGGCGGTAGCCAATCATGTCCACCACCACGTCACTGCCGAACTGGTAGCGATACTCGGTCGCCATCCGCCCTACCCGCACCACCGCGTCCACATCCTCGCCGTTGACGTGGAAGATGGGCACCGATTGTCGCCGCGCCAGTTGGGCTGCAAACCGGGCGGAATGCAATTCACGCGGCAGCGTGGTAAAGCCCAGCAAGTTGTTCACAATGACGTGGACCGTGCCACCGACGGTGTAGCCTGCGACGTCGGCGTAGTTCAGAGTTTCGGCAAAGATGCCCTGCCCGGCAAAGGCGCCATCGCCGTGCACCAGCAGCGGCACGAACTTCGCACGGCCACCATCGCCGGCGCGGTCCTGCTTGGCCTTGGTGCGGCCCACGGTCACCGGATCCACAGCTTCGAGGTGGCTGGGATTCGACACCAGGTGGATATGAATTTTCGCTCCGCTGCGAGTGACGTATTCACCAGTCGCGCCCATGTGATACTTCACGTCACCGCCGCCCAGGACGCTGCGTGGATCAACGTCTTCAAATCCGGCGAAAACTTCTTCCGATGCACGCTTGGCGACGTGCACAATCACATTCAACCGGCCGCGGTGGCTCATGCCCATCACCAATTCCACCGCGCCCTGTTGCCCGGCTGCGTCCAGGATTTCATCTACCAGCGGCAGCAACGCGGTCACTCCTTCCAGAGAAAACCGCTTGGTGCCGAGGTAGCGCTGCTGCAGGACTTGCTCGAACAAGTCGGCCCGGATCAGCTGATCGAGCGCGTGTTCTTGCGCGACGACTGGTTGCGGACCCTCCATGCGTTCCTGGATCCAGCGGCGCCGCTCGACATCAGCGATATGCATGAACTCGGCGCCGACGGTGCTGCAGTACACGCCGCGTGCTTGGTGGGCCAAGTCGCCTTGCAACCGCAATTCAGGATGGGGCTGCGGACGCAGGAAGCCGAGGGGGTCGAGGTCGGCCTCCAGGTATCCCCAGCGGCGGAACGCGTCGAATACGCGCTCACGCTCGCTGGCTGGTGAGGGTATCGCGTCACCGGCAGTTGATACAGTCTTTGGTCGAGTCGCCATATCAGTCCGCTCCTAGGATAAAGGATGGGGGCCGAAGTAGGCGATTCGCGGGCCGCATTTTCATTTGCCAATCGCCGCCCGACAATCGAGAATCTTGTACATCTCAAACTGGAGACCGGAATGTCTCTGCGTGCTGCGAATACTGCCCGGCCAGGGAAACCAGAGCTTTTAGGAATTCCTTTCGACGCCAACTCATCTTTCTTGCGCGGCGCCGCAGGTGCGCCGCCACTTATTCGCGAGGCCTTCCGCTGCGACGCGTCCAATCTCTGGACTGAAACCGGGGTTGATCTGGGAGAGGAATCTGCGTTTGCGGATGCTGGCGACCTGGATCTTTCCTCTGGCGACGCCTTCGCGGCCATCGAGCGTGGGGTCGGTAACCTGCTGGACGCCGGGCATCGGCCGCTCTGCCTGGGCGGCGACCATTCGATTACTTATCCTATCCTGCGAGCCGTCGGCAGAAACTACAAAGACCTCACCATCGTTCACTTCGATGCGCATCCCGATCTCTACGACGAATTGCAGGGCAACCGTCTTTCTCACGCTTGTCCCTTCGCAAGGATCATGGAGGAACGCCTGGCCAAGCGTCTCGTCCAGATCGGCATCCGCACCATGAATGGGCACCAGCGGGAGCAGGCCGATCGTTTTGGGGTGGAAGTCGTGACTATGCAAGACCTGCCGGCCCTCGACGAACTGAAACAATTGCAGGGGCCCATCTACATCACCTTCGACATGGACGTTCTCGATCCTGCGTTCGCCCCGGGAATCTCACATCGCGAACCGGGAGGCATGTCGGTGCGGGAGGTGATTGCGCATCTCCATGCCATCAGCGGCCGGATCATTGCGGCCGATCTGGTCGAGTACAACCCACAGCAGGATGTTTCGCAACTTACTGCCATGGTCGCAGGGAAAATCCTGAAGGAAGTTCTGGGCAAAATGATTGCCGGCTAAACTGCACCACTGGCTTTGATCTAAAGAGATGGTGATCTATGAATTCCACTGACAACGGCGTGGTCCACGACCCGAGCCCAAGCTCCGTTCCGGAAACCTTGCAGAAACTTGAGGCTGTCCTCGCGGCCCGCGGCCTGACCGTCTTTGCCCGGGTAGGCCACAGCGGTGAAGCCGAAAAAATTGGGCTCAACATGCGTCCCACACAGCTATTGATTTTCGGTAGTCCAAAAGCCGGGACACCGCTCATGGTTGCCGCGCCCAGCCTCGCGATTGACCTGCCGCTGAAAGTGCTGGCCTGGGAAGATGAGCAAGGCAAAGTCTGGCTCTCCTACAACAGTCCCGAATACCTCAAGCAGCGACACCAGGTGCCTGAAAGCCTGATCAAGAACATCGCGGGAGTTGGTGCGCTGGTGCAAAAGGCGGTAGAGTAATCGGTCGCAAAAACGCTGAATGCCAGACCAACAATACCCCGCTCGGGCCCGCGATCACCTGGCCAATGAACGCACGTTCCTGGCTTGGGTGCGCACAGGTGTGGCGGTGGTCGTTTTCGGATTTGCCATCGGGCGTTTCGCGGTCGCCATACGCGAACTGTTCCAGTTGCAGGGTCACGCCCCCCGAACCGCGGGCTTGTCGGTATGGTTTGGAATCGTGGCCATTGTTACCGGAGTCATACTGGTATTCGCCGGCTTGAACCGCTACCGGAGGACACGGGCTCAACTGGATTCAGGTTCGTTTGAGCCGGCCGGTTTCGTGATTGACCTGGTGGCCATCTTCACCGTGGTATTCGGCCTCGCACTGGCCGGATATCTGTTTTATATCCAGCGGAGCTTGCGGTAGTCCCCATGCCCAACGATCAGGAAAAGGAAGCCGCCGCCCGCGCCAGCTTGCGCTTCGTCCGGGACGGCGACATTGTGGGCCTGGGCTCAGGCTCGACCGCTGCCTGCGCCATTCGGTTGCTGGGCGACAAGGTTAAAGCGGGACTCAGGATTCGCGGCATCGCGACCTCGGTGCGCTCTCAGGAACTGGCCGCTAGCTTGGGAATCCCAATAATAACCTTCGATGAGTGTCAGCAGTTAGACGTGGCCATTGACGGCGCCGATGAAATCGATCCCCAACTCTGCCTGATTAAAGGCGGAGGCGGCGCCCTGTTGCGGGAAAAGGTTGTGGCTTCGGCGGCCCGGCAATTTGTAGTGATCGCGGATTCCAGCAAGCAGGTCTCGCTGCTGGGAAAGTTCCCGCTGCCGGTCGAAGTCATCCCCTTCGCGCAGATACTGGTCGCAAGAAGGATTACCGCCCTAGGGGCAGCCGTCAACCTCCGCAAATCTCCCCAAGGCAATCCCTACACCACCGACGAGGGCCATCACATCCTGGACTGCACCTTCGGCCAGATTCCTGATCCCGCCGCGCTCGCGCGCGTGCTGAGCGATATGCCGGGCGTGGTGGAGCACGGGCTTTTCATCGGGATGGCGAACGTGGTGCTGATAGGAAAGGGAGACAAGGTACTGGAGCTCAGCCCGACGACTAAGACCTAACGGGCCGCCCCAGTACCTTGCTTCTGCGATCAGTGAATCGGGGGTGGAAGATTCGCGTCCAGAGTGAATACCACGCCATCCGGCACACCCTGCGACACCGTACCGCCGCCAAACGTTGCTCCGACGAGGCTCCCGTCCGCTGCCTGGATTAGTTCCGACTGCGGGAACGCGCCGTTCGTGCCACTGAAAGAGATGGTCTGCAGCACGCTGCCATCATTCGCAGAAACCTGCACAATAGTGCCGTCGTTGCTCTGCCCGCCATTCCCCTGAGTGCTCCAGAAGTTCCCGTCGCTGGCCAACAATAACCGGCTTCCGTTAAGGCTGTTAGAGAGTGTTATGTCGGGAAACGTTTGGAAGTTGCTGCCGTCGAGTCCGACCTCAAACAAGGCCTGAATGCTGCGGAACGCCGGAGTGGTCAAGCCAAAAAGATTACCGTTTGTGCCCTGGGTAAGAGGAGTGAGCGGAATGGAAAGCTGTTCGATGTGGGTGACGATGGAGAACCTGCCCGCCGGAGTAACCTTGTAGACGTTGCCGTCGGTGTTAAATCCTTCGTCACTGCCGTAGAAGTTTCCATCGGACGCCTGGATGAAACGGGTGGGCTGGAAGCCTTCGGTGGGCCCTCCCAGGGAATGAATCACCCTGAACGAGCCAGTGGCCACCGTGACCTTAAAGATCGTGCCGCATCCGTTGCTAAGCGGGCAACCGCTGTTGCTTCCTCCTGTAGCGGTGACGCCATAGATGTTGCCATCGGTGGCGGCGGTCACACCCACAGGATTGGAGCCGTCGGCGCACCCCGCCGCCGAGCAGAACGTGTGCAGAACCCTGAATCCAGCGCCGTTCTTGGCGATACGAAACAGGACGCCAGCACTGTGCGTGCCCCCGAAAACGGTGGTGCCGTATAGGTTCCCGTCCGCGCCTTCGACCATTTCGCCCGGCTGGGTTCCTCCCGGGAAGTTCTTGTTTACGCCCGGACGAAATGTGTGCAGCAGTGTGAATTGCCCGCCGGGAGTGATCTTGAACAGTGATCCGCCCTGGGGGTTCGAAGTGCCGACTGAACTGGCTAAAGACAAGCCGTAGAAATTGCCGTCGGAAGCCTGGATGACTCTGTCAGGATTGCCGCCGTTGGGGCAGCTCTTGAGCTGACCGCTTCCTTGGCAGGAAAACGCGAATAACTGCACGGGCACAGGGGTTTGGCCAAAAGCCTGTGCGAAAACGAACAGTGTGAGCAAGAGTGGGAGAACCAGATATTTCATGCCATCGCTCCTCATTGGTAAACGTCGTGGATATGAGGAAGGCTTGTATAGGGATGGCGCGAAGGGTATGTCGCGAAAATGTAAAAACTTTGCAAAAAACTTCGGGCATGCGATCGCATCTGATCAGGATTGATCGAGCCGACGAGGGTTCTCCGGCCCGAACACCCGCGGACTTAACTGACAATCTCTGCAAGCGCCGCCAGCAATCGATCCACCTCTTCCGCCGTGTTGTAGTGCGCCAAGCCAATGCGCAGGAACCCACCGTCCTTTTCCACATCAAGGCGCTCGGTTAGGTTCAGCGCGTAATAGTTCCCGTCCCAGGTGAAAAAGCCGCGCTCTCCCAGCTTGGTGGCAAGTTCCAGCGGCGTGTGTCCCTGGATGCGCACCGCCACCGTCGGACAACGTTGCTCGAAGCGTGCAGCGTCGCGAATGCCGTAGAGCGTCAGCCCGGTAATTTTCAGCAACCCACTCACCAGGCGCTCGCACAGTCCACGCTCGTAGGACTGGATCGCTGAGTAGGCGGCCAGCACGGCGGCCCGCCTGGTGCCCGCTGCCGGGTCCACGCGCCGCCCGAGATCGGCCAGATACTCCACGCACGCCGTAATTCCGGCAATGCATTCGTGGTTGAGTGTGCCCCATTCCCAGCGATTGGGAATTGCGTTCGTGTTCGCTCGTACTTTGTAGGGCTGCAGCCGCTTCAGGTGCTCGCGCTTGCCGTAGAGCACGCCCATGTGCGGCCCGAAGAACTTGTAGGTGGAGCAAACCAGGAAATCGCAATCCAGCGCGCGGACATCAATCGGCCCGTGGGGCGCATAGTGGACAGCGTCGATGTATGCCATCGCCCCGGACGCGTGGGCAATGCGCACGATTTCTTTCACTGGATTAACAGTGCCGACTGCATTTGACGCGTATCCCGCCGCCACCAGCCGGGTATGGCCGGTCACTTTGCGGGCCATGTCAGCCATGTTGAGGGTGCAATCGGCCTCATTCACGTCCACGAACCGCACCGTGGCGCCGGTCTCCTGCAGCGCGCGCCAGGGCGAAACGTTGGCGTCGTGATCGAGTTGGGTCAGGACGATCTCATTGCCCGGCCCTAATTCGCGCCCGATAGCCCGGCTCATGGCGAAGGTCAACGTGGTCATGTTGGGGCCAAAGACGATTTCATCCGCGTCACAGCCCAGCAGGTCGGCCATGGCCGCGCGGGCTTCGTCGAGCACTGCGTTCGTCCGGTAACTGGTGGCATAGGCGCCATTGGTATTGGCGTTGGAGTGCTTCAGGTAATCGCTGATCGCTGAAATCACTCGCTGCGGGACCTGGGTGCCGCCGGGACCGTCCAGAAATACCACGGGATACCCGTTGACTGTCTCCGCCAGAGAAGGGAATTGGGAACGGATCCAGGTGAGATCCAGTGTCGTAGTCACAGCACTTTGCGTAGTCAGCATAAGAGTCCTTGTCCGCTTTCCAGTGTTTCCTTATTAGGGGCCAGCTTGCTTCAGCCCGTCACTGCCCTGACAAAATCAGCCAGCATGCCGTAGGCGGTTGCGTCCACTCCCGGATGGTTCTCGGTAATCGCCAGCCCGGGAAAAATGTCCGTCTCAAAATACACGATGGACGAGGTTCCCGCGACCCACGCCATGGGGTCGCTCAACGGCACGTGCTCCGGGCGGACGCTAGCCTTCACTGTATTCCCATCGCGGCGGGCGCGGCACACCAATTTGTAGGGCCTGCCTTCGGCGCGAGCGGCACGCACCTTTTCGCCCGTCAGGCCGCCGATTCCTTGGCGTTGGATGTCGGTGAGCGCAATTCGCGTTTCCATCAGCACCGTGACCAGCGCAGCCACCTTCACTGCCGCATCCCAACCCTCAATATCGTGACTGGCATCGGTTTCCGCGACGCCGATCTCCTGGGCCTTCTGCAGTGCCTGCTCGAACGTGAGCCCTTCCTCCATACCGCTGAGAATCACGTTGGTGGTGGAGTTAAGAATCCCATGAAAGCCGCGCAGCTGGATCGCCGGCAGACTGTCCCGGAACATCGAGAAGATCGGTACTCCGTCCATCACCGTGGATTCGAACAGGAACCGTTTGCCCTTAGCTGCAGCCAGCGCGCGCAATTCCTCGTAGGCATGAACGATGGGGCCTTTATTGGCGGTGATGGCATGCGCTCCCACCTCGAGGGCAGCGCGGATGTGATCGATGGCTGGCTGGCCGGTCGCGGGATTTAGAGACGTGGCCTCAAACAGCACGTCGCACCGCGCGGCTCGCAGCCACTCGCCGGTATTGCGAGGCGCAGGCACTCCCGCCCGGGCAGCGGCCGATGGCTCACCTACCCAGTCAGAAACGTTCAGTCCTTCGGGATCCGCAATCCAACCCAGCCTTCGCGTAGCCACGCCGGTCACGCGCCAGGCGATGCCTTTTGCCGCGAGCTCTGGTTGCTTGTCACGGAGCAGGCGAACCAAGGTCCGGTTCACATTACCGAATCCGAGCAGGCACAGGTTGTAGGTCTGAATGGTAGCTCCTGGGATTCTCGCCGTCGGACTTGGCTATGCCTACCCCATCATGCTGGCGTGTTCGGGTTGGATCTTGTACAGCACCCGCACCTCTCCGGGCTGCCCGTAGGGATACTTGTCCGCATCCAGATACTTCTTCGCCATCTTGTCGATGTGCTGCAGGGCGCCCTCCTCCGTGATCTCTACCACTCGGCCGCGAATTTCCAGGTAACGGTAGGGATTGTCAGGATCGATGATGGCCAGAGCCACTCGCGGATCACGGCGCAGGTTGCGATCCTTCTGGCGGCCCTTGGCGGAATTGATTATTACGTGCGAGCCATCAAAGTCGCACCACACTGGTGTCACCTGCGGACGGCCATCGGGCATGATGGTGGCCAGGCTGGCAAAGGCGCGCTTGTTGAACAGATCGCGGTATTTCTCGGGAATGGCTTCAGACATGAATGCCTCCTCGAAATGTGAGCAGATGGAAAAGGTCCACGGGAATTATAGCTGGTGCGTCCTCGAATCGATGCTTTGCTCATCAGGCGTATCTCCGCGATGGGAGCGATTTTCTCCGCGATATTCACAATGGTTGGCACCGGTGCCGCAGCCGATTCTTCCGCTCCCAGAATTTCGTTGCTTCGAAAAACCGCGCCCCGGCTGGTCGCCCCGCAGCGATGCCGGCCTGGCGCTGCACCAGTTTCGGTTCATATGCCTGTGAACCAGCTGCACTCGATTGATTTGTGGATAGATACAGCCGCACTGTTTTTGTTGACTCGAAGAATGGAAAGAGTAAAAACATACTCGTTCTTTGACAGCTTCTGAAGTTTTTCCGGTTGGCGCGGCGTCCGGGGCTCGAGCGTAGTCACTCTCCACATCGCAAGATGATGGAGGGAGGGCGAGTGAGGGTCTATAGCAAAGCGCTGGTCGAGGAGAACAGGAAGATTTGTTGAAGGCAAGATAGAGTCCCGAGGCGTTACGCTGGTTTGTCCGGTTGGCGGTGAGCCCGGAGCCCGAGCAACGATCGCGCGTCGTAACCCGCAAGGAAGCGACGCAGACAGGTCGGCAAGGGTCTAAAGCGAGCTACTGGCCGAGAGGAATGAGCGTAACACCACCTCGGGACTCTTATTTTCTTGCGGTGGCTGGGTGGTCAGCGCGGCCTCATACATCCTCTCCTCCCCCGATCGTGGCTCGCTGACCACTAGCCGCTCCGTTACGGCCCCTGCTTCACCTGCAGCTTCTCTTTCGTCACCAGGCGCGCGCGGTAGATCTGATTGATGGGAGCCACCTCGGCGACCGCATCCACGTTCACCTCGTAGGTGCCATAGGGCAAGGTCTCTCCGAACGCAATCTCGAACTCGCGTGCGTTCTTCTTCAGCTTGAAATGCTGGTATCCGAGCGCTGTGGCGCGCCCGGTCTCGTTCACGGCCACCACGATCACTGTTAGATCAAAATCTTGGGCGGTGTCATTGGAGGCCTTGATTGCGCCTTCGATTCTTTGGCCCGTGATCCGGGGATACCGACTCCACTCGACGAACAGCGGGCTCACTACCAGCAACGTCAGGGCCTGGCTTCTCTGGTACGCGGGGCGGCCGCTGTCGGTGACAGTGACCGTGAAGTGGAATTCCCCCGGCGCCGAGGGAGCGCCGCTCAGCATTCCATCCTTACTCAGCCCAACGCCGCCCGGCAGCGCGCCATCGGTGACCTCCCACTTCAAAGGGGCGATCCCGCCCTCCGCCTGTAACTGAAACCGGAACGGCTGACGCAGGAACGCTTTGGGCAACGTAGTCGTCCGGACAGCCAGGGGTGGCCCGGTGGCAGCCCCTTGTTGCCCCACTGCCAGCCCCGCCAGGCAGGCGCTCAAGAACATGGCCAAAATTGCTTTGCTCGGCATCATGATGATTTTCGAACGCCACAGCTCCGAGAACTTGCAATAGCGACACACCCAACCCATGGCAAACCACGAAACGGCCAGCTGTGCCTCTGGGACATTATAGGGTCGCATGCCAACTGCCTCTGCAATTACCCTCCTGGGGCCGCCCCAGCTCTTCCAGCGCACCCTCTGGCGGGCCCCCTCGACGCCCCCTCCGCCCTCACGATAAGCTAGATAGTTTTCGGAGGGAGGTCGCAAGCATGCGTGAAGCAGTTGGCCGGTTGTGGCCCGAGATCCAGTGGATCGAGAACCCGAAATTGCGCGAGCAAGTCACCCAGACCTGGATCAAGGCGCTGGAGCGCAGTCCCCTGAAGCCCGATGACCTGAACCACATTCCGTTCACGCTGCTGATTCCCAACTGCCCCATTACTTTCATGGAGCATAAGCGCTGCGTGGTGCACATTGCCCGCCAGAGCGCCGAAGCCATGCAGGAGTTCATGGGGCGTGCGCTGCCGATCAAAATGGACACGGTGGTCGCCGGCGCCATTCTCGCCGACGTTGGCAAGTTGCTCGAGTACGAACTCGGCCCCGGAGGCAAGAGCCGCCAGAGCGAACGCGGCGAAGCCTTACGCCATCCCTTCACCGGAGTGGCCTTGGCTCTGGAGTGCGGTGTGCCCGACGAAGTTTGCCACATCATCGCCGCCCATGCTGCGGAAGGAGATCTGGTGAAGCGCTCGACTGAGGCGTACATCGTGCACCATGCCGACTTCATGGCCTATCTACCGTTCAAGAATCCGAAGAACGTGAAAGTGAAGTAGCAGGTAGCGGGACGGAAGCTGCAGGTCGTGCGCCTGTGGTGAGCCGCGAAGCGGCGAAAGAATGAAGCCCACGGCGCAAGCCGTGGGTCGTCGAGCACACGTGAGTGAGCCCCGGAAGGGACAAAAGAAAGAAGGGTCGTAACCACGGCCACAGCGCCTGATTCAGGAGACAACTTGTCCGCTAAAGAGACTGCTGTAACCAAAGAGACGATCACCGCGAAAATGTCACGCTGGGCCGCCGGGCTCGAATACCCCCAGCTCTCGCCCGAGGCGGTGTACCAGGCCAAACGCTTCCTGCTCGATTCAGTCGGCTGTGCGCTGGGCGGATACCAGCAGCACGACGTAAAAATCGCTCTCGAGGTGCTCGACGAAATTGCCGGGCGCGGCCTCGCCACTGTCATCGGCACCGGTAAGCGCATTGATGCCGTCTCCGCCTCGCTGGCCAACGGCCTCATGATCCGCTGCATGGATTACAACGACATTTACTGGAAGCAGGATCCGTCGCATCCCTCCGACATTTTCCCGGCCGCTCTGGCCGGTTGTGAGCGCGCCAAAAGCAACGGCAAAGAACTGATTGTTGGCCTGGTCCTGGGCCACGAATTCGAGATGCGTTTCTGCGAAGCTGCCTTCCCGGGGATTCGCGAACGTGGCTGGCACCACGCTACGCTGACCGCATTCGTTTCGCCGATCGTCGCCGGGCGGGTGCTACGTCTTCCCTGGGACCAGATTCAGCATGCCATCGGTATCTCGGCCAGTCGCCAGGCTACGCTGGGCGCGGTCACCGCCGGGAAGCTGACCATGATGAAGAACACCGTTGATCCCATGGCCACGCAAAGCGGCGTGCTCGCAGCGCTGATGGCCGAGAAGGGCTACACCGGTCCCGAGCACGTGGTCGACGGCAAAGAAGGACTAACGCACTGCTTCGGCCCGGATTGGAAACTGAACCTGCTGACCGATGGGCTGGGCGAGTCCTGGCGCATCACCCAATGTGGCATGAAGTTTTTCCCGACCGAGGCTCTGACCCACGCACCGATCTCCGCGGTGCTCGACTTGGTCAAGGATAACGACCTGCGTCCCGAGAATGTGGTGAAGATCCAGATCCGTTCGCTGGCCCGCGCAGCCGATATTTTGTCCGACCCCAGCAAGTACGATCCGCACACCAAAGAAACGGCGGACCACTCGCTGCCCTATGTGATTGCGGCTGCCCTCGCGGAACGCCAGGTGACGCCGGTGCAGTTCACCATGGAGAAGATCATGGACCCGACCATCCGCGCCCAGTTGAAGAAGGTCGAGGTGGTCGCCGATCCCGAGATCGAGAAAGTTTTTCCCGCGTTGCAACGGGTGATCGTCAACATCACAACGACCGACGGCCGCACGTTCAGCAAGCAACTCGACTACCCCAAGGGCGACCCGCGGAATCCTCTGAGCGATGCGGAAATTGAGGAGAAGTACGCCGCGCTGGCGGAAGGCGTACTGTCGAAGGGCGCGCAGAAGAAACTGAAAGACGCCATCTGGAACCTGGACAAAATAAGCTCGGTATCGAAACTCATGGCGCTGATGAAAGCGGATGTGCGCACGAAGCGAGCAGCCGGAAGATCGAAACCGAAGTCTAAGTCAAAGCGGAAAAAATAGCGCCCGGCGTCCCGGCGGCCACCAGGCGGTACGCGCTAGGAACCATATGCCCCAGACCATCGTTGAAAAAATCGCGCAGACGCATCTTGCCGAGGGCCCCAAGCGCCCTCTCCGCACCGGAGACTTCGTCTCTATCCGCCCGCACCGCGTCATGACCCATGACAATACTTCTGCGGTCATGAGCAAGTTCAAGGCCATCGGCGCTAAGAAAGTCCACAACTCCCAACAAATCGTGTTCACCCTCGATCACGACATCCAGAACCGAGACGACGCCAACCTGAAGAAGTATCGTGCCATCGAAGCCTTTGCCAAGGAACACGGCATCGATTTCTATCCCGCCGGTTCCGGTATCGGCCATCAGATCATGGTGGAGCGCGGATACGTTGTCCCTGGCTCATTCGTAGTGGCCTCCGACTCTCATTCCAACATGTATGGCGCCCTGGGGGCGGTTGGCACGCCGATCGTGCGCACCGACGCTGCCGCGGTGTGGGCGACGGGCGAATTCTGGTGGCAGATTCCGCGCTCGGTGCAGGTTGTGTTCGAAGGCAAGCTCGCTGCAGGTGCGACCGGAAAAGACGTCATCATCACTCTTTGTGGTCTCTACAACCACGACGAAGTCCTCAATGCTGCCGTGGAATTTACTGGGCCCGGCGTTGCCAGCTTGTCCATGGACGCGCGCCTTTCCATCTCCAATATGACCACCGAATGGGGCCCGCTGGTGGGCTGGTTTCCCGTGGACGCCGTCACCATCAGTTACTTGAAAGGCGTTCATCAACGGCTGAAGGCATCCGGCGTAGAGCGGTTCACGGAAAACGACATCGAAAGCTGGACGAAGAGCCCGCCGCAACCCGATGCTGACGCTGCCTACGCCGCCCGCATCACCCTCGACCTCAACCAGGTCACGCCGCACGTCTCCGGGCCCGACACGGTGCAGGTGATGGCCTCGCTCGCCGAAATCGAGAAGCAGCACGTCGCGATTCAGAAGGCTTATCTGGTGTCGTGCGTAAACTCACGCGTGGAAGATCTCGCAGCGGCAGCCGACGTCCTGCAAGGCAAGAAGGTCGCGCCGGGCGTGAAGTTCTACCTGGGGGCAGCCAGCCAGTGGGTGCAGCAGGAAGCCGAGCGTAGAGGAATTTGGCAGACTCTGCTCGACGCGGGCGCCAATCCTCTGCCCGCGGGCTGTGGCCCGTGCATTGGTCTTGGCGTCGGGTTGCTCGAACCGGGCGAGGTCGGCATCTCGGCCACCAACCGCAACTTCAAAGGCCGCATGGGATCACGTGATGCCAAGTGCTACCTGGCCAGCCCAGAGGTGGTCGCGGCCTCTGCGGTCGCGGGCTACATCCGCGGCCCTTATCAGATGGCGGATCGCGCTCCAGCGCGGAGCTATAGAGAATTTGCCACCGGGGCAGCCGCTGAAAAAGTTGAAATCCTGCCGGGCTTCCCCGAGCGGGTGCGCGGACGGCTGGTGTTCATGCCGCAAGACAATGTCAATACCGATGCCATTTATGGAAAGGACTACACTTACCGCGACGACATGACGCGCGAAATGATGGCCAAGGTAGTGATGGAGAATTATGATCCGCAGTTTGCGGCCAGAACTCAGGCCGGCGATGTCATTGTCAGCGGATTCAACTTCGGCACCGGCTCCAGCCGCGAGCAGGCGGTGACTTGCCTCAAGGCCAAGGGCATTCCGCTGGTCATCGCGGCCAGCTTCTCGCAAACTTATCTGCGCAACGCGTATAACAATGGGTTCCTGTGCGTGGAAGTCCCGGAACTGGTGAAGCGGTTGCGCGAGCAGTTCGCAAAGGAGATCGCGGCGAAAGATAAGACGATCATTCCCGGAGATGAAATCAACATCGACTTCACTTCCGGCGTTATCGACTGGCGCGGTGAGAAATTTGCCTTCCCCGCGCTAGGCAGTGTGCCGCAGTCGCTGGTAATCGCAGAGGGAGTGGAAAACCTGGTCGCGAAGCGATTGGGGCTGGCGTAAGAATTTAGCCACAGAGGACGCAGAAGAAGATAGACAAGCAAGACCCAAGTTACCTCTGTGTCCTCCGCGTCCTCTGTGGCGAAAAGCTTTTTTTCTTAGGAGAATCGCAATCATGGCAAAGCATACCGTTGTCTCGATGCCCGGAGACGGCATCGGCAATCAGGTCTTACCCGAGTCCATCCGGGTTCTGAAGGCTGTCGGGTTCGACGCCGAATACATTCACGCCGACATTGGTTGGGACTGCTGGTGCCAGCAGGGCAATGCGCTGCCCGACCGCACCATCGAGTTGCTGACCAAGCACAAGCTGGGCCTGTTCGGCGCCATTACCTCGAAGCCCAACAAGGAAGCTCAAGCCGAGCTCAAGCCCGAACTGCGTGGCAAAGGTTACGTCTACTACAGCCCGATCGTGACCATGCGGCAGAGGTTCAATCTCGATATCTGCCAGCGTCCCTGCATTGGTTTCATTGGCAATCCTCTGAATTACATTCGCAAACGCACAGACGGCGGCTTCGACGAGCCCAAGATTGACACCACCATCTTCCGCCAGGGCACCGAGGGCATGTACGCCGGCATCGAGTGGACCAATCCCCCGGACAACGTCCGCGCTGCCCTCAACAGCCATCCCAAGTTCAAGAATTTTTCCAATATTCCCGGGCCAGACCTCGCGGTGAGTTGCCGCATCATCACACGTCCGGCCGCCAAACGCATCGTCACTGCGGCATTCGAGTACGCCAAGAAGCGCGGCTTTAAAGGTGTGACCATCTGCGAGAAGCCCAATGTGGTTCGCGAAACTTCCGGCATGATGGAAGAAACCGCCAAGGAAGTGGCGAAGAATTATCCCGGCATCGCGCTCTGGTCTACTAACATTGACGCGCAGCTGATGTGGCTGAACAAAAATCCCGAAGAGTACAACGTGATTGTGGCTTCAAATCTGTTTGGCGACATTCTTTCCGATGCCTTCGCAGGCCTCGTTGGTGGCTTGGGTTTCGCCGCTTCGGGCAACATCGGGGATGATGTCGCAGTGTTCGAGCCGACCCACGGTTCAGCCCCGAAATACGCGGAGCTGAATCCGCCGATCGTGAATCCCATTGCCATGATCCTGTCAGCAGCTATGATGGTGGACCACGTAGGCGAGCGCGACAAAGGCGATCGCATTCGGAACGCTGTTGCCGCCGTGGTCAAGGAAGGCAAGGTGCGTACCTACGACATGATGCGCATCTCAGGAGGCGCGAAGTCGATCAGCCAGGGCGCAGCCAGCACGGTGCAGATGACAGACGCCATCCTGGCCAAACTTAAGTAAGTAGCGTCGGCGTCTCGCCCTCCGCATTGCGGGTGAGCAAGAAACTCTATGCCCTCGACAGGAACCAAAGTACGCGCCGCCGAAGCCGGTCACTACGGCAAGGACATCCGCTCCGACCTGCACGTGGCTATCGAGCCGCGCGAGGGCGGCGGCCTGGAGATCACGCTCGAGTCTCGCGTTGCTCCTTACTACGGCAATTCCATCCTGACGCAGACACGGCAGACGCTGGAAGGTCTCGGGGTAAAACACGCCCGGGTGGCGGTACACGACGAAGGCGCTTTGCCGTTCGTGATTTCCGCCCGCATCGAGACCGCTGCCAAGCGTGCGGGTCTGGCCTCTGGCCAGAAATCGCTGCCCGACAAGGTTGTGCTGCCCGAGCCTTCGGCGCGCGATCGTCTCCGCCGGTCGCGATTGTATCTCCCCGGCTCCGAGCCCAAGTACTTCATCAACGCCAGCCTGCACGGGCCCGACGCTATCATTCTCGATCTTGAGGATTCGGTGCACCACGGCGAGAAAGACGCGGCGCGCATCCTGGTGCGCAACACCCTGCGTGCGGTCGACTTCGGCGCGTGTGAACGCATGGTGCGCATCAACCAGTTGCCCCTCGGGCTGGAAGACCTGGTCGAGATCATTCCCGAAGCGCCGGACTTGGTGCTGATCCCCAAAGTCGAACGCCCTGAGCAGGTCGCGGAAATCGATCGCATGATTGTCGAGCTAAAGGCTCGCAGCGGCATCAATCGTCCCATCTGGCTCATGCCGATTCTTGAATCGGCGCTCGGGATCGAGTATGCGATGCCGATTGCCGCCGCCAGTCCGAACGTGGTTGCGTTAACGATCGGCTTGGAGGATTACACCGCGGACATGGGTGTGGTAAAGACCCGGGAGGGCGGCGAATCTCTGTACGCGCGCACTCGCTTGGTGAACGCGGCCAAGGCACTGGGCTTGCAGGCCATCGATTCGGTCTTCGGCGATGTCGGCGACCTGGACGGCCTGCGCCACTGGGGAGAAAATTCCCGCGCGCTGGGATTCGAAGGCATGGGCTGCATCCATCCATCGCAGATTCCGGTGATTCATGAGGCGTTCACTCCGTCGCAGGCGGAAATCGACAAAGCCCAGAAGATTGTTGCTGCCTTCGAGGATGCCCAGCAGCGTGGACTGGGCGTGGTGAGCCTGGGTTCGAAGATGATTGATCCGCCGGTAGTGCAGCGCGCCTTGAAACTGGTGGCACGCGCGAAGGCAATGGGGAAGGTGAATTCTTAAAGTGTTGTCATCCTGAGCGCGCTGTTTTTGCGCGCGAAGGACCGGAGCGCACTGCGCGGACGCCCTCGCGCTCTTGGCGAGGGCACAGATCGCGCGTTGAGTGCGCATCATTACTGGAATCCTGATGCCAGAACGAGTTGAACTAGCGCAGAATGCCGCGGGACGCAGCGTCCCCACCATGGTCAACGGCAAGCCGCAGATTCCCTACATCGGAGTCGGCAAGTACCAACCGCGCGGCCGCAAGCAAGCCCCTCCCATCCGCTCCAATAAGGACTATCCCGACAGCGGCGACAAGCGCGTTCCCGACCTCGAAACCGCGTTGCGCAATTGTGGCCTGCACGACGGCATGGTGATTTCCAATCATCATCACCTGCGTGATGGTGATCGCGTTGCGCTGATGATGCTCGAGGCGGCGGCAAGAATCGGCGTCAAAGACCTGATGTGGTTTCCCAGTGCGTCTTTTCCTTCGCAGCAGAGTGCGATTGCACTCATGGAGAGGGGCGTCATTCACCACATTGAAGGCAGCATGAATGGCCCCCTGGGCGACTACTGCACCCAGGGCAAGATGCGCGGCATGGGTGTACTGCGCTCGCATGGCGGCCGCTGGCAGGCCATCCAGGATGGAGAAGTTCACATCGACATCGCGGTGATCGCTGCGCCCACAGCCGATACCTTCGGCGATGCCGATGGCTCGCACGGAAAATCCGCCTGCGGATCGCTGGGCTTTGCGTTGGCGGATTCCATGTATGCCGACCATGTCATCGTGGTCACCGACAACCTGGTGCCGTTCCCCTGCATTCCCTGGCAGATCCAGGGCAACAACGTCGACGCCGTGGTCGAGGTCGAATCCATCGGCGATCCCGCGAAGATTGTTTCCGGCACCACCCAGATCACGCGTTCCCCCGACCGGCTGCGCATCGCCGAATTTGTGGCCCGCTTCCTGCGCGACGCCGGCATCATGAAGAACGGCTTCTCCTTCCAGGCGGGCGCGGGCGGAATCGCCCTGGCTTTCGTAGACTATCTACGCCGCATGATGAAAGAAGATGGCGTGAAGGCCCGTTTCGTGCGCGGCGGATCCACCAAGTACCTGGTCGATCTCTTGCAAGAAGGGCTCACCGACTACATTCTCGACGGCCAGACGTTCGACCTGGATGCGGTAAAGTCCATTGCCGGCGATCCGCGGCATGTACCGACCTCGCCGTTTACCTCGTACAACTATCACGGCAAGGGAAGCTTCGCCTCCATGGTCGACGCCGTGGTGTTGGGCGCAACCGAAGTGGACGTGAACTTCAACGGTAATGTAGTCACCCACTCCGACGGCCGTCTGCTGCACGGCATTGGCGGATGGCAGAACTGCCTGGCCGCGGGATGCACCATTCTAGCCGTGCCTTCCTTCCGTGACCGCATTCCGGTGATTGTGGATGAAGTGACTACGCTGACCGGCCCCGGGGAACTGATTGATGTGGTGGTAACGGAGCGGGGAATCGCCATCAACCCGCTGCGCAAGGACCTGCTGGATGCGGTGAAAGGCTCGAAGCTGCCAATTCGCCCTATCCAAGACATCAAAGCGGAAGTCGAGCGCATCTGCGGAGGCAAGCCCACCCGTCCGAAGCTAGGTGATCGTCCAGTCGCGGTTGTGAAGTGGGTGGACGGCACGGTGCTCGACACCGTTTGGCAAGTTAGTGCCTAGTACCGAGTACCGAGAAAATTAAGGGTATGCCCTGCGGCCATGCCCTTTGTTGCTGCGAGCCAAGAGCTAAGAGCTAGCAGCTAAGAGCTTAGCTTCAATAGGCCCTCCGCTCTCCCCGCAGTTCAGGAGGAACGTAAGCAATGGAAACTCCGCGAAAGCTAATACATTCAGTCACTTTGGCCGCTGCAGGTTGCTTTTTTCTCCTGCTTGGCGGCATCGCTGCAGCCGTTCCGGCCAGTGAGCCCGCAGCCAGGACCGAGCTCAGCAATACAGAGCTGGAGGTTTCGGCCCAACCGTCGGACGGTTCCTACCACGTATCCGGGCGGTCAGGAGAGGGGCAGCTCTGGGCTCGCGTGGCAGCGCTGGTGGACCACCATTGGTTGCGATCGAGCGATTATCCCCGGCACGAGGTGACATCCGCTGCTTTCACTGACGGCTCCGGCGCTGGCCGGCAACTGACCATTCGTAACACTGGGTTAAGTGGCCAGCCCGATCTGCTTTGCACGCTGCGTTTGCACGCGCAACCTGCTTATGTGGATGCAGTCGTCCGCGTCGCTAACACCACCGGCAGTCCCATCACGGTGCAGACGATTCGGCCGGTGGAGGCGGTTGGCAAGCTCATCGAGCTGGGCGGGCAGGAGGTTGCCGATCGCGTCCTTTCTGACAGCTTCAGCGAAGACCGCCCCAGCCTGGTCATCCACGACCTCGCATCCGCCCCCAACGGCACGCATCGCGGCGTCGGCAGCCAGCTCATCTATAACCGCGACAGCAAGCACAGTCTGTTCCTCGGGGCGCTGACCTCGGAAAAATGGCTCACCGTGCTGCGTTTGCACGTGGAAAATGTGGCCGGGCCTAAGATCACTGCTTATGAAGTCGATTCCACCGGGACTACCGAGCTGGCGAAAGAGAACTCGCTCGAGGGCGCACCCAAGGAGGACCAGATCGAACTCAGCCTGCCGGTCGCACCGGGAGAGGGCCTGGACTCGGAACGGATCCTCATCAGCATCGGTTCGGATTATCACCACCAGCTCGAAACCTACGGCGCCCTCGTCCGCGACTTGCACCACGCCCGGGTGAGCGCACCCTCCGCCATGGGCTGGTGGAGTTGGACCGCATACTACTTCGCCCTGAACCAGGGGACGGCGCTCACCAACGCACAGTTCCTGGCGGAGCACCTGAGGCACCTCGGCTACAACTTCTTCCACATTGATGAGGGCTACCAGTACGCGCGCGGCGAGTACACAACTCCCGACGCGGCGCTGTTTCCCGACGGCATGAAGGCTTTGGAGGAGAAAATTCGTGCGCTAGGGCTTACCCCCGGAGTCTGGACAGCTCCGTTCGAGGTTTCCGAGCGCTCGTGGGTCTTTCAAAATCACAAGGACTGGCTGGTGGCAAACGCGGACGGCCAGCCCATTCACGCCGGCTTCGTTACCCATCAGGATAAACTCTACATTCTCGACTCGACCAATCCGGGCGCTCAGGATTATTTGCGCAAAACTTACACTACGCTCACCAAGGACTGGGGCATCCGCTACATCAAGCTGGATTTCATGGAAGACTCCGCCATCGAGGGCTACTACCACGTTCCACACACCACCGCGCTTGAGGCTCAGCGCATCGGGTTGAAGATTATCCGCGAGGCCGTTGGCGAAGACGTGCTGCTCGACAAAGACGGTAGCCCCATGCTGAACCCGGTGGGCTTGGTGGACACCGGGCGGATTTCCGTAGACACCGGGCACACCTTCGAGGCCTACCGCGAAGCTGCGCCCGCCATCGCCGCGCGCTACTACATGAATCGCAACTTCTACATCAACGATCCGGACGCATTCTCGGTTTCTCGGCAGACTGTCGTCGAGCAGGAGTGGCACGGCGGCAAGCGTCCTCTCACGCTCGATGAAGCCAAAGTCGCAATCTCTCTAGCCGCGGTGTCCGGAGGCATGTTCGAAATTGGCGACGACCTCCCCACTCTCTACCAGGACCCGGACCGCGTGGCGCTGGTCGAGAATCAGGACCTGATCAACATGGCCCGCCTGGGCAAGGCAGCGGTTCCGCTCGACCTGATGACCTACCTTCCCGAAGATGGAATGCCCAGCGTGTTCCTGTTGCAGGAGAGTCGTCGTCAGGCAATTCTGGCGGTGTTCAACTGGACGGAGAAAGAGCGCAAGCATGACATCGCGCTGGCTAGTCTCCCATTGCCAGTTCACGGGCCCAACCAGGTGTTTGATGTTTTTGCTTCCGCTCAGCCGACCAGCGAGAACCTCGACGTCATTTCCTTAAACCTGCCGCCACGTTCCGTGAGAGTACTTAAGATTGTGCAGGCTTCCGTGGCGCCGGGTGCACCGTCGGTGCAAGTCCATGCTCCTCAAAACGCCGAACTCGGGCAGACCGTTGGCTTTTCCGCGGAAGCCGACGCCAGTGGCGCGGCGGCGCTTGCCTATCACTGGGATTTTGGGGATGGCACCACTGCCGATGGTGCTTCCGTCAGCCACACCTTCACGCGGGCAGGTCAATTCCAGATCCACGTGAACGCTGATGGAATTGAAGGATTGCCCTTCGAGAAGACTTTCTCGATAGCCGTGACCGGCGAAATAGACACGCGCTTCACGCCCAGCCGCAACCGCCGTTACCAGGAGCGCTGAAAGCTGACGCGAGGATCAAGCCATAGCAGATCGATTGCCGCGCCGCTGTCGTAGGGCGGGCTTTCGCCCGCCCGCATCCACAGCTACGGCTGCTTGCTCATGTTCCCGTCAATCTCCGTGCCGGTATCGGCCTGCAAAACGTAGCCGTCGTTGCCGGAGATCATGTAGAAAACGAGGTTATTGGAGAGGGTGTTGACACTCCCCGTGTATCGTCCGGTTACGGTGCTCGTCACCGCATACGTCCCGGTAAGACTGATGGGAGTCGTAGTAACAGCGCCGGTGTTATTCAGGAAGTAGGTCAGTGTCATACCGCCATTGCCATTGGGTATCAGCGTGCCGTTGCGGTCGAACGTCGCCGGCGTGGTCGTGTACCCGTGCATGAAGAAGGCGAACTGACCGGTCAGCGTGGAATTCGCGTAGGTGATGGCTTGCTGCGTGTCAGCCGAGCCATCTTCTACTCTCGATGGGTCATCCACCAGCAGGAACGCCCGGTTGGGGTTCACCATCCAGGAGATCTCGTGAATCGTCGAGCCGACCGATGGCGTCAGCGTTGCCGTTACTTCTCCTTTTCCATCCACGTTCGCGTTATAAGTCCCGGTGAAGGTGACATTGCCGGAAGGCGTGCCATCCTGCACCGAATCAAACGCCCCGGCACTGATCCCACCGATCCCGTCCGCTGTGAAGCGACCCGCAGTACCAACCCCATCCGTCCCAAAAATAAGCGTGTCTCCGCGGGTGCCAAAGGCGTAGCTGCCAGTCAACGAAGCGTTTGTGAACGGCGCTCCTGTTTGCGCCTCCGCCATGCCCAGGCCTATCACTCCCAAATCGCTTACCATGAGACGCACTGTACTCGCGTTCACCACGTAGTAGGTAAAGCTGGTCGTATGCAGGGCACTGTCGGTGATAGTTCCTGTTCCACGTCCCGCGGCGTCGGGGGTAAAGAAGGATCCAGTCAGGGTAAGCGGAGTTACCACTCCACCCTGGGTGAGGCTGTCTTCGGTGCCGTTTGCGATCCCACTGGCCACGGTAAACGCGCCAACACTCGCCGTCGACCCTATGCCACTCTGGCTGTTCGCAGTGTGCATGTGGAAGGCAAAAGTGCCGCTCGGAACTAATGAAATGACATTGGTATCCTGTTGCACTGCGCTACCTGCCGCCGTAGCAAAGGTATCAACCTCGGTTACGTAGACCCTGGAGGAACTCACCAGGGTCAAAGCCAGCGTGATGCTCCCACCCAATCCAAAATTCACCGTGGCCACACCGATACCGTCATTGCGAATCGTGTACGTACCCGAAATGGTGTCAGGAGACGGCCCAGAGTTCAACTCCAGGAAATCGTCCTCACCGCTGGTGATGTTTCCATTCCCGTCGGAGGTGAGTACGCCGGACTCCCGAAAGTCGAGGCCAGTGTTCAAGTCAATGCCCCTCAGAGTGTATGCATAGTGCCCGATGAAGCTGGCGTTGGTGAAGTTCCCCATTGGCGTCGGCCCGCCGCCGCTACTGCTACTACTTCCTGACCCGCAAGCGACGCAAAGTGCAAGCGATAGCAGACCCAAGGCAAGACAGAATTTCCTCATAGCGTGGCGCAGCACGTGCGGCTGCATGGCTCCTTTGATTAAGTGCGGGTAGAACTCAGGCCGTCCCCGGAAGAAACGGATTTCTTATTCTTCTAACACAAGTTGGCGAGAAAAGTTCCTCGGAGAGTCCGATTTGTACTGAGGATTATCAGCCGCGCGCCGTCACATGGAGGGCAACGCTGTTCGTCAGGTTGCTTAGTGTCCTGTGTTGCCGTGTATTTTGTTTTCCCGCAGGAACCGCTCCCGATGCTCCCGATCGCGGAAGGCCTCGGTGCCGCCCGGCCGGGTGGTGGAGAGCGCTCCGGCCCGGTTCCCGGCAGCCAGGCAGGTCTCAAGATCGGCTCCCATCACGTACTGAGAAAGGAATCCGGCGTCGAAGCTGTCGCCAGCGCCCACCGCATCCACCGCATTCACTTTCACGGGCGGACTGTTGAACCGCTCCTGGCAGCGTTGTGCCATGGCCCCTTTGCGTCCCAGTTTGACCACCACCAGGGGAACGATCGCGGCCAGACGCTCCACGGCAGCTTCCAAATCATCGGTTCCGGTGATCTTCTGCGCCTCGCGATCATTGGGCAGGAAGACGTCAACATACCGCAGCACGTCCAACAATCGGCCCTGCCATAGACCGTCAGGATCATCGTTGGTGTCGAGCGAGATGGTCAGTCCAGCGGCTTTCAATTTCTTGAACAGCTCAGGGACCCGCGGTTGCAACGCCTTTTGCAAATAGAAGGACGAAAGATGGAAGTGTCGCGCGTCGGTGAGGTATCCAAAGTCCAGATCTTCAAGCCTGAGTTCGGAAATTGTGCCGGAATAGGTCACCATGTTGCGCCATTCCGCGCGCTGCAGAATCACGGTAAGCCCAGTCTTGATCCCGTCCTTCACCCGCAACACCTTCGACACATCCGCGCCGCTCTCCCCCAGGCGATCGAGCGCAATCTGCCCGAGTTGATCCTCTCCGATCTTGGCCACGAACCCTACCCGGCTGCCCAGCGCCGCCAGGTTGTGCGCCACAATGGACGACGACCCGCCCAGCGTCAGCATCATGTCGTCGGCGAGCAACTCCTGCTCGTGCGGCATTTCCTCGGGCACGCCGTAAAGGATGAGGTCGAGGTTGAGCTCGCCAGCAAGCGTAATGTCAAAACGTGGCATGTCGGAATTTCTTCACCGATTTGTTCGCGGCGAACCGAGCCGGCCGGCTCACACCAGGGTTACCTCAATGCCGGCTTTCTTAAGCGCGCGCAGGTCCGACTTCGGGATGCCGCGGTCGGTAATGACTTCGTGCAGCGCTGTCGGCGGGACAATCAACGACAAACTGCGGCGGCCAAACTTGCTCGAGTCACACACCACCACGGTACGCTTGGCCACTTCCACCATCACCCGATTCACCTTGGCTTCCAGCAGGTTGGGCGTGCTCAGTCCGTACTGGACGTCGAAACCATCCACGCCCAGGAACAGGGTGTCGGCACTAAGCCGGCGCAAGGTCTCCTCCGCAATCGGGCCCACCAGCGAAAACGAGTTCTTGCGCAGCGTGCCGCCGGTGAGGATCACCTCGACGGCCGTACCAGCCAGCTCGGCTGCGATGTTCACCGCATTGGTGATTATTGTCAACTGCTGGGAATTACGCAACGCGCGCGCCACCGCGGTCGTGGTAGTACCGGAATCGAGAATTACTACCTGCCTCTGCTGCACCATGCGCGCCGCTGCCGTGGCGATGTGCAGCTTTTCCTTGTGGTGAAGTTTTTCCTTCTCCCGCAGCGTCAGGTCTTCCAGCGCACTTTGCCGCGCCGGCAGCGCACCGCCATGGGTGCGGTGCAGCAGTCCCTGGGAATGCAGGATCTCCAGGTCCTTGCGAATCGTAACCTGGGAGATATCGAATTGCCGCCCCAACTCCCTGACCAGCACACGGCCGTGGTGTTGCAAGGTCTCGAGAATGGCTCGTCGACGTTCTTCGTTCAGCACAGGGTCGCTCGGGAGATCAGCTGCGCCGTGGTCAAATCCGCACTCGCGCTGCGATTGTTTTTTATATCGTTTCATTTCGTTTGTCCAATGAAAAGGGAAAGTGAGAACAACTGAAATCGGAAGCTAGCCGCGACGCGGCGCGAGATGGAGGGAAGAGAGAGCCCGGAGGGGCGCAATAAGCGGCTGCGGCTAGCCTTCCGATGCTTCCGCACGTCGACGCGGGAGTATCGGTGCGGACTGAATCTTGGGTCCTGCCCAGACGACCAACCGATAGGCAAGCAAGACTCCCAGCACCGTGGCGTACTCCAGCGGCTTGCGCAGGTCGGCTTTTACCAGCCAGATGTAATGGATGACGCCCGCTATGGCGGTGGCGTATATCAGCCGGTGCAGCTGGTTCCAGCGCTTGCCCCCCAGGCGGCGAATCCAGCCAGTGGTCGAGGTGATAGCCAGCGGGATCAGCAGCACGAATCCGGTGAACCCCACAGTGATAAAGCGCCGTTTGGCCACGTCTGCCAGCATTTCATGAAGATCGAAGAATTTGTCCAGCCAGATATAGGTTAGGAAATGCAGCACCACGTAGAAGAAGGCGAACAGGCCCAGCATGCGTCGGTAACGGATGAGCCACAATTGCCCGGTCAGCTTTCGCAGAGGAGTGATGGCCAACGTGATCAGCAGGAAGATCAGCGTCCAGTCTCCGGTCGAGTGTGTAATCACCTCAATCGGATTGGCGCCCAGATTGCCCGCATAGGCCTTCCACGCCAGCCGCGCCAGCGGCCCGAGGCAGCCCAGAAAAACCCCGACTTTGAACCAGCGAATCATAAGAAATTGAGCCATTGAATCACTGAGACATTGAGGGATTACACCGCACAAAATGGCTCAATGATTCATTGACTCAATCAGAAGTTTTTCTTCAAATCCATCCCGCTATACAAACTCGCCACCTGATCATAGCCGTTGAACATCAACGTCGGACGCTTGGTGAATTCACCCAACCGCCTCTCCTTGCCCTGGCTCCAGCGGGGATGGTCCACGTTGGGGTTCACATTCGAGTAGAAGCCATACTCGTTGGGCGCCGATTTGTTCCAGGTGTTGACCGGCTGGCTGTCGGTGAAACGGATGCGCACGATCGCTTTTGCACTCTTGAAGCCGTACTTCCACGGCACCACAATACGAAGCGGCGCGCCATCCTGGTTCGGCAATGTCTCTCTGTACATGCCGAAGCACAGCAGCGCCAGCGGGTGCATGGCTTCATCCAGCCGCAAACCCTCAACGTACGGCCATTCCAGCACTGGCACCCGTTGTCCCGGCATCTGTTTCGGATCATACAGGGTCGTGAACTCTACGAACTTTGCTTTGCCCAGGGGTTGGGCGCGTTTGATGAGTTCACTCAGCGAAAATCCCACCCACGGCACCACAATCGACCAGCCCTCGACGCAGCGGTGGCGGTAAATTCGCTCTTCCGGTGCCGCCATCTTCAGGATGGCGTCCACATCCAGCACTTGCTTTTCGCTCACCAGTCCATCAATGGTTACCTTCCACGGTGTGGTCTTAAAATCCTTGGCCAGGCCGGCGGGTTCGTACTTGTCGGTAGAGAATTCGTAGTAGTTGTTGTAGTTGGTGACGTCCTTGTAAGGCGTGACCTTTTCCGAGGTGGAGAAAGAACTCTTCTGAAGCCCGTTGATGGCCGCCTTGGCTTCAACCGCGGTCGCCGGTGAGAGCAGGTTTCGCAATCCCACTCCGGCCAGCGCGGCTGCACCGGCCAGCGCGGTTCCTGCAAGAAAAGTGCGCCGATTCAGGTACAGGCTCTTGGGCGTGATCTCGGACGACGCAATATCCGCGGCTTTCTTTATCAGCATGAAAACAGTCCCTTGAACGATGTACGGGCAGTCTACCCCGCTGGATTGACCCAGTGCCGTACTAGATAAGACGCCGGCCAACGGGAAAAGTTGCATGGCGGGCTCGGATACCCAAAATAGCTGGGGGACAATCATTTCAGAGTAGATACAACCTGGTGAGTTCGCGGGGATCGGATAGCTTCGTTACTCGCGCTCAGTACGCAGTACATCTCGCACTTTGCGTGACAAGGCTTGCAGGGTGAACGGCTTTTGCAGGAAGGCGGTACCGGGATCGAGCACGCCCTGGTGGACGATGGCGTCCTCGGTGTAGCCAGAAACATAAAGCACCTTGGTGCGGGGGTGCGACCCGCTCAGCCGTTGCGCCAGTTCACGGCCGCTCATTCCCGGCATCACCACGTCGGTGATCAACATGTCGATCGAACCCTGGTGGGCCGCGGCAATCTCCAGCGCGCTGTGCCCCTGTTCGGCTTCCAGGACTTTGTATCCCTTGGCCTCCAGCGTTTCCCGCACCAGTTGCCGCACCGATTCTTCATCCTCCACCAGCAGCACCGTCTCCGAGCCACCGGAAGCCGCTTGCGACGCGCGCACATGACTCAGAGGCTCCGCCGGTTCGTCGGCCTGGGGCAGGTAAATGCGGAAGGTGGTGCCGCGGCCCAGTTCGCTGTGCACGAAAACATAACCACCACTCTGCTTGATGATGCCGTATGCGGTCGAGAGCCCCAGTCCTGTGCCTTTGCCTTTTTCTTTGGTGGTGAAAAACGGCTCGAAGATGCGGGATTGTGTTTCCTTGTCCATGCCCACGCCGGTGTCGCTGATGGACAGCATCACGTAGGGCCCGGGCCGGATGTAGCTGTATTCGCGGCGCAGGTCATCGTCCAGGCTCACATTTGCGGTCTGAATAATGATTTTCCCGCCGTTCGGCATGGCATCTTTCGAGTTCACCACCAGATTCATAATGACTTGTTCGATCTGGCCGGCATCGGCGCGAGTCCGGCTCAGGTTCATCGCCAGCTTGGCGATCAACTCGATGTTCTCTCCGATCAGCGGGCGCAGCAGCCGTTCCATGTCACTCACGATCGCGTTTACATCCACCAGCTTCAGTTCGAGAAATTGTTTACGGCTGAAGGCCAGCAGTTGCCGGGTCAAGGTGGTGGCCCGATCGGCAGCCTGCTGAATAGCTTCGATCTTTTGCCGAAAAGGATGGCTGGCGTCGGTCTGCTCCAGCAGGACTTCGGTGTATCCGTTGATCACCATGAGCAGGTTGTTGAAGTCGTGCGCCACGCCCCCGGCCAGGCGGCCCACGGCTTCCATCTTCTGCGCCTGGCGAAATTGGTCTTCCAGAACGCGCCGCTCGGTGACGTCCTCGGCAATGATTTCCAGGACTTCACAGGGCTCGCCCGGAGAACTGACGGCCCGGCCGCTGAGGCGCACTGTAATCGGGCTGCTGTCCTTGCGTTTCCACTGGACCTCGAGGTTGTCCCGCCGCACCCCGCTTTGAAACTCCCGCATCAGGCGGCCCTGCTCGTTGGGATCCAGAAAGACGTCATGTTTCGGATCCAGGCTCAGCACCTCGTCCGCGGTGCTGTATCCCAGCATCGCAATCAGCGCCGGATTGACGTCGAGGAACCTGCCGTCCAGGCTGGAACGATAAATTCCGTACACCGCACTTTGCACCAGCGAGCGGTAGCGCGCCTCCGACCGCCGCAGTGCTTCTTCATTTCGCTTGTGTTCGATGGCAGTCGAGAGTTGCCGCGACACGAAGGTGAGGATCTCTTTGTCATTCTCGCGAAAGCGTACGTTGTCGCTGTAACTCTGCAGCACCAGCACACCGAAGGTATGGTTCGCCGCCTTTAAGGGCACCCCGAGCCAGTCCACCGAGGGCGCGCCGATCAATTCCACTTCGCCGCGTTGCACCAGCGCATCGAAAACTTCTGGCGAACAAAGCAGTGGTTCGCCGGTGCGCAGCACGTATTCTGTCAGTCCGCGGCCCATTTTCTTGGGTGCCGGCGTGGGGTCTTCCGCATCCACGAAATAGGGGAAGCTGAGCATTTGAGTCAGCGGATCGTACAAGGCGATATACAAGTTGCGGGCATAGGTAAGTTCACCCACAATCGCATGAATCGCCGCGTAGAACTGCTGCAGATCTTCCGCGGAGCTGGTCTTTTCCGCAATGCGGTAGAGTGCGGAACTGACCGCTTCCGCCCGCTTCTGTTCGGTGATGTCGCGATACATCACGTAAGAGGCAACCCGACGCCCGCCGATGACCACAGGGGCTGCCGCCACGAATACATCCACCTGGGTTCCGTCTTTGCGCTGCCGCTTGGTTTCCAGCGTGACTTTCTTCCCCTTGGCGAGGTTCTCTCCGATCCAGGAGGTTTCCGAACTTCGGTCCGGAGGTACGATCAGCGAGTCAATCCGCTGCCCAATTGCTTCCTCCGCTTTGAATCCGAACAGCCGGCTGAATTCGTCGTTGATCCGGGTGACGACATAGTTTTCCAGAATGCTGGCCGCTTCCGGCGCGCATTCCACCAGATCTTCGAGGAAAGCCTTTTTTAAGGCGAGGCTTTCCGGGGTCGTTGATTCGATTGGGGTTGCGGTAGAAACATCAGATGGACGGGACAGCGCCGGGGTGCCCCGTTGCAGGGCCTGCTTCAGGAATTTGGCGCGCGCAAGGTCAGCCGGAGTCGCTGGCCGGGTGATTCTGTCACCCATCTAACCCCCTCTAGGTCTCTCCACCAGAGCCAACTAGAGATGTTAGATCGCCCGCCTGTTACTCGAAAGTTACGGAGGTAATTCAAGCCACGCTAGGATCCCGCTGCCAGCATCTCGCATACCCGCTGGATGGTGGCGTGCTGATCGGCATTCAAGGCGAGAAATTCAAACCCATGACGCAGGCCCATGCGGTAGCGTACGATCGCCCGCACCTTCAGGGGGTAGGCCGCCAACGGCAAAACGATCTCCATGGACACCACTTCTCCCGGTTCTACTTCCCCGGTGAGTGTGCCGCCGATGCCGTCTTCGCCCAGTTCATTGGAACGTCCCCACAACGCGAGGCTCTGCCCGGAGCGAAATACGTGGACGGAAATGCGAACATCGAGTGCGTGCCGCGCAAAGCGGCGCGATGCTGAAGGCTTGGGGTTGGGCGCGGTGCCGCTCATGTCACCTCATTTCTTCCCGAAAATCTCGACCTTGCTGCAAGCTAGTTTCCGTGGAGGGGATAACCGGATTCCAGAGGCAACTTGCCGCCCACCCGCAACACGGCAATCCCGCCGGTAATGGAATACACATCGACCAGGCCTACCGATCCGGGAGTGCTTTCCACCTTGCGCACCAGGGCCTCGTCGGAGTCCACCACCACAATGGCGGGATGGCTGCCCCGTCCCCGGTTGGCGGCCACAATCAAGTCGGCCACTTCCTCCTTCGATAAACTGTAGACCTTTTCCAAGACGAGTTTCATATCCGGAGACGCCGGATTGCGGGTGACGAACGTGACCGGTTTCCCGTCGGGCCAGCGAGGAGTCTGGCCTTTGCACACCTTCACCAGATCTGTCAGCGAGAGCCCGGTCGTCGGGTTCGACTTGTTGCTCACCAACGCTATGTCCTTGCACGCTGCCAGCGTGGTCCAGCCCAGGATCATGATCGCAATGGCAATGACACGCACAGCAGGCACGGCTGCTCCTTGGCCCGTCGGATTCCGTCCGCCTCCGATTCTCCTAGAAGCCGGCGTGCCGCTCAATGCCCAGAAGTCTCATGTACCACCCGAGGTAATACGAAGGCGGGGTTGGAAAGAGGCGGAGGTGGGCAGCGCTGGTCCCGAAATCGAAGCAAATCGGCTTAGGGCGTTCGTGCCAACGCCGCAACCCAGCTTCTGATCACCCCTTCCTACAGTTTCATGTCCCAGATTTCGGCCACCAGGTCGTGGCCCCAGCTATGGTGCCGCTTCTTCTTGACTACGCGAAACCCTGTCCGCTGGTAGATGCCTCGCGCCTCTTCCAGGTCGCTCTGGGTCCACAGCGTGATTTTCTTGTATCCCACCTGCCGCGCGAAGCGCACACATTCCTCTACCAGCCGTTTGCCAATTCCTAGTCCGCGCGCCTTGGGCTCGACCAGCAGCAGGCGCAACTTGGCGACTGTCTTGGACTGCTTGACCAGGAACACACAGCCCACAATCTCTCCATCCTTCTCCGCAATCCAGCAACGCTCTGCTTTGGGATCAAAGTGCCGAGTGAATTTGGCCACGATTTCGGCCACCAGCGCCTCGAAGCCCTCGTCGTACCCACGTTCCTGGGCGTAGAGAACCCCGTGGCGGTGGACTATCCAGCCCATGTCTCCGGGTTGGTGAGGTCTCAAGATGTAGGGAGTCCTCGGTTCTGGCGGGTTCCCGAGTACAGTCTCGATGGTGTGCATGGCCTCCATCAGGCGAGCCTGTTCGGCGGCGGACAACTTGCCCAGCATGTCACCCACCTCATCGCGGGAGCGCCGGTCGAGCGGAGCAAACACCTTTTTCCCCTGGTCGGTGAGCGACAGCAGGCTCTGCCTCCCGTCGGATGCGGACGGCTTCCGGGTAATCAGTTTGCGCTTCTCAAAGCCTCGCAGGATGCGGCTCAGGTACCCGGGGTCGAGCCCCAGGTCTTTGCTCAGTTCCGTGGCCGTGGGCCGGACGCGGTTGGCCAGTTCATAAAGTACCCGCACCTCGCTGAGTGAAAACGGGCTCTGGTACATCCGGTCGTGCAGCAGGCCGATTTGCCGGGTATAGAAGCGGTTGAAGCCGCGCACGGCCGCAATGTGCTGGTCGAACGTGCTGGGGTCGACGACGCGCGGGGCGAAGCCCGAGACGGGTGTGGCCATCATGGGGAGCAACCTCCCAAGTTGATGCCATCGTCACATAAGTAGTTGACTACGTCAACTATCGCGGCCCATCTCCTTCCACGCTACGGCGCCACATCCTTGATGTGAGTGGCAATGTACCACTGGTTGCCGAACGGATCCTCGACGCCGGCGTTGCGGTCGCCATAGTCCTGGTCAGTCGGTTCGCCGATCGATTTCGCTCCCGCCGCCAGGGCCCGATGGTAGAGCGCGTCCACATCCGGAACGTAAAGGTAGAACATCGACCTCATCGCCTGATAGGGCCCATGCGCTTCGCCCATTTCCATTAATGACGTGCCGATTTTCACCCTGGCGTGATGGACCACCCCATCCGGCGTCGCGTGCCGGGCCAGCTCTTGCGCTCCGAAGGCGCGCTTCAGGAAGATGAGCACCGGTTCCGCGCGCAACGGATGCAAGTACGGTTGCACGTCGGGCGCACCTTCCCACTTGTAGCTGGGTCCCTTGGAGGTGGCGATGTACCAGTGGTTGCCAGCGAAGTCCTTCACGCTGGCGGAGCGCTCACCATAGGCCTGGTCTGCCGGTTCATCGATGGAGGTAGCTCCCGCCTGCAGAGCGCGCCGGTAAGTCGCGTCGCAATCCGGCACGTAGATGTGCAAGGCCGCGATGTTCGGTGTGGCGCGCCACGCCTTGCCCGGAATGCCCCCGCCCATCATCAGCATGGTGTCACCGATGCGCACTTCGCCGTGGATCCCGCCTGCCGAGCCAATGGCACGGAAGATCTCTTCTGCGCCGAACACATTCTTGGCAAAATCGAGCAGCGCCGCTCCGTCGGGCGCGCTCAAGTACGGTGTCACGGTACGGAATCCCTTGCGAATCGGGTCCACGCCCGGCTGCTTCGGCTCCGCCGGCTTCATTACTTCATTGAACCGCCTCTGCATCTCCTCGGCCGAGACGGCCTCGGTCTGCGTGGACACGATCCAGGTGTAGCCGAACGGATCGGAGATCTGCCCCGAGCGCTCGCCGTAGAACTGGTCCGCGATCGGCCGCACGATGGTTGCTCCAGCCGCCACCGCCTGCCGCACAAATTGGTCGACGTTGGCCACGCTCAGGTCGATCTTCACCGGGGAGCCGCCCAGGGTCTGGGGACTGATGGCGTCGTAATCCGGGTACTCGTCGGAAAGCATGATGCTCGAACCGCCAATCGCGATCTCGGCATGCCCGATCTTGCCCGTGGAGTCGACCAGGCGCATGATTTCTTTTGCTCCAAATGCTCGCGTGTAGAAGTCAATGGCGCTAGCGGCATGCTTCACCGCCAGGTAGGCGGTGACCGCTTGCCGCGCCGCCACCACCGGTTCTGCCAGGGTTGCCATGGGTCTTCTCCTTTCGAAATCCGTCTTCAGACGTGCCTTGAACCCCTCGCGCGGAAGATCGCGCAACTCGGCCGCAATCCGCAGCAGGGGCGCCAGTTCCGCGTCCGCCGATGGAAGCACGGCGTCCGGGTGAGCCAGCATCGCCTGTACGGCGTCATCGAGTTGATCAAAGCGGGTGCGCTTAGCCATTCTTGCCACCCATCGGGACCCGCAGCTTCTCCAGGGCACGGAATTGCAACTGCTTCACCGCACCCTCGGTTCGACCGAGTTCCTGCGCAATGTCGCGGATACTTTTCTCTTCCGCAAAGCGCGAGACGATGACCTGCCGCTGCCCTTCCGGAAGCCCGTCCACCAGGCGGAATAGCTGCGCCCGATGTTCGATTTCGTCGTAGTTCGGTTCCGTGCTGCCCTCCGGAGGGTCGTCAACAATTTCTTTCGCGCCCTTTTTCCACTGATCAGCGACCAGGTTCGCGGCAATCCGGTAGAGCCACGCCGCGAACGGGATGCCCCGCCAGTCGAAGCGCGACAGATTCGCCAGTGCTTTGTGGAAGACGTCAGCGGTCAGGTCCTCGGCAACTGCCCGATCGCGGACCCGGTGCGCAATGAAGGCATACACCCGCTCGAAGTGGCTCTCGTAGAGCTCGGCAAACCGCTCGGGGTCTTTTTGCGCAGCCTGCACCAGGAGGCGCTCGTTCGCCTCATCCCTCGACCCCTTGCTGGCAGGTTTTCCGACGGCCATCTTGCCTTCTCTTCCAGGTAAACTGTCGGGGAACAAAAAGGTTACGGCAGGTCTTTCGCGCCCCATCCCGTGCTAGGATACCGCCCGGCCATCGGGCCGGGAAACCAGCCCGCTTGCTGAAAACGGAGACAACCATGAGTGTCGTGCCCAAGTTGTTCCGCGTAATTCTCGAGGTGTCTGATTTGATCGGGCGAGCGCGTTCTACTCCCAGCTTCTCGGCATCGAAGGCCGCAAAGTCGGCGGCGGCCGCTGCTACTTCGATTGTGGCCCGGTGATCGTAGGATTAGTGGAGGTTGCGCTTGGCAGGAAAACGCCTACCCCGAATCCTCAGGACCTCTATTTCTCCGTGCCTGACCTCGAGGCTATCCATGCCCGGGCCAAGGCCTTGGGAGGCTTGTCCAAACAGCAGGTGCACGGCGAGAGCGGCGGCGACATTGTCACCCGCCCTGGGGCGAGCGCTGTTTCTACGCCGAAGATCCTTTTGGAAACGGCCTGTGCTTCTCAGACGAGAAGACACTGTTCACCGGCAAGTGAGGCCGGTTCACCCTTCGATCTCGGCGACCAGGGGAATATCCTCTTGCGGCCTGCTCATCCACATCCGCAGTTCGTGCATATCCTGCGCTACCGTCCGGGCTGCGGCAAACAGCACCGCGGCGAGCACCAGTGCACCGGCCGGGATGATGTACATGGCACTGTGCAAACCGGCGGCGCGAAATGCTTCGGTCATGGATGTCGCCCCCGCCGTGGTCAGCGCCAGCCGCGCAAAGTAATCGCTCGTCCTACCCGTAATCACCGGACCGAAGCTTCCACCGAGCAGGTACATGGCCATGAAATACAGGGCCATGGCTGTGCCCCGCAGCGTGGGGGGGATCACATCCTGGATGGCTGCGTACACCCCACCGTAGTACATAAACTGAAATAAGCTTGCGATTGCCATCAGTACAATGAAGCCCGCCAAGTCACCCGCCGGACGACCCAGCGCCAGGTAAAGGCAAGGTGCGTTTACCAGGAAAGCCACCGCCGGAAACAGCAGCCGCACATTAGCCCAGCGATTCTTCAGGTGGTCGACTGCCCACCCTCCCAACATCATTCCGAGAATACCGACGCCGCTGTAGACCACGGCCGTGACTGTGTTGGCATCTTTCAGACTGAGGGAATGGATCCGGCTGAGAAAAGCCGGCAGGAACGTGGTGAGTGCGTACGCATTGAAGTTGAACACCGCGCCCGAGAGGATCACCCACCGCATGGTGGGAATCTTCAGCACCCGCCAGTAGGGGGAGCCCTTCACTGGACCTTCGGCAAGGCCCGCCTCCTCAGCCGCACCTCGCACCGGCTCCACGATGCGCAGAGCGAGAATCGCCAGTATGAGTCCCGGAATGCAGGCCGCGTAGAAAGCCATACGCCATCCGTAGGTCCCAGCCAGTTGTCCACTGACGTAGGTGCCAATCAATCCGCCGATCGGCAATCCCAGCATGAACAGTGAAATTGCGCGGCCGCGGCGGCTGGCCGGATAAAGGTCTCCGATCAGCGAACTCGATGCCGGCGCGCAGCTCGCCTCCCCGATTCCGACTCCCAAGCGCGCCGCAAACAGCGAGCCGTAGCTCCACGCCAGCCCGGAACCGGCCGTCAGCAAGCTCCAGGCGGCGACCCCGAGGCCGAGTATGGTGGGGCGCTTCCAGCGGTCCGCCAGTCTTCCCAGCGGCACGCCCACCACGGCATAGAGCAGTGTGAAAGCCGTGGCCAGCCAGCCGATCTGCGCGTCGCTGAGCGTCCATTCTTTGCGGATTGGTTCGGCAACCGCCGCGAAAATGTACCTGTCCCAGAAATTGAGCAGGTTGATGGCGAACAGAATACCGAGGATCCACCGCGCCTGGCTCTTCGCGTCCGCCACGCCCCATCCTCCCAACGTGCCGCTTAGTGTACCTGTAAACCGAATCTGTCACCTGTTCAAAAAACTAGAAGCCGATCCCCAGCGAACGAATCTAAGCACGGGGTACGAGTTGACCGTTACCATAACACTCAAGGACACTCTCCAATGACTCCTCACACCATTGGCATCCTCGCCGGCATGGGCCCGCGCTCCACCGCGCCGTTTGTTGACCTGGTGGTCACCGAGTGCCAGAAGCAGTACGGGGCCCGTCACGTGGAAGATTTTCCCCACATGCTCATTTATTCGCTGCCTGCGCCTTTGTCCTCTAACCGGCCGGTCGACCACCAGCGAGCACAACGCGTGGTGCTCGAAGGGCTGCAGCGGCTCGAAAGCATGGGCGTCGACTTCATCGCCATGCCGTGCAACAGCGCCCACACCTACTTTCAAAGTCTTGTCGCGAGCGCGGGAGTTCCGCTGCTGAACATGGTCAACGAAGGCGTAGGTGCCCTTGACTGCTTCCACCGCGTCATGGTCTGTGCCACTCCAATGACTATGGCTTCCGGTCTCTACCAGCAGGGAATCGCCGCTGCCGGTAAGCAATGCCTGCCCACCGATGGCGTGCAAAGCATGGTGAATGAACTTATTGCCGGGATTATTGCGGGAGTTGATCGCGTCCGCTTGCGCAGGCTGTGGAACGACATTATCACAGTTGCCGTCGCGCAGTGCGCCGACGCCATCCTGGTTGCCTGCACGGAACTGAATGCCCTGGGAAACCTGCAAGACGAACGCATTGCGATGGCTGATGCTACCGTTGCCTTGGCCCGAGCCACGGTGAAGAAATATCTGGAAGGAAATCGCGCACTGCGCCAGGCTGCGATTTGACTCGGCGAAACCTTCCCGCCCTTGCGCCGCAAGGGCGGGAAGCCTGGCGGTTATGGTCTAGAACTTGAATACGATTCCCGCCGAGTAGCGGAAATTGTTCTGGCTGTCACTGAAGAACTTGGTCTGCACGAAGTCGGCTTGGGCAACTCGCACCGCAACTTTGGAGTTCAGGTTGACGTCCAGCCCACCTCCCGCTGCCCAGGTAAACCCGCTGTCCGTGGCGCTCACCCCCAGCACTTCACCCTTGAAATGCCCTCCGCCGAACAGTGCATGCGCGAAAGGAGTGAACTTGGAATTATTGGTAAGGCGAACGACCGGTCCAAACATGTAAGTGTAGACCGTCGTCTTGAGTCCGACGCCTAGGATCGTTGGTGTGCCATAAGCACCACTGAAATCACCCGTCACACCCAGGTAGTGATTGAAGTATCCGCTGAACGAGGCATTCCATCCATTGAGATTCAAGCTATCCACACCGCTTACCCCAGTGCTGGCTCGCAGGTACTGGTAGCCGCCGAACACCTCTGCTCGGGGAGCATCCTGACTGAAGGCGATGCAGGAACAGACCAGCAGCACCAAGGTGATCAAACACGTAATGCGAAACATACTTTTCCTCCTACTAATAGATTTATATGAGTTGTTAAGAACAAACATGGTTGCCTACCGCCCGGGGACGCAGAACGCCCCCCACACCGCGAGAAGGTACAACAACATGCTACAGCAAGGAGCGCCTGCTTTTGCAAGGACAAGCGCATCCGAAAGGCTACCTACTTTGGTGATATCGCTCACCGAGCAAGGTGATTTGTGCGGGCAGTCAACAACTCACAGCTGCTCGATGTCTGCCGGATGAGGCGGTGTTCTGGTTCAGTGCAGCCCCGCCAACGCCAACATTTCCAGAAACTGTTTCCGCGTGCGCATGTCCACCGATTGCGCCACCAGCTTGCCATCCCGGTCGTAGACAAAACTCTTGGGGATGCCTTCCACCTGGAACAGCTGGTGTATTTTTCCGCCATCGAGCAGGACGGGATACGTAATATTGCGCTCCGCCAGGAACGGAGTCACCTTGCTGGCTTCTTCGTCTGAAATGGCCAGGATGACTAACCCTCGGTCCTGGAAATTTTTATATAGTGCCTCCAGGTCGGGCATCTCTTTGCGGCAGGGCGGACACCACGTGGCCCAGAAGTTCACCAGTACCACCTTGCCGCGCAGGTCTTGCAGGGTCCAGCTTTTTCCCTGCAGGTCGGTCAGGGTGAAGTCGGCTTTCTGGCGCTGCTGGTCATCGGCTTCCAGCTTGGCCATGGCCGCTGCAAACTGAGGCACGTCTAAAGAAGTCTGCATATGCTCGTAGCGCACCAGTTGTGCCAGCACAACATAGGGCGGGGCAGGTGCACCGCGCTCGTCCGGTTGCGGTTGCTCGCGCAGCGCGTCGGCCAGCGTGGTCGCTACCTCCTGCAGAGTATCGCGGCCAAAATCGCCCTCCGTAGACAAGTTAGCCAAGCCGTTCGCCAGGCGCATCTTGTTCGGGGTCTTGGGCAGCTCGCGAATCTGGAGCGCAAGTTGCTTGGTGGTGCTGGCTCTCACGTCATCGGGCAATCCGCGAAGCCCGCGCAGTTGCGCGATAAGAGGCTTCTCCCGCTCGCTCCAGACGATTTCTTTCTTCTGCGCGAATAGCGCCGCGGGCCCTAACCCTGATGCCACCATGGCGGCGCAGCACAAAATGGCTGCCAACCGGACAGCGGAAACCATCCGCCGCCCGGCCACATGCTGACTCCAGTTCGCTGGCTTTGCCATCTCTCTCCTACTTCTTCGGACGCGACTCGGGTGGCACCATCCCCGCGACCCGGTAATAAACCGCCAGCTGCCCATAAATCTCTCCGGCATGCTCGATCAGTCCATAGGCCAGATCGCCCACTCGGGTTTCCTGGTTCGCGTCGGGATCAACCACCACTTCGGTCATTCCCTTGTCGCCCCTGGCCTTGATCGCGGCCGCACCGTCGGCAAAGGACTTCTTCACGAAGGCCACCACGTCGGCTTTGGTTTTGAACTGGTCACGCTTTGGGTCTTCCTCGGCGGGAGGCTTCTGCCCCATGGCCAGGTTGGTGAAGAAATAGTTCACACCGGCCACGTGGATCAGGCGTTCGGAGAAGCTTTTCTGCGCCGGGGTCGGCTTGAACTCGTACTTGTCTTCCGGGAAATCTTCCGCCATGGCGATCAGCTTCCTTCCAATCTCGTTCCAGGAATCGAGCACCGCTTGCGACGGGCTGGGGGCTGGCTTGACCACCGTGTCCTTTTTCTTGGCCATGTCCTGTGCGTGCGCGGGAAGAACCAAGAGCCCGGCTGCCAGGATCAACGCAGTCCATAAACATGTCTTCTTCATCGTTCCTCCTTACGTGTCTCTCTTAAATGTCTCTCTGGGAGGTACATCTTAGCCGTTATTCTTCGAACTATGCACGAAAAGTGGAGTCGGCGGTCGCCGGCCGTATGCGGGCCTCGTCCACAAGAAATTATGAGGCACGTGAGTTTCGGCAACTACTTCTTGGGACGTGACTCCGGCGGCACCAGTCCGGCTACGCGGTAGTAAACCACCAGCTGGCCGTAGTGCTCTCCGCAGTGCTCGACGACCCCCCACGCCAGGTCGCCGACGCGGGTCCGCTGCTGGCTCTCCGCATCGGTCACCACGTCGTTCATGCCCCGATCCCCTTTCGCCTTAATCAGCGCGGCGCCATCGGCAAACTGTTTCTTTACGTAGGCCACTACGTCGGCCTTGGTCTTGTAGTTTGCCCGCGACTCATCATCGGCCGGTTTCCGTCCTTGGGCCACGTCTGTGAATAAATCGTTCGATCCGGCCAGGTGCAGCAACTGCTCGGCAAAACTCCGCTGCTCCGGATTGGGCTTGAAATCGTACTTGTCTTCGGGGAAATCTTCCGCCATGGCGATCAGCTTCCGTCCAATTTCGTTCCACGCCTCCAGCACCGCCTGCGACGGACTGGGCGCCGGCTTCCGTGCCACTTCTTTCTTGGCCATATCCTGCGCCCCTGCCGGGAGCGTCAAAAGGCCAATCGCAAGGACCAGGGTGGCCATCGAGCCGAAATAGTTCTTCATTGTTTCTTTCCTCCACCGAGTGTGACGGGGCGACAGGAGTTTAGGTTAGTCGAGAATTTCCGCCCAGGGGAGAACTGGAAGGACTCACGTCGCTTGAATACAGCTGGTGCTTGGACTACGATGCAGCCGGGAGGAACCGACCCATGGGTTCGCGTCTTTTACTCTGCGCTACCGTTCTGCTCATGTCGATTTCATTGGCGGCAGTGCCGCCGAAGCCCGGAGATCCCGCGCCGCACCCCAAATCGACAGCCTCCGGTAAAGCATTGTTCATCAATCATTGCGCCTCCTGCCATGGTGAAGATGCCAAAGGGGCCGGCCCGGCGGCGATCGCGCTCAAGGTGCAGCCTCCCGACCTTACCGCCCTGACCAAGCTCAACCACGGAAAGTTCCCTTACGAGAATATCCGCAAGGCCATCAACGGTGAGACTGCCGTGGCCGCACACGGCTCGCGCGAAATGCCCACCTGGGGCGTCATGTTTCTGGCCATCAATGGAGTCAACCAGCACGACGCCGAGCAGCGCATCACCGATCTGACCGGTTACCTCAAGTCAATTCAGGGCAAGTAGAAAGCCGCTGTAATGTTCCACGTGGAACACTCTCTCGTGCTATAGCTATAAGATATTAGATGTACACTCCCAATAACACATGACTTGGAATCTCCGCGTGTGGTGTTTTCGCCACGCGGGCAGGTAGCGACCCTGGGGCGCGTCCCGAAGCGGAAACGGGCGGAGTTGGCAGGCGATCAGGTTTGGGTGGCGGGAAACGCGATCCCACCCTTCGCAAAAAGCGCGAAGGATGGGCCACCCATCAGAAGAGCAGAAGCCAGCGAAGGCTGGGCGGCACGTGTGGACGCGGGCGACTCGCCCGCGACGCCCCGAAGGGGCGGGTCCAAGGTAGCCCAGCGCTTTAGCGCCGGGTCGGCATGAGAAGAAAACTTAGTCCCTTCAGGGACGACAGAAAGCACGATCTCCCCCCAAGCTACTGCGCCTTCTCCAAGTCTGGTGACAAGTTAATCGCCCCGCTCATGATTTTCATCTTTCGCTGCCACGGCTGGTAGCCGGATTTCTTGATTGCAATCTGATGCTCTCCGGGGGGTAGCTCGACCATCGAAGGCGTGGTGCCTACGAAACTGCCGTCAATCTCAATATCAGCGCCGGTGGGGTTGGAAGAGACTGATACCTTGCCCACGGCCGCCGGAACCTGTGCCGGGGCGGATGCGACTGGAGTTAGTTTTGGAGCGGGTGCTCGAAGTTTGGCCGCGCTACTCGGCCAATCTTTCGTGATGGCCTCGCATGCATCCTTGACCGAACTGCCCAGAGACATCGTCGAGTGGCTCACAATCGAATCGCCATCCTTGTTGAAGACAGCGACTTTGTTGTCGTGCCGCAGAAATCCTTTGCCGCCTTCGTGGTCAAGAAGCACGATGTAGTCCGCTTTGTCTTGCTTGTTATTGACGATCACCAGAGGACAGCGCTCGCTGAAGGTCTTAATGATCTCGGCTGTCTGAGGACGCGCTCCTCCCTTTACGACGCCGGCTGATGCTCCGTTCGCCCCGCCGCTGGCTCCGGAGATTTCCCACGACTGGCTGTCAGTAATAAAGACACGAGGCTTCTCATCCGCAGGGCTGCTGCCAGACTTCTCCTGGGCCACGGCGGGAAGAATAGTCAGAAGGCATAAGACGAAGGGCCACAATCCAGATCGCATTTTCTCTCCTCTTCTTGAACTATTTTAGGAGGCCCAACTTCTGGTCCCAAACAAAAAGGCCACGGCATAGCCGTGACCCCCTTCACAGTCGAGTCCCTTGTACTCTTCTCTACAAATCCTGTCCAGGCACTTTCGTGCCAGATGAGATTGTGGCGCCCCACCCCTCGCAAAAAGCGCGAAGGATCGGCCACCCAACAATTGTTTAAGGTTCAAGGGTGGGCCACCCGTCTGCCGGACTGACTGGGACTATGCCGAGTCTTCCTCTATTTCCCTCAGACTGACCTGTCGAGATTTTGCTATCAGTTCATCAACAATCTCAGTAGCCCAACGCGCTTCAGCCATGGATACATGGGGCTTAAGGTCCACGAGCCTTTGAGCGCGGCGTTCGAAATGCTTGATACCTTCTCGATCGACAATGAAGAACGCGGTGGCGAGCTTCTCAAGTTCAACCACCCCTCTGTTACCCATCTCATCCGCCACGAACTGCACTTGTTCGGAGTAGCGAGAGGTGGTGCTCGGGAATCTCTCCTGGAACGTCACGCCAAAGGATGTAGGGACGTATGTTGGCCCGTAGCCAGGCTGCCTCACCGCGAGTTCTAGCAGTTGATCTGCTTGCATGGACAAGAGCTCATCACGAAGCTCAAATGAGAACGGCCCATGTTTGTAGAGAATGAATTCGAACCCCAAGTCTACACCGAGCAATTCCTGAAGGAAGTACGTTGCCTTCTGGATGTGGGTTTCCCCACACCAACTGCCTCTTCTAAGCATCTCACGGTTCAGCAGGGTGAGTAGGGCGAATCTTTGGGTCTGCTTCATGCTTCTCATCCTCCTGTTCTTCTCGTTGCGCCTTTGCCAGGATCGTATCCTGATTGTTGTTGAGCCAACTCTTCGCCTTCGCCCGTAGTTGAGGGTCGACGAACACATACTCCTGGGATGTCGGCTGCAATTTTGACAACGTCTCTGAGGCGGAAATTGCTGGCTGAATGCGGCCATCACGTCCACGCACAGGAAAATCGGGCGCTACATTTTTCACTCTGGGCTTGCTGTAACGTATCGCCTCTGTGCCGAACTCGATTTCTGCAGCGTTCGCTATGGCAGCACCTGGATCTGAGTGTACCTTAGCATCTTGTGGATTTTTTTCATACAGCACCTTGAAGTGGCTGTGCCTCATGATGCAACTTGCGGGACGATGCCCGCGGAGGTTTGGAGCGGAGGCCGCTAGGCGCATCGCCGCGTTCACTTCGTCATCCGTAATTCTGAGGTGACCTTCGACATCAGTCGGGAATGTTCCCTCGCTCAGCAAGCTATCCCGAGACAGCCAAACGCTCAAAAAATCCTTCAGATGGTGATCGTAAATCAACCGAATTGAATGGTAGTACACCTGCGAAAACATGAAATAGCGGGCAAGTGCCAACGCTTCGGCTGAATAGATTCCGCCTCCGTTGATACCCAAAGCGGGTTCAGTAGACCCATCGAAACTTGGCAAAATACGAAGCTCGTCCACTAGCCTGTAATGGTCAAATTTTCCGTAGCCAACGCCTGTGTGGTGCGAATCCCGAAGGAGATAGTCTATGCGGTCTACGCCGAACGCATCCCCGACAATTATTTCTGACAATATGGCTTCCCATTTTGAGAATCGGAGGTCTTTTGCCTTTCGGGCCCCAACTGCGAGCTTCACGATGTGTTCGGGCTCAAGTGGTGGCACCATACTCTTCCAAATGGTGCGCATTTCATCGCTCTCGATCAGTAGCCGAGAGAGGCGCTCATGACTCCAACCTTTCGGCAGTAACTCGTCTTCGGCGGCGTGCGAAAAAGGCAGATGCCCGACGTCGTGACATAGTGCAGCCATCCGCAAGACCTGCTTCCAATAGGAGAGAGCGTCTGGGTTTCCCAAGTCTGGCAAAAGCTCTCTGACCTCATCCGTCACGTTCGCTGGCTTCGTAATTACCTCGAAGACACGCCCAGCCAGTTCCATGACGCCTAGAGAGTGTTCGAATCTCTTGTGAGTTGCCCCAGGGTAGAGCAGGTATGTGAGCGCCAATTGGGTTATGTTTCGAAGGCGCTGAAACGGACGAGAGTCGAGAACCATCTTCTCATACCAGTTCAGATGGATGAACACATGAATTGGGTCTCGAATTTCGTGAAAAAGCTTAGTCATACGGGCTCAGCTCCAATATTCGCTTTTTGTTCGCCATTAGTCAATGGGCGCCCTAAGCCTCAGATTCCATTGCGGAAATGAATCGGGAATACAAGCGGGCGGCTGTTTCGCATTTGTGGCGCAGGCGTGAACTGGGCCGAACCTTCTCCTCTTTTCCCGTTCTCAAGTTCATGCACCAAATGCTCGACGGAGGCTTGTCGAATCTCATCTGCACGATTTCTGACAGCAGGTCTAAGTAGGCACGCAACTCCTCCGGCTTCCAATCTGCAGCGTGAAGAACAACGAACCGATCTCGACCGTGACTATCTAGTACCTCCAGATGGGGGTGTCCAAATATGACAACGGCGTCTGCGAAAGGCACGCCCACGTGCTCATCCCGCAGAAAGTCGTGCTTGAATTTCTGAATCTCTGGGAAGAATGAACCTTCGAAGACTCGGAAAGCCTCCTCGTTATCGCGCGCTATCTTGTCCCCGCGCTTGCCACTGGTTGCCCGTGCCCGGGAGCTCATCTGCGTAACAATTCGGTTTCTATCCAGTCCCTTCTTTCTGCAGAACTGAACGATAGCTTCGCGTAGAGGAAGGTAATACTTGAACGCTCGCAATTTCCCTTCCTCTATTTCTCTAAGCAATTTCTCCCATTTAGTTGGCGAGGCGTGCACAAGTTTACTAAGCGGAACTATGTGTACGCGCTTGTGCAATGATCCTCCTAGTGAGCACTAAGGCTCTTGTACCGGGAAAATAAAAAGGGGCCGCGGCGTGGCCGTGCCCCCCTCACAGTCGAAATACTTTTTACTAACTGAAGCAAAGCTTGACTAGACCACTTTCGTGCTACTAGTTGCCAAGCACGACACGCGTCAACCCAGCGATCTAACCCCTTGGAGGGAATGGGTCGTTCCCGTAGCTGTTTCTCTCCCGAATTCTTCCCTCTCGGTTGTGGATGAAGTGCTCGGTCTCTTGCCTGATTGCTTCACGCCGACCAGTCTCAATTGCTGTTTCCTGGGTGCGATGGTGACTGAGGGTTCTGCCGCCAGCCTCGTTGATCCATCCACTCCCACCAGAGTTTGGAACAGTGTGTACACCGTTGTTCTTACTCATCGAACCTCCAAAATCTCGGCGTTTAAAGCCGTCGAGATCAGCTTCATTCTTCGGCACGGCCGAAGCCGTGCCCTTTCCAAATCCACCGTTGCTGGCGAGATGCCTGCCTTACGAGCACCCGCTCGTGCTCCCACAACTCATGCACCGATAGCAACTCCCATTTCTCGTCATGATCGACCCGCAGAAGCTACACGTGGGGGCGTCGCCCAGGTCGATGATTCCGGAGAGCGCGTCGGCAGCGTGGGTGGAACCAGTTTCAAGTTTCGGGTTTCGAGTTTCGAGAGACGAGCCGTTCAGGTCTCCGATGCCCTCCCCTTGCGGGAGCGCGGCCGGCTTCATGCGCAGGTTCTCGAACAGCATTTGCTGCTGGCCGCTCAGGAAGCGCAGGTGCAGCCAGCGGAAGATGTAGTCCATGATCGACTTGGCGTAGCCGATGTCGGGATTGTTGGTCCAGCCGCTGGGCTCGAAGCGGGTGTGCTCGAATTTTTCGCACAGCAGTTTCAGCGGGACGCCGTGTTGCAGCGCGATCGAGACTGCGCAGGCGAAGCTGTCCATCAGGCCGCTGACCGTCGATCCTTCTTTGGCCATGGTGATGAAGATTTCGCCCGGAGTCTGGTCGCGATACAGGCCGACGGTAATGTAGCCTTCGTGTCCGCCGACGTTGAACTTGTGGGTGATGGACGCGCGCTCTTGTTCCAACTTGTGGCGCACCGCGCGCGGCGGGCCGTTCAGGTTTTCTTCCTCGCGCGACGCGGACACGGCTGTACGAGCATCTTCTTTCGTGGACATCGCGGTCTTGGTGCCGGCGGCGCTCAGCGGCTGGCTCTTCTTGCAGCCGTCGCGGTAAATTGCCACCGCCTTCAGCCCCAGCTTCCAGGCCTGCAGATAGGCTTCCATGATGTCTTCGACCGACGCGTTCTCGGGCAGGTTGACGGTCTTCGAAATCGCGCCCGAGATAAACGGCTGCGTGGCGGCCATCATCCGCAGATGCCCCATGAAGTTGATGGAACGCGTCCCCTTCGAGGGCTTGAACGAGCAATCAAACACCGCCAGATGCTCGTCTTTCACATCCGGCGCGCCTTCAATCGTCCCGGTCGCGTCAATGTAGCTGACAATCTTGTCGGCCTCATCGTGCGAGTATCCCAGCTTGAACAAAGCGGTAGGCACGGTATTGTTGACAATCTTAATCATCCCGCCACCCACTAGCTTCTTGTACTTAATCAGCGCCAGGTCCGGCTCGATCCCGGTAGTGTCGCAATCCATCATGAAGCCAATGGTGCCTGTAGGGGCTAACACTGTTACCTGGGAGTTGCGGTAGCCGTGCTTTTCGCCGTGGGCCAGGGCTTCGTCCCAGCATTGTTTGCTGGCTTCATAAACCGCCGTGGGAACGTTGTTCTTGTTGATGTTATTGACGCTGGCGCGGTGCATGCGGATGACGTCCAGGAACGGCTCGCGATTGATGTACCAGCCGGGGCAGGCGGCGCCGGGAGTTACTTTCTCTCCGAGATTGTTCTCAGCCAGGCCTTTTCTGGTGGGCTCGGTAATGGGGACAAGCGGCTCGCAGAGTTCGGCGATCTTTGACGACTGCAGATACGCCTGACCGCACATGATTGCGGTTACACAGGCAGCATAGTCGCGTCCGGCGTCGGAGTCGTACGGGAGGCCCGCGGCCATCAGCAGAGCGCCCAGGTTGGCGTAGCCAAGGCCCAGCGGACGGTAATCGTGCGAGTTCTTGGCGATCATCTCGGTGGGATATCCGGCGTTGTCGACCAGGATTTCCTGCGCGGTGATGACCACGTCTACAGCGTGGCGATAGGCTTCGACGTCAAACGTCCCATTGGGAGCGAACTTCAGCAGATTCAGGCTGGCCAGGTTGCAGGCCGAGTCGTCCAGGAACATGTACTCGCTGCACGGGTTCGAGGCGTTGATGCGGGCCGTGTTTTTCGAAGTGTGCCAGCGGTTCACCGTGGTGTCGAACTGCATGCCGGGATCGCCGCACTGCCAGGTGGCCTCGGAGATGTTCTTCAGCAGATCTTTGGCTTTGTAAGTGGTAACTACGCTGCCGTCGCGAATGGATTTAGTCGAGAAATCAGTGTCGCGGACCACCGCGTACATGAAGTCGTCGGTGACGCGCACGGAGTTGTTGGCGTTCTGAAAGAAGATGGAGCTGTAGGCTTCGGAGTCGGGGCTGGAGCCGTCGTATCCAGCGGCCACCAGGGTGTGCGCCTTGGCTTCTTCTTTGGCTTTGCATTCGATGAAGTCAACGATATCGGGATGGTCGATGTTGAGGATGACCATCTTGGCGGCGCGGCGGGTCTTGCCTCCGGACTTGATGACGCCGGCGAAGGCGTCAAAACCTTTCATGAAGCTGAGCGGGCCGGACGCGGTTCCGCCGCCGGACAAGCCTTCGGTCGACGAACGCAGCGGCGACAGATTGGTGCCGGTGCCGCTGCCCCACTTGAACAGCATGCCTTCGGTCTTGGCCAGGGTGAGGATGGAGTCGAGCGAATCCTTCACCGAGTTGATGAAGCAGGCCGAACACTGCGGCGTCTTGTAGCCGGTCACGCTGAATTCGACGCGGCCCACGGCCGGATTCCAGTGCCAGTTTTGCGCGTCGGAGTTGGGCTCGATGCGATCGCAGCCCACGTTGAACCAGACCGGCGAATTGAATGCCGCGTACTGGCGGACGAGGATGTGCACCAACTCGTCGTGGAACGTGGCACCGTCCTCGGGGCTGCGGAAGTAGCCTTGGGCTAGACCCCAGTCGCGAATGGTTTCGGCGACGCGACTTACCAACTGGCGCACGCCGGTCTCGCGCTCGGGCGTGTCTAGCGTGCCGTGCAGATATTTGCTGGCCACGATATTGGTGGCGGTCATGGACCAGTCTTTGGGAACTTCGACGTCCTTCTGCTCGAAGATCACGTTGCCCTGGGCGTCGGTGATCTGAGCGATGCGCTTTTCCCATTCGACCTGGTCATAGGGGCTCTCGCCGGGCTTGGTGAAGAAGCGGCGGAAGGCGAGGCCGGGAGCCTTCTTCTTGCTGACGGACGTAGTCGTCAACGGAGTGACGGCCGTTTGGGGGGGCGTTTGGACGTCGGTTTTTGCGCTCACGTCGGACATTTGTCTCTCCTGATTAGATTCTTGCCAATGAAACAGGATCTTTTCTGTGACGGCTGACCGTCATCTCCTAAAATCCCGCCGGAATGGGTGCAGGCGGCTCGATGTCGGTGCGAACTTCTCCGGTTGCTTCGACCGGTTGCGAGGCGTTGCCCTCGAACGGAGTCGACTTAAGGGCGAGCTCGCTGCCCAGCCCGGAAGCCGCTTCTGCGGAACTCGCCAGCCATTGCTGGAAGGCGGCATGGGCGGCGTGGCGCTGAACGGCATCTTCAATCACGACATAACGCGCAAAGCAGCGGCCACTCGCCATGCGCTCGCGTTCCGGGTTGCCCGGCAGGTACAAACGTCCCAGAGCCATGCCCAGATCGCTGGCTTCGGCGACCTGGTACAGGGCCAGCATGCGCTTGCCGCCGGCGGCCGGGATTTCGCCGGGAGCGATCACCTCTTCGGCCAGGGCGAACAGACCCGGTTTGCTGGGAACCAGCAGAAAACTGAAGCTGGACTCGCAGCGAAACCACTTGGACCACTGCAGGCGGCGGTGATCGAGAGAAGTCTCAAAGCCGTTGCGGGTCAACGACTCAGCAACCAGACTAGCCAGACCTTCCATGGGGGCTCCTGCTCTACCGGCGAAGAAAGGGACTGCGAGCCCTCTTCGCGAGGCTTTTTGCACACCTAGGTTGTCAAGAGTTGTCGTTCCCGGAGGGGAGGGCCAGCCGGGGAACGGCCACCGCACAAGCAATCCCGTTCCTATGCGGGACGGGAACCCAAATTAGCGGGGCGGCGCAGGGTCACCTCAACCACGGCGTCCGCCCCTGTTTCCTTCCTTACCCTTGTCTTGCCGCCTCCGTTTCCGGAAGCGTTACATCGCCTTGGGATGCAAACAGTACGCCTGTAGATTGGGCCTGTCAAGAGGGTACCCCTATATATTGTATCTCAAACAATTAACTGCCAGGATGCCCCATCAAGCGGCGTGTTTTCCACAGCTTAAGTTCAGCTCAGACCCCCCTCCCCAGGGATGCCACGAAAACGCCGGGGGATGACAGGGGCAATTCGCGCCGGGAGAGAGCGAGCCAGTTCTCGTCGGCGGGGCCCATGGCTACATAGACGTCTTCGAAGAACTCCCGCGGCGCAATGCGACGCATGCCGTTGGAACTCTCCAACAGGTAGTCTCCTGCCGCCCCGCAGTGTTCGCGACCCAAGGCATCGACGAACATAAGCGGTTCGGTAAGTTGTCTGGCTCGGATCAAAAAACGCGTACGATAAATCTTCCATTCTGAAGTTGCTTTGCTCACTTGCATCCACCCTTGGGGGAGGGAGGTTGAGGTTTTCGGGCTTACGATTTTTGACTGGTGAGTTCGCAAAGTAGTTGATCCCGATTGGTGGTCTCGGGACTGCTGAATTCTGTCTCGAGGGTGACGACGAATCTACGCGGCGGATGATGCAGGGTCAATTCCATAAGATTGGTGCAGTGAGGAAATTCCGGCCTACTGATTTGGCGGCGGAATACGGATTAAGCCGATGGTTAAGGAAGTGTGGCTAAGCCGCGCTAGGACGCAGTTTCGGTTGCAGGGACCGAGAAAGGGTATTACCCAGCGGCGGATTTTCCACAGCGGGCGCACAGGAAATGCAGGAAAGGCGGTAGCGAGAAGCGAGCGCCTAGGGCTCAGGAGACGATGAGTTTCGCAAGAGCTTTAACCACCGAGCCACCGAGCCAGAAAGAGAGCTATGCGGAATCGTTTGGGCATGATTACTCCTAACGGGATTGTACCCGTTAGCCGTCCCTCCGGGACTTGGTCACACTTTCTCAACTTCCCAGCGCTGAAGCGCTGGGCTACTATCGCAACGCCCCTCCGGGGCTCAGTCCGAAGAACCGAATTGCACACGCCCATGAAGCTCAGCAAGTCTCTCAACGTGACCCTCGTTTCCGTCGTTTTAGTTGTCGGCATTCGCGCCACCGGGCAAGCATCGGGTCCGGTAACACCGCACACCCAGGTCGTGGTGCTCGGCACCGGCAACCCCAATGCCGATCCTGACCGTTCGGGGCCGGCAGTGGCGGTGGTGGTCAACGACACGGCTTACCTGGTCGATTGTGGGCCGGGGGTAGTGCGGCGAGCGGCTGCGGCGGAAAAACTTGGCATCAAGGCGCTCGCGGCCAAGCAACTCAAGACGGTATTCATTACCCACCTGCATTCGGACCACACCCTGGGGTATCCCGACCTGATCTTCACTCCGTGGGTGCTGGACCGTGCCGATCCTCTCACCGCCTACGGGCCGCGCGGCCTCCGCGCCATGACGGACCACATCGAGAAGGCGTGGAAAAAGGACATTCAAGTCCGCATCCACGGGCTGGAGCAGGCCAACCAGACCGGCTACAAAGTGGTGGTGCACGAGATTGCGCCGGGCGTGGTGTATCGCGATGCCAACGTGACGGTAACGGCGTTCGCGGTGAAGCATGGCACGTGGGACCAGGCCTTCGGGTACCGGTTCGACACCGCCGACCGCAGCATTGTGATCTCGGGCGACACCGCGCCGGTGGAAAGCGTGGTCGACGCCTGCCACGGCTGCGATGTGTTGCTGCACGAGGTCTACAACCCCAAAGGAGAGGAGATGAAGGAAGCGCATTGGCAGCAGTACTTCAAGACGTTTCATACTTCTCCCGAAGAACTGGGCGACATCGCGCGCCGGGCACATCCCAAGCTGCTGGTGCTGTATCACCAGGTGCTGCACAAGCAGCCGGAAGAGGATCTGGTGGAGCAGGTGCGGCGGAGTTACTCGGGGACGTTTGTTTCGGCGAAAGACCTGGGGATGTACTGACGCGATTTTAGATTGCAGATTTTCTTGCTGCTGAAATGAAAAGCCCCGGCTTTGGTACCGGGGCTTGATTGAAATCCTGCCGAGGGCGGCTGCCCCTACGTGGCTTGGATTTAGCGGCTGGCCAGTTCCGGCACTTGGTGCGACTTGAACGATTCCAGGCGCTGATTGATCTCGTCCCAGTTGACCACGTTCCACCAGGCCTGCAGGTACTCGGGACGGCGGTTGTTGTACTTCAAATAGTAGGCGTGCTCCCACACATCGTTGCCGAAAATCGGGAACAGGCCCTGGGAGATGGGGCTGTCCTGGTTGGGCGTGCTGATGATCTGCACTTCTGCACTGCGTGGTTTGCCCACCAGCCATACCCAGCCGCTGCCGAATTGCTTAGCGCCGGCATCGTTGAACTTAGCCTGAAAGTCTGTGAAGTTGCCGAAGGCCTGCTTGATCACCTCGGCGATAGGCCCGGCGGGTGCGCCGCCGCCCTTGGGCTTCATAATTTTCCAGAACATGGAGTGGTTTACGTGTCCGCCGCCATTGTTGCGCACCGCAGTGCGGATGTCTTCCGGAATCGCACTCAGGTCGCGCAACAACTCTTCGCCGCTCTTCGACTGCAACGCGGGATATTTTTCCAGCGCGGCATTCAGGTTCTTCACGTAGGCCGCGTGGTGCATGTCGTGATGCAGTCTCATGGTCTGGGCATCAATGAAGGGTTCAAGGGCAGAGTAGTCGTAAGGTAGGGGAGATACTTCGAATGCCATGATATTTCCTCCAGGGTTGGTTAGATGTCGGAATGGGTTTCAGCGATGCAGCTTGCGGGCAGGAGACACAAGTTCCCTCGACTCCGCGAGAGCGTCGCTTTACGAGGCTCTTGCTATGCTCGGGATGACAGATCTGAGAAAGTCACGCCGCGCGCGCCATGCGGTCGTATTGCGGGCCGGCATCGTTCGACAGCAGCACCCACAGCGTGTAGATGCCGAGCGCGGTGCCAAACGGGGGATGAAACAGCGTGATCACGCCCAGGACCACCGCGGTGACGCGCGCCCATGGCAGCCGTTCCATCAGCCCCCACCCTACGCAGATGCCGCCGGCTGCAACCACCAGTAGACTGCCTCCAAGCAGGTTGAGAAACAGCGGGGCCATGTGGCGCACGAGTTCGTTGCCCTGGATGGCGAAATGGGCGGCGCTGCCGATGAGCAGAAGGATAATCGAGGGGATCAGGAACAGCGCTCCCGCGATCATCCAGAGGGTCCCGAGAATACGCAGGTGACGATCAAGCCGGCTCGGGTCGGATACTGCGACTACCGGGTGCAACAACCGCTGGCCGCACTTCGGGCAGAGATTGTAGTCGGGCTGCACCGGGGTTCCACATTGATTGCAGAACATAGCGACTTCCTCCACAGGCCTTCTTCCACCTATTCTAGATTACGCAGAAGGTCCAGGATAAGTTCGCCCAAGAGGAAATAGCGCAGTTTGTGCGGTTTGCGGGCAGTGATTCCTTCATTGCGTCCATGAGAACTTTGAATTTCCCATTGCGCGCCAGACACCGTGAACCATGGCCCGCAAACCACATGGCTTTACCCAGCTGCCAGATACCACCACCTACTGCAGCTGAGGCGGTTCGGGCTCGGCAGAGCCATCGGTGCGAGGGTCGGAGCCGCCGTAGTTCACCTTGGTCGCTGAATCGTGCAGCACGGCTTGACCACGACCCATGGCGGTAGAGTATTCGCGGTCCACGCGCAGCCGGTGTCCCATGCTGGTTAGTTTCGCGCGCACTTCGGGCTTTACCCGGGACTCGATCACGATGTTGCAACCTCGATCGGGATGCACGGTGAAGCGCGCGTTCTCCAGCGCCGCCTGGATGTTCATCCCGTAATCCACCACGTTGGAAACGAACTGGGCGTGCGCGAGCGGTTGGTTCGCTCCTCCCATGATGCCGAATCCGATGTGCTGATCGCCGTGCTCCATGAATGCCGGAATGATGGTGTGAAAGGGACGCTTGCGCGGCGCCAGCACGTTGGGAGACGCCGGGTCGAGCGAGAACAGTGCGCCCCGGTCCTGCAAAACAAATCCCATGCCGCGCACGGTGACGCCTGACCCGAATCCCTCATAGTTGCTCTGGATCAGCGAAACGATGTTGCCGTCGCGATCGACGACAGAAAGATAAGTGGTATCGCTCGCGGGCGTGCCGTAAGCGACGTCGCAGTTGGCCTTGTTGGGATCGATCAGCTTGGCGCGCTCCTTGGCGTAGTCTTTCGAGAGCAATCCCTTCACCGGAACTTTGGCGAAACGCGGATCGGCGTTGTAGCGGTCCAGGTCGGCATACGCAAGCTTCATCGCCTCGATCTTCTTATGCAGTTCGGTGACGCTCAGCGGGCCGTCGGGCGACGGCGCAGACGCCTCCATGATGTTGAGCATCTCCAGGGCGGCCATGCCCTGGCCGTTGGGTGGCAATTCGTAAATCGTCCAGCCGCGGTAGGTAGTGGAGACGGGTTCCACCCACTCCGGAGAGAACTCGGCGAGATCCTCCGCCGTCATGGTTCCGCCCAGAGCCTGCGAGGTGGTTAGGATGGCTTTGGCGATGTCGCTTTTGTAGAAAGCATTCGCGCCATCCTGCGCGACCAGGCGCAACGCCTTGGCGACATCCGGGTTGCGAAAGACCTGTCCCAGGGTCGGGACTTTGCCGTTCGGTAGAAATACGCGCTGGCCTTCAGGATCGTGGGCAAAGGCTGCCGGCGCGTCCTCCCAGAAACCCTGAATGAGTTCGGGGACGGGATATCCCTGTTCGGCGTAGAAGATTGCCGACTGGAACAGGTCTTTCCACGGTGCGTGACCGAATCGTTGATGCAGCGCATTCCAGCCTGCCACCGCGCCCGGTACGGTGACGGCGTCAATGCCGTAGGTTGGCATGGCGGAGCCTTTGGCCTTCATGCGCTCGAGAGCGAGGCCTTTGGGCGCCCATCCGCTGGAATTCAGGCCGTAGAGCTTACCGGTCTTAGCGTCCCAATAGATAGCAAACAGATCGCCGCCCATGCCATTCATCATGGGTTCCGTGACACCCAACACGGCGTTGGCTGCGATAGCGGCGTCGACGGCGGAGCCTCCGCGGGCGAGGATTTGCGCACCCGCGACCGAGGCCAGCGTGTGGCTGGTGGCGACGATGCCGTAGCGGGTAACGACCATGGAGCGGCCGTAGGAGCGGTCCTGCGCTACGGTGACGGCCACCAGAGTGAACAGGGAGACAAGAAGAACGAGCAATGCACGCATAAGGGCGAATTGTGGTTGGCGGCGGCCCGGATGTCAATTCAAAATCTGAAACCTCAAGATTTTGAGCCGCAGAGCGCAGAGAACGCTGAGAAATGCGTTGGCGTGGCGGTGCCACGGTCTACAGCCTGAACGGTGCGCTCAGAAGTCGTGCGGGGAACATGACTACCGCCCAGAGCAGCGCCAGTACGCCATGCACGGCGATCCCGACGATGCGGAAGGGCAGCAGCAACAACCACACGAAGGGATAGGCGACCAGCGCCATCAGTGCAAGCGGCCAGCACAGCACGAACAGAATGCACCAGAGGAGGAAGGTGAACATGTTGTGCCTCCACAGTAATCTACGCATATCTGTGGGGAAAAGTTCAAGGTAGGATGACCCGGACGCAGGTTCAGGCTGCCAGATACTTTTGCAGAAACGCCAGCGTGCGCACCCCGGCGTCGTGCCAGACTTCGTCGTCGAATCCGTGTCCGGCGCCGGGGTAGATCTGCATCTCGTAGGGGATGTTCTTCTTCTCCAGAATTTTCTGGAGATGGTAGGCCTCCTCGACCGGGACGGTGGGATCGGCGTCGCCGTGCAGGATCAGCACCGGGCACAGCCGGCGCATGAAGAATCTCATCTCCTTGGGTAGCCCGCCGAAGAATTCCACCACCGCACGCACCCGCGTATCGACTGCCGCATCGGAAAGCGACAGGTATGCGCCGAGGGAGAACCCGAGCAGTCCTATGCGCTGCGGATCGACTTGCGGTTGCCGCTCGACGTAGCTGACTGCGTCCCAAACCGTCTTCACCCAGATGGGAAAGTGGCGGAAGATGGTTTCCTTGTCGGCGAAAGTTGTACCGGTGCGGTCAAAGTAATGAAGGACGTACACGGCGAATCCCTGTGCAGCCAACATGCTGGCATGAGCGTTCGTACCGGCGACGCCTCCGCCGGAGCCGTGCAGGCTAATGACCGCCGGGAAGCGGTTGCCATTGCCGCTGGGCAGAAAGCAATCGAGGCGGATGGATTCTTTGCCGCTTTCGAAGGTGGTTTGGGTTTGGGTGATGGGGAACATGGAAATGCAACGATGAGCAACGGGCAAGTACAGCTTACCTCATCGGTGTCTACGAGATAGGATGGTAGGGGGAGATTACGGGATGGCGATGCAACAATTCTTGGCGGCCCAACTGCGCAAGCCGCAGGGATGGTTTGGCTCGCTGGTGATGAGCCGCATTCTGAATCGAGTCAATGGAAAGATTGTTGACGCGACCCTCGCCCTGCTGAACGTGAAGCCGGAGCACGATGTTCTAGAAATCGGATTCGGTGGCGGCTCGGCCGTGCGCTGGCTGGCAAAGCGGGCCAGCAGCGGTGTCATTACCGGGGTGGATATTTCGCCGGAAATGGTGCAGCGGGCAGAACGGCAATTCCATACTGAAATCCAAAGCGGGCGAGTTAAAGTGCAGCTGGGAGACGTTGCTCACCTCCCGTTCGGCGATTCTGCTTTCGATCGCGTGTTTACCGTCAACACGATCTATTTCTGGCCTGACACCAAACAAGGCTTGGCAGAGATTTATCGAGTGCTTAGGCTGGACGGCATCGCCGCTATCTCCATTCGCAGCAGAGAAAAGATGGAAAAGCGTGGAGTCACTAAGCACAACTTCAGATTATTTTCGGCTGATGAGGTTGCGGGTTTCATGCGCGCTGCCGGGTTCCGCAACGTTTCCATAAATCATCGCGACCGTGACAGAGCGTGGGATCAGGCCATCATCGTCGGTGCGCGCTGACCATGGTTGAAAAAGACGGCTGGCTACATATCGCACCGCAATCCCGCCTCATCCGCGAAGAGTAAATCATTCTTTCTGGAGGGAGGAGGGGGCTCCAAACGTCCCATCCACGATCTCCAGAAATGTTCTTTCTTCCCGAAGTATCAGGCGCTTGCCCTGCGCCATGGTGAAATTTTCCTTCGCTTCCGGATCGCTCCTTAACCGCGCGCGGTAAGCCTCATACGCAGCGAGGCTGTCGAACGCGATCAAGCCCCAGGCAATATCGTTAGTGCCTTCGTCCGGCAGAAAGTATCCGACGAGGTGTCCGCCACAGCGCGGAATGATTCGGCCCCAATTCTCAGCGTATGTCTTAAATGCGTCGCGCTGGAACGGATCGATCTGGTAACGAATGAAGCAGGTTATCTTCATGTGATTCCTCTTGCTGTCCGGAGTAGCCGGGACCTGGCCGCTGGCAACGGTCAATGCCGCTCCGGCGATCACAATCGCTTTGATGGCTTCGCGGCGGCTGATGCGGCCTGCGGACGGGTCGATTCGATGCACATTCGCTAGTCTCCCATTTACCTGACACGCACACTTCGTTTACCATCAAACTATGGCTGTCGCGCTTCAAGCAGATGACGCAATCTCCCGAATCGCGGCAGCCATCGCCGAGCCGGCACGAACTCGTATGCTCTACTCGCTGGTGGACGGCCGCGCCAGAACCAGTACTGAGCTTGCCGCGGTCGCCGCCGTCTCCCCTTCCACGGCCAGCGTGCACTTGCAGCGGCTGACGACCCAGAGATTGGTGAAGGTATTCGCTCAAGGAAAGCATCGCTACTACAGTCTGGAAGGCGCCAATGTAGCAGCCGCGCTCGAAGCCTTGAGCGTGCTGGCCGGGGCATCCCGCAACCCATTCGTGCCCAATACGCCAAGCCGGTTGCGTGCCGCACGCACTTGCTACGATCACATCGCTGGCACCCTGGGCGTGTCGCTCCACGACCGTTTCAAGGCACTCGTGTGGCTGTCAGCAAGTTCGACTCATGGAAACAACCGGTACGATCTCACCCCGAATGGCGCGAACGCGCTTGAGGCTCTGGGCATCGATGTTGAGGCGGCTCGAAAATTGCGTCGCCGCTTCGCGAGCGCGTGCCTGGATTGGAGCGAGCGCCGGCCTCACATCGGCGGTGCGTTGGGGGCAGCTCTGCTGGAACTCGCCCTCAAGAAAAAATGGGTGACACAGGATCTCGACAGCAGGGCTCTGGATATCACGAAGCACGGACGGCGCGAGCTGTCGACCAGGTTTGGCCTGGACCTTGAATAGGTTCCAAACGTACATCCAACCGTGCTCACTGGTGAACTCCGCTGGGTGATGTTTCCTGCGCCGGCCAGTCTAAGAGACTGTCACCTGGAGCCGTTGGAATGCGTTCGAGACTGCTAGTCTTCCTCTCTTGTTTTCTCTTCCCATTGATCGTGCCGGGAGTGTGCCACGCGCTCGATCCGCAGCAATCGGTTTGCCAGCAAGATCCGGCTTACCGCCAGCTTGATTTCTGGGTTGGACGTTGGGACGTTTTCGATAGCCACGACGGCAGCAAGGCCGGAACCAGCGTGCTGCAGAAAATCCTGAATGGCTGCGCCATCGCAGAAGAATGGCACGAAGCAGATGGCCGCGGCGAGGTCCGAGAACTCTTCTATTACCAGAAAGCGAAGAAGCTATGGCACCAGATCTGGATCTCTGACGCCGGCCCGACGAAAGAGCGGCTATTGATCGAGACTCTGAAAGACGGCAGCGTGCGTTTTCAGGGCGAGGTGGCGCAGTTGGATGGCGGTTCGCATCTGGATCGTTCAACGGTCACGCCGCTCCCTGGAGACCGCATTCACCAGGTAATTGAGATTTCCCGCGACGGCGGCAAAAACTGGCAAGCCACTTTTGACGCTGAGTATCGAAAGCAGAAGTGAGAGCGTAAAGAAGCAGGCTAAAACGCCAAGTGCTAAGTGCTAACCACCGCTGCCTCGTCGGCCAGCTTCCGCAGCGAGTCTTCATACGGTGCCCGCGCAATCCCGCGCTCAGTGACGATCGCGGTCACATACTTTGCAGGCGTCACGTCGAACGCCGGGTTCTCAATCTCGACGCCGTCCGGCGTCATCTGCTTGCCGGCAATGTGGGTGACTTCGCGGGCGTTGCGCTGTTCGATGGGGATCTTGCTGCCGTCGGGCGTCTGGAGGTCGACCGTGGAGAGCGGAGCCGCCACATAAAACGGAATGTTGTGCTCTTTGGCCAGAACCGCGACGGTGTAGGTGCCAATTTTGTTGGCGACGTCGCCGTTGGCCGCGATGCGGTCTGCGCCGACCACGACCGCGCCGATCTTGCCTTGCCTCATCATTGCGCCCGACATGTTGTCGGAGATGACGGTGGTCGGAATGCCGTCCTTCATCAGTTCCCAGGCGGTCAGGCGTGAGCCCTGCAGGAAAGGGCGGGTCTCGTCGGCATAGACGTGGATTTTCTTGCCTTGCTCGACTGCCGCGCGGATGACTCCGAGAGCGGTGCCGTATCCGGCTGTGGCCAGCGCGCCCGCGTTGCAATGGGTGAGTACGCCGCCGCTGGCAGGCATGAGCGTGGCTCCGTGACGGCCCATGGCCTGGTTGGCTGCGATATCTTCGGCGTGCATGCGCTGGGCTTCCTCGATGAGCGCCTGCTTGATCTGCGGCAGCGGACGCACTCGGAGATTCTCGAACTTGTCTTGCATGCGGCGAATGGCCCAGAACAGATTGACCGCTGTCGGACGGGTCTTGCCGATGACGTCGCAGATCTGGTCGAAGTCCTTCTTCAGGTCGCCACCGTTTTCCGCTTTGGAGTTTTTCACTCCCAGGGCAATGCCCATAGCCGCCGCCACACCGATCGCTGGTGCCCCGCGCACCACCATGTTGCGGATCACGTCCGCGACCTGGTCGTGGGTTTTGCAGGTGACGTAGGTCTCTTCGGTGGGCAGCTTGGTCTGGTCAATGAAACGTACGCCGGAGTCGGTCCATTCGAGAGTGTTGATCATTAAAGTCCGTGTCTGTGACCTAGTGGCCCTGGTTTCCGGCGGGCCACCTTTGGAAGTAGAGAACAACCGACCCTAGTAGGCCCATCGCTAATCCGTCGAAGAAAATTTCGCCCAGATCTCCGCCGTGTCCGTAGTGGCGCAGAAGACTAACGGATCGCAAGGCCACCACGATGGATAAGACCAGGAAGAAAATCAGAAAACATAGCCTTCCTCGTGTGACAGTAGCTGTCTCCTTAAGGCGATTCTTAAGGCTTATCATGATTGCCTCCGACATGGTCTCTAGAATTCCAATGCCTGAATTTGTGACTTGCAATGTCCCAGCCAAGGGGCTCTTGCTCAGTCTTTTATCGCCGGCATGCCGGGAGAAGTCTCGTCATTCTGCAGGACGTGTTCTTTGCGGACGTCTGCAGCAGTGAAGACCGATATAAACGACGCGGGAGCAGCGGCTTTCTCTACGCTGGGCCGACCTCCGGCGTCCTGGCGCTCCACCAGGCACATCACGCCGACAACGTTGAATCCGAACTCGCGGGCGGCTTCGATCGCCTGGACGGTCGATGCCCCGGTGGTACAGACGTCATCGACGATCACTACACGCGCACCCTTTTCCCGAAAACCCTCGATGCGCTGCCCGGTGCCGTGCTCCTTTTCGGCTTTTCGCACCAGGAAGCCATGCACTTCCCCGCTTACCACCGAGACTGCTACCACGATGGGATCGGCGCCCATGGTCAGGCCGCCGATGGCCTGCGGCCGCCAGCCGCGGCGGTTGATTTCTTCCAGAAACACCATGCCGGTAAGCTTGGCACCCCGGGGGTGCAGCGTGGTGGTGCGGCAGTCCACGTAGTAATCGCTCATGGCGCCGGAAGAGAGCTTGAATTCTCCTAACCGGAAGGACTTGGCCGCCAACAAGCCTAAGAGTTCCTGGCGTGGGGAGGGCATGGAAATACCATAACAGTAGCTGGTGGCTGGTAGCTAGTCGCTGGGACCGGGTGGCAGGTGGCATCAGGCAAGCGGCGGGTCGCAGGTCGCGGGCAGCTACCAGCTACTGATTTAGTTTCTCCAGATGTCGAAATCCGTCGGTGGCTACGAACAGCAGGGCTGAAATCGTGCCGTTGTAGGCGACGTGCATCACGACGCCGGCGGCGACTGACTTGGTCTTGGCGCGGACGAAGGTCAAGACCAGTCCCACCAGGAATATCACCAGCACCGGGCCCCAGGCTTTCCCCAATTGTGGGGCGTGGATGAGGCTGAAGCCCGCCGCGGTAAGCACGATGGCGATGGTCACGCCGGCCCGCCGCACCAGCACCGGGTAAAGGAATCCGCGGAAGAACAATTCTTCGAGCAGCGGAGCCAGGGTCACGCCAAACACCGCCAGCGCCCAGGCTTCCCCGGTGGTCTGGAAAAAACGGTCCATGGGCAGTTCCTTGGGGATGGGAACCAGGTGAGCAATGCCTTGCAGCCCAAATGACAGCACCACCCCGCCGAAGAAGTACGGCGCCCAATTGTCCGGCCAATTCCATTGGATGGCGTCCGAAAAACTCCGGTGGGACTTGTTCTTCACGATTGCGACCATGAAGGCCAGCACGAACCCGTAAGCCAGCACCTGGGCCACAATGGTCACCAGCGGAAACTTGGCGACGTCAATGATGGCCTTACGCGGATAAAGCAGGTGCTGGGCCCCTAAGGTGACGACCAGCACCAGCACGAAGGTGGCGACCAGGGTGAGGACCGCGATCTGCAGCACGTCCCAGCCGGTCCATGGCGGATCTTCGGAGATGGACGGCGGTGCGGCCTCAGGTGTAGGGCCGAGAGGGTTGATTTCTGGCAGCGAGTTCGGGGTCAGAGACAAGGTGATGTGTTGAATTTACATGAAAAGCGGGGAGGATGCAGGGGTCGCCCTACGGAACGCCGGCCGGGACACCGGCGCCGCTTTGGGTGGTTGAGCCATTCAGGGGTTTGTTGCCGTTGCCAAAGAAATGGCGCAGCGCCTGCCCGGTGTATGACTTCTTGTTGCGGGCGACCGACTCCGGCGTGCCTTGGGCTACGACTCGCCCGCCTTCCTCTCCACCTTCGGGGCCAAGGTCGATGATCCAGTCGGCGTTGCGGATGACGTCCAGGTTGTGCTCGATGATGATGATGGTGTTGCCCAGATCGGTGAGCCGGTGAAGCACGTCCAGCAGCTTCTTGACGTCATCGAAGTGCAGGCCGGTGGTGGGCTCGTCGAGCAGATACAGGGTCTTGCCGGTTTGACGCTTGCTCAATTCGCGGGCCAGCTTGATGCGCTGGGCTTCACCGCCAGAGAGCGTCACCGCGGATTGGCCCAGGTGAATGTAGCCCAGGCCGACGTCCACCAGGGTTTGCAGCTTCTGCTTTACCTGCGGAATGTTCTCGAGGATAGGTAGAGCGTCGGAAACCGGCGACTCCAGCAGATCGGCGATGGAGCAGTCTTTGTACTTCACCGCCAGGGTTTCGTGGTTGTAGCGCCGGCCACCACAAACCTCGCACAGCACGTAGACATCGGGCAGGAAGTTCATTTCGATGCGGCGCTGGCCTTCACCCTGGCAGGCTTCGCAGCGTCCGCCAGAAACGTTGAAGGAGAAGCGTCCCGGCTTGTAGCCGCGCTCGCGCGATTCCGGCAGCATGGCGTAGAGATCGCGGATCTGGGCAAAGACTCCGGTATAGGTGGCCGGGTTGGAACGCGGCGTGCGGCCGATGGGCGACTGGTCAATGCGAATGACCTTGTCGATATTTTCAGCACCCGAAATTGCCTTGTGGGTGCCGGGTTCCTCGCGCGAGCGGTACAGCTTTTTCGCCAGCGCGCGGTAGAGAATGTCGTTGACCAGCGTGGATTTTCCCGAGCCGGAGACCCCGGTCACCACCGTAATGACGCCCAGCGGGAAGCAGATGTCCAGATTCTTCAGGTTGTTCTCACGCGCACCTAGAACAGTGATGCCGGCGCCGTTGGTGTGGCGGCGTTCCGGGCGCATCTCGATCTGGATTCTGCCGGATATGTAAGCTCCGGTCAGCGAGGCCGGCACATTAATGATCTCCGCGGGCGTTCCATACGCCACGAGTTCACCGCCATGGCGTCCGGCCCCGGGGCCGAGGTCAATCACGTAGTCGGCGCGTCGAATAGTCTCTTCATCGTGCTCCACCACCAGCACGGTATTGCCCAGGTCGCGGAGTTCTTCCAGCGCCTTCAGCAAACGGTCATTGTCGCGATGGTGCAGGCCGATGGAGGGCTCATCGAGCACGTACAACACGCCCCGCAACTTGGAACCGATCTGTGTGGCCAGGCGGATGCGTTGTCCTTCTCCACCGGAAAGCGTCGCGGCCGAGCGTTCGAGAGAAATGTATCCCAGCCCGACGGCATCCAGAAACTGCAGGCGCTCGACGATCTCGTGGACAATCCGTCCGGCGATGAGTTGTTCACGCCCGGCCAGCTTGATGGTCCGCGCCGCTGCCAGCGAACGTGCCACCGACAGCCCGGTGAAGTCGGCGATCGACATGCCATTCACTTTCACCGCCAGACTTTCCGGACGCAGCCGCAATCCACGGCAGGCGGGGCACTCGGTGGCTGACATGTGGTCGAGCAGCGATTCGCGATAAGCGTCCGAAGTCGACTCGTCCAGCATGTGCTTGAGGTATCCGAGAATTCCTTTGAAGCCGGTTTTGCCTTTGCCGGACTCGCCATAGAGCAGCAAGTTCTGAATCTTGTCGGGAAATTTCTCGAAGGGCGTGCTCAGGTCGATGCCATGGGCCGCAGCGGTAATGTGCAGCATGTGCTGCAGGTTCGACGATCCCGAGCCTGGGCCGAGGCCGCCATCCAGCAGAGGCTTTGACCAGTCCACAATCACTTTCGCCGGATCGAAATCGTAGCGGCTCCCCAAGCCCTGACACTCGGGGCATGCGCCGTAGGAACTGTTGAAGGAAAATGATCGCGGCTCCAATTGCGGCACGCTGATGCCGCAATCCGGACAAGCCAGGCGGGCGGAGTACAGTTGCTCCTCGCCACCCACCACTGCGACCTGCACCAGTCCGCCCGCCAGCTTCATGGCCAGGCCGACAGAAAGTTCCAGCCGGTGCTCGATGCCGGGTTTCACCAGCAGGCGATCGATGACCACTTCGATGGTGTGATTCTTGCGCTTGTCGAGCTTGAGGTCATCTTCCAGGTTTACTAATTCGCCATCCACCCGGGCGCGGGTGAACCCGTGCTGGACCAGTTTCTCCATCTCCTTCTTGAACTCGCCCTTGCGTCCGCGGACGATTGGCGCCAGCACCATGACCCGGTCTTCCGGGGTCAGGGCCATGACCCGCTGGACGATCTGTTCGGCAGACTGGCGAGCGATAGCGCGTCCGCACTTGGGGCAATGCGGAACCCCAATCGAGGCGAACAATAAACGAAGGTAATCGTAGATTTCGGTAATGGTCCCGACCGTCGACCGGGGGCTGCGGCTGGTGGTCTTCTGCTCGATCGAAATGGCCGGGCTCAGGCCGTCAATGGCGTCCACGTCGGGACGCTCCATCTGGTCAAGGAATTGGCGGGCGTAGGCGGAGAGGGTTTCCACGTAACGCCTTTGCCCTTCGGCATAAATGGTGTCAAACGCCAGGGAAGACTTGCCAGAACCGCTCAGGCCGGTAATCACGGTCAGGGTGTTACGGGGAATTTCGACGTCGATATTCTTGAGGTTATGCTGGCGCGCCCCGCGCACCGAAATCTTGGTGATGGCCATGAAACCTGCGAGTAATGTCCTTCCGTAATGTGGACGGGTCCCCAGAAATGTTGGAAAGTGGGGGTGCGGACTTCTTCACATGTATCTTAGTTGCTAACAGCAGCGAGCGTCAACGCGGGTACAGTCAGGGGTCGCGGCAACAATCAACGCATATGGAGTTCAGTACGTCGGAGTTGCGGCTGCGGCATCTCCTGAAAAGGTGGATAGAACGTGAACGGGTCGCTGTCTGCTTTGGTGCTCTGCCTTACGGTGGTTAGTGCGGTCACAGTCGGCATTTTTGCTGCCTACTGGGCCGTCAACGGAATCCTGTCCGCTTTCGCTCACCAGTCCCGCCCGCAAAGCAGTGGGGCAGCTGTCCTAGTAGAGACCCACGCCAGCGGCGACTAGGTCGGCCCTGGCACATCAGACTTCGGACTCCAGGCTCGCCCCGTTCGATTCCGGAAAAACAGGCACCCAATAGCGCACAGTTTGCAGATGGCCTCGCCTAGACCGGAGGTTGAGGCCGACACCCGATGTCTGAGGGCCGAGGTCTGAAGTCCGACGCTTGCCTTACTGCGGCGGTGGTTGCGGCTGCTGGTTGGGCGGAAGTGGGACCCCTGGCGGTAGGCCGTTCGGACCAACCTGTCCTGGTTGCACCAGCTGTTGCTGTTGTTGCTGCTGTCGCTGCAGTTCCTGCAGCAACTGCTCAGGGGTTTTGGCGCCGGGCTGGACGTTGGCCGGGAACTGTTCCTGGGATTGTGCCGGCTGGTCGGGGGATTGGTCATCGTCGGCCTCGTCAGCGGTGGAGAAGTCGTCGTCGGATACATCTTGGGGATCTGGCTGCTGTGCCGCCAGGCCCGGCTGAGGCTGCGGAGTTGACTCGGCTGGCTGGGCTGTGGCCTGGTAAACGGGGGTGGGTTCAGGGGCGGTCCCCGTCTTGGAGGTCAGAATTATCCGCTCCACGGCGCCGGGGTTCGCCACCGACCCCAGCATTACGTAATCGAAATGCGATCCATTCAGCAGCGCAGCCAGTACATCGCGAGCCGGTCCGGGACCAAAGTGGGCCGCCACCCGCTCGGTGGCGTTTGCGGGAAAATCCACCGCGGCTCCTGTCTGGTTACGCACCGCTCGCAGAATGTCACTCAAATTCGAATTCGGGGCGACGATAGTGAGTTGATTATCGTGGTATGTCACCTGGGGCGGAGTCGCTGGCATCTGCTCCAGACTGAGGGGAGCGGGCGCGGGCGCGGGCTGAGCGACTGGGGCCGGTTGCGGCTTGACCGGATGCTTGCGCGCATGATGCTGAGGGGCAGCAGAACTTGGGCTCGCGGCCGACAGGCACAGCAGGATGACGAGCAAGGGAAACAGGACCTTCGGTCGCGCAGCTGGCATGGGAACCCCCGATTGTGGCGCACCGGCGGCGTTTGCGTGGCCATCAACGCCGCTCACGAACTGTCCAAATTGTAGCACTCCCGCGGGCCTCCACGGCAGGGCGTTGTTTCCCCCGATCCCGCATCTTTCCGCCGAAATGCCGCCGTTCATAGAACGCTTTCGAATCCACAGGCTTGCGGCGATTTAACAACCGGTAGAGACGAAAGACTCTATGCCATCCCATCCTGCGCGCTTATGACGCGACCGATCTCTCGAAAGAGCTGTACAACACCTTGCAGAATCCCTCCGACGATGATCCCGTCCGAGCCGTGGAGTTCACCGTGCCGATGATTGCCAAACGCGAGGGTGTACGTGCCGGCAGCGAAGAAACTGAGTGTGTGGGCTGCTGGGTGAAAATACAGCGCGAAGCAGACAGGAGCTTTTACTGCCGAGGTGCGAAGTAGCCTTTGCGGGAGCGTACCTGCAGATCTTTCTTGAGAGCCGTGATTTCGATGGAACGGTAACGGCCGTCGGCATCGAAATTTGCCGGCCGGTAGGAAACCACATACTGGCTGCGGAGTTCGTCTTCAATCGCGGCAAAGGAGTTCTTGATGTCCTTCATCTTGAAGGGGAAGAACGCCCGCCCGCCGGTGGCGTCGGCCAGTTGCTGCAGGACCTGGTCGCCACGCAGAATCAAGCCGCTATCGTCGGTAGAAATCGCATAAATGATCACTTCGGCGCGCTGCGCCATTTCCAGGGCCTGGGCCCGGCTGACTTCACTCTGATTGTCTTCGCCATCACTGACCACAACAATGGCACGGCGCACGGGATGGTCCTCGTGGCCTTTGATCAGCTTGTCGCGGCAGGCGCGATAGATAGCATCATAGAGTGCCGTGCCTCCGCCGTCATGCAGGCGATGCACGCCAGTAGAAAGCAACTGCACGTTGTCGGTGAAGTCCTGGGTGATCTGGCTGTGGCTGCTGAAGCCCATCACAAAGGCTTTATCGAAATTGGCGCGTAGAGTGTGCTGCAGGAAATCGATGGCGGCCGTCTGCTCGAAGTCGAAGCGACCGCGTACCGATCCGCTGGTGTCCACCAGCAAGCCCAGTTGAAGAGGCAGATCGGTTTCCCGGCGAAAATTCTCGATGGATTGGGGTGGCTGGTGGTCGTCGAGAATGGTGAAGTCCCCCTGGTTCAGGTTGCGAACGAACTTGCCATGCCGGTCGGTAGCAATAAAGAGGACGTTGACCTCATCGACACGTTTCTTAATGGTGAGAATGGCATCGCCGCCGGCCTGGTCGGACTCGCTGCTGGGGGAAGTGACTGGAGGAGTGCTAGTGGCCACAAACGACGACTGTGCCGGCACCTGCGCCGGAGCCGCTGCCAGCATGGCAATCCCGAGACAACAAAGCCACCTTGTGTACTTCATTCCCATCCCGTCCAAAATTTTCACAGCAAACCACGGCTGCGACACCCTTCAACCAATTAGATGCACGTAGCGGGCCGAATGGGGCGTCAGAAGCGGTTTTTGCTAGTTCGACTGTAGGCGAGGCCCCCAGCAGCGCCAAGTTACAAAAGGAGCACACGTTTGGTCATGGCCGGTAACGCGTGCTGTCTCTGTCGATTAGCCATGGTCGGACTGGATGACCAAACGGCTTTCAGGTTCCAGCAGTGCAAGCGTAGAATCGGCGTACACCAACAATGGAGGGATTCATGAAGATAGCTGGGGCTTTTTTCCTGGTGTGGGTCTTATTGCTCCCCGCCTTTGCCGCGGACAACGAAAAGGAATCGGACCGCGTAAAAGAAGCCGGCCAGGTGATGAAAGAAATCATCAATATCCCGGATGACATTCCCAAGGATCTGATTGACCGTGCCGAGTGCATCATTGTGCTGCCCTCGGTAAAGAAAATTGCCATCGGAATTGGCGCCAGCTACGGCCGCGGCGTGATGACCTGCCGCAGCGGTGAGCATTTCACCGGACCTTGGGGTGCTCCCGCGATGTACGCCCTGGAAGGGGGCAACATCGGTTTGCAGTTGGGAGGACAGGCCACGGATTTCGTTCTGCTGATAATGAATCCGCATGGGGCCGAATCCTTGATGGGCAGCAAGGTAAAGCTAGGTGCCGATGCCGCCGCCGCTGCTGGCCCCAAGGGACGGAGCGCGCAGGGATCCACGGATGTGGTGATGCGAGCCGAGATTCTCTCCTACTCCCGATCGCGCGGCCTGTTTGCCGGCGTCTCGCTGGAGGGCTCTACGCTGCGGCCAGACAATCGCGCGAACCAGAAACTTTACGGCCGCGACTTGAGCGTGAAAGAAATCGTACGCCAGGGGAAAGTTGGAGTGCCGCCCTCGGGACAGCTGCTGGTCTCGACCCTTGAGAAACATTCGCCCAAGAACAAGTCGGACCCGAAATCGCTGGAGTAGCGGCGCGCCCTCCAGTCGAGCCATGAAAGCCAACTCCACAGATCTGGTGCGCTGCGGCTGGGCGCGCAACGACCTTTCCATTCACTACCACGATGAAGAATGGGGCGTGCCCGCGCACGACGACGGCGTACTTTTCGAATTCCTGATCCTGGAAGGTGCGCAGGCCGGGCTAAGCTGGGACACCATCCTCAAGAAGCGCGAGAATTACCGCGCCGCGCTCGACGATTTCAATGCGCAGCGCGTCGCGAGATATGACAGCCGCAAGATTCAGGCGCTGCTGCGCGATCCGGGTATCGTGCGCAATCGCTTGAAGATCGCTGCCACGGTGCAGAATGCCAAGGCGTTTCTTGCCGTGCAGAAGGAGTTCGGCTCGTTCGACCGCTACATCTGGCAGTTCACTGGCGGGCGCCCGCGCATCAATGCCTGGAAATCCATGAAGCAGGTTCCGGCGCGCACGGTGGAATCCGATGCCATGAGCAAAGACCTGAAGAAACGCGGATTTTCTTTCGTCGGATCCACCATCTGCTATGCATTCATGCAGGCCGTGGGAATAGTGAACGACCACCTGGTCGGTTGCTTCCGGTATGACGCATTGAGAGATTGAATCACCGAAAGACGTTTCGCGCAGGGTTTCAATGAATCAATCTCTCAATGATTCAACTTGTTTAGCTCTCCATTGTCTTCAGTGTCGGACTGATGATCAGAGTGGGTTCGGTAGCGCGCTGCACGTCATCGGCAGTCAGTCCCGGCGCGACTTCTTCCAGCACCAAGCCGGTTGGAGTGACGTTGATGTAAGCCATCTCGGTCACGATGGTGTGCACCACCCGCACACCGGTTAGCGGCAGCGAGCATTTCTTCAGGATTTTGGGTTGGCCGTCGCGACTGCTGTGCTCCATGGCGATGATCACGCGGCGCGCGCCGGCCACCAGGTCCATGGCGCCACCCATGCCTTTAACCATCTTCCCCGGGATCATCCAGTTGGCGAGATTACCTTCCTCGTCCACTTCCATGGCGCCGAGCACGCTCAAATCGATGTGGCCGCCGCGAATCATGGCAAAGGAATCAGCGCTGGAGAAATAGGCAGTGCCTGGCAACTCAGTAATGGTTTCCTTGCCGGCGTTGATCAGGTCGGCGTCTTCCTGGCCCTCAGGCGGATACGGCCCGATCCCCAGCATGCCATTTTCCGATTGCAGAATTACATCCATGCCTGGAGGCACGTGGTTGGCCACCAGCGTGGGCATGCCGATGCCCAGGTTCACGTAGTAGCCATCGCGCAGTTCGCGGGCGATGCGCTTAACGATGCGTTCACGTTTCTCGACGTCTTTGACCGGCTTTCTTATTGAGGGTGAATTCATTTGGGAGTTTTCTTCGCGAGGTCATTTGGATTGACCAGGTCCGCATCAAAGTAGCCATTCGGTCGGTTAAAGGTTTGCGCCATCTTTTGCATTCCGAGCTGATGATTTCTGTTAATCGCCGCGGCAGTATCGGAATAATGTTCCTTAGAGAGAGCCATCTGAACTTGGCTAAAATTCTCTCGAAACAATTCTCCCAGTTCGGCCAGGTTTATGTAGCTGGGTTTGCGGCGGGAACCTTCTTGCTCATAAACAGCTTCCAGGACCGAAGCGAGACTCTCCTTGATTTCGGGACTTTCCCGTCGGGCCACACTAATCCCGTAATCTCCATGGTGTTGGCTAACCACTATGCGCAAGTCCGCTGACTCCACAGTCACCAGGGTTGCATACCCAACCGTTCGCTCGTTTGGCACAAACCGTCCATCAAAATCATGAAAGAGAAACGCCAGATCAGTCCTCACTTGTTCCCGGAGTCTCTTTTCGTAGGACCTGTCTAAGAGTGGATTCAACCACCATCCAAAAAAAAGTTTGTAAGCCAGAACGAATGGCCCGAAGACGACTACTACGAGCGGTGCAAGCACGTAGAACTGCCAACGTCTTCCGCGCATACGAGGCGTGAGCCTCAACCATGGTCGTTCGGGCCGCATTTCGGTTATTCAGCAATCGCAGACAATCGCGCAAACAAGCCTAGCTCACTTTTCTTACCGTCCTCTTCTCGATCCTTTTCTCGTACAGCTCTCCCTGGAAAATCCGCTTCACGTACACGCTCGGAGTATGCACCAGGTCGGGATCGAGTTCGCCCGGTTCCACCAGGTGCTCGACTTCGGCGATAGTTACCTTGGCGGCGGTCGCCATCATGGGACTGAAATTGCGCGCGGTCTTGCGGTACACCAGGTTGCCCCACTTATCGCCTTTCCAGGCTTTGACGAAGGCGAAGTCGGCTTTCAGAGCGTGCTCCATCACGTAGAGGCGTCCATCGAATTCGCGTGCTTCCTTGTTCTCGGCCACCATGGTGCCTACACCGGTAGGGGTGAAGAACGCGGGAATGCCGGCGCCGCCGGCGCGAATGCGCTCAGAGAACGTGCCTTGCGGTACCAGATCAAGTTCGATCTCGCCCTTTAGAACCTTTTCCTCCAGCAACTTGTTCTCACCCACATAGGTGCCAATGTGTTTGCGAATCTGGCCGGCCGCCAGCAGCAGTCCCATGCCGAAGCCGTCTACACCGACGTTGTTGCTGATGGTTGTGAGGTTCTTGACGCCCTTGTGTACGAGCGCGCGGATCAGATTCTCCGGAATGCCGCACAAGCCGAAGCCGCCGACCATAATGGTGGCGCCATCAAAGACGTCGCGAATGGCCTCGTCTGCGTTGGCAACGACCTTGTTCATAAGCAGTCGATTCTAAATGAATTGAGACATTGAGTCATTGAGGGATTGAATCATTGGTCCAGTGCTTCAATGACTCAATGATTCAATCCCTCAATTTCCGCGGTGGATTTTTTCTTAAGTGGTGCGCCCGGTCGAATTCCAGCGCCAGTTCTTTGGTTCCCAGGTTCTCGCGGATATGCGCTAGCCGCTGCTCCAGCGCGAGCAGGGCGTCGCCGATATTTTTCTTGTTGGTGAGTGCGATGTCGCGCCACATGGAGTACGGACTGGCCGAGATGCGCGTCATCTCCCGCAGTGCTCGGCCCCCGGCATCGAGCAAGGGCGCGTCCGGCCCAAATTCATCTACCAGCGAGGCGGCGAGTGCGGTCGAAATCATTTGCGGCAAGTGGCTGATCCAGCCGCACAGCCGGTCGTGTTCCTGGGGATCGAGGCTGGCGATCAGGGCACCAATCTTCTCCACCCATTCCAGGAACTTGCCGCACAAGCCGTCGTAAACATCCTGCCCAGGCGCGGGAGTCACGAACCACGCCGCCCCCTGGAACAGGTCGGGGTCGGCGAACTCCATGCCCGCCTGCTCTTTCCCCGCCATGGGATGTCCGGCCAGGAAACGGTGACCCAGCTTTTTTCCGAAAACCTTCTGGGCGCGTGCCATGACCTCGGCCTTGGTGCTGCCAACGTCGGTGAGCAGAGTATTCGGGGGCAGCGCCGGACCAAGGCGGTCGATGAGATCAATCACCGCTAACACCGGGGTCGCGAGAACAATGATGTCGCTACCGCGCGTTGCATCGGCAGGATCGGTATGGCCTTTATCGATGGCGGCCTTGCTGCGTGCGCGCTCCAGCACGGGCGCACGATCGCAGCCCACGATCTGGCCAGGGAATCCGTACTTCTTCAGCGCCAGCCCGAGTGAGCCCCCGATCAGGCCGGTTCCGATGATAGTGATTTGGCGAACCATTAAAAAAGTCTTCCGTCGTCCGTCGTCCGTCGTCAGTCATCACTCAAACGTGAAACCTGACGACTGACGACCGACGACGGACGACTGGTTCAAGCGATCTCGCGGCCCACCACCGGCGCGATCAGGCGCAGTTCATCCATCAGCTTCGCAAACTGATCGGGGAAAAGCGATTGGGCGCCGTCCGACAACGCCTTGTCCGGGTCGTGATGCACCTCAATTAGCAGCGCATCTGCGCCGGCCGCCACCGACGCTCGTGCCATGGGTGCAACCTTGTCGCGCAGTCCGGTGCCATGCGAAGGATCGGAGGTCATGGGCAGGTGCGAAAGTTTCTTGATAATCGGTATTGCAGAAATGTCCAAGGTGTTGCGGGTGTAGGTCTCGAACGTCCGAATGCCGCGTTCGCACAGGATCACGTCGTAGTTCCCGCCCGACATGATGTATTCCGCCGATAACAGCAACTCTTCGAGTGTGGCCGCGATCCCGCGCTTGAGCAGGACGGGCTTCTTGATCTTGCCCAACTCGCGCAGCAAATTGAAATTCTGCATGTTGCGCGCACCCACCTGAAGGATGTCGACGTAAGGCACCATCATCTCGATCTGCGAAATCTCCATGACTTCGCTGATTACCAGCAGGCCAAAACGGTCGCCCGCCTCCCGTAGCAATTTCAGGCCTGCCAGGCCCATGCCCTGGAAGGTGTAGGGTGAACTGCGAGGCTTAAACGCGCCGCCACGCAGCACCCGCGCGCCCGCAGCGGCCACCTGCTCCGCCACGGTGAACAGTTGCTCCCTCGATTCGACCGAGCAGGGGCCGGCCATAACGACGACTTCGGTGCCGCCAATCTTGAGCCCGTTGGCGAATTCCACCACCGTGCCCTGCGGACGAAAACTGCGTCCCGCCAGCTTGTAAGGCGCGCTGATGCGGTGGACTTCCTGCACCCCGCTGAGCACCATCAGGTTGCGGGTATCGAAATCAATGCGCGCGCCTACCGCTGCCAGCACGGTCTGCACGGCGCCGGTGGTGCGATGCACCGAGAAGCCCATCCGCACCAGGTGTTCGATGACCTGCTGGATCTGCTCCTCGGTCGCGCTGTCTTGCATGGCAACAATCATAAGAAGTTGTCAGTCGTTTACTTCCGAATCTAGTTCCGTGTCGCCGGCGCCTTCTGCGGTGGTCTGGGGCGCGATTTCTTCCTGCTGAATCTTGCGCATGATATCCATCACACGCTCGTAGATTCGTATCAAGTCGCGCTCGGGCAACGGCCCCCGGTTTGCCCGCGATGCATTGGCGAACACTGCCTGCTCGCGGTCGGGTTCGTAGATGGGCATGCCGGCCCGGCGCTTCAACTTGCCGATCTCATGGGCAGCCTGGGCGCGCTGGTTCAGTAATTCGACCAGCTTGTGATCGATCTCATCGATTTTCTTACGCCAGTCCGCGATGTCCATAAGAACCGGTAGCTGGCAGTTGGTAGCAGGTAGTTGGATAAACCGGGTTCCGTGCCCAGCCACCAGCCACTAGCTGCCAGCTACAAGCCCTTTTATGAATTGTGCCACAGCCGCGGCTTCTTGTCCGTGATTGCGCTCGATGGTTTCGACTATCGCGCTGCCTACCACCGCTGCGTCGGCAAATTTTCCGATGGCAGCGAACTGTTCCGGGGTCGAGATGCCGAAGCCGACCGCGATTGGCAGTTGCGTATATTTACGCAGACGGCGGACGAGGTTTTTCGCATCGTCGGGCAACTGTTTGCGCGCGCCAGTCACCCCGGTACGCGAAACTGCGTACACAAACCCGCTGGAGGCCTGGGCCACCAGCTTCAAACGGTGGTCAGTGCTCGTGGGTGCAGCCAGAAACACGGTCGCCAGATTCCGCTTGCGCATTTCCGCGAGATAGCCGGCCGCTTCTTCCACTGGCAGGTCGGTGACGAGTGCGCCGTCGATCCCAGCATCCTTGGCTGCGGCGGCGAACTTTTCCACGCCCATGCGCATGATCGGGTTGAGATAAGAAAAAATAATTAGTCCGGCTTGCGATTGCGCGCGCACTTCTTTGGCCAGCTTGAGTACCTGCTCGAGGGTGGTGCCGTGGCGCAGCGCACGTTCGCTGGCGCGCTGGATGACCGGACCATCCGCCAGGGGATCGCTGAACGGAACCCCCAGTTCGATCACATCGGCGCCGGCCGCAATCGCCGCCAGCACCACGGCCCGAGTGGTGGCAAGGTCCGGATCGCCGCAGGTGACGTAGGCAACGAGCGAAGGCCGTTTTTGGAAAGCCAGTGGCATTGGAGGAATCGTCGACCTTTACTCGTGGTCAATCCAGTTTCAGGTTCTCCCGCATGATTCCGATATCTTTGTCTCCCCGCCCGGAAACATTCACCATGACAATCTCCGACTTCTTCATCCTGGGCGCGCGCTTGATCGCTTCCGCTACTGCATGGGCGGACTCCAGCGCAGGGATGATTCCTTCGGTGCGCGCCAGCGTGGTCGTGGCCTCAAGTGCTTCCGCGTCGGAGGCCGGGACGTACTCCGCCCGGCCGCTATCCTTTAGCCAGGCGTGTTCGGGGCCGATCGAGGGATAGTCGAGTCCCGCGGACACCGAGTGCGTGGTAGCGATCTGCCCGGCGGCGTCCTGCAGCACATAAGAATAGGTGCCTTGCAGCACGCCCGGTGAGCCGCCACGAAAGCGGGCCGCATGGTCGCCCAGTTGCTCGCTACGGCCTCCGGCTTCCACGCCGATGAGTTTTACCTTCTTGTCCTTAAGGAAGTTGTAGAAGATGCCGATCGAGTTCGAGCCTCCGCCCACACAAGCTATGATCGCGGTTGGCAGCTTGCCTTCGGCTTTGAGAATCTGCGCGCGGGCTTCACGGCCGATGACTTTGTGGAAGTCACGCACCATCGTTGGATAGGGATGCGCGCCGAGCACGCTCCCCAGCAGGTAATGCGTGGTGCGGACGTTGGTGACCCAGTCGCGCATGGCCTCGTTGATGGCGTCTTTCAAGGTGCGCGAACCGGAGTCGACCCCTCGCACTTCGGCACCCAGCAAGCGCATGCGGAAGACGTTCAGTTCCTGCCGGCGCATGTCTTCAGTGCCCATGTAGACGACGCACTCGAATCCAAACAGCGCGCATACGGTTGCGGTGGCGACACCGTGTTGCCCGGCGCCGGTTTCAGCGATGATGCGGCGCTTGCCCATACGCTCGGCCAGCAGCGCCTGTCCCAGGCAGTTGTTGATCTTGTGCGCGCCGGTGTGCAGCAAGTCTTCGCGCTTGAGATAGATTTTGGCGCCGCCAAGCTGCTTGGTCAGGCGTTGCGCGAAAAACAGCGGAGTGGGGCGTCCAGCGTAGGTGTGCAGCAGGTCAGCAAGCCTTGCCTGAAATTTGCGGTCACGCTTGGCTTTGTCATACGCGCGCTCCAGTTCTTCAAGCGCCGCCATCAGGGTTTCGGGGACGTAGCGTCCGCCGTAGACGCCAAAGCGACCAGGAGTCTGCTTCTCCCTACCTTGACTTGTCATCCTGAGCACTCTCGCCGTTGCTCGCTTCACAAAGTGTTCTCCCCTGCCCGAACCGCTGCCACAAATGCACGGACTTTGCCGGGATCTTTTTTCCCGGGACTGGCCTCGACACCGGAGGAAACATCCACGCCCCAAGGTTTCAGTATTCGGATAGCCTCGGTCACATTCCCGGGAGTGAGGCCGCCAGCGACGACGATTGAGCACTGTTTGCTCATCAAAGAGACAAAAGCCTGGGCTTCTTCCCAATTGAATTTCTTGCCAGTACCGCCCACGGCTCCTGAATCAATAAAGATGGCAGCCAGATTTTCCGGAATGGGCCAAAACGATCCCCAAGCGGCACCCTTCTTGCGCCACGTCCATGCCACGGCGCCAGCGGGGAGAGATAGGAACACTTTTCTGTTAGTGACTTGCCTTTCCGGCCGCCGCTGTTCATCGGCGTGCAACTGGACAGCGGTCAGCCCGACTTTCTCGGCAAGGTCAGCGACCTTAGCTGGTGATTCATCCACGAACACCCCGACCTTTTCGATCCTGGCCGGCACCGCGGCTACGATTTCCCGGGCCGTTCCCGGGTCGATCTTGCGCTGACTCTTCTCATAAAACACAAACCCCAACGCGTCCGCGCCGGCATCGACGGCCGTCAATGCGTCCTCCAGGTTCGTGATCCCGCAGATTTTGACCCATGTCATAAGAACAGTTGCCAGTAGTCAGTTCCCGGTCCTCAGTTACGGGCAACAGGCGTTGTGGCAGAAAGTAACGTGCGCAGCGTTTCCCCCGGATTCTCCGCTTTCATCAGCGATTCGCCAATCAGGAACGCGTGATACCCCGCAGCCCGTAGCTTAGCGATGTCCGCCGGGTTCTTGATCCCGCTTTCGGCGACGCGGACCACATTCTGAGGGATGGCCCCCGCCAGGTTGAGGGCGGTCTCCAGACTGACCTCGAAGGTCCGCAGATCGCGGTTATTCACGCCAATCAGGTTGCAGCCTGCTTCGAGCGCGCGCTGCAATTCTTCATGGTCGTGGACTTCGCACAGCACGTCGAGCCCGTACCCGCGGCTCTGCATCGCCAGCCCGACCAGTTCTGCCCGAGACAACGCAGCCACGATCAGCAAAATAGCATCGGCACCACTGGCCAAGGCCTCGAGCAGCTGGAATTCATCCACAATGAAGTCTTTACGCAGGCAAGCCAGTTTCGTATTCGCGGAGGCGAGTCGCAGGTTCTCGAGCGAGCCCTGGAAAAACTCTTCGTCGGTCAACACAGACAGCGCCGCCGCCCCCGCGTTCTCCAACTCTTTTGCCAGTTGCGCCGCATCGAAGTCGGCTCGAATCAACCCACGAGAGGGCGAAGCCTTCTTCAATTCCGCGATGATCGCCGGCCCTGCGTGGCTTCTTGCCTCAAGCATCCGTCGAAAGCCGCGCGGCACGTGGGCTTGGGCCCGGCGCTCCAGCTCGCGCAAATCAGCCATGGGCCGGGCTTCTGCGACTCTGCGGCGTGTGGCTGCCACAATCTGGTCAAGACGGGTAGGCATAAAGAATTCTGATGATTATACGGGAAGGAGAACGGGCGGGCGGGGTGCTACTGAAGTGCGTCATCCCGCACCAGCGCAAACTGGTGCAAGATGACGGGGTTGGATCGTTGGCTTACGCCGCAACTTCCAGAAGTCCGGTGCGGTAGAGCAGGCCCGACACAATGCCTGCCACACTGGGGACCACCAGGAACAGCCATACCTGGGCAAGCGCGCGCCCACCGACCAGCAGCGCCGGACCCAGGCTGCGAGCCGGATTCACCGAGACGCCGGTAATGTTGATTCCGAAGATATGGATCGCCACCAGGGTGATGCCAATCGCCAGACCAGCCATGTGCGATGGCGCCCCTTTTTGCGTCGCTCCCAGAATGACCATGACGAACAGGAGCGTGGCCACAAACTCAAACGTAATCGCGGACGAAAGCCCATACCCCGCCAGGTAGCCCTCTCCCCAGCCGTTCTGGCCTAAACCGCTGGCGGCAGTGCTGTATCCGGTCAGCAGGCCATTGGCAATCACCGACAGCACGCCGGCCGCGGCGATTGCACCCAGCACCTGCCCGGTGATGTAGCCAACGAGGTCGCCGCCGTTCATTCGTCCGGCGACAAACACACCCAGGCTGACCGCGGGGTTAATGTGGCATCCGGAGATCGGACCGATGCCGTAAGCCATGGCGATCAGTGCGAAGCCGAAAGCGAAGGCAATTCCCAACAAACCGACGCTCTTGCCGGCGACCACTGCCGTGCCGCAGCCGAAGAGCACGAGTGTGAACGTCCCAATAAACTCCGCCAGATATTTTTTCACTGTCCACCTCCAGGTGGTGATTCACGTTTGCAATTGAAAAATACCAAGCCGCGTGATCCTAGGATGCTAATGTGTAAGCGAGACATTCAGGCCGGTGGTGAAGACAATGTCGTTCTTCTTTTTGCCCTGCGGCGGATTGCTGACGTAAATGTCGCCGAACGAGTTCTGCCAGCCCATCCATTTGCTGATCTTGGTGACGGTTCCGAAATTGAACGTGCCGCGATAATCACCAGCGCTATTCAGATTCGGGAAGAAGTATAGGCTTTGGGTGATGGCGGTGGAAGCGTGCAACTTGTGCAGGAATTCCTCGCCTAGGGTGGCCGCGGCGAAGTTGTTCGACACGCTGGTGTACTTCTCGTGGGTATAGTTCACTCCCGCGAGGAAATCGAGCGTGGTGGCTTCCCGCTTGACTGCATGAAAGCCCAGGCCGCCCCCAAACACCGAGCGCAGATCGAGGGTCTGCAGGCTGTCGGCCTGGAAGTCGGCGTTGACGAAGTCGAACAGCCGCGGAGTAATGTCACGATCGTAGCGAATCCCGCCCTGCTCAGAATTGGCCGTCGTCGAGGGGACCGCCCCCGGCGCATCGTTGGTGGCGTACACCGTGCCGGCATACAGCCCGAGCTTGTCGTGCAGGGTCTTGCGGTTGGCGTTGAAAGCCACCGCCAGGTTTTTGGTCTGGCTGTTGCCGCGGGTCAGGGCGAACCCGACGTTGATGCCCCCGGCCCAGTTCTCCCGGAAGCCGGGATTCAGGGACTTTTCGTATGCCGTCTGTTCCGCTTCGCTGCGGATCATCACAATGTTGTCCTTGGGCGCTTCTAGGGTGCCACCGGTCTTGGTGGCCACCTCGATTTTCCCGTCGCTCGTCGAAACCGGGCCGACCACTGTATGGCCGTCCTTCAGCGCAATGTGCAGGGGTGCCGTGGAGGTCACTTCCTGCACTGCCGCCCACTGCATGGTGACATCGCCGGCAAACTCAGTCTTCATGACCAGGTCCTTGCCATCAGACTTGACGATGGTGCCGGTCAGCCGGTCGCCATTCTTCAGGACTACCTGGTCCGCCAACAGGTTGATTGAAAAAAACGCCGTGATCAGCATGAACAAAATTGCTGCGTTTCTCATGAGTTCCTCCACAGTTGCTTGCGTCGGTATGGAAATTCCAGTTTGAGCGACTAAACGTGGCGCGATCGAGGCCGTAACATGGAGCCTACTCCGTACTGCACAGAGCAGGGTTTACCCTTGGGGAAACAACGAGAAAAATGCTTGGTGCCATCGAAGGGACTCGAACCCCCACACCCTTGCGGGTACATGGACCTGAACCATGCGCGTCTGCCAATTCCGCCACGATGGCCAAAACAAACTTGCGCGGCAGCTTTGGCGGGCTGCCTGCAGGAAAGGACTACAAGTAATATTCTACTGTGGCACGCTGGACTGTCAAACTCGCGCAGCTCCCTGGTTTTGTTTTGAGCAGCGCCGCGGGCTGAAAAAGGAATAAGCTTTAGTTGAGGAGTTGCACGCTGTGTCCGAATCCGCGAAGGACCGCTCTCGCAAGCTGCCGGAGGACGTGGTCGGCCAGCTCCGCTCTTTGGCCCATGACCTGAGCAATTGCCTCGAGACCATCCTGCAGGCGGCTTACCTTCTATCCCAAGCCAAGGTCGACGCCAAAAGCAAGAAGTGGGCGCAAATGATTGACACCGCCGCCCAAGACGCTGCCCGCATCAATCGCGAGATTCGCGAAATCTTAAGATCGCAAAGCTAGGTGGCAGGACGCCAGCGGCAGGGCGCCAATAAGAAACCCGGAGCGCCAGCCCCGGGCCTTCAACTCGGTACTCGTACAAGGTACTCGGTACTGGTTCTAGCCCAGCCTGGCATCCATGGTGATGTTGGCCCTTAGCACCTTCGAGACCGGGCATCCGGCTTTGGCGTTTTCCGCTGCTTTTTGGAACGCGGCAGCGTCGGCGTTTGGCACTTTGCCAACCACGTCGAGATGCACTGCGGTGATCGTCCAGCCGGACTCGAGCTTTTCCATGGTCAGGGTCGCATTGGTGCTGATGCTCTCCGGGGTCAGATTGGCCGCGCCCAGCTGCACCGAGAGCGCCATGGAGAAGCAAGCCGCGTGGGCCGCGGCAATCAGTTCCTCGGGGTTCGTCCCCGGAGCGTTTTCGAAACGGGTAGTGAACGAATACGGAGTGTTGGACAGCACTCCGCTGTTGGATGAAACCGAGCCCTTGCCGTCCTTGAGCCCGCCCTTCCACACCGCGCTAGCCTTGCGTTGCATTCCAGTCTCCTCGATTTATGAAGTTGTATTCCGTCTGGATATTGTAGATGGAGCAGAGGCCGGGTGTCAGGTGGCGGGTCGCAGGCGGAGGCGACCTCCAGCCGTTAGCATCTAGCACTTGGCATTTAGCCAGATAAAGTTGTGCTGGGTCTTCGAGGACCTTGACTGTCTAAATGCTAATTGCCAATTGCTAATTCCTGCTTCAGCAAAAATCCGAACAACTCAAGTAAAATCCGCACTTCGGACAACTCAGTTTGCAGTGGCGTCCCTTAAGTTCGGTCGAGCAGTTGGGGCAGAACTGCGACGGATTCGGGGCTTTCACGCGGTTGGTCTGGGCGGGTTCGGAGGATTGAGGAGGCTGTGAAACCGGTGGCACGGTTTCAAACGCTAGCCTCAACTGCAGACCAATGCAAGTACAACTTGCGGTCCCAGACCTGGGCTTGATGGTGCTCCGTCGAAATGAAATACTACCGGACAATTCCATGAACTACGGCGTCTTCCGCCTTGCTCTCGGGGTGATCAGCCGGGGTGGTCGCTTTGCTAAACGCAAGGTTCAGCTTCGCGGTTGTGAGTCGTGGCCCCTGGCCGATGGAAAGCTCTTTCAGGCCAGGGTGGGATCGCGCCAGGATGCCGGTTGGTTCGTGCAGCTCACCTATTCGTACGCGGCCGAGGGTGAATATTACTCAGGCACCTACCAGCAGGACTTTTTCCGGAAGAAGACTGCGGAGGCATTTGCCGAGCGCTTTCCGAAAGGAACCCAGATTCCCGTCCATTACAGGCCGGGGAAGCCGGAAGCCTCCACCGTGGTCCCACAGGATCTGCACTTGCACCTGGCCGGTCTTTGACGGTGTTTCTCTAAGGTCGACTTGTGGGGAGATTGCTGTTCCAGCAATCCGCCACGATCAGCCATGCTCCCAGCCGCCGCCAGGCGTGGACAAACTTGCCCCGCTCCCCCACCGTCGTCCCGTTCTCCTGCCGCACGGCTACCGTATAGCGACCAATCTCGATCGCCATGTCGCTGGAGTAATCCACCTGCACCGTCTCCAGCCGCAGGTCCTGGCATCCCGACTCCCCCAGTTCCCGCAACACTCGCTCGATGGCCTTCGGCCCGTAGGCGGCTTCACGATGCGGAGGCATCAGGACGCCATCGGAGGCGAACAACACCGCCACCTGGTCGTAGTTGCCGGTATTGAAGGCGGTGTTGTAGTCCTGGGTCAATCCTCGGATGGTCGATTCCACGTCCAGAAAAGGAGCGGGGTTAGGGACACTATTTCCGAATGGCCGGTACATCAAAGCTGCCTCCTGGGGAAAAGGCTCGTTTACGCTTCTCGGTCCTTGCGAAACGTGAACGACGCTGCAATCTAAATGTCATTCTAGCCCAAAAAAGGCGGGAAGGAATCGGCGACTTTTCCAACGTAGTGGTCCGCGGCGACTGCTGCGCGTGCCCCCCGCGATCAAATCGAGGTAGAATCACCGCCGGGCATTTTGCATGGTGGAGGGTGACCGCTATGTACTTCGAACAGTTTTATCTCGGCTGTCTGGCGCACGCTTCCTACCTGCTGGGATCGGAAGGCGAGGCCGCCGTGGTCGACCCCCAGCGCGACGTCGACCTCTACCTGAGAGCCGCCGACGAGCACGGTTTGAAAATTCGACACATTCTTGAAACCCACTTGCATGCCGATTTTGTTTCCGGGCACAAGGAACTCGCCGCCCGTACTGGCGCGAAAATTTACATCGGGTCGCAGGCCGGCGCGACGTTCGCGCACGTTGACGTACACGACGGATTCGAGCTGCGCTTCGGCCAATTACGAATCAGAATCCTGGAGACCCCTGGGCACACGCCCGAGAGCACTTGCCTGCTGGTGACCGACGAAGAGAAGTCGCCGCGTCCCTGGGCCGTGCTTACAGGCGATACGCTGTTTCTCGGAGATGTGGGGCGTCCAGATCTTTCGAAGACGCACACTCCCGAGCAACTGGCGGGCCTGCTTTACGACAGCCTGCACAACCAGTTGATGAAGTTACCCGACGACGTTCTGGTGTATCCCGCCCATGGCGCAGGTTCGCTGTGCGGGCGCAACATGCGTGCCGAACGCTCTTCCACCATCGGCACCGAACGGCTCACCAACTATGCCCTGCAAATCCGGAACCGGAATGAGTTCGTGAAGCAGATGACAGCCAATCTGCCAGCCCGCCCCGATTACTTCCTGCAGGATGCGGAAATTAACCGCGAAGGCGCGCCGGCGCTGGCTGACTTGCCGGAGTTACGGGCGATTGCGGCGGCAGAACTGAGAAGAATGCTGGACGATGGCGCCGTGGCGCTTGACGTCCGCCCGGGGAGCGACTTTGCAGCTGAGCACGTCCCCGGCTCCATCAACATCGCCCTTTCCGGGCAGTTTGCGTCCTGGGCAGGGACGGTGCTGGGCTTGTCGTCACGACCCATCCTGATTGCGGGCAGCGCGGAGCAGTTGACCGAGGCCAGGCTGCGGCTGGCACGGGTGGGCATCGAAGCGGCTCGAGGATTTCTGGAAGGAGGCGTCCCCGCATGGAAGCAGGCGGGATTTCCCGTGGCGGAGTTACTTCAAATTTCAGTGCAGCAATTGAGCGAACGCATGCAGGCGCGCGCGCCGCAAGTGTTGGACGTGCGCCGCGAGCCGGAATGGCAGGCCGGGCATATCGAGGGGGCGTCCTGGTGGCCACTCGACAGGTTCCATGCTGCGTTGCCGGGGATCGACAAGGACTCGCCGGTGGCCGTCCACTGCAAGAGCGGATACCGCAGCGTGATTGCATGCTGCCTGCTGCGGCGCGCCGGATTTCAGAACGTGATGAACGTCTCAGGCGGCTTCGACGCCTGGCAACAAGCGCAGTTACCCTTCGTAACCGAAGCGCCCGTCCAGGTGTGACTGCTGACGAGCAGCGGCATTGTCGTATGCTGCAGATCCTTTCGTTCGGCTCGATCAGGTAAAAAAACCGGCGGGCTGGGGGACCCGCCGGTCGTTTTCATCTGCACATCCACCGCCGATCCGGCCAATCCAGCGGCGGCTGCTTCGCATCCAGAAATACTTACTTAGTCACGGTGGCCAAGCCCATCGGAATCCCACCCAGGGGCAAGCCCAGGTTGATGGCAGCGTGGTTTTCGCTGAGCATGCCGTTGACATCGATGTTCAGCACATGCAGCGAGCCACCGCGATCGACCACGTACAAGAACGTCCCGGTGGGGTCGATCTTGAGGTGTGCCGGCAGTGATCCGCTCGGTGACAGTGTGAAATGCTGAAGCTGAATCGGGTTGCCCGCGTTGGTGGTGTCGTACACGGTAACGGTTCCGGACCCGGTCTCGCCGCTGTAAAGGCGGGTACCGACAGAATTCATGGTGAGCCAGCACACCAGCGAGCCCGGGTTGGAGACGCTGCGAACTATGCTCAGGTTGCCTGCGCTATCGTACTTGTTGACGGTGATCTGGCTCATGCCGGGTAGCCCGACGTAAAGTCCGTTTCGTGTGGGGATCATGACCCCACCCAGAGTTACCCCGCTGGCAACATCTTCGCTGACTTCAGAGAGTGCGCCGGCTTTGTTGGCCTTGTAGGCTACGACTTTGTCGTTCATGAACTCAATCCCGAAGAACTGCACGCGAGTTCCCGGACGCGTGAGCACCTGCGCGGGTGAGGTCCCGGATGCGATGCTAAACGCCGAACCAGGGTTCATGGTCATAGACCCCGCCCCGGTCACCTCGAACGTCACGTAACTGGGCACTCCCCCGGTCTGTGCCGGATCGGAGTTCTTGTTCAACGCGACCATCAGGGAATCGCCGTTGGCATAGGCGTTCTCTTTGACCGCCAGACTGACCGGGTCCTGACCACCGGAGGAGAAAGGCGAGCCGGCATTCGCGGTCAAGCTGCCGTCCGTGTTGATCGAGAAGGAAGAGATGGTGTTGGAGTTCCCGTTCACTGCGAACAGCAGAGAGCCAGCGCTGTTGGAGAGCAGCTCTCCATCGGAGTCGAATTGAATGTCGGAAAACACTCCGGTTACTCCGAACCCACCGGTGAGATAGGGGGAACCGGGCAACGGTGTGAGGTTTCCCGCACCGTCATTGCTGAAACCAAGGACTTCGTTTCCACTGCCACCGGTGACGTTACCTTCCACGTACACCAGGTTGAGCTGAGCATGAGTCAACGGCGCTAAGCCAAGCGACAGGGCAAGTAGTACAAGAACCGCGAGCCCTGCCCTGTAGCCAGCGCGCCTCCCCAAGTTGGCGACTGACATTGTTGTCCTCCTGAAGTTTGCAACTGCTGTGATTTGGAATCGATCCGCACTCGAAGCGCGCACTTCACAGTGGGTGTCTCTTGAACGATTTATTTTAAGAATTCCCCACAGTCCTACAGGCGGGCCCAAGCGACGGATAGCTTGCCCTTTTCGGGCGGCCATGGCTAGAGAGCGAAAGACTCTGTGAACAGTTTTGCAATTTTCGTGCTTTTTCTTGCCGATTCTGCCTAAGGCCCCTGCTGAGCCTAGTTGAGGTGCTTTCCAGACGGTGCACGGTGAACTTGGCGCAGCAAAAACCGGCGGTTTGGGGGGCCCGCCGGTTCCAGTGTTTCCGCGTCCGCCGCCAACTAGAACGTCCGCGGACTTTGTCCAGGAAGCACTACTTCATCATGGTAACCATGCCCTGCGCGATGGCGCCCAGGGGCAAGCCGATCTTCACCGGCGTAATCGTCTCGGTCAAGGTGCCGTCGACCGCTGAGACGTTCAGGACGTGGATGCTGCCCAGGCGATCCAGCACGTACAAGAACTGCCCGGTGGGATCCAGTTTCAGGTGAGCCGGCAGCGAACCCGCCGCCAGGCTGAAGTGCTGCAGCTGGGTGGGTGTCGCGGGAGCGGTAGTGTCGTAAACCGTCACCGTGCCGGATCCGGTTTCACTGGTATACAGACGGTTCCCTGAGGCATTCATGTTCATCCAGCAAATCAGTGTGCCCTGGTTGGCCACGGTCTTCAGGAAGGTCAGATTGCCGAGAGTGTCGTACGTGGTCACCCCAACCTCCGACAGCATCGGTAGGCCGCTATACACCGCTTTCTTCGTCCCCGGCACCACCACGCTGCCCAGGGTAACGCTGGGTGAAATCGCTTCACTGATCTCAGTCAGCACACCCGAGCTGTTGGCCTGGTAGGTCACGACTTTGCTGTTCATGAACTCGTCCGCAAAGAACTGCACCAGCTTGCCGGGCCGTGGCATCACCTGCGCTGGCGAGGTTCCAACCGGCAGGTTGAAGATGGAGCCGGCGTTCAGGGTCATGGTTCCGGTGGAAGTCACATCAAAGGTGGCGTAACCCGGAATTCCACCGGTCTGTCCCGGATCCGAGGCCTTGTTCACGACTGTCAGGACGGATACGTTGTTGGGCAGCACGTTTTCTTTCAGTGCCACGCTGACTGGATCCTGGCCGCCGGAAGCGAAAGGCGAGCCCGGGATCGGCCGCATGGTGCCGTCGGGGTTGATTTTGAACACGCTGATGTTGTTGGAATGGCCGTTGACCGCAAACATCAAAGTACCGGCGCTGTTGGCGATTATTTCCCCGTCAGAATCAAACTGGATGTCGGAGAAAATACCGGTCGGGCCGGTGCCGTTGGTCAGGTAAGGTGTGTGAGCAAGTTTGGTGAGGTGCCCGGCTCCGTCATTGCTGAAACCGATGATGCCGTTGCCGCGTCCTGCCGAATTGCTGATCTCCACATAAACCAGGTTCAACTGGGCGTGGGCCACGGGTGCTGCGACTAGCGAAAACGCCAGCAGCGCCAAGGCTACCAGGGTAGACGCGTATGCGATTCGCCGCGAGAAGTTGGCGACACTCATTTTCTTTCCTCCTGAAGTTTTGAAGCACTAGGATTGGAACTGGCCCGCACCCGAAGCGCGCACTTCCGGTGGGTTTGTGTTTCAACCTGGTTGAAAAATCCCCCACAAGTTCTACAGGTGGGCCCCAATCATCCGAGCCATGTTCCGCTTTCTGCGAGGCGATTTCTAGTGGCAGAAAGGCTCTATGAAGTGTTTTGCAGCTAGTGAAGCGTTTTGCAGCTTGCGTGGCTTTCCATGCCATTCTCGAGGACGCCAGGCAGCGGTTTCTGTCGCCGGGTCGGCCGGGAGAGCAGCTTGTTGACGCCAGTTTTCTTGACAGACCACCTCGGCGCCGAACCTGGACCCCTGGACGATGGCCAGAGGCAGCAAGAAACCGGCGGGTGGGGATCCGCCGGTTCGGTCTCATTCCACATCCACAGCCCGTGATCAGGCTGCAGCGGCTGTCTCCAGCCGGTTATTTGCTCATAGTGACGATACCCATCGGAATGGCTCCCGCGGGCATCCCCAGATTGACCGCGGTGTGAGTCTCGGTCACGGTCCCGTCGCCGGCTACGTTCAGCACGTGCAGCGATCCGCCGCGATCCACCACGTACAGGAACTGCCCGGTGGGATCCAGCTTGAGATGCGCCGGTAAGGAACCCGACGGAGTGAGCGTGAAGTGCTGCAACTGCTTGGGGACGCCGGGGTTAGTGGTGTCATAGACGCTGATCGTCCCCGATCCAGTTTCTCCGCTATAAACCCGGGTGCCTGCCGGGTTGATGGCCAGCCAGCAGATCAGCGCTCCCTTGTTGGGGACGGTGCGCAAGAACGACAGAGCACCCCCCGAGGTGTACTTGTTGACCGAAAGCTGGCTCACCAGAGGCAAGCCACCGTAGACCGCCCCCCTGCTGGGATGCACGATCCCACCCAGCACTGCGCTGGGAGTGGTGTCGGAACTGACCAGACCAAGCTTGCCGGCCATGTTGGCCCGGTAAAGCGCGACCCTGGCGCTCATGAACTCGATGCCGAAAAACTGCACCGGAGCGCCGGGTCGCAGCATAATCTGCGCCGGAGAGGATCCACTCGGCAGATTCAAGCTCGAGCCGGCATTCATGGTAACGCTGCCACTGGTAGTCACGCGGAAGGTGGTGTAATTCGGAATCCCGCCCGTTTGCGAAGGGTCTGAAGCCTTGTTCACCGCCACCATCAGCGAGTCCCCGTTGCTGTAGGCATTCTCGCGCAGCGCCAGGCTGACCGGATCCTGTCCTCCCGAAGCGATGGGCGAGCCGATGGCCGACAAACTTCCGTTTGCGTTGACGGTAAATGCAGAAATGGTGTTGGAGTTGCCGTTTACTGCGAACATCAAGCTCCCCGCTTTGTTCGCCACCAGTTCTCCGTCGGAATCGAACTGGATGTCGGAAAACACTCCGGTCACACCGATTCCGCCGGTGAGATAAGGAGAGCCTGAAAGTGCGGTGAGATTTCCAGTACCGTCGTTGCTGAAGCCGGCGATCACGTTGCCGCTGCCAGTGGTGACGTTGCCTTCCACGTACACCAGGTTAAGTTGAGCCTGGGCCGGCGCGGTCAAGCCCGCCGACAAGCCGAGCAGCCCCAGCGCTGCCAGCGCAGTTGCAGACACGAATCGCCGAACCAAGTTGGCGACTGACATAATTGCTCCTCCTGAATTTTTCAAGTGTGGATGGAAACCGGCTCGCAGCCCAAGAGCGCACTTCCGGTGGGTTATTCTGGCAACTTGCTTGAAAACTCCCCCACGCAAGTCTCCACCACGAGTTGCAAGCCCCAGTAGAGTGCGCCATCCACGGCGGGCCGGCTAGAGAACGAAAGACTCTATCCGAGATTCTTACCCTGGGACGGCTCAGACCTGGCCGCTGGGGCCGGGGACCAGGGCAAAGCTGCCGTTTCCTGCCGTTGCGCGGACCGCAGCAACAGTCCGGGAACGCAGGGACAAGCGCTGGCAGGCTCCGCCGGCACTACCAGCATCGTTGCGACATCCGGTTCAGTAAGCGGGTCACCAATCTCACCGTGACGCCGTAGATACACGACAGGGCGGCTCTCCCCCGAGAGCCGCTTTGCCGCAAGTGATGTGATTCCCCATGGAGACGAGGATTGGCAAGCCCAAAGCTCGATAGCCGTCTGTTCTTAGTGCGCAGGGATTCTTAGTCCACAGCGCCGCCCCGATGGGCGGTTTGCAAACCCCAAGTGCATCAATTAAGCTTGATTTCTCCGCGAGTTACCACCCAAGCCGGGATGGCGGAACTGGCAGACGCAGCGGACTCAAAATCCGCCGGGCTTCGGCCCTTGGGGGTTCGACTCCCCCTCCCGGCACCACAATTGTCCATTTTAGTTCGAATGGTTTACGAAGAGAATAGAGATCTGCCGGGTTGGTGAGTCCCCCCGTGGCGAACTGCCGACTGTAGTAAAACCGTAGTAATTCTTGACAAAAAGTTAGAGACCGTTCCGGTCCCCCGCAGCCCAGCTGCGATCACGTCGGAATCGGGCAGATCCTCTTGAATCCTCAAAGGCTTTCGTCTTTAAAGTCTGCGGCAGATTGCCCTGGCGTTAAGAATCGGTTACGGAACGGTCGGGAGCGCCGCTCCAGCAAGTGAACCAGAAAACTCTGCAATTGAAGCCGTCGCTACACCACCAATCCAAAGTGTTTACGGTCGCGCCATTCGCAGAGCGAGAATTAGTAGTTTTCCACTCACACCTCGATTCCCTTGATGGACGACTTGCTACTGCTGAGAGGTTACCGAAGTAACTTGCCGCTCTTTAGGCTGCTTCCATAGCGTGGAAGTCAGTTGAGACTGGTCCCCGGCAACAGGAGGATCGGATGTTTAAGTGGATTACCTTGGGTTTTTTCCTTGGGCTGCTGTTCACAGCATTCAAAGTAAGAGAATTGTATCGCCGCAATAAACAACTCTCCCGCACAGACTCCAAAACGGGTGCGTTGAGCGAGCGCGGGTTTATAGAAGCTCTTGGAGACGAAAGCAGGCGCTCGCGCAGAAACCTTCGTCCGCTTACCGTTGCTTACATCGACCTAGACAACTTCAGACTCGTAAACAGGATTCTAGGCTACAGCGGCGCAGATGAGGTTTTGAGAGTTGTGGCTCGTACCATGCAAAACACTTTGCGCGAAGTAGATTTTGTCGCTCGTCTCCACGGAGACGAGTTTGCTCTGCTCTTGCCCGAAACGGGCGCGGAAGACGCTCCGTTGGTCCTGGGCAAGCTTCAAAAAGCCCTTAGGAAGGCGATGGCTGTAAGCCAATGGCCGGTCACATTCAGCATCGGTGCAGTGTCGTTCAACAATCCGCTGGCTACGCCTGACAGCATGATCGAGGCAACTGCCAACGTGATGCAATCCTCGGCGAAGCAGGGCGGCAAAGACCGTATTCAACACTTGGAGTTCGAATCGCGAGATAAACCGGAGTATCTTGTTGAGTGCTTAAGCTGCCGAACATCATTTATAGCTACTTCCCACCCCTTCTGTCCTTTCTGTGGAAATGCTGCACTTTCGGACTCGCAGCCAGCACAGACGGAAGCCACGGAGTCAAAGCGAGTCGCTGGCATCTGCGCGTTTCGGCTCCCACTGGACGACGGAAAAACCATTGAGTTCCATGGCCCTTCTGACATCACCAAGGAACAGGTGGAAGCAATCGTCAGCGCGGCAAACTCGTCCTTGACGGGGAGTGGCGGGGTTGACAAGGCGATCCATCGCGCCGGTGGCCCGTCGATACTAACCGAGTGCAGAAGACTTGCTGCCAGCATGGGACGCCTGCCTGCTGGGAAAGCCGTCCTCACCGCTGGGGGAAGCCTGCCCGCAAAGCACGTAATCCACACGGTAGGGCCGTTCTACCGCGACGGAAGTCGCGGTGAAGCCGAAATACTTGCGAGTTGTTATCACGAGTGCATCAGACTCAGCGACACTCAGGCGATTACGTCCCTCGCCTTTCCTTCCATCTCTACCGGGGCGCACGGGTATCCGGTGGGCGAAGCGGCCCGCATTGCCGTTTCTGCGGTTGCTGATGCTTTGGGCGCGACCACCCATCTCAGCCATGTTCGTTTCGTACTCTTCGACGAACGCACCCTTGGGGCGTATGTAGCAGCGGCCGAAGAGTTCGCCCTACTCAAGTCTCCCGCCTCGATGCAGGACCAGTTGACCGGACTGCCCAGCAGACGCCGTCTGTTTGCCGACTTGGATCGTCTCCTCCAAGATCCAGAGCAACGGTTTGCGCTCATGCTGATGGATTTGGACGATTTCAAGAAAGTGAACGACGAGTATGGTCATTTGACCGGAGACAACGAGCTGCGTGCCCTCGCGCAAGTGCTGTCGAACCGGGCACCTACTTACCGACATGGCGGGGATGAGTTTGTCGCTGTTTCACCGTGTGCGGAGAGGCCGGATGCTTTGATCTTGGCTGAGTCGATTCGGGCGGATGTAGCTCGTCTCGTCTTCGAGGACCATCCAGAACTTAGGTTGACCATCGGTGTGGGAGTGGCTGTCTTTCCCGAGGACGGGAACACTATGGACGAATTGCTGCGGAGTGCTGACGCGGCGGTTTACGAAGCAAAACGTAATGGCGGTAACTGCGTCAAGACCTGTCGGGACAGGGACGCGAAGACCGCGTGAGACTGTAGAAATTGGCGTGAGATGGACTCATAGAAAGAATGTCGGAACAGTTCGGGACCGTGATGAAATATGCCGCTAGAACGGGCAATAAAGCCGCACGGCGAATGGCAGCCGACATTCGATCTCAAAGTCCTATCACCACTGCGTTCGTCGAGTTGAGAGCTGGTAGAAGAGTGCGGGATCGGGCGATTTTTGCCCTACCGTCCCCTACCGTTTTCTGGCGTAATAGCTGGTCAGATGGGGCCAAACAGTGGCCTTTGGTCGTTTGCTAACCCGCTATGAGCAGTGGGTCTTGCCAGTCTCCCCCTCCCGGCACCAGCAGTTGTCCTCTGTATTTTGAATGATTTGCGACTAGCATAAAGGCCCTTTGGGTGGGTGAGTCCCCCGGTGGAAAGTCGCTAACCAGCATACCGAGTCTCATTGTTTCGGGAGAGCATCGTTCGACAACTGAGGTGCCGACACCGTTGCGTCATGGTTGGAGAGAGTTACTGCCGTACCAGTTCCACGCGGCGATTGCGGGCGCGACCTTCCAGCGTTTCGTTGGTGTCCACCGGACGTGAAGCGCCGAATCCGGCTGTGGTAAAGCGGCTTGCGGGGATGTCATAATCAGCGACGAGGGCGTGAACGACCGCCGCTGACCTCCGCTTAGACAAGTCCAGGTTCGATGCATCGCCTCCGATGTTGTCGGTGTTGCCCTCAACGCTCAACTTCCAGTCTGGATGGTCGCGCATGACCTGCGCAATTTCGGTTAGAACCTTGTCCGATTCAGGACGTAAGGTAGCACTTGCGAAGTCGAAGTATAGGTCGTAAATCTTTGCCCGACCGTTCTTCTCCAGTTCGTGTTCGAGTTGATTCGGAGCAGAGTCCTTCGGGGTATCCCAATAGATTTTGATGACCTGTTCGTGGCCGCCCTCGGTGGAAGCCCCAGCGAGGACCAGGGGATTGTCCGGATCGTCGAGGACATAGAGGTGGCCTTCCTTGTCAGGAAGGCTGACCACGACATCAATGACAGGCAGTTCAACCGGTTGATCGTTCACCAACACGGGAAAAGCAACGTCGCTGTTGCCATTTCTGCGTAGGGTGCATTTGAGCGGAGGTGTGTCCATCGCTGGATCGTTGCCGATACCTCCTCCCGGCGCAAAGTTCATCACCTTCTTCATGAGATCCTGGCTGGCTGCATCGCTTGAGTCTTTCGAGTCAGACGCCATCGCAGTCTTGAACGATTTCAGCAGAGCTTTGAGAGGATCTTCGTGATAGGTGAACTCCGACTGGCCTGTGGTCTTTAGTTCGTTCAGAGTCTTTCTCGACAGACTCATCGCAGTGGTTCCAGGATGTTTTTCATCCCTTCCTTCGCGGCACATATAGCCGTCTGTTTCGGAAGAGTTTTCGATGTCGGCCACAAACACGGTCCGTCCGCATTCGATTTTGCGGGGCTTTTGCGCGTCGTTGGTGCCGCCGCTTAGGAGGCGTTCAATCCCCTGCCCCGGAGGAAATTGCTGGGAAGCGCGAATATGAACGAGTTGGTCCGTCACATTGTCGATAACGAAAATGGATTCGAAGTCTCCGCGCAGTTCGTCAGTTCCGGCGTGCACCAGCCGCAGGGACTTGCGAAGCGGAATCTTGCTCGACGGCGAGGAGACGAGTTCGGCAGGCGCAGGTTTCCATGCAGGGAGCGGCTGCGGTTTGCTGGTCTGCCCGGTTGCCGCTCCTACCATTCCGGCGAGGTCGTCGCTCTTGTATGCCTGCTGAACTTTTTCGATCCGTTGCTTGGCGCGATAGGCGATGTAGGCACAGCTCCCCATCACCAGTAGCAGAAGCAGCATGCAGAGTGCTACTGCGATCATGACAAATTTCAGGAACTTCCCACCAGACTTCGCTGCCGGCGCAGTTGCCGGAGCAGGGCTGTGCACGCCCTGAAGCCGCGGAGCAGCCGCGCTTGATGCGCTCGAGGCATTCGTGCTCTCTTGCGCAACTGCAGAGGCGCCGCACTTTTCGCAAAACTTCGCTCCAGAAGGCAGGGGAGTGCCGCATCCCGTGCAGAAGCGTGGGGAGTATTCTGCGCCGGACGATTCTGCTCTACGCGTGCCGCAGGTCGTGCAGAACGACTGGCCTTCCGCCAAAGGCGATCCACATTTCACGCAGACGGTGCTCATGTTTTCTCCCTCGTGAGGTCGCATGGCGCGACACGGTACCAAGCGAAACCGGACCCGACAATTACTTCTTCGTGATAGTTCCTTCGTAATGCGTCTTGCTGACCTTACCGTCTTTGCCGTCTTGTTCGAAGTCGAGGTTGTATTGCAGAACGCAATTGGCGTCTTTGAGCACCCACGCCGTTCCCGTGATGTTGTAGTCCTTCAGCTGGCCGGTCATGAGTAGAGCAGCTTTGTCGGTCTGGCTATCATGCGTCGTGTCCACCGCGTATTTCACCGTGTCGTAGCCATTAACATTTTCGGTGCCAACACGGTTCACGGTTGGCTTGCTCACAAAGAGATTCCAGGGTGTTCCTCCTTGGGCCAAGCTGGTGCTTGCCATCCTCCAGCCCGACTCGTCAGAACGGGTGTAGTGGTTTGTGACCGTCTCCTCAGCGGTGCCGTTTTGGATGGCACGTACGATAATCTTCGGATCGTCGAACCTCCGGCTTTCTGCAAAGAACTGGCGGTCTTGCTCGGTCGCGAGCCATTGATCATGATGAACGACGTCAAGAGCGTCGCCCGCGAGGTCTGCCTCGTAGTCCTTCGATTTCAAAGACGGATCACTTTCGGTCACCTTGTTGGAAAAATGTAGTGCCTGGGCAGGCGGCGGGCCCTGAATGAACGTTTGCAAACAGTAGGTCCCGCCATCGAAATGATTGTTCGAGGAGCTGTTTGCCGGCGGAGCCTGCTTCGTGGCCGTATCTTCCGTGGCGTTCGACGTGGGCTTAGAGGTACATCCCCAGAACGTGAGCAATGCCAGACCCACCAGGAAAGCTGCCGTTTTTGCAGTTAGAAAACTAAATTCATTTGCATTCAGGCGCATAGTACGCTCCGTGTGAAATTACTTCTTGGTTACAGTCCCCTCAAAGTGTGTACTGTCGGTCTTGCCGTCGCTGAAGGTGTAAATGTTGTCGAACGAAAACTTGACCATGCGTCCGTCGTCTTTCGCGATCCACGCGGAACCTTTGACGTTGTAGTCTTTGGTTTGGCGCATACCCACTGAGTTTCCGAGTTCCATTGCCTTTTTGATGTCCGCATCAATACCGGTCAGGTCGAAGTCATAACGTCGCGCGTCGTAGCCCCCGCTCTGTTCGTCGCCGATGTATTTCACTCCCGGCTGCGCGTCGCGAATGTGTCCGTTCAAGTACGACATGCTGATCCCGCCATATGCGGCCTGCCAATTTGGGCTGCCATAGGGTGTGCCGTTCAATTGCCGGGTGCGGGTGTTTGCCGGGAAGACATCGTTGCCGACTTTCGTGGCTGGATTGCTGTCGGTTTGCTGTCCGGTAATCCCGCCAGAAGAAATATCCGCTTCGCATTCGTACGAAAACCCGTCAGACGTGGTCTTCTTAAACGAAGCATGAAAAGCCGCAGACGGCTTCTGGATAGAGTCCTGCAATTTGTCCATCGCCGCTTGAAGGTCGGCGCCATTGTTGGGTTGAACGGCAGGCGTTACTGACGAGGTGTTCGATGTGTGCGCCGCAGGAGTAGAGGTGCACGCTGTCAGCAGTCCAAAACTCAGCAATGCGGCAGCCGCGATCAGCAGTTGAGTGTTCTTTCGCATCGGAGAATCCCCCTCTGTTCTTCGGGCCGTTATCCAACCTGTTTTGCGGCAATGGATCCGATGAACGGAATACGAAAGTCGCAATTGTTGTAGGCCTGGTACATCAGGTACAGCCAGAAGACAAAAAAACCTAAAGAGATCAGCAGGCCGATGGGCACCAACACAAGTCCCGTCCAAGCTGTGAAACTCATCAAGATGCTCACCAGAATGCTCCATGCGATCCTGAACACAATGCACGCGGCGCTATACAGGATTGACTGCATCGCGTGAAAGCGCACGAAGCGATCATGCTTATAGGGCTCGATCACGAGGAAAACGATCCCCGTAATAAAGCCGAGCACGTAGGCCAATGCCCCCGCCACGTTAGAAGTCAGCCCGCTGGACGCAGGCTGCGCGTTCGCAGCTGCCGGCTGCACGGCCGTCGCCTGAGCTCCCGCTCCTGCCGGCTGCGCGACGGGAGCGGCCTGAGGTCCCGCCCCGACTGGCTTACCGCAACCCGCACAGAATGCTGTTCCTTCCCTTACTGCCGCACCACAATTTGCACAGAATGCCATGTAAGGTCTCCTTTGAATTTCAGTTCGACGGCTATCCGCCGCCGCAAATCTTCGCGTCGGGCTGCCGTTGCACGATGTTCTTCGTGAAGATGTCCTTGGTCGGGCTGTTCATATCTACGCCAAGAACTTTGGAATCGACACCAACCTGGCCTTTGGCGACCATGGTGAATTGCTGGCAGGGCACAATACTCTGCATGCCGGAATGCGCTGCCGTGGTCGAGATCACCACCTGGAAATACGCCGCTGCTTCGGTCGAGAGCGGATTGCCAGCTTTTGGAAGCCACGTTCCAGAGAGCGGAGAGTTCTGCAACAGTTTTCCGGCTTTCAGGTAGACCGATTGCGGAATTTCGAGGGCTTCGAAGATCTCTTCCGTTCCCACTCTCAACTCCACCCGCGGCACAGCCATGGCGACGACCACTCCGTAAGCTGCAAGCGGCGAAAACGCTACGGTCTTGTCGATCGCGCTATCGCTTTCGGCCTCGCCATCCGTTTGCATTTCCGTGCCGGACAGCTTGAAGCCTTCATCACCGGAGTAGTCCACGTGAAAGCCGCCCTGCGCGACTTCGCCCTTGGTCGTGAACGCGGGATGGAAAAGCAGCGCTTCGCTTACCTGCAACGACATCGGAAGGCCCGTGAAATCGAGCGGAACCGAGATTTTGCCGGGCAGCTTAAGCCGCACCTCGTTCATGGAGGTTTTGCTTTCGGAAGTCGACATCTCCCAATGAAAGTTCACGTTTCCGTGCAACCCCACATTCTTGTAGGTAGCCTGCTTGAACTCGCCGTCGGCCATCAGAATTGAGGCAGTCTGCGTGAACTTCGTCAGATGGCCTTTCGCCGCAATTTCTGCGTTCATGCCCGGCGCTTCGCGATGGAGTTGCAGGTCAATGTCAAGGCTGTGGTCGGAGTCGTTGAAGATGTGGTGATACTTGATCTTCCAGGTTGCGAAATCGGTGTCTTCAATCTCCTTTTCGCCCTCCAGCTCACCTGACGACGCCGCATAGACCGTGGGCTCGTGAGCACTCCACCAATTTGAAATTGAGTTCCAGAGCGCAAGTCTGGAAGGCTGCTTCCCCAGCAAGCGGCGCTCGGCCGCACGCTGGTCAAATATTTGCTTGAAATCAACCGGGACGCTCCACTGCATTTGTGCGTTTTTCAAGGCTTCGCGCAAGGGAGCCGGCTCAGTTCCCACAATAAGGGTGTCACCATCGAGCGCGAGAGCATCCACCCTGCGTAGATCGAGCCCCTCAAACAGCGCTATCTTCCCCGGCGCAAGCTTCTGGCGAAGCGCGGGCGAGTCTTGAAAAAGGAAGATGGTGTGGTCTTCGCTGAAACCGCGGAGCCCCTGCGAAACGGTCTGGCGATCAATGATGACTGCCTTGTCCGAATACTCCACATGAAAAACGTTTCCGGGCTGATCCATCACGTGAAGCGCCCAGCCGCCCCCGTGTGCCCCTGCTGCCTGGTGTGACTCCAGGGCGAGAGTTCCGGAGCTCTTCCGGCTGCAATTTGTGAGCAGGAGGAGGGATGCCACGCCGAGCACCAGAATTGCGCTTCCCGAAACCTTCATGAGTTTGGTCATGTTCTGCACCTTCATTGAGTAAGCCCTGTCGCCAGGCACTACTCCGAGTCTTCCGAAACCTGGAACGTCCAGATTGCATCGAACATCAGGCCATCACCTTGGGCGCGCGCAACGTCGCCGCCGGAGAATTTCTTCTCCTTCGAAACTGGACGCAGAACGACGCCATACTCTCCCGGCATCAGCTCAGAGTTAGCAGTGACTTTGTATTTCCCGGGACCAAGCTTTAGCGGAGTGCTGGCAACGCGCTCCTCGAGAAAATGCGAATACATTTGCCAATCGGCAGCGGGGCTCGAGCGCACGTCTTCTTTGCCCTGGGTCGCGCCGACGATCCGGCAAGTGTTTTGCGCCGGCGTCAGCTTCACGATGGCAGGCTCGTACTCATCGGGATTGATTCCCGCCGCCCGCGAGAAGTCCACGGAAAATGCCGGCTTGCTACTCTGCAGAATATTGCTGGAGGCTGGACTCGGAACGCCCCACACGTAAGTGACCGTCGGCGTGCGGTGCGACATCACGCCGGAGAAAATGCTTCCTGCCTCTTGCACCGTGGAGCCTCCGATGCCTGAATTCATGTGACTCGTAGCGCTGTAGACCGCGGTGTTGACTCCTGCCTGCATCGCCTGCGTGACTGCTGAGTCCGCGGCCAGGCTCTTCATGGACGAAGGCTTGGTCTTGGTCTCCGCGAGTTGCGTCTTCTCGAGTTTCAATTCCTGTGAAGAGGTGCCCTGAGTGACCATCACTCGCGGCATGCGGGGCTTCGAGGGTGGCATCTCGCCGGCATTCTGATCAGAACTGGGTTGGCCGTGGGCGGATGCCGCACCAGGTGTCCCCTTTCCTGACGCGGCCAGCATCGCGTTCAACTCATTCTCGGTAACTCCCGCGGCGTTCAGCCGGATGAGCTCGCTCGTCGAGGTGTTGAACTTGCTCGGCCCGGCCTGAATGGCCGAGACAATGACTGACTCCGGCAGCTTCTTGTGTACCATCGCGATCACGTCGTCATTGGTAAGCGGCTTCTGGGCGTGTTGGCCGAACAACTGTGTAGTTCCCAGCGTCCCAAGCACGACTAAAGTCGCGAGAAAGAAGTTGAGTTTCCTTGGCATGGTTTCGTCTCCTATTACGGCAGATGCGACGTTTCTCTTCTCAACCAGCGAACCGATCTTTTGCCACGATCTGATTACTCAGCGCGCTCCAATCTGGCTAGCTCCTGGTGTATTTCCAGCGCCCGTGTCTTCAGCCTGGACTGCTCCGCAGGTGAGGCCGACTTGTAACGTTGTTGGAGCGCACGCGCCTCCGCTAGTAATGCTGAATATTGGGAAGAACCTTGAACTTGCCTGAGCTTTTGATTGAACCTGTCGATGACGGCCTGTACCCGAGCGTTTTCAGCTTCTAGTGTGGAAGCCTGCTTTTTTTGAAACTGTGTTTTTACTTCCTCGAAACTCAAGCTCGGCTTATGCCCTGCAAGCCCCGGACGAGCGCCCCATTCCTTGAGCCGCTGTTGAATAAAGGCAGCCTTGCTCATGCTTTGCCCTCGGTAACGGACGACGGCTGCATCCGCCAGTGCACGAAATTGAGCGTGCGACATGTGTTCAACATCGGCGTTCGCTAGCAGCGACGGACTCAGCGGAGTTCCTGGATTGGCTTTCGGTGACTGAAGCAGCGTCCCAGTGCTCTGTCCCGAAAGCATGCCAGAAGCGGGCTTCGCAGGAGCCGGCGATGTGGTCGCCACTTTTTGTTTCGGCGGGGGCGCAGTCTTGGTTGTTTGTGCACCAGCAGCGACCGAACACGCGATCAGCACCGCTGTGACTGCGCCAGCCTTCCACATCCCTGCAAGATTTCGGCGATGCATAGATCCTCCTTGGCCATTCGCGAGAGCACGCTTACCCTGTCGAAGTCGTCTCATTTCCAGGGGACTCCCTTCGGCCCGGTGATATGGAGAGAAACGTGGTACTGGATATTGCAGACCGTACTCCAGTCGACCCGTACTTGTCCCGGGGTGGAAACACTGGGAAGGTCCTCGTTGACCAAAGACTGATTGCAACCCGAGGCAGAGGTGTAGATCCCGTTCTCGCCCCACACCGAGTTGTCGAACGCCCATCCGTTCTGCAGCGTGAAGGTAAAAAAGTCCTGACCGCTCTGTGTGCCCTGGTTGGGCGCGAGGGGAATGAACAGCGCGTGCGCACCGTACAAACTCGGAGTCGGAACAACGTTGTTCGGAATACTCAGTTGTGAAGAATCGGACCAGTTATTACAGAGATTGCTGTCGGCCGTTTTAGAACAGGATTTCAACGTTACATCGGCCATCGGCAAGATCTGCAGGTCTGGCGTGGCTTTGAAGTGAACTACAAAGGGATCACTCTTCACTCCATCGTTTCGCCATACTTCCAGGGTTGCAATGCCATCCATCACTCCGGAAATGTCGGGAGGAATCTGACCGAACACGTGACTGTCGGCCCATCCCAGCACGGTAGTCTGGCGTTCTACGTAAGGTTGCCGGTAGCCCGGATAGCCCAAACGGATGATCGTGACAGCTACTTTGTTCCCAATCTTCAGCACGATTGAGCCGGGCTGGCCGTCGGGAGAATTGAAGTTCGTACCCTGCAAAACGAACTTTCCTCCTGGAGTGAATACCGAGGTGATGTCGAAACCCTGAATGACCGGCTTCGCTTGCGGACAGACCGCAATCGAGCACAAGACCACGTGAGCCGAGCTTGCGCTGAGCACACCCTGCGCACTCGCGACTTCGTTCAGCAGAGATATCGCCAAGGCTAGGAGAGCCGACGCTAGGCCAAGTCTTACGAGTGTTCTTGTGATTCGTGTTTGCATTCGTACCTCTCGTCTTGCTTCATCAATCTCGCGCGTTGGGCGTTCAATTCATTTTCGGCAATGCCGGCGGCGGAAACATTCTGTACCTGCTTGTTTGCATGGTCGTATCTCCTGGCTAGTGAAGGTTCGAGGGCCACGGGTCATTCACTCCACGAGGACCCACGACCCAGATGCCCAAGCTGTATTCCGACATGTAGTCGTCCCACCCCTGAGTACCTGCGAAGATTTGCCAATTCAGGTAGTCAACTTCGTAGTCCACACGAATTCCTTTGGAATCGAACTGAACGTTCCAACTGCCCCAACGGCCGTAGTCCCACTTACTCCAGTGCGGCGGCGGGCTTTGCTGATACTGCGCGATTTGATCGGAATACTGGTGCTGTACGTCCCAGAGGACAAAACCCGGCAGCATCTTGGTGAAGTCGTAGGTGTCGTAGCCGGTAGCGAAAAGTTTTGGGGCACCGCGTGCAATGTCTACAGATGCGCTTTTCGCGGGATACGGCGAGAAGTACGTTATCCCGTTATTCAGCGACAACCCTTCACCTAGAGCGATGATGCTCTGTGGAACTTGGTTGAGAAAGAGTGGGTTCTGCGTATCACGAACGGCGACGAACTTGAATCCGCTGATGTGAGAAGTAACACCGTCCGCACGTTGAATTACCAGCGTCACATTGTTGTTGTCGAGTTCACCAGTGATGTTGGGGTTGAGGTGCAGGTAGAGCGCTCCCTCACTCCATCCGCCCGGATCAACGGTGAAGAACATCTGGCTGGAATCGTTAAATGCTCCAAAGAGGTGAACCGTCCCTGCCGTTGATCCGAAGTTGCATCCCTGTATGACATAGGCGTTGTACTGAGGGTCAGGGGAGAACGACGCGCCGCCGGTTGTGTTGTTGACCCAGCCGACGCCCGGCGGTCCTTGCATGCACACTTTTGTATGTAAGCCGGCAGGCAAGGCGCCGTATTTTGACGCCGACGCACCGTTTGAAACAGGATTCACGTTAATAACCGAGTTTTGTTTCGCGCTCACTGCGGGCAGGCTGGAGTTCAGGGCGACTGTTGGCGCCGGCTTGGTGCTCAGGCTTTCAACTGTGGCGGGCCCGGACGAAGTAACCGGCTGCCGCGGCACATACAAACGTTTCTGCTGCTCTAAGGCCGCGTAAACGGCTAACGGAAGGCCGGTAGCCGAGACATTGGGATTTCTAAGCTTTCGACCCACCCTGATTGCTTTCGCGCTCTGCAAAGCCCGCGAATCAGCGCCCGGTTCTCCATCTCGAAGCCCTGATTTCTTTACAGCTGGCGGTAGTGGTTGCGGATTAAGATCGTCGGCGGCAATATTCTCGGGACTCGGTGCGGTTTCGGTCAGTTGTCGAGACGGGGTCTGACTGCATTGGTTATGGCAAGTCTTTCCGCACTTGGTGGCTTGAGCGGGATCCGTCGAGCTTAGGCAATTGGCGACGCAGGCCTTCTCGCAGTCCTCCACGTTAGTCGAGGTCGTCCCTCCCCTGCTCGACGGACCTGCGGCGCATGGGCGAACACTTCCGTCGCCCATCGCGTTCAGAACCTTTTCGCTGACGTGTGCCTGCTGCAAAGCGCGGCAGCCGGAAGGTGAGAAATCAAAGGTGCGATGAGACGAGTGGACCGACGAGACGATCACCGATTCCGGGATACCGCCCTTGAGCATTTTGATCACGTCGGCGTTGGTCAGCCTCTGACCGGGCGGCAGTGGCTGCGGATTCAGTTCCACCTTGCTTCCCGCGCTCTGGCTTCCTCCACCTTGCCCCGGCATAGTCTGACGATTCCCCATGAGTCCACCAGGCGCGGCCTGCGTTTGCGCACTTGGTGGCGCATCGGCCGCGAGCATCCCCTGCTGAGGCGTGCTGGAAAGCATTCCCGGCTGCGCGCCAGGAGAACCCGACTGAGCTCCAGGGCTACTGCTGCCGAGAAGGCGCGCGGACGGTTGCATCGCAAAGTTCACGTCATACGCCATGTTTTGGCAGGATCCCCAGTGCGCGGTCAGGTCGGCTACCGTGGAAGGAGTGACTGACGGCAGCATGTTGCACTGCCCGTTGATGATTTTGATAGGGCCAAGGATCGCAATTTTGGGCGCTGCAACCGGCGAGAACGCCAACGGCTGAGTGACGGTGAGCTTAACTTGGAGATCCGGGCCCACGGGCACGTGGTCATATCCATAGGTGCACACGTCGTACACGTTCACCTTGCCCCCGGACAGGAACGCTTTCACCTGGCCCACGTATTTGAAGTTGTTGCTGAGGGTTGCCATTGGCGTGTACGCCTGCAAGGAACTTCCGACGCTTACCGTGATCGCCAGCCCGCTGCAACTGGAAGCTGGAATGTGTGAGATGGAGTTCGCGTCCCAATACACGAAGCCTTCGACGGTGCCGGCGCCAGGTGTCTGCAGAATCGGCTGCGGCGCTTTTGTGCCGGGGAGCTGTTGTTGCCGTTGCTGCTGGGCTGGCGCCGGACGCTGCGGGCCTGGCGCGGTGATGTTGCGGTTCGGAGCAGGCATGGTCTGTGATACGGACTGCGCCGCAACACTTCCGCCCGACAGTAGCACCGCTGCGCTCAGACTCACTGCTCCAAGAGCCCTCAGGCATGCATTGGCTCGGCTCATTGCTTCTTCTCCTTCTTCCTTTCCCAATCTGTCCTGGGCACTTACTTCGTCATCACCGCCAGCCTGTTTCCTGGAGGTCCGGTGAAGCGATCGAAACCTTGCGTCGCGATGGGATCTGTCGCGATGTCATGTGCGTGGAATACTGCGGCGAGGTCGCAGGGTCAAAGGAACTACAAGTGAAATGGAACTGACTTGCTAAGTCGCAGAAAATGAATGAGTTGCGAGGTTAGGTGACCCGTGCGGCTATGCCAGAAAAACACGCGCAAGGCGGGGTGACGTTCGAAAGTGAGGGGAAACTAGCGCACCGGTTGATTCTCAGCGACAACGTTACTTCTGCTGGATAATGCCTCCTGAGCATGGCGAGCGAGGAGTTCCAACCCATGCTCATGTGCTTCCGAGGCAAGCGCCGTTAGTAGTGCCCGGCCTGCAGAGGCGTTGGTCTTGATTTGCAACTGGGCGAAAACCAGGCGGGCTTCGGTTTCAAGATTGTAGTAGCCAAGTTTCTTGGCCGTCGCTATCGTCGCTTTCAACTGTCGCTGTGCTGCGGAAAAAGCGGCTGAGCTGGAGCCCGCGCTCGCCATTTCAAGCCGAGCTTTCTGAATGGCCGTAGGGAGTTTCAGGGCCGGATCCGAGCTCGCGCTGCTGAATTGCACCGCGCGCTCCAAGGCGCCGCGGGCATCATCGGACTTCCCCTGCAGCAACAATGCGCGGCTCAGCTGGGTATAAGCACTGGCCGAGTCGGGGTCCCCTTTTTCTTTTTCAAACTCCACGAGGGCAGTTCTAAGCAGGCTCTCTGCGCGCTCTGGGTGACCTTCTTCGATCGACAAAACGGCCAGCTCGACCCGGCCCTCGGCGACGAGATCGGCCTGTCCCATCCTTTCGCGCATGGCCAGCGCCTGCTCGAACTGCGCGCGCGCCCCGGTAAGGTCGCCTTCTGCTTCCAGCGCTTCGCCTAACTCGATCATCGCGCCAGTCAGATACTGGTAACTTCCCTGGGAAGGGCGCATCGAGTCGATGGCCTGCTGAGCATGCAGCTTCGCATCCTTCAACTTCCCCTGAGTGAGTTCGAGGTCTGCGATTCTCGAAAGCGCGTAGCCGGGTTCGCCGCGATCCACCGCCGAGATGAGGTCCAGCGCCTCCTGATAAGTCTTTTCGGCGCCCGGCAAGTTGCCCTCGAGATAGAGGATGTCGGCGATGTTGGCGACCGCCGTAGGGGTGTTGTTCCTATCTCCACACTGCTCGAAGTGGGTCTTAGCTTGCTGGTACAACTGCAAGGCGCGGTCCAGTTTGCCCTCGTTGGCGTAGTCGATTGCCATGTTGTTCAACACTGCACCGGTCTTGGCGTGTTCACCGAGTCCATTCAGCAAACTGAGGGCACGCTCGTAAGTTGCGATTGCCAGTTCGTAATGCCCCTCGGAGCCTTGGCGATCAGCGATCAAGCGGACGGCATCTGCTGCGCCAGCCCGGTTTCCGGTGGAGAGAAAAATGTTGTACGCGTCCTCACATACAGGCACCGCCTGTTCTGGCTGATCACCCCACAGAAGATTCATGCATTCTTCCCGCCTCGCGAGCGCATAGACAGGCGTCTTGCCTTGCGTCATCGCCTTCCGAAGGGCCTCGCGGACGAGCGCGAGCGAGGCTGGTTTGTTGATCTTGATGGCCCGCGATTCCGCAAGGTCAAGGCGCGGGTCAGTCGAAGCTGGCGACGGCAGAGCACGAAGCTGATGAACAAGTTCAAGTGCTTGGCTGGCGTTACCGCTCAATGTGGCGGCGTGGGCGAATCGCAACCCGTATTCGACGTTGTCGGGAAACAACTCGTAAAGCGCGTGATACACCGACGCGGCCTGCTCCTGGTCCCCGACACTCTCGTCGTATTCGCCCTCAACCAGCATGCGGTCGGCGCGCGGCAGGTCGCTCGCAAGGTCCAGAGCTTTCTTGGCTTCTTCTCTATGTTTCTGCTCGTACCCCAGCTGGGACCACGCACGCGCCAGCATCGCATGGCCAAGCGAAAACTTCGGGTCGGCTTTCGTTGCTTGTTGCAGAAGGTCTTTCGCGGCGAGCGCATCAAATTGGCGCAGCTTTGCAAGGCCCAGCGCATAGAAACGCGCGGCATCGGGATCTATAGGCAGAGACGCGAGGATGCCTGCTTCCTCCGTGTCTTCCAGCGGCGGCACTCCGAGGCGTTCACGCAGCTTCGCGCCTACGCGCGAAACCAGGCGAAACAAATCCTGTGCGCTGCCGATTTCGGCAATCTCTGAAAAAATCTCGCCCGTCCGGGCATCTTGCATGCGAATGTCCAGCCGTATCTGGCCGCGGCCGCGGTTGCCGATCGTCGTATAAGAGCCGAGAACCAAAAGGTCACTGCTCAATGCATTTCCGATGCGCGCTGTCGTCCCCTGATCCAGAGTGTCGGTTTGTGACCAGGGCGAAGCAATGCGCAAGTTTGCGACATCTTCGCCAGAAACTAGGCGAAGCTTTTCGCCACCAGACAACTCGGTACTCAGCATTTCGGAGAGGGCAGTGGCCAGCCACGCGTCTTCGGCTTTTCCGGAAAGACTATGAAAGCCCAGAACAGCAACTGATTTGCGGATCTGCACTGGAGCAAGGCTGCCAGGTGATTGATTAGAGCCGAAAATCCCGTTTCGTTTGTAGTGCCACAACAGCGATCCGGCCACGATCAGCACTAAAACCGCAACAGCCGAAGCAGCATATATAAGGATCCTTCTATGCCTGGGGCCAGGCGGAGCTTGTCGTGCAGAAACAGTTTCTCCTGCCGCCGGCTGAACTTCCTTTACTGGCGCCGCTACCACGGGCCGCGGCTCGATGGTGGCCGTTTCCGGTTTGCGATCGTTTGAAACCGGTGCTATGAAGCGGTATCCGCGGCGGGGAACTGTCTCGATGAAGCGGGGATTATCGGAGTCGTCGTCGATGGCGGCGCGCAGCTTCTTGAGGATGACATTGAGGCTTCCATCGAAATCAACGTAAGTGCCTTCCGGCCAGAGTTTCTGCCGCAACTCATCGCGGGTGACGATCTCGCCCGGACGCTCCACAAGAAGAAGGAGGACTCGGAAAGGTTGGTCCTGAATCTTGATGCGCACACCATTGCGCATCAGCGTGCCGCCGGCAGCATCTGCCTCAAACAACCCAAAACGAAAGATATTTGCGAACGCTACCCCGCGTTCCATGGAGGGTCCAGGAATGTGACTGCATCATAGCATGGCGATTTTGACACGTCAGCAACACTCGTAATTCTTCCGGAATGAATGACTTAGCTGGTCATAAATGAATCATGCGCAGTTCCTTTGACCCGGTGCGCTTAGGGGTTTATTTCCGAACTTGCAGGTCGGCCTTAAGTCGCCGCCGCAAAGGAGCATCCCATGGCCAGACGTGGCGCCAAATTGTCTGGGATCGTCATTTTGACCGCGATCTTCGCAACCCCAAATCTGCATTCGCAATTGTTGAGCGAATCCCGAAAGGCCACGATCCAGGAGGGGGCCGCCTTCCGCTGGAAGTTGCAACCGGAGCTCGTACAGAAGCTTTCACGAAACGTGGTCGCCGGGCCGAAGATTTCCTTCCCGATGTTGCACGGGCCCGACCCCAAGATCGCGGCTTCTGCCAGGCGGAACCGGCAAATTGTCGAGCAGGGAACCCCGTCATCTCCGGTGGAGCCCGGCGGCAGGGGACCGCTTTTGCAGCAGTCGACGACACTTCTGTCCGGGTCTTCCGCAGGCGATGTCGGGCCGCGACATGTCGAATCCGCGGCCGCTGGCGGATCCATCTCGCCCAACATGGCTCAACCGGCGCAGGCAAAGCCGAACGGGACGGGTTCAAGCATGACCAAGATGGGCATGGCGCCTCGCCCTTTGCCATGCATGCGTCCTGTGATTAGTGACGTGAACGGCGCGAACGGCGTCACAACCGTCATCTTCCTCGAGCCCGGAAAGAATTACGTAATTCACGGCTGCGGTTTCGGAGCCGTTCAGGGGGAGGCGTATCTCATCGGAGTGAAGTATCAGAGCTCCACTTCCGGTTCGACGCGCAGCCCGCGCAGCGTCCTCCATCCGGACTGGATCAAGCTAGTGCCCGCGCTCGGGGCTGATCCACATCAAAAGCAGGCCTGGACCGATACAGAAATTCAACTTGTTGTTGATCCAAACGCCAGCGGGTTCTATGACAACTACTGGTCAGCGGATGTCGTGGTGTTTCCGGCCGGCGGCAAGCCGAAAATTCAGTCTATTGACGGCTTTGGTTTCTGGGCGGCCCGTCAGGAGCAGACATTACCATCGCTTCCGCTTCCCGCTTCTGGATCGCTGAATCCGAAACAGCCCAGCCCGATTTCGATGGGTTCAACTGCCTGGTTCACGCCTGCTCAAGTCAGCGACAGCGCCGGACACTTCGTTGCCGCGAATCTGCTCAGTCCGTCCGCGGCATCGTTGGTGCTGCCGGGCCACACCTTCGCCGTCGTTCGCGATGACAACTCCGGCACATTTGCAGGCCGGCAAGACGTCCTTTCGCTCGTACCCTCGTTGCTCAATCTGGCGATTGGGTTTCAGGTTTCACACATTCAGTTGTTCAACTCCAGCCTCTCGCCTAGTTCGTGCGTTATGGGATCGAACTTCGCCACCAGCGGGAACTGGAACACTGCATCCGGCGGCCAGGATCAGGTCCTTGTTTCCTGGCAAGAACAGAGCTGCGGAACGAATGGAATCTCTGCCTATGCGATTGACATAACAGTGGCCGGTCCGCGAGGCGTCAGTCCGCAATATGCGGCGGCGAGCAACTGACAGCAACAGACGGTCGAATCGAAGTTGAAGAGATTGGGGCGCGAGTAGCGATTGAAAGTTTGAACAAGAAAGCCCAATTCGTTTTGGTGGTTGGGGTGGCGCAGTTTCTGTCATGCGGTGCGAGGCTTGTCGCCGTCGACCAAACATTGGAGGCATCGGCCGGAAGCTGGCCGAAGCAGTTTGTTGTTGTGCAAGCCATCGTGGAGGCGCGCGATTTGCCGATTGACCAATACGTCAAGCTGAGGACCTTGGCGCTTTCCGGTGCGAGCGCGCGCCTGGGCCCGCGAATTAAGAACCCGCGGATTTCAAGCGGTGGATTGGATCCGGGTGTGCCAGCAATCTTGGAGAAGCAGCGGGAATACCTGCGCACACACGTCGCTGAGATACGCCAACGCGGTAGCTTGACCGAGAAGTCAGCCCAGGCACCACAACTGGAGCACAGTTCGATGCTGGGCCCCGGGCTTTTCGGAGCAGCGCTTCCTCCGCCGTCCTGCCTCCATCCGATGATCGCGGTAGTGAACGGCCGGGCGGCAGGCGCGGTGTTCACTCCGCAGTTGCCTGACACTCACTACCGTATTGAAGGCTGCGGCTTCGGCGCGGCGCCTGGTGAAGTCCAGCTCGAACCTGATCCCCGCGTTTTAGCACTAGGCACACGGCTGCAGCCGATCACGCTGCAACTCGACCGGCCTGGGGCATGGTCGGAGAACGAAATTGACGCTCACCTTGATCCGCGTCTCTCGGGCATTCCAGATTCTTCTGTAGCGCTGGTCGTGCATCTCAAGGACGGACGGCGCGCAGAACTGCCCGGCTGCCGGTTCGTCGCGGTGCGTGGTGAACCGACACCACTGAAAACAATCGCGGCATCCTGGGCGAAGCTGAATGCCACAACGGCGTCGTCGCATGCAATTCGTCAGCTGGAATATCTATCGCCGCCGCTCCGTGGTGAAGAAATTCCGCACGACGCTCCGGGCATGTCAGCGCTGGTGATTCGATCCGATCCGGACGCGTTTATCGGGGCACCGGATGTCTACGACTTCTCCGCCCTGAATCCGGGGTGGGTGGTCGAGAGCATCCAGATTCAGAACTACTCGATTACCTGTCCTGGAGATGTGACCCGCGCCGAGCAGGCTGGCACTTGGAACACGAGCTTTGACGCGCACGGATTCACGGTGACGTGGGCGAGGGACTCCTGCTTTTCGTTCATCCCGCCGGTTTTTCGCTTCAGCATGAGCGCCTCGCAATACGCAGTGAAAGTGTGGGTCATGGGACCAGTAGGCACAGAACCGATGGGTGTGGACCTTACGCAGAACAACCAGAAGCATGACTGAGAAAAGAAATGCAATATCCATTTCAAAACCGGAGGACCAAGTGAAAAACATTCTGATCGGAGTGATGCTGTTTTCATCGGCGGCATGGGCCCAGGGTAAGTTCCAGCCCTTGAATGTGAAAACAGGTTTATGGGAAAGCACCACAACTTCTACCACGAGTGGCCAGATGCCGATCCCGGCTGAATTGCTCGCCAAGCTGAGTCCGGAACAGCGGGCCAAAGTCGAGGCACGCATGCAAGCGAACTCTGCTCCGAAAACCAGGACGTTCACGACGAAGGGCTGTGAGACCAAAGAAAAACTTGCCGAGCAGCCTTTCAATGACCAGAAGGAGTGCAAGCAGACGGTGCTGACTTCGACCGGCAGCAGGGCGGAAATCAAAGTGTCATGTGAGATCGGCGATGTCCGGTCAACTGGAACCATGAATATTGAGGCGCTCAGTCCGGAGGCCGTGAAAGGCTCCGGGCAGATGACCTCCGACGGCGGTGGTCACACAATGAAGATAAACACGAACTTCTCGGCAAAGTGGCTTGGCGCGTCGTGTGGAGATGTCAAATGACCCTCGAAAACCGGCAGTGAATAGTGAAGTTGAATCGCCGGTTGAGTGGGCACGGAAGATCTGGCGGAGGAGGAAAGATGCAGCAGAGAAGTTTCGCAACACCGATCGCATTAGACGCCATGCGGATGCTCGGGCTCGCAGCAATCACATTCTTCGCGTTCAGCCTGCTGCCGGCAAGGGCGAGGGCGCAGGTGGAAGCGCCGCCCGCCCAGATGCAGAAGATTCCCTCCAACGTGAAGACTCGTGCGATGACCGCCGACGAACTGAAGAAGGTTCATACAGAATCCGTGCTCCAGGCCAGAGGCACGCCCAGAACCCCGGTGCGCCATCCAGCTTCGGGGTTAATGCGAGTCCGGCCGGAAGTGCTGACAGTCCTTGAGCAACAAAAAGCATTTGTGGCCAGCAGGGGCGTCGGCATGGCACGGCCGCAGGCGCTTTCCCGGCCCCTGCTTCAGAACCAGGGGAACCTGGGCCCCGGTACCACCATGAATTCTAAAAATCCAAGCCCAGGCAACTCCGCTCAGCCCACGACCGGCGGAAGGACGAACACCGGCGCAAAGACGAACCAAGACACGCGACTGCTCGCGCCTCAACCCTTGAGAAATATCACGGCGGTCTGCCAGTCTCCCGCGATCTCTGATGTAAATGGCCAGGCAACCAAGGCAGTGTTCACGCCGCAGCCGGAGTACAACAATTACGTCATCCGGGGCTGCTTCTTTGGGACAAGCACAGGCCAGGTCTACCTGGTGGGAAAGTTCAATGCTCTGAAAATCAACTTGCAGCCGACCTACTGGATTGACAACGAAATCGATGCTCGTGTCGATCCCAACGTCGCCGGCGAACTGGATCAGGACAACGTCTCGCTGGTGGTGGCTCCCGTCAACGGTCAACAGATGAAAACCAACGGGTTCAAGTTCTATGCGGTACGTTCCGATCCGGCGGTTCTGCTGCCCTCCATTCCACAGGCGTGGGCTTTGCTTTCGATCGCAGGGGGAAACGTACTGACTACGGTTCAGGAGCAGAACGTGGTCACTGCATACTTGTCCCCAGTGGGCCCCGACGCTCCGAAAAATACCCAGGGGTGGACGGTCTTCGTCGAACGCTGGAACGGCCACGGCAAATTTGCGCCGCTCGCCGACTTTTTCTTCTTCAACAAGCTCACGCCCGGGTGGAACACGGATTCGTTTCAGACCATAACCTTTGACCCTGCCGCATGCCTCGGAGTGGTTACATACAGGCAGACCTTCGGGACATGGGACCCCGAGTGGCAAGGCGATGACATCCGCATGAATTGGGCTGATACGTCGTGCTCTGGATTTGTGCCCCAACCCCCGGTTTTCCCACTGTTCGTGAGCACCTACAGCGACGTTACAGGCTCCGCCTATGCGCTGAATGTATGGGTACGTGGGCCGCGTTGTACCGATCCCTACACCGGGAAACTGCAGCAGCAGTGTGTGCAGAACGTGCGCACATGCGGGAGCGAAACCTGCGGCCACTGATCGAGTCGAGGATGGCGCAACTGGTGATAACAGGCGATTACACTCATTGACCCCAGGGGCGGGATTGACCCCAAAAGGCCGGGAGGGGGTTTGAGTGTAATGGGGATTTTTCGCCAACAATCGTCGCGTGGGGTGGGTCCCTGAGAGGGCGGAGAATAGGTCTTGACGAAAACCTTTCCAAATGGTGACGTCTCATCAACGCCTTGGAATTACCTCGGTTGCTTTTCAAATGTCCGGAACACGTCAAAAGGCTTGTCCGAGGACGACGACTTTAGAAAATGTTCTGATTCCAGAAGAATCTTTCCGTCTTCCGACAATTCATAGCGGCTCGTCCAGACACTGGCTAGGAAACCTCCCCTTTCTCGATGGCTCTCGATCACCAAGGTATTGCCGACCCAATACGTCTTGGCTCGGATTTGTTCGTCGTAATGCAGGGAGTTTGCCATGCGTTCCTTGCCGTCAGTCAAATAGAAATCTGTTTCAGTGCCTCCCTCGAATATATGCGTCATCGAGATTGTCGGCTCTGAATGCTTAATTACGCAGGAGTAATCTTTCGTTTCCTGCCACCATGGCGGACGCTTGGTCTTTGCACGGTTTAGCTTCCACGTTCCAGACAAGTTTGGTTTGGACTGTTGGGCCGCGCCATCATGAGCATCCCAGCAAAACAACAACAGGAAAACGACCACGACGATGCGGGGAATCGGTCGCAAAGAACTGCTGAACGAAATCATTCTTTGACAGCCTCCACGGTCGCACGGGCCGATTTTGTGGGCACGCCGATAAGCACTTTCCAGTGAGGAGAATACCCGAACCCTGCTGAAAAATCTGTGATTGTCGTGATCAGGCGATTACACTCATTGACCTCGGTCATAGGGCAGGGGCGACAAACTGGCGTGAGTTTCTCTGCCCAAACTCTGCCCAATAGGCCGTCACAGCACCTCACCAAATGGCACCAAACGATACGCTGCAAATTTGCAAGCCCTTGTAAATGCAGTGAATAGTGAGGTTAGAAATGAATGGGTGGCACTCAGAATCCGCCGGGCTTCGGCCCTTGGGAGTTCGACTCCCACTTCCGGCACCAGCCTAATTTAGCCGTTGCGCCAACTTCCCTTACCCTCGGGTTCGCTTAGTTCTCGCTATCGGGGCGCCTCCACGTGCATCAGGTCCAATGTTCTCCGGGCTAAGCGAACAGAGTCGAGGCAAATAACCGGACCGCAGAACCACGCTAGGACTCCGTCAGGCGATACCAAGCCATCTGGGATTGAGCGCCCAGCCAGCGAAAAGGCTCGTTGGGAACGTACTCGAGGCTGGCGTTGAGGAAGGGATACTGCGTCCAGGGTTCCTCGCGGCCGGCCTCCAGGTCGGCAATGATTCTCCCGAAGACCGAAGTCAGGTTCACGCCATGTCCGCTATAGCCCAGTCCGTAGAAGATGTTCTTGTATCTTCCGGTGTATCCCACGGAAGGGGACTCGTCCATGGACCAGTCAACTACTCCATCCCAAGCTAATTCGAAACTTACGTCCGATAGCTTGGGGTAGATTCGCGCGAGCTCACGCCGGAGTTGCGCGGAATGCGAGGCCGCCGCGCTGGCATCGCCGACCCCTCCGTTGAAAACGTAGTTGGGACTGCCTCCGCCGATGTGGATGCGATTATCTCGCGTCAAGCCGAGATAGAAGACCTCGGTGCGGCTGTCATTGAACGGAACTCGCATGCGCCATCCGATCTCGGCCAGTTGCTGCTCGCTGCACGGCTGCGTCATGGCCACATATTCGCGGACAGGCATAAACGAGTTTCGAAAGTACCCCAGTCTGGAGGTGAAGGCATTGGTCGCCAGCACCAGCGACTTTGCCTTGATGGCATGGCCGCCGGTCGTATGCAGAATGTTTTCCCGACCCTCCTCGATAGCAGCCACCACTGTGTTTTCGTAAATCTCTGCGCCGGCATTCTCGGCGGCCCTCTTGAACACGTGCACCAGTTTCATGGGATGGACGTGTCCACCGTTGGGGTCGAAGAACCCCGCCTCATAGACCTCGGTGCCGATGGCGCCTGCCAGTTGCTGCTTATCCCAGAATTCGACAGGCATGCCCAGCGATCGTGCCTGCTCCACATAAGCCTTCGCCGCTTTGACATCGTCGGAGGTGACGAGGACTTGCAGTGCGCCATTGGTTTCCAGCTCGCAGTCGATGGCGGTGGCAACGCTGAGTTTCGACAACCTCCGGATGTTCTCGGTTGTCAGATCGTAGATCTTCTTGTCGATGGCCGGAGCCGGGCTGAACTGCATGTACCGGTCTGCGGTCATGGTTAGCACCATGGCGCCGTTGCGCCCCGAAGCTCCGTTTCCGCAGCCCTTTGCTTCCAGGACGACGACGCGCTTTTGCGGGGAGATGCTGCGGATGTAGTAGGCCGCGGAAAGTCCGGTGAAACCGCCGCCGAGCACCGCGACGTCGACCGCGATGTCGTTCGTCAGCGGTGGATTCTGCGGTGGTTGACTTCTGGCCCAGTAGCTGCCGTTGGGTTCAAACACCAACGGTTCGCGCCATATCCGGGGAGAGACCTGGTTCAGGCCGACAGCGCCGAGCAACGCACCCCCGCTCGCGACGGCTGCTTTTTTTAGAAAGCGGCGGCGGCTGGAGAGTTCTGGCATGGGCAGATGGAGAAGCTCAGGGTAAGAGATCGCCGCATCCTCGGCAAGCTAAATGAGTTGATCCGGAGCCCGGTGTCGAGGGCCAGTATTTCAGGTTGTTCCGTCGGCGTCGCAAGCGGCTGGAACGCATGGTTCTCGAATATACTGATGGTTCATATGCGAAGAGCTCCCGAGAGTGATTCCCTCCTTCGCATGGCCGGCGAGTGGCTGAGCTTCCAATGGTCGAAAGGACGGGCATTGGAGCTTCCACCTTTGCCCCGCAAGTTCGCTGCCAGCGAAGAGGTCGTACTCGGCAAGACCGGCATCAAGACCAGTCTGCTCGCGATGGGAACGGGCACGCAGGGGCGGAACAAGCACTCGAATCAGACCGCACTCGGCCAGGATGGATTGACCGCCCTGCTGCTGAACGGTTATGCGAACGGCTTGCGCTTGTTTGATACGGCCGATACCTACGGAAGTCACGCTCATGTGGCCGCGGCGCTGAAGCAAGTGCCGCGCGAGCGGGTGACGGTGCTGACGAAAACCATTGCGCGCGATCCGGCCAGCGCGCGCGCGGATCTGGATCGTTTTCGGCGCGAACTGGGGACAGATTACCTGGACATCTGCCTGATGCACTGCGTGCGCGAGGCCGATTGGACGGATCGCTTCCGCGGAGTGATGGAGGTGCTGTCCGAGGCCAAACAGCAAGGGATTATTCGGGCTCACGGCTGCTCCTGTCACGGCATACGGGCGCTGCGCGCGGCGGCGCGGTCACCCTGGGTTGAAATCGATCAGGTGCGTCTCAATCCGATCGGCGCCCACATGGATGCCAGCCCCAACACGGTCCTGCGCGTGCTGCACCAGATGCGCGCCGAGGGCAAAGGAATCATTGGCATGAAGATTCTCGGCGAAGGCGACATGCGCAACCGCGTGCCCGAAGCGCTGCACTACGCGCTGTCCACCGGCGTTCTCAATGCTCTTACCGTGGGGGCGGAGAGTATCGCCGAGCAGGAAGACCTGATTCGTCAGATCGCCGCTCTCTAAAGCGCGGCCGGCAACAAGAAAGGTCCATCACAATGCGTGCAACCTTGTCGGTGGCGATGATTGCCCGCAACGAGGAAGCGAACCTCCCTCGCACCCTCGCCGCCGTCCGCTGGGTGGATGAAATTGTGGTGGTCGATTCCGGCTCGGTGGATCACACGCCCGATATCGCGCGTTCGTTCGGCGCGAAGCATTCTTTCAACCGCGATTTCCGCGGCCATGCCGCGCAGAAAAACGTGGCCTTGGACAAATGCACCTGCGAGTGGATCCTCTTGCTGGATGCGGACGAGGTCCTGAGTCCCGAACTCGCGGAAGAGATAAAACAGACGCTGGAGGATCCGAAGTTCGAAGCCTACTGGATCCCGCGCCTCAACCTCTTTCTCGGCCGCTGGATGCGCCATGGAGGGGTTTATCCCGATCGCAAGCTACGGCTGTTCAAGCGCGGCAGGGCCCGGGTACAGGAAGGGGTGGGGCCGCACGGTACTCCGCAGTATGACGGGCCCAAGGGAACACTCAAGCATGACCTGATGCATTACGCCTACCCGACCCTGGAGCTTTACCTGGACCACATGAATGCCTACAGTTCAGAAATCACGGAAGTCATCGTAAAAAGCGGGAAGACCAGCCGTTCCCTGGTGGCATTCGTCTGGAACGGGGTATTGAATCCGATTGCCACCTTCATCAAGAACTACATCTTCCGCCTGGGGTTTCTGGATGGCCGCGAGGGCTTTCTGTTTCATCTGAACCATTCGTTCTACATTCATTGGAAGTACGCGAAGGCCTGGGAAGCTGTGCAGAAAACAGTTGAGCTTCCCGCGCCGGCGCACGCCGAGGGCGAGCGTCAAGTGCGCTGAGCCCGCGTTCCGGAACTGAGTCCCCGAACCTGAATTCACAATGGCGGCTTGCTTTTCCCAGATGCCTGCCATACTTTGATGCTGTTAAATGGCAGATGCTCGCGTTCTGTGAGCGAGTGATCGAGGAATCGCAAGGTTAATTTATGAAAGCTGTCATTTTTGCCGGCGGGCTCGGTAGCCGGTTGAGCGAAGAGACCTCCATCCGCCCGAAGCCCATGGTGGAGATCGGCGGGCGGCCGATTCTCTGGCACATCATGAAGATTTATTCGGCTTACGGTATCCATGATTTTCTGATTTGCCTGGGCTACAAGGGCTACATGATCAAGGAGTACTTCGCGAACTTTTTTCTCCACTCCGCCCCTGTGGTCACCATCGATCTGGCCAACAACTCCATCGAGCCTCATCGTCATGAGTGCGAGCCCTGGCGCATTACGCTGGTGGAAACCGGCGCCAACTCGATGACCGGGGGACGCCTGAAGCGCGTGATGCCGCACCTGCAAGATGAGGAGATGTTCTGCTTGACCTACGGAGACGGTGTCGCTGACGTAAACATTGCGCAGCTGATCGAGTTCCATCAGCAGAAGAAAAAGCTGGTGACGCTGACCGCGATGCGGCCCGTAGGAAAGTTCGGAGCCTTGCAGATCGGTCCCGACGACAAGGTTTTGGAGTTTACGGAGAAACCGAAGGGTGAACGCTGGGTGAATGGCGGCTTCTTCGTGCTATCGCCCAAGGTCTTGCCCTACCTGACGGACGATGCCTGCATCTGGGAACGTGAACCGCTGGAGACGCTTTCCCGCGAGGGGCACGTGGCTGCGTTCAAGCATCGGGGCTTCTGGCAGCCGATGGACACTTTGCATGACAAACAGGTGCTGGAAGACCTGTGGGCCACGAATGCGGCCCCGTGGAAGATATGGTAGATACGTTCTGGCGGGGGAAGCGAGTCTTCCTCACCGGGCATACCGGCTTCAAAGGAAGTTGGTTGTCGCTGTGGCTGCAATCGCTGGGGGCCACGGTCGCGGGGTACGCGCTCGATCCCCCCTCAACCCCGAATTTATTTGAGGCGGCGCAGGTCGGCTCCCAAATGGAGTCGGTGCTTGGCGACGTCTGCAATCTTCCAGCGATGCGCGCCGCCATCGCCGATTTCAAGCCTGAAGTCGTCTTCCACCTGGCCGCGCAGTCGCTGGTCCGGCCGTCTTATCAAGATCCGCTCGGCACCTACCACACCAACGTCATCGGCACCGCCAATCTCTTGGAATGCGTGCGTGATTGTGCGTCGGTGCGAGCGCTGGTCGTGGTCACTTCGGACAAATGCTACGAGAATCGGGGGTCGCCTCACCCCTACCGGGAGACTGACCCGCTTGGTGGGTACGACCCGTATAGCAGCAGCAAAGCTTGCGCCGAACTGGTGGTGTCCGCTTATCGAAGCTCCTTCTTTCCCGTGGAACGCTACCTGGAACATCACGTGGCGATTGCATCGGCGCGAGCTGGCAACGTCATCGGCGGAGGAGATTGGGCCCAGGACCGCCTGATTCCCGACATCATGCGCGGCTTTTCCTCCGCGCGCAGCGTGCCCATACGCAATCCGCACGCGACCAGGCCGTGGCAGCACGTGCTGGAGCCCCTGCGGGGATACCTTTGCCTGGCACAAGGTCTTTTCCAGGACGGGACCAAATTCTCCGGGGCATGGAACTTCGGTCCTCAGGAGGGCGATGCCAAGCCGGTGCAGTGGATCATCAAGCGACTGGCCGAGCAGTGGGGCACAGGAGCGCGGTGGGAAATTGACAAGGGCCAGCATCCCCACGAAGCCAACATGCTGCAGCTCGATTGGTCGAAGGCGGCCCAGGAACTGGGATGGCAGCCGGTACTCAGCCTCGCGGAAGCTTTGGATATGACGCTCAGCTGGTATCGCGAATTCCTTGCGGGCAAGAATTCCCGCAAGAAGTGCCTGGAACAGATCGCGGAGTACACGGCAAAAGCCGCGCAACCTTCAGCGCGCTGACGGGTCAAGCGCTCAACGTACCGCGCATTGCTGCCCTCCAATCCAGCTCGCAGGATTACTTGCCACGCAGGTACTGGTCAGTTCTATTGATCCAGTCGGCACGCGGGGGACAGAACACATCCAGATCCACGGTGTCTTCTACCGCTTCGGCTTTGTGCGGCATGTGGGGCGGAATGGTCAGCACTTCGCCCGCTTTTACCACAATTACTTTGCCGTCGATCCAAAACTTCAGAGCGCCTTCCAGAATGTAGGTGAGCTGCTCATTCACGTGGCTATGCTCGGGGACGATGCAGCCCTGCTTTAGCAGCACACGCGCCAGCATGATCTGCTGGCCGACCACAAAATGCCGCTGCAGCAGCGGATTGAGTTGCTCTTTCCCGATGGCGTCCCAGGCAAGGTATTGCAGTTCGGCTTTCCGGGGCCGGGCCTTGCTTACGGTGCCCTTCTGCGCCACGTTACGTTTGGCGGCCTTCTTCTTTTTCTTGGCTTTCACCATCTCAGTGCACCTTTCCTTCATAGAGGCCGACAGCGGTGTCGTGCAAGTAGGCTCTGGCCATCTCCAGAGCCTTGGCTTCGCTCACCTCGCCTTCGGAGACCATCTCGGCGAGCGCCGCGGCCAAGGCCGTGCGCCCTGACTGAATGCCCAGCCAGTAGCTCTCCTCCGCGCCCAGCACTTCGTTGTAAGGGAAACTGTCAGTGCCGAAAGTGATCTTGTCGGGAAATGTCTCCAGCCACTGCTTCAGCGAATGTTTGAACTCTGACGGGTACATGGCGATCTCCTGATAGGAAGATTCCATGTAGACGTTCTTCACCGCGGCCAGCCAGATGGCCTCTCGCTCGAAGGGGTAGCCGCCGTGAATCATCACGAAGGTGGTGCCCGAGTAACGCGGGTCGCGCAAAACATTTTCCAGATTCATGATCCCGCTCTCGCTCAGGCTGAAGTAGTCGCCCACCCCGACGCAGGAGTGAATGTGCACGGGAAGGTGCAGGCGTCCGCCTTCCTTAACCAGGTAGCGGAAGATGAAGTCCTGGAAGGTACGGTAATCCTGGGTGCTGGGAATACCCCCGGCGACATAGCGGGTGTAAATGTCCTGGGCCTGGTCGTAGGAAGGATCGCTGAACTTGGTTGGCCGGAAATACGCCACCTCGAACTTCATGGCGATCGCACCCTTTTTCTGGTTGTCCTCCAGCACCCGGGTGATGAACTGAAGATAGAGCCCGAAGTTGTCCGGCAGCTTGGAGATGCCTTCCTGCTGGATCCAGCGATGCAGCATTTTCTCCTGCAGGGGCATGTACACTTCCTGGTCCGGATTGCGGGCACGTTCCCGCTGGTTGTTGAACGGCCACATAAACGAGTCGGCGAAGAACACCCACACAAAGCGCTTGGGGTCGAGATAGTCGGCCATCATCGCGCGGTTGGCCACCGACTTATCGACATTCAGCTTGTCCAGAAGGTTGGAGAAATATGCTGTGCCCTGCGCCTTCTTCAACTCCGCCTTTTTCTGCACCAGCCACTTGGCGTGGTCGGGCGAAAGATCGTTGTAGGGATAGCCAAACAGCGCTTTGGCGGCGGAGATCAGTTCAGGGTTGGAATCGCGCTCCCGCAGCGCCACGCTTCCGGGCGGCGAGGCCATGGCATCAACGTCGGTGTCTTCGGGAAATCCGGGATGGGCGTGATGATCGAAGATCGGAATTTTCTCGATCTGCGGCAGCAACCGCTGGTAGATCTGCTGCACATCGGGTCCGGGGAACGGGCGCGCTTGCGCCATACCGGGAGCCGACCAAGCGCTAAGTGCGATTACACCAACCAGCATTTGCAGACGCAGGCTCATTCTATTTCTCCACTGTCGCGAGTTGTTCTACCTGCCGGCAAGGGTACCCTGCCACGCCGCCGAAATCTTCATGATGCGTTCGACCGCTTCTTGCAGGGTTGCCGTCGAGGAGGCAAACGAGAAGCGCACAAAATCTTTGCCTGCAGGACCAAACGCCGCTCCCGCGATCGCCGCCACCCCGGCATCCTCCAGCATGATGTGGCTGACCTGTTCTGCGGTCATGCCGGTGCCGGCGATGTTTACCCAGGCGTAAAACGCACCCTCCGGCGGAACGCAACGGAAGCCGGGGACGCGATTCAGGTCGCGCACAAACTGCTCTCGCCGCTTGGCGAACTCATTCACCATGCGGGGCGTGGCTCCACTGGTGTCGCGCAGCGCCTCCACGGCTGCGTACTGCGTGAACTCGGCGACACAGGTGTAGCTATTCACCGTGAGCATGTTCAACGCCGGAACAATATGCGCAGGCGCCACGGTGTAGCCCAGCCGCCAGCCGGTCATGGCGAAGCTCTTGGAAAACCCATCGATGATCAGGGCACGTTCTTCCATGCCGGGATACTTCAGCATGGAAAGGTAATTCCGGCCATAAATGATGCGGGCGTAAATTTCGTCGGAGAGCACGAGCAAGTCATGCTTGACCGCGAGTTCGGCCAGTCGGCGCTGCACAGCGTCGGTGTACACCGTCCCGGTTGGATTTCCCGGGGAATTGGTAATCAGGATCTTGGTGCGCGGAGTAATTTTCGCCGCAACCTCATCCGGGTCGGGCTGAAGGCGGTTGCGTTCGGCCAGTTCGAAGAACACCGGAACACCGCCCAGTCCGAGCGTGATCGAGGCATAACCGGGAAATCCGGGGTCGGGATAAAGGACTTCGTCGCCGGGCTCCAGCAGCGCCATTAAGGCAAAAAAGAGGGCAATCTTGCAGCCGGGAGCGATGACAACATTGTCGGCAGAGACCTTCAAGCCGCGCGTCCGGTTCAGATAGATGGCAATTTCCTCGCGCAGCGCCGGGACTCCCTGCACCGGACAATAGCGGTCTTTGCCGTCGTCGAGCGCGTTCTTGGCGGCGTCGAGGACCGGAGTTGCCGGGTGGAAGTCGGGTTCGCCGAGTTCGAGGTGGATGATGGAGCGGCCCTGTCGCTCCAACTCTTTGGCACGCGCGAAGACCGACAAAGCCCCTTCGCCGCTCATCGACGCCATCCGGGACGCTACAGGTCGCATAGGGCCTTCCTACTATCGTGCCGAGCCGGGCGCTGGGGTCAGCGGGATGCGCAGCCCATCCACCAGGCGGGGAAAGAACTCAAACGCCGCCGCCACCGCGGTCAGTTCGAGAATCTGAAGATCGTTGTACACCGACTTAACAGTTGCATAGAAAGCGTCGTCGATCTGGGCGGGAGAGACATGCAACCGGTCGGCGTAACGGAAGCCGATTTTTTCCGCTTCGGTGAAGGGCCCATGTTCGAAGTCTGCCAGGCCCTCGATCTGCCCGTCGCTGGCGCCCTTCTGCCGGGCGGAGAGGCTGTGGGCTTTCAGGCCGTATTCAAAACGGTGCAGGAAACATACGCGCACCGCCACCAGTTCCTTGTACCAGCCCGGCAGGGCGCCGTCCCCTACCATCGGTTTCAAGAACGCCGCGATGCCCTGGGCCAGCGCCGGAATGTTGGCGACGGTTTTGAACATGTTGGGCACAACGCCCCGCTGCTGCAGCAGGGCATCGTAAATCGCGCCCACCTCGGGCGAAACCTGGTCCCGCTCGAGCATCGGGATGCGCCCCTGAAAGCCCGTTGCGCGGCTCATTAGAACGAGAACCTTCCGGACAGCTGGATCAGGCGCGGCGTACCTTTCGTACTGGTAATCGTCCCAAAACCGAGCCCGTTAAAAATATTGTTTGGGCTCGCGAAGATGGGATGGTTCCAGATATTGAAGAAGTCTGCCGAGAACTTGAAGGTCTTGTTTTCGGTGATACGGAAATCCTTGCCGAGAGACAGGTCCCAGTTCTGTTGGGTCGGTCCGCGGAAAGGGTTCCGCCTCAAATTGCCGAAACCGGTTTCTCCGTCCGGTCCCACAACGGGAGCACCACTGAACGCACCCGCCGCAAAGTAATTGTTAATGCGCTGGTTGAGGCTACCGCCAGCGAGAGCGGAAGAGATGGTGAAGCCGGGATTCAGCGTGGCAGTGCTGGTGTTGGGGCTGCTCAGGTTGAAACCGGTCCCGCCCGCGGCGTCAATGATGGTGACGGGAGTCCCCGACTGGATGGTCGTGATCCCGCTCAATGCCCAGTGGCTCAGCAGCGCTCCCTTCCATCCGTTCTGTGCGGAGAAAAGGGGGACATCCCAGTTGTAGCTGACGACCAGGCGGTGAGTGCGGTCGAAGTCCGAAGGACCATAAGAGTCGCGCAGGTTGGTCTGATCGTTGATGGCGGTGTTGAACGCGGTGTTACCGCTGGAAGTCGCGTCCAACGCCTTCGACCAGGTGTAGGCTGCCTGGAGATACAGAGACTTCGAGAAGCGATGCGACGTGGTGACTTGGAGGGAATTGTAGTGCGACCAGGCGTCGCTGGCGAAGAGCTGGTAGTTTTGAGTCGCCAGGCCCACGGCCCGCGAGCGCGCGTTGGCATTGAAGAACGTGTTCTGGTTGATGGTGTAGGGTGTTCCATCCTTGGCAACAATGGTAACCGGATGGGTTCTGGCATCGTAGGGCTGGATGCCGTCGCGGGTTTCTCTCAAGTGCGTACCCTTGGTGCCCACGTAGGCAACTTCGAGTACCCAGTTTCCCGGCAGCTGCCGCTGAATGCTGAGGTTCCATTGCGCAGTGCTGGGTGAAACGAAATGCCGCGGCACTTCGAGTCCAAACAAGTTGATGCTGTTGCCGCCGAAGGTACCGAACGGGTTGGGCTGGCCGTTGTCGAATACCGAACATTGAGAAGTATCGGGTGTCGGCGCGCCGGTAGTGCAATCGACGAATCCCAGGAACTGGGAATACACCGGAATGAACGCGGGGTCGATGACTCCTCCTACCGGCAATCTTCCGGGGCCCACCGCAAACACATCCGCCATGTCTCCCGGAGTACCGGTTGGGGTGGTGATGGGAAGAATGGGCGTGGTGAAGGAGAGCTGGTCCACGGTACCGACATCCTCACGAACATAGAAGATGCCGTAGCCGCCGCGGATGGACGTGGTGTGATGGCCGAACAGGTCGTAGGCAAAGCCCAGGCGCGGCCCGAAATTCGAGGCGTAACTGTTGGCCATGGTGGTGTCGCTGAGCGTCCCGGTAAAGCCTGTCACCCCAAGATTGCCTACGCATCTGGGATAGACAAACGGTACAGCGCCCTGATTGGCCAGTGCGGAAATGGTGTTGCCGATGTGGCATAGATTGTCCTTCGCCGCACCGAACAATTCCCAACGCAGTCCGGCGTTGATGGTCAGACTTGAGGTCGCCTTGTAGTCATCCTGCAAGAACAGAGCGAAATCGTTGACCCGGTATTCATGGTTTGAAACACCGCTGCCGCCGAAGGAAAATCCCGGCTGGCCTAACAGGAAGTTCTGAAAGTCGGTGCAGCCGCCCAGGGGGACGCACGGATCGGCCGGATTTCCCGGGTTTCCTGACGTGGGGAAGAAGAACAACTGCCCGTTGAAGGTTTGCGGGAAGTTCTTGTCCAGATTGACGCGGTCGAATTCCCCACCGAAGCGGACGACGTGTTTTCCCGCGACGTAGCTGGCGGTGTCGAGGAAGGTGTAGTTGTTCTGCGTCTGGCTCTGGTCGGCGCCGGGCGTTGGCCCCAGCTGAAAAGTCGAGAAAGTGAATTTGTAGATGGTCTGGTAGAGATTGTTGTTGGGCCGGTTGATGCCCAGATCGTTCACCGTGACGATCGGCGAGTTGATCGACTTGTTGTCGATATGCACCAGGCCGAACCGGAACTCGTTCACCAGGCGAGGGCTGAACAAATGGGTTTCCGCGAAGCTCAAAAAGCGGTCGTGCACGGGCTGATCGAGAGGAAAGTTCAGGTCAGTCGGGCTGATGCTGCCGCCCAAGGTTGCGGTCAATCCGCCCGCCCCAAACGGGGTCACGGAACGGAAGTTGGAGAAAAAGAAACGTCCTGAGATCTTGTCTTTGCCTCCGCGGAAGTCACGGTCATAGTTCACCGTAAACTGGTCGTCGTTGTACTTGCCCGCCTTGCTGAGCACGAATGCTCCAGCGCAAGTCGGGCAGGAAGGGCCCGGAAGCGATGGGAACAGGTAGCCGCTGGGATCGTTGAACTGGCCGCTCTGGAAGTTCAGCAGGCTGAGCGCGACCGGATCGATGTTGGCGGCGGTCACGTTCGGGTCGCCCGGAAAGAACGTGTTCACCAGGGTTTGCGCATAGCCCGCCGTGCCTCGCGCAGCCGTGGGAAGAATGGGCAGAGTGGTGCTGATGATGGTGCCGGTGGAAAGGCCGCTGCGCTGACGCGTTCCCTGATAATTGGCGAAGAAGAAGCCAAGCTTTCCGTCTTTGCCGATCGGGCCACCCAGGCTACCACCAAAGATGTTCTGCTTGATGTCCGGCCGCTCATTGGGAAGTCCCAGCGTGGCCTGGCTGCGCTTATTGAAATACTCGTTTGCGTTCAATGACGTGTTGCGGAAGAACTCGAACAGACTGCCGTGGAAAGTCCTGGTGCCACTCTTGAGAATGGCGTTGATGTTGCCCCCGCCGTTTCGTCCCTGGGTGGCATCGTAAAGACTGGTCTGGACCTTGAATTCCTCCACCACGTCGGGGCTGGGCAGCGGAGTGTTTGTGAGTTCGGCTACGTTATAGTCGGTCGCGCTGATGCCTTCAATCAGGTAGTTGTTGTTGTCCTCGCGCTGGCCGTTGACCTGGATGCGGACATCGCCCCGTCCGAGCTGAGCCGAGCCGTTTAGTTCACTTTGCGCGCCGGCCGAGAGAGTCAGCAGCTGCTGGAAATTCCGCGTGGCCAGGGGAAGACTGCGAATAGTGCCGGCTTCAATGGCCTGACCGGTGGTGGCGTCAGTGGTCTGCAGATTCTGCACCTCGGCCTGGACCTCGATCTTCTGCTGCACCGTCGGCGGAACCACCCGGGCGGTCATGCGGGTGGTCTCGGTGACCCGCACCACCACGTCGGAGAACGTAGCCTCGGCAAACCCGGAAGCGCGGACGACCACGGTGTAGGTTCCCACCGGCAGCAACTGAGCGGTAAACGAGCCGCTGGCGTCGGTGGTGATGGTGCGAGTGACCACACCTTGTTCCTGGCTGATGATGCGCACCTCGGCGCCCGCGATCACGGCCCCGGATTTGTCCTGCACCGTGCCGGTAATTGCGCCAGTCGCTCCGCCTTGGGCCAGCATCTGTCCGGCCAGCGAAAGCCCGATCACTGCGACCCACAACCAATTTCTCATCGCCTTTGGCATACACGCCTCCCGTGATAGTCCCCCCTGGAGGGGAGTGCGATTACGCTCGACAGGTAATCAATCGTTGAATGGAAATGCGGTGCTGTGCGCAGAGCGGTTGCGGCAGGTTTCTCACTGCAAGTTTGCCGACAAACGATCTCGGGGCCCGCATGCAAAATACCCAAGCGCCGAACAGGTACACTTCTAACGCTAGAAGTAAAGACAGGAAGATGGCCGAAAGACTACTAGAAAAGTGGCAGGGTTTGCAACACCACCCGCCCCGGGTCCCGTGAAACGTTTGTTACAGCCCTTTGTAGATGCCGCCGTCAACCAGGACGGTTTGCCCGGTAATGTAGGAAGCGCGCTCGGAGGCCAGCCAGACAATGGTCTCGGCGACTTCCCGGGGCTCCCCCAGGCGTTTCAGCGGGGCGTCCGCTGCCCAGCCTTCGAAAACCTCTTTCTCGCTCTTGCCCAGCGCAGCCGAGCGCGTTTTCGCCAATTGCTTCAGCCGGTCGGTAGCGGTGTAGCCGGGGCCGACATTGTTGACCAGGATGCCGTCTTTGCCGAACTCGTTGGCCAGGCTCTTCACCAGGCCGACCACCGCCGCTCGTACGGCGTTGGATAGCACCAGGTCAGAAACCGGCTGCTTGGTGGTAATCGACGTGATCGTGATGATGCGGCCCCAGCGCCGCTGCTGCATGTGGGGGATGACTTCACGGGCAAAATGAACAGCGCTGAGAAAATTCAGATCCAGCGCCTTGCGCCAGTCCTCGAGGCTGGCGGCGAGAAAACCCATGGCCGGAGGCCCCCCGGCATTGGTGACGCAGATGTCGGCGCTGCCCAACCTGGCGACTGTGGCTTCCACGAAGCGGTGCACGGCAGCGGCGTCGGTCACGTCGACGGCTTCGGCATGAACTTCGGTTCCAAACTGCTTGCGGAGTCTTTCCGCTAGTTCCTGCAGGGCGACCTGGTTGCGCGCACAGATCGCCACCTTGCACCCTTCAGCAGCAAAGGCCTCAGCTGTGGCCCGCCCAATACCCTGGCTGGATGCCGCCACAATCGCGACCCGGTTCTTCAGTCCTGTATCCATATATGCGACGGATTATAGACGGCAGTTCGAAGAATGCGCCAATCACTCCGTCCTTGCGCCGGTTGGGCCGTGGACGCTAGTCTTAGACAATTGTTTTATCTTTAAGTTTTGAGGCCCCCATGGCGACGAACCCGCGGTATATCTGGATGGATGGTGAACTAAAGGACTCTGCCCAAGGGAATATTCCCTTCTTAAACGCCGGCCTGCACTACGGCTTCAGTGTGTTTGAAGGCATCCGCTGCTATGCCACCGAGCGTGGCCCGGCGGTGTTCCGCCTGCAGGAACACGTTGAACGGCTGCTGGATTCTGCCCATATTATCGGCTTCCGCGATCTGCCCTTTACGCGTGACACAGTCGTCGATGCCATCCACCAGACCATTGCGGCCAACCGATTTTCAGCGTGCTACATCCGGCCGCTGATCTATCTGGACGGAGCCATGAACATGGTGCTGGACAGCGGGAAGCCGCGCCTGGTAATCGCGGTGTGGGAGTGGGGCAATTTTCTGGGGCCCGAAGCCAAGGAGCGAGGTGTGCGGGCAAACGTTGCGTCCTACACCCGCCTGCACCCCAACATCACCATGACCAAGGCCAAGGTGTCCGGGAACTACGTGAACTCCATCCTGGCGAAAACCGAGTCCCTGCGCACCGGCTTCGATGAGGCAATCATGCTCGATCCCGCCGGCTACGTCGCCGAGTGTACGGGTGAGAACATTTTCGTCGTGCGCGACAAGGTGATCTGTACCGTGCCGCGGGGCGCCATCCTGGAAGGCATCACCCGCGACAGCCTGATCACGCTGGCTCGCGACCTGGGCTACTCGGTGGTGGAGGAACCGATCTCCCGCGACCAGCTCTATATCTCGGATGAGGTCTTCGTGTGCGGCACCGCCGCCGAAGTGATCGGGCTACGCGAAATTGATTTCCGCATGATCGGGAACGGCAAGACTGGGCCCGTGGCGCGGTCCTTGCAGGATGCCTTCGAAAATGTCACGACGGGGAAACATGCGCGTTCCGCAACCTGGCTTTCCTACGTACCGGTCGCGGCTCTGTCTTCCGCCAAGGGTTGAGCTGCGGCTTGAAACTGGCTGCGTCGGCCAGAAATGAGAAAGCCCGCGGATCGATATCCCGCGGGCTCTTTTCTGCAATGCCAGACTCTCACTTCTTGAGTACGGCCAGACCAAGAGGCACGGTGCCAGTCGGCAACCCAAGGTTGAAGGGTGTGTGATTCTCAGCCACCGTTCCATCGGCCAAAATGTCGAACACATGCAGCACTCCGAGTCGATCGAGCACATACAGGAACTTCTCGGTCGGGTCGAGGCGGGTGTGCGTGGGCAAGGCACCTGTTCCACTCACCGCCAGGTCCTGGTTATGAGCGTTGCCCACCTTCGTCATGACGCCGTTCTTGTCGTACGCCAGCACTTTAGTGCAGCTGATGGGCGGAGTGGTGAGGTAGAACTCCTTCAGTGTGGGATGGAAGACTCCAGCCACAGCGGCGGCCGGGAGGGTGAGGGAACTGGCCAGACTCATGATGCCGGTCCGGGAAATTCCGAGACTTTTTTCCGCTGGTGCGCCCACCGCCCCGATCCGCACCTGGACGCAGGACAGCAGAAGACAGCTTGAAGGGCGCCGGTGATGAAGCCTGCCGGTAGTGCGTGAAGACGCACCACGCATACTCTGCGTTGCCACCGAAGGCGGATGCCGTAACGATTTCTGTGGGAGCAGCATCTAAACTGACAAACGAGGCCTTGCGGGCACCTCTATTGGGGCATCAATCATCATGAGAGATTCAGTAAGACGCAGCCTTTTTTGGCTTTGGATATTTCTGGGCTTCCTGCTGGGCGTTGCCAGCAGAAACTTGCGCGCCCAGGAGACAGTGCTCGAACTTGACCCCGCCAACACGACGGTTCAATTCTCACTGGATGCGACCCTGCACACGGTTCACGGGACCTTCAAACTGAAGGGCGGAACCATCCACTTCAATCCGGCCACAGGTACGGCCAGCGGTCAGGTGACGGTGGACGCCACCAGTGGAGATACCGACAACGACTCACGCGACCACAAGATGCATAAGTCAGTTCTGGAGAGTGCAAAGTATCCCGAGATTACCTTTACACCAACCAAAGTGAAGGGTGCGCTCGCGCCCAATGGAGATTCCACGGTGCAGGTCGAAGGCGTCTTCCGGTTGCATGGCACCGACCACCCGATCAGCGCTTCGGTGCCCGTGCAGTTGCATGGAAACGTGCTCAGTACCAAGACTCATCTTGTGATTCCGTATGTCGACTGGGGACTGAAGAACCCCAGCACATTCTTTCTGCACGTGAGCGACAAGGTGGAGGTTGAGGTGAGCGCAACCGGCCACCTGACGCCAGCAGGTGGGCAGCCATAGTCCGGCTGCAGACCAGCACGGGGATTTGAAAAGGAAGGGGCGCTAGCCCCCCTTTGAGCCTAGTAGCTGCCCGGGTCTTTCAACTCCTGCGGAAACGCGATGGGCACAGCCGGAGCCGTGAGCACGGGCGCATTTCGTCCGGCCTGGGTGGTATCAAACGATACGAAGCCCAGGCTGAAAGCCGGCGAACCGGACTGCAGGTTGTAATTGTCTGTGGGATAAGTCGGGTTCACGAACAGCGGATCTTTGTTCTGCGAATGAGCATCTTCGCCAACCGCCTGCCATGCACTCAACCCGGTGTACGAGGTCCGGGGTGGGACGACGTACGGGTCAGTGGTAATGAATTTCAGCGAAGAGCCATTCGGCATCCAGTACAAGTTGTGGTCCATGACAAAGCGAGTGTTGCAGGGAACCGGCTTGCCGCTCCCGCCCACGTCGAAACACGCCCACTTCCCGCCTTGCAGCGCGATCTTGTAATAAAAAATATTGTGGGTGAGAGTCAGAGAATTCGGGTTCTGCCCGCCATGGTTGACTGAGTACAGATTGGCCTCCACGAAAATGTTGTTGTCGGCCACGTTGTTCTGCGGATAAGTGTCGGACTTGCGGTCCGACAAGTTGGCGAACAGCGACGAAGAAGTCGTCCGGTAGACGAGATTGTTCTTGACCGTCACGTTCGACGTTCCCTGGTCCAGATAAATCCCATTGCCGCCAAAGCCGTCCGCATCGAGAATGGGATGGGTCACGTCATGAATCACATTGTTCAGAATCTGGTTGCCCTTGGTGCCTGAGGTTGCCAGGTAGATGGCCCCGATGTCGGAAGTCACACCCTGGCCCAGGTTGTAGAGCAGGTTGTAGGAGATAGTGTTGTCGTGCGCGTAGCTGGTCACGCCACTCGACATCCCCCATACCAACCCCACCCCGATGGCTCCGTTGTAGAAATCGCTGATTTCGTTGTGGGTGATGGTGTTGTGATGGGAGTTGCCCACCAGAACGCCGGTGCCGATGCCGGTTGGCTGCACCCGGCCGCCGCCGGTAATCAGGTTGTTCTGGACCAGAACATACTGGGCCACGTCGGCGTCGGTGTCGCGCTTGGTTTGCGGCGTCATGCCGATGCGAACCCCGCCCGATCCCAAGTCATAGAGAAGGCTGTTCACCACCTGGTTGCTGATCTGGTTCTTCACCGACCCGGTGCCAACGAATTCAACACCCCAACCCTGGGTGTGAGAAATCGTGCAGCCGTCGAAGATCACATTGCTGGAGCCGGTGAAGCTCAGAGCCGCGGGGACGCCCATTGCACCCTGCTGGTCAGCCAGCCCTCCCGCCGGGGGCAACCAGTTGTCGTGCGAAAACGTGATTCCCTGGAAAGTGACATATTGCAGATCCGTGGCAACGATCAGCTGGGTCTGCTGGGGAATGATGATTTCCGCGTTCTTGGGCGTTTCGCCTGACTGCGCCAGGTAGGTGAGCGTCCACGTGCCTGAACTGCTGGTGCAGCTAGGAGGATTGGTGCATCGATCGACGTACCACTGGCCCGGCTGGGTGAGTGACTCTTTCACGTTCTCCAGCAGGTAGCGGTGCCCGGGCAGGAATCCGTTGTCCAGATCCTGGTTGGTGGGTCCCGTCAAATACGCGATGTGTTTGGAGGTGTCCACCGACTGGAGCCGCATCCGGCTCATGGTCCACTTTTCAAAATCCAGAACTTCGACATCGCCCAACGCAATGCTGTGATAGGTGGACGCCAGGTCATTGTTGGCGTATACGAAGCGATCGAAACACTCCCACTGGCCGTTGACCTGCAGACTGCAATTGTCCGACTGCGAGTTTACGTACACCGGCCCCACGTTATGAAGATAGGTGCCCACCGTGCTCCGCGGGCGTAAGCGGCGCGTGCCGTTATAGAACAGGTTTTCGAAATTCTGATAACTGCTCGAGCTTAGCGGGACTGTCCACGTATTGCCTGAGACATTAGTCCATCCTGTGATCTTCTTCCCGCCGCTGATTACCGGGATCTCGCACGGATAGTTCTCGTAGAGGATGGGAGTGCTGGAGGTGCCGGAATCGTCTGCCGTAAAAATCACCGGGGCGCTCAGGTAGTAGTTGCCGTTGCGGATCATCACTAGGTGGCGGCCGCCGGGCATTCCCTGTACGGTTTTGCGCGCGCCGTCAAGCGTGGCAAAAGGCCCATCGGTTTTGCTCGGATTGGGAGCGTCCAGGGTTCCGGACCAACTGTCGTTTCCGTTGGTTGCGACGTAATAGTCGGCATTCGCGGTGCCGCAGTTAGCGCCGCCACCGCCGACCGATTGAGCGGAGCAGATGCTTACAAGCAGGATGAGAGATAACAGCAGTATAAGTGCGGCGAATCTTGAGTACACTGGCAGCCTCCGTCAGAACAAATAGTTAAGGCAGACGAGTGGCGGAGACGTGGTTGGCTCAGACTAGCCCGCCACGTGTACAAAAAACAGGTCACGAAAGGGCATTGGGCCCAGAAAAAAGGGTGGCGGAGAGAGTGAGCCTAACGTAACAAGCAGATTAGGAAAGAGTTATAGAGATTCCCAAATCGGGAAACAACGAGCCGTGGGCTCCCATTTAGTAAACCCTAATGCATCCTTGGACGAGTAATCGCGCCCTCGGCCGCCGACGATACCAGCGCCGCATACTTGGCGAAAACCCCGGTAGCATAGCGTGGCTCGGGTGCTTTCCAGGCCGCGAGCCGCTGCCGCAGGGCAGCGTCGCTGAGTTCGACTTCCAGCACCCGCTGCTTCACGTCAATGTGAATGGCATCGCCCTCGTGCAGGGCAGCAATGGGGCCTCCCAGAGCAGCCTCGGGGGCGACATGCCCGATCATTAGCCCGCGGGTGGCGCCGCTGAAGCGGCCGTCGGTGAGCAGCGCCACCGATTCCCCCAGTCCCTCGCCGACGATGGCCGCCGTCACTCCCAACATTTCACGCATGCCAGGCCCCCCCTTGGGGCCTTCGTTGCGAATCACCACCACGTCGCCGGGCTTGATCTGCTTGGCGGTGACCGCCGTCATGGCGTCTTCTTCGGATTCGAAAATGCGCGCCGGCCCGCGATGGCTGGGGCGCTCATGCCCGCTGATCTTGGCTACGCAACCTTCGGGTGCCAGATTGCCGTGCAGAATGACCAGGCCGCCGGTCGCCTTCAAAGGATGATCGAGCGCGACGATGACCTGCTGACCCGGGGTTTCGACCGCGGCGTTGGCCTCCTCTGCGAAAGTCCTTCCCGTGACCGTTAGGGTTGAGCCGTCGGCGCATTTGCCGTCGAGCAGGCGCTTTGCGATCACCGGGATACCGCCTGCCTTATCTACGTCTGCTGCCACGAAGCGTCCTGCTGGTTTCAAATCGGCGAGCAGCGGAGTGCGCTCGCTGACCTTCTGAAAATCGTCGATCGCCAGCGGGATTCCCGACTCGCGTGCCAGCGCCAGCAGATGCAGCACCGCGTTGGTCGACCCGCCCGTGCAGGCCACGCCCGCAATCGCATTGTCGAACGCCGGACGGGTGAGGATCTGACGCGGAAGGGTCCCGCGCTTCAGCAGGTCCAGCACCACCTGGCCACAGCGGAACGCGACCTCATCCTTGCGTGGATCCATGGCCGGCACGCCGTTGAAACCCATAGGCGAAAGGCCGATCAACTCCATCACCGTAGACATGGTGTTGGCGGTGTATTGGCCGCCGCACGCGCCCGCACCTGGGCAGGCGACATTCTCCAGGTCGAGCAGTTCGGCGTCGGTCATTTTGCCGGCGGCGTTTGCGCCCACGGCTTCGAACACGTCCTGGATGGTGACGTCTTTGCCCTTGTAACTGCCGGCGGCGATGGTGCCGCCGTAAAGCACCAGCCCGGGAATATTCAGCCGGGCAAGGGCCATGGCCGCGGCGGGAATAGTTTTGTCGCAGCCCACCACGCATACCAGCGCGTCGAACATTTGCCCGCGGCAGACCAATTCAATCGAGTCGGCAATGATCTCCCGGCTCACCAGCGAAGCGCGCATGCCTTCGGTGCCCATGGTCTCGCCATCGCTGATGGCGATGGTATTGAACTCCATGGGGGTGCCTCCGGCGGCGCGAATGCCCTCTTTTACCTTGGCTGCCAGGCGGCGCAGGTGGAAGTTACAGGGCATGGTTTCAATCCAGGTGTTGGCCACGCCAATGAGGGGCTGGCGGAGATCGCTGTCGGAGAACCCGATGGCCTTGAACATGGCGCGGGCCGGTGCCCGGTCGCGCCCATCGGTGATGCCATGGCTGCGGTGTTTGGGGTCCATGGGAGAGAGGTTACGCCAACTTGGAGGCTTTGGTCACTGGCCTTGGTGGCGTCCGGCGTAACCCCTTCGGCTTCGCTCAGGGCAGGCTGCTGGCAGCGCCCGGGATCCTGGTGGACAGCTGGCGCATGCCGGCGGACGGGTAAAGTTCACCCTGGGCATGGTTTTCCGGTTTTGCCCTGTATATTCTTTTGGCTGATGACTCGTGAAGCTACCCTTGACTCCCGGCAGGAGATCCTGCGCACCGCTGCCCGCCTGTTCCAGCTGCAGGGCTACGACGCCACTTCCATGAACGACGTTGCCGCGGCCCTCAAACTGAGCAAGGGCGGGCTCTATCACCATTTCCAGGGCAAGGACGAGATTCTGTTTGACCTGATGAACCATGCCATGGACATCACCGAGGAGCGGGTCATCAACGCGGTGCGTGGCATCTCCGACCCCGAGGAACGCCTGCGCTCGCTGATCCGCCGTCATATCGAAGTTGTGCTGAGCGTGCGTGACCGCGAGATCACCGTCATGCTGCACGAGAATCATCCCTTGCCGCCGCCGCTGCGCCGCCGCATCAACTCACGCAAGAAAGATTACGTGCACTTCGTTGAAAACCTGATCGCGGAGGTGCAGAGAGCGCGGCAGTCCACGCGGAGCGTGAGCCCCCGGGCGGCAACCTTCGCACTGCTCGGCATGATCAATTGGATTTACCAGTGGTACAAGCCGGAAGGCGAACTGCGGGAAGAAGACTTGGCGCGTCAGTACACCGAAATATTTTTTGCGGGAGCTTTTGCGTAGTTCTTCCGTCTAAACCCCACAGAGGACACTGAGATCACAGAGGGAACCGGATCCTGGCATTTGGTTCCTCCGTGTCCTCTGCATCCCCTGTGGTGAACTCCAAATCGGACGTCCGATGACAACACCGAACTTCTACCAAATGGCCGAACTGCTCAAGCAGCGAGATGCCGTTGCTAAGCGCTACCTGGAGTTTCTCCGCATCCCGGCAATGAGTGCGGGAGTCTACGTGCTGGCCGCGGGCGCTGCCGACCCTCAGAAGCCGCACAAAGAAGATGAACTGTACTACGTCGTCCGCGGACGCGCTCGTATGCGAATTGGCTCCCAAGACCAGGCGGTCAGCGCGGGCAGCGTAATTTTCGTCGCAGCCCATGTGGAGCACCGTTTCTTCGACATCACGGAAGAACTGGTGGTGCTGGTATTCTTCGCGCCGGCGGAGAGTTCATAGAGGTGAAGGTCCAGATCAGCCCGATGGCCGCAGGCGATTGGCCGGAAGTGCGGGAAATCTATCGGCAAGGCATCGCCACCGGCCACGCGACGTTTGAGACCGAGCTGCCCGACTGGGAGAAGTGGGACAGCGGACATCTCGCGAGCTGCCGCCTGGTGGCGCGCGGAGACGGCGGCGTTGTGGCCTGGGCCGCCCTGAGCCCGGTCTCAAAGCGGCAGGTCTACGCAGGTGTCGCGGAAGTATCGCTTTACGTGGCCGAGACCGCCCGAGGGCTTGGCGTTGGGACCGCCCTCCTGCAAGCCTTGATCGTCGCCTCCGAAGCTGGTGGTATCTGGACGCTGCAAGCCGGAATCTTTCCTGAGAATGCGGCCAGCATCGCTTTACACAAGTCCTTCGGCTTTCGCGAAGTTGGGACCCGACATCGCGTGGGCAAACTGGGCGATTGCTGGCGAGATACCGTGCTGCTTGAGCGTCGCAGCCCAACCGTTGGAGTGTGAAGGTGGTTTGAGCACGCAGTCGCCGGCTAATCCTACCTTCCGTTGGCCAAGTGAGGCCGCGTAGCTGTACTCGACAATCTTGAGCAGCGCACTTCGCTTTCACTTCATGTGGCCAGGAAGCGGATCTCGCCGCCGCGCCCTAGCTCGCTTCTTTCGCGGGTTCCTTGCTCGGAATCCAGTAAATCTCTTCCTTCAATGTCTCCTTAACAAAGCCGATCCGCTTGAGGATGCCTTTGCCGTGTTCGATCATCTCCGGATGGCCGCATAAGTAGCCGACGGCGTTGCTGCCGTTCAGGCCCCACTGGTCGGCGTATTTGCGCAGGACGTCATCCACGCGCCCGGTCTCGCCCTTCCATTTCTCGTCATCCCATGGCCGGCTGACGCAGGGGACGTACTGCAGCCAGGGCACTTCGGCGGCGAACTTCTCCAACTCTTCGCTATAGCCGAATTCCCACGACCGGCTGGCGCCATTTAACAGGAACAGTTTGTGCTTGCCGTCGAAGCGACCTTCCTTCCAGTCCCTGTACAGGGTGCGAACGTAGCTGACGAACGGCGCGACGCCGGTCACCGTGGATACCAGGAGGTGGTTGGTACGCCCGCTCGCAGTGTCGAGGGTGAATCTTCCTTTGGCGGCTTTGCGCATGAGCAATTCGTCGCCAGGCTGCAGTTTGTAGATTTCCGGGGTCAATTCACCGTGCGGGACCAGTTCAAAGAAGAATTCGATTTCGCTTTCCAGCGGCGAAGAAACAATGGAATAAGGCCGCTCCGACCGCTTGGTCGGGCCTTCCACCCCCAGAGTGGCGTACTGTCCGGGAGCGAACTTGAATTCCCCGCCCGCCTGAATGCGGATCATCCAGAGATCGGGCGCAAAATCCATGCGCTTGGTAATTTTGGCGTGATAAAACTTCTCATCGGCAGGGCTCATGAGTCACCTCGTTCGGCTGACTGCCCAAAGATTCGGGTAGTGTACAGGAGTCAGTCAAGCCGCCGTCAGCTGGGTACAGATGGTTGAACATTTCGGAACCAATCGCCGGCTCCGGCGTATAGAACCGTGAGGATTGCAGTTTGACACCTAATGTCCGGCCTTATATCGTTTTGCTTCGTTCATTCTACTGCTTTGCGTCCACGGCCGTTTCCAGACCGGCGTGCGTCCGCGGAGTCCCTCAAGGAGAAATCATGTTGCGAAAGTTGTTTCTGAGTGCGGCCGTCGCATTTTTGCTCACTCCCGCGCTGCTGGCGCAGACTGTGGACGAGATCATTGCCAAGAACATTGAGGCCCGTGGCGGGCTCGACAAGATCAAAGCGGTGCAGTCAATGCGCTCCAGCGGCAAGATGGAATTCGGTCCGGGCATGGAAGCGCCGGGCGTCATGATTCAAAAGCGGCCCAGCTATGTGCGGCTGGACTTCACGGTCCAGGGCCTGACGGCCACGCAGGCTTATGATGGCAAGTCCGGATGGGCGATCATGCCTTTTACCGGGAAGAAGGATCCGGAAGCCATGAGCGCCGATGATACCAAGGACTTTGAAGACGAAGCTGACCTGGATGGGCCCCTGGTCGACTATAAAAGCAAAGGGCATCAGGTAGAGCTCCTGGGCAAGGAGAAGGTGGAAGGAACCGACGCGTACAAAGTCAAGCTCACCCGCAAGAATGGCGATGTCGACATCATCTATGTTGACGCCGACAGCTTCCTGGAGATCAAGGAAGAGCAGACGCGGACCATTCGTGGTACCGAGCGCGAAAGCGAGACCACCCTGGGGGACTATCGCGAAGTCAACGGTCTCATGTTTCCGTTTGCCGTAGCCTCGTCCATCAAAGGCAGTCCCCAACAGCAGAAGCTGACCATCGAAAAAATAGAGTTAAATCTTCCGCTGGACGACGCCAGCTTCAAAATGCCGGCAGCCGCGCCGGTGCTGGCGGACAAGCCGGACGCCGCCAAGCCGGCGGATAAGCCGAAGAACTAGTTGACGGTCGTCGGTCGTTAGTCCTTTCGTTGGCCGTCGCGGCAGAGTTGCGGCGCGCGCTTGGCCAACGACGAACGACCAACGACGGGCTCCTTCCATTTCATTGCGAGGTTCAAACATGTTCAAGCGTTTTTCTCTGGCGGTCATTTGCTCTGCCGTGCTCACGCTGCTGGCTGTTCCAGCCTTCTCTCAGGATGTGCAGATCGATTCCGATACTTTCAGCGGACTCTCGGCCAGGGCCATCGGTCCTGCGGTGATGGGTGGACGCATCTCCGATATCGCGGCCGTTGCTCAAGGCCAACGCCTGACCGTCTACGTGGGTGCGGCCAGCGGCGGAGTGTGGAAATCGCTGGACGGCGGCACGACTTTCAAACCGGTCTTCGACAAGCAGCCCACGCTCTCGATCGGTTCCATCGCGATTGACCCCTCCAACCCGCTCACGGTTTGGGTAGGCACGGGCGAGACCTGGGTGCGCAATAGCGTCTCGGTGGGCAGTGGTCTCTACCGCACTCGCGACGGCGGTGACAGTTGGGAACTCATGGGACTGGCCGACTCCGAGCACATCAGCCGGGTGCTGGTGGACCCCAAAGACAGCAACGTGGTTTACGCCTGCGCTCTCGGACACCTGTGGAACTCGAACGAAGAGCGCGGGGTGTTCAAGACCACCGACGGCGGCAAGACCTGGAAGAAGATTTATTACGTTGATGACAAGACTGGTTGCAGCGAAATGGCCATGGATCCGCAGTCGCCCAACACAGTTTACGCCGCCATGTGGCAGGTTCGACGCGAGCCCTGGAACTTCAACTCCGGCGGCCCGGGCAGCGGGTTGTTCAAAAGTACCGACGGCGGTGCTAACTGGCATGCCGTGCGCAAGGGGCTTCCCGATGGCGACCTTGGACGCATTGGTGTGGCCATCGCCGCGTCGAAGCCCAATCGCGTCTATGCCGTGGTGGAGGCGAAGAACCACACCGCGTTATTCCGTTCGGACGACGCCGGCGAGAGTTGGACCGAAGTAAACAACTCATTCAACGTCAGCGGCCGCCCGTTCTACTTCGCGCGCCTCATCGTCGATCCCAACGATGCGGACCGGGTATACAAGCCGGGATTCGGCCTGACCGTCAGCGACGATGCCGGCAAGAGTTTCAGCGCCGTTTTCAATCCCAACGACGACTTCGGCGGCGGGGTGCATGGCGACCATCACGCCCTCTGGATCAACCCCAGGAATTCGGAGGAACTGTTCGATGGCAACGACGGCGGCGTCTATCACTCGCTGGATCGCGCCTCGCACTGGCGCTTTCTGCAGGCCCTGCCGGTATCGCAGTTCTATCACGTCAGCTACGACATGGCGCGGCCCTACAACGTTTACGGCGGACTGCAAGACAACGGCACTTGGATGGGGCCATCGCGCGCGATCGGTGGCATTGCCAATCGCCACTGGCGCAACATCGCCTACGGTGACGGGTTCTGGGCCTTCAGCGATCCCACCGATCCCGACATCGCGTACGCGGAATACCAGGGCGGCCACATCACGCGCTTTCGTAAGTCCACCGGCGAAGCCAAAGAGATCAAGCCGCTTCCCCGTGCCGACGAACCCGAGTTCCGCTTCAACTGGAACACGCCGATTCACATGAGCCCGACGCATGCCGGAACCATCTACATCGGTGCTCAGTTCCTGTTCCGCTCGCGCGATAAAGGCGAATCGTGGGAACGGATTTCGCCCGACCTCACCACCAACAATCCGGCGCGGCAACACCAGGAGCTTTCTGGTGGGCTGACCATTGATAACTCCGATGCCGAGCGTTACGAGACCATCTTCAGCATCGCCGAATCACCCAAGAACGGCGACGTGATCTGGGTGGGCACCGATGACGGCAACGTGCAGATCACCCGCGACGCCGGCAAGACTTGGACAAACGTTGTAAAGAACATCCCCAACCTGCCGGCCAACACCTGGGTTTCAGCCATCGAGGCGGGGCATTTCGACGCCGGCACCGCCTACGCCACCTTCGACGGCCACGCCACCGGCGACATGAAGTCCTACGTCTACAAGACCGCCGACTACGGCCACAGTTGGCAAGCGCTTTCCACATCGGACTTGAAAGGCTGGGCTCACGTGGTGCGGGAGGATCTGGTTAACTCCAACCTACTGTTCGTAGGCACCGAGTTCGGCCTATTCCTCAGCGTGGATGGGGGAAAACATTGGGCCCAGTTTACCGGCCGGCTACCCAATGTCGCGGTGGACGATATCGCGATTCATTCTCGGGATTCAGATCTGCTACTGGCCACCCACGGCCGCGGTATCTACATCCTTGACGATCTGACGCCGCTGCGAGCCATCACGCCGGAAATTCTGGCCCAGGATGCGGCCCTGCTACCCGCGCGTCCGGCAGAGTTGATTCTTCCTGCCGCCGAGCAGCGTTTCGACGGCGACGCCGAGTTCGTGGGGCGTTCGCTCCCCGAAGCTGCGCCCATCTTCTACTACCAGCGCAAGCGCAATATCTTCGGTTCGCTGAAAATCGAGGTGTACGACTCGCAAGGTCAACTGATCACCAGCATCCAGGGCAGCCCGCGCCGTGGTCTCAATCGGGAAGACTGGGCAGAGCGTCTGAAACCGCCGAAGGTGCCGCCCGCCGCCTCGCTGGTGGAGCAGCCGTACGCATTCTTCGGCCCGCAGGTGGAACGGGGCACCTACACCATCAAGCTCATCCGCGGTAAGCAGACTTACACCGGGAAAGTGGAACTGGTGCCTGATCCGCGCTCCGATGCGACCGCGGACGACCTGGCACTGCAGCACAAGACCGTGATGCAGCTGTACGACATGTTGAGCCAGTTGACCTACGTGGTGGATGCGGCTGTTGATCTGCGTGACCAGGCCCGCCAGCGCAGCAGCCAGACCAGCGATCGCAAGCTGAAGTCCCAGATCGATAAGCTTGCGGCACAACTCGACGACTTCCGCACCTCTCTGGTCGCCGTCAAGGAAGGCGGCATGATTACCGGCGAACACAAGCTGCGGGAAAACCTCGGCGAGTTGTACGGAGGAGTCAACGGCTACCTGGGACGGCCAACCCAATCGCAGCTCGAACGCGCCGGAGTGTTGAGCAAACAATTGCTGGACGCAGGCGCGAAGTTCCAGTCCTTCGGCGACAAGGACGTGGCCGCCCTGAACGCAGCCCTGGCCAAAGCCAAGCTGGATGCGCTCAAGGTGCTTTCGAAGGACGACTGGAACAAGAAGCAGCAGTAGAAGAATTCACAGACACTACCAGGAGGGGGACGGAACATCTGTACCCCCTCAACATTTCGTGCTTGTGAACTCCCATAAATCCGCGCCAGTGCCGGGGAGCGACTGAGCCTTAGTGAACAGTGATGCCACCGTGAACGTCAATGATCGGGCGTCGAACTACGATCCGCCCGTTCTCGTCCTGGTAGTAGTAGTGGGGACGCCCCTGATAAACGTATGTCCGGCAGCCGTACTTCTTGGCTTGGCCGGGAGGTAGCCCGCAATTTCCCCAGCCGGTTTTCTTGCCCCGATTCCATCCCGGAGGGCGATCGTCGCGGTCACCGTAGGTGCGGTATTCATACCCGTCGCGACGCTCCCAGTTCCGATCGTCGTCAGCCTCGGAGTGCTTGTTTCCGTGCTTTTGCTTGTGACCCTCGTCCCCGTGATCGGCCATCAGCGCTGGCGTGCCCAAACCGACAGCCGCAGCCAGAGCGAGGATTGCCAAGAAGCGTTTGCTCATGTGCCCTCCGCATTTTTCGGTGCAAGTGTCGTGCCGTGCAAAATCAATTTACTTTCATCAGCTTACATTCACACGACCACGGAGGTACCAAGGCCAAGGGGAACAACGGGGGGAAGATTTTACATAGAGACAGGCTTAAGACTGGCAAGACCGTTCGTCTTCCCGAATTGGGAGAAAAGCCCCATGATTCAGCGTGTTTATGTTTCGTTAATTGCGGACCACCTCTCTCGGCTGGGGCTGGGCGTGAATGGCCTTCAGCTTATCCAGTTGTTCCAGGGTCCTCTGCCAGTCGTCCTTGTCCCGCTTGGTGGCGATGGGGGCATTCAGGTCCGCGTAGAAATGCAAAATGTTGTCGCGCAGTTCGGGTGAAAGTTGATCAAAGTTCTTCTTTGCCAGGTCATCCAACAGGCGGGCATAAGTGCGATCGGTGAGCACGTATTCTCCGGCCGTGGTATCACGTCCGGTATCAAAATCACGGTCGGGCAATTGCAGGTCTCCGCTGTCGACGTCCGTGAGCAGGTGTCCGTAGTTCTCTATCGTTTCGTTCATGCTCTTGATGTACAAGTCTTCGGTTTGGGTGTTGGGGATTTTGAACCCGAGCGCGCTGAAAGGTCCGACCTTGGGCACCAGGTTTAGAAAAAAGGCCAGTATGCGCGATCCCAGGCCCGGCCTGCGATATACCGAGCCCCACTCCCGTCGATAGTCGGCACGCTTCAGGTAGTAGCGAAACTTCTTTTTGTCGAAGTTGGGCGTCTCTTTCACTATCTCATCACGCCGCGACAGCAGCGCGACTCGAGTCATCTCGGGAATGATTTTGCTCACCGAACGGCGGTAGGTTCCGATCGCGAGATCAAGATCGCTGAACACCTCTTCCAGGCGGAGTCCGTAGGTTTCGAAGAAGGCGCGTTCCAGCACCGGGGTTGAGACCTCGAAGCCGATGAAGTCGTGATAACGGTCAGAGGTAAAGCGATTCTTGGCCACCTGCACCATGTCAAAACCAAATTCCACACGGATGTGGGCCTTGTGATCGGCGGCATAGGTGACTTGATCGCCATACTTGGCACGCAGTTTGGGAAAATCGATGGCTACCGCCTGGTTGATGAAAGGATGGCCGCTGTTGTCGGAAGCGTAGTGGGCCAGCGCGCCCAGCGCGAACGCGTATTGGTTGAGATCGGCGGAATCGCGAATCAGCGCCGCAACGAAATCGCCACTGCGCACGTAGTGCACCAGGTCGCTGAAGTACTTGTTGCCGAACGGGTAGTAGCCCATGTCCTGCAGCATGCATCCGCCATAGGCGTAGGCGTGGGCCTGGCGCAATTCTGCCTCGGTCGATGCGGGAAAGCGCTTCAGTAGCAGGGGCTGAATCTGTTCCTTCCACAACAGGTCGACGATCTGTTCGTGGGTCAGCACCGAGTAGGCGCTGGTGAAGCCGGGACAGATCAGGAAGAAGAGCAGCAGGGCGACTGCCCTTCCCGTCAGTTTTCTTCTTGCATGATGCACTTGCCGCAGCCGCATCCCCATACTATAAACAGAACCGGTTACTTGCCCACCACCAGCACCACGAAGCTATCGGGCAAGATTGTCGGCCGCGGATGCGGATTGTCGGTCGTCGGCGCCGGAGGTGGCCCGAACTTTGCGGTCACCGTGAACGCCAAGTGCGTTTTGGCATCGAGCGTCATGGTGCGGGCGCCTTCCTGTGTAGTAACCGTCTCGGCCACGCTGAACTTGTCCGGCGACTCTTCCCGGATCACCGTCATCTTGCCATCGTGGCACGAAGCGAACGCCAGACCGTTTTCGTCGTTGTAGGCGGTGGCGTCCACCCCGTCGCAAATCGGCAGCGAACTGACCACTTTGCCGCTATCGGCGTCGACAATCGCCATCAGCTTGTCGCATCCGGAAAACAGCCGGCGGTGCTTGCGGTCCATGGCCAACCCGCTGGGCTCTTCGCACGGCGCCAGCGGCCAGCGTGACTTTACTTCCAACTTGTTGGGATCGATGGCCAGCAACTGCGACTTGTCTTCCAGGTTCACAAACACGCCGCCCTTTTCGTCGCTGACCGCGAACTCCGGCTTGCCGTCCAGCTTGATAGTGCCCACCACCGCCCCCTTTGCTGCATCAATCGCGGTGGCGTCGTGGCTTCTTCCGTTGAAGGTGAACACGCGTTTGCTGGCAGGGTCGTAGAGGATGGCGTCGGGGTTGTCGCCGACTTTTACCTTGCTGATGAGCTTGAGCGACGGCAACTCGAAAATGCTGACGGTCCCCTCGCGGCCGTTGCTGACAAATCCTCTGCCCAACTCTGGCGCCAGGGCGATGCCGTGCACGCCGGGCGTGTCCGGAATGTCTCCTACGGATTTGCCCGAGTCCGCGTCGATGACCATTACGTGGGTGGCCCGGGAGATGTACAGACGCCGGGTCGCGGCATCGAGCGTCAGGTAGTCCCAGCCGCCGTCTCCTCCCAGTTTGTAAGACTTCACGACGTGATACCCCGGGCCAGCGGCCATGCCTGCCGCAGCCAGAGTCATCATCAATGTAAGAATTGCGGCCACAACGTACCAGCGCTTCATGTTATGTCCACCCAGACCTAGACTGCTTTCGTGAATACGTGGGGATCCGATCCGCGCCAGAAGCCAACGCCGGACTATGGCACGCTGGGTCCCGGCTCGGACCTGCAGCCGGGCCGGCAGGCAAGTCCCCTCGATCCGCAACAAGTTCGCCTGCGCGCCATCTCCGCAGCCATCGTGGGAGTGCTGGTAGCGTTGGTGGTTGTCGCCGCCAACGGGAGTGTGGCCAAGGCCGCGTGGCAACAGATCTCAGAATATCTGAGCTTGCACGGGAAACCAGAGCCGGCTTCTCCAGCGGTGATGTCGGAGCACGAACTCGAGAAACTCGACAGCGCCTCGCCCCAGAGCCAGGCCCAGCTGCTTCTGGAACGCGCCATCAATCACTATGACGGCGCCAACGACCAGATTGCGGCGCGGGTTGACCGCTGGCGGGGGAAAATCAAGCTCAACCCGCAATTGAATTCGCTGTTCACCACGGCCCTGAACTCCAACGACCTGCGGGTACGTGCGGCAGCCATCGAAATAGACCTCGCTGCGTACAATGTCGCCAAGGCTTCCGCGTCCGTAGATCGCTTCGCCCAGCAAGCCGATTCCACCGAGAAATCTACTCGCGTCTGGGGGCTGTGGATGCTGGGATTGCTGGGCAGCCGCGGCGTGGAACCCGAACGCGCCAGCGAGATCCTGGTCAGCCACCTGCAAGACCCTGACGCTGACATCCGCATGTGGGCGGTCGAGGGCCTTTCTTACCTGGGCACCGACGATTCCATCGCCCCATTGCTGAAGACCTTCCACGATGATGCCTCCCCGGTCGTCAGAGAGCGCGCAGCCTGCGGCCTGGCGCAATCGGGCATGCTCAGCCAGGACCAGCGCCGCACCGCAGTACCGCAGCTACTCGACTTCCTTGACGATTCGTCGCTAGAAGCCAATACCCGCGCCTGGGTGTATCACGCCCTGCACGACATTACCGGCCAGAACCTGCCCAACGATCCCGCCGCCTGGAGAAGCTGGTACAACTCCACCGCCCGCTAGCAAGCGTGTTTGCCTAAGCAAGCTCCTGTACAGGGTCTTTCGGCCTACTTGACACCTCCATTGCACAGGGCCATCCTGCAGCGACTACTACTGCGGCTAGTTGTTAGTGTTGCCGTGCCAAATCCAGGTTCTTCGGAGGCTTCACTTGTCCCAAAAAATGCTCATCCCAAAGTCACGAAATCAAAAGTTCACCGTTTTACTTCTGGCAATGGTGCTTGTTTTCTCCTTGTCGCTAACCGTGCAGGCCCAGGTGCCGCTCAAGAAGATCAGCGTCGACGCCTTTACCAACACTGACAGCGAACACAAGACCGAAGTCGAGGCCGATACCTTCTCTAACGGAAACACCATTGTGACTACGTTCCAGGAGGGACGGTTCAACGTCGGCGGCGGCTGCTCCGACATTGGCTGGGCCACCTCGCTCGACGGCGGCGTGACCTGGCAACACGGCTCACTGCCCGGCATCACCACTATCGAAGGCAGCGGTCCGTTTGATCGCGTCAGTGATCCGGCGGTGGTGTTCGATGCCGCCCACGGCGTGTGGATGATTGCCACCCTGCCCATCTTGAATAGCGGCGGGCCGCACACGGCCATGCTTATCAGCCGCTCGACCGACGGCATCAATTGGGATGACCCGGTCAGCGTCACTCCTAAGGTGGAAAACAGCGACAAGACCTGGGTGAGTTGCGACAACAATGCCAGCAGCCCGTTCTTTGGCCACTGCTACGCGGCCTGGGACGACAACCTCGCGGGCGATGTAATTTTCATGAACACCTCCACGGATGGCGGGCTTACCTGGGCCGCGGCCAAGCAGCCCGCTGGCGGACCGACGGGCTTGGGCGGCAATCCGCAGTCGGCGCCCAACGGCACCGTCGTAGTTCCCGGTTCCGACGCCTTCTCCAGTTCGATCCAGTCCTTCACTTCAAAGAATGGCGGCGCCAGCTGGACCGGCATCGTAACTATAACGACCACCTCCACCCACACCATCGCAGGTGGCTTGCGTGACCTGAACCTGCCCACCTCGACCATGGATGCTGCCGGCCGAACCTTCGTGGTTTTCCACGATTGCCGTTTCCGCGCGGGCTGTGCGTCGAACGATATCGTGATCAGTTCCTCGGCCAATGGCAGAACCTGGTCGGCGGTGAGGCGGGTTCCCATTGATGCCGTCAACAGCACTGTGGACCACTTCATTCCCGGCATTGAAGTGGAGCCCGGGACGTCCGGTGCAACCGCGCACCTCGGCGTTAGCTACTATTTTTATCCCGTGGCCAACTGCACCTTCAGCACCTGCCAGTTGATGGAAGGCTTTATCTCTTCCCCGGACGGGGGCAAGACCTGGACGGCTCCCACCACCGTGACCGGGCCCATGAATCTGGCCTGGCTGCCGGCAACTTCGTTGGGGCAGATGGTCGGCGACTACCAGTCGGTTTCTTACGTGGGGAGCAAGGCCCATCCCGGCGTGGTGGCCGCAGCGAAGAACAATGGCAGCGTCTTCAACGAAGCCATGTTTGCCCCGGTAACCGGGTTGGCAGAAGGTCTGGCGTTGTACAACTCAGACCAGGACAGGCCCGTTCCTAACGCCCATTCCGATCACCCGCCGAATACCGTACCCGTAAAGGCACAGTGAAGGAATTGCAGGTTCAACCATCCGGCGTGCAGCGAAAAAGCTGCACGCCGTTTTCTTTATGGTAGCGGCAACCGACGACAGTTTTCTAATTCGCCATCTTCGCCACGTGCACATCGAACCCAGTCTTCGGCAGCAGTGAGGTCAGTTCAAATGCCTTAAAGCCATCGCCGGTAATTTCGGTGTGGCGGTAGAGGCCGGGCTCGCTTTCCACCATTTCCCGCCGGCCTTCCAGGTCGTCCAGAAACGCCTGCGCGGTTTTCACCTCAGCCCGGCGGCCGCTGGTTTGGCTCACGATGGCTTCCGCGGCGTAGGACTGCACCAGCTTGGGCCAATATTTCTCCAGCAGGTTGGTACTGGCAAATACGTCGGCCCAGATGATCTCACCGTTGACCGCCACCACCACCCCCACAGCATTGCGGTCGCGCAGTTGCTTGATCAGGCTTTCGTAATCGCGACGAATAGGCGCCGCCACGGCGTCCACTTTCTGCTTCACATCCGGGTTCTGCATCACCGTGGCATAGGAACTGGTCCCCTCTAGGGCCGGTGCCGCGGCGGGAGCGGCTTCGACCATGACGGTCTCCCGCGCCTTTCCTACCTCAGCCCAGACCTTGTCCTGGTCCTTGTCGGCCATGGCGCGGCCCCGCACTGCCGGCTGCGCCATCGCGGAATCGAAAGAGCCAAAACTCGCCTTGGCACCGGTCCACCGGCCCGGCTCCACGCAGAACACGCCCACGTCAATGGGATCGCTCTCGGCGGGCACCAGGCGATCTTTGCCGATGACGCGATCCTGTTTGCCGCCGGTGACAATCTCACCGGCAAGTAAAATCAGCGGCCGTTTGGAGTTATTAATCAGCACCAGCCGGTTGACTTGCGCTCCTCCTCCACTGTGCGAGGGCAGCGTCTGTACCGGGTGCCGCAGCCGTACCATCGGAGACGTGTGTCCCGACTCCGTGACCACCACTTCTCCCGAGCGCAGACCCTCGTCCAGAGTCAGAAATTCCTGCGTGTCGTGGGACCTAGCGGCCACCACCGGAAATACCGTCAGGTTCCCGCGCCGAATCGGTTCCAGTACCTTGTAGCCGGAGCCCGAGGGAACCTCGCCGGCAGGCGCGAGACATGGCAAAATCACCGCCGCGACCAGTGCCACGGCCAGCAATACAACCAGCACTAACAGCTTCGGATTCATGGGACTCCTCCATCCTGCAGGGACACCTCCGGCTTCCGGGCCAGGCCGGTGTTCTCCGGGGGGTCCGTTCCTTACCCTGCTGTCTGATGAACGGCAGAATTCGATCTGCTTGCATCCAAAAAGTTGGTAGCATCCAGAGTGGGCGATCGTCGAAAGCATCGCGCGGTGTCAATGTAGTCAGTAACTGGTAGCTGGGGGCTGGTAGTTGGTAGCCGGGAGCACATGATGCTTTGCCCAGCTGCCAGCCACCAGCTACCGTATGCAGCAAATGAGCGGCGCCACTCAACCCGCTGTCGCAATTCCGCCGGAGATCGAATCTCTGCTGGCCGAGCTCTACCTCAAGAGCAACGGGGAGAAGTACGGTGTCAGCCAGCAAGACTTCTGCACCATCCTGCAGGAAATCCGTGCCAAGTACCTGGCCGCTGATCTCGAAACTCGCGCGGTCCGGGAACTGTATGGGAGTCTGCGGGTCGAGGAACTGGTTCTCGCTCGTGCTTGCGCCGCCGGACACGAACGCGCCTGGGAAGTCTTCATGGTGCGCTATCGCGAGAAGCTGTACGACATCGCGGGGTACATTGCAAAGGAAAGCTCGGCCGCACGGGAGTTGGCAGATTCCCTCTATGCCGATTTGTACGGTACTCGCACGCGCGATGGGGAACGGGTGTCGAAGCTGGCGTCCTACACCGGGCGCGGATCGCTCGAAGGCTGGCTGCGCACCGTGATGGCGCAGGAGTTCGTGAACCGCTACCGCCGCCAGCGCAAGCTGGTCAGCCTGGACGAAGAGAGCGAAGAGGGAACGCAATTCGCTGCGCCCGATCCCGAGCCCGCAACCGCGGTAGACCCCCGGGTGGAAGCCGCTACCGACGAAGCCCTTGCCGCGCTGCCGGCTGAAGACCGCATGGTGCTGGCGTCGTATTATCTTGATGGCCGTACCCTGGCCGAGATCGCCCGTACCCTGGGGGTGCACGAATCCACCATCAGCCGCAAACTCGACAAGGTGGCCAAGGCCTTACGCAAGCAGGTGTTGGCCAGCCTGGGCCGGCGCGGCCTGAGCCGCCGCCAGGCACAGGAGGCACTCGAAGTGGACGTTCGTGACTTGCGGGTGAATATTCGCCGCCGCCTGGCGCAAGAAGAGCCATCCCAGACGTTCCCAGAAAAGAACGCAGGGGCTCGGGCGGTGGACGGGCCGTAATGATCGCCGGATCGAAGACGCGGAGGGCGACGCCCGTTGGTGAGACGATGCACGAGTCCCGTAGGGACGACTGAAACGCAAACGCAATGCCAGACATCCCCAAAATCGCACGCCAGCGCCTGGAGGCAATGACGAGCCCCGGTCCGCATCCCGACCCGGACTTGCTCAACGCTTTCCTGGAGAAGGCCCTGGCTGAACGCGAGCGCCAACCAATCCTGGAGCATCTGGCGCACTGCGCCGACTGTCGCGAAGTCGTGTCGTTGGCGGTGCCGCCCATGGAAGCTGCTGCGCCCGCGCCGGTCCGTGCGGGATGGTTGAGTTGGCCGGTGCTGCGTTGGGCGGCTGCGGCGGCTTGCGTAGTGGTGGTGGGGGCAGCGGTCACGCTTCATTTCCGGGACCAGGGACGGATGGCGACTTTCACGCAGGAAAAAGAAACCACCGCAGCAATGGACAAGAGCGCGAAGGTCGAAGCGAAAGCTGAAGCGCCAAATAACCTTGTAGCGGCGAACGCGGATTCCGCGCAAGTGATCCTAGAGAAGCGCGCCGTTGTTGCCACGTCTGGCAAGGCGAAACAGGCAGAGAGCGGACTGGCCCTAAAGCTGCCCGCGCCCGCAGCGCCGAAATCGAGTGATGTCCCGGCAGTTGCGCCGCCGCAGCAACCCGCCGCGGCCGCTCCCGAACCCGCGCGAAGCCGCGCGGATCTGGACGACAAGAAAGTGGCAGAAACGGTCGAGGTCGCAGCCGCGAACGAAAGCGCCGCAGTCGAAGTCACAGGGCCCGCTCCCGGAAAAGCTAAAGAGGAGTTCCGCAAATCGACCGCCCAGGCCAGCGCAGAGATGGGCGCGGTTGCGTATAAGGCATCGAACACAGTGGAGAAGGACGCGCTGTCGTCGGTGAACGGCATCGTGCCGGTGCCGCGCTGGACGCTGTCGTCCGACGGTACGCTCCAGCGCTCGCTCAACGGCGGCAAGAGTTGGGAGACGATCCCGGTTGCCAGCCAAGCCAAGTTTCGCGCCTTGGCGGCCTTTGGTCAGGAAATCTGGGTGGGCGGTTCCGCCGGCGCACTCTACCACTCGCTCGATGCCGGCGCGCATTGGATCCGAGTGAAGCCGGTAGCCGGCGGCACAGCGTTGACCGTCGACATCATCGGCGTCGAGTTCACCGATCCCCAACACGGCAAGCTGACCACCACCAGCGAAACCTGGTTTACCAGCGACGGCGGCCAGAACTGGACGAAGCAGTAGCAGCCGGTTGCGGCGCGAGCTTCCCGTTTTGGGTCAACTATTTTTCAAGCGGCTCACAATCTTGCGGGAAAAGCCTCTTCGCGGCGCTTGCAAAAGCAGTTCGTAACCGCCATCGCTTGACCTTGTCCGCAAGAGCTCTTTCTCTTGGAGCGCCAACAAATTAGCGGGAAGCATCCACTCCGCACCTCGGCGCTACACGGTTACCTGCGGTACCAGCCGCAAGGGTTACTGCCAAAACAGCGCAGTTACCTAAGTGACGTTTACACCTGCATGGCCTCACTCTAATATCCGAATCGTGGTTTGGCAGTTCTGGGGGAGGGCTGCCGAGGCGTCCTGAACTGAAAAGTTTAGGGCGCTTTTTATTTTTGGGCCGCAAGTGGCAGCTCATCGCATCCTGCCTCGAACCAGCAGTCACGCGCGCTGCGTGGGGCCGCCACCTGCCCTTGCGACTTCCCGCACTTCTTTGCATCTAATTCAGGTGTTACCATAGTAAGTTCGTTTTGGGCGGTGCCACGCTGCTGGGCAGCTGCCAACGCCCTGGGACCTATCCACTGGAGGAGAGATGGCTAGCAAGGAAATCTTTGAAGTGAATGATGCGAATTTTGACCAGGATGTGCTGAAGTCGGAGCAGCCCGTGCTCGTGGACTTCTGGGCGACCTGGTGTGGTCCGTGCCGAGCCATCGCCCCCATCGTTGACGAACTGGCGACCGAATACCATGGCAAGGTCAAGGTCGGCAAAATGGATGTTGACCGCAACAGCGCCACTCCCATGCGCTACGGCGTTCGCGGCATACCCACGCTGCTGGTGTTCAAGGGCGGCCAGGTGAAGGAACAGATCGTGGGCTACGTGCCCAAGGAAACCATCCAGAAGGCCATCGACAAGCACCTGGGATAAAGTCGGCAGCTGGGGGCTGGCAGCTGGTAACTGCGCTTGACCTCCCAGCGACCAACTACCCGCCACTTTTTTCTTCAGGTCATCCGTCGTCAGCAAAAATGCAAGGGCACACCTTACGGTGTGCCCTTCGCTGCGTTCGTCCCCCCGGACGGTCAGCGCAGCGATGCCGTTACCGTCACGTCCTTCGCGGCTGAATCTCTAGCCAGCTCGATTTCCTGGCGACTCTCAAGCAGTTGGTGGCCAGCGGCCGATCCTGCGACCCAGATCTGCGCCAGGAAGTACTGGTCGCCATAGCGATGGAACACCAGCTTGGTGTTCTGGGAAGCTGCCAGTTTTTCGCAGGGCAACGAGAGAACCAGGCTCAGTGGTTTCTCGTCTTTATTGCGGATCGACAGCGAACTTCCTGCCATGTCCATGCTCTTGACGGTGTATTCGCCCGCGGGCAGCGTCTGTTTGTCGACGATGAAGTTGAACGGAATATCCGCTTTTACGCGGATGGTCTGGGCGAATGCCGATGCCGCTACCAATACCAGACCCAGTCCCAACAGAGTGCGCAATTTGTTTTTCATAAATCCTCCTCAGTTAGTGAGACGGTAGAGCTGCACAGCCTCGGCCTCTGTCGCCACCAGGTGACCGCTGAAGTCGTTGTTGGCCGTCCCCACATCTCGCAACGGCTTTGAAAACCGTTGCCGTACTTACTCATTGCAGGTGGCGTGCCAGAGCTATGGCGTTTTCTGAACCCGTGCTGTGCATGCCCACAAGCTGCTGATCGGCGGAGAGTTGCTCCTAAGCTGCCTCGAAATTCCTGCATTGCGCGCCGGCCCACTTCCTATCGTTTCGCGGTTTTCGCTAACCCGACGGTTAATCTCGCTATCCCGAAAGTTAATTTTCTGGCGGTCGTGCACAATCCCGCCCCAGTGTGCTAAACCAACGGAAGCACGGTGTGGGAAATGAACCCGAGATTGCTTGGCATCGCTGGCCCATTCAACGGCAACATGGTGACGCTGGCTGGCGGAGAAATATCGATCGGTCGGGAACCGTCGAACCATCTGTGGACGGTTGATCCGGCATTGTCCCGTCGGCACTGCCTGGTCACACGGGATGGCGAGCAGGTCACCATTCGCGACTTGGACAGCCGCAACGGCACCGTCGTTAATGGCATGCCCGTCAAGGAGCAACCCCTGCGCCACGGAGACCAGATTTCCATCGGCGATTCCGTGCTGGTTTTCCTGGTGAAGGAAGACGAAGACCATCATCTCGAGAGAAGTGCAGTGGAACTCGCGGACACCACCGAGACTGGCGATTCCCAACTCCTGCTCCGCCCGGAAGACGCCTTGTACCTGCACCCGGACAAACTGGCGGCGCAACTACCCCAGACGGATCGCCTGACTCGCGACCTGAACGCTTTGCTGAAGATCGCGACCGGTATCGGCGGCATTCGCGATCTGGAGTCACTGCAATGGCAGCTGCTGGGATTCATCTTTGAAGTAGTTCCGGCGGACCGGGGCGCGGTCCTGCTGGTCGACGATCCGGAGGACTTCTCTTCCGCCATCGCCTGGGACCGCATCCGTGGGCCCGGCCACCCGGTGCGGGTTAGCCGCACCATCGTAAAGCGCGTCCTCGCAGACCGTACCGGCATGGTGGTCAGCGATGTTTCCAGCGACGAAGAACTGCGGGTGGTACCGACCCTGGCCGATTTGCGGGTACGCTCGCTGCTGTGTGTCCCGCTGCTGGTCGCCACCAAGGCCCTGGGCGCAATCTATCTCGACAGCCGCAGCACCATAGAAAAGTTCGATGAACATCATCTTCAGGTCATGACCGCGGTTGCGGGTATAGCCAGCCTCGCGCTTGACAACGTGCGTCATTGGGAGCGGCTACGGCAGGAGAATCAGGACCTGCGCGCGGAAATCAGCCTGGAATACAACATGGTGGGCGGCAGTCCGCGCATCCGCGAGGTGTTTGATTTCATTCGCCGGGTGGCTCCCACCGATTCCACCGTGCTCATCCACGGCGAAAGCGGAACCGGCAAAGAATTGGTGGCTCACGCCATACACCGCAATAGTGCGCGCGCCGAGTGCCCGTTTGTGGCCATCAACTGTGCCGCCATCGCCGAGTCACTGCTGGAAAGCGAGCTGTTTGGCCATGAAAGAGGCGCGTTCACCGGGGCCATCGCGCAGAAGAAAGGCAAAGTGGAAGCCGCCGAAGGTGGGACCCTATTCCTCGACGAGATCGGCGAGTTGGCCCCCGCACTCCAGGCTAAGCTGCTGCGGGTTTTGCAGGAGCGCGAATTCGAGCGCCTGGGTGGCACGCGCCCTATCCCGCTCGACATCCGCCTGATCGCCGCCACCAACCGCAACTTGCTGGAAGCCATCCAGGGCGGTAGCTTCCGCAAAGATCTCTACTACCGCCTGAATGTGGTGGCGGTCAATATGCCGGCTTTGCGCGATCGCCGGGAAGACATCGGGGTTCTGGCCGAGCACTTCATCGCCAAGGCCAGCCGCAAGTGCAAAACCCGAAGCAAGCCCCTGTCCCCCGAGGCGCGGGCCTGCCTGGTTAACTACGATTGGCCCGGCAATGTCCGCGAATTGGAGAACGCCATTGAGCGCGCGCTGGTGTTGGGCTCTGCGGATGTCATTGTGCCCGATGACCTCCCGGAGTCGGTGCTGGAAGCCAACACTCCCGCAGCCGCCTCGGCCACCAAGTACCACGGCGCTCTCAAGGACACCAAGAAACAGTTGGTGCTCCAGGCCCTGCAGCAGGGGAATGGCAATTACATTGAAGCGGCGAAAATCCTGGGCATGCATCCCAACTCGCTGCTTCGCCTGATCCGGAACCTTGGCCTGAGGGCGGTGGCCAAAGGGTTCGATCCGGGCTAAGAAGCGGCTTTGGGCTATCAATTTCAGCCAACCACGCGGAAGCCAAGATGATCTCCCTTCCGCCAAGAAACGCAGCCACTACCTCGTATGGCCTGAAGGCTGAGGGCTGAGGGCTGACATCTGCCGCGCCGCTTCGAACTCGTCGCCCTTTTCCCAGCCCACCAGCTTCGCCGCGCCCGCTGCTTCCCAGCCCACGGCGAAGCCGAATCGTGCGATCGCGGCATCGGCGGTGAAGTCCATGTTGGGATGATATTCGTCGCTTGGCTGGTGGTAATGCTTGGCGGTATAGTCATCGGCCTGCTGCAGGCCCCAGGCCGCGTCATGGCCCTTGTACTTCACCCCCGAATTGATGGAAAACGCCGGAATGCCCACGCGCGCCAGGCTGAAGTGGTCAGAACGATAATAGTGACCGGCTTCAGGCCGAGCGTCGGGACGAATCGCCAGCCGGAATTCCTTCGCCAGGGCTTCTACCGTGGAATAAAACGTAGTGCGCTCGGCCCCGGACACCTCGACTTCCTCCGGCGCGCCCAACGGCGGAACATCATCAAAGTTAAGCGCCAGCGTGATCTTGCCCGCCGGTATGGGCGGATGCTTGCCCAGATATTCCGACCCCAGCAGGCCCTGCTCCTCCGCGGTTACTGAGGCAAACAGGATCGACCTCCGTGGCGTTTGAGCCGACAGGCTGTAGGCTCGCGCCAGTTCCATGAGGATCGCGCATCCGGTGGCATTGTCGTTGGCCCCGTTGTAGATGTTGTCGCCCGGCATATCCGGTCGAATGCCCAGGTGGTCGTAATGCGCCGAGTACATCACGGCCTCGTTCTTGAGCCGGGCATCGGAACCGGGCAGCACCGCCAGTACGTTGTTCGACTCGAAAGGACGAATCTTGCTGGCCATGTGGGCCTTGAGTTTCACCGTCATCGCGGCCGGATGGAAATCGCGGGAGTGCGCGTCGGCCATCATCTTGCCAAGGTCCATCCCCGAATCAGCTGCCATTTGCTTGGCCACCTCGAGTTGGACCCAGGAAGCCACTTTCAGCCGGGGCGTGCCATCGAGCTCCAGAAACGACTTTTCCCCGGAGTTGGAATTGCGCACCACTTCCCAGGGATAGCTGGCCATTTCGGTTTCGTGGATCAGGATCACGCCCACCGCGCCCTGGCGCGCCGCTTCTTCGTACTTGTAGGTCCAGCGCCCGTAATAAGTCAGCGCCCGGCCTTTAAAGAACTTCACATCGGTCGATGGTGGCTCGTTCACCAGCATGAGCAGCACTTTGCCTTTGACATCAACACCCTTGTAGTCGTCCCACTGGTATTCCGGGGCCTTGATGCCATACCCCACGTAGACGATGCCAGCATCCACATCGGAGGTAGGCTGCTGCGTCTCATCGTAGGCCACGTACTCGTCGAGCGGCTTGAGCTCGCGCGCGTCCGCTCGCGGGCTCGCCAGCGCGAACCGGGTCTCGGGCAGCGGGGTTATACCCACCATGGGCACTTTCTGCAGGTAGGTGCCGTTGTCGCCGGCCGGCTTCAGGCCATGGAGCGCGAATTGGGTGGCGATGTACTCGGCCGCGATGTCGCCGCCGCGTTGTCCGGTGCCGCGTCCTTCCAGCAGATCGCTGGCCAGAAAACGGACATGCGCCCGGATGTGCTCAGGATCAATCTTCTGCATGGCTGCAATCGCCGTTCCGGGAAGTCTCGCCGAACTTGTCTCCCCGGCGCGTCGACGCGGGCTATCCGCCGTCCAGCCGCTCGAAACCAAGAGGGTTGTCAGAAACAAAAGAACGCTCTTTCGCATCCCGTGAGGCTCCTGAGGAAAAAATGAGTGAGTAGTGGCTATTGTACGGGAAGGAGAGGGAAACGGGTTTATCAGCGAGGCACGGAGAATTCAGAAGCAATGCTTCTGGATTTCTCTGTGCCTCTGTGTCCCTGTGGTGAATCGATTTTTCCCCGCGACCGCGGGATCAGTTTTTCGAGCTTCAACCAGCGCGGAAGTCGGCCACCGATTCGCCGGCGTGGAATACCGGCTTGGCGCCGCGCCCCGAAGCCTCCGCCGCCTGGCGGTTGATGTCTTCGACCGCTTTTTTCTCCCAGCCCACGCTGCTAATTTCGATCTCGCCGTCTTGCGCGATCCAGAAGATCGTGGGCACGTTGGTCAGCCCGTAGGCGTTGGACACTGGGTAGGTGCTGGTATCGTCGAGCAGGACGGGGAGTGTGAGGCCGTATTCCTTCATGAACGCCAGCGTGTCTTTCTTTTCGTTCTGCGAAATGCCGACGATAGTAACGTTCTGGTTTTTGTACGCTTGATAGATGCGCTCGAGGAAGGGCATGGCGTACTGGCAGACCGGGCAGGAGATCTTGAAAAATGCCGCCACCACCGGGCCACGGCTGAGCGCTTCCTTCAATGAGAGCTTCTTGCCGTCCACTGCCGGAAGCGTGAAATCGGGAGCCGAAGTCCCGGTTGTGAGAGCAGCCATCGAGCGTCCTCCGAAAATGTTATGACGCCACTTCATGGGCCGGTTAAGACCCCATACCTTAGATGATCTTCGCCGCCCGGAGGATTTTCCGAGCCAAGCCGGTCAGCGGCAGGGTGTGGATGCGGCGGCTCTGCACTCGCCGCCCTCCAGTTGCCTCCGGCGCCGGGCGTTGCTCTACCGTCACCACGAAATCGGTCACGGTGATCGAGTGCCGCAGCGTTAACCTGCCGTCCGATTGCGCCGGAGTTGGTTGCGGCGCAGCAATCTCCGGCAGTTCCCACATTCCGGGCATCAGCGAAGCATCTTTCGGCCGCTGCACCAGCAGGACTGTGCCATCTTGACGGTCGAGTGCGTAATGAATCTCCCGCTTCTGGCGGACTTCCCCCGCCGGCTGGGTGAGCTCGCCACGGGTGGCACACAGTTCCCGCACCGGGCACACCGTGCACAAGGGCTGCCGCGGCAAACACACGGTCGCGCCCAACTCCATCATGGCCTGGTTGAAATCGCCCGGCCGGCTTCGGCTGAGCAGTTCTTCCGCAGTTTCCCAAACCGCTTCGCCCGGGAGGCACTTTCCCTCGAATCGTTCGAGCACGCGCTCGACATTTCCATCCACTAACGCGACAGGAACGCCAAAGGAAATGCTGGCAATAGCCGCCGCTGTGTATCGCCCAATGCCCGGCAACTCGCGCAGCCCAGCTACGTTCTCAGGAAACTTTCCCTCGTGCTGCCGTACGATCTCCTTGGCTGCCGCATGCAGCATGCGCGCGCGCCGGTAATAGCCCAGGCCGCTCCACGCCGCGAGTACCGAGGACTCCCTGGCTCGAGCCAGGCGTTCAATGGCGGGAAAGCGTTGCAGGAAACGCTGGTAGTGATCCACCACCGCCGCCACGCGCGTTTGCTGGAGCATGATTTCCGAAAGCCAGACCCGGTACGGATCGCGGTCCCGGCGCCACGGCAAGTTCCGCCGATTGCGCGTGTACCAGGCCAGCAAACGCCGCTGGAACATGCGTTTGCGGCTGGCAAGGTTCCCCGGCAACCTGGGTTCGTGTAAGTTCATCTGACTTTGAAGAGTAATCCCGATTCGCGCTTCGTTGGAGCAGAGCAACTAGCAGCTAGAAGCTTCTTTCATTTCTCTGGCCCCATGACCGTATGCGCAATCGCTACCCATCCGGACTTCTGCTGTTGCCACACTGTCATCATGCGCACCGGCGCGCTGGGCAGCGTTTGTCCCGCATAAGAGCCATGCATGGTGATGCTGTAGGTCACCACCAGGGTATTGGCGTTCATCTCGACCTGAAACTCGCCCAGCGAGTAATCGTCCAGCTTCAGCGGTTCGTAATGCTTCAGGGTGGCTGCCTTGTCAAGGCGTCCCTCTTCGGGCGTGACCGAGACGTAGTTGCTTGCCAGATGCCGCTCCAGCACGCTCCAATTCTTCGCCTTCACATCTTTCCAGAAGCTGCGCTCCAGGCCTTCGCCCCCGGTTGCATCGGCCCAGTTGTTGACCACCGCGTGTTCCCGCCACATCGTGCAGGCCTGGAGAACCGTCAAGACGCAAAGCAGCAAAAAGATCGCGGGACGATTTCGCATGGCGGAATTCTAAACCAGACCTCGGACCTCGGGCGTCAGACCTCGGACTTCGGACGGCCACCTTGGCCTTGGGTCTGAGGTCCAAGGTCTGACGTCCGAAGCCGGGGTTGTTTCCCAGGGTGCCCCCGGTTGACCCTGGGGCCAAGGAGCGCGAATAATGGCTGAGCCTGGTATCCGCAACCAACGCGTGGACTTTTTCGCGTTCCGACAACTGAAGGAGCCGCATGACCGACTTCAACCGCAAGGTGGAAGACGCCTCGGCGCGGGTGAACAAATCCGTGGCCGAAGCCGCCTCACGCCTCGAGGAGGACACGGCCGAGTTGATCACCTACCTGAACAACGAGGTGGTGCCAGCGGTCCGCCAGCACTCGACCAAGGCCTTGCGGATTGCAGCCGACAAGCTGTCCAAGCTGGCCGACTACATGGAAGCCCATTCGCCCAAGGGACGATAGGGCCGCGCCCGGTGCTCGGCGTCCTCACCCTGATCCTCGCCTTTTTCCTGACTGCTTGTGGCGGGCCTAAGCAGGCGCGCGTGGAGGTTCCTCCCCCACCGCCGATCTCGCAACCTTCGGCCCAGCCCCCAAAGCCATCGGTGTCGCAGACCGAACCGACGGAAGCCGGTGACGAGGACATCAGCAGCAACGAAGACAAAGAGACGCTCTCCATCCCAACTGATGCCAAGCCCATTCTTGTCGAAACTGGCTCGGCCAGTTGGTACGGCGCGCCGTACCACAATCGCCGCGGATCCAATGGCGAGGTCTACAACATGAATGCCATGACCGCCGCCCACCGCACCCTGCCGCTGGGTTCCATCGTGCGCGTCACCAACCTCAAGACCGGGCATTCAGCCATTGTGCGCATCACCGATCGTGGACCATTTGTGACGGGGCGCATTGTCGACCTCTCACTCGCTGCGGCCAGGAAGATCGATGTGTGGCAGCCGGGCACGGCCACAGTGCGGCTGGAAGTTTTGAAGACGCCCGTACCACTCGATCAGGGTGGACGCTGGGCGGTGCAGATCGGTGCTTTCGACCAGGAAGAGGCCGCCAGTGAGCTTGCCGACCGCCTGGCTCGCCGCTATCACACCGCCAAAGTGTTACGCTTCAGTAGCCCGGTAGGCGCCTGGTGGGTCCGGGTCCGTGTGCTCGACGACAACCGCCAGCGCGCCGAAGAAGTCGCCCGCGACACCCAGACGCAGGAAGGCTCGATATTCCTGGTGCGCCTGGACTGACGACCGACGACTGGCTTGTGACCTGCCGCACTGCCAATTTCTGCAACGAACGCGTATAGTATCCCCGCCTTCCCCAGAAACGCTTCGGGTGTAGTGTCGCATTCCCGCTGGACTGCGATTTCAAAGACTGGATGTGTCATGAGTGACTGCTTGTTCTGCCGCATTATTCGGGGCGAGATACCCTCCCGCAAAGTCTATGAAGACGACTACACCTTCGCCTTTGAGGACATTAACCCCCAAGCGCCTACTCATATACTCATTGTCCCCAAGAAACATATCCGCGGACTGAAAGAAGCTGTCGCCGAGGATGCCGATGTCATTGGCCGCAGCCAACTGGTGGCCGCCCATCTGGCCCGGGAGCGCAGCATCGAGGATGGATACCGGACAGTGGTCAACGTAGGGCCGCGCGCCGGTCAGTCGGTGTTCCACCTCCACCTGCACCTGATCGGGGGCCGCAGTCTGCATTGGCCACCTGGGTAGAGGTAGTTAGACGGATTATCAATAACTTACAGCTATTGGATTGGCAAGTTTCCGGGAGCGCCTGCCGGAACGGGCTGCGCTGTCCTCTGGCATGGCGTTTCTTGGCGTTCAGAGCCACGCTGGGCGACGATCGTGCGCTGGAACGAGGGAAAGGGTCAAGCCGGCACACGATCGCTTAGAGCGCATTCTAGCCCGGCCATCTCTCGTTGTTAGCTGTAAGTTATATAAGACCCCTGAATCGGGCCCCGTTCGGTTGAATTCCGGGCGCGAATCGCTGCTTCCGCATGGGAGACTACAACCAGCAACTGGCGAGCGCTGGCCGTCCCTGTTAACATCCCTCGAAATGACCCCGCGCAAGCCCACCCGGAAGAGCAGGCCAAGAGCACGCCCGCCTCGCTCAGGGATCCCCCATGAGAGCCATCCCGGGGAACTGGTGATTATCACCGGCATGAGCGGCTCGGGTAAGGCTTCGGTGCTCAAGGCGTTTGAGGACCTCGGCTATTACTGCGTGGACAACCTGCCGGTCGGCCTGATCCCGCGCTTTGCCGAACTGGTGGGGCAGTCTTCCGAGATCGAGCGCACCGCGCTGGTGGTGGATGTTCGGGAAGGCGCGCAGCTGGATGCCCTGCCGGCGATCGTAAAGTCGGTGAAGCGCATGCTGCCGACCAAGGTGATTTTCCTGGAAGCCCAGGATGCGATCCTGCTGCGCCGCTACAGCGAGACCCGGCGGCCCCACCCGCTGGGAGTCAACACTACGGTTAAGTCCTCGCTGACGACCGAGCGCCGTCATTTGCGGTCCATCCGCGCCCTGGCCGACCTGGTGCTCGACACTTCCAAGTTCAATGTTCACGAGCTGCGGTCTTACATCACCGAACGCTTTCAAAAGCAGGAGTCCGAGAAGAGCATCCTGGTCTCCTGCGTGAGTTTCGGATTCAAGCACGGTGTGCCCGAAGATGCGGACCTGATGTTCGACGTCCGTTTTCTGCCCAACCCGCACTTCGTGCCGGAGTTCCGTCCACTCACCGGGCGCGACCCGAAAGTGGCGCGGTACATTCGCTCGTTTCCGCAGACGCGCGAGTTCATCGAGCGCATCTCCGACTTGCTGGTGTACCTGTTGCCGCATTACATCCGCGAAGGCAAGAGCTATTTGACGATCTCGTTCGGCTGCACCGGCGGCCAGCACCGCTCGGTAATGATTGCCGAGGACGTCAGCAAGCGTCTGCGAAAAGCGGGGTACCGGGTGAAAGTGGTTCATCGCGACAGTCCGAAGTAGCCGTTCGTTGGTGGTTCGTCTTGCGGTCTGTCTGGGAGGCGGTATTTTTAGGGTTTTGGCTGACGACGGACGACTGAAGACGGAAGACTGCAGTAGAATAAGAGCTTGCGACGCATGCTGATTCCATCCGCAGCGATCCGCGTTCAGCAGCTAGTTGAGGGCGCCCCATGCGCCAACTGACGCGCCTCCTGCGCTACATCCTTCCCTTCCTGCTGCAGCTTCTTCCGGGAGCGGCGCTGCTGGCCGCGGTCGGGTTGCTGGAGGCATTCCGATGGGTGCTGCTCCGGCCGGTTCTTGACCGCGTCTTAAACCCCGCTTCGGGGTCCGATAACATCCAGCTTCTCACCATTCCCGGAACCAATCACGTCCTCTACCTGCAGACGTTTGTGCCGAAACACTTCCACAATGCGTGGACCGTGGTGGCGTTCGCGCTGGTCGGATCGTCGATCCTGAAAGGCATTTGCGACTACGCGGGGACCTACCTGGTGAACCACGCGGCGTTCGGCATGGTGACCGACCTGCGGAATGAACTCTACGAATCCGTGCTGCGTCGTTCATCGGCCTTCTTCCAGAAGCACACGACCGGCACCCTGGTCTCGACCATTGTCAATGACATCGAGCGGGTGCAGTACGCCATGTCGAGCGTGCTTGCGGAGTTTCTGCAGCAGGTCTTCACCTTCATGTTCACTGCACTGGCGGTCGTGGCTCTGGGCGGAAAACTTGCCTGGGCGCTGCTGTTGTTCATACCGTTCGTCGTCTACTCGGCGCGAAAAATCGGTTCCCGGGTGCGGCACACAACCCGGCGCGGGCAGGACAAACTTGCCGACGTCCAGAACATTCTGCAGGAAACCATCACCGGCAATCGTGTGGTGAAGGCTTTCAGTATGGAGTCCTGGGAGATCGCGCGCTTCCGCCAGGCGGCGCAACGGTTATTTCGCGCCAACCTGCGTTCGGTGGCAGCGGCCGCGATCAGCTCCCCACTCATGGATGTGGTCGGAGTAGCCGCCGTTGCCCTGCTTCTGCTGTTAGGCCGGGACCAGGTCACCCACGGCGTGATGACTTTGGGAGTGTTTGGCGCCTTCATTGCCGCGGTGTTCAGCCTGTACAACCCGGTACGCAAGTTCGCCCTGTTCAACAACAATTTCCAGCAAGCCCTGGGCGCCTCGTCCGAGATATTCAAGTTCATGGATACGGAAGACGAGGTGCGCGAAAAGCCCGGCGCCAAGCTGCTGCCCGCCTTCTCCAAGAGCATACGGTTCGAGAACGTATACTTCTCGTACGCAGGCAGCAGCAACAGTGATGAAGCGCGCGAGATCCTGCGCGGCGTCAACCTGGAAGTGAAAGCGGGCGAAGTGCTGGCGGTGGTCGGCTCCAGCGGGGCGGGCAAGAGCACGCTGGTTCACCTGATCCCGCGCTTCTTCGACGTCACTGCAGGGCGCTTGCTGATCGACGACCGCGATGTCCGCGATACCACCCTGGCATCCCTGCGCTCGCAGATCGGAGTGGTCACCCAGGAAACCGTCCTGTTCAACGACTCTTTGCGCAACAACATTGCCTACGGCCAACCCAGCGTCTCGCAGAAGGCTGTGGAAGCGGCCGCCAAAGCCGCGCTGGCCCACGATTTCATCATGGAATTGCCTGCGGGATACGAAACCATGATTGGCGAGCGGGGGGTAAGGCTTTCCGGCGGCGAGCGCCAGCGCATTGCCATCGCGCGCGCCTTGCTCAAGAATGCACCCATCCTGATTCTCGACGAAGCTACCTCGGCGCTCGACAGTGAGTCGGAAGCGCTGGTGCAGTCGGCGCTGCAGAACCTGATGACGGGTCGTACCGTGGTTGTCATTGCGCACCGGCTTTCCACCGTACGCCGCGCCGACCGCATCGTGGTGCTGGAAAATGGCACCATCACCGATGTGGGCGCGCATGAGGAACTGATGAAGAAGCTCGGCACCTATCGCCGGTTGTACGACTTACAGTTTGTAGAGTTGGATCCGCCGAAGCTCGTAGCGAGTAGCGAGTAGTCGGGAGTCAAGCGTCGGACGTCAGCCCCCACACTACACGCTGCTTGCCAAAGGTCCCGGGTGCCGAGCGTTCAGGATCCAGGAGTTAGGAGAGAGAAGCTGGTAGGTGATCAGCGGGCAACGGTTTTTGTGTCACTGACTACCGACTACTAGCTACTGACCACTGACTTTATGCCCATTCGTTCCATGACGGGGTTTGCCCAGGCCAGAGGGCAGCTTAATGGCCAGCTGAGCTTCACGGTTTCGCTGAAGTCGGTCAACCATCGCTTCCTGGACCTGCACTTCCGCATGCCGTCGGACAGCGACGCGCTGGAGATGAAACTGCGCCACCTGCTGAAGGAAAAGCTGGCGCGGGGGCACGTCGAACTGATGCTGAACCTGGAGCGCGGTGGCGGGGAAAGCTTCACCCTGAACCGGCAAGTCGCGGGCGGTTACATCCAGGCGTTTCGCGCGGCTGCAGCGGAGTTCGGACTGGCTACAGAACCCGACCTGAACGCCGTCTTTCGCATCCCGGGCGCGCTGGAAAACGCGGCCCTTCCGGCCAGTGGGGAACTGGAAGGCGCAGTCCTGGGGAGGGCGGAAGAGGCCCTGCGCCAGCTCAACCAGATGCGCGAAGAGGAAGGCCGGGGCATTGAGCGCGAACTGCGGCAGCGCATGGCCCATGTGCAGAAGGCTGGGCAAGCGGTCGAGAAGCACCGTCACTCGATGCTGCAGACCTACGTGGAGAAGCTGAAGACCCGGATGCAGGACCTGATCGGCACCCATGTGGAGCCGGAACGCATCCTGCAGGAAGCGGCACTGCTGGTGGATCGCAGCGATATTCAGGAGGAACTGGTTCGCCTGGAGACCCATGTCAAGCATTTTCTGGGCCTGCTCGACGAAGGTGGCGAAGTCGGCAAGAAACTGGACTTCCTGTTGCAGGAAATGAATCGCGAAGCCAATACGCTGCTGTCGAAGACCTCGGGGCTGGCGGGGGAAGCGCTGAAAATCACCGAGATGGGGCTGGCCATGAAAGCCGAGATCGAAAAGGCCCGCGAGCAGGTGCAGAATATCGAATGACGACAGTGTTCATCATTTCGGCCCCTTCGGGTTCCGGCAAATCAACCCTGGTGAATGGGGCGCGCGCGCGGGTTAAGGGCTTGCAGTTCTCCATCTCGTATACCACCCGGCCGCCGCGGGGCAGCGAGGTGAATGGGCGCGAGTATTTTTTTGTCACCCGCGAGGAATTTGAAGACATGGTGCGGCGCGACGAGTTCCTGGAGCATGCTGATGTCTTCGGCAATTACTACGGGACGGCGCGGCGCTTTCTGCGCACGGCGCAACACGCTGGAGAAGACCTGCTGCTCGACATCGACGTGCAGGGTGCGGCGCAAATCAAGAGCAAAATTCCCGAAGCGGTCAGCATTTTCATTCTGCCCCCGGACCGCAAGACGCTGGAGTCGCGCCTGCGAGATCGTGGCCAGGATGCGGAAGAAGTGATCGAACGCCGGTTGGCCACGGCCACCCGTGAGATTGAGAATTATGGGAAGTACGACTATATTTTAGTGAACGACCGCCTGGATGAGTCCATTGAGGCGCTACGGTCGATTCTAGTTTCGGAACGACTACGGCGCCCAGGAGCCCAACGATCTGCCGATGATTCCGACACACTGGCCCGGGCCGAACGTTTCCGCCTGGACAACGTGCGGGAGCGGGTGCAACCGATTCTGGCTTCGTTTGTGACGGCAGCGGCTCCGGGCGGACGCTAGCAGCAGGGAGAAAACGATGAAGCTGATTGAAGGTTTCGACAGCAACTATCGCTACATCCTGGTGGCGGCACGGCGGGCGCGGCAGTTGCAGGGCGGTGCGCCGCCGGTGATTGACACGCAGTCGCGCAAGCCCTGCAGGATCGCGCAGGACGAAATCCGGGCCGGCAAGGTGAAGTGGGTCATCCCCGAAATACCCAAATCGGCTGCGGAAGTCGCCGCGGAACTGCTGGACAAGGCAGTCGCGAAAGACTAGGAATTTCCGGCTTGGTCAGGTTCTTGAAGCGGTAGGTGGCAGACACATTCATGAAGGTAGCCCTCGGGGTCAGCGGCGGAATCGCGGCATACAAGGCGGCGGAGATTGTGCGCCTGCTGCAGGAGCGCGGCATCCGGGTGCAGGTCATCATGACCCAGGCGGCGCAGGAGTTTGTAAAGCCGCTGACCTTCGCCGCGCTCTCGGGAGAAAAAGTCATCACCGGGATGTTTGCCGAGGGGAACGAACCTGCGAACATCGACTCCGCTGTAGAACACATTGCCGTAGCCCAGGCCATCGATGCGCTGCTAGTCGCGCCTGCCACCGCTGACGTTCTGGCCAAGTTTGCTCAAGGCATCGCTTCCGATTTTCTGACCACCCTTTATCTCGCAACCACAGTGCCGGTCGTGGTGGCTCCAGCGATGAACGTCAACATGTGGAACCACGCCGCCACCCAGGCAAACCTCGAAATTCTGAGGAAGCGCGGCGTGCGCGTGGTGGAGCCGGACAGCGGATACCTGGCTTGCGGCATGACCGGGCCGGGACGGTTGGCGGAAAACGAAACGATTGTCGCCGCCGTGATGGAGGCGTTGGGCGCCTCGCAGGAACTGGCGGGCGAGACAGTGCTGATTACCGCAGGCCCTACCCGGGAGAAGATTGACCCGGTGCGCTACATCACCAATCGCTCTAGCGGTCGCATGGGGTACGCGCTGGCCGAAGCCGCATTGCGCCGCGGCGCGCGCGTGCTTCTGGTAAGCGGTCCCACCGCGATAAAGCCTCCCGGCGGCGCGGAAGTGACCTGGGTGCAATCCGCCGAGGAAATGCGCGAAGCCGTGCTGAAACTGTTTTCCGAAGCCAGCGTAGTGATCAAGACGGCAGCGGTGTCGGACTATCGTCCCAAGAATTCAGCGGAACACAAGATCAAGCGCACCGGCCCAATGTCCCTAGAACTGGAGCCTACGACCGATATCCTGGCCGAGTTGGGGCGCCGCAAGAAATCGCAGATCATCATCGGCTTCGCCGCTGAAACCCAGAATGCGCTGGAGAACGCGCGCAAGAAACTGGCATCGAAGTCGCTGGATGCGATCGTGGTGAACGATGTTTCCCGCGAAGGCGTGGGCTTCGACTCCGACCGCAACGCGGTCACCATCATCTCGCATCTTGAGGTCGTGGAAGTTCCGGAGACGACCAAGTGGGAGGTCGCTCAGCGCGTGCTTGACCAGGTGGTACGCCTGCGAAAGCTGAACCCCTCTTCCATAAAGGCATAGCATGACGCGCGTGCTCGACCCTCAACTGAAGCACGCTCTCGCCGAACGCATCCGCTTCTATAACGAACTTGGCATTTACGATTTCTATCGCCGCGAACATTCTGAGGCGGCAGAACCGCTTACACTGTCCGTTCCCCAAATCCAGCCAGAACAGCGAGAGCCAATGACGCCCAGAGCCAAAGCTGCGGTGGCGATACCTGCCGACGGCGACCTTTTCGAAGTGGCCAAGCCCGAGTCGCGCGCCACCAATCCGGCCCAGGCGCTGCGCCTTATCCGTGAGGATCTGGGTGACTGCACGCGCTGCCGCCTGCATAAACAAGGGCGCAAGCAGATCGTGTTTGGCGTGGGCAATCCGAAAACCGACCTGATGTTCATCGGCGAGGCGCCGGGCGCCGACGAAGACCAGCAGGGCGAACCCTTCGTGGGCCGCGCCGGGCAGTTGCTCAATAACATGATCAAGGCGATGGGGATTCAGCGTGAGGACGTGTATATCGCCAACATCATCAAGTGCCGTCCGCCGGGAAACCGCACGCCGGAACGCGACGAGTGCGAGACCTGTTCACCTTTCCTGATGCGGCAGATCGCGGTGATTCAGCCCAAGGTGATCGTGGCCCTGGGCGCGGTCGCGGCCAAAACTTTGCTCGCCATCAATGCCCCCATGGCCGAGTTGCGCGGCCAGTGGTACGACTTCCGCGGCACCAAGCTGGCGGTCACGTATCACCCGGCGTTTTTGCTGCGCGACCCGCGGCAGAAGAAGGAAGCTTGGAAAGATTTGCAGATGGTGATGAAGGAATTGGGGATGCCGGTGCCTGCTAAATCAGCCGAGTAGTCTTCTCCTGACGCCCTGCAAATCCTGGGCTGTTTCCTGATGTTACGATTCCCTGTTGCCGGCGGGACGCCGGCGCTACCTCTTCATGCCTGACTTCTGCAACGTTGCGGTGCCGGTGCCGCTCGATACCGTTTTCACCTACCGCATTCCCGAAGGAATGACCCCGGTGGTGGGCGGACGGGTGCTGGTGCCCTTTCGGCAGCAGCGCATGTCGGGCATCGTCGTCGAGCTGCATGATCGCAAGCCTTCGGTCCAGACCAAGAACGTGCTCAGCGTGCTCGATCCCGTGCCGGTGCTGGATGAGCAGCTCATCCGGCTGGGCAAATGGATTGCCGACTACTATCTGGCGCCGCTGGGTGAAGTCCTGCGCACCATGCTGCCGCTGGGTGCGGAGTTTAAGCGCAGCATCGCATACTCGATTGCCGAAGCAGGGCAGATGGCGCTGCACCTGGCGGGAATGTCGGGCTCGTCCGCACGCTCGTGCAAGACGCCGACGGACCAACTGGCGGAGTTTCGTGTTCTCGACTACCTCACCGAGCGGGAGCAGGTGCAGGAAGCGAGCCTGCGCGCAGCGACCCGCGTTTCAAAGTCAGTGCTTGCTGGGATGGTGCGCAAGAAATGGATTGCCCGCGAGGACCTCTCGCATGCACGCGACGCGGCCCGGACCATCAAAGTTGCAGTGCTCAAGAATGCCGACGCCAAGCTCAATGCCAACCAGCGAACCCTGATTGACACGCTCGCGGCTGCTGGAGGGAAACTCGCTGTAGAAACTCTGCGGACTCTGGAAATCCCACGAACTACGCTGGGCACGCTGGTAAAACGCGGGCTGATTGAAATCACCGAAGAGCCCGGTGAGTTCACCATGTCGGCGCTGAAGGCCCGGCCTTCGCCATTCGATTTTCAGTTCAGCCCGGCCCAGCAAGAGGCGCTCAAGTGCATTCAGGATGGCGTAAGCGCCAGAAAATTTACCGGCCTGCTTCTGCATGGGGTGACGGGGTCGGGCAAGACCGCGGTTTACCTGGCCGGGATGCGGGCCGTGCTCGACGCGGGTCGCTCGTCCATCCTGCTGGTCCCCGAGATCGGGCTCACTCCGGCCGTAGCGGCGGACCTGCAGCAGGTCTTCGGCGATGAGGTGGCCATCCTGCACTCCGGGCTTTCCGACCAGGAGCGCGCGGAGCAGTGGCACCGTATCAAACGCGGTGACGCGCGCGTGGTCGTGGGCACGCGCTCGGCGGTATTTGCTCCTGTGTCCGATCTGGCGCTCATGATCGTGGACGAAGAGCAGGACTCGTCTTACAAGCAAGAAGAGACGCCGCGTTACCACGCGCGCGATGTAGCCGTGGTGCGCGCCAAGATGGCGAACGCGGTGGTGGTGCTGGGTTCGGCCACGCCCTCGCTCGAGTCGTATTTCAACGCCAAGCAAAACAAGTACGCGCTGCTGGAACTGCCCGACCGCGTGGAGCAGCGCCCGCTGCCTGAAGTCGAGATCATCGACATGCGGCAGGAGTTCCAGGAGACCGGCCAGGAGCAAGTCATCTCGCGCAAACTTGGAGAGGAAATTAAAGACCGGCTGGAGCGCAAAGAACAGGTCATGGTGCTGCTCAACCGGCGGGGATACTCGCCGGTGGTGTTGTGCCGCACCTGCGGCAAGACCCTGGAGTGCAAGAACTGCGCCATCGCGCTCACTCATCACAAACGCTCGCGCCGCATGGAGTGCCACTACTGCGGCTACACCGCGCCGGTACCGAAAGCCTGTATTCACTGCGGCAGCGAGTACGTGTACTTCCTCGGGACCGGATCGGAAAAACTGGAAGAACTGTTGCACGGCATGTTTCCACAAGCGCGCATTGGGCGTCTGGATCGCGACACCGTGCGCGGCCGCGAGGATTTTGAGCGGGCTCTGAACGCACTCAATGAAGGCGAACTCGACTTGCTGGTGGGCACGCAGATGATCGCCAAGGGCCACGACGTCCACGGCGTCACCTTGGTGGGAGTGGTTGGCGCCGACATGGCGTTGGGGATGCCAGACTTCCGCTCCGCCGAGCGCACTTTCCAGTTATTGACCCAAGTGGCCGGACGCGCCGGGCGCGGACAAATTCCGGGGAAAGTTGTTCTGCAAACCTATTTCCCCGATCACTACGCGGTGCAATACGCCGCGCAGCATGACTTCGCCGGCTTCTACGACAAAGAACTGCGTTTTCGCAGTTGGATGCACTATCCGCCGTACAGCGCGCTGGCCAACGTGCTGGTGCGCAGCGGCAAACTTGACGAAGCGTTAGGGTGGTCCGGGACGCTTGGACGCTGGTTTGAGAAAACACGGCATGAGGGCATACGCGTGCTGGGCCCGGCGGCAGCGCCTATCCTAAGGCTTAAGCGGGACTACCGGTATCACTTCGTGTTGAAGTCGGCCAGCCGTGAGAAGCTCAACGCGCTGCTGCGCGCCATGCTGGCCCACGCCGCGCAGCAGAAAATTCCGCGCACACAGGTGATCGTGGATGTTGACGCGGTCTGGCTGATGTAGGGCCTTTCGTGGCGCCGGCGTCCCCCCGGCGCTACAGTCCCTTCTTCCTTAGAAACTCTTCCACCACTTCGGCGGCGTCGCGGTGCTGGCCGTCTACCGCGTAGTTAAGCTCACGCATTTCCTCATCGGAAATCTTTCCCGCCAGCTCGTCCAGCGCCTGCTTCACTTCCGGATGGCGCTCCAGCATGGCCTCGCGCACGATGGGCACGGCTTCATATGGCGGAAAATAGTGGCGATCGTCTTCCAACACAAACAAGTCGAGCGCGGGAATCAGTCCATCGGTAGCATTGCCGGCAGCCAAGTCGATCTGCTTGTCTTTCAGTGCGCGAGCGAGCAAGCCCAGGTCCATGATGCGCGGGCTCGCCGCAAAGCGCAGGCCGTACGTGGCAGCCAGGCCTTTGTAGCCATCAGGGCGCTCCATGAATTCGTAGCCGAAGCCGGCGCGCCACTGCGGCGTGTGGGCGGCAGCCTGGGAAATCGTCGTCAGACCCAACCGCCGCGCGTCTTCGCCGCGGATTTCAATGGCAAACGTATCGTTGAATCCGAGCGGGAAACCGACTGCAAGATGGAATCGATTGGCATATTCCTCCTTAACCTTGTCGTAAACCTGCTGGCGAGAGCCTTCCGGCGTTTGTTTCAAAATGGCGGTGAGCGCCGTTCCGGTGTACTCGGGATAAATATCGATACGTCCACCCAGGATGGCCTGCTGGCAGATGTAGGTGCCGGCGAGGTAGAACTTGCGCTCCACGGGAAGGTGCGTCCGCGCCTCGATATGCTGCGCGATGAGTTCACCGAGGATGAGCTGTTCGGTGAAGTTCTTCGAGCCGATGACGATGCGGTCCTCGCGAGCGGGGCCACAGGCTGCGAGCAGGGAGAGGACAGCGAGAACCGTCGCGAGCAAGTATTTTTTCATACATTGCGCCGCCTGCCGCCGGACAGAACATCAGCGCGGGCTCAGGCGCCTCTCCAGCCACCCCAAACTCACGTCGGCCAGGATGGCGAGGCCCGCGGCCGGGATGGCTCCCGCCAGAATTACCTGGTTGTTCACCATCGCCAGGCCACGAAAAATGTATTCGCCCAAACCGCCGGCGCCAATCGCTGCGGCAATGGTTGCGAGCCCGACGGAGATAACCGCGGCCACGCGGACTCCGGCAACGATCACACTGAGTGCGAGCGGCAACTGCACCTGCCACAACAGTTGGCTGTCGGTCATTCCCATGCCGCGGCCGGCCTCCACCACGGCCGGATCAACTCCCTTGATGCCAGTGTAGGTGTTGCGAATCAGTGGTAGCAGCGCGTAGAGCGTCAGGGCGAGAATCGCGAGCCGGTCGGCACGTTCGCCTATCCACGGCGCGGGCAGCAGGAATCCGAACAGTGCCAGGCTGGGGATGGTCTGAATGATGTTTGCGCTGCCCAGGATCGGTTTGTTGAGCACGGGCCGGCGGGCAATCAAAATGCCGAGAGGAATACCAATCAGCACCGCCAGCGCGGTCGACACCGCAACCAGCCACAAATGCTGCAGCGTGAGCTCAGCAACCTCGGCGTGATGGTGCAACATGAATTGCCAGACGTTCATGGTTGGCCTCGCTTGCGGAGATCCGACTCGAAGCCGAAGGCGTCTACATACGCGGCGACCATCGCTTCTTTCGAATACAAGAACTCTTCTGGAGTGTGCAGGGCGACTAGCCGGCCCGACTCGATCAGCGCGATGCGCGTGCCCAGCAGCAGGGCCTCGCGCAGATCGTGAGTAACAAAGACTACGGTCTTCTGCAGGCGCTTCTGCAGAGCGAGAAATTCCCGTTGCAGTTCGGCCCGCGTGATGGGGTCGAGAGCGCCGAAGGGTTCGTCCATCAGCAGGATGGGAGGATCGGCGGCGAGGGCGCGGGCCACGCCCACTCTCTGCCGCTGTCCGCCGGAAAGCTCGCGCGGGTAACGCGATGCCAGCTGGCGATCGAGGCCGACCAGTTGCATCAACTCCTCCACCCGTTGCTGAATGCGGGACACGGGCCAATCCTCAATCTGCGGAACCAGTCCGATATTGCGGGCGACGTTGAAGTGCGGGAACAGGCCAACTTCCTGGATGACGTATCCGATCATGCGACGCAGGCGGATCACGTCCCACTCGCGAGTGGACTGTCCGTTGACCAGGATCTCTCCCTCGCTCGGTTCGAGCAGGTGGTTAATGAGCTTGAGGGTAGTGGTTTTGCCCGAACCGCTGCGGCCCAGCAGCACCAGTGTCTCTCCGCGGCGCACCGTGATACTTACGTTGTGCAGCAGTTCACGCGTGCCATTGAGGTGGTAGGAAACGTTGCGAAACTCGACGGCGACGTTGTCGGCAGGGTCGGTCATGGCGAATTGCCGTCGCGGTGCTACGAGTAGGCCGCGTCGGGCAGGCCCGTGATGCGAATCCCCGAATGGCCTTTGTGCCGGATGTTCATCCCGATCAGCAGCGCCGTGATCTGTTCGAGGATGCGCGCGTTCTCCAACTTGCCGCCATCGAGCGCGCGCACGCCGGGAATCTTCGCCGCCAACTCGCGGGCAATTTTGCCGGCAATGGGATCGTCACTGCAGACGATCACGTCGCATTCCACCGGGACTTCGGCGTTCAACAGCTCTGCCGAAACGTTCTGGAAGGCGGCGGCCACCGCAACTCCCTTGGGCACGAGCTCCGCGGTCTCTTGTGCGGCCGAACCTTGCCAGACGCCGAGGGTGCGAGTGGCGCGGCCTCCCACGCTGGCCGCCAGCGGCACGGTGGCGTCGATTACGATGCTTCCCGGCTGTATCGCCGGCTTGATCTGCTTCAGCAGGTTGGCGTGGCCTTCAAAGGGGATGGTAAGAACCAGCAGGTCGGCCTCGGCGCAAGCAGCGGCGTTTTCTTCGCCCGACACCAACGCGCCGGTGCCAACCGCGGTCTTGATTTTGGCCGCGGCATCCTGGGCGCGCTGCAGGTTGCGCGATCCAATGATCACCGTCTCGCCCGCCCGCGCCCAGCGCAGCGCCAGCCCGAAACCTTCCGGGCCGGTGCCTCCGAGGACCGCGATGGGACGGCTCATGCGAACTCCGGTTCGAGCGCCTGCTCGCTGACGAATTCTTCCGCTGGCAGCTTGATATTGATCCGCGTGTAGGTGGTATTGCGCTCGGCCGGAATGCGGCCAGTCTCCAGGATCAGCGCTTGAAACTGTTCCGGAGTGGTGTACTGTCCGGCCGTGGCGCCGGCCTCCCGCGAAATGTTTTCTTCCATCAGAGTCCCGCCGTAATCGTTGCCTCCGGCGTGCAGGCAAAGCTGCGACAGTTTCCGGTTCAGTTTCACCCACGACACTTGGATGTTGTTAATTGCTCCTACCAGCAGCACGCGCGACAAAGCGTGAATCTTGAGGTGCTCGGCCAGAGTCGGCCCGGGGCGGGCAATTCCCTGGTGGAAGAGCAAGGTGTTCTGATGCACGAATCCGAGCGGCACAAATTCGGTGAAGCCGCCGGTTTCCTGCTGGATCTGTCGGAACAGCGAAAGCTGGTTGACCCAGTGCGCCGTCGACTCCACGTGCCCGTACATCAACGTGGAGGTGCTGCGGATGCCGCATTGATGCGCGGTGCGGATGACTTGCTTCCATTGCTCGGTCGAGAGCTTGTTGCGCGACAAAACCTGGCGCACATCGTCATCAAGAATCTCCGCTGCGGTGCCGGGCAGGGTACCCAGACCGTTCTCACGCAGCATCTGCAGGTACTCGTTGAGCGGCATGCCGGTGAGTTCCACGCCATAGACGATCTCCATGGGCGAGAAGGCGTGAATGTGCATGCCGGGGACAGCTTTCTTCACTGCCCGCAGGATGTCGCGGTAATACGTCGGGGGCAAGCCGTGTGGCAACCCGCCCTGGATGCAGACTTCGGTTGCACCCAACTCCCATGCTTCGCTGGCTTTCCTGGCGACTTGTTCGAGATCGAGGAAATAGGTATCCGCTTCCCGGGGCCCGCGGCTAAAGGCGCAAAATTTGCAGCCAACGAAACAAATATTGGTGAAATTGATATTGCGATTGACGACATAGGTAACGAGGTTTCCGGCCAATTCGCGGCGCAGGGCGTCGGCCGCGACCAGCAAGCCGAGCAGATCATCTCCTTCGCTCGCCGCGAGCAGTTGGCACTGTTCGCGGGAAAGCACGCCGCCATCTTGCGCTTCCATAACACTTTCGAGCGCGTGGCGCGACCTCGGCGTCATGCGGGGAGCGATCTGCGACCACTCAAGGGCGGGAAAGTTCTCCAGTTCAGATTGCGTCAGTGCACGGGCCACGCTTCCTCCGCAAAAGGTCAGCTAACGAAACAGATCATTCTTCGCCGGGCGAAGCAGGTCGCGGGCGCTCCCCGACCCACGCCGAGACCGGAACCCTCGAATAATACATGCTGGCGTGCGAGCTAGCTTGCCGCAGACCAGGCCGGCGGCGCAAGCCAGTTCGTCGGCGACCGCTTCCAGGCTCACCCGCAAAGTGTAACCGTGGGGATCGCGCAGCCCGCGGTCGTCATGCAACGCCTTCATGCCGGCGACGCCTATGGCGACTTCCGTCAACCCTTCGCGCCACGGCCTTCCGAAAGTATCAGTGATGATGACCGGAATGGAAAGGTGCAGATGTTTTTTCAAGGCACGATGCAGTTGCGCGGCGGAGCGGTCGGGGTTCTCGGGCAGCAGGAGCGCATGTCGTCCACCATTGACGTTGGAAACATCCACGCCGCTATTGGCGCAGATCAGTCCGTGGTGGGTTTCGGTGATCAGCACACCCCGCTTCCGGCGCACGATGCGCCTGCTTTGCGCAAGCGCAAGCTCGATCACGCGGGCATCCACCCGGTAGCGTTTCGCCCAGGCACGCGAACTCGCGGACGGCGAGACCGAATCAAGTTCTACCAGTTGCCCTTCCGCCTTGGAGACGATCTTGTGTTTCACCACCAGGATGTCGCCCTCGGCCAGCGACAACTTTTCCCGCCGCAGCGCCTGCAGAAGTTTTTCTGTGACAGAGTCACCCGGCCGGACTTCGCCCGGGAAGGGAACAGGAATGATTCGCAGTTCACGAAGCCGCTTTTGCGGGGCCATTTAGTCGTTCGCTGCCAGCGCCAGATCGCTGGCGTCCCATTGCCGGACGAGGCGCTGGGAGCGGGTTTCGCCGGGGGCTGCCGCCAGTTGTCTAAGGTCGGACGGACGATCAATATCGAGCGCGATTCCGGGAAGTGAGAGCACGACGCAAGGCTTCTGCGCCGCCTGCGCCGCCGCCAAGTGCGGCTTGAAGCTGTCGTTGCCGAAGCGCAGCGGAAAAAGTCCGGCGGGTCGCCGCCAGGCCGCGTTGGTGCCCCGGCCATCGGCGGCGGGAACCAGCACCGAACCTTCTTCTGGTGCCGATTGCAGAATCTTTTCCAGTTCCCAGGCCCGGATCAGAGGGATATCGCCGGGCAAAACCAGTGTGCTATCGATTCCACGCGACTGGCAGACTTGCGTGGCCATATCGATCGCATCGGTTTCGCCGGAGTTAACGCGGTCTTCGATCACTTCAAAATCAAAACGCAGCGCCAGTTGGCGGGCGAAGGGATCACTAGTTGATCGAGCAGCGGTGCCAGGCGCTGCTTGGCGCCGGCCAGGTTTTTGACTGGAACCAGGATCATGACGGGTCTGCGGCAGCGTGGGCTGCGCCCTCGCCGGTAAATAACGAGATGACAGATCGTGCCAGGGCCGCCTTCTCCTCGGCAGTTCTCATGAGGGTGCGGGCACAATGCACTCGAAAGCCGGAGCGTTGCAGTTCTTCCGCCGCTTGCGCATCACTCACGTCGGCCACCAGGACATCGAGAAAGTCGTGATAGGCCTGCGCCACGCCCGCCAGCGACACCGGTAGCCCTTGGGAAGCCATCAGCACACCCGCGGGGCCAGATACGGCGGCGCCCCCCACAATCGGCGAGATGGCGGCGACCGGCGCGGCAGTTTCGCGCAGAGCTTCCCGTATCCCCGGAACCGCGAGGATCGGCCCGATGCTGGTCACCGGATTGCTGGGTGCCAGTAGCACCAGGCTAGCTGACTTGATGGCTTCGATCACCCCTGGCGCGGGTTCGGCGTCGGCGATGCCGGCAAAACGCACCGATTCGACCGGGTCCTGATACCAGCGCTGCACGAAATACTCTTCGAAGCCGAGTTCTCCAACCGGCGTCCCGATGCGGGTTTCCACGCGGGAATCGCTCATAGGGAGAATGCGCGCCTGCACGCCCATTTTCGCCGCGATCTCAGTAGTCACTTCACTCAAGCTTTTTCCCTGGCCGAGCAATTTTGAACGAAGCAGGTGGATGGCCAGGTCGCGGTCGCCCACGTGGAACCAGATGGGTTGCCCGAGATCTCCCATGGCTTGCAGGCAAAAGAAAGTGTCCCCCTTAACTCCCCAGCCACGCTCTTTGCTCAGCATGCCTGCCAGAACGTAGGTGATCGAATCGAGGTCCGGAGACAGGTACAGGCCCCACCACTCGAGGTCGTCGCCTGTATTCACGATGATGGTCAGGTCTTTCGGCGACACCACCTGCCGCAGGCCGTCCACGAACTTCGCGCCTCCGGTACCGCCGGTGAGTACAACAATCATGTCAAACTCCGAGCATAGCCCTGATCATCCGCTGCGGTCCTGGTCTTTTCCGCCAGCCATCCCGACCGGGCGAGGACTCTGGGTATGAACTCAGGATAGACCGGAAGTCGCTGGCGTAGCCGGTACCCTTTAGATTCCGTCCGCAGCTGCAGTTGCTCCAGGTGTGGCCAGGGCTTTTCTGGATTGATGAAATCCGGGGTCAGCGGAGAGACTCCGCCCCAGTCGTTGATGCCGGCGCCCAGCAACTCGTCATAGTACGGCGCTGAAAGATTCGGGGGCGCCTGGATGTTGACCTCAGGCATCAGCAGGCGCGCCACCGCCACGGTGCGCAACATCTCGCCCCGGGTCGGCTCAGGCCAATCGCGCATCGGAATGTCGGGTTTGGTCCGGAAATTCTGGACGATCACCTCCTGGATGTGCCCGTAGCGCCGGTGCAGATCGCGGATCGCGAGCAGCGTATCGACGCGATCCTCCACCGTCTCGCCGATGCCAATGAGCAGTCCAGTGGTAAATGGCACCCCCTGCTTGCCGGCCTCTTCGATCGTGCGCAAGCGCTTGGCTGGAACCTTGTCGGGAGCGCCGTCGTGCGCAGCGCCAGGTTCGAGCACGGAACGGCTGGTAGTTTCCAGCATCAGGCCCATGCTGGGCGAGACGGCCGCCAGCCGTGCGATCCACTCCGCGCTCAAAAGCCCGGGATTGGGATGCGGCAACAGCGAAGTTTCCCGCAGCACCAGCTCGCACATGGCTTCAAGATAATGCAAGGTGGAGTTGTATCCCAGCCGCCGCAAGCTTTCGCGCATCTCCGGGAACGCCAGTTCCGGCTTATCGCCCAGGCTGAACAGGGCTTCGGTACAGCCCAGTTTCTCGCCCGTGCGAGCCACCTGGAGTACTTCTTCCGGAGTCATAGTATGCGCGCCGGCCTGGCCCGGGTCGCGGCGGAAGGTGCAATAGCCGCAGTAATCGCGGCAAAGATTGGTCAGCGGAAGAAACACCTTGCGCGAGTAGGTAATGATGCCGGGCTTGAAGCGCTGCTTCGCTTCCGATGCGGCGGCGAGCAGAGCGGGGAGTTCTTCGTCAGCCGCGCGCATCAGACGGCAGGCCATCTGGCGCGACCTAGGCAGTCCTGCCTGGAGATCATCCGGGGACAGAGTCAACGGCTGGGTTTGTGTCCAGGTTGTTTGGGCAATGGCCAAGTTCACGACCTAATACAGAATTCCAAAAGTGGAAAGCAACACGTGCGCCGCCTCCCGAATTCCATAGCGGAGCACAAATTCCGGAATCTGGGCGCGCTCCGGTTTAGGACAAATCGTAAGCCGGAATCATACATGAGACTGCGGTCCTCGAATTTTGTGCCCTACCGAGTGGACGAAAGCGTGCCTGCCCACCCCCGTGCAGTTTTCCACAAGTCCCGTGAATTGTTCAACACTTGACTTATTGAACAATCCGGCGCAAAATTTCGCCGATTCCGCTGCAGTGGTTTCGGCTCACAGCATGGATCGCTCCCAGATTCACCGGGTCAGCGTCGCCGACCAGGTGGCATCGATCCTGCGGCAGAGAATTCTCAACGGGGAATTGCTCCCGGGAACTTCGCTGCAGGAGGTGCCGCTGGCGGCCTCGCTTGGCGTCTCGCGAAACACCATGCGCGAGGCGACACGCATTCTTTCGCTGGAAGGCCTGCTGAAGCGGAGCATTCACCGCGGGGTGGCGGTCTCGCAGCTCTCCCTGAAAGATGTGAAGGAGATCTACCACCTCCGGCGGATGCTGGAAATTCCTGCGATACTTGCGGCCAAGGCTAACCATTCCGATGTGTTGCCAGAACTGCGCAACGCCTTGAACGGGTACGAGCGGGCGGTGCGCGAGCATGATTGGATGCAGGCGGTAAGCTTCGACCTGCAGTTTCACAGTTTGCTGATCCGGTTTCATCACAACCGGCGTCTGGAGACTTTCTATCAGAAGTTGATTGGCGAAGTGCGCATGGGCATGGTGCTGGTGGATCGCAGCCACGACCACCCCTTAGGCCTGATTCCCGTGCATCGCAAGATGTATCAGTTACTCTCTGCCGGCAAGTTAAAGCAGTGTGCGGCGCTACTGGCCCAGCATCTGGACGATTCCGAGTCCCGGCTGAGCCGCGTGATGGACCGACAAGCTGCCAAGCGAAGTACAACGTGACGGCAAGTTACGTGAACCCACAAGGAGAACGAGATGGAGCCCAAAACTAGAAACAAGGCCGCGAGAACGAGTTTCCGCACGCTGCGTTATGGGTTGTGCCTGGCGATGGTCGCAGCCATGGCTGTTCCCCTGCACGCCCAGCTCACCGTGACGATTCAAGGCCGGGTATACGACACCACCGGCGCCGGGATTTCGCAAGCCAGCGTGGTCGCGGTGAATGCGGCGACCGGCTTGTCTCGATCGGTAACCGCAAGCGCAACCGGGGACTACCAGATTTCTGCGCTTCCAGTCGGCGACTATACCGTGACCGCCGACAAGACCGGGTTCACCAAGCAGGCCAAGAAGATCCATCTCGACCTTGGCGCGGCCGGTACACTCGACTTCAACCTCGCTGTGGGTCAAGTCACCCAGGAGGTCATGGTTCAGGATGTGGGTGCCGTGGCTGAACCCACCCGCACCATGGTCAGTTCCGTGATCGACCAGCAGAAGATCGAGCAGTTACCGGTAAACGGGCGGCAGTTTATTGATTTCGCCCTGCTGGCGCCGGGCGTCACCGTGGGCGACACCACTTCCGGCAGCACTGACGTAATTATTGAGCCCGTGACCAAGCTCTCGTTTGCCGGGCAGAACATCCACTACAACTTTGTGGCTATCGATGGCGCCGACAATATGTCGACAGCATCGGGAATTCAGAAGACCACACCGTCGCAGGAAGCGGTGCAGGAGTTCCGCGTGGTCAACAGCGACTACACGACGGAGTTCGGCCGTGCCGTCGGTGGGATCGTGAACATCATCACCAAGAGCGGCACCAACACCTTTCACGGTTCGGTGTATGAATATTTCCGCAACGACGCTATGGACGCGAAAAGCGCGCTGGCGGGTGCGGGTTTCAACAAACTGCGGCAGAACCAGTATGGCGCTACTATCGGTGGGCCTATCCAGAAAGATAAGACTTTTTACTTCGGTAACTATGAAGGCCAGCGGCACGTGGAGTCTCCGTTCTACAACAGCACGGTGCTTAAGAACCTCACTGCGATCAACGACGTGAAGGTCAACGTGTGGGGCTTGCCAGCGGAGAACCTTCACGTCAATCGCGACATCAACTACGACAATTTCACGGGCAAACTGGACCATTCTTTCAGCGACCACGAGTCGGTGTTTGTGCGCTATTTCTTCAACGACCAGCGCTCCACCAACCTCTCGCCGTTGAATGACGGTTTCGATTTACCTTCAGGTTTCAAGAACAACGATTTCCGCGACCAGTCCGTTGTTGGAAACCTGGTCTCGGTATTCTCGAGCTCGCTGGTGAACGAAGCGCGTTTCCAGTATGCGCACCGTTTCTTTGATTTCCCCACCACCAGCACCCAGCCTCACCTGGAAGTCTCGAACGTGTTCACGCTGGGCGTAAATCGCGGGAACCCCGATTTTTACGAGGAGGGCCGTTCTGAGTTCGTGGACGACCTGTCGAAGACTTGGGGAAACCACAGCTTCTCGTTCGGTGGCGACTTCAATCACGTCAACACGACCGAGTCGTTCCCGCTGTTTTATCCGTTTGAGGCGGACTTCGGCAGTCTGGATGCTTTCCTTGGAACCGACTTCGTGGGTGCGCCACACCCCTTCGCCCTTTTCTGGGAGAGGTTCGACACAGCATCCAACTTTACCGAACCGTCATTTAGCACATCCGTATACCAAGGCACAGCTGTGTCCTCAGCCATTCGCAACCAAGCCAAGGGTGAGGTCGGTCATAACTACTTTGGTCTGTACGCGCAGGACAAGTGGCGGGTAACGCCAACTCTCACCGTGAACTATGGCCTGCGCTGGGAAGGTGAGACCTGGCCTAGTGCGTTGATTAACAATCCGGTTAAGAACTTCGATCCACGAGCAGGGTTCGCGTGGGCGCCGGGCGGGCACAGCGGTTTCGTGTTACGCGGTGGCGCTGGGCTGTTTCACGGCACGATTCCTTCTCCTTTGTTGGCATGCCAGATCCCATCCTGCGGCGGTGTTGTCGGCCCCTACCCGGGCCGAGGCAACATTCAGGACGCTCAGAACGCCAAAACCCGCTTGTCAGCTTTCGGGTCTGACCCCTTCACTATGGCCACTCTGCTCCAGCAGCTTCTGGGGCCTGGGTTGACCACGGCGACGTATCCGGCGGTCTCATTCGAGGCGGTGATCGCGCGCTTCGCCAAGAATCACAAGCTTCCCTATGGCGAGCAGATGAGCTTGGGCTTTGAGGTCCAACCCTTCAAGGACACAGTGCTCACCGTGACTGGGATGCACGTGCGGGGCATACATCTGGGCAGCTTCTACAATGTCAACCAGCCTAATCCAACCGGTCAGCTGCCGTTCCACGATTCCCAAGGCCAGGTAGGGCTGAAGAGCATCTACTGTTCGAACTTCCCGTGCTTCCCGCCAGTCATTGCCCCGGGAGTGCGTTGTGCCGTCTTCACTCCTTGTGCTTCCAGTCTTCCGCCGCTGCCCGCGGATTCCCTGGGTTTCGGCGTGGACTTCGAAGCGGATTCCAAGTGGGATTCGCAATGGGACGGCCTGCTCGTCAACTTCAACAAGCGTCTTACTCACCACGTTGGTTGGGGGATCAGCTACACCTGGTCAAAAGGTATCGATAACGGGCCGAACCCCAGCTTCGTGCTCATTCCCCAAGACAGTTGCTGCTTCAATCGCGAGCGAGCAATATCGTCCGACAACATAGCTCAGCGGTTCGTGGCCAACGGCACGGTGGAAGGGCCCCACCATATGAACCCAGTTCTGAATGACTGGCAACTCGGATTCATCGTAAGCATCCAGACACCCAGCTACTTCACGAAGTTCGCCGGCTTCGATGCCAACGGCGATCTGTTTGGAAACAACGACCGGGTCGGAATCGAGCCGCGAAACACGTTTCGAGGTGACAACTATCGCAGCATGGACGCGCGTGTTTCACGAACCTTCAACTTGACCGAGAAGATCCACATGGAAACTTTGGCTGAGGCATTCAATCTCACCAACACTTTGAACGTTCGGTTCTTCAACACTGCGTACGGCGCCTCCGATTTTTGTCCAGCAGGTGGCCCTACTTACTGCGGCACCGGGCCGTTCTATTTCGAGGGTTCACCGAATCAGTCCTACGGGACGCCGCGCGCCATCTTCAACCCGCGACAGATCCAACTCGCGGTTCGCTTCACGTGGTAAAACTCCGGGAGCGGAGCAGGCCCCGCCTGCTCCGCTTCTGATCGAAGTAAGATGCCCAAGGGCCCGGCCCTTCCTATGAGTGTTACCCAGGCAGATTTCCGCAAGGCGATGGGCTGCTTTGCGACCGGCGTAACCGTGATTACCGTGGATTTCGAGGGCGAAGTCCACGGCATGACCGCCAACGCCTTCACCTCGGTCTCGCTCGATCCGTTGCTGGTGCTGGTATGCGTGGACCACAAGGCGCGCACGCACGCCCAGTTGCACGCCAAGAAGCGGTTTGGAGTAAACATGCTCGCGGAAAGCCAGCGCGCCATCTCGGAGTACTACGCACGTCCCGCCCGGACGCACGAGCGTGCCGAGCAGGAGGCAGGGGCGCGCTTCGAGCGCACCCCGCATGGCACGCCCGTCCTGCATGGCGCGTTGGCGTATCTGGAGTGTCGTCTGCACACAGCGCAGGATGCCGGTGATCACACGATCTTTATCGCGGAAGTCGAGGACGTAGTAGTCCGTGAGGGCGATCCTTTACTTTATTTCCAGGGGAAGTACCGGTCGGTGGGACCGGCACTGGGAACTTGAACGGCGTCGGCAAATTTGGAGTATAGGCGCGGTTCGGCTTCGCGCCGCGCGGGACCTAGGAGAAAAGCATGCGATTTGGCATCTATTGCGAAATGCAGACGCCGCCCGGCAAGTCGCACTACGACCTGACATGGGAGATCATGCGCCAGATCGAGCACGCCGACGAATGCGGTTTTGACGTGTACTCGGTCATTGACCATCATTTCTTCCAAAAATTTTCCATCTCGGCCAATCCGCTGGCCATGTTTGCCGCGGCAGCCCAGCGCACCAAACGCATTCGCTTCCGCACTGCCCTCCACACCCTGCCGCTGGAGAATCCCATGCGTCTGGCGGGCATGATCGCGGAAACCGATATTCTCACCAACGGCCGCCTGGAAGTTGGCCTGGGGCGCGGTCATGCCTGGCTGTTTGGTCCCTCAGCCTTGCCGCTCGAGGAAAGCCGCCCGCGCTACAATGAGGCCATCGACATCCTGCAACTCGCCTTCACCCAGGAAAAGTTCTCTTACGACGGGAAGTTCTACAAAGTGAAAGATGTCAGCGTGGTTCCCCGGCCGGTGCAGAAGCCGCATCCCAAGTTTTATACGGGAGGCACCAGTGACATTACCTACCAGATGGCGGGAGTGAAGGGCTGGGGAATCTTCGTTCCACCCCTGCTGCCGTGGAAAGTGCTGGAGGGCCCGCTCAACATTTACAAGCAGGCGTGTGCGGAACACGGTCAGAAGCCCGACATTGTTTACATTCGCCCGGTATATATCGACGAAGACGAGAGGCAGATTCGCAAGGAGGTGGAGCAGGCCATCCTGAACTTCCTGGCCTTCAATGCCTCACCAGTTGAGTCCATCCAAAGCGAAGAGAAGAAAAAAGAACTGCGCGACAAAGGCTATGGTTTTTATGCCAGCGGGGCGCTGGAGTCGCTGACCAAACTGACTTACGACCAGATCGTCGAGCAGGAGATCGGCTTCATCGGAACCCCCGACAAAGTCATCAAGCAGGTGCAGGCGCTGGAACAGAAGGGTGGCATTGGCGAGTTGGCCATCGTCGCCAACTTCGGCGGGTTGGAACACTGGAAGAGCATTAAGACACAGCATATGTTTGCCAAACACGTGATACCCGCGTTTCGCTCGGCGGGCGCGGAATCAAAGGCGGCTGACTAGTTATGGCGGTTTGGGGACCACATTCGCCGCTTGGGGGCGAAGAACGTAATCCGGCGGACGCGCGGGCGCGAGCCGCGTCGGGGCCTCCCGTGGATGCCGGAACCACATTCCTGGCCATGAGCGCGCGCCGTCTCCTGGTGTTCGGCGGCATCGCGCTCATCGCCGGTGGCATGCTCTTCGGCGACATCTTCGCGGTGTTTGTGCTTCACCAGAATGGCGGGCAGACGGGAGAAGCGCTGCTTGCGGTAACCCAGGCGGTGGAAGCCCAGAATCCGACCGCCGTAAATGATCTGTTTACATCCATCGGCGGCTTGCTGGAAGACCGCGGCACCAAGGTGGACGCGCATGTTCACATGACCGATGCCGGCTACCTGGCGCTGTTGCTGGCCCTGATTCAGCCCTACGTGGCGCTTACCGTGGCGCGCAAGAAGTTCCTGGCAAAACTGTTCATCACCGGGGGCCTGCTGCTGCCGGTGGGGATCTTTCTGATTCATTACGTAGGCTTGGCGTACAGCCCGTTCACAGTGATCGGCTGGGCCAGTGTCCTCGCCGATAGCGCGGGCGCGCTGCTGATCATTGCACTGTTCGGCGAAGCCTGGGGCCTGTGGAATCATTTTCGCAGCCGGCGCGTGGGCACGGTGGAACCGGAGATGCTGCACGACCGCAGTTGGGAACGGCGCACTTTGCTCGCGGGCGGAACCGTCCTGGTGCTGCTGGGCTTCCTGCACGGCGCATGGTACGCCAAGGTCGATCTTTATGAGCACGAAGCGCGAGAGACGAAGATTCTGGGCGCCATGCTCGATGCTGCTGCGGGAAACAACGCCGCTGCCGCCGGGCAGTCGGTGAGCGACTACGGAGCCTTGCAGGCGGAAAAGGCCGTGCAGATCGCCGCCCACTCCCACATCATAGAGTTCGGGCTGTTGGCGATCTTGCTTTCATTTGTTCAGCCCTACGTGTGTCTCAGCCGAATGTGGAAGCGGCGATGGGTCACGATGTTGCTGGCCGGGTCAGTCATCCTCCCGGTGTTTGTCTTGCTCGAAGTGAAATTCGGCTTGTTGGCGGGCGGTATCGCCGACGCCGGCGGATTGATGGTCATCGTCGCCCTGATCGGCATGCTCGCCGGAGTGGTGCGCTACACCGGCACTCTGGATGTCGAACCCGGAGGTGCAGCGTGAGTGCGGCGCGCAAGCTGCTGGTATTCGGCGGCATCTCCCTGGCGGTGTGCGGCATGCTTTACGGGCTGCACTATGCGATTTTCATCGAGCACCAAACCCTCGACCGCTTGGGTGGCTCGCTGGCGACGGCGTTCGTGCACGGTGCCGAGCGCAAACTGCCGGATGCGCACGTGGCGCTGGCTGCCTATGGCGCTACCAAGTATGACTATGCGCGCCAGGTGGACGTTCACTCGCATTGGATTGGCCTGGCCATGCTGATGATCGTGATGGGCGTGGTGTTCGATAGTGTCGGGTTCGGCGATCGCACTCGTTATCTGATCGCGCTGGCGTTGCTAGTCGGCTCCGTGATTTTTCCGCTGGGGGTGATCCTTCAGACGGAGACACACGGCGGCGCTTTCGCCTCGGTCCTGGCAGTGGTGGGATCAGGGCTGGTGATTGCTTCGTTGGCAGCGATCGCCATAGGTTTTGCGCGACAGACTAACTAGCGCCGGCAGCCTGCCCTGAGCGAAGCCGAAAGGTCTCGTCGGCCAAGCAACTTTGTTAAGCTTATCGGCCCGGCTTGGACGTCCTTTCATTAGGGCGAGGGCCTAGAATAAAGGACAATCGAATCGATGTATCCCCGAGCGTTTCACTACCATCGAGCGGGTTCGCTGACCGAAGCGGTGACCATGCTGTCGCAGTTGGGCGATGACGCTAAGCTCCTGGCCGGCGGTCAGAGCCTGATCCCGCTCATGAAACTGCGTTTCGCCAACCCCGGGCACCTGGTGGATTTGAATTTCATTTCCGGCACGTCCTACATCCAGGAAGAAGACGGTGGGTTGCGTTTTGGCGCGCTGACCCGGCATGCGGAGATCGCCGACTCTGCCCTGGCCGCAAAGATTCCCATCGTCCACGACTGTGCTGCTGGCATCGCCGACGTCCAGGTGCGGAACCGCGGCACCATCGGCGGTTCGCTCGCGGAAGCCGACCCCAGCGGTGATTGGGCCGTCGTGCTGATGACGCTGGCTACCGAAGTCCGTTGCCTGGGCACAAATGGCGAGCGCACCGTGCCTTTGGCTGGATTCGTCAAAGATGCCTACACCACTGCACTCGCGCATGACGAACTCGTCAGCGAGGTGCGAGTGAAAATTCCAGCTAAGGGTAGCGGGGGAGCGTACATTGCGTTCAAGCGTTCTGCGCCGGTCTATCCCACCGCCAGCGCGGCGGTGCAGCTCACCATGGACGGCGATGTCTGCAAAGATGCTGCGATTGTGCTGGGTTGTGTCGGCCTGACCGCGATCAAGGTCACCGATGCGGAGGTGGCGCTGCGCGGGCACTCCTTTACTGACAAGGCCATCAAGGCCGCCATGGAAGCCGCCAGCGCGGCGGCCGATCCCCAGTCGGATATGCGCGGTTCAGCTGACTACAAGCGCACGCTAGTGGGAGCTTTGGTGAAACGCGCAATCGAAGCGGCGTCGCATCGTGCCCGCGGCGAGCAGGTCGAGGTAAGTCACATATATGCCTGAAACGATTGAAAAAGTCGCAATCCGGCTCAAGGTCAACGGCAAGCCGCATTCGCTGCAGGTCGAGCCGCGCAAGTTGCTGGTCGAGTTATTGCGCGAAGACCTGGATCTCACCGGCACCCACGTGGGCTGCGACACCACTTACTGCGGCGCCTGCACCGTCCTGATGAATGGCGCAGCCGTGAAGTCCTGCACCATGTTCGCCGTGCAGGCCGATGGCGCCGAGATCCTGACGGTCGAGGGTCTGGAGAAAGATGGCAAGCTGCATCCCATCCAGGCGGCTTTCGGCGATTCCTACGGATTGCAGTGTGGCTACTGCACGCCCGGTCTGATGCTTTCCACCGCCCAGTTGCTGGCAAACAACCAGCAGCCGAGCGATGCCCAGATACGCAAAGCTATCGCGGGAAATACTTGCCGCTGCACCGGCTATCAGAACATTTTCAAAGCAATTCAGCGCGCGGCACAGACTGTGAAAGGGGCCTGAAGCATGGCCATCAAGATTACCGGCGAGTTTGAGGTCAAGCGCAACCCGGAAGACGTGTTCGACTTCCTGACTAACCCGGAAAAGTTTGCGCCGCTTTTGCCCGAGTTTCAGGGAATGTCGAAGCAAGACGAGACCCATTTCACCGTCAAAGTGAACGTGGGGATTTCGTATATCAAAGGCGTTGCTGATGTGAAGATGGAACTGGCCGAGAACGAGCGTCCCCGGCGTGCGCAATACAAAGGGCAAGGCAGCGTGGCCGGAGGGAACGTCTCGCTAACGGCGGGATTTGATTTGTCACCGAACGGCGAAGGCACCAAGGTGGCTTGGCAGGGGGAAGCGCAAGTCTTCGGACGGCTGACCTCGGTGGCCGGCGGATTACTCGAACCGCTGGGCAAGAAACAGGTGCAGAAACTCATTGACGGATTGCAGGCGGCGCTCATCTAAGCGCGAGGAGCAAACATTCGTGGGTCCTGAAGCTGCCAAGAAAAACTGGGTAGGCAAACCACTACCGCGCAAGGAAGAGGATCGCCTGCTGCGCGGGCGCGGGAAATTTGCCGACGACATCAAGCTGCGCGAGATGCTTTACCTGCGCTTTGTGCGTTCTCCCTACGCTCACGCCAAGATTGTCAGCGTCGATGTTTCGGCGGCCGAGGCTCTGCCCGGAGTGGTCGCCACGCTGACTGGCGCCGAACTCGCGCCCCAGGTCCAGCCCTTCATCGAGATCGCGCCCGACCCCGGCGGCAAAATCAAAGACTACGCCCTGGCAGTTTCCAAAGTCCGCTACCAGGGCGAGCCCGTAGCGGCAGTCGTCGCCGAATCACCCAGCCTCGCTGACGACGCGGCGGAACTCATCCAGGTGGAATACGAAGCGCTGGATCCCGTGATCGACGGGGAAGAGGCGCTGAAGGACGCCAGCATCCTGCACGAGGAAGCCGGCACCAACCGCGTCTGGCGCGGCGTCTTCGAATACGGCGACGCCGACAAGGCCCTCAAAGAAGCCGCCTACGTGGTCAACATTGACCGCATGCACTTCCATCGCTTCTCCAGCACGCCGCTGGAAAATAATGTAGTAATCGCACAGTGGGACCCTAAAGACGAGCGCATCTACTACCAGTGCAACAATTCCTTCCCGTCGTTTGCCATCCAGTTCCTGGCGGCGCATCTCCAGGTCCACATCGACCGCATCCGCGTGCAGACCTCGGACATCGGCGGCAGCTTCGGGATCAAGATCACCACCTACCCGCAGATGGCGGTGTGCGCGATGGCCTCGAAAAAGGCGGGAGGCCGGCCCGTCAAGTGGGTGGAAACACGCTCCGAGCACATGACTTCCAGCGCCCACGGCAACGAGCGCACCTTCCGCGATACCCGTGTAGCCCTCGACAAGAACGGGGTGATTACCGCGATCGTGTCACGACATATCGACGACTGCGGCGCTTATCCTCGCTATGAGCCTTTGGGCTGTGTCATCTGGTCACAGGTATTTCCCGGAGTGTATCGCTTCAAGAATGCCCGCATTGATTTCAGCCAGGCCGTGACCAATAAGTGCCCCGTGGGCCCCAACCGCGGATATTCGCGCATGCAGCACCTGTGGTTCCTGGAGCGCGTGGTGGACATCTGTGCGCATGAGTTAGGCATTCCGCCCGATGAGATGCGCCTGCGCAACTACATTCGTCCCGAGGAATTCCCTTACACCACTCCCAACGGCTGCGTGTACGACTCGGGCGACTATCCGAAGATGCTGCAGGTGGCGAAGGGCTTGATCGGCTGGGATGACTGGAAGAAGAAGCAGGCCGAAGCGCGCAAGCAAGGCCGGGTGATCGGCATTGGCATTGGCACCACGCTCGACTCCGGCACCAACAATTTCGGTCAGTCGCAGATTGTGAATCCCGGCGCGCCATTCTCCGGCAACTCGCAGGGCGCGAACTGCAAGCTCGATATCTACGGAGAAGTCGTGGTCGCGGTCGGCTCCTGCCCGCAGGGACAGGGACACGAGACCACAGCCGCCCAAGTAGTTGCAGACGTGTTGAACATTCATCCTGACCTGATCACCGTGCGCACCGGCTTCGACACCGAGCGCAATGTGCATACGGGATTCTCCGGCACTTACGCCAGCCAGTTTGCCGTCTCCGGGCTCTCGGCCGTGCACGGCGCGGCGCAGAAACTGAAAGCCGAAATGAAGCGCCTCGCCTCCTCCGTGCTCAATACCAAGGAAGACGATCTCGAGTTCGGCGCTGGTGCGCAAGGCCCCGAGGTCCGCGCCCGCAGCACAGGAAAGTCGATCAACTACTGGGGGCTGGCCAACATCGTCAACGTGAACAGCGCCGTGCTGCCGGTTGAGATGCACGATGTCACCCTGAACTGCCGCTACATTTGGCGTGCCCCCTTCAAGGTTCCGGATACGGTGAAGAAATACGGCAGCTTGACTCTGACCTACGCGTCGCAGCTGCACATTGCGGTGCTCGAAATCGATCGCGAGACGTTTATTCCACGCATTCTCGACTACGTCGCCGTGGACGACTGCGGCACCGTGATTAACCCGGGGATCGTGGAAGGGCAGGTTTATGGCGCGACGGCGCACGGGATTGGTGCGGCTCTGATGGAAACCTGCGTCTACGATGCTGTGGGCAACATGCTGACCAGCACCTTCAGCGATTACACACCGATTACGGCGATGAACATGCCCAAGGTGAAATATGGGCACACCGAAACGCCCTCGCCGCACAGCTACAGCGGCGCGAAGGGGATGGGCGAAGGCGGCGCGGCTCCGATCCACACTGTTTCGGCGGCGCTCCAGGATGCCCTGTTCGCCGACGGCATTTTTATCGACGACTCGTTTAACAACGCGGATAGCTTGTTCCGCGCGATGGTGGGGAAAGAGATTTCGCAAGCCAAGCAACTGGTAAGAGTAGAACGCAGAACCTAGGAACGTGTGGCCGCGGGCGACTCGCCCGCTGCTTTTGGCTCATGAAGAAAGTCGGCATCATCGGTTGCGGAGCGATTGGAAGCCTCTATGCCGCCCACCTGGCGCGGGTGGCGGAAGTGTGGGCGCTCGTCCGCCGCGAAGAGCACGCCCGCGCCCTAAACCGCGACGGATTGCGGGTGTCGGGCAAGCACGACTTCCATGTGACCTTGAAGGCCACAACCCGCCCGGAAGAATTGCCTGATTTCGATCTCGGGATTGTAGCTACCAAGGCCACGCAGGTGGAGGACTCGATCACGCCAGTTGGCAAGCGATTTGATCGGGGCGCCGTGATCTCGGCACAGAACGGGCTGGGCAGCGAGGAGATCATCGCCGCTCACACTCGCGGGCAGGTCATCCGTGCAACCACCTTCATGAGCGGCACGCGTCACAGCGATACCCACGTGCAATATGAATTGGACACTGCCACTTGGCTGGGTCCGTTTGAAGACCGTCATACCCCGTATGCGCTGGTGAAGCAGGCTGCCGACTTGATCGTTGCCGGCGGCTTGAAAGCCGAGGCGCTATCGGATGCGCGTCCGGCACAGTGGTCGAAGCTGATTTTCAATGCATCGGTGAATGGCGTGTCGGCTCTGACCGGCTTGCCGCACTCGCCGCATTTTGCCGACGAAGCGCAGTTCTCTGACCTCGGGCATCTGCTGCACGCGCTGATCGAGGAAGGGAAAACTGTTGCCGCGGCCGCGGGGATCGAGTTGCATGAAGATCCCTGGGCCATGAACCAGCTTGGTGCCATGACCAACCATCCGACGTCGATGCTTTACGACGTGCGGCATCAATTGCCCACAGAGGTGGATTTCTTGAGCGGTGCCATTGCGCGTGAAGCGGAACGTGCGGGCGTGCCCGCGCCGCTTCACACTGCCGTGTACCGGCTGATCAAAGGGAAAGAAGCATCCTGGACGTTTAAAGACGAGAACCGTGCTGCTACGGTCCACTGAATTATGACTTGGCCGATTGACAACACGAAACTGGACCGGGTCCGCGCCCTGATGAAGGATCAGGAAGTGACGGCGCTGGTGGTGCGCGCGCCCGACAACGTTCTCTATCTCACCAACTACTGGTGCATGAAGGGATACGATGCCGTCGTCTTTCCGCAGCAGGGCGAGCCCACACTGATCGCGCTCGAGCCGCAGTTGGCCGACGCACAGCGAAATTCGTGGACCAAAGATCTCCGGCTGTTCAAGGGCTACCACGAAAGCGATCCGCGGCCCCCGCAGTATCGCGCGCTCGACATCGCCCTGCAGGTGCTCAAAGATCGACATCTTACCGACAAAGTCGCCGTCGAACTCAACATGGGCACGCAGTCCGCGGATCGCATGGTGGGCGAGCCGACCACGCCGACCCAAAATTACTTCGACGCCTTTCGCAAGGTCGCGGGTCAGGTCGTGGACGCTACGCCGCTGCTCAATGAAGCGCGTGCCATCAAAACGCCCCAGGAAATCGAGCGCATGCGCCTGGCGAACGAACTCGCCGCACTGGCCATGGACTACACCCGCGAGCACATGCGTCCCGGCATGAAGGAGAGCGAAGTCGGCGGCATGTATGAAGGCTTCGTTCACGGGCTGGGCGTGGGCTACAAGGGCAAGGTGGAAATGGCGCGCGCCTTTACCCTGGTCTGGTCGGGCAAGGGAATCGCCACCTTCACCGCGACCGGCGACCGCCCCATCCAGCAGAACGAGCCCACGCTGTTCGAAATCTGGGTGTGTGTAGATGGCTACTGGACCGACCTGACCAAGAACGCCTGCCCCGGCGACCTGACTGCCGAGTATCACAAGCTGCTCGACCTTCTGCTGAAGGTCTTTAACGAAGCCGTGAAACATTCGCGCGACGGCGCCAGCTTTCCCGACCTGGATCGCCTGGTCCGCGCCCGGATCGCCGAAGGTGGATATCCGGGTCAGCCCTCGCATCCCATTTGCCACGGAGTTGGGGCCCGCGCCCACGAGTTCCCTTACGCGCACCAGGCCGGACAAGGCGTGATTCGTAAAGGCATGGTGCTGGCCATCGAACCTGGCATTTATTGGCCCGGTGGCGGCGGCCTGCGCCTGGAAGACAATTTTTTCATCACCGACAAAGGCAACGAAAAATTGTGCACCTACCCGGACGATTTTCGTCTGGCGGGCAAACACTGAGAACCGAGAGCGAAGAACCGAGAACTGTGGATAAACAAAAGAAGAACGCATCCCGCCTGGATCCAGCACTCGCGGAGAGAATTGTCGCCGAGGTGAGGGAAGAAGAAATCGTGGCCATGAGCTGCGACGTCATCAATATCCCCAGCCCAACCGGCGAAGAGCTGCACATGGCCGAATACATGCAAATGCGCCTGGAGCAGCTTGGCCTGAATGTTACCTGGCAGGAAGTGGAAGAAAACCGTGCCAACGTCGTAGCGCGCTGGATCGGCTCCGGCGGCGGCCGCAACCTGATGTTCAACGGCCACATGGACACATCCAACACCGGCCGCGAAGACTTTCTCACCGGCGCTGGTTACAAACCTTTCGCCCAGGTGAAAGACGGTTTTATCTACGGCCTAGGCATCTACAACATGAAGGGCGCGCTGGTTTGCTATACGCATGCGGTGCAAGCGCTGCAACGCGCCGGCGTAAAACTCAAAGGCGATGTCATCGTTGCCGCCGTGGCCGGCGAAATCGAAAAGACTCAGTGGGGAGAATTTAAGGGCAAGGAATATCGCGGCTATGGCTACGGCACGCACTACCTGGTGAACCACGGCATTCTGCCCGACATGTGCATCCTGGGCGAGCCCACCGACATGCACGTGGTGCTCGAACACTTCGGCTCGCTGTGGGTGCGCATTTCGTGCACCGGCATCTACGTCCACACCGCATTCTGTGAAGGGCGCGAGGAGATGAATTCCATCCGCCGCATGTATGAACTGATGGACACCATCATGAAGTGGATCGCCTCGTGGGAGAAAAACGCAGCCCACGGCGGCAGGAAGGCACTGGTGAACCTGGGCGGAATCCGCGGCGGCCACGCCTGGCGCGCCAGCCGTACCCCGGAGAAGACCGATCTGTTTCTCGATGTGCGCGTGCCGCCGACCATTCCCATGAGCGAAGCCCGCCGCAACATCCAGCAGATGTTCTTCGAAATGGAGAAGAAGCATCCTGACTGGGGGCTGGAGTTCGAGAGTTATGTGTCAGTGCCCGGCGCGCGCATCAGCGAAGAGCATGAAATGATTCACGCGATTGACGCCAATCACGAACGCATCATGGGCAAGCCGCCGGTGCGCGACGTGGTTACCTGGTGCTCGGATGCGAGCGTGCTCACCCGCTACGGAGTCGAGACCGTGAATTACGGCCCGTCCAGCGGACCACGCGACAAAGAAGGCGAGAAAGTTCAGATTCAAACGCTGGTGGATATTACCAAGATCTACGCACTCACCGCCGCTGAACTGTGTGGGGTACAGACGTAGAGCAGTACCGAGTACTTAGTACCGAGTTCCGAGAAAAAACTCTTGGGTTGGGCTGTGCTGCCGAAGTTCATCGCTGAGAGCAGAGATCGAACCGGTTTGCTCGGTACTCGGTACTGATTACGCAGGAGCACATTTGCCAAGTCCGCAAGAAATCGATCGCCGCTATCGCAACATCCGCGCCCGCATGGAGCGCGAGGGCCTGGACGCGCTCATCGTCTGCGGCAATCAGTACGCCGGCTTTGAAGGCGCTGTGCTCTACGTCTCGGGTTTCGAGATCGTCCACCGCTACGTCTATGTCGTCATCCCGCTGAGTGGCGAGCCCACGCTGGTTTTCCCGCGCGAGGCCCGCTGGATCGGCGACAAAGTCCGCCCCTGGGTAAAGGACCAGGTCTGGCCCGACGTTCCTGGGCAATGGATCCGCGAGCGCAGCCAGGAAAAAGGCTGGAAGCGCGTCGGCGTGTACGGCATGAATTTCATCCTGGCGGTGCGCGACTACCGCGAGATGGCGCAAGGCTCCTTGGAACTGGTGCCGTTCGATTTCCAGTTCGACATGGCACGCGCGGTCAAGAGCGAAGAGGAACTCGCCGAAGTGCGCGATGCGATGGACATCATCCTCGACGGCTTCTGGGCGTTGATTGCCGCCTACGAACCGGGCAAGACCGAGGCCGAGATCATGGCCCCCGCGGTGGAGCGCTTCTTTGCCCGCGGTGCGGGGCCACGCATGATGAACATCCTGCTTTCGGGCACCAATGGCGAGGCCGATGCGTCCTTCCGGGTACCGGGTCACCGCGTGGTTGCCGCCGACGACTTGTTGCTCTACTCGCTGGAAATTACCGGCGCTGGTGGGTACTGGGTCGAGTTCTCGCGACCCCTGATACGAGGCAAGCTCAGCCCGCGCACTCAGGCCATGGCCGACGCCTATCCCGACGCGTTAGAAGCTGCCCGGAAACAGATGCGCGCCGGTGAGCTGGCCAGCAACGTTCATCGCACCGTGGCCGAAACGTTCTCCAAACACGGATTTGCCCTCGGCCATCTTTCCGGCCACAGCATCGGCGCCACCATGATTGAGTATCCGGCAATTGGCGCCAAGAGCGATGTACAACTGGAGGAGAACATGATTTTCTCGCTCCACCCGCAAGTTGTGGATAAGGACGGCAAGGTCTGCCTCTACACCCAGGATACGTACCGCATTGGCAAGAATGAAGGTGAGTGCCTGGCCGATGTGCCGTGGAAGTTCTATACGGGGAGAGAGACGCGCGACAGCGTGATGGAAGTCAAAAGCCAGAAGTAAGAATGAAGGAGCAAATGAAGATTTGCATCGTCGGTTGCGGAGCCGTCGGCAGCTTGTTTGCCGCGCACCTGGCCAAGGCCGGGGAGGCGGAGGTCTGGGCCTATGACGTGTGGAAGGACCATACCGACGCCATTCGCGCCCACGGCTTACGTCTTACCGGGGCGGCCGAATTCACCGCCCAGCTGAATGCCACCAGCAACCCCAGCGAGTTGCCCCGCTGTGACTACGGAATCGTTGCCACCAAGGCTATCCACACCCGAAGTGCAATCTCACAGGTGGCGCACATTTTTGATGAGAATAGTGCCGTATGCTCGGTGCAGAACGGCGTCGGCAACGAGGAGATCATCGCCGAGCACGTCCCGTGCGTCATTCGCGGCACGACTTTTCCCGCCGGACATCCGGTTGCGCCCGGACACGTCGGTTACGACATCAAAGGCGACACCTGGGTTGGCCCCTTCGAGCCCACCAACACGCCGATGGCGAAAGTGCAAGAACTGGCAGGTTTGATGACGCGCTCGGGCATGAACACGATTGCGTTGCCCGACGCTCGCGGCGCGCAGTGGACCAAGCTGATCTTCAACGCCGCCACCAACCCGGTGGGTGCGCTCACGCTACTGCACCACGGCGCCGCTACGCGCTTTGCACCGACGGGCCAGTTGTTCCATGACCTGATCGCGGAAGGCGAAGCCGTCGCCCGCAAACTCGGTATTGAACTGCACGGAGACCCGCGCCAACTGGTGCAGAAGGGCGCCAACGCTCCCGGAAAACACCGCGCCAGCATGCTGCAGGACGTGATGGCGAAGCGCCAGACCGAAGTCGATTTCATGAATGGCGCCATCGTGCACTGGGGCGAAAAAGTCGGTGTCCCCACTCCCCTGAACCAGGCCGTGTGGGAGCTGATCAAAGGCCTGGAGCATTCCTGGAAAGACCCCGAGTGAAAAAATGAAAACCGCAGGGGACGCCAAGGACGCAGAGGATTTTAAGAGCTAAAAGCTAAGAGCTAGGAGCTGAGAGCATTCATGCCCATTCCCTTCAACATTGGTGTCCTCCAACTCAGCATGGAACCGGTGAACGAGACCGTTGCCATGGCCAAGGCCTGCGAACAAGCGGGTTTCGATGCTTTCTGGATTGCCGAGGCGTATCCCTGGTGGCGCAAGCATGGTTTCGAAGCGCGCTCCTCCACCGCAGTTCTGGCTGTCATTGCCGCGCAAACCCAGCGCATCCAATTGGGATGGGGCATTATTTCGCCCTACACCCGCCATCCGGTGCAGATCGCGATGGAGGCCCGTGTCATGCAGGACCTGGCCAGAGACCGCTTCCTGCTAGGCCTGGGCGCGTCCAAAATTTTCATGAAAGAGATTGGCGAGGGTGAAGGCGAGAAGGTCGGGCCGGCGACTGTGATGCGGGAGAGCATCGAAGTTGTCCGCGGCGTGCTCAAGGGCGATGCCTTTCATTACGAAGGGAAGGTCTTCTCGGCTGACGTTCCGCCGCTCAAGCAGGACGCACACTCACCCCGAGGGATTCCGCCGGTTTACGTCGCCGGGACAGGTCCGGTGTTGCAAAAGATGTCGGGTTCAGTGGGCGATGGCCTTCTGACGGCCAGCATTACTACCCCGGCATTTGTCCGCTATTCCAAGAAGAACCTGGAAGAAGGAGCACGCAAAGCAGGAAAGGATCCGGCCAGCCTGGTGCTGGGCTCGGTCATCGTCGGCAGTATTGGCCGCGATTCCGCCAAGGGCAAAGAAGGAGCGCGCGAGCAGGCCGCCATGTACCTTGCCAACAAAGTCCAAAACATCAAGGGATCAGCCGACGTGCTGCTGGAGTGTGCCGGCCTCACCTTCGAAGAGCTCAAGCCCATCGCCGATGCCATGGAGAAAGGCGGCCGCAAAGCCGCAGCCAAAGCCGTCACCGACGACATCCTGCGCAAGGTCTGCGCCATCGCCGGCACACCCGATGAGTGTATCCAACGCATTGAGGAATACCGCGACGCCGGGTGTACCCACATCATGCTGGAAATCTGGGGCGACGACCGCACCGGCCAGGCCAAACTGTTCGGCGACGCGGTTTTACCCCACTTCCGCCGCTAGCCAAGATTCTCTGAACTTTTGGCTCCCGGGCCACGTATCCTAGGCATCTCGTCTTGGAGTGTGCCTATGAGACCTAGGACGGCGTTCCTCACCCTCTGTTTGCTGGCCACTACGTTCGCCTTTGCCGGCAATTCCACCGACGTTACCGAAGTTGGGAAAGATTCATTCGAAGCCGACTTCCCGTCGGGCGGACATCTTCACCTGCACATCCGCTCCGGCGACATTTCCGTCCGGGGCAGCGACCAGAACAAGATTCGCATCCGCTACGACGGCAAGAATTCCGACCAGCTCAAGGATGTGAAAGTCAGCCTGAAGGCCAGCGGCGATTCCGGCGAGCTACATGTCAGCGGCGGCCCGCATAACGACTTCCGCATCATCATTGAAGTGCCGAAGAATTCCGATCTATGGCTGCGCGTGCCGGCCGGAGACGTGGAGGTCGCAGACGTTGTGGGCAGCAAAGACGTCGAACTTTACGCCGGCGACCTCACTCTACAAGTGGGCAGCCCCAGCGACTACGGGCACATGGATGCGTCGGTCCGCGCCGGAGATCTGGACACCGGTCCCTTTGGCGTCACCAAGGATGGGCTTTTCCGGTCGTATGAGACCCAAGGCAGCGGCAAGTACCGCCTGCACGCACACGTAACCGCCGGGGATCTGACGCTCAAGGAATAGGTAGCGCGAGCCTCTCGCCGGCCACCCCCAAATGAAGCCCTCAAGAACGCGAATACTCGATTGCCGACGGGACGCGGCTCTACGGCCTCGCGGCGGCGGAGGTGAGTTCAGAGACGATTTCGCGAAATTCTGCGTCCGTCAGCAGTCCGCGCTTGGCGATGGCGCGCTTCTTCACCGCCGCCAGGATCGGTGCATGCTGCTCGGCGGCGATGGGCAGGCCGAGTTCCTTCGCCTTTAAGGCCACGCTATCGAGGCCACTCTTTTTCCCGAGCACAATGCTGCGCCGGGCGTTCACCAGTTCGGAAGAATACGGCTCGATAGCCTCGGGAATATGGAACTGGCTGGCGACCGCGCCACTCTCCCGCATAAACAGGTTCTCCCCAACCAGCGGCTTCCAGGCATCGAGCGTATAGCCGGCTGCTTTTGCGACCGCCTGAGAAACCTCGCGCACCTTGGTTAGGTCGAGGGCAACCGGAACATCGTATAGACAGCGCAGAGCCAGGGCGATCTCGCAGATGTCCGCATTGCCCGCGCGTTCGCCCATGCCATTGATAGTGCCCTGGATCCACGAAGCTCCCCCACGCACCGCCGCGACCCCGCAGGCCGTCGCCATGCCGAAATCATTGTGGCCGTGGTAGTGAACGGCAACGTCTCTACCCACCCAGCCGCAGACTTCACGCACCAGAAACTCAACCGCTTCCGGCCCACAGGCGCCGATGGTGTCGACTACCACGATCTCGGCTGCGCCCGCGTCGAGCGCGGCAAGATACACCTTCTTCAGGAAGTCGAGTTCGGTGCGCGTGCCGTCTACGGCGAAGAAGGCAACCGTGATCCCGTTCTGCTTGGCAGCGGAAACTGCGCCCACCACGCGCCGTAACAATTCGTCGCGCGAGATGCCGTAGGCTTTCAGCTTGATGTCGCTGGTCGGAGACTCGATCACCGAAGCGCCCAGACCCAGCCGTACCAGCTCTTCTACGTCCGCCTTCACCGCGCGCGAAAAGCCCCAAAGCTCAGCCTTCAGTTTCGCCTTCTGCATCAACTGGATGGCCTCTGCGTCCTCAGGAGACACCCGCGGGAACCCAGCCTCAATGCGGCTTACGCCCAGTTCATCGAGCTTGCGTGCGATTTCCAGCTTTTGTTGGGGAGAGAGCACCACCCCAACCGTCTGCTCGCCATCGCGCAGTGTAGTGTCGTAAAAACGCACCGTGGCCCGCGGAAAGGCCGAGCGAATTTCCGGCCGCGCGTTATGCTCGCTGACCCAGATTTTGGAGTTAGATGCCATGAGAATCTCGTTTCACCACAGAGACACAGAGTCACAGAGAAGAAAGAAGATCGGTTCTCTCTGTGACTCTGTGCTTCTGTGGTGAATTGTTTTATTTCGCCGTTTCCTGCGTAGCCAAAGCCGCGGGCTTGTGCCCGTAAGCTTCTTCCCAGGAGATGACGCGGTTCCGCAAAATGCCGATATTTTCGATCTCGCACTCCATCACGTCGCCCACCTTCAAATACCAGGCCTTGGGATCGCCGCTGAAGGCCGCCACGCCGGAAACCGTGCCGGTCGAAACCACGTCGCCGGCGGCATAGCCCATCGGCGAGTAGTGCGAGAGAATCTCGGGAATCTTCACCGACATCTTGCTGGAATGCGAACGCTGTCGCGACTCGCCATTTACCCGCAACTCCATCGCCAGTTTGTGCGGGTCGGGAATCTCGTCCGCGGTCACAATCCACGGCCCCAGCGGGCAAAAGGTATCGATCCCCTTACAGAAACTGAACACGCCGGATTTCATCTCACGGCGCTGGATGTCACGCGCCGTGATGTCGTTGAAAATGACGTAGCCGCCGATATAGTCGCTGGCTTCCTCGGGGGTGAAGTGCTTGCCGCTCTTTTTCAGCACCACTGCCAGTTCCAGTTCGTAATCCAGTTCCTGGGTGAGGTGCTCGGGATAAATCACCGGTTCCTCGTGTCCAATAATGGCGTCGACGTTCTGGAAAAACACAATCCAGGGCATTACGGGATGTGAGAACCCGGCCTTGGTAGCTTCTTCATGGTGCTCGCGGAAATTGCCGGCAGTGTGGAAGAACTTCTTGGGGATGATCGGCGCCCGCAGCCTGACTTGTTCCGGAGCATAAAAGATGGCTTCTCCACGCGGCCCGGTGGCGCCATCGTCATGATGCAGCGCGTAGTCGAGCGCTTTGTGCGCGGCTTCCAGGCTGGTGTCGCCCCCACGAAACAGCGCCCGCATGTCTGGAGGCACCAGGGCGTCAGCCAAACGGTAGAACGCGCTCTCGCTTTCCACGTCGCGCAGGTAGAGGGCACAGGCGGAATGCAGATCGACAATCCGGCCATCGTTGATGGCGGCGCCGATGCGGGACTGCCGCGTAGGGTCGTCAAAGGTAACCAGGCGCATAGGGATGCTCGCCGCGGGCATGCCGCAGCCGCACTAGAAAGTGTATTGGCAGGCGGAGGAGTTGTCTAGAAAGGTCGGAAGCCGGTTTTCCAAGCCGCCGAAGGCGCGGAGAACATCCGCGAAGAGACACGGGGCCCAGCGGACCCCGGCGCCCTCTGCGGTCTAAGATTCTGCGCTAATATAGGTGGCTCTCCAGACTTCATCGAACATCACAACGGAGGTCTCATGGCTACCCGAAGGCAGTTTCTGCGCACCGCGGCAGGTGCAGCGGCGCTGAGCGTCACCGCAGATGTCAGCAGCTTTGGCCGGGCACGGCGTTTGCGCATGACCACTGCCATGGCCGACTTCGGCGCCCACGACCGCCTGCAGCCCGACTGGTATCGCCGCAAGATCCAGCAGGTGCAGGCTGAGATGAAGAAGCGCAAGCTAAACGCGCTGGTGTTGCTCGACGCGACCAACGTCATCTATACCACCGGGTACTTCCATCTCTCCACCGAACGTCCGCTGGCGGCGCTTATCCCCGAGTCAGGGGAGCCGGCCCTGTTCATCCCCGAACTGGAGTCCGACCAGGTGAAGCTCTGGTGGGTGAAGGACTACGAGTCCTACTTCGATTTCCCCGGACCGGTGAACCGGGTGCGCTGGATTTTTGAACGCATCGCCAAGCGCGGATTTGGCGGCGGCCGCATTGGCGTGGAGGAACCCAGGCCGGGCCGCATGCAACAGATAAAGTTAGGAGCTCCCCAGGCCACCATCGTTGACGCCGGCGACCTGATCGAGACTATGCGCCGGGTCAAGGACGAAGACGAGTTGAACATCATGCGCCGCGCCATGTACTTCGCCGATTTCACCGTCGCGGCCGGGCGTGAATTCGTGCAGAAGAATGGCAGTGTCACCGAGGACCAGATACTGAAAGCCACGGCCGACGCGGTGGCCGACAAGATGTCGAAAGAACTGCGCGACGCCGTCGGCGTCGGGGTGGACGCGCCCTTCGGCGGCCTGGTGCCCTTCGGCAAGCGTTCCGCTTTCCCCCACGCCACTCCCAGCAAGGATCGGCTGAAAAGCGGCGACGCGCTGATCCTGAGTTTGGGGGCCCAGGTGGGTGGCTACAACGTCGAGTGTGAACGCTCGTTCTGTGTCGGCAAGCCCACGGATTACGCCAGGCGCCTCTACGACGCCATGCTCGCGGCCCACGACGCCGGCGCCGAAAACCTGAAAGCCGGCGCCATTGCCGAGGACGTGGACAAGAAAAGCCTCGATCAGATCCGTAAAGCCGGGTTCGAAAAATTCCTGAAACATCGCACCGGCCACGGCATCGGGCTGGAAGCCCACGAGGCCCCGTGGATCGCCGAAGGGGACAAGACCGTCCTCAAAGAAGGTATGACCTTCAGCTGCGAGCCCGGTGTCTATGACCCCGACTGGGGTGGCTTCCGTCATTCCGATACCGTGGTCGTGCGCAAAGATAAGGGCGAGATACTGAACCAGTACCCAACCCGCCTCGAAGACATGATCATTGAAATCTAGCTAACAGGGACTCCTATGGCAGACAAAGTCGTCAAGCCCGACCAAGAGTGGCAGAAACAGCTATCGCCCGACCAGTACTACGTCACCCGCAAAGCCGGAACCGAGCCGGCCTTCACCGGAAAATATTGGAAGACGAAAGATGCCGGAGTGTATGCCTGCGTCTGCTGTGGGCAACCGCTATTTAGCTCTGAAACCAAGTTCGACTCGGGCAGCGGCTGGCCCAGTTTCTGGCGGCCCACCGAGGACGAAGCCGTTGTCGTCCACACCGACGGCAGTCACGGCATGGTCCGCACCGAGGTGCGTTGCGCCCGCTGTGACGCCCACCTGGGGCACGTATTCGAAGACGGCCCAGCTCCGACCGGCCTGCGCTACTGCATGAATTCCGCCGCGCTTGACTTAAAGAAGGAAGACAGCGACAACAAATAAGAGGCACGCAGCATCGCGTGCCTCCTGGATCCGTTCCCGTTGCCGAGCAGTTGTTTAGTGACCCGCGGCGGCCGCGGCAGCCTTGGGCTGCTCGATCGTGGCCACCTTCTGCTGATGCTGGTCTTTCTTGCCTTCGGCGGCGCGCACCTGCACGCTGCCTTTGAGTATGGCGCCGTCTTCCACGCTGATGCGCTGCGTGACCACGTCGCCCGTCAGCGAGCCTTCACTGCGGATGTCCAGGCGATCACTGCATTCGATGTTTCCCGTGACCTTGCCCATGATGACGACTTCACGGGCAGTGATATTCGCCGCCACGCTGCCGTTGCGCCCGATGGTCACGCGGTTATCGGTGAGATTGATGGTGCCCTCGATCTTTCCGTCAACGAACAACGCTTCCGAGCCGCTGACCTCGCCCTTTATGACGAGCGAGCGGCCGATGGTGGCCTGCTCCATGGGTGCGCCTACGGTTTTGACCGGAGCAAACGAGTTTGGGTTCGACGAAAACTGAGACTTGGGTGTGCTGTCTGATGGCTGCAACATTGGTTCCGACCTTCCTTGGTTCCGTGCGAGCTGAAACGAGCGGCAGCCGCATGCGGCGGGTCTTAGAGTTTTGGCCTATTGGCCACTCGCTGACTATCGCATGGACTTTAGTGCCCGCGCAGGTTACGGAAGAGCTTGTACGGTCGCGGAAGGTAGCGGTCTTGCCCACGGGAGCCAGGTCCCGTAGTGACCACTGATAGTAGCCCGCCAGTTCACTGGCGGCTGAGCTGGAGATGCGACCCGCGTCCCGTCCAGACGCTTGAAACGAACCACCGAACTTCCGATGTTCAGCCGTCAGCCAAAGGCGGTCGTCGGCGCAGCCGATGGTCCCCACGCCCGCCGTGCCGTAATCGTATTTATGGGCTCACCTGGAATACCGTTCCTCTTCCATCCACCCCGCTGATCAACCCATAACATATCCAATTCCTACCTGCTTATTGAACCTCCGGAAGTTGCGGGCGACCGGAACTGGTACGGTAAAATTAAGTCACATTCCACCTGGGGTTATTGGAGCTATTGTTGTGAAAAACATTCGAGTCTGGTTGCTGATCTTGGCGGTCATTGCGATAGCCGCGCCCTTGGCGGCACAGGACACCAACGCGCCGCAGCCGGGGACAGGACATATTACCGGCACTGTAACCGATGTGAACGGCGACACCCTTTCCGGCGCCACCGTCGTCCTCCAAGGCCATGGCCTCAAAGATCCTCGCAAGGTCCTGTCGGACGACAACGGATTCTTTGAGTTCAAGCAACTCGCTCCCGGAACCTATCGCGTCACCATTACCGCCCAAGAGTTTGCCGACTGGACCTCGCCCGATCTTGTCCTCAATCCAGGCCAGTACCTGATCCTCACCGACAGCAAGCTCCATATCGCGGAGGCGACGACCACGGTAAGGGTGGTTTATACGCCGGAGGAAGTCGCCACCGAGCAGGTCAAGATCGAGGAGACGCAGCGCGTCTTCGGCGTCCTCCCCAATTTCTACGTCGTCTATGATCCCAACCCCGCGCCGCTTACCACTCGGCTGAAGTTCCACCTCGCCCTAAAGACCTCCTCCGACGTTTTCACCGTTCTCGGGGTAGGTGCGCTTGCCGGCATCAACCAGGCAGGTGACACTCCCAACTACGTCCAGGGTGCGAAGGGTTACGGCGAGCGCTTTGGCGCTGCCGCTGCCGACGGCTTTTCCGACATCATGATCGGTGGTGCGATCCTGCCCTCGCTGCTGCGCCAGGATCCCCGTTACTACTACCAGGGGACGGGGACAAATAAGTCTCGCGCTCTCCACGCGCTCTCCAGCCCACTCGTCTGCAGAGGAGACAATGGACGGTTGCAACCCAACTACTCGAGCATAGGTGGGGATCTGGGCTCGTCTGCTCTCTCCAACCTCTACTATCCGGCATCGAACCGCGGCGCGGGGCTAGTGTTTCAGAATTTCTTTCTCTCCACCGGCGAGCGCATGCTGAGCAGCCTGGTACAGGAGTTCGTTCTGAACAGGGTCACACCCAGACAAAAAGCTAAGAACTAGTCGTGGAGCCGAACCGCGTCACGTTCATCCACGCCAAAGTGTTCCTCGAATACCCTGTCTCCTCTTGTGCCATGCGCTGGGGCGGCTGCAACCGCTTCCCAGCGCGGTTTCAAACTACGGAGTCGTACCTTTCCGCTGAACGCCATCATGTGCCGGGCGGGAGGCATGTTTCCCATACGTGCTCCCGCCCGCATCACAGGGTGGTATTCACATCGACTACGGGTTGCAAGTGGCCGGCTCGGTGTCGGTGTTGGGGTTGGTGCACAGCGGACCGAGGTTAGTGGTAGCGTCAGGCACGCTGATCATGGCCAGGGGGCCAGCCTGATGCTCGCCGTTGAACGGTGTCGGCTTGGTCACATCGAACGTGCATCCATCGACGTTGGCATCGTTGGGATTGTTAAACCAGAAGCCCACGTGGAAGGTATTAACCGGGCTGGGATTGCTGAGCTCCGGATCGAATCCGAAGATCTGGTCCAGCAGAATGGTTTTGATGGTTGCGTTGATCTTGCCTTCGCTGTTGGCTTGGAGGTCCGACTGATACCAGGCGAATCCGAAGCTCCCCGTGAAAGCCGGATCAACAGTGTGGTCATGGAGCAGATTGGTGCGCTGCACCGTGAACATGTCGAAGGCTAGTCCTGGCTTGATGTTCTGGGCCGAGAGCACCAGCGTGTCGTTGAGTTTGCCGCGGAAGACCGTAACGTGAGCCTTGGGCGTAGGCCCGCCCGGTACTCCCAGACAGCTCACAAACTTGGGATTGGGAAACAGGTCAAAGTGAGCCACATCCGCTTGGGCGGCCGCGCCAGGTACTGCCGCCAGCGTAGCCACGCCGAGGACAAGCACCAATAGAAACTTCGTGAGGGAGGTCAAACTGCTCATTGCAAAATTCTCCTTTTTTGTTTTGTGATTTAAAGGCCTTTGATCCCCCGGGCTGTCGGTCAGACTCTTGTGGCTTCCCACAGCTTCCACTAGAATCTGTCCGAATCGCCGCCAGACCGCCGGCCCGAGGAGCAATCTAGGCGGTGCCACTCAAAATTGTCCTTAGTGGCTAGTTAAGAATTTCTAGGTAAATTCCAAAGAAGTTCCAAAGATAGTCATGCCCCCGGAAACAAAGGTCTTGTACGAATTCGGAAAATTCCGCTGCGACCCTCGGGAGCATCTCCTCCTGTGCGGGGGCGAGCCGGTTTCACTGCCGCCGAAGGCGTTCGAGATTCTGGTCGCCCTGGTTCAGAGCAGCGGCCGGCTGCTGACCAAGGACGAACTCATGCAGCAGGTGTGGCCCGACAGCTTCGTGGAAGAGGCCAACCTGACCGTCAATATTTCCGCCCTGCGCAAAGTACTGGGGGAGACTTCCGCAGGAACGCAATTCATCGAGACCGTACCCAAGCGGGGATACCGGTTTGTCGCGCCAGTCACGGAACACCGAGACCAGGGCAACCAAGAGCCGACGGTGCAGACTTACCGGGTTGAGTTGGGGCTCGGAGTTGCCCGTGCACCTGCAGCGCTGGTCCGCCTTCGTCGTGGGTGGTTGGCGGCGGCCGGGGTGCTGCTGGTCGCGGTCATGGTCGTGGTCCTGGTCTCCAGCCGTCCAGCCAAGCTCACCGACAAGGACACGGTCGTGCTCGCCGACTTCGCCAACACCACGGGTGATTCCGTTTTCGACGGCGCGTTGCGGCAAGGGCTCTCCGCTCAACTGGAGCAGTCGCCGTTCTTGAATCTGCTGTCGGACGAGCGCATCACCCAGACGTTGTCTCTAATGGCCCAGCCTAAGGACGCCCGCGTTACTCACGATCTGGCCCGCGAAGTCTGCCAACGCACCGCCAGCGCGGCGGTGCTGGATGGGGCGATTGCACAAGTTGGCACCGAGTACCTTCTGACCCTGAAAGCGGTCAACTGCTCAAACGGAGACTCGCTGGGGAGCGCGGAGGCGCAGGCCACGGACAAAAACCATGTGCTCGACGCCTTGGGGAAGGTGGCTTCGGAAATCCGCAGCAAACTGGGCGAATCGCTGGCCTCGGTGCAGAAGTATGACGCGCCGCCGGAAAACGTGACCACGCCATCGCTTGAGGCCCTCAAAGCCTACAGCCTCGGGTATCAGGCCATGGTCGTAAAGAGCGATTACGAGGCTGCGGTCCCGTTGTTCCAGCAGGCGATCAGCCTCGATCCGAATTTCGCCATGGCTTATGCAAGGATGGGAACGAGCTACTTCAACCTTTACGAGACGGTCCGTGCGACTGAAAGTGTCCGCCGAGCCTATGAATTGCGAGAGCACTTGAGCGAGCGGGAAAGGCTCTACATTGCCTCGCACTACGAAATTGTAGTGACCGGGAATCTGGAAGCAGCCCGCAAGGTCTTTGAATTGTTGGCGCAAACCTACCCACGTGAAGCTCCGTATACAAATCTGGGCATCATCTACAGCCAACTGGGCGACTACGACAAAGCCATCACCGCGTTCGAAAAGGCCGTGAGAATCGGTCCCGCCACCGGGAACAGGTATGCGAATCTCGTCAACGGATACCTGCAACTCAACCGTCTGGACCAAGCCAAAGCCACGGTGCGGGAGGCGCAAGCCAAGAAAATTGACTCTCCCGAGATTCACGTGAACCTCTATTGGGCTGACTTCCTTCAGCACGACGCCGCGGCAATGGAGCGGGAAGCTGTGTTTGTTCAGGGCAAGGCGGGATACCAAGACCAAATGCTCAACTTTGAAGCCGATACAGCCCTGTATGGCGGGCAGCTCGCCAAGGCGCGGGTCTTGGCGCGGCGTGCAGTCGAGTCCGCTCAGAAAGGGGACGACAAAGAAGCGGCGGCGGTCTATGAGGCGCAAGCGGCGGTACGCGAGGCGCTGGTCGGCAATACGGATGTGGCTAAGCGGCAGGCCCAAACCGCACTTGCGTCCTCAAACGGCAAGGATGTGGAGGCTTTGTCGGCGATTGGGCTGGGAATGGCAGGCGATTCCAAACAGGCGAGGCGGCTGGCCGACGATCTGGGAAGGCGCTTTCCGGAAGACACGATTGTGCAGTTCAACTACTTGCCTACGATTCACGCTGCGGCTCTACTTCAGGGTAAGGTTAGCAGCGTGGCCACCGATTCTTTCGCTGCCGCAACGCCCTACGAACTTGGAGGCAATCTTCTGACCTTGAATTTCATTCTTTATCCGGTTTACGTCCACGGCGAAGCATATCTAGCAGCCAAGAAAGGCGCCGAGGCCGCTGCGGAGTTTCAGAAGATTCTCGATCACCCGGGCGCGGTGCGGAGCGAGCCCATCGGCGCACTGGCACACTTGCAACTGGGCCGGGCTTTCGCGCTGTCGGGAGAGCAAGACAAAGCCAGGAGCGCCTACAAAGACTTTCTCACCCTCTGGAAAGACGCCGATCCGGACATTCCCATCCTGAAGGAAGCCAAAGCAGAATACGGGAAGCTGCAATAGCCCTAAACTGGGCCTCGGTGATTCCTCTTCGCGCAGCAATTCGAAACCAGACTTGTACTTCCTAGCCGTGATAAAGCATACCTTTGCCTCTCTAAGAATTCTCTGCGCCTCGGCCTTGCTCCTCTTTGTCCCCATAAGCCGCCCTATACCAAGTGGTTTCGCCAGTTATGCCGGCTCATTCCTCGCGGTTCCTAAGCACCGAGCGTACGGACAAAACCGGTGTTTCCCGAACGACCACCCCTAGCCCTGCAGTGCCTGTCCCAACTCTTCCCACTCCGTCATCCGGCCCTTCAGTTTCCCCCGGTGCTCGGCCAGTTCCTGAATAAGCCGCTGCGTCTCTTCCGCGCTGACGAAGTTCTGCAGCCCAGCCTCGCACTCGGCGATAGCGGTCTCCAAGTCCGCAATCTCCTGCTCGATTTCCTCGAACCGCTCTTCCATCTGCTTGCGCTTGATCGGATTCAGCCGCTTTGATTTCGCGTCAGCCGGAACCGCCGCGGCCGCGCGATCTCCATTCGTCGGCTGAACTGTCTTCGACGACACCGCAACCGTGGCCTGCAACGCCTCCGCCCCGCCCTGCTTGCGCCACATGTAGTCTTCGTAGTTGCCGGGATAGACTTCCACCCGCCTGCTGCCCACTTCAAACACCCGGGTCGCCAGTTTGTCGATGAAATAGCGGTCGTGCGACACAAACACTACCGTTCCGGTGTAATCCGAAAGCGCTTTCAACAGGACGTCTTTGGCGCGCATGTCCAGGTGATTGGTGGGCTCGTCGAGTAGCAGAAAGTTGGCGGGATGCAGCAGCATGCGCAGCAGGGCATAGCGATTGCGCTCGCCGCCCGAGAGCACGCCAATGCGCTTGAACACGTCATCGGCGGAAAACAGGAAACATCCCAGCAAGCTGCGCAGCTCGGTTTCGGTGGAACGCGGTGAGAGTTCACCCAGGTCGTCGAGAATGCGCGCGTCCGGATCCAGTTCCTTGTACTGGTCCTGGGCAAAGTAGTCGGCCCGGACGTTGTGCCCCAAGCGGTATTCGCCGCTGGTTAGCCGCTCAGCGTCGGCAAGCAGCTTGATGAGGGTCGATTTCCCTGCGCCATTTACGCCCACCAGCGCGATGCGGTCGCCGCGCTCGATCATGAAGCTGACGCCGCGGAAAACGTTTTTCTCCCCGTAATTTTTGGACACGTCTGCGAACTCGGCCACGATCCTGCCACTCGCCTTGGGCTGCGGAAATGAAAAATGGATTGTCCGCTCTTCCGGCGGCAGCTCGATCCGTTCCATCTTTTCGAGTTCTTTGATCCGGCTCTGCACCTGCTTGGCCTTGGTGGCGGTGTAGCGAAAACGGTTGATGAATACTTCCAGCTGCTCAATGCGCTCGCGCTGGTTGCGTGCGGCGGCTTCCAGCTGTTCCAGGCGCTGCGTTTTCTGGTCGAGATACTTGTCGTAATTGCCGGTGTAAAGATGAATGTGCTGGTTCCAGATCTCCGCGATCTTGCCGATGGTTACATCCAGAAAGTAGCGGTCGTGCGAAATCAGCACGTAGGCGTGCGGATAGTTGGCCAGATATTCTTCCAGCCAGTTGCGCGCCTCAAGATCCAGATGGTTGGTGGGTTCGTCGAGCAGCAGCAGGTTGGGCTGTTGCAGCAGCAGCTTGGCCAGCGCGATGCGCATCTGCCATCCGCCGGAGAATTCCTCGGTCTGCCGCGGCCAGTCCTCTTTCTGGAACCCCAACCCTGCCAAGACTGTTCCCACCTGGGCCTCGATGGCGTAGCCATCGCGGGTCTGGAACTCGTGCTCCAGGCGGTGATAGCGATCCGCCACCTGCGCATACTCATGCGAAGCGTGGTCCAGTTCCGACATCCGCCGGGTCAGGTCTTCCATCTCCTGTTCCATGGCGCGCAGCTCGGAGAACACCGCCATGCATTCGGCAAACACGCTGCGCCCGGAAAGCGCCAGCCCATCCTGTGGCAGGTACCCGGCGCTAATGCCCTTGGCCCGGCTGATGGAGCCATAGTCCAGGGTCTCCATGCCCGCCAGCACCTTCATCAGCGTGGATTTGCCGGTCCCGTTCGCGCCCACCAGGCCAACCCGGTCGCGAGGCGTGATCAGCCAGTCCGCTCCCTCGAACAGAAGCTTGTGGCCATAGCGTTTTCCGGCAGAGGACAACTGGATCATCGCGATTCAATCGTCTCATGAGAGGGGCGAATCAGGAAAAGGCTTAACGCAGAGGGCGCAACGGACGTTGAGGTGCGGCTGGTCGAATCAGTCGAGGGTCAGCGCCTATATGCACCAGGGCACGGTCAATCACGGCCTCCAGTTCGCGGGCATACTTCACCTCGCGCCCTTTGGCCAGGATCTTTCTGGCTTCCTCAGGTGCGTACCAGGTTGGATTGCGCATGGGCTCCGGGGGATTTCCAGCCTGTGCCACCTCAAGGAGGAAGGCTTTCACCAGGAACTCTTCGACGCCGGGACTCTTCCAGAACACGCCTTTGGAGTGAATGTACAGGTGGAAATGCCGCGGCTCGATACGTCCGCGAACCCCGGCTTCTTCCCAGGCTTCGCGTTGGGCTGCCTGGCTGTGCGACATGTTGGGCTCAGGATCGCCCTTGGGGAAGGTCCACTTGCCACCGCCATTGGTGTTTACCAGCAGGAAATCAATCGCCTGCCCCCGCCGGCGATAGCACACGGCCGCTACCTGGACCGGTAGTGCGAACCTAGAACCCCGGGGTGCAGCCATCAGTACCCTCCACCCTCATCATAGGCACTAAATGTTTAAATCAGGTTAACAGCAACTAATGGGGTGCTATTCGGGTTATTACCAAAGGGAGATGCCTGTAAAGGCCTCTGACTCCTTCCATCGGCTACAAAACGCACCAGCCATAGACTGGATGCATCACTCAACGGAATCCAGGAGATCACTTCCATGGGCCGACGCGTAACTCTGCTGTTTACCGGCTTGCTGGTTCTGACGGCGGGCTTGCTGCTTAGTCTCGGCGCCTGCGGTGGAGGCTCATCCACATCGCCAACCCAGTCTCCAACTGCGGCTTCGAAAATCAAGCACGTGGTGGTCATCTTCCAGGAGAACCGCACGCCGGACAATCTCTTCCATGGCTTGCCCAATGCTGACATCGCGAACAGCGGCGTCAATTCATTGGGCCAGACCATTCCTTTAGCGCCCGAGTCGCTGGTGACTACCTACGACCTGGGCCATGGCCACCCGGCGTTTACGCTCATGTACGACAACGGCAAGATGGATGGCGCCGACCAGATCCCCGTGAACTGCCCACCTGGAGTAACCGGCTGCGCGCCTGCCAATCCGCAGTTCTACTACGTGAATCCTTCGGAAGTGGACTCTTACTTCCAACTCGCGGAGCAGTACACGTTCGGCGATCGCATGTTCCAGACTAACCAGGGCCCGAGTTTTCCGGCGCACCAGTTCATCATTTCCGGGACGTCAGCACCAACTGCGACCAGCAACCTGTTTGCGGCGGGGAATCCGTTTAATCCGCCCAACAACCTCAGCGGCATCAACGGGTGCATCTCCGATCCCATGTCATACGTTTTCATGGTTGATCCCGCGGGGAACGAGACCACCACCCAATTTCCGTGCTTCGAGCATGCCACGCTGACCGATTTGCTCAACGCTAAGGGAATCAGTTGGCGGTACTACGCGCCCAATGCAGGTTCGATCTGGACTGGGCCGAACGCAATTCAACACATGTGTGTGCCCTCGGGGAACAACTGCACTGGGCCGGATTGGGTGAATCATGTTGTCATCCCCCAGACGCAGGTGTTGACGGACATTGCCTCCGGTCAACTCCAGCAAGTGAGCTGGGTCATGCCTGACAACTTGAGTTCCGACCATGCCTTGGGAAACACCGGCCTGGGGCCGTCGTGGGTTGCGTCAGTGGTGAACGCGATTGGCACGAGCCAGTATTGGTCTGATACTGCCATCTTCATCACGTGGGATGATTGGGGAGGCTGGTACGACCATGTGGCGCCCAAGGTCATCAACTCATACGAATTCGGTTTTCGCGTGCCTTTGATCGTGGTCTCGCCCTATGCGAAAGCTGCATTCGTTTCCCACGCGCAACATGATTTCGGCAGCATTCTGAAGTTCATTGAAGAGGTCAATGGGCTAGGCACGATCTCTCCTGGCATGCCTTACGCGGACGTCGCAGCCGACGATTTCTCCGACTGCTTCAACTTCAGCCAGACGCCGCTGCCCTTCAAGATGATCCCTGCGCAATTCGACGCCAGCCACTTTCCCAACGATCACAAACCGCACGGCGATCCCGACGACGATTGAACGTAGCGCCGGCGTCCTCGTCGGCTGTCTGGCGGGCGCCCGCGCCCGCCGCTCGCCTATGTTAATGAGTGTGTCCTGCTGCTCCGCGTCCTCCGTGATAGATTTCCATTTGATTCGCTTCCGCGCCCATGCCCAAGCCGATCGCCAAATCATTCCGCGCTACGCTGGAACGCCCCGCCTCGCGCTTGAACTGGATCATCATTCGCACGCCGTTCGACGTTTTCAAAGTTTGGGGAACCCGCGGTCGGCTCAAAGTGAGCGGAGACATCAATGGTTTCGCATTTCGCACCTCGCTGTTTCCCAGCCGCCACGGCGGCCACATCATGATCGTCAACAAGCGCATGCAGGCCGGGGCTAAAGCCGCTCCCGGCACAGTCGCGCAGTTTCGCATGGAGCCCGATCTGGCCGAGCGCACGGTCACGGTGCCGCTCGAATTAGCCCGCGCGCTGGCCGGGGACCGTGCTCTGCGCCGCTGGTTCGACCAGCTGAATTACTCCACACGAAAAGACATCGCCAACTGGATCACCGATGTAAAAAGCGCAGAAGCCCGCCAGCGTCGAGCCGAGCAGATTGCTGAACGGCTGCTGCTGACCACGGAAGCGGAGCGGGAATTGCCACCCATCCTGCGAGTGGCCTTCGCACGCAATCCGCGAGCTGGCGAAGGCTGGAATCTCATGTCGATGTCGCGCCGTCGCGGGCACCTGTTCGGAATCTTCTATTACCGCGACCCCGAAGCACGCGCCCGGCGACTGGCGAAGGCAGTCGAGGACGCGGTCGCATTAGCTGAAAGGCGTAGAAGCGGCAGCCTTGGCGGCGAATCGGATTGAAACTGGTTTCGCCGCGCATAGCGATCTTCCCACGAAGAATCAACAATTTACGTCCTCCGCTGACAGCTTGCCGAGGGGCGTTATTGGCTCTCCGGACGCGGTTTCCCACGGGCCAAACTGGAGAAACTGCAAGCCCCTTCACAGAGTCTTTTGCCCACTAGCAATCCGTCCGCAAATGTCGTACTGTTCCGCGCCTCAAGGGCTGCCGCTAAGACATTTGTGGGGATCTTGCGGCGAGTTGCAGGACGCCTGTCCAGAACACGCCGTTTCAACGGGGCCCAGTTTCAACCCAGAAGGGTCAACATTCAGGAGGACAACCATGGCAGTAGCCAGAATTTCCCGGAAACTCGCGTATGGGGCAATGCTCGCAGCGGGTGCGCTGCTGGCCGGTTCGCTGCTCTCGGTGTCGGCCCATGCCCAGCTGAATCTCGTTTACGTTGAGATCAACGGTGCCAACCTCCACGGCAACGTGGTCGAAGGTTTCAGCAATGACGGCACTGGAAAGCTCACTAAGCTCCCCCATTCGCCATACCCGACCAAGGGCTTCGGCGTGACTGGTATTCAGTCCGATCCTCAGTTCGATTCTGACGGCGAGATGATCGCCAACAGTGCCGGCACTTTGATGTTTGCGGTCAACGGCCACAGCAACTCCATCACGGTATACAACATCAATACGGACGGAAGCATGCGGCCTATCGTCGGCTCGCCCTTCGCTTCCGGAGGGCAGGATCCCGTCAGCCTGGCGCTCAAGGAAAACGTGCTGCCCAACAACGTTTCCATCTTGATGGCGGTGAACAAGGCCTCCGACCCCGGCCAGACCGGCGGGGTTCCGGGCTACACCACCTTTGACGTGGCTACCACCGGGGTACTCACCATGAACACCGGCTCCACCTTCAATCTCCCCATCGGAACTTCACCGGCGCAGGTCCTGCCTCGACCCGGCAAACTGGTCCAGTTTTTTGCGGTGGAGTTTATGAACGACAAGCTCGTGACCTACCAGGCCAACGCCTCTGGCATTCTGACCGAAATCAGCGAAGCCATTGCTCCTACCGCAACCTTGGGTGCAGTCGTGGAACCGGGGACGCAAAAGGCCGTGTTTACCGGTCTGCCGATGAGCAGTCAGGTGGGTGTCTTCAGCTACGACACCTTCGGCAATCTGACCTTGCTGAACCAGGTCGCTGACACCGGCAGTTTGATCTGCTGGCTGGCGGAAAATACTGCCGGCACGCGTTTGTACACCAGTGAATCCGGCTCCGCTACGGTCTCGGTGTATGACACCACCGCGCCTTCCAAGCCGACCCAACTGCAACACTTCAGCCTGGCGCCCGGTTCCATCCCGGCCCACCTCAAGCTCGATCCGACAGGGAATTTCCTCTACGTGGTCGATCGACTCGGCTTTCTACATGTCTTGACCGTCTCCCAGGTCGATGGCACCTTGAGCGAACCTAATGCGCCGGTGAGCCTGCACATACCGGCCGGGGCCGTGCCCATGGCCGTCGTCACCTTGATGAAGTAGGTGTGGTGCGAGCCAGCCCATCGCTCGAACTGGTGACGGAGCGGAAACGTTGATCCGGCGGGAATCCCAGCCCGCCGGATCATTTCAACCTCAGAAGGGAACTGCCCAGCAAGAGGATCTGGAATTGCTCCAAGCAAGGTGCCAGACGTGCGTCTTCGAACTTACTGCAATCCCCAGTGGGAAATGGCTGTGGGCCTGAAGCCGCTGCGCCGGGTTGCAGGCGAGGAATATCGCGCAATTTGCCACGCCTGGAGTAATTAGTCCACTTGCCCCTTTGATCTTTGGCAGGATAAAGTTCGCGCGCCGCCAGTATGCTAGGCGCACGGAATGACCTCGAAAGCCAAATTTCGGGACGGAAATCGTAGCAAATCATTCGTTTTATTGGTTTTGCTGGCCTGCGTCTCTCTGGCCTTGGCGCAGGCTACCCTCTTTTCCGACCACTTCTGCGTTCCCACGAACCGCACCGCTGCAAGCGCGTCCTCCCTTGATGCCCCGAGGCAGAGACTGGAGGCCGATGCGCTTCTGTGGGTTCCTCCCATCGCCCATTTCAGCGTTTTGCGAGTCTCTGGACCCAGGCCCCAAGTACCTGATAGCCGCAGCCCGCTCGAGGTTCTGCGGGACGATCGCCTGCACAACCGGCCGCCTCCGTCTTGCTGATCTCTAGACCTCCTGATCACCAAGAGTTGCGGATCGCGGCCGGCAAAGCCGCGACCGGCCCGGGTTAGCTGGTTCTCCTCCAGGCCCGTGCCCGCGCGGTCGGGTGCGGCTACGTCCGCCGCAGGCTGCCAGGAACGGCGCCGGCGCCGTGGTGTGTCTTAATATATCGCCCAACGAGACAATTCAATAACTCGTAAAGCGATACAAGTAGACTCGTAACACGACATTTTGCAAGTTTCTTTCGCCATGGTCGCAGGAATCTGCACAATCACGCGGTGCGCGCCGGCAGCCGCCGCGGGGTATCGGAGAAGGACATCCAACGTAAGTGACGGGTTTCCGCAGGCTTGCGCCGACCCGCCGGAAATCCCCCGCCGGCCGGCGATTTTGGATTCCAAAATGCTACAGGCTCTACGCGCTGTTTCTCAAACCCTTTGCAAAGGACCGACAATGAAAAGGACCCCCCAAGGCAATCGAGCCGTAGATCGTTCGCCCGACAGCCTCTCCCCAACCGAAGACCACAAGGCTCTAATCTCCCGCAGTCGACGCAGCTTCCTGGGCAAGATTAGCACCGGTGCGGCCGCCACCATGGCCGCGGGTGTGCTGGGTAGCGCCCCGGCAGCTTTGGCCCAATCCAGCAAGTCCAGCGCCGCGGGTACGGCTGCGTTGCCTGCCGCCAGCAACGCCCGCGTCGCCCAGGCATTTGCCCTCCGCCTGGCAAGGGCGACGGCTGACTCGCTGGTTCCCGTTCCTCCCCACACCACCAATGGCGACGAAAACCGTTATTCCGACCACTCGGGCAGCTATAGCAAGCCGCTGTTGCAGGATGACATCTGCCTGGTCAATCCGGCGGCGTGGGCCTCGTTCAAGAAGGCACTGAAGAGCGGCAAGAACAGTGACTTCGAGGCCATCATCCTCGGTGGAACCCGCACCCTCAACGGCCCCCAAAGTTCCTATTCCTTTGATCTGGCGTGTCTGGACTCGGTGCAGTTCGGCAATGCGCCGGCCAGCGGAGATCCGAACAGTCCTCCCATCGTGCCACCCTTCGATAAGGTCGCCAGCGCGGCTTACGGAACCCAGTTGATCGAGATGTACTGGGCCTCCATGCTGCGCGACGTAGCGTTCACCGACTTCGGCAGCAACGCCACGGCGCAGGCCGCCGCAGCTGAACTGACCGCCGCCCAGGACTACCGCGGACCCAGAGATGGCAACGGCAATGTCACCACCGACCTGCTGTTCCGCGGAGCCTTCCAGGGTGAGACCATCGGCCCCTACATGTCGCAGCTGATGATTACTCCCTGCGCCTATGGTTCTCAACTGCTCGACATGCAGACCATCACCTACCTGCCGGGCATTGACTACATGACCGACACCACAACCTTCCTGCAGGCCCAGAATGGCATCGACAACGGAATCCGTAATCAAGCCGATCCAGTTCGGCGCTACCTGCACGACGCGCGTGGTATGGCTGCCTACACCCACGTGGACGTGCTGTACCAGGGATACTTTACCGCCTTGATGGTGCTAGGCACTCTGAAGGCACCCCCGAATCCCGGCAACCCGTATGTCGGATCCAAGACGCAGAATGGTTTCGATACCTTCGGCGGACCGGATTTCGCGGCGTCGGTCGGAGAAGTTGCGGCTCGTGCCCTGCATAAGGTGTGGTACCAGAAATGGCTGGTTCACTTGACCCATCGTCCGGAGTGGGGCGGAGGGCTGGTGCACCAGGTGCTGAGCGGGAACGGGAGCAAAGTCCAGGCTCATCCCAACGCCAATGTTCTGAACTGCCAGGCGGTGGCGCACAGCTTCAGCAAGTACGGCACCTACCTGCTCGCACAGACGTTCCCGGAGGGTTCGCCAAATCACCCGTCCTACCCCACGGGACACGGAACGGTGGCCGGCGCCTGCATCACCATCCTGAAGTTCTTCTTCGACGGCAACTACGTGATCCCCAATCCGCTGGTGCCTTCAAGCGATGGCCTATCGCTCGTGCCCTACACCGGTCCGGATGCGGGTCAGATCACGGTCAACACCGAATTGAACAAGCTGGCGCGCAACGTCAGCTTCGGTCACGGCGTCGGCGCCGGCATCCACTGGCGCACCGATACCGATTACTCCATGCTCCTGGGCGAGGCCATGGCGATCAGCTATCTCCAGGACAAGGCCCAGACCTACCACGAGAAGTTCACTGTCAGCCTGACCAAACTGGACGGGACGGTGGTGACCATCTCGAACGAGTGAGTTTCCAGCGGGGGGAGGCCCGTTCCCCGGACCACCCCACTGATGCTTCTCACGATTAGGGTTTAGCGTCGCCGGGGGCGACGCCAAACGTCGAACCGCCTGGCCGCAAGGCTGTTCGATGCTCTCCTTTGCGGTGGGAATGCCTTTGCCGCGAGGGCGTTCTGAAGATTAACGAGCGGTGAGTAACTATCCAGGGCGGCCTTGAGTAAGCCGCCCTTTTCTTATTGCAGGCGTTCGGCGTTGGCGACTACTTCGTAACTTTCCGCGGGTGGTTTCCGTCAGCGTTCATTACCCAGATCTCCATCCGGCCGGTGCGATTGCTTTGGAACGCGATCCGTGTGCCGTCGGGGAACCATGACGGCGTCTCGTCGAGGTATGGCTGATCGTGTGCGCTGAGCTTTTGCGCGGCGTCCGACGCTAGATCGATAGTCCAGATGTGTGCGGTCGGCTTGTCTTTTGCGCCACCATTGACTTGCACCGCTAACCGCTTCCCCTCCGCCGACCAGGCAGGGAACTGCGCCTGGCCTTCTTCGTGCGGCACGTGTGAGACCGGTGTCGGGGAACTTCCATCCGCGCTCATTACCCACACCTTCAGCCAGTTCTCATCGCGCCGGGTGAAGGCAATCCGCTTTTCGTCTGGCGACCAAGCGGGGGTCCACGTGGTGGACGATCCATCGGTCAGTTGGCGAGGATCTTCGTTGTGCAATCCTGAGAGCACGAAGCGGGTCGCCGTCCACGGCCCCACCATGTAGATGACTCGCTTGCCGTCTGGAGATGGAATGGGATTTCTGCCCGGAACCCTGCCGATCTCGCGCAAATTTTTCGCGCCCAGATCAATTGCAAAAAGGCGGCTATCGTCACTCTCCGTCAGCGAGAAGGCAATAGTCTTCCGATCCATCCAGTGCGGAGGATTCTTTTCTTCTGGTGAGGCTGTCAGTTGCCGTTCGTGAGTTCCATCGGTCCTGATGACGAACACCTGACTCTGCCCGCTTCGATTGGAGAGGAAAGCGATATAAGCGCCATCCGGAGATACAGCAGGGTGCGCTCCGCGATCAACCGCCGCCGGTTGCGCCACGGCCGAGCTGGAAATCAACCACGCGGCCAGCGCTCCTACGAGAACCAATTTCATAGTCGATCGGAAGACCAGATGTGCACTCCGAAAAGCGCCTCGAATACACCCTTCGCTGATTAGACGCCAGAAGCGGATGTTGGTTACATCCACGCCCGGATTGCCCCAACCTCTGCAGTTCTCCAAGGGGTGGAAAATCAACGGTCCAGAAAGAATTGGTTGGGGCGCGCGGATTTGAACCGTGGTTCATGGCTTTTTCCAGTCAGTCAAGGACATCAGTTCGTCGAGGATTTCCTGCAGCCTTTGAAGTCGCCGTTCGTGATCGGGTGCTTCGGGTATCTTCTTGCCGTCTTGCAAGTACAGGCGGTTCGCGTCGCTAATTTGCGCTATTTCTTCCCGCAACTTTGCGATGCGCTCTTTGACGGGCTGCGGCATGAACATAGGCTAGCAGAGTCTTTTGGCCCTTTGTTAGAGTGTTTTTATCGGCCCAGGTCCTCCGCTATCGGAGCCGCGCAGGACCATTGTTGAACATCCCCATTACACTCATTGACCGGGGCAACGCAGTAGATTGGCTCTATCAGTTTGTGATGGCTTAAGCAAACGATAGAACTATCTCTACCCGCCTCGCGAAACAAGAGTGGCCTGAGGCGGCGCGGTCTCGGTCGCGATCTCCAGCCGTTATGTTCACCCGTCAGAGGATGCAGTCTTATCGGCTATGTCTAGGCTGGGTGAGCACAAAACTGGGCACAGTGTCGATTTAGAAGATTATGAAACTGGGTCGAAGCTCTCTCTATCCGCGTGAAGTGGCAGAAAGTTGATTGGTCGGGGCGCGCGGATTTGAACCGCGGACCCCCTGCGCCCAAGGCAGGTGCGCTACCAGGCTGCGCTACGCCCCGACTGCTGTGAAGAGGTCTCCTTGATTATAGCCGACCGCTGCGAGGGCTCCGAGTGTCCTAACGCCGGCCCGGACACCCGGCGTATAATCTCAACTCGATGATGCAAGCGGCCCGTTACGCCCTGGTGGCTTACGTAAGGAATCCGGTAGGGGAATTTGTCGAGAACCTGCGGCGGCAACTGCATCCCGAATTGCCTCATTTGGCGGCCCATGTCACCATCCTCCCGCCGCGGCCTCTGCAAGCCAGCGAATTCTCTGCGCTCGAAACCCTGGAAGACATCTGCGGCCAGGCCAGTCCCTTTGAAATCGTGCTGAGCGGAGTCGAGACCTTTGTTCCGGTTACCCCGACCGTCTTCATCCGGGTCGAGCATGCCGCCTACCGCATGCGGGAACTCCACGACAAGCTGAATACCGCCGCCCTCGCCAATGTCGAAGAATGGCCCTACATGCCCCATCTGACCATCGTCAAGATGAGCACGGAAGCGCAGGCGGAAGAGGCCTTCGTCGTGGCCCGCGACCTCTGGGCCCGGTACCAGGGCAGCCGCCGCATTGAGGTCAAGGAACTGACCTTCGTACGCGAGGAAGAGCCCAACCGCTGGAAGGATCTGGCCGGGGTGACCCTGGGCCGCAGCCTGGTCTCGCCCCACGACCGTTAGGCCCGCCCACAACTCCAGCCATTTCAGCATTTCCCTCGGGCCACCCCTCCTGCCAGCAGTACCTTCGTCGCTGGCCACCAGTACACGGCCCTCTCGTGCGTTGCCAAGGGTCTGGGGCGGGCGTACATAAGAAGGTGGGCGCTGAGCAGACCGGGCCAGAGGCCGCTCCCCCAGCGGGTTTCCGGGCGCTGCCGGTGGTCGGGAGAATTCATGCAAATCGGGGTCTACGGATCAGGCTACCTGGGCACGGTCATTTCGGCCTGCCTGGCGGACTTCGGTACCCCGGTCATTTGTTGCCATCCCGACAGCTCGCGCATGGTGGAGATGGCCCAGGGCAACGTCCCCTTCTTCGAAAAGAATCTTGCGGAAGTCATCAAACGCAACGTGCGTTCTGGACGCCTGCTGTACTCCACCGATATGGAGTCATTCGCGCGCAAGGCGCAGGTGATTTTCCTGGCGGAAGATACGCCTCAGCATTTGCCGGACTTGGCAGTACGCATCGCGCGCCTGTCGCCTAAGCCTCCCATCTTGTCGCTGGTCACACCGGTTCCGGTGGGGACGGCTTCAGCAATCGAGAAAAAGGTGCGGGAAGCGGCGTTGCGCGCCACCATCGTGTCGCAACCCATGTTCTTTACTCCCGGCTGCGCCGTCGAAGACTTCAACTGGCCCGACCGGATCATCCTCGGCACCTCCTCCAACGAAGCGGTATTGGCGCTGCGCGGGATCTTTCATCCCCTGGTGATGCGCGGTGTGCCCTTGATCGTCACCAATCACGAAACCTCAGAACTGGTGCGCGAAGCAGCCACTGCCTTCGTCGCCACCAAGATTTCCTTCATCAACGAACTGGCCAGCCTGTGTGAGCGGGTGAATGCCGATGCCGTCAACCTGGCGCTGGCGCTGGGACTCGACAAGAAAATCGCGCCGCGCTGCCTGCAACCCGGAGCCGGAATGGGCGGGTTGTTCGCTGAGTCTGATATGGATTCGTTGGCCGAACTGGCGCGGGAGAATGGGGTTTCGCTCAAGGTGCTCAGCGCGGCCCGCGAAGTGAATCAGGCTTTGGCGGATCGCACCGTCGACAAAATCTCCACTTTCGTACAGTCGGTGCAGAACAAGGATGTCGGCATCCTGGGCCTGGCCTTCAAGCCCAACACCAACTCGGTTGCCGGGTCCTCGTCCATGCGCCTGGCGCAGAGTTTGATTGCCAAGGGTGCCCGGGTGCGGGCCTACGATCCCGTCGCGATTCCCGACGCTCGCCTGGAACTGAACGGTACCGTGTGCTACTGCGAGTCGGCTTACTCTGCCGCCGAGGGAGTCGACGCCTTGGTCGTTGGCACGGGCTGGCCCGAGTTCCGCGCGCTCGACTTCAGCAAGATCAAGCACTTGATCAAGCGCCCGCTCATCGTCGACACCAAGAACCTGCTGGACTCCGTACGCTTGCGGTCGATGGGATTCGAATACGTCGGCGTAGGCCGCGGATAGAATTCTTCCCTCGCTGCCCCTCCCCCATTTTGCTTTTCGTAGCGCCGGCGTCCCGCCGGCATCCCAAAATCAAAACCCATAAGATCCGCGAGTTAACGGGTTGTCGGCGGGACGCCGGCGCTACGTCGAGTGGCGCGCTGACGGCTTTCGCCGTGAGTTGCTATAATTCATAGCGAGTATGGCGGGGTTAGTTCAGTGGTAGAACACCGGACTGTGGCTCCGGTTGCCGAGGGTTCGAATCCCTCACCCCGCCCCAATAAACCGCCCTCAGCTGTCAGCCTTCAGCTGGATAGCGGACAGATGCATTATCTCTCCAGCGCCGCCCGGTCCCACTTCGCCAGATCCGCAGCCGCCGCGTACGTGCTCTGCAGAAAATCCATCAAGTCCTGTTTCGGCATCGCCGCCTTGCGCAATTCGTCGTAAGGCAGGAAGAACTCATGCATCTGCTGGCTGTAGAAGGCGGCCGCAGGCCGTACCGGACTCTGCCCGTATCCCGCCGGTTCCGGAGCCGCGTAGGCGTAAAAGGCCGCGCTTTTCACCTCGCCCCCGCCTGGCCACCATCCGGCGCTGATTACTTCGTGGGAGTACGCCTCGCGGGTGATGATGTCCGCCCCTTCTCGTTCCGGCGCACGCCGTCCCGAGAATCGCGTCACCGCCAGGTCGAAGCTTCCCCAGAAAAAATGGACCGGGCTGTTTTTCCCGACGAATTGCGCCCGGAATTCCTTGAAGATCGCGTCTGTCAGCACCAGAATCCGCCAGAACCGCGTTACATACTCCCGATCATACGAGGCATGCTTCACGTCCTTGTCGAAAGGAATCGGATCGGGAACCTCCACCGGCATGGTCCAGATCTTTACCTTGATGCCCAGCGATTCAAGCGCCGCCATGAACTCGCGGTAGAAATCTGCCACTGAGCGCGGCGCCAGTGGAATCGTTTTGCTGGTGCCCCAACTGGTTTGAATCAGCACATTGTGACTGAGGAAATTGAAGACTACTTCGAATACGCCTTTGTCGCACGGGACAGGAGACGTCGTAAGCCCGACCGCGTTGACGTACAGCGGCACTTCCCACCAGTGATTGATGAGCGGGCTGAGCGCCAGGCGAACCTTGCCCACTACCTGCGTCCACATGTGGAGCGTATCGCAGGTATCCTGCCATGCATCCAGTGGCAACTCCGGCCAAGCCTCGCGTGTGTTGGCCAATTCATCAAAGCTCATGGAAGTACCTCCCGCAAAAGCGCTTCTGCCGGATTTTTATCTGGCGGGCGAACCGGAGCCCGCGCCGGCGCTGGCTTCCACCAGTTTCTGCACCGACGGCGCCACCATCAGAAGCAATTGTGCCTTCGGTTTCTTGATCTGCTCAATCAATGCAAGTTGCTCTGTCTTCCAGGCAGCTGGCGCTTGCTCCCCGTGGTCCAGATAATCCAGCGCTGCCAGCCCGGCAGTGCCCAGCGCGGAGAGGTGGCGAGACAGTGGCATCACCTCTTTCAGCAGATACGATTCCTCCGCCAGTGGCTGCAGTTCGACCTGGTGGTCGCGCCAACGCGCCAGCAGGGCCCTGATCTCCGCCTCGGTCCCCGGCTTCGAGCCCCCGGCCACAAACGCGTCCACCAGTTCGGAGAAATGACGCGCCGTCATGCTCTCCGGACGGACGGCATCCACCAGCCGGTTCAGGGGATCGGAACTCAGCGGCGGCGTCTCCGCCAGTTCCTCGCGCGTGTAATCCTTCACCGGTTCCACCACGTCGGCAAGCGTGCGCAGCGCCCCGACGTCGTCGCTGCCCGCAATGCGGCGGAGCATGGGCACGTAACTCGAATTGTGGGTCAGGCCCAGCCAGTCCAGACGATGGCTTATGGCTCCCATGCGCTGGTACATGGAGTCCACATCCCGCACGTTCTGCGGCGACCAGAGGCGCTCGGCAATAGCCGCGGTTCGCGGCCAGATGCGGGATTCAATGTTCTCCGGCGACACATACTCCGCCCACATGGCTGCTTCGCCGCCCAGGATGCGTTGCTTCTCTTCGTCCCCCAGGTCGGCCGCAGCCTTGGCCATGGGGTCCACTTCGTAGTGCTGCCAGGCCGGCCAGTTTAGGTCAACGTAGTAGCCGAACGAAAGCAGGCCGCGGTATCCCTGTTTCGCCGCCGCGGCCAGCGAGTCCTGCCCGCGCCAGGATTGGATGACAATGCTCTTCGGCAGGTCAGGACGCAGGATCTCATCCCAGCCTTCCATGGTTTTTCCGTGCTTGCTGACGATCTCCTGCACCCGCCGGTTGAAGTACGCCTGCAGATCCGGGTTCGTCTTGATCCCGTGGCCACGCATGAATTCCTGGATCTTCGGGTTCGCGTCCCACTCCTTGCCTTTTACCTCGTCGCCGCCAATGTGGAAATACTGGTCGGGGAAGAGCTTGGCCATCTCGCCGATGAACTCGTCGAGAAACTTGTAGGTGCTGTCCTTGGTCGGGTCCATGGCCGGATCAAACACGCCCCACTTGCGTTCAATCGCGTACGGCCCGTGCCCGCTGGCCAGCTCGGGATAGCCCACAAACCATGCCGTGCTGTGTCCCGGCATGTCGAATTCCGGCACCACGCGAATGCCGCGGTCCCGCGCATAAGCGATCACCTCGCGGACTTCTTCCTGGGTGTAGTAGAGGCCGTCCGAGCCCATTGCCTGCAGCTTGGGGAATCGTTTGCTCTCGACGCGGAATCCCTGGTTGTCCGACAGATGCCAGTGAAAGACATTCATCTTCACCGCCGCCATGCCATCCAGGTTGCGCTTGAGCACGTCGAGCGGCATGAAGTGGCGGCCCACGTCGATCATCAGCCCGCGCCAGGGAAATCGAGGCTGGTCCTTGATGGTAAGCACGGGCACGGCAAAGCCATTGGGGCCGACTTCCACCAGCTGCAAAAATGTCTGCAGCCCGCGCATGATGCCCAAGGTGGTGGCCGCGCTGAGCTGTGCGCCGCTAGGGCTGACCTCGAGCGTGTAGGACTCGTCTTCGCCAACTTCCTGGACTTCCTTGCTGCCATCTTCGCTGTTCACCACCAGCGTGGCCTTGGCCGGGTCCGACAGCGGCGTATTCTGCGGCGGCATTCCACACTGCCGCCGAAGATCACCCAGAAAGATATCCACTGCCCGTTGCAACCGGGGCTCGGTGTGGCCGGTAATGGCGACCGAGAACACCGGCCCGATCACCAGTTGACCGGCCCCGACTTGCAGACTGGCTGGCGCAGGCATGAGGTTGATGGGACGCGCCGTTTGCGTTCCCGCGGGAGGCGCCGATACCAAGCACAGCAGGAGCATCGCCATCACATTGCGCATGAATTGTTCACCGAAGTTGCTGTGGTATGCGACTTGGAAGCAAGCAGCATAGTGGAATCGCACCGGTTCGGCAATCATCCGGAGGACCTCGCCATAACAGCCAATCGCTGTGCGATGCCAGCCCGCTTTGTCTTTTTGGGGCCTACTGGATTTTGTAGGAGAACACAGTTTTCTGGATCACAAGCGGCAGTCAACCGCTCTGTCCGAAACCATCTCGCTAGTCCCGCTCGAGTCTTGCGCGCGCCCGCATATTTGGCTGCGAAACTGCAATATCTATCAGGGGATCTAACGCTTGTGCTAACAGAACAAGGAGCTTTTGTATGCGGCTGTCTAGTCGCAGCTTGATGGTCGTTCTGGTGCTGCTGGCCTCGGCGGTGCTGCTCGCTCCAACCGGTTCGGCGCGCCGCGAAAGCCAGGTTCAGGCTTGGAATGCGCTTGAGGCGAAGAGATATTCACAGCGGTCCGTTCCCAAGGCGCCCCTCGTCAATCAAATGGACCAGCTACGATCTCTGGGCCTGAGATCGCCACTCCTGCCTTAGGTTCAGTGATTTTTCTTTGAAACTGCTTAGCCCATCCCCACAAACTGGCTGCAGTTCTCCAGGTTCATATCCCAGATGCAGGGTTCGGAGGCCACGCGTTCGAGGCCAATCTCTCCCTGGCTCGAGGAGCCAATCTTGCCCACCCACAGCACCCGAAACTCGGCTTTCTGCTGGTCCAATTGGACCTCCAGAACCTGCCCCGGACGGACTTGTCGGCAGATCCCCTGCAGGGAGGCACCGCTGCGGCTGATGTTCTTCATGCTGGCCAGCTGCATGAACGGCTGCGCGTAGGCATCCACCCCCCAAATGCGCACCGGCAACAGCGCCGTGACTCGCGGGTTCTGGCGACGATCCATGCACGTCCCCCCAACCTCGCTGGATGGTATGTGAGTGGGAAGAGGAAAGAAACTTACCCAGGTCACCAGCGGGGCGTGCCCAAAGTTACTCGTGGTAACTACCAGGCAGGACAAGGTGGTGGGAGCCGTCATGTGGAGCAAGACAAGGCGAGCTCGTGTCCACCTCGCAAAGCGTCGGTGGCAGAACATTTGGCATCATCGGTTTGCCACGAGAAACTGGGCTCAAAAACGAGGACTGGCGAGCGCCAAACCTGCAGCGGCACTCACCAGTCCGTCCGGAATTAACACAGGGATTCTCGTATTTACTTGGTTATGGTAGCCATCCAGTTGCCGATAGTCCGCCCATCGAAGTACTGGCCGACCATGGTGGAACCATCCGCCGAGATGCTGACGGCAGTTGTCAGGATCGTGCTGGCCGGAATGTTGGCACCGAGTCGGTTCAGCACGCTCGCAAGATTCTTCATGCCGAGTGGGGAAGTCCAGATAAAGGCTTCGATTCCCTTGCCGAACGGATCGCCGCTCCAGCCGATGACGCGCCCATTGTCAGAGATGCCATTGGCGATGCTTTGATCATTCGGGGATGGTGTGATTGTGCCCAAGGTGAGCAGGCCACTCTTGTCGGAGTAAAGGAATGCGACAAATCTTCCGCTCGTTTCCGGAGTCTGTCCCACAATCTGTGTACCGTCGCTGCTGACTGCGGTGGCTTCACCGAGTGGCGCCGTACCGAGAAACAAATCGGGCTTGCCGCCCACCCAGCGCACGGGACGGCGAGGGCCGGTGGGATCTTCCCAAAACCCTACGATCGTCTTTCCATTGGCCGAGATGGCGCTGGCCCGGCTGCTATGGTTGCCGGCCGGATGCCCTAGCGAAACGTTTCCGGTCTTTGCTGTCCACTCAAAACCCTCCGCACTGGAGCAATTCCAGGCGAGTCCCACGGCCACAGTGCCGTTGGCGTTCACTCCATAGCCGCTGCCCCAGCTATTGGCAAGGGTGGAGCAGCCGTCGGCGGGATGGCCCAGGTCAACCACGCCGTTGGCGTTCCACAAGGCCGGACTGCTGATGCCGACTGATGCGATGTGACCACTGATGATGGTTGAGGCGTCGCGCGAAATTCCGATCGCGCTTGAAAGAAAATCGCCGGGGCCAAGGTCCTGGAACCCGCCCGCAGCCGTCCAGCGATAGATTTCGCCGCCGTAGTTCGCGGCCATAACGCTGCCGTCACCGGAAAGGGCAAAATTCGACCACGTGCCGGTCACGGGGTCAACTATGATCTGGAACGTTGCGGTCGCTGCCTGCGCCGATAGGCAGAGGCCTGAGAACAGGCACAATAGGCCTGCGTTAATTAACCATTTCTTCATTGTTCGGGGGTCCTTTGATTAAAGGTGGGTTGGCCCACAGTCTCGAATACCTATAACTTATACAGCGTTAAATTATACACTGAGGGCGGACCTTCATATCGTCACCTCGGGATCCCGAGGTGACTGTGGGTCACCGAAGCGGATTGTGCATTGCGATATTGTTTTTTCACCAGCGCGAGGCAGCATCCAATAAGGTGCGTGGATGTGCCTAGTCCATATCCCGCATTGCGCAAGCCCCCGGACCCCGCGGATCGCCGCAGCTGCCGCACGGCCCCGCCGTGGCAGCCGGACTCGAAGGCCCTTTAGCAGCCACCGCAAACACCGAGAGCTGGGGCGAGAGCTTCCGGCCATGGCACTTGGGACAGGCCGCCTTCTCCTTGCCATAAACCAGCGCTTCAAACTGGTGATCGCATTCCTGGCAGATGTATTCAAAGATCGGCATGGACAACCTCCGGGGTTCGGGCTACCTGAATCCACAATACCATCTAGAATGAGCTGGTGGGTAGTTCCCCAACCAAAGCTCAAGCGTTCCAGCCGCGACGTGGCCTCCAGGGCGGCCATCGCCAGACCATCGCCAATTTCTTCCTGACGCGGCGCATCGCCTTGCCGGCTGCCGATGCGCGCCTCATCGAAGTGGAACCCGGCGTACGGGTCCGGTGCCACTGCCACTGGCAGCCGGATCGCCAGAACGCGCTCACCGTCATCATCGTCCACGGACTGGAAGGCTCCAGCGATTCGCCGTACATGCTGGGGATCGCCCGCAAGGGTCTGGCCGTGGGCATGAACGTAGTGCGCATGAACCAGCGCAACTGCGGCGGCACCGATGGCGAATCCCCCACGCTATACCATTCGGGACGCTCCCCGGACGTAGCTGCGGTGGCGCAACACTTCCTCGAATACGACCGCATCACCCGCTTCGCGCTCGCCGGATTTTCCATGGGTGGCAATCTGGTGCTCAAGCTTGCCGGCGAATGGGGCCGGGAAGGGCCACCGCAGTTTCGCGCGGTGGCCGCCGTCTGTCCTTCGATGGACCTCGCCGCCTCCGCCGATGCACTGCATCTCAGCAGCAATCGCCTGTATGAGTACTACTTCATGTGGAAACTGCGCCAGAGGCTGCATGCGAAGGCCCGCCTGTTTCCCGGAGCGTTCGACACTTCCCGCCTGCGCGGGGTGCGTACGCTGCGCGATTTCGACGACAAAATCACCGCCTACTACAGTGGCTTCGGCGGCGCCTCGGACTATTATGCCCGGGCCGCGGCCGCCAACGTGGTCGACCGCATTGCCGTGCCCGCGTTCATCCTGCAAGCCGCCAACGACCCTTTTATCCGCATCGTTCCCGAGACCCGCCGAAAACTCCTTGCCAACCCGAACATTACCTTCACCGAAACCGGGGACGGAGGCCACTGTTCGTTTCTCGCTCAACCCGGTCTCGCCCAACCCAATGGAGATGACGGCCGCTGGGCAGAGAACCAGGTCGTAGAGTTCCTGCGCAAATTCTGACCGGCTCAACTCCTATACAATCACCTCGAATGAAGTCCGGTGCGAGAACGGCTCTGGCTGCGCTTACCGTGCTGGTGCTTGCCTTTGCCCTGCACGCCGAGCCTGTCTCCCAGCTGCACCCCACCGACTACGTCAACGACTTCGCCGGCGTTATCGACAAGAGTACGGTCGCGCAGCTCGACGACGTCTGTCAGCAGATCGAGCAGAAGGCCCACGCCCAGATTGCCGTAGTCACCATCAAATCGCTCGATGGCGCCGACATTGTCAGCTACTCGGTAGACCTTTACCAGAAATGGGGAATCGGGGCCAAAGGCAAGGATCGCGGTGTCCTGATTCTGCTGGCGGTTCAGGACCACAAATACTGGACTACTGCCGGCTACGGACTCGAAGCTATCCTGCCCGACGGCAAAGTCGGCGGCTTCGGCCGCGAAGCAGTTCCGCTGCTACGCCATGGCGATTATTCCGGCGCGGTCTCGCTGATGGTCGCTCGCGTTGCCGGCGTGATTGCCCAGGATGCCGGGGTGCAACTCACCAATGTCCAGCAGGTGCCGTCGCAGCCGCAGGAGCAACCGGATACGGGGCTCTCCGTCGGCGGCGTCATGCTGCTGGTCATCATCGTCCTGCTGGTGCTGGGCACGCCGCTGCGCCGGGTATTGTTCTGGCTCTTGCTATTCGGCGGACGCGGTGGCGGCTGGGGTGGCGGCGGATACGGCGGCGGCAGTTGGGGTGGCGGTGGCTTTGGGGGCGGAGGTGGAGGCTTCGGCGGCTTCGGAGGAGGTAGCACCGGTGGCGGCGGAGCGGGTGGTAGCTGGTAGCGAGGAGGCAGGCGTGGTTCCCGAAAAGCATGAAAAGCTGATCAACGAATTCGTCGCTCGTCTGCGGCAGGCGGCAGGCGAAAATCTGGCGAGCGTGATCCTCTACGGCTCGGCCGCAAGCGGCGAGTTCGATCCTGAATTCTCCGACTTGAACCTGCTGTGCATCCTGCGCCAAACCTCGTTCGCCTCCCTTCGCAACCTGGCTTCGGCGGTGGAGTGGTGGAGGCGCCGCAAGCATTCCGCGCCCCTGGTGCTGACGCCCGAGGAACTGGAGCTCTCCGCCGACGTATTTGCCATCGAATGGCTCGATATGCAGCAGAACCATCGCCTGCTTTTCGGCGATGACCTGGTCGTTTCCTTGCGCATCCCCCTGCGGCAACATCGCGCCCAGGTGGAATACGAACTCCGCGAAAAACTCATTCTGCTGCGTCAAGGCCTGATGGCAGCCGCCAACAACCCGCGCCAGCTGTGGGAATTGCTGCTGCGCTCCGTGCCTTCCTTTGGCACGCTGTTCCGGCATGCCTTGATCGCACTGGGCGACGCGGCGCCTCGCTCCAGGCGCGAGGCTGTCCAGGAACTGGCAGCCCGCATGCAATTCGATCCTCAGGCATGGCTGCAGGTGCTCGATATTCGCGAGCATCGACTGGAGCGCAAACAGCTCGACGTAAACGACGTTTGCACCCGTTACCTGGCTACCATCGAGCACGTGACCCTCGCGGTAGATACAATGTTGGATTCAGCCGGGCCGCGCGGCGCATAGGCGTCCCATCCCGCTTTTGAGGAGAACGCAATGGCCAAGAGTCTGATTGTGATTGTCATCCTGGTGCTGATCGTGCTGTTTGCCTTCGGGCAATACGTGGGCGTTCGCAACACCCTGGTCACCAAGAACGAGGCGGTCAAGGCCGCCTGGTCGCAGGTGGATATCGTTCTGCAACGCCGCGCCGACCTGATCCCCAACCTGGTCGAGACCGTCAAGGGATACGCCCAGCAAGAGCAGACCGTCTTCGGTGACATTGCCAAGGCGCGGGCTTCGCTGCTTTCTGCCGGCAATCCCCAGGAAAAGATCGCCGCCAACCAGCAGCTCGATGGAGCTCTGGGCCGTTTGTTGCTGATCGTGGAGAACTATCCGCAGCTGAAATCCAACGAGAACTTCATGCGCCTGCAGGATGAGTTGGCCGGTACCGAGAATCGCATCGCGGTCGAGCGCAAGCGCTACAACGACACTCTGCAGGACTACAACACCTACGTCCAGCAATTTCCCAACAACATCTTTGCCGGTTGGGCGGGATTCAAGCGCAACGACGCTTACTTTGCTGCCTCCGAGGCCTCGCGCCAGGTGCCCAGCGTGAAGTTCTCCGCACCCAGTGCCGCGCCACAGACGACCCCGCAACCCGCGCCGGCCAAGTAGTACGCCGGTGGAAGCTGATTTTGCAGTCGAACTCGGAGCCGACGACGAAACCCTGGAATTACCCTGGGCCGCCGCCGACTCCGGGCTGCGTTACTACGATCTGAAGCGTCACCCGGAACTTCTTGTTTCCGTGCCTGAGACCCAGCGCGTGCCCGCATTGAGCGAATTTCTCGCCGCTATCAACTTGCCCGCCAGCATTCTAGAAACCGCCAAGTGCGACACCTGGTGTACCGATGAAATGAATCCAGAAGAAGAAATCTTCGGCGCCGCCTGCAAGTTCGGTTCCTACGTTGACCTGCTGTTCTCCGACGAGCGCCGATTCGCGTTTCCCGAGCACGAGCAATTCGCCCAGCGGCTGACGCACCTGCTGAAACAGGTGCCAGAAATCCCGGCCGCAGCCGAATTCCTCATCCGCCGCGCGAATTACCGCCAACCGCCACCGGGTCGAGACGGTTTCTACATCACCTTCTATTTATTCGGATACGGCGAGGACGAACCGCAGGCGCGCCAGCGCTGGGCAATTGGATTGAAGCTGGTCGAAAACGCGATTCGCCAACTGTCAGCAGCGTAGCTAGCCCACGCTCGCCGGCCGGCAAACCCGCGCCCACACCTCTGCGCCACGGCCCTTCCACTTCGTCCGCAACCCCGACAGCACCAGCATCGCCAAGAAAATCGTCAGCAGCCCCAGCGAGGCGGTGCGAATATCATTCGCCCGCTTGTGCAGGATGGAAAGCCGTCCGTACACGAACTCGATGTGCACCCAGTACACCAGCAGGGAAGTCTGCCCCAACTGCACCAGCGGGCTGAACCCCCATTGCCCCGCGCCCCAGCGGCACCAGGCATACACCGCCGCCAGAATCACCAGCAGCAGCCCTACGCGCGCCAAAAAGAACTCCGGACTGGTATGCCAGTAGTCGTAGATGGGATAGATCTGCTGGGGCCGCGCATCCAGCCAGCGCGACAAAAAGATCAGTCCCACCCCGCTGCCGCCTGCCACGGCAAAGGCCGCCGCCCCCACCCTTCGGGCCCAATCGCTTTGTAAGAAGAAACCCGCCGCCAGCCCGGCGAAAGCAAACGCTGTCCACGGGAAGATTGGAAACAGCCAGGCCTGCGGCTCACCTAGGTTATGCACGCCGTTGACGTACGACTCAACCGGCCACGGCAGCCATCGCGGACGCCATGTCGTCCACAGCAGCGGCGTGACCAGCGAAATGGCCAGCGCGATCGCAACCGCAGTCGTCCCTGCCGCAACCCGCGTGCGCCAATGCCACAACACCATCCAGCAAGCCCCGCCCATCAGCATCATCGAAAGACCAATGGTGTTGAGCACGTCCACCCGCAGCAGGTCGGTCCACGGCGCCCAGGGAAAGGCGATCAGATATTCCTGCAGCCGAAACAGCAGGCCGAGGCCAAGAATCTCCGCACCGCGGCGGATAGTGGTACGCGCGATCCGCCCCGCCGGCAGCTCTTTCTGCCGCAGTTTGTCGGTCACCAGGGCGAAGGAAATTCCCGCCAGAAAAAGGAACAGCGGCGCCGGCAGCGTACCGCCCAGCTGCGACCACATAAAAAAGGTGGACTTGCGCGCCTCCCCGCCCAGCCAGGAGTCGTAGCAGTGCGTCTGGAACATCAGCACACACGCCAAGCCCCGCATCCAGTCGATGTAAGCCAGGCGAGAGGAACCGGTCGAAGCCATCTGCGTGCCCCCGGGTACTGCGGCAGTATAAGGCAGGAAACTGCTGATCCCCTCCCGCTCGCAGACCTGACATTCATCAAAATTTAATTTGTCTGTAACTGCTCACTAACAAATCCCTGCTACGGTCAGGCCAATCGACCCTGCCCAGCGAAGCGAGTGTCGAGACGTTTCAACGCAAGGAGACGGAATGAAAAAGAAAGCGGTTGTTCTATGCTTGTTGGCCACCCTGACGGGCGTCGCGTTGGCGGGCGATTCTTCCAAGGACGTTCCCAAGCTGGATCGCGTCTTCCTCATCATGATGGAAAACCACGGCTACGGCCAGATTCTCAACAACCCCAACGCTCCCTACGTGAACGCGTTGGCCAAGACCGGTAATCTGGCGACCAACTATTTCGCCATCGCCCATCCCAGCCTGACCAATTACCTGGAGGTGGCGGGTGGTTCGAACTTCGGCGTGTTGAGCGACAACGATCCCGATTTTCACAATTCAACTTGCATCCCCAACTTGGCTTCCGGCGTCGCGGATACCGACAATCCGCCCAGCCCTAATATCTGCCCGATCGCGGGCACCGGTACCGACGCGGAAACCCCAGCGGTCGATCTGACCAACGAGACCCAGGGTCCTCCCGGCTTGAACAACATCGATGGGATTCTGCATATCCCGGCTGCCTCCGGCATCGTCGGACAGACCATCGGAGATCAGTTGGTGGCTGCGGGCAAGACCTGGAAGTCGTACCAGCAGAGCCTGCCCCTCGTCGGACCGGATTTGGTCACCTACAGCGACGGCGTCTTCACCAACCTGACCGACTTCAGCATGCTCAACCCGCAACTGGATCCGCCTCTCACCCAGGCGGACGTGGTCAAACTCTACGCCGCCAAGCACAATCCCTTTGTGTACTTCCAGAATGTGCAGGAGGGCACCAACCCGCTTAACAGTTTTGCCAATGTCGTGGATTTTGACGGCCCCAACGGCCTCTATGCCGACCTGCGCTCGGGCAAAGTGCCGAATTTCCTGTTCATTGCGCCCAACCAGTGCAACGACCAGCACGGACGGTCAAACGCGGGCGCTTTCTGTAACTTTGATCCGGGTACCGATGGCACGCAGGCGACCCTCAATCCAGCGCTGATCCTGATGGGCGACCAGACCGTGCAGCGGATCGTGACTGCGATTCAGGCCTCGTCGGTCTGGACCAAAGGCCACAACGCCATCGTCGTGATGTGGGATGAAAACGACTACAGCGTTGCTCCCAACATCAACCAGGTAGTGTTGATCGTGGATACCAATTACGGCTTCCACAACCTGACCAGCGGCGTTTACTACAACCATTTCTCGTTGCTTAAGACACTCGATCAAGGTTTCCGGTTGCCGTGCTTGAACCACGCTTGCGACGCAAACGTGAGCGCCATGAGCGACCTTTTCGGGCAACCGTAGTCGCGGCCCTCTCGCTGCTTGTCCTCCACGAAAGCAAAGCGGCCGCCCCTCGGGCGGCCGCTTGTGCTCTGCAAGAAAATTCAAGATTCGTATCAGGGTATGCCTTCAGGCATGCCCTGAGTTCTTCACTATCAATCGCACTTTCAGGGGCTGTTTGCTAGTGCACGGACACCGTCACCGTAGCGGTCGTACGTCCATACTGGTTGGTGGCGTAAAGCGTGTACGTCGTGGTCTGGGTCGGAGCGACGCTGGCACTTGTGCCACGCACCGCGCCCAGCGCTGGCGAGAGGATCACGTACGAAGCCCCGCTCACCGTCCATCCCAGCATCGCGCTCGCTCCGGCCGAGATGCTCGAGGGTGTCGCTGTGAAAGTGGAGATACTCGGCGGCGCCCCCTGCGGCACATTGGACGCGGTGTAGATCGGGTTCATCTGCACCACTTCAAACGCCGATGCCGGCACCTGCCCCAGGTTGTGCAGATCATTGTTGTCCCAGCGGCTGTCGGGCGCTCCGCTCAGGTACATCGCGCTACCGTTGTCAGCCATGATCATGCCGTATGTTTTCAGCGCAGTCAGAATGATCTGGTTGGGCGACGAAAAGCTCGAGATATCGAAGCTGCTCTTGAGCCGCAGTTTCATCCCCATCGGCGGCGCTACCGACGAAGTCGAATTCGCCGCCCAGTGCGATGCCGGAGGCGTCATGGCCGCACGACTCTGCGGCAAGGTAAACCGCAAAGCGTGCTTGATCTGTCCCGCCGCTACTTCGTCATAGCGCGCCAGCCCTGGGAAAATCGGCAACCCCGCCGCGTCCGCCGACGTCCATGTCCACGGACGCTGTTCGTTGGCTAGCAAGTCCCACACCGCCGCCGAATCCGCGTTCCACGTCCCATTGCCGTTCGGATATGAGCTGAACATCTCGTAGAGGAAGCAATTGCTGTTATCCAACACCAGCACGTGACGGTCGCCGGTACCGGGATTGGGGTCGCCTTCAATCGGAGCATTGGCCGGAATCGGCATGGGCCCCGAATCGCTCTCGCTGCCATAGGCGGTGAAATTGACGCCCACGTTGCCCTGCGTTCCGCCCACGATCACATAGGGTATTCCAATGTTCGAGCCCTGGTACTGGCCCGACCCGAAATCCGCATGCATGCCAATGCTGCCGCCGATGAAATTGATGATGGCGTCGGAATTCGGGTCCACGGGGGAAGCTGAAATATCTTTGTTCCACAGGCTGTCGCTGGGAAACGGTAGGAACCCGTTAAGGCTCGCGCCCTGTCCCAGCCCCATCACATTGCAAGCCTGGCTCTGGCCGCCGCCTCCACCGGACCCGCCGCCAGACCCCCCGCCACTGCCTGACCCACCCCCGCCGCCTGGCGGCGCTGTCGATGGTCCACCGCCACACCCGGCCAGCAAGGCCAGGTTCAGCACGCCCAGCACGCAGAGCAGCTTTCTCATGCAGATATTTTCGCGGAAAAACGAAGCCCCGGCAGCAGGGAATCGGGACATTACTTCCCCAGAATCGGGACATGTACCACGGAGACGAGTTCACGCCGGCAACATCGGCCATTGCAAATTCTGGCATGGGTATCCGGGTATACATACATCTCGTGTCTCAGTCGCGGCATCCCTGTAGAATATCCACCGGACCGGGCACACCAACTCAACTCAGAGGGAAGCCCCATGAAAACAAGCGCCGTCAAACTGGTCCTGGCTGTAGGAATTCTGCTGTTCCCACTGTTGATCTCCGGACCCCTGCGGGCCCAGGTCGCTGACGCCACCCTGTCAGGTACCGTCACCGGCTCTTTGGGGGCAGTCGTGCCCGACGCCAAAATCACCGTCAAGAATCTGGACACCGGCCAATCGGTGGCCACTCAGACTGGTTCCACCGGCATCTACAGCCTGCCCGGTCTTTCGCCCGGGGAGTATGAGGTTTCCATCGCGGCGGATGGGTTCGAATCGAAAGTAGCCAAGGTGACGCTTGCGGCAGGCACCGTCCAAACCATGGACGCCGCTTTGGCTGCGGCGCAGGCACAGCCCCAGACCCCTGCCGAAACCTTGCCGAATGCCCCTTCCAGCAGCAAGACCGAGCCCTCGCTTCAGGACCTGGGATTCCCTCCCGATCAGACCAAGGGAGATCCCAAGATTCAGGCATTGCTTGATAAACGCACGCACATGCTGAAAATCCACCAGCGGTTGGGATTGATTACGACCATTCCCTAATTGCCACGCTGGCTACTTCTATCAACGCTGGGGGGAAGAGCACTAGCAACACTGACCGTACGGTGCATCTGGTTCTGGGCTCAGTCGCGTCGGATCTGTATTTCACCAGCGCGTACTTTGCCATCCGCGCGCCCCGTGTGCCGGGGACCGAAACCCGCGGGCCCATCCGTTTCCACAAGGCCATAGCATGGATTCACGGCCCGGGCATGATCCTCACGCCCATCCTGGGAGCAATGGCGTACTCGCAAAAGAGCAATGGGGAGAAGGTCCACGGGATCGCTGCCGCCCATGGACCGGTGGCCATCGTGACGGCTGGGGCGTTTGGCGCCGCCCTGTTGTCGGTATCGCTGAAATTCTGATCCTTTCTATGAATGCGAAAATCCTGATGGTTACCTTCCTCCTGGCGCTTCCGCCGCTTGCCCCAGCTGCGGACAGTCAATGGGTCCTGGCGCAATCCACTCTCACCTATCACGTTTCGCACCCGCTGCACCAAAGCGAGGGTGTCAGCGCCGCGGCCCGGGGCAAGGGCATTTGCCACGAAGGGCAATGCGATTTTCTGATTGCGGTTCCGGTTAAGTCCTTCGATTCGGGCGACAGCAACCGCGACCTGCACATGCTTCAGGTGACGCGCGGCGCAGAATTTCCCATGGTCATGGTGCGCACCCGTCTGCCGGAAACGATTTCCACCTCGACAACCATCCATGCCGACTTGGAAATCCAGTTCGCCGGCGAGACTGCCCAGTACAAGCAGGTTCCGTTTCAGCTGGTGACGCAAGGCAACGAGACTCGAATCTCTGGGACAATTCCGGCAACGCTGTCCGATTTCAAAATCGAGCCGCCCTCGCTCTTGACGCTGCCGGTCAAAAACGAAATTCCGATACGCGTGGAAATGACCTGGCGTCCGCAGTGACCCGCTTCCGCGCCGCGCGGACGCCATCTCATTCTCCGGCTTACTTCAGCTCACTGTTGAGTACGTTGGCCAGCCGGGCTCCTGCCAGTGCCACCCGCTCCTTCGCCACCTTCCGGGCCGCCGTGCGGTAGGCCGTGGTCAGCGTGAAGGGCCCGTTTCCGGCGCCGATCGGCGCGACGTAAACATCTTTCTGGGCATCGTCGAAGCTCTCCTTGATCCAGGTCGCAGCGTCGGTATTGCTTGCCAGCGTGGCATCTGCCTTCGCCAGCTTCTTGCCATACAGTACCGCCGCGTTGGGATCCGACCCCGTCCCCGGAAGGTCATCCCAGAAACCATGCAACTCGTTCTTGCAGGGCTTCTTGCACAGCGTAACGCTGTTCCCTCCGCGGTCTCCGTTGGGATCAGCCTTGCTGACCCGGGTTGCGTCGTGCAGCGGCTGGTGTACGTCCCCTACCAGGTGGAGCAGCCACACCAGATCGTAGGACTTCAACTCGTCGGGCTTGCTCGACGACAGCACCGCCCGGAACGCGGCAATCTGAGTTTCAGCGTTGGGTGCCGGGATGGAGCCGAGCGGGCTGCCGTCCTGGGTGAATGGGGTGTCCACAAAGTGCCAGTACTTGTGGTGCAGGTGGTCGCTGTACCCGGTGTTCTGCGACGAGTTGACGCCATCCGGCACGTCGCCATGTGGATCGGGGCCGTCGTCGCTGTACCCCGTCTCGCTCTTGATCTGGTCGGGCCAGGTCGCCGCGATCATAAAGAGCATCATCGCTTGATCCTTCTGGGCCGTGCCTTTGGGGACCTGTGTAAGCCACTTCTTGTAGTCGGGATTCAGCTTGAGCAAGGCATTCACGCGAGTCTTCGTGGCCGCCGTCAGTTGTGCATAGGCCACGTACGCCACGGCCATGTGCCCAACTGAACCCCAGCCGAACAGCGGTGCGTTGAAAACCAGCGCGAATACCAGGAGTAGCGCGAGCCAGCGGTAGATCGTCTGCATAAATCGCCTCGTCGAACACAGGAATGGGTTTCGGGTCGGAAAGCGCCCGACGCGCAGCGGCGCCAGCGGCCATGCATATTCCTGTGGGAATGTTTGAGGGAAGAGGAGAGCATGGTGCCACGGGTTCGCCGGCAAGGCAAGGAAATTTTGCAGGCCTTAGGTTCCCGGATTCGAAAGCACGACAATATCCGGAGGGCTCTTCACAAACGCGAGCGGGACTCGAGCCCCACATTATTGCCGCAGCCCCCGATTTGCTATGCTAGATTTCAGCGCGATGGGCGCGTAGCTCAAACGGATAGAGCACCGGATTTCTAATCCGGGGGTTGCAGGTTCGATTCCTGCCGCGCCTACCAGACCTCCAGCCCAAGTGGAAAGCAAAATAAGCTAGTTAGGTAGAACAACCTGCTGGTGGGGTACCTGGGAAAGCTCGGTCGTAGCCTTGACTCTGCCCAAACTCCGCCCAAACTCGGCCGCCTGCTTTAGCGTCACCGCTACATGTTGGGCTACCTCGTGCTCGCGCTCTCGCGCCGCGTCCAGGCTCACTGCTGCCGCGCGAACATCACGGTCGTTTGAAATGTTGTAGCGCTCGAACACGTTTCGATTCTTGTGCCCAGAAATCAGCATCGCAACTTTTTCCGGGACTCCAGCACGCACGAGGTTTCGCACTGCCGTTCTGCGCAGATCGTGAAACAGCAGTCCGTCGTATCTCAGTTGTGAGCCTTTCCAATCGCATGCACATCCTGCGCAGTGCCGTTCCTTGCTGGCGACTTCTTCCCCGCACTCGGGACAAACTATCGCTCCCAAGCTGGCGCGACAGCAGACGTTCCTCCAAGCGGCGCGAAAAGCCCTGACCGGCCGCCCGTTCTTGCGGGTAAAGACGTAGTCATTAGGCGTCTTGCCATAGATCGACGCGGCTACGAGTTCGCGCACCGCGTGCGTCATGACAACCGAGCGTCCCTCTCGGTTCTTTGTGGTTCCGGGATCGAGCCTCAGAGTGTTCGCCGAGAGATCGACGTGCCGCACTCTAAGATCGAGCAGTTCGCCTTTCCGCCAACCGAAGGTGTAGCCCACTTCAAACATTGCCCGCAGCCACAGGCCGGTACTTGCACATTCGGATGCAAGCCGGTCGTGATCTTCCGGTTCGACGAAACCCTTACGCACGTTATCCCGCTCATCGAGCAGAGGAATGTACGGAACAGCCTGGACCTTTGGAGGCGTAGACCGCAGAGCGTAGTAAAAGGCTCCCTTCAAAATCGCCAGCTCGCGGTTGACGGTCGCCTTCTTTGCGCCTTTGTTGAGCCGGGCTGCTTTGTACGTGTCCACCTTCTGTGTGGTCACCATGGCCGCCGTCAGGTGTCCGAAGGTGGGTTGGAGATGAAGCCGCCATCTGGCTTCGAGGTCAGGGAGTGACCGATGTCCGTTAGCACGGTAGTTCATGATGAGGTTTTCGACGATCTCTTGCACCGTGACCTTCCGAAGATTGACGGTCGGCAGCGTGCCTTTCTCAGCGTCACCAAGGCGGACCTTCAGCAGCCGCTTAGCATCGTCGAGTTTGGTCGAACGTGTTGATTCCCGGACTGGTTTGCCGTTGACGTGGTACTTGATCCAGTACATGGTCGAGTTCTTCCAGCGAAAAATTGAACCTGTCCCTCGTGGTCGTTTCATAGTGTTTTCCCTTTCTGTTTGCGCTTGCGCTCGCGTGCCTCGACTGCCTTGCGTGCTCGTTCGCTGCGTTGTTTCGGGGAGAGTTTCCTGGCGGCGGCCTTGCCGCCCTTAGCGCCCAGCTTCGCCAAGTGTTCGGCAAGCTGACGGCTGATTTCCTCCTTACTCATGCGCTCCTCCTGGCCGTTTCTACTCCGCCGACCAGACTCTATCTTAGCCGCTTAGATGAAAGAATCAAGTGGAAAGTATCACAGCGTGACTTTGTGGTTTTCAATCCACTCGTTAAGGTCCCGAAGGTCGATGTGAAACGGTGCATGGTTGTCCGTCTTAACCACAGGAAGCTCGCCGCGTTGAATCATGGCGCGCAGACTCTTGGGGCTGCGACCGAGGTACTCGGCAGCAGGCTTGAGCCTCAGGAGGCGCGGCAAGATTGGCGATACTTTGGGCATAGTTTAGGCAGAGGCCCATCAGCAACCCACGCCAGTCGCGGCATTCGCGGGTGTCGCCGGATTGTCAATCCGACGTGCTTTTCTCGCATTGCGTCGCTGGCCGAATTACTGGTCCTTTTGCGGAAGGCAGGCGTCACCGCTTGCCTCCGGTGTTCTCTTCACCAGCACGGTGGCTGCCTGCTGGCGAAGAACTGCACGGCGCTCCTCCAGTTCTTCGGGCGTCATGGCTCGTCGCGCTGGTTTCGGTGGACCGGGATCGCAATCCGCTGGCACCACGCCCTCCATGCGCATTTGCTGCAAGATTCCGGCGAAGCCGGTCAGAATTTGTGTCACTGGCCTCACCTCGCCCACCAACATGCGCTTCCCCGACTCCGCAGGCAGCGCCATGAGCAACTGATCCGCTTGCTCAGGCGCAAGGAGGTTTAGTGCAGCGTCGCTCCTGATTCGCTTTTTCTCGACCGCCTCGGTGAGGGCGCGCACTCGATCACTCTTGTCCCAACCCAATGACGGTTCCCAGCGCACTGGGATACCTTCGCGCCGGGCGCTTTCCAGAGCGCGCGAGTACGCCTCCTTGAATGTCATACGCGCCGCCACATGGTCACCCGCCTGCAGCATAGGCCGCGCTACTCCGAATGCCTCCATCATCTCCTCGGTCCACACGCACGAACTGCTCTCATCTTTCGGGCATAAGGCCCACGCCTCCTCCACTCCCGGCCTGCCGTCGTCGGCACCAGCACCAGGAATGCGCTCAATGATGTCCACAGGCGCGATGAAGCGGCACTCCAGGCGCACGCGCGCCAAGGCCGCAATTATCTGCGCGTCCGTGTAGAGACTCGCCAGGTCGGCAGCCATCGTGGCCAAGGTCTTGGCATCAGGCACCGGCCTTCCCACCGCCACGTAGGTCGCCGCCAAACGCTCGCTCAAGTTCTTCAGCCTTTGCGTCAATGAGTTTTGCTGCCCCTGCGACTGATTCTGCGGCTTGGTCAGACAGTGATTTTCCATATCCAAGCGCTCCTTTCTGACGCGCCCGAAGTTCGAGCGTGTCGAAGTGTTCTCGCACCTTCTCCATGCTGAGGCTGTTCGCCTGCCAGAATCGGTCGCACTGTGCCCAGCGGATCACCGCAGCGATCCGCAGCTTGCTGCGGTTGTCGCTACTAAGCATGATGTCGGCAGTTACGGCCCAGTTGTGCAATTGACGCTTTGTGATTCGAGCGTCGGGCTTGTGCGTGACAATCTCGTCTCGCAGGAACTGCGCGAGCCTTGTGGCTTCCACCGAAGGCTGTGGTTTTCGCTTGCTCCCCGACCGGGCGCTGCTCTCCTCGCAAGCTATCGCTTCCGAAGGAGCGCCGCCGTTGTCTGGCGGTGCGACCCCAGAGCCTGAGCCTGAGCCTAAGCCAAAGCCAAAGCCCAAGCCCAAGCCTGGGCGCAAATCTGTTCCGTTTGGCTGCTCAATGGAATCCGCACGGATACCATCGGAATCCAAAAACTTCCGCAACTCGTCCTGCGGAGGCTCTGGGCCGACGATCTCGTTCGTTCCCCTGCGGCTCTTGCCCGGCAGGCGGCCGGGCTTATCGCTTCCCACCCAGTACCCCCAGGTCTTTCCACTCCCAGATTCGGTCCACCTGAACAGCATCTTCACTCGTTCCAGCTCGTTGAGTATCACTTCCACGTCGTCCGGTAAGACATCGGGCCGGTTGTAGGAATAGACCATCGCCCAGATTCTGCGAGGATTCACCTCGAAAACGCCGTTTGCGAACGCCAGGGGCAGCAGGTTGGCGTACTCAGCACGCCAGCGCGGCGGCGACACCCGCGCCAGCTTGTCCGAGCGCCACACGCCCTCACCATCGACGACTCGTTTCGGCACTTTCCCTCCTTGACGACTTCCCGCTTCATCGGAAGCCGCGCTGTGGCTACTTCTGGGCTGCTGGCGCTACCGGCACCACCCTCGCCTGCACCATCGGCACCGCCTGCACCGACGACATCACCTGCCCGGCCCGCTTCGCCTACATTCCGGTCGTCGTCGCGGTTGACTGCGAGCCTTGAGACATCGCCCACGGCGGGCGGCCTGGGCACCATTTGCGACTCAGCTATTGCAAGGCGGTCCGCTTCGATCTCGCCGTGGCCGGCGTGGTCAGCCAGCACCAACATGCTCATCTGCTGCCCGCGTGCAAAGCCCGGTTCTCTGACTCACGCAGTGAGTTTGATGGTTCATCATTTCGTTCCCGGTCGTGCATTAGGGTTGGCTGCGGGCTCACGGCACGACTCCATCAGCCTCAGCAGACTCGCCTGGGAAACGAAGACGGACCGCCCGAATCTGAAAACTTCTAGTTGCCGCTCGCGGGAGTAGCGGCGCAGTTTGCTTGCAGGGATTCCTGACGTGACCTCGGCTTCTGCGAAAGTCAGCGCACGGTCAGGTTGGGCTTGGATCAAGTTGTTCGCCACCAGCACCTCTCGTTCAATGCGAGCAGTGTCGCGCGAATGCCGTTGGCGAGACCAGAGACGTACAAAACGACTTTTTCTTATTCTGTGCGTGACGGCAGGGGAGGAAGAGCAGGACAGCGGGGTGCGAACGTGTGCGCCCCGGTCGGCAAGTCTAGCGGCTCGGAATCGAAGGTGTAAGCGCGGACACCGGGCGCAGTCAGGCATCCGGGGCCTTCGATCATGATTCGGACGCGCAGTTGCAGTTGATGGACGGTAATTTTGTGTTGCCGCCGATAGTCGCGCAGCCGCTTCCAAAGCGTCTGAGGGGTCACCCTTAAACGCACGCCGCTTGCTGCGAGCCCGGCATTGAGCAGTTTGACGAGCAAAGGCACGGTCGTGGCGGTCTGGAACAACGTTTTCAGGTACAGGTCAAGATAGACCAGAACTGGGGCCACAGCACCGTCTCCGAGCTTCGCCAACGCCTTGTTGATCGAAGCAAGGGCGGTTGCCAAGGCAGTTAGATCGTGCGCCTCATCTTCCAATTGCTCGGGTTCCAGTGGGCGTCGCTGGCCGTTGCGCCATTCAGGAAGCAGCCACTCTCCCGCCTTGCTTGCGGTGCCTGGTTTCAGGACGATCTGGTCCAGTACGTAACTGTGCCATCTGGACACAACGTGCTGGAAGCTCCTGACAGCTCGCAAATCCTTGGCCGCACGCCTCAGGGTACCTGTGGCCTTCTTCGCCAAGGCCCGGAGACGGGGCACCGAGTTCTCCCCTGCGACGGATACACTGCAATATTGAAAAATGCGGCCCAGCAACTCCTGGATGTGCGGAGTGATTTCAGGCCGGTGTAGTATCTCCGAGACGCCTCGGTACTCCGCCTTCTGAAGTTCGACCAGGAAGGCAGCCTCCCACGTTCCATACTCTTGAGCACGGGTGGGCGATCTCTGCGCCCTGTTTCGCCGCCGTCGTGCTACGCCCTTTTTGGCGGATTCCTTTCCCCCGTCAGCGGTTTCGAGTCTCACGCACTGGGAGCACATCGGAATACCACTGATAATGCGCTCGGCGGGCAGTTTCGGATGACGCTCGCAATTGACGCGAACTTGGGGTGTTGTGGTTTTCATTGTGACCTCCCGTGACCGTCCCGCGCTTTACGCATGGAGGCAGGCGAGCGCGGATGCACTCGCCCATCCCGCCAGTGCGTCCACAGACCGCTGCCTACGAGTCCAACATTGCCGTTCTTTCGGGAGATCGGTCAAGATGGAAAAATGTGCGCCTGCTCCGGGGGAAGCGATCTACGCCGATCCCTAACAGGCGAGGCCGGTCACCCCGAAGAAACGGGGGTGGGTTCGGAAAGAGAGCCTATTCCTGGGCGGAGCGCGACCCAAAAATTTGCTCTAACTGTGCCCGTGATCTGCGTAAAAGAATAAGATGTTCTGCTGTTTTCAACCTGGGAACGATTGGTCATCTCTCATCGGCTCTGGTAAGCTCTGTTGGTCCTTTCCCCATGCTGTACTACCCGCGGAACGCTGAAGTGCTTGAAATTAGAGGACACCGGTGATGCCGAAGCGCGCCCCTCTTGTTAGCCAGCACATTGAAAACATCAGCCGCGACGCCTTAGAGAACTATCAGAATGTGATCCGGTCCTACGTCAGACATCGCCAGGGTGTGTACGCGCTCTATCACCGAACCAAGTTGTACTACGTCGGCCTCGCAAAGGACTTGCGCTGGCGGCTCAAGGCTCACCTCAACGATCACCACGGCGAATCGTGGGATCGGTTCAGCATCTACTTCACGATTGGGGACCAACACATGAAAGAGTTGGAGTCCCTCATCTTGAGGATCGTGAAACCAAAGGGCAATAAGGTAAAAGGCAAATTCGCCAGCTCGCAAGACCTCCGCCGCCAGCTCGCTCGTGACATCCGGTCAGAAAACAAACGAGAACTTGCGTTGCTGTTAGGTCGGGAATGGATTGATCCGAGGCCCACAAAGAGCAAACGAGATTTTTCGGCCCGTGCAACACTGCTCGCATCTTACTTTGCGTCTCCAACTCAACTTCGTGCGAAGCGTAAGGGGAAATTGTTTAGGGCGCATGTACGAAGCGACGGACAGATTCGCTTTGGCGGCAAACTGTATCGGTCGCCATCCGCCGCTGCGGCTGTGGCTGTAGGCCACGCATGCAATGGCTGGTACTTTTGGAAGTTTGAGCGCGCTCCTGGTGACTGGATCAGGCTTGGAGAGCTAAGACAGTAAGTCGGTGACGTATTGCCGAACATAGTGAAGCGGCTCGGGTAATCCGACCCTATGATGAAATTGCGAATGTAGATATGGCCCTCAAGAAATCCGACCTCTACTCCTCACTTTGGGCGATGTGCGATGAACTGCGCGGCGGCATGGATGCCAGCCAATACAAGGACTACGTCCTGTTCATGCTGTTCATCAAGTACATCTCCGACAAATACGGAGACTCGGACGATTTCGCCCCCCCGGTCACGATTCCGAAGGGGGCCAGTTTCAAGGACATGGTCGCCCTTAAGGGCGACAGCGACATTGGCAACAAGATCAATACGCAGGTGATCCAGCCACTCATCGACGCAAATTCTCGCCTCGCTCGCAGCGACTTTCCGGACTTCAATGACCCGAACAAACTCGGCGAGGGTTCGGCCAAGGTGGAGCGCCTTTCCAACCTGATCGCGATCTTCCAGAAGCCGGAACTGGATTTCTCGAAGAACCGTGCCGAGCACGACGACATTCTCGGCGACGCCTACGAATACCTCATGCGGCACTTTGCCAGCGAGAGCGGCAAGAGCAAAGGGCAGTTCTACACGCCATCCGAGGTCAGCCGCATCATGGCCAAGGTTATCGGCATCTCCCCGGCGAACAGCATAGCCTCCACCACCGCCTATGATCCCACCTGCGGTTCCGGCTCCCTGCTGTTGAAGGTCGCCGCACAGGCTGGCAAACACATCACGCTGGAGGGGCAGGAGAAGGATGTGACCACCGCCGGTCTGGCCCGCATGAACATGATCCTGCATGACTTCCCGACCGCCAACATCCTCTCCGGAAACACGCTGTTTGATCCCAAGTTCAAAGATGGCGTGCAGCTTCGCACCTACGACTACGTCGTCGCCAATCCGCCCTTCTCGGACAAGACCTGGTCCACCGGCCTCACGCCTGCTAAGGACAGCTTCCAACGCTTCACCTGGGGAGTGCCGCCCAAGAAGAAGGGCGACTACGCCTACCTCCTGCACCTCATCCGCTCCATGAAGAGCACAGGCAAAGCCGCGTGCATTCTCCCGCATGGCGTCCTCTTCCGGGGCAATGTCGAGGCCGTAATCCGCCATCAGCTCATCCGCTCTGGCTACCTCAAGGCCGTCATTGGACTGCCCGCGAATCTCTTTTACGGCACAACTATCGCGGCGTGCATCCTTGTGCTCGACAAGGCGAACGCGGCTGTCCGCAAAGGCATCTTCATGATCGACGCCTCCAAGGGCTTCATGAAGGACGGTCCAAAAAACCGCCTTCGCGAGCAGGACATCCACCGCATTGTGGATGTCTTTACCCGGCAGGATGAAAGCGATCCGCGCTACGCTCGTATGGTCGCGGTCGAGGAAATCGCCGGCCCCAAGAACGACTACACCCTCAACCTCACGCGCTACATCGACAGCTCCGAACCGGAGGACGTGCAGGACATCGACGGTCATCTGCGAGGCGGCATCCCCGAGCGCGACATTGATGACCCGGTCAGGCTGAAACCCTATTGGAAAGTCCTTCCCTGCGTCCGCACTGCACTGTTCAAAAAAAGCAACCGCCTCGGCTACTGCGAGTTACGGCTCCCTATCGCCGAGGTGAAGCCCGCTATCTTTGGCCACGCTGAGTTCACCGCGTTCCATGATTCCGCGACAAAGCTCTTCGTTCAATGGAAGAACGCCAGGACACCGCAGCTTAAGGGCTTCGGTCAACACAGCCATCCCAAGCCCCTCATCGAAACCATCGCCGAGGATTTGCTCGCCAAATTTAAGACCGCGCCCCTTCTCGATGCCTACGACGTCTATCAGCACCTCATGGACTACTGGGCCGACACCATGCAGGACGATTGCTATCTCATCGCCGCCGAAGGGTGGAAGGCGGGCGCGCAACCTCGCGAGATTCGCCAGGTGAAGAACAAAGAGAACAAACTCGTCTGGCCCGAACCGCACGACTTCAAGAAGGGGAAGCGTCGCTTCAAGTCCGACCTCATCCCGGCTACAATTCTCATTGCCCGTTACTTTGTTGCCGAGCGAGATGCCATCGCTGCCATAGAAGCTGAACTCGCCGCCATCGATCAGCAGCTTGACGAAAAGCGGGAGGAGCAAAGTGGGGAGGAAGGGCTGCTCACCGATGTGATCGAGGGCGAGGGCGAGACGCAGAAGATCACTGCCAAGTCTGTGAAGGCGCGTCTCAAGGAAATCGGCTCGGACCCGGACTATGCCGAGGAACGCCAGGCCCTGGAAGACTACTGCGCCCTGCTCGACAAGCAAACGGACGCTAAGGCTCGACTCAAAGTCTCGCAGGAAGACTTAGACGCGAGGCTCGGTGCCAAATACCCCGAGCTCAACGAGAACGAAATCAAGACGCTCGTGGTAGACGACAAATGGCTGGCGACTCTCGCCGCCGCCGTGCAGGGCGAACTCGACCGCGTCTCCCAGACCCTTACAGGCCGCATACGCGAACTCGCCGAACGCTACGCCACCCCTCTCCCGGACCTCACCTACGAAATCGCCGCGATCACGAGCCGCGTCGAGGAACACCTCAAGAAGATGGGGTTTGCATGGAAGTGAGGCCCGGTTACAAGCAGACGGAGGTCGGCGCGATTCCCGAAAAGTGGGAGGTGAAGCCACTAGGAAAACTTTCAGAATTTGTAACGAGCGGTTCGCGTGGGTGGGCAAAGCACTATTCCGATACAGGTCCAGTATTTGTCCGAAGCCAGAACATTCGGGATGGTCGCCTCGACTTCACAGACCAGCAGTGTGTGACTCCCCCCGCAGGGTCCGAAGGCAATCGAACGCGACTGAATCGCCATGACCTACTGATCACGATTACCGGAAACAGCGTGGGGAATGTAGCTTGGGTTGAGCGGGATCTTCGCGAGGCTTATATAAGTCAGCACATCGGGCTTGTGCGGCTCTCGGAACCGTCGCTTGCGGAATACGTATGTCTCTTCCTCTCGCCTGGTTCGCCAGGTAACAGGCAGATTTGGGCGAGCCAGACTGGCCAGAGTAAGCCGGGCCTGAATCTAAAGAACCTGCAAGACTTCTGGGTGGCACTGCCCTCCCCGCCCGAACGATGCGCCATCGCAACGACGTTGCGCGATGTAGATGCGCTACTGGACACGCTGGGGCGGTTAATCGCCAAAAAGCGCGACCTCCAACAGGGCGCTATGCAGGAATTGCTCACCGGCGCGAAGCGCCTAGCTGGCTTTGATGGGGACTGGAACGTTAAGCAACTTGGGGGCGTGGCCTCATTTCATAAGGGAAGGGGACTCGCAAAAAGCGATCTCGATCCATTCGGTCTTGAGCCGTGCATTCATTACGGAGAGCTGTTCACAAAATATCCGGCAAGCATAAGGGACGTTATAGGCCGCACGAACAACCAGGCAGGAGTATTTCGATCCGTTGCGAATGACGTTTTGATGCCCACGTCAGACGTGACGCCCAATGGCCTAGGCACAGCGAGCTGCATACTGCAAAACGATGTGATACTCGGTGGCGACATACTCGTAATTCGTTCGGATAGGAATCTGGTAGACGGCTCATTCCTCAGTTATGTGATCAGACTCTTACGAGCTCAAGTCATGCAGTTGGTAACCGGAACTACTGTCTACCATTTATATGGGACAGACCTTAAGCAGTTCACGTTCTCAATGCCTAGCATCGAAGAGCAGAATGCCATCGTGAGGATAATTGACGACATGGCCGAGGATGTCGCCGCCCTGGAGGAAGAGTCGGCCAAAGTCCGCCAACTCAAGCAAGGCCTGATGCATGAACTGCTAACTGGCAAGACTCGTCTCGTTTCCCACGAGGCCTCTCATGCCTGAGCAACCCCGCTCCGAACGCCGGACCCAGAACCGCGTCATCTCCCTCTTCACGGACAAGGAACGTTCCGATTGCCTCGGCTACCGCTATCTCGGCGAGTGGAACAAGCGCCAGAGCAATCGCTGCATCGAGGCCGACCTGCTCCGCGCGAACTTGACGGTACGTGGCTATTCCGAGGCCCACATCTCCGCAGCTTTGCAGAAGCTGATGAGCGCCGCCGACGCCACCGGCATCACCCTCTACCAGGCTAACCTCCGCACCTACCAACTGCTACGCTATGGCGTGGACGTGCAAATCGCTGCCGGTCAGCCGCACAAAACGGTGCATCTCGTGGATTGGGAACACCCCGAAAAAAACGACTTCGCAATGGCGGAGGAGGTGACCTTACGTGGGGGTTACGAGCGCAGGCCCGACCTAGTCATCTACCTGAACGGCATTGCCATCGGGGTGATCGAACTGAAACGCAGCTCCGTCGAAGTGGGCGATGGCGTGCGCCAGCTTATCACCAACCAAGAGGAGATTTTCAACAAGGACTTCTTCACGACGGTGCAGTTCGTCTTGGCGGGCAGCGACTCGCAAGGGTTACGCTACGGCACGGTCACCACCAAAGAAGAGTTCTTCGTGGAATGGAAGGCGGCGAACAGCGCCCCCCTGACCGCTGGCGCGTTGCTTGACCGGCCACTCGCGCAAATGTGCGAAAAGTCCCGGTTGCTCGACCTGATCCGCAACTTCATCATCTTCGAGAACGGTATTAAGAAGGTGCCGCGCCCGCATCAGTTCGCGGGCGTGAAGGCGGCCCAGGAGCGCATTCGGCAGCGTGAGGGCGGCGTTATCTGGCACACCCAAGGCAGCGGCAAGAGCATCCTCATGGTGATGCTCGCCAAGTGGCTGCTGGAGCACGATCCCGAGGCTCGCATCCTCGTTGTCACAGACCGCGACGAACTGGATAAGCAGATCGAGGGCGTGATGAAGAACGCCGGGGTCATCGGCGAAAACTCTCCAGCGCCCCGCATCACCTCACGAGCGGAGTTCGTCGCCAAACTCGGGGCCACAACTCCTCGACTTCTATGCGCGCTGATCCACAAGTTCGATCCTGCCGACCTCAACGGCCCCCCGCCGCCGACGCACGGTCGCTTTTACGTGTTCGTGGATGAATGTCATCGCACCCAGGGCGGCGACATGAACAAACAGATGAAGCGCTGGCTAGAAAACGCGATCTTCATCGGCTTTACAGGAACGCCGCTCCTGCGAAAGGACAAGCAGACCACGCGGCAAGTGTTTGGCACCTATATACACACCTACAAGTTCCGCGAGGCGGTGACGGACAAGGTAATCCTTGATCTGAAATATGAGGCCCGCGACGTGCCGCAGCGCCTCACCTCGCCACAGGCCGTCGATGCGTGGTTCGAGCACAAGACAAAAGCTCTGAATAATTTCCAGCGCGCGGTCCTCCGCCAGCGCTGGGCGACGATGGAAGATCTGATGAGCGCGGGCGAACGTAAGCAGCGCATCATCGCCAGCATCATTGAGAACTTCAGCCTCAAGCCTCGCCTGAACAACGACCGGGGCACTGCCATCCTTGTTGCGGCCAGCATATATGACGCCTGCCACTACTACCGTCTTCTCCAAAATACGCCCTTCGGCAAGTATTGCGGGATCATCACCTCTTACGAGCCGAACCACAACGCGATCTCTCGCGAGCCAGCCAATAGCGACGAGCGGTACAAGTTCGACACCTATACGCAGCACGTCTTGGAAAACGGTCAGACGACGAAAGCTTACGAAGATGAGGCCAAGCGGCGTTTCATCGAGGAGCCGGCCAATCTCAAGTTGCTGATAGTCGTGAGCAAGCTCCTCACCGGCTTCGACGCTCCGAGCTGCACCTACATCTACCTCGATAACGAGTTGCGCGATCACAACCTATTTCAGGCCATCTGCCGCACTAACCGGCTCGACGGCGACGACAAAGACTATGGCTACATCGTTGATTTCAAAGAACTGTTCGGGAAAGTGCAGGAGGCCATCGCGGTGTATAACTCTGACGAGTTGGACATCGACGAGGGCGGCGGCGGTGACAACAACGTCCAGCTCAAGGACTGGCTGGCAGAGGGGAAAAAACAGCTCGACACCGCCCACGAAGGGCTCCGCTATCTCTGCGATCCGGTGCCCCCGCCGCGAGAGATGGAACAATATCTGCATTACTTCTGCGGTGACGCCAGCAATCCCAACGCTCTGGCCGAAACAGAACCGTTGCGGGTTTCGTTCTACAAAGCCGTAGCCACTTTCGTTCGCGCCTATGCCGACATCGCCCAAAATCTCTCCGAGGCGGATTATTCGGTTGCCGAGGTCGTAGCTTTACAGAAGGAGGTAGCCTTCTACAGCGACACCCGCGCTGCTATCAAGAAACACTCGGGCGAGGAGCTGGACATCAAGCCCTACGAGGCGGACATGCGCCACCTCCTGAACACCTACGTCCAGGCAGACCCATCCGCTGATTTGGGCAACCTTAATTCGCTGTCGCTCACCGAGCTGATCATCGAAACCGGCATCCATGATGCCATTGCGAGAAAGTTAAACGAAAAAGGGAAGCTCTCACGGAACGCAATCGCCGACGGCATAATCAATAACGTCCGCAAGACCATCATCCGCAACCAGCTTACCGACCCGAGGTTCTATGCAGAGATGTCAAAGCTGCTGGATGACCTCATCCAACAGAGCCGCGCCGATACCGCAGCTTACGAGGCGTTTCTGAAGAAGGCGGAGGAACTGGTGAAGCGCATGGCGCAGAAAGACACTGGCGGCCATCCTGCGATGCTGAACGGGTATCCCGGAGCCATCGTGCTCTTCAACAATCTGGCCAACATTCCCGCTACGATCTTTCAGTGCCCTGCGGACGAAGATGGAAGGGCGACGCTCGCTCTCCAACTTGATCTCACCATGCGCGAGAGTGCTCCTGCCGGATGGAAAGGCGACGACACTCGTGAGAAACAGGTGCTCAACGCGCTTTTTCCCATCATGTCTCGGGACCGCCAGGCGACGCAAGCAATCTTTGAGATCATCAAGAATCAACCGGGTTACTGATGAACCAAACCATCCAGCTTGGAGACATTTCGATTCTGGTGACGCGGAAGGCCGTCAAGCATGTCCATCTCTCCGTTTATCCGCCGAGCGGCCGGGTGACTCTCGTGGCTCCAGTCGCAACACGTCTCGATATTGCCCGCGCTTACGCGATCTCAAGGCTGGGCTGGATTCGCGAGCAGCAATCGAAACTCCGGAGCCAAGCCCGTGAAGCGCCTCGCAAGTTCATCGAACGTGAAAGCCATTACCTGTGGGGGCGGCGACACCTCCTTACCGTCGTCCATCGGGAAACCAAGCCGTTCGTTTCGCTCGACCATAGGCGCATCACGCTCACAGTACGCCCTGGCAGTGATGCTCAAAAACGGGCAGAAGTGATTCACGAGTGGCACAAATCGCTGTTGCACGAAGTCGTGCCTTCGCTCGTCAATAAATGGGAGCTAAAGCTGAAGGTGAAAGTGGCCCGGTATTTTCTGCAACGGATGAAAACCAAGTGGGGGAGTTGCAATCACAAGGCTGGACGCATCCGCCTCAACACGCAACTCGTCACGAAGCCGAAGGACCTTCTCGAATACGTGATCGTTCACGAGATGATTCATCTCATTGAGCCGAAGCACAGTGATCGCTTCCTGACCATACTTGGGGAACATTACCCTACCTGGCGCGAAGCCCGCGCAGAACTCAATGACCTGCCGTTAGCTGCCGAGGCATGGAAGGAATAATCCGCTCGGTCGGAGCAACAGCAGTGCGCCGGGCACGTTCATGGTTCTCCGACCAGACGGGCCAGGACTTACGCAGTGACGCGAACCGTCGGATCACCGGTGCCTATTCACTCCGCCGAAATGCGTGCCGGTGTCGGTCGTCTGAATTCCCCGGCACATTCCTACGCTGCCGCCCATGTGTACTCCCCGTTCGTGTCACTGACCGCCGTCTTGTTTTTCGTCTGCTGGTTGCGGCTCAACATCTTCTGGCCAGCAGCCATGCTCCATGAAGTACCGCAACTCGTAGTCGCTACGCTGGGCCAGGTCCGCCGTGATGTCGTTCACGTCCAGCCTCTGCATGGGCCTGCCTTCCAGTCGATCTGCGATCTCCGCCGCCGCCGACACAGCGCTTCGGCTCTGCGAGCATGCGATCTCCACCAAGTTCGCGGCGACGACCTCGGCGTAGCTGCGGCCTTCGGGGTCATCAGGCTTGATCTCAGCCAGCTTTGCTCCCAGCGCCAGCGACAGCACCTTGGCCTTCGGCCTGCCGCCCGGATTCGGGCTGGGCTGCCCCTTCCTCCACCGCGTGGCCTTGCCGATGTCGGGATCGAAGATAGTCGTCATAACGAATATATGCGCCCTCTGTCGGCAAAGGTCAATAGGCATCAACCGCAGGCGGACACGGGGACTGAGCCGGACCCTCGGTTTGAACCGCTTGCTGTGCGGTCGCATTCAAAGATGCTGTTGCACTCTTATTGGAGGATTCGCAGGTGAAAGCAGTACTCTTTGCGCTCCGTCCGAACGGCATCAACCACAAGGATGAACCTCGGCCCAGGACCAGGCACTGTTTTTCTCCGCCGAGCTACCCTTGCACCCGCTACCACCTCGAAAATCACCCTAAAAAGGCGAGTTTTGGTGCCAAATTGGTGCCAAATTTTCAAACGTGGCTATCACGATTGGCAGAGTCTCACTCTGCCCGCTTCACCTGACTCACGCGCGATGGCGCAGGGGCTAACAACGTGAAAAACAACTTGAAGCAACGCAAGCATACCAAGCAGCTCGGCGGCATTACGGGTCGCGGTTTCCTTCCTGGGCAGAGCGGAAATCCCAAGGGCCGACCGCACACGAAGGGACTGCTCACGGCTCTCCGCCACAAAGTCGGGGAGATTGGTTTGGACGGGAGAACGATTGAAGAGCAACTCGTCGAGGTACTCGTCCAGGAGGCACTACGCGGCAAGCATCGTCTGCCAGCCGTGGAGATGATTTTCGACCGGCTCGAAGGCCGTGCGCGTCAGCAGATTGAGGTCGCGGATGTTACGCGGGAGCTGCGCGAGAAATCGGACGAGGAGTTGCGGTTCTACCTGGAGCACAATCGCTGGCCTGCAGATGATGAACTGCCGATGCTGATCAGCAAGCAAGAAGAGCCAGGTCTCCAATAGGAGAAGACGGGCTAACCCACCGGCGGCTAGGCGAGAAGACCCCCTGCTTTAGTGGGTTCTTGTCCCAAGTTCGTCCCGGTGAGCCTCGTCCACTTCAAAGATGGTTTCTTAGTTTTGCTCTGATCCACGAGGATTGCATATCCAACCTTCATCATCCCTCCTTGGAGGTTTCTCCTCAGCCATTCGACGTCTTTCTCGTGTGCCAACTTGATTTGGGTGGGTTTGCTCCTTAGGCTGATGTTCTTCCACTCCAGCACTGCCAATGGCTTGCTCCCTTTCTTCTGAATGACCCAGAGATCCTCCACGTACTCCGTGCCACATCCCTTCCAGACGGTGGTCATCGGTTCGGCCCAAATGACGAGGTCTTTACGAGCACCGGGTCTCTCCTTCCCCTTACAAGCCACCTGAGCAACTGGGCACTCAATGCTGATCTTTGTCAGGTTTAGTTTCCTTCGCTTGAGGGCTGGAACAAGATGCTTGAAGACGAACAGGTTGACTATCTCATGCTCCCGCACGTACCAATCGCACTTGCGAAGATCATCGAGCAGGGCCTTGAGACTTTCTCGAATCAACCGATCAATGAGCGGCAGCGACAGCTTAACCATGAGGAATGCAGCCTCGGTGCCATAATACGCTGTTGCGAAGACTCCGATTCCACGAATCCAGCATCGGATGAGCCCAACAGCGGACGAATCGGCGCCCGACGCAGAATTTTTAGGGAACGCAACCTGCTGCGGCCCGAAAATGATCTTTTCTCCCCCATTCTGTACCGAGAAAAGCCTTCGTGCGCATCATCAGTCGCGCTGCGTGCTCCTCAGTTGCGGGCAGGACGAAATAGATTCTCACTGCCAAGCGATGGAATGTCAGCGCCCACCCCGACCGGCGCTGCTACGGACCCTGTCCCTATGCGCTTCTCAGTTCCGACAACGGCTTCCAGCGCAGCCCACTTCATTTTCAAGTTTTCCCGCCGTTCCGTTTCTTCTCCTTCGGTTACTTCCTCAAAGTCGGCGTCGATCTTCGGTTTCTCGGTCTCGCTCAGTTCGAGCTTGGCCAGACGGCTCTCGTAGTAGATGGGGACCGTCGCCTTGTCTTCGACAGCCCGCTGGATGTCATAGATGCTGCCATATGGGCACATTGTTGTTCCCATGACGGAACAACCGTACTGCGAAGGGTGACGCTAGTCACACATGAACACAGCCACCCAATCGGGTCCCAGGGAAATGGCTCGGCCCAAGGCCCACCTGGAGTAGCAGCGTGCCGTTTGCACGCACCCCCTTCGCAGGATGTAGCAACGGACCTAGCCGAGTAGAAGACTAGCTTCTTGGTGGGATAAACGTCGTTGCTTCTCAGCAATGATGCCGTTCGATTAAGTCATTCTTCATCTGGCTTTCCGTACTGGTGAAGGATTCTGATGTAAATCAGTTTGGCGCTCAGAACCCCTCGATGCTATTGCATACCATTTCGTTCCGCTTCACATTGACGGAGCACCTCCAAACACTTCGCTAGTATGCTCGGACGGACGGGTCTCCGCGAATAAATTCGCGCCAGAGTCTTTTGATTCATCCCTAGAAGCATGAATTTACGCTTGGGAAACTCAGCTAGTCTTCTCAGTTGCTCTCTGGTTGCAATTGCGACGCTTTTCTCGTTGAGCGCCCAAACTATCGGCGGTTGCTTCCGCATCGAGGTTGTGGTGACTGCAGTCATGAAGTCCCCGAGGTCAGTGAGCCGTATCGTCGTATGGAGGCGAGGGTCAGTCTTCAAGAGACGCACCGCGTTTGAAGTACGTATCGGCGGCACCACAAAACAGTCCATAATGCTGTCGTTCGTTCGGTTCAATCGAACCACAAGAGCGACTAGTCGAGTGTCACCAGACGGACACTTCAAGCGCCAGCGATCGGCGTCCTTGTAATCGCGGAAACAGCGGGAAACCACAATCGCAACGCGTTGTCCCCCCCGCACCCGGAGGCGCGTACGGAACCTCGCCCCACGATTGTCGATTCTTACTATGCCCTCCGACAGGCCGACTATCTTTTGCACCAACTCTACTCGCATGCGGGAGATATTGCGAAGCTCAGCCAGCCGCCCTGGACGGGTGTAGCCGCCGTTGCGCCAATATCCGACCAGTTCATACGCACGGCTAATTGATCCGAAGCGAGTCCTAATCGTGCTGGCAGACGGTACTCCGGGAGCACGTCCGATTAGACGTATAGTGAGCCTGCCCTCCATTGCGAGCACATCTCTAAGCGCGTCCAGCACATCGTCGTTCGACATATTGCGGGTGAACGTTGCAAGAACCTGTTGAACCTTCTCGAACATCTTTGGTTCAATTACCGGATCGAAGGCTCCGGGCCTGAGGGACCATTCTGAGCGAGGATTTTCAACCCTCGGCGTGTAGAGTCTGGTACTGAACCGACCGTATTGGTTGGTTCCGGCATATTTCGGATGAGTGAGAATGGTTTGCACTGCCCTGTGCTCCCAATTGCCTCCGCGAAGATAGGGGGTCTTGCGACGATTCAGTTCCTGTGCAATGGCTTGAAAAGACATCCTCTCCTGAAGAAATAGACGGTAGATTTCCCGCACGCATCGGACTTCCTCGGCAGGCCCTGGAATTTGAATCACGCGGTCGCTAGTGAGACTCTTTCGCTCCCCAGGGTGCAGGACTTGTTTTGGTCTGCCGTCCGGCGAGACGAGTAGGCGGCGAAGCCCGTACCCAGGTTGACCGCCTTGCCGAAAACCCATGCACGCCAGTCTCTTTTGTGCATTGAATATTTTGACCCCTAGTTCACGGCTGTACTCGCCGGCCATGACCCTCTTCAGTGACTTCATAATCAGTGCGGATAAGCCAGTGTCATTCGAGAATGGTTCAGCACAGTAGTGAACCGGAACTCCCGCCGACTTGCACAGGAACTCATAGTGCGCCGACTCGTCAGTATCCTGAAAACGGCCCCAGCGGCTCACGTCGTAAACGAGCACGGCTTTGAAGCAGGCCCTGCCCTGAACGACATCCTGGATCAAGCTCTGCAGGCCCTTCCGATTGCGGAAGACCACGCCGGTCCTTGCGGCATCAGAATAGGTTTTTACGACCGTGAAGCCATGAACCTGAGCGTACTGGGCAATTGCTTCGGACTGATTTGCTAAGGAATACTGTTGCTTTTCGGTTGACATTCTCAGGTAGGTAGCGGCGGGAATACGGGCGGCATCTTCCATCGAGTTCTCCTTCAAGTGTGATACTCAGAAACCTAATCGACTCGATATGCTGGAAGGCACATTCTCTTCTGTGAGGGTTTATGACCTGGAAACAAATCACTGAGCAAGAATCCTGAAAATAGCCACGCACTTTGCGCAGGTAGAGCCTTCACGGACACCGCGACCTCTTCGGGCAAGAACCAACCGGCTTAAACTGGAGAGGTAGCAAACGCCTCGCAGAATCTGCGACGACACGAATCTTCAGTGGAGGTGTGGATCAATTCATGCCCAACATATACCCCAAAGCTTGCAGCTACGATTGTGAATCTAGGAACTCCTTCAAACTCACTTCTCCGTTGGCCACCGTCCTGACAAAGTACGTACAACTTGTTCTCTCCTGCTTGTTCTTGATGGTGCTACCCGAGATGGGAATCCAGGCAGCGGCGTATTCTGATCCGTTTGCGTCACCCGTTACCAAAGTCAGGCATACAAACGATTATTCCTGGTCACAAGAGCCTGACACGGATCTGACCCTGCCGGGAGAGCAAACAATCAACCTGCCATATTGTCCTCCAGGCGTGCGGGCCGACGAACCAGAGTATTGGATTTATGTCGGAACTACCGGAACAGCGGAAGCGGCCAGGGTCAAGGATGGAACATGCAGAGGAGACGGGAAACCAGGAACACTGAAACTGACAACCGCATACCCACATACTGCTGGCTACTCAATCGGAACTGCGAGCGGTGGTATTCAGGAAGCAATTGTTGACGCTCGCATCGTGCCCAGCAAACCAACCGGTTTCGCGCAATCGGGTAAGGTTGTCGTTTCCCCCGGTGAGGTCAAGGCTCACGCCAGAATCTCAATCCGAAGTTCCAATATTACGGTTGATTTCACAAGCTCCATTCTGGAGTGCTATATGGAGGACACCTGCATATTCATCGGAGACCCAGCGAACTCCGGCAAATATCAGGGCATCACGCTGATTAGCCCCAGGGGCCGTCCGATGGTCAGAGGGGGCCATAGTTCGTTCATCGAGGTCAATGCGTTAGGTACGAGGCTTTATCATGTATCCACACGACTCGCGGCTCCTGGTTCCTATTTTTCAAGCTACGTTCAAGTGGATGGCGATGAGGCGTTCCTGTTGGACGGACTCGACACAACCCTTGGAGCGGGGGGATCGAATTATGGCGTTCGTTGCGACGCAACCCGCTGCGATCCGGTGATCTATGCTCCTGGACCGTTCTCTGCTAACGGCGACGCAGTGGGGTGGCTGACGCACCTCAACATCTCAATGCAGTGCACTGGCAATGGTATCGACTGGCAATCGGGCAACACTCTGCGGGTCTCGGACTCGGTGATCCAGGGCTACTCGCAGTATGGCGTGCGCGGTGGCACGCGGCGCGGGGGCTACGGCGGCATTGAACTCGATAACGTCTACGAGGAAGTCGGCAACTGCGGCCAGAACCTGAAGAACCCGCTCGGCAACGTGGGCGAAGCTGGCGTGATCGCGCAGGGCTCGACGGTCAAGGTAATCGGCGGCGAAGCTCCCACCGGAGTAGTTCCGGTGTTCGTCAACACCAACGCCGGCTCGACCGACTACCGCTACTACGTCGTCGCGCGTCACGCCACCTACGGCGCGTCCGTCCCACTCTACGCTGGCAAGTCTTCCACCAACGGCTGCACCAACAATTGCGGCACGGTCACCGTCGTTGCGCCGGACATCGCCGGAGCGGCGACCTACGATCTGCTGCGCGTCACCGCCAGCTCCCCCGAGAAAGCGCCGTATGGCACCGGCGCTTATGCCGTGATGACGGGTGTGACCAAAGCCTCCGCTTGCGCGGCGGGCGCTTGCACATTCACCGATCCCGAAGGAATGCTCGCCTTATACACCGTGCCCCAGACCCAATATTTCCCGATGATCAACTTCTGGCCGGGCAATCTGGTGATCGGCTCCTCTGGCGATTCGCCCAATAGTCAGGCTGGGCCCGGCCATGCGATCCTCGACAAGATGACCGGCTCCATCGTCTCGGTGTTGGGCGGAGTGGTTCCCTCTGTGAGCGCATTCGACTGCTCGTCGATGTCGTCCTACTCCACACTCTGGGCGACCTGCATCAATGCAGGCATCGCTGGGCAGAGCTTCCTGGCGACGATCCTCGGACAAGCCGACGCATCCAACAACGGCCCCGCAGCCAATCACAAAGGCCGCTTGAACTTCGGCAAATTGGTTCCCGCGCTACCCAACCACCTCATCACGCTAGCGGACTCGGCATTCGATAAGACCACGGCCACTGCTGGCGGCCGTCCCCCGAACGACGCGAGCGACGTGTTCATTGGGCTCGACGGAACCGCAGCCCAGGGCATCTCGCAGGCGCAACTCGCTTTCGGTGCGCCTAAGGCTGTCTCAAATTACATCGGCAATGTGGGGGACGGAACCAATTGGAAGGAGCGACTCACCGCATCCGCCAAAACTTTCAGAGTACCGGTTACGACACCTCAACTAATATTGACACCCCCTACCGGCACGCCGCCCATTGACACTACGAGCACCACGCCTGTCCCCAATCTTAGAGTAAGTAGACATCCCGCCGTTCAAGGTTGTGGGACTGCCGAGAAATGCTCGGCAACCACAATAACGAATGCCCAGATAGTGTTCGGTAAAATCACGCTCACGGCTGGGGTTGCAACCTTGACTGGCATCATCCCATCGTTTCGCGGACCTGCAGGTTTTGGCTGTGTCGCAAACGACCTCGACAATCCGGCCAACGGAGTCAATGCAGTTCCACAATCCGCCAGCAGTGTGCGGTTCACTGGCACCGGCGCACATACAATTTCTTATCAGTGCGTAGGGGATTAGAGCTCCAGGCCGTACAAAACTGAGGAGTGGTTAAATCATGCCTGGCACACATATTGCAGCGGCCCAATATCTACGGATGTCCACCGATTCAGGATTTCTACGCAGTTGTGCGGGAGACGGCCTCGCATCTGGAACAATGTTCTATAGAAGCCCCCGAGGTCGCGCCAAGTGCGCGCGGACAACGCAACAGAAGCTCACGGAGTCGGAGCATTTATCCCCCCGATGGTGTCCCTAGGATCGGAGTGCCGGTTACGGCTGTCCAAGCGATCCTCGCAGTCCCACCCGAGCGGGATAGACATCGGCACAGGAAGGATTTTGGACTATGAAGAATCAGTTGCAGATCGTCGATTTGGGTCTCGGACGATCTTAATCATAGAAGGCATTGACGGCATCCGTCACCTCTCTGGGCGTTCGGATGCCGGTTACGGTCGCAACTGCAAGCCTTCAGTATCAGCAGTGATTATCGAGGTCTAGCGCGAACTTAAACGTGTTTTTGTTTTTGTTCGGAAATTGGAACACGGCCAAGCGCCTTGGCAGAATGAGCAGCGGGGCGATGGCATTCCATACTCTGCCAGGTCCACGTGGGCTGAGCACCGAAATGTCGGCATAGCTGCCGAATCGTCGGCATTTGTAACTGGGCGGAGCTAGGTCCTGTTGCAAGCAATACAAGACAAGTTGGAAGCCCGCGCGCATACACCATCTAGATAGTTTCTCCCCCAATCTTTGAGGTTCCAACCGGGGGAGATGCCGTCTTGAGAACCGTTTTGATAGTCGAAGATAACAACCTACTCCGCACCATGCTTAGGATGGTATTCGGGACCGGTCTCGTAGATGCCCAGTTTCCGCTTCCGTCGGGAAATCCAGCAACGGCCCAAGCTAACCTCTACGAAACGCCCGAACCTGATCGACAACGTGAAGCAAGTCGGACAATCGTGGCAGACGTTGACCGCGTCTGAGCCATTCGTCAGTGGACTTGATGCAAAAACGCCTTTTTCGGTCAATGTTCGGCAGGATGTGGAAGTCATAAAAACCTGATTTCGCCTTATCCAGTCGTGCCAGAAGTGTCACCGACCGACTTTCCCGGCGAGCAGGGTCCACGAGCCAGCCAAGAGCAGCTTTAGCGATCCGAACGGGCCGTGCAAGCAGGACCGACACGACCGGGCCCTTTCGTATTTGCAATCGAGGTCTCCATTTCCTTCCAGGTCGGATGATCGCAATCTCTCCCGGATATAGAGACACGATCTCCGAGAGAAGTTCATCCCTGAGCGCTTGGCTTCGCCGCCGAACCTCGGAGTTCCTGAAACTCTCTGGGCGACCGTACCCGATGAGTTTGTACGCCTCCTGCAGGCTGCCAAAGCGGTGCTTGTACGTCGAAGGCGACGCCATATCCCACGAATGCTCTATCAGGCGAACAGTCAACTGCCCCTCGGCGGCGAGTAGTGAGCGCAGGTCGTCAAGCAACTCTTGGTTCGATTTGTTAAAGGTGCGACTCCGCAAGACCTGTTGCGCCCGGTCAAAAATCTGCGGCTCAACAATAGGCTCAAACGCCCCTGAAGTAATAACCCACTCCGATTTGGGTAGCCGCACGGTCGGCGTACTGAGCTTCTGCGTGCTTCGACCGAACACATGGATGCCGGCATACTTCAGATTGGTAAGGACTTGGTATATCGATTGATAGTTCCATGTGGCTTGGCTTCGACACACTTCCGACGAAGGCCTGATTCCCCTTCGATTCAGTTCCCGAGCGATCTCGGACACGGAAAGCCCGCCCTCAATGAGCATGCGATACATCTCTCGGACGCACTCTACTTCAATGGCAGGACCGTGAACCAGAATGACTCGGTCGGTCGCGATGCTTTTGCGCTCCCCACTTGCCAGCAATTGTTTGGGAGTTCCATTGCTCGCCAGTAACATCCGACGCAATCCGTAACCAGGTACGCCTCCCTGTTTGAAACCATGAGCTGCCAGGCGCTTCTGCCCTGCCAGTACCTTGACGCTAAGCTCCCGGCTGTACTCGCCTGCCATGGTTCTCTTCAGGGCCTTCATGATCAAGCTAGGCAAGCTGCCATCGTTCGCAAACGTCTCCGCGCAGTAGTGAACGGGAATGCCAGCCGACTTGCACAAAAATTCATAGTGGGCGGATTCGTCGGTGTCCTGAAAGCGACCCCAACGGCTCACGTCGTAGACCAAGATTGCTTTGTGTGCCGAGGTTCCAGCGACGACATCCTGCAGAAGTTGCCGAAGCCCTGTTCTACGCCTTAGGACGAGACCGCTCCTGGCAGCGTCAGAATACGTTTGGACGATCACAAAACCCTGGGACTCGGCATACTTCTGCATCGCGCTGGACTGGTTTTCGAGCGAATACTGTTGATGCTCGGTGGACATGCGAAGGTATTGAGCGACGGGAACAAGCGGATTTTCAGCCATGATGCCCTCCTAGGGGAGGACATCGACAGGATCAGGGAGAACTTTAGGGGAATAACGCAATTTTCTCGCCTGGGCGGAGAGGCGGACTTGATTACTGTTGTTAACAGGCGATTACACTCATTGAGAATTTTTCCAATCCTCGGGACTTTGTACCACATGGCTGCGGAGGGTCGGCGGCCCCGCATTCAAGATGACCAGAAGACGCTGCGGTCCTCCGTGTTGTCTCCATGCGCCTGCCTCAAGCAGGGGCGGCAGGTACACTTGTACTCGGGCATGCCGGGACGCACTGTGTGGGCGCAGTCACGGCACACAAAGCGCCCATCTTTATAGGCAATCATCACCCTGAACTCAATTCCTGCCATGCAATAGGGGCAGCAGATTGTCAAAGTTGTGTCGCTCAGAGCTGGCATTTTGGGGCACTCCCGCACTGAGCAAGGAAGGTGGCACGCGCGGTGCCAGAAACCCATCTTACTGACCCTGTTGACAAACAACGATTTACAGGCAGCCATTCGAGCATTGAGCCGAGTCCACACGTCCGAGATTTTCGGCAGGTGCCGACATGTCGGCAGAGTATGCAAACTGCGAACACATACCCCGATTCGCCGTCTTGTTCTGATTTCGGAACAGAAGGCAAAGTGTTGCGCGGTCTCGTGCCAATTGCCCTATTCTCTTTAAGACGCCCTCCCCAGCTTGACGCTCAACCACACGCAGTGAGGCACTTTTGGAACCTCTAGATGCAATACTGCAAGCAGCAGCGCTCAATTCGGCAGCCAATGGAATCGTCATAACAGACCGCCACGGGAGTATCGTTTGGGCGAACCCAGCTCTCACAACCTTCACCGGCTACACGCTAGACGAAGTCCTAGGCAGGACCCCCGGAATCCTCCGTTCGGGAACCCACGATCAGTCCTTCTACGAAAGCCTCTGGGCCACGATTCTCGCAGGGACGGTCTGGCAGGGCGAGATTAGTAATCGACGGAGAGACGGAAGCCTATACACCGAGGAAATGACAATCACACCAGTCCGGGCCGAAGGTCGTGAGATCACTCACTTCATCGCCATCAAGCAGGACATCACCGAGCGCAAACGCCTGGAGGAGCAGGTTCTCCGGGCCCAGAAACTGGAATCCATAGCCCGGTTGGCGGGAGGAGTGGCGCACGACTTTAATAACCTGCTGGTGGGTCATCATGGGGTACAGCGAAATCCTCCAAGAACATTTCAGTGCCACCGATCCCATGCGCCGGAAGACTGAAGAAATCAAGGACGGCAGCGAGTCGCGCGGCCGCACTCACGCGGCAGCTCATGGCATTCAGCCGTAGTCAGGTACTGCTGCCGAGGGTGTTGAACTTGAATGCAGTGGTGGCTGAAATCGAGAAGCTGCTACGGCGGCTAATAGGTGAGGACATCGAGCTGACGTTCGTACCCGGTGCCTCCTTGGCCAACGTGAACGCTGATCCCGGTCAGATCGACCAGATCATCATGAATCTTGCGGTGAATGCCCGCGATGCCATGCCCGCCAGATGCCGCGTGCCAGGCTCATACTGCAAAGAGTAAATAGCGCTCCTTTGGGCATGAACTTGAAAAGTTTGGTGGGAAACGTGATGCGGAAGAAGGTTGCATACGCCTTAGCGTTGGCGACGTTCTTCTGCGCTTCTTTCCACGAGTATGCGCCGTACTTGCGCCCGTTCTGTGCTTTCGCCAGCAAGCGCTTCGCTTCATTGGAGAAGTACTGAAGGTTCGCAGAGTGTCCATCCCACACGTTCACATTGGGCACCTCGAATGCCATCACGTTGCTCGGGATGGACTGACGCACCTTGCCCTTATGCTTTGCAGTTGTGCTGCTGTATGATCTGCTGGTGAAGAGCACCCCGGCCAGTGGTTTGCGTTTGGTGCCGCCCGTGACGTGACGGGCAATCGGAAAGTGCTCACCATACGAGAAGATGGTATCGCCCGTGAAGTACAGGTTACGCCGTGGGTTTGTCGCTTCGCTCTGCGTCTTGTGCGCCCACAGATGGGGCACCTCGTCTGTCGGATATACGAATCTCTGCCGCTTTGCCATTGTGTCCTCCTTTTAGAGTGTGCAACCCCGCTCGGCTCTTGTAGGCCTAGGGGCAGGTGTGGCTTCGACTGTATGCAGCGTGAAGCCGTGGAATGTGGTAGTGGTCAGGCGTGTCCTGAAGCCAGCCCTGCGCAAGCGCAAGGTGTGCTCCATAGCCAAACCCAAGAAACGCTCCCCGAATGTGTAGCGCTCTGTCACGGCGTCACCTCCTGTGTAGCAGCCAACGCTGCGGCTGTACGCTTGCGTAGCAGTATAGCAGTTGCCAGTGCTCGGATGGCTTGCGCTCTGTCCTGCTCGGGAGTGCCCTGCAATCTCTTCTTCATGCTCGGAGTCATTGTGCTTCCCCGGTTATGTCCTGCTCAGTTGCGCCTGCGACTACTCGCTCCAGCCGCACATATGCGCTGTTGCCAGACTCATGCTCCCAGTACGTGTTCGTCCTGTCCATCAGAGCGTAGAAAATGCGGGAAAGTTGCTCGTCTTTCAGTGCGTCTATCTTCTCTTCCAGCGCTGGGAACTTCTTTACTAGCTCTTGGGCAAAGTCAGCCCGCGCATAAGACTCCCATGACTCCTGCTCGGCCTCCATCTCCACCTCGCTGTGGTCATCCTCGTCCAGCAGCGGGTAGTCGTCCAGTGCATCCAGATCAGCCTGCATCTCAGGCGTGACTGAATCGCGGCGGATAGCCACGGCGAATGTGCCATAGCCTCCGTACACGTCATACACGTTGGGTAGCTTGCCGTACCGCTCAAGGAATACGCGGTGATTACTGACTTCAACAGAGCCAGAGTCACAATAATCAGAGCCGGACAACAGTCCCGGCATCAGAAAATCGGTTGGCTCTGGCGTGCTACCGTTCAGCGGCTTCAGGTCGCCGTAGTATAGTCGTGCTAGGTCTTCCGGCTTCGTGTTGTCTCTCCACGTTTCAAAGCGTACAACCTGTGAATGTGGCATTATGCCCTCCATGCTGCTGATGCAGTCACTCAGGAGCACACCTTGCGGTGTGCGCCTGATGACCACGTCTAGAGCAAACCCCGCTCGGCCAGATAGCCGGGATTGTATGTCTTGATTGAAGCCAGCAGGTCGGCTTCTGATGCACGTGCGCCTAGCATGTCCATGTACTCAGGGTGCTCCAAGAGCACGAGAGAAGCAAGGCAGTCCTCTTCAAACCACAAGCGGCCAGCGTAGCGCTCGGCACGTGCGATAGCAGCGGGAGTTAATAGGCGCTGTGCAGCGGCCTCGGTGAAGGCGAAGCCACCATGCGACGGCGTGTTATACCACACCACACCTTTGCTCAGTTTGTATGACATGTCGGAGGTGCTCCACGGCGTTGCGGTGTGTGCGTTTTGCGCCTGCACTGTTGCCACAGGTGCCGGAATCGGATAGACCACATTCCCCAGCGCTGGGTTGTTGCGCACAATACGGAACTTTCCGGCGACGTTGTCGAAGCGGACAGAATCTATGATACCCACC
>JAIQEU010000033.1 GCA_020073665.1 Terriglobia bacterium
CCATGATGGTTGACTTGTCGGCGAAGGCGCGCTCGAGCGACGGCCAGTCGGTGGGGCGCTCCACGCGGGAGCGGGAGAGTTCGTAATAGCCTTCGGGATCGCGTCCCTTGACCGAAACCGGGAGCCTGTCGCCGGGCTTCACGGTCTCGTTGGCGTTCTGAAATACCGAGAGCGGCAGGATGCCTTCTGACTTGAACCCGATATCGAGGAAAACCGAGTCGGCGGAGACGGCAATCACGGTGCCTTCGATTTGCCTGCGGCCGTCTTCGGTTTTGCGCGAATGGCTCTTCTCGTACTGGGAGAGCAGATCGCCGAAAGACTCGTCGGGTTCGGGCATGGGTTGGGGGTCTGGGGTTGTCGGGTTGGGCATGGAAGGTGGAAGCCTCGTGGGTGGGAATCTTGATTAGGATAACACTGTCGGCCGGTGGGCCACCCGCCCAGACAAGCTGCGGGACTTGGCGCAACTCGGGGGTCTTGCTCTCCTTGCCTTTTAGCTGATTGGCGGAAGGCCAACTTTGGCCAGAAGCTGCTGGAAAGCGGGGATGGGATGTAGATTGTTCAAGGTGCCGTCCGAGTCTATGTTGAGGATCTCTTCGGAGTGGCGGTCATAGCAGGCTTCCAGATACTTGAGTGCCTCTTGGGTATTCCCCTCACGTGAATAGGTTTGGGCCAGAAAGAAGGGGGAGAGTTTTCCTTGGGCGTAGGCCCTTTCCTGCTGCTCAATCAGGCCATCGAACATTCCTCTTTCGCCGCGAGCGGCGAAGCCTCTTTCCGCGGCTTCCTCGATAGCTGAGAGTGAGGCATCGTGGAGCAGTAGTGCCTCTTTTTTCATTTCCGAAAGGTAGGCGGGGTACTCGCCCATCTCCAGATACGCTAATTTCAAGTAGCGGTGCGGAGAAACAGAATCCGGATCGGCTTGTTCGAGTTGCCGCAGAAGGCGCAGCGCCTCCTTGCGGTGTCCGGCGCGCCACAGAAGCATGCCCTTATCCGCCAGGATCGAGGCAGAATCCGGATCAAGCGCCTGTGCCCGGTCAATCTGCTTCAGCGATTCGTCGAAGCGACCCAATGTAAGCAGATACGTCGCATACCAATGGTGGGCGTTGGCGTTGTTGGGGTCTAGTGCGACGGCGCGGCGAAATTCTCTGTCGGCGGTTGCCGCGTCCCACATTCCGAAAAACGAGACGAAGGCGAGCGATGCATGGGCTTCCGAGGAATGATCGTCGAGTTCCACTGCTTTTTTTGCCGCCGCGAGCGCACGTGGATATGCTTCGCTCGCCGGCATCAAGGTGTACTCGCGCAACAGGTTGTAACAATCGGCCAGCCCTACGTATGCGTCTGAGTAATTGGAATCCTGAACGATGGCCTGAGTGAAGGAATCCACTGCCTGGTTCAGACTCTCGGGCGTGCGCTTGTTCCAGTAGAAACGGCCTTTGAGGTAATACTCCTCAGCCTCGCGATTGGCCGCGTGGTGAATGCCGCTTGCCGAGGCTGAGCCGTATTTTGCTCCGGCTCTGGCGCTTCGATAGCTGGGACGGAAAATCCAGACTGCGAATACCAGCGCCAGGACCGGGAGGGCAAAGAGCAGTTTCCGCCACGGTGAAAATTTTGCTGGCACGGGCGCTGCGACCAGAACCTTTTCCTGGCTCGGTGGCTCAAGAGGATGAATCGGCGCAATCCAACGGTAGCCGCGACGCTCGACCGTCTCAATAAATACAGGATTGTCGGCGGTATCACCCAGTGCGTCTCGCAGTCGGCGGATCGCGCTGCTGATGCCCTGGTCGAAATCCACGAAAACATCTTCCGGCCAGAGCGCCTGCCGAAGGTCTTCGCGGCTTACCACCTCGCCGGGACGGCTCAGCAGAACCGTCAGGGCGCGAAAAGGTAATTGCTGGATTCGAACCTTGACTCCGCTCTTGCGAAGCTCGCCCGCACGGACGTCGGCCTCGAATACACCGAAGCGAATCCCTGCCGGAGACACCTGTGGAAGACCCATAGAAATGGATAAGCGGGGGAAATACAGTCTACCATCGTAACCCATCCTCTGAATCGACGCTTCGGGTGCCGCGGGAGGTGTTTTCACTCGCGCCTGCAGTCTCCGCAAATAGATGCAGGCAAGTCCTTTATCGCGTCACCCACACGTCAGCAACAGGTGATGCCCAGTCCATTGACCGAATCTCCATTTCGGGCGAGAGTTCGCGTGCATTCGCCGTCCCCGGACCCGAATGGCGAACCTCAACGACGGCACTCCCAAGGAGATGTGTAAATGAGTTCGTTCTGTAGCAAATCCAAAATCATGTCCGGCACGTTCGCAGTTACGGTGCTCGCCGCTATCTTTTTCGTTGCTGCCTCGGCCAACCCGGCGCGGGCGCAAACTCCCACCACGCTGCACAGCTTCCAAAGTGGTTCGACTGACGCCTGCGAGCCCGAAGACAACATCGTACAGGGCCGTGACGGCAATATGTATGGGGTTGGCGTATCCTGCGGGACCAGCGGCACCGGCGCGGTATATAAGATTTCGCCAACCGGCGCGGAGAGCGTTGTTTTCAACTTTCCGTCGGATTGGAGTAGCTGCTTCTCGGGGCTGACTCTTGGCAGCGACGGAAATTTCTACGGAACTTGCTTCACGAATCCGGGCGGCAATGGTGGCATTTTCCAGTTGACGCCAGCGGGAGTGTTTACTGACAAGCATGACTTCACTGGGGTGAACGGCGACACCGAGCCTCTATACGCGCCGGTCCAGGCTGCAGATGGCAATTTCTATGGCACCACTGGATACTACCCGTTTAGTTGCGGGAATATTTACAAGCTGACCTCCGCGGGAGTGTACACGAATCTGCACACGTTTTCCGGCAGCGACTGCGGACCCGCTTCGAGTTTGTTCCAGGCCAGCGATGGCAATCTCTATGGCACGCTTTACGCCTGCGCAATCAACAGCGGGATCTCGTTGGGGTGCGTGTACAAGATCACCACGGCAGGCGTTTTCACAGAAATTTTCGGCTTCTCGTCCTCAACCGGGCAAAATCCATGTACGGGTGTGATTCAAGGCAAGGATGGAAAGCTATACGGAGCCACGAACCAGGGAGCGGCCAATAATTTCGGAAGTATCTACAAGCTGACCACCGCCGGTGTCTTTACCAATTTGCACGATTTCAACAACACGACCGATGCGTCCTGTGGCGACAATGTCGGTAGGACGACGGTGAACCTGCTGCAAGTGACCGACGGAAACTTCTACGGGGTTAACGGAATCAACGGTCCTAGCGGCGCCGGCAGCATCTACGAACTCACGTCAGCCAACGTGTTCACGGCATTCTTGTTCCCGAACCCACCCGTTGACGGGGAGATGCCTTTGTCCACGCTGCTTCAGAATACGAACGGGCTGGCTTATGGAACAACCCCCTCCGGCGGCCCCACATCCTGCAACCCTTGCCAAGGAGTTTTCTTCAGCGTCGCCACGGGCGATGCAGCGTTTGTGAATCTAGAGCCGACGCAGAGAGCAGGGTTTGTGGGTGCGCGCGTCGGCATGTTTGGACAGGGCTTTAGCGGTTCCTCGGTGGTGAAGTTCGGCGGCGTGGCTTCCACCACGGTCACGCGCTCCGGCAGCACTTATCTAACGGCTGTGGTTCCGGCTGGAGCTAAAACGGGAGCGGTCACCGTGACCACGGGTGCGACGACACTGACCAGTCCGCAGACGTTCAAAGTGAAGCCGAAGATCACGAGCTTCACGCCGCCAAGCGGTCCGGTGGGAACTCCGGTGACGATTACCGGCACGGGGCTGTTGCAAGCCACAAAAGTGACGTTCAACAAAGTGGTGGCCACGTTCACCGTGGTCTCCGACACAACCATCACGACGACCGTTCCCACGGGAGCCACCACCGGCAAGATCGCGGTGACGACCCCCGGAGGCGTCGCCAACAGCGCCCAGAGCTTCACCGTCAACTAGACGGGGAGCTGTAAGCAAGAGGACTCCGGGGCGCGACGAGGGTTGCGCTCCGGAGACATACCGGAAAGTGCGAGGGGCCGTCGAACCCGCGCCCTCACCGGGGATCGATCCCGATCTGATGCGGCACGCCGCATGCGCTCCAGCAGTTGCTGGTATTCCGGCTCGGTTTCGCGGCGAAGCTGTTCGAACCAGGAGAACAGTTCTTCGGTTTGCACGCCCTTGCGCCGATCAGGTGCGGCCACGCACCCGGCCGATAGGCCATCACAAAAGAACACCCCCCCGCCCAAAGCGGAGCTTGGACGGGGTACCCTCCGGCCCGGCGATAACTGCGCAATTGGAATGTCGCGGCGGGTTCCCCGGCGCAACGCTCTACCGCCTGCGATTGGCACTCCTCGCCAAGATATCGTGAGAATCCATGCTGGTTGACACAATTGCTGGTGGCATTGCATGTGCTTGCAAACCATTGTTTCTGAACCGGTTAGATGGTGACAGGGAACGTCCGCGAAAAGAAATGAAAAAACACTTGCATGTTAATTAGTGTTGTAGTTAACTACAACACTATTGATCGACCAAGACATGATCGCACGCATCGCAATCCGCGAGCGAAAACCCTGACCCGAGAGTTGAGGAGAATGAAACATGAAATCCCTTCGTTTTATGCTGCCGCTTGTTCTGCTGTCTCTCTCCACCGTGGCCTTCGCGCAGTCCGACGCGCAAAAGTCTTCCGTCGCTCCTGTGCCGTCCGCGGCGCAGCAGTCCTTCGCAACCATGAAAAGCCTGGCGGGAGAGTGGGAAGGTCCCGTCACCGTCCCGGAGATGCCGGAGATGTCAGACGGCAAGCCGCTCCACGTCTCGCTGCGCGTGACCTCGCGGGGACACGTCCTCGTGCACGAGCTTCAGGAAGCAGGAACGCCGTTGGATGCGACCAAGTACGACCATCCGGTCACGATGCTTTACCTGGACGGAGACCAGCTCACGCTGGTTCACTATTGCGACGCGGGGAACCGGCCGCGGATGACCGGCAAGATGTCGCCCGACGGCAAGACGGTCGAGTTCGAGCTCAAGGACATCAGCGGGAGCCCGGAGTACCACATGCACCATTCGGTGTTCACCATCCTCGACGCCAACCATCACACCGAGGATTGGACGTTCATGATGAAGGACAAGCCGATCCACGCGCACTTCGACCTGCACCGGACCAACTAAGGCGCGGCATCTCTGCTGCGGCATCTCTGCTAAGGTCTACGTGGAAACCCTAATGGACCGTGAGTGGAACGACAATCAGCCGATCTACCGCCAGCTGCGCGACCGTGTGGTCGCGATGATCCTGGACGGAGTGCTCAAGGAAGGCGACCCGCTGCCCTCGGTGCGCAACGTCGCGGCTGAGTACCGGGTAAATCCGCTCACCGTCCTGAAGGGCTACCAGCAGCTGGTGGACGAGGGGCTGGTCGAGACGCGGCGCGGGCGCGGCATGTTCATCAATGCCGGCGCGCGCAGCCTGTTGCTGCAAGGCGAGCGGCAGAAGTTCCTGGGCGAAGAGTGGCCGAGGATCCAGGCCACCATCCAGCGGCTTGGCCTGAAGGCGGAAGAGCTCCTGAATGGCCCGCAGCCGTCGTCGAAGGCCGCGCCGTCGAAGCCCGCAAAGCCGGATCTCCCAGAGGAGGAGCGCTGAAGCCATGGCATGTATAGAAGCACGCGGTCTCCGTAAAGCGTTCGGAACAACCATCGCGCTGGACGGCGTCGATTTGCGGGTCGAAGAGGGCCGCATCCTCGGACTTGTCGGCCCCAACGGCGCGGGCAAGACCACCGCGCTCAACGCGATCCTCGGACTCACCTCATACCATGGGGAACTGAGGGTGCTCGGGCGCGACCCCTGGAGCGAGCGTGACCAGTTGATGCGGGATGTCTGCTTCATTGCGGATGTCGCCGTGCTGCCGCGGTGGATCAGGGTTTCACAGGCGCTCGACTACGTGGCCGGCGTGCATCCCCGATTCGACCGCGGCAAGGCGGAAGGCTTTCTTGCCAAGACCACCATCCGGCGCGCCAGCAGGGTGCGGGAATTGTCGAAGGGCATGGTGACCCAGCTGCACCTCGCGCTCGTCATGGCCATTGACGCCCGCTTGCTGGTGCTCGACGAGCCCACGCTCGGCCTTGACATCCTTTTCCGCAAGCAGTTCTACGACTCCCTGCTGAACGACTACTTCGATCGCAATCGCACCATCGTGGTGGCAACCCATCAGGTGGAAGAGTTGCAGCACATTCTTACGGACTTGATGTTCATAGACCGCGGCCGAATCGTGCTGAGTTGCAGCATGGAGGATTTCGAGTCGCGCTACCTGGAGGTGACGGTCAATCCCGACCAAATCGCTCCGGCACGCGCGCTCAAGCCGATGTATGAGCGCCAGGTGTTCGGGCGGAGCATCCTGCTGTTCGATCGTGGGGTCAATCAGAATATCGACCGTCAGCAACTTGCCGCAATTGGCGAAGTGCGCACACCCAGCATCGCCGACTTATTCGTTGCGGTCATCGGGAACCAATCCGGCATGGCACAAGGAGCGGCTCAATGAATACCCAATCGAGCGCCACGACCGAGCCTTCGATCCAGTCGCCGGCAGCCGCATCGGCAGCTCGAGCGATGTACTGGTCGATTCGACGCGAATTGTGGGAAAACCGCTCAATCTACATCGCCCCACTGGCCGCCGCCGCCGTTTTTCTCTTCGGCTTCGCGATCAACATGGTCAATATGCGGCGCCGCTTCGGCGCATCACTGCTCGACCCGGCGCAACAGCACGATTTACTCGCCACGAGATACGAATTATCGGCGGCACTGATCATGGGGACAGCTCTCATCGTAGGAGTTTTCTACTCTCTCGACGCCCTGTATGGAGAGCGCCGCGATCGCAGCATCCTCTTCTGGAAGTCGCTGCCGGTTTCCGATCTCACCGCCGTGCTCTCGAAGCTGACTATTCCCCTCGTGATTCTGCCGCTTCTCAGTTTCGCCATCAGCCTGGCGACGCAATTCATCATGCTCCTGCTGAGCAGCGTAATACTGCTAGGCAGCGGCGTGAACATCGCGGCGCTATGGACAGAGGCGTCGTTCTTCCACGTGTCCCTTGTGCTGCTTTATCACCTTCTGACAGTTCACGGTCTCTGGTACGCGCCGCTCTATGGCTGGCTGCTGCTGGTTTCAGCATGGGCACCACGCGCGCCATTTATATGGGCCGTCTTGCCACCCTTCGTGATCTGCGGAGTGGAGAAGGTTGCATTCAACACTTCGCATTTCCTCGCGCTGCTGCAGGAGCGCTTGGTGGGCTCGGGAGATACCATGGGGCCGAACGGCGCCCCGAAGGATTTCATGGCAACACTCATTCCCGACCATTTTTTTGACACCCCGGGACTGTGGATCGGCCTCGCACTGGCGGTGGTATTTCTGTTTGCAGCAGTGCGCCTGCGCCGCTATCGCGGGCCGATCTGAGTGACATGCGCGCAGGATTCATCCTCTTAGGAGAAGCGAGTATGAACACGGCTGTAGTGACGGAGTGCATTGCAGAAGCGTCGCCGCGTTCGTTGGCCAGGATGGCCGGTGTCTTTCAACTGCTCGAAGCCTTGACGGCCACATTCGGCCAGGTGATCGTTCTCGGCAGGCTTGTTGTCGCTGGCAACGCCGCGGCAACGGCGGTCAACATCCTGGGGCACGAGCGGTTGTTTTGGGTGGGGTTCGCGTCTTGCCTCATCGGGGTTGTATTCCATATTGCCTGGGCACTTCTCCTCTATGACTTGCTAAAGCCTGTAAACAGGCGCCTTTCCTTATTCGCAGTATTCGTCATACTCGTGGGATGCGCGATTCAGGCTGTTACCAGCCTCTTGTACCTCGCCCCGTTGCTCGTCTTGAAAGGCGGGAGCTCCCTGAGCGCATTTACGGCGGAACAGCTGCGGGCGCTCGCGCTCATGTTTCTCAGATTGAATGCTTACGCCTTCGACATCTACCTGGTGTTCTTCGGACTCTGGTGCCTCCTGACCGGCCTTCTCATTCTCAGGTCAACCTTCATGCCTCGAATCATCGGAGCCTTATTAGCGATTTCTGGTTTGGGTTGGATGATGTATCTCGTGCCGCCGCTCGCGGTGCATCTGTTCATCCCCTACATCGCTGGCGCCTCCGCCCTCGGGGAAATACCCCTGCTGCTGTGGTTTCTCGCGGTCGGTGTGAACGAACAACGATGGAAGGAACAGGCCAGCGCAGTGGGCGAATGGCGATCGTAGCGCGCCATGCAACCTTGATTCAATCTGGCGCAAGGAGAACAGAGTATGAGCACTAATGTGATGATGGAACGGATTACAGAAGCGTCGCCGCGTCTCAAAGCCAGGATGGCCGGCGGGTGGTGGCTGCTCTATGTCTCGATGGCAGTAGTCGCCGGCTTCGCTCGCCGCGGGCTGGTTGTAAATGGGGACGCCGTGGCTACAACGACCAACATCCTGGCGCACGAGCCTTTATTTCGGTTGGGATTCGCAGCCGACCTCCTCGCGATCGCGTGCTATATCGCTGTGACGGTTCTCCTCTATGACTTGTTCAAGCCGGTGAACAGGACCGTCTCTCTGCTCGCAGCGTTCTTCAGCATGGTGGGGTGCACGATTCAGGGTCTTGGCTGCGTCTTTGAGCTCGCTCCCCTGGTCGTCCTGGGAGGCACGCAGCACTCGAGCGTATTTAAGGTGGAACAGTTACAGGCGCTGGCTTACATCTTTCTCAAACTGTATTCTCAGGCCGACAGCATCGCTCTGGTATTTTTCGGATTCTTTAGCCTCCTGATCGGTTACCTCATCTTCAAGTCAACCTTCCTGCCTCGCATTCTGGGCGTGCTGATGGCGGTTGCCGGCACGGGTGGGCTGATCTTTCTATCACCGTCTTTCGGTGCAAAGTATCTGCCCTACATCGTGGCCGCCGACATCGGGGAAATACTGCTGATTCTGTGGCTCCTCGTGTTCGCCGTGAATGCTGAGCGATGGAAGGCGCAGGCCAGCGCAGCGGGGATTGGCGTTTCGCGGCGCGCCATGAACTCCTGATACCACGGCTCGCGTAAGGAGCTAACGAATATGAGCACAGCAGTAATGACGGAACGGATTACAGAAGCGTCGCCGCGCCTCACGGCCAGGATTACGGGTGTGTTTTATCTCATCACCATCCTGACGGGAATATTCGCCCAGGGTTTCGTGAGCGAGAGGCTGGTGGTAAGCGGCGACGCCGCGGCTACGGCAACCAACATACTGGCCCATAGTTCCTTGTTCCAGTTGGGTTTCGCGGTCTACCTCGTCGAAATGGCGTGCCAGATCGCTATGACCGCTCTCTTTTATGACTTGCTCAAGCCGGCGGGCAGGATCGTCTCTTTGCTGGCCGCGTTCTTAGGCTTCGCAGGCTGCGTCATCAAGACTTTAAGCCGCGTCTTTTTTATCGCTCCCCTGATCGTCCTGGGAGGCGCGCACTACTTGAGTGTGTTCAGCGTGGAACAGTTGCAGGCGCTGTCGCTCCTCTTTCTTAAGGTGAATGACCGGGGCGCTGCGATCGCCCTGGTATTTTTCGGATTCTATGCACTCCTGACGGGCTACCTGATTATCAGATCCACCTTCCTGCCCCGGATTCTGGGCGTGGTGTCAGTGATCGCAGGTCTGGGTTGGCTGACCTTTCTGTACCCACCGCTGGGATACCGTCTGTTCCCCTACGTTGCAGCCTTCGGCCTCCTCGGGGCAGCATCGCTGATCTTTTGGCTCCTCGTGTTCGGCGTGAACGAGCAACGATGGAAGGAGCAGGCCAGCGCAGCAGGGATGCGCCCATGAACGCCGTCTACAGCAGAAACGGGCCATCGGAGGAAAATGAAGATGACAATCAGCGCCATCGACGACTTGCAACGGGCCGCTGCCAGAGTGGCGGGTTTTGCTTACCTAATCACGTTCGCGACCGTGGTCTACGTCAATTTTGGTATCCACGACCGTCTGATTGTCGCCGGTAATGCCGCGGAAACCGCTCGCAATATCCTGGCGCACGAACGACTCTTTCGTATCGGCATCGCCGGCGATCTCATTTACTGTGCAGGCGGGGTCGTGCTTCTCACAGCGCTCTACGTGATTCTCAAGCCGGTCAATCGGGGCCTTGCCTTGCTGGCGGCATTCTGGAGGCTGGTGTGGGTCTTGATGTGGCTGGTCATGACACTCAATCTCTTTGACGCTCTGCGGCTCCTCAGTGGCGCTGATTACTTGCGAGCATTTGAAGTGGAGCGATTGCAGGCCTTGGCGAGGCTCTATCTCGGCACGCGTTCTGACTACTATTACGTTGGCTTGCTGTTTGGTGCATTGGCATCCACCGTCTGCGGCTACCTGTGGTTCAAGTCCCGCTATATCCCTCGAGCACTGGCTGCCTTCGGCGTGATCTCGTCCGCATTTTGCGTGGCCTGTACTTTCGTTTTCTACATTTTTCCCAACTTCGACAAGATCGTTAACCTGTGGTGGTTCGATACGCCGATGGGTATTTTCGATATAACACTGAGTTTGTGGCTTCTGTTTAAGGGATTAAGGCCGTGTAGGGTAGCTGTCCCGACAAAGCAAGCGATCTAGCACAGGCCGGTGCCGCCCAACTTGGCGCGCCATGCACCCTTGATTCAATCCCTGGCTGGAGGGAGCAGGCCAGCGCAGCCCAACGACCGGCCGACTAACGACCAACGGCTGAAGTTGAGGTCGCGTCCGCCTGCTCGTGCGCATGATAGCTCGACCGCACCAGCGGCCCCGACTCCACATGGCGGAACCCGAAGCGCAGAGCTTCTTCCTTGAGGTAGTCAAACTCGTTCGGAGTGTAGAAGCGGGCGATCGGCAGGTGATCGCGCGAGGGCCGGAGATATTGGCCGACGGTTAGTATATCCACGCCGCGCGTGCCCAGGTCACGGAACACTTCGACCAGTTCCGGGATGGTTTCGCCCAGCCCCACCATCACACCCGACTTGGTCACCATTCCCGGGGAGAATTCCTTGGCATTTTCCAGCAGCCGCAGCGTGCGCTCGTAGCGCGCTCCCGAGCGTACTGCGCGATACAGGCGTGGCACCGTCTCGGTGTTGTGGTTGAGCACGTCGGGTTGCGCGTCGAGCACGATTCTGAGCGCTTCATCCATCCCCTGAAAATCGGGGATTAGAACCTCAATGCGGCATCCCGGCGCCACCTCACGAATCTGCCCGATGGTCTCGGCAAATACCCGTGCACCGCCCAGGTTGTCGTCGTCGCGGTTTACGCTGGTCACGACCGCATGCTTCAGTCCAAGCGTGGCGACGGCTTCCGCCACCCGGCGCGGCTCGTCCCAGTCAATAGGCTCGGGCTTACCTTTCGGTACCGCGCAAAAACCGCACCGCCGGGTGCAGATGTCCCCCAGCAGCATGAACGTCGCCGTGCGATGGTTCCAGCACTCGCCAATGTTCGGACACTGCGCCGACTCGCACACCGTATGCAGGCCCAGTCCGCGCGCCAGCTTCTTGAGATTGTGAAAGTTCTCCCCGACCGGGGCCTTGGCCCGCAGCCACCCCGGTTTGGGTTGCCGTACCGGTGGCCCGAGTTCAATCTGTATAAATTGCGAAGTCCCTGCCATCTGAGTCTCTAAGATTCTACCTGCTCGCGCCGCCATTCGTGAAACTAGCCATGGTTGCGGAACTGGGAACCACATCAAGAAGTGCTGTCAAGCCCCCGGAAGGCCCCCAACGAACACTTCGGCGAGCGCCGAAAGCCACCCCAGGTTGCACACATTGATGTGCGGCTCGCAGGCCCAGTCCTTGGCAGATTTTGCGGCTAAGCCATCTAGAAGCTGGACTTGGTAGGATATGTCTGGCTAAGTTCTTATGTTTCCAGCGTTTGGAGAAATAACTTTTTTCTCCTTGAAGGTCGTTGTGGTCGCGCCCGGGGCTCTTGCTTGGAGCCGAGGTTTAATGCCTGAGGTCCGAGGTCTGAACTCCAAGGTCTAAGTTTCTAGCTTTCCAGATACGCGTCGACCCACTCTTTGATGCGCAGGCGACGGTCGTCTTGGAGATCGAAACGCAGGCCAAAGCTCTTGCTGGCGGGCTTACGCCAGCTCACCGTGCCGCGTACCCAGATGCGGGGCAGCGTCAACAAGGCAAAAGAGACCTCAGCCGACATTCCCGGGGACATTTCTTCGTTGCTTCGCATGGACATCCCCCCGGAACTGATTTCATGGCTGGTAGCGTTAAAGCGGCGGCTGTCGCCGGTGACCACGGAAATTTCGGTGATTACCGGAATCCGCACATAGCGGCGGAACTCGTGCAGCACCAGCATCTGCGTCGCCCGCACCAGCTTCAGCGCGGCCGGGCGCTCCAGCGGCTCGTGGAAGATGGCGTTGATGCCGTACTTGGAATAGCTCATGGCTTGCTGGGCGTTGCCTCCCAGGCCATAGATGATCATGCGGCTGTTGGAGGGCGAGGTACGCGCCGACTCCATGACGACCTCCGCTCCCGGAGCCAGCTTCACCACGCAAGCTTCAAACTTCTCCTTTTTCAAACGCTCCTCAACATCTCCGGTCAGAACCACACTCTCCACTCCAAACTGCTTGAAGCAGTCCGAGAGAATACCTTTGGCAGGATCCTTGATGTCCACGAAAGCCGCCCGGGCCGCGGCCTTTCGCGCGGTGGAGGGAATGGGAGAGATCGCGGTTGCGAAGGCTTTGTCCATAGCTGTGTTCACGAGTGCTTTGAAACCCCATTGTGTCCTGAACCCAGAGCTGGGCAAAGCCCCTAGAAGGCCAATCGGTGGGTACAGAAGTACCATTACCAGGAATGCACTGCCGGGTTACCACGGGTCCTTGACGGCAGACCTCGGCGCCTGGGCTTCGATGGCTGTCCGGCCAAAGTCTGAGGGGCCGAGCCCTGGTTCATTCCCAGCGGCGGAACAACAGAGCGCCGTTCGTGCCCCCGAATCCGAACGAGTTGGACATGGCATACTCGAGCTCGGCTTTGCGCGCGTGATTGGGGACGTAGTCCAAGTCGCACTCGGGGTCGGGATTCTCCAAGTTAATGGTGGGCGGCACCATCTGGTCGCGCAGCGCCAGCGCCGTGATCCCCGCTTCCAGCCCGCCCGCGCCGCCTAACAAATGGCCGGTCATGGACTTGGTCGAACTGACCGCGACTTTGTGGGCATGGTCGCCGAAGGCGCGCTTGATGGCGATGGTTTCCAGCTTGTCGCCCAGGTCGGTGGACGTACCGTGAGCGTTGATGTATCCCACCTGCTGCGGCTGCAGCTTGGCATCGGCCAGCGTGTTACGCATCACCCGGTAAGCGCCGTCGCCATTCTCCGCCGGTTGGGTGATGTGGTGGGCATCCCCGCTCATACCGTAGCCGACCACCTCCGCCACAATCTTGGCGCCACGGCGCTGGGCGAATTCCAGCTCCTCTAGGATCAGGATGCCCGCGCCTTCACCGATCACGAATCCATCACGCGCCGAGTCCCAGGGTCGGCTCGCTTTCTCGGGCGCATCATTGCGCGTAGAAAGCGCACGCATGGCGGCAAAGCCGCCCACCCCCATGGGAGTGATCGCTGCCTCGGTGCCGCCGGCGATCATCACGTCAGCATCGCAGCGCGCAATGATCTTGTAAGCATCGCCTACCGAGTGGGCGCTGGAAGTACAGGCTGTACAGGTGGCTTCGTTGGGTCCCTTGGCGTTGTAGCGGATGCTGACGTGTCCGGCCGCGAGATTGACGATGGCCGCTGGAATGAAGAAAGGAGAGATCTTGCGCGGGCCGCCGTTGAGCAGGTTGTTATGCTCGCGCTCGATGACGTCAAACCCGCCGATTCCGGACCCGATATGCACTCCCACCCGGGTCGAAATCTCAGGGGTCACCTGCAAGCCGGAGGCCTTCATGGCGTCATCCGTGGCCGCCAGGGCCAGATGGATGAAGCGCCCCATCTTCTTCACTTCTTTTTTCTCGATGAACTGCAGGGGGTCGAAATTCTTGACCTCAGCCGCGATCTGGCAGGCGAACTGCGAGGCGTCAAATTGGGTGATCCGCCCCACGCCGCTTTTGCCGGCCAGCAGGTTCCGCCACACCTCTTCCGTGGTGTTGCCCACCGCGCAGATCAGGCCAATGCCGGTGACTACGACCCGACGCCCCAATCCTACTTCCCGCCTTTCGAATGCTTCCCGATGTAATCAATCGCGTCCTGCACGGTGCGGATCTTCTCCGCGTCTTCATCGGGAATTTCGATCTCGAAGGCCTCTTCGAAGGCCATCACCAGCTCCACCGTGTCCAGCGAGTCGGCGCCCAGGTCGTCCACGAACGAGGCGTTCTGCGTGACTTCGCCCTCGTCCACTCCCAATTGCTCCACGATGATCTGCTTCACTTTTTCGTCAACGACTGCCATTGCTTCTCCTCGCCTGCGGTTTATCGCGCCGGCATCTTGCCGGCGTCGCGGGGGCATTCTGCCCCCGCCATAGGAAGCCCAGGTCCTTACTTGCTCACCTTCGCGTGTTTGTCGATGTAATCGATCGCGTCCTGCACGGTGCGGATTTTCTCTGCATCCTCGTCCGCAATCTCCAGGTCAAAGGCCTCTTCCAGCGCCATCACCAGTTCGACCGTGTCCAACGAATCGGCCCCCAGATCATCCACGAACGCAGCGCTGAGGGTAACCTCGCCTTCATCCACTCCCAGTTGCTCGGAGATGATCTGTTTTACCTTTTCCACGATTTCCTTGGACTTGCCCTCGCTAGCCATAAGAATCCCTCCTCCCGGGAAGATAAAAAAGGGAACGAGTAGTGTACTGGGCCGAACGAATTGGTGTAAAGGAAGGGTTCGCCGCGCCGGACAAGACTCCTCCCGGCTGGGGGACAATCCACGCAAGAATCCTAACTGCTGCGACTTGCCGGGGTCAAACCCACCCTCTTGACGACTACCGTCCGGAGTACTGGTCCCGCAACCAGATCTGCCGGCTGGTCATCGGGATCTGCCGCCCCTCGATGAAAACCTGTTTCACATCGGTGCGCACATCGAGCGGGTCCCCAGTTGCCACCACCACGTTCGCGGTCTTGCCCACATCCAGCGATCCCAACCGGTCTGCCAGTCCCCAGATTTCCGCCGGGTTCAAAGTGATCGCCTTCAGGGCTTCGTCATAGGGCAGGCCGAAAGCCACCGCGTAGCCGGCCTGGTAAGGCAGGTTGCGGACGTTGTGGGCTTCGTCGGACGCAAAAACGATCTTTACCCCGCGCTTGTACAACTCCGCTGGCAGGTTGTACACCGCGTCGTACCGCTCCTCCGGCTTGGGCTCCTCATAGATGGGGCCCACGATGACCGGCACCTTCAAGCCTGCCACGTAGTCAAGGACGGGCTGCGAGTGGCTGATATGATTCAGCACAAACTTCAGATTGAATTCCCGGGCCAGCCCCACCGCCGTCTCCAGGTCGCTCGGCCCCTCGGCTGCCAGCACGATCGGCTTCTTGCCCTGCAGGTAGGGCAACAGCGCTTCCAGCTTCAGGTCGCGCTTGGGCGGAGTGGGCGGCTGTTTCTGGTCTTTGTCTTTGCCTGGGGTGGGCTTGCTCTCCACGTCCGACTTCTTTTTCTCGTAATCACTCCAACGCTGGGCATAGTCCTGTGCATCCAGGAGGGCCTGCCGTAACTGTGCCGCCATGCCCATGCGGGTGAAGGGAAACTTCGCGTGTTCCCAAGACTGGTTGCGCCGCTGGTCGCCGGTGAAATTCAACGGCATGGCGATGTCGCGCACCAGCAGCATCTCCTGCGCAGATTTCCCATCCAGTTGGATGAACGAATCCTGCCCCGGCAACGTGTCGCGGCTGTCGGGCGCTACGATCGCGTTGGTGATCCCGTTCAGCCGCGTCACCGGAATCAGCGCCGACTCGGCGTGAAACGCGTCGTACACATGCATGTGCGGCATAATCTCGTCGCTGAGTTCGATCAGATCATTGGTGCTCTTCTCCGCCGAAACCTCGGTCAGTCCGAGGTAGGTCTCGGAATCAATCAAGCCGGGGTAGACCGTCATGCCGCTCGCATCAATCACCCGCGCATCCGTGGGAATGGTGACTGAGCCGGCTGCACCCACCGCCGCGATCTTGCCGTTCGCCATCACTAACACGCCATTCTCGATGACTCCGTGGGTGATGGTCAGAAGCTTGCCGCCTTTGAGGACGATGGTTTGTTGCGCGAGGCTCACCGCCGGAAGGGAAAGGCAAAGAGCCAGGATCGCAAGCAGTTGGCTCTGATAAAGCAGCATTGGAACTATTCCCCTGCCTATCTTGCCCTCGGCGATTGTTACTGCCGAATGAAGCAGTATGATCGGGCCAGGGAGGTACTCGAGCAATCGCTCTCCGTCACGCCAGTCCACCCGGAGATCTATGGGCTCCTGTTTACTCTCATGCTGCGCTCCGGTGATAGTTCGGGGGTGATGACGTACGAGGGGTTCTATCTGGAGCGGACGAGGGAACTGGGGTATAGGCTCGACTCGGCATACGCGCTGCTCGCCGCGGTGTGTGCCGCAGAGGGATTCGACGAGCACGCCGCCGGATACTACCGCGCCGCGATCTCACTCGAGCCGGCGGTCGCCTGGTACCACGACAGTCTCGGGAATATATTGTTCAGACGAGGCGACCTCCCGAATGCACAAGGAGAATATCTCCGGGCCCACATGATCGATTCCATGAGCCCGAACGCCCACCGGATGCTCGGCCGGATATTGGAATCGCAGGGCATGCGGGCGGACGCAATCCATTATTACCGCGAATATCTCAGACTCGATTCAGCAGGCAAGGAGGCGATCGAGGTGCGGAAATCCGTCGTGCGCCTCAATCAGAATGGATCTCAATGATGTCCGGATGTATCGTGCGCCCGTAGCAGCGCCGGAAAAATACGTGCACCGGGCGAGGGTCCACGCCGTCCCGGGAATATGAGGAAGGTATGAAATCGCTCCTGACGGGATTCTTTCGGCTCGACCAGCTCGGAACTTCCATCAGGCAGGAGATTGTTGCCGGCATTACGACGTTCGTGACGATGGCATACATCATCATCGTCAATCCCAAGATCCTCGAAGCGGCGGGAATGCCGTTCGGACCATCGATGGTGGCGACGATTCTGAGCGCGGCGTTCGGATCGCTGGTCATGGGGATCTACGCAAAACGCCCGTTTGCCATCGCGCCGTATATGGGGGAAAATGCGTTCATCGCCTACACCGTCGTGAGGGTGATGGGGTACTCCTGGCAAACTGCCCTTGGCGCGATCTTTATCAGCGGCGTTCTGTTCGTGCTCCTCACCATCCTCAGGATCCGGAGTTGGCTCGCCGAAGCGATCCCGGAGTCGCTCAAGATCGGATTCTCGGTGGGCATCGGACTTTTTCTTGCCTTCGTCGGGATGACGGACGCGGGGATCGTGCGCCCTGGTTCGGAGGGAGCCCCCGTCCATGTGGGCAACCTCCTGAAAGCCGATGCTCTTCTGGCCGTTCTCGCGTTCCTGCTGATCGGGTTTCTGATGCTCAGGAAAATCAACGGGGCGATGATCATCGGCATCCTCAGCACCACGCTCGTTGCCCTGGTCTTCGGGCTCACTCCCCTGCCGGAGCGCTGGATGAGCCTGCCCCCCTCCCTCGATCCGATTGCCTTCAAACTCGACATTGCGGGAGCATGCACGTGGGGGATGTTTTCCGTTGTGCTCACGGTGTTTGTCATGGCGTTTCTCGATACGATCGGGACGCTTCTGGCGCTCGGGGACCGCGCGGGGATTCTCAACGGCGAAGGAAACCTGCCGGACATCGAAAGGCCGATGATGTGCGACGCGGTGACAACGATGCTCGCCCCCATTTTCGGAACGACGACGTCGGGGGCTTACATCGAATCGGCAATCGGCATCGCCGCAGGCGGGAAATCCGGCCTGGCCGCCGTCGTGACGGGGATCCTTTTTCTCCTGGCGCTCTTCTTCGCTCCGTTCCTGACGATCGTCCCGGCGTGCGCGTACGGTCCTTCGCTGATCGTCGTCGGCGTGATTATGATCGCGCCTGTCGCACGGTTGAAGTTCCATGATTTCTCCGAAGCGATTCCTGCCTTCTGCGTCATCACGCTCATGAGTTTCACCTATAATATCGGCATCGGCATGGCGGCGGGATTTGTCGTGTATCCGCTGTTCAAACTCCTCTCGCGGCAGCATGGAGTTGTCCGCCCTGGTGCATGGGTGCTTGCCGCGCTCTCGGCGTTGTTCTTTGTCTTTTATCCATATTGATGAACATCTCCATCCTCGACGCGAGCAATTATTT
>JAIQEU010000052.1 GCA_020073665.1 Terriglobia bacterium
CGGGCCCAGGCTCCGTCCTGCGGTTCGACGAGGCCCAGGATTATTCGCACCCGATCCGCCGCCCCCAGAATGGAATCAGGAGCCATTGGCCAGTTTGCGGAAAGAACCGGCGGTCACGGTGCGAGGAGAGTGATGCAGCCTTGAAAGAAGGAATGCCGCGCGGAAACTGCGGGACGCCAGAGTCTTGAGCGGACCGGTGGGGGCGCAATAGGGAAATTGCCATCGGCGGGGCATCAGGCCCGAGGACAGGAACGGGTTAGACATCCAGAGTGGACCGCCATCTACGGCGTCGGGATCACCGTCTGCACTTCGTGCGAGTAGGCGCTCTGGTCGTTGCTGTTGTCGACTGCAGTCGTGATTTCTCGCAGCTACAGATCTCGACTGCCCAACGCTCTCCAGCTTGACCGGCTGAGGCGCAGTGAGCCACCGCGAACCCGAAACTGCGGTGACTCGAAAAGGCCAGCGGGCAAACCGGCCCGCTGGCCTTTTCGTTTGATCTGGAAAAACGCGCCCATGCGCCTTCGATGGTTCGGGATCTCAGGATCCAAGCGGGTTTCACCGAGGTCGAAACGAGGCACCGGCCCGGGAAAAACTGGATTCTGGCCACGGGCCGCAGACCGTCATAGAACGACCTGTTGCTGACAAAATCACCTAAGGAGTAAAACAGTTGCACACGTCCTGCATCGCGAGTAGAACGTACATTCGTCCCGCCATTCCCGCCAACCGCCACGGCCCAGAGCATACCAGTCCCTTTTCCGGGGGAACCCTTTCAACCCGGGTTACAATCCCTTGCTTGGAAAATCGATAGGACGAGCTAAACTATCGAACGGGTTTCTGGCCGTGCGTGGGCGCCCAGTTGCGGACCATGCGCTTGCATTGTTTGCTAGCTCACGAGTACTCCCCCTGCTTGTCATTTCTGCCGTATTGAACTTTCCCAAGAGGAGGGGCGCACTATGCCTCAACGAACTTCCGCTCATGCCGCTCGGCCAGTCACGGTTCTGGCTCTACTCGCTTTCGTAGTCTTTGTGATCACAACCAGCGCGTATGCCGCATCCACTGAAACCACTTTGCACACATTCCTGCCCTACTCGCGAGGATCGGGCCCCCAAGCCGGGCTGGTGTCGGACGGGGCGGGAAACTTCTACGGCACCACCCAATTGGGAGGCGCGTTCGGAGCGGGCACGGTCTTTAAATTAACCAGCAGCGGCGGGGCGATCACGGAAAGCGTGCTATACAGTTTTACGGGCGGCACGGACGGAGGCGATCCCCTGGCCAGCCTAGTACTCGATTCCGGTGGGAACCTCTACGGCACCACCCTCCTCGGGGGCAACACGAAATGTCTCATCGGACAACTGGGCGCAGGATGCGGGACCGTTTTCGAGCTATCGCCGAATCCCGACGGCACTTGGACCGAGAAGACGCTGCATACCTTCGCCGGAGCGGATGGCGGAGCGCCCATTGCTAATCTCGCTTTCGATGCCGCCGGCAATCTCTTTGGAACAACTGAGGCAGGCGGGACTTCCCAGTTTCTTGAGGGCACTGCGTTCGAATTGAGTCCGGCCGGCGGAGGAACCTGGACATTCAAAACCATTCATAACTTTCAAGGCGGCTTTGGATCCGGGCCTAATAGCGGCTTGATTTTCGACAAGGCTGGGAATCTCTACGGCACCGCGCTGGGGGGAGGCATGTTTGGCAGAGGTGTAGTGTTTGAATTGTCTCCCTCCGGCCAAAACTGGAGCGAAAGCGTCTTGTACAGCTTCAATAAGAAAGGTGGCGACGGCAACTTGCCCGTCGGGGGAGTAAACTTCGACAGCGCCGGCTCCCTGTACGGCGCAACCAACCGGGGCGGCTCCAACGGATTCGGCGTAGTGTACCGCTTGACACCCTCGGGTGGCACCTGGACAGAGACCGTTCTCTACAACTTCCAGAACGGCGCCGATGGCGGCAATCCCCAGGGCAGCGTGATCGTCGACAGTGCGGGGAATCTTTACGGCACCACGAACTCCGGTGGTACCTCGCAGGCGTGCAGCGCAGGCTGCGGCGTCGCCTACGAGTTGGTGCTGAACTCGGGCGCTTACACCGAGACGATCCTTCACACTTTTAACGGAGGGAAAGATGGTGCCTTGCCGTATGGCAATCTTCTTTTCGACTCCAGCGGAGCTCTTTGGGGGACAACTTCTTCCTCCGGCACTTCCGGCGCTGCCTTCGGCGGCATCGCATTCCGCCTCACTCCATCGGGCGGTTCCTGGTCCGAGACCGCTTTCAACTTCCCGGCTACCGATGGCAGTTCAGCGGTTGGGAAGCTGGTGCTCGATAGTAAAGGCAATCTCTATGGCACAACATTTGAAGGCGGAGCCTATGGGGTTGGTGCCGTATTCGCGTTAACTCCTGTGAATGGCCACTGGCGCAGCAAACTCATTTACAGCTTCCAGGGCAGCGCAGACGGAGCCTTTCCACGCGGAGGCCTCATCAGCGATTCTGCAGGAAATCTCTACGGCGAGACCGGTGGAGGCGGTACGTGCGCGACCTTCGGTGGCTGCGGGACCGTTTTTGAAGTTCTACCCCTGCCCAATGGGCGCTGGCGGGAGCGAGTTCTCTACAGCTTCCAGAATTCGCCCGATGGTCTGGAACCGTCTGGCGGCCTGGCCCTGGACTCAGCCGGCAATTTGTATGGAGCGACCATAAATGGAGGTTCCTCGGGGTTTGGAACTGTGTTTATGCTCACTCCCGGAGCGCATGGAAGTTGGGCCGAAAGCAGGATCTACAGTTTTTCTGGAAGTGACGGGCACCTGCCGCTCGGTGGCGTAACTCTTGATTCGGCGGGGAACGTCTATGGCACAACTGCGGTCGGAGGGGTGAACAGCCAATCTGGCACGGTTTTTGAGATTTCGCCCGCTCAGGGAACCTGGACCCTGACCCGCCAGTTCACATTCAAGAACAATGATCCCGGCGGCGCCTATCCGGCTTCCCGACTGCTCCTCGATCAAGCTGGGAACCTGTACGGCACCACGGAAGAGGGCGGATTCCTTAATAACCCGCTATGCAGCTTTGGCTGCGGAGTCGCTTTCCAACTTACCCCCACGGTGGGCACCTGGACTGAAACTGTGCTGTACACCTTTGGCACATTTACCGGCGATGCAGTGGCCCCGGATGGCGGGCTCCTGATGGATTCGGCCGGCAATCTGTTTGGCAAAACCTCGGTTGGAGGCATCCTGGCCAGCCCTTGCCTTGGCCTGTGTGGCACCGTCTACGAACTCACTCCATCGAACGGAACCTGGAGCGAGACCATCGTTTACGGCTTCACAGGTTCAACTGACGGGGGCATGCCTTCCGGAGATCTGATCTTCGACTCGGCAGGGAATCTCTACGGAGTGACGGCAGCCTTCGGCGCAGCAAACGCCGGAACTGTTTTCAAAGTGACTCCGTAGACCAATTCGGCGTTTGTTGTTGAACAACCCTACCCTGATCGCGATCAGGGTAGGG
>JAIQEU010000056.1 GCA_020073665.1 Terriglobia bacterium
TCAGCGATGCTTCGAACTCTCCCACCGGTGTGACGCTCACCGGGACTGGTGTTCAGCACAGCGTCAGCCTGTCCTGGAATGCCAGCACTTCGCAGGTGGCCGGCTATAACGTCTATCGTGGACCCCAGTCGAGTGGGCCATACACGAGATTAAACTCAGCCCTGCTGACGGCGCTGGCGTTCACCGATGGCTCCGTGCAGAGCGGATCGACCTATTACTACGTCGCCACCGCAGTAGATTCAAACAACGTGGAGAGCGGGTACTCGAATATTGCGACAGCCGTGATTCCTTAACCCACCGGATCCGTCACTTCGTCATCAATGGGAGTCTATTCGGATGGCTACCCGTCGAACCAGTCTCAGGCCGCCACTTTAGATCTCTCCTGGTGAAGCAGTCGGCGTAGTGTGCGCAGATCGTTCAGTATGCGACGACTGCTTTTTACATGGAGTGTCAGCTTTTCCAGGTTGTAAACAATCATTCTTAGAGCTTCCAGACGCCGTGGGGGAGCAGAATCCGCTTGCGAGCGAAGGTCGGCCTCGGCAGCCTGTTTGGACTCGAGGGCGACTTGAGCCAGGAGGCCCAGGTATTCTTGCGCACTTTCAATGCTCTCAAAAGGAGCTGCTGATTCGTAGTTCATCAATACCTCCCTCCGCAGCTATAGGGTGTTACCTTCCAGGCAAACACAATCTTCCCTTTCTTCTGACAGCAGACTGTTGACGCAAGCCAAAGGCAGTTTGCATCTTGACCCCAGAGCTGTCAGGGCGTCACGGTTAAGGTCGCTCGTCGCGTTAAATTACGGAGCGCCCCGGAGATGCTCGGAGTTCTATTGGCTTTCACCGGACTCGTGCTTACGATGAAGCTGGCCGTGGTCGAGTTAGCCGCCACCGTCACGCTCGCCGGCACCGTAGCAACCGAAGTGTTGCTGCTCGACAGCGTAACCACTGTGTCACCCGACGGCGCGGGTGCATCTAGTGTCACCGTCCCGGTCGATGAACTCCCACCCTTTACCGAGGTGGGACTCAGGGACACCGAAATGAATCCCGGGGCGGTTACAGTTAGTTTCGCCGTCCGCGTGTTACTGCCGTAGATCGCCGAAATGGTAACTGAAGTATTGCTTGCGACTGGAATTGTGGTCACGGTGAAGGTCGCCGTGTTGGTGTTCTCGGCTACGGTCACACTGACCGGAACTGTAGCAGCTGACGTGTTGCTGCTCGACAGCGTCACCACCGCCCCGCCCGCTGGTGCCGGTCCGTTCAGCGTCAGCGTGCCGGTCGATGAACCCCCGCCTCTCACTGAGGTGGGACTGAGCGCGACCGAAGTGAGGTTTGCGGCCGTCACAGTCAACGTGGCAGTTCTTGTGACGCTGTTGTAGGTGCCGGAGATGGTCACCGCGGTATTGCTCGCCACCGGGATGGTCGTCACCGTAAACGTGGCTGTGGTTGCGTTCGCTGGCACCGTCACACTGTCTGGCACGATTGCTGCCGGGTTGTTACTGGTCAGGGTCACCACCGCTCCGCCCGCCGGTGCTGCCGCGTTCAGCGTCACTGTCCCCGTCGATGGACTCCCGCCCCTTACCGAGGTGGGACGCACTCTGACAGAATTAAGAACTGCCGACCTCACAGTCAACGTAGCAGTTCTTATGACGCTGTTGTAGGTTGCCGAGATGGTCACCGCTGTGTTGATTGCCACCGGGACCGTCGTCGCAGTGAAAGTGGCGGTTGTGGCGCCGGCTGCTACGGTCACGGTGGGAGGTACGGTAGCGGCGGGGTTGTTACTGGTCAGAGTCACTATGGCTCCACCCGCCGGGGCCGGACCGCTCAGGGTCACGGTGCCGGTGGAGGGGTTGCCGCCGACTACGCTGGTTGGGTTCACCGCCACCGAGGACATGGTCACCGGAACGGGCGTCACCATCAGCGTGGCGGTCTGCGTGGTGCTGTTGTAGGTGCCGGAGATGGTCACCGGAGTGTCGCTCAAGACCGCGCTGGTGGTCACGATGAAGGTAGCTGAGGTCGCGCCTGCCGCGACGGTCACGCTGGCCTGGACCTGGGCTGCCGGGTTGTTACTGGACAGGGACACGATGGCTCCACCCGCCGGGGCCGGACCGCTCAGGGTCACGGTGCCGGTGGAGGGGTTGCCGCCGATTACGCTGGTCGGGTTCACCGTCACCGAGGACATGGTCACTGGTACGGGCGTCACCATCAGCGCGGCAGTCCGCGTGGTGCTGTTGTAGGTGCCGGAGATGGTCACCGGGGTGTCGCTAGAGACCGCGGTGGTGGCCACGGGGAAGGTAGCGGTGGTCGCGCCTGCCGCCACGGTCACGCTGGCCTGGACCTGGGCTGCCGGGTTGCTGCTGGACAGGGACACTATGGCTCCGCCCACTGGGGCCGGACCGCTGAGGGTCACGGTGCCGGTGGAGGGGTTGCCGCCGACTACGCTGGTCGGGTTCACGGTCACCGAGGACATGGTCACCGGAACGGGCGTTACCATCAGCGCGGCAGTCTGCGTGGTGCTGTTGTAGGTGCCGGAGATGGTCACCGGGGTGTCGCTCGAGACCGCGGTGGTGGCCACGGGGAAGGTAGCGGTGGTTGCGCCTGCGGACACGGGCACGCTAGCCGGTACCGTCGCAGCTGAGGTGTTGCTGCTGGACAGGGACACTATGGCTCCGCCCACTGGGGCCGGACCGCTGAGGGTCACGGTGCCGGTGGAGGAAGTACCGCCGGTGACGCTGGTGGGGTTCAAGGCGAGCGCAGCCAGGGTGCGTGCGGTGACGGTGAGAGTTGCCGTCTGGTTGGTGCCGTTGTAGGTAGCGGTGATGGTGGCGGTGAGGGGAGAGGGCACGGTATCGGTAGTGACGGTGAAGGTGGCGGTAGTGGCGCTTGCGGGTACGGTCACGCTGGCCAGTACCTGGGCTGCCGGGTTGTTACTGGACAAGGCTACGACGGCGCCACCAGCGGGCGCGGGTCCGTTGAGAGTGACGGTTCCGGTCGAGGAGAAGCCGCCGACCACGGTGTTCGGGTTCAGCGCCAGCGCGCTCAACGGTGGCGGTGTCACGGTGAGGCCGGCGGTCTGGGTGGAGCTGTTGTAGGTGCCGGAGATCGTCACTGAGGTGTTGGTCGCTACCGGGTTGGTGGTCACGGTGAAGGTGGCCGTGGTGGCGTTCGCCGCTACGGGTACAGTGGCGGGCACGGTGGCTGCGGGGTTGTTACTGGTCAGGGCTACGACGGCTCCGCCAGCAGGCGCTGCCGAACTCAAGGTCACGGTACCGGTAGAAGGACTGCCGCCAGTGACGCTGGTGGGGTTCAAGGCGAGTGAAGCCAGGGTGCGTGCGGTGACGGTGAGAGTGGCAGTCTGGTTGGTGCCGTTGTAGGTGGCGGTGATGGTGGCGGTGAGGGTAGAAGGCACGGTGTCGGTAGTGACGGTGAAGGTGGCGGTAGTGGCGCTTGCGGGTACG
>JAIQEU010000049.1 GCA_020073665.1 Terriglobia bacterium
GGAAGGCCCGAGCCAAGAAATATGATCACGAGACACTCAGTACATGGGCAAAACGTGGCGGACGCCCGCGTAAAGCAAATTCAGGACGAGTGAACAGCATCAGCAGATAGAGTTGGGGATGAGCGATGCCCTGGGGCGAACCCCTACACCGGACTGGCAACCTGCGTCAGCCTCAACACCGCAGTAGCCGCGCAAGTCGGGACACACCGGGTGACCTACCAGCCGAATCTCAGCGGTGTTCCGGATCCGAGCGGTCTGCAACTCCGGATTGACGGCAGCCTAACTACCTTGGGAGCGAGTGGAATTGATCTGGGCTCGGGCGGGCGCATCACCAGAACAACGGCGGCGGGCGGCATCCAGATCGAATTCCCGAACGAAACTGTGCTGTCGGTGGTTCCGGGTTGGTGGCCCTCGGAGAGTAAGTGGTATCTCAACGTGGACGTTCTGCGCACGCCATCGCTGGAAGGGCTGATGGGAGCTACCATGCGCGGGAGTTGGCTACCCGCGCTTCCGGACGGGACATCGATGGGGCCGAAGCCGGCCTCGTTGCACCAACGCTATGTCGATCTGTATCAGAAGTTCGGAGAGGCGTGGCGTGTCTCGGACAAGACAAGCCTCTTCGACTATGCGCCGGGCACTTCGACCGCCACCTTCACCCTCAAGAGCTGGCCAATGGAAACTCCGCCGTGCGTGATTCCGGAAACAAAGCCGGTCGAGCCCACCACTCTGCAAGTCGCCGAACAAGCATGCCTGGGAGTGACCGACAAGAACATGCACGCCGATTGCGTGTTCGATGTCAGGGTCACGGGAAACACGCGCTTTGCCGAAACCTACCTGCAGAGCCAGCGCATCAAGCTGGGTGCGACCACCACGACCGTGGCGGACGACGAAGATCCAACCCAGGTTGGAGAAACGGCGGCGTTCACGGCGATCGTGACGCGGGGACCCTTCAGCGGGAAGGGTGTTCCGATCGGAAGCGTGCAGTTCAGTGTGTAGACGGCTCCAAGACTGGAGGACCGGTCAGGCTCGATGCCGGCGGACGGGCAACATTGGAGACGGCGACCCTGAAAGCGGGGAAACACACGGTGTCGGCCAGCTACCTTCCGAGCGAGAACAGTGTCTTTCTGCTCAGTACGAGCCCGGGAGAAGTGCACACGGTCAAACGGTGTTGCTGCAGCGAAGAGGCCAAGAAGCGCTGACGCGAACGTTGAGCAGTTCCGAAGTCATTGGGTGTTCATACTAATCAGGGGTTGTCCTCGGCGTCCGGGTACATGGCGTCGAGAATCAATCGCAAATCTGCAACTTTTCAAAGGCTTGCTCATCGCCCCCCCTTTTTGGGCCACCGCAGCACTCGGTGCGCTGGCACGTGTTCTCAAAATCATGGGTAGGAACGAAATCACTGAAGCGGATCCGGAGAAGTCCATTCGTGGGCTAGTTGCCCAGTCGCGGCGTAGAAATACTTCGCACCGCTTGGTATGGGTTCCCTCGTGATCTCTCCCAGCGCAACCAGAGCGTGCAAGAACAGGCTCGCACCGTCCAAGCTGCCGTCAGATTTCCACAACTCCCGATCATCGATCAGTTCTGTGTTCCACAGGCCGGCTTGCCACATCCGATTCACGATGGACGCGACGAAGTTCAGTGGGTATCCAGTTTCCCTGACTAAGGAGTCCTCATTCGGTCCGACTTCAAGCGCGCTGATCAGCACTGCCATGGCTCTGCTGATCTGGTGATCCCTTGGGTCAGCGACGGCTTCTATGCTCCTGCTCAGGTCAGCAAAGTCTGTTTTCAAGTTCTAACCTCTACGGGCCGCCTTCGCCAGCAGCCCGAGAATGCCCCCCGAGGGCTCAGGCCGTGCCTGCCGGAGTTCGTCCTCCGTTGCCGGCCTGCACTTGTGTTTACCGTCGATAAGCCCCAAGAAGACGACACCAGCGATCGTGGGTATGCTGTCGAGTTCAGAAAGTTCGCCTTTCATACCTTTGGCTTCTTCTTCTACCCAGCGCCAATTCCATTCCGGGCGGTAGTCAAGCACCTCCTCCCACTCCTGGCCGTTGTTGAATCTGGGCTCACGTCGCTCGAAAACTCTCCCATCCTCAAACTTCAGCGGGCAGGGCAGCTCCGGAACGCGGCGCTGCCAGGCTTCGATAAACCGTCCAAAGCGGAATCCGTTCACGGCGGGGCTGTGAGTTATCTGTACGTCCTAGAACAGCAAAATATCGCCTGCTTGAGGCTCGCGACCGAATGCCAGTTCGAACTGTCCTGACGCATGACTGAACCGCTGCTGATGCAGGTCGAGATGGGCGGGCACTGAAGGTCCATGTCGCTGTTCGTACAGCTCCTTGCCGCGGCTGTAAGCGGCCGTGGCCGCCAGATGCTGGTAGTCGGGACTCATGCAGGCATTTAGATAGACTTCCCCTCCGTAAAGGGTCAGCGCATCCGCGTCGTACTGCGAGAGGGCATTCTTGCGTGAAAGCAGCGCGCGGGCCGCAGCTCTGGACTGCGGAGAACCCAGGGGGAAATCCGCGGGGCTGATGCTTGTTGCGGTCAGCCTTCGGCCAATTCCGTTTCCGTTCAATGGCTTACTAGCCTCCAGAGCCTCCCTGACTGTCGAGACCCCTTGCGGTTACGGCTGCCTCAAACCAGTCCGGCAATCTCCCGTCCCTGGCATAGGTTTCCAGTTCGGCAGCACTCATGCGCTCGAACAGAGCGTTAAGATTCACGGTCTCCATACGCTCAACCCATTCACCGCGGCCGTTGATACGGGCGTATGCGCTGACCGCGCTCACAACCGCAGCCGCGTTGACTTCCACCTCGCCCGCTTTCTCGATGATGCGCTCGAGTGCGGCGCGGAGGTTGCGCCGGCGCCTCTCCAACAGTCCCAGCGCGTGTGCATGGCGATAAATGGCGTCACGCGTGACGGAATAGTCCTTGGCAATAGTCGTGGTGCTTACCCACCCTACGAATGACTCGTCAATCGCTGCCCGTTGAGGGTGGGCACAGATGGAACAGCGATATTCGTGGCGGCCCTGACTCACGGGCTTGCCGTCGCTTTCGCGAGACTTTGCTGGGCGAGTTCGACCTGTGCTTGTCATACACGGTATTGCAAATTCTGTTGTCGTCGCAAAGACCCCAGACAGATGCGCTTCCTCGATCGCGCAAATCACCTAAAATCACTTCTTGTTCTCTCACGTACTTACGAGGACTAACATTGCTGACCGTGCTCGGTTAAGTCCTTCGTTTGACGTTTTCAGGCAGGTTCGAGTCCTACCTGAGGAGCCATTTCTTTGACCTAGCTAGAAGCACGGCTCCTCGCGCGCCCCCGGTCTGCCGGAGTGGTGAAGGAACTCCTTTCTGGACTGCTTGCCACCCTTTATCGACCTCCGCAGCGACGAATCGCACAATGTTATGCTA
>JAIQEU010000050.1 GCA_020073665.1 Terriglobia bacterium
TTGGTCATCTCTGCCGCTGCCGGTGAGGACACGGGCACAATGCGGTTGAAGATTGCGCCATACAGCGCTGCCGCCAACTCCGAGGCTTGGGGATCAAGGCCACCCACCACTTTGGGTATATCGCGCCGGGCCACCGTCTGATTGCCCGGGTCTTCGCGCTCGGGAGAAAAGGCCACGAAGAATTCGTTCAAGTTCGCGTTGCTGTCGCGCGCGGCCTTCAGGCCATGGGGATTTCCCCGCTCCAGGATTGGAATCAGGACTTCTTCGGTGGTGCCGGGATAGGTGGTGCTCTCGAGTACCACCAACTGACCGGGGCGCAGGTGCGAGGCAACCGCCTTCGCAGTGTCGGTAATGAAGCTGAGATCGGGCTCGCGATGATCGTCCAGTGGGGTGGGGACGCAGATGATGATGGCATCGGTCTCGGTCAGGCGCGAAAAATCGGCCGTGGCCCGGAAGCCGTGGGCGCGCGCTTCCTGGATCTCCGAGCTGGGGATGCGACAGATGTAGGAACCACCCTCGGCCAGCTTTGCAACCTTGCGCTGGTCGATGTCAAAGCCAGTCACCGGGAAACTCTGCTCCGTGTAGAGCAGAGCAAGAGGCAGGCCCACGTAGCCGAGTCCGATCACCGCAATCTGCGCCTGACGGGTCTCGATCTTGGTTTTGAGCTGGGAGAAGAGTGTGACAGGGATGGTACAGGTGCTCGTCATAATGTCCTCGGGGTTGGGAAAGGTCTCAGGAAAGTCTTGCCAGTACGCGGCTACGAGAACGCATGGGATCGGCGAAACTAGGCCATCGCCTGGATTTTGGGAATCTTCTCAGATCACCCGGACTTCGAGTGGCGCCCTCAGCCTCTCGAGGGACTCATGTAGTCGGCCATCTGGGCGATAGGACGGGTGCACTCCACTGCAATAGCGAACCCGAGGCCAGACCCTTGAGGCTCAATTCGGACGACCTTGCCTTCGCCGACGAGTTCGACGGGATGAACGACAGATCCTCCCTGGACCGTCATGGTGAAGGTTACGGGAGAATGTTTCAGAACGGGGGAGGGCACTTCGAGCAACAGGCCTCCGATACTCACATTCCTGCTAGTCGCCTGAAGTTCAGAAACCGCGGTGCCTGAAGAGAACTTTAGCTGGACCGGATAGCGTAAGGCGAAACGCCTATGCTTGCGCTGCTCCGGATAAGGCTGCCGGACAACCCCGGTAGTTTTGCCCATGAAATTCTTTCTTGAGTCCCTGTGTCCTAATGCTCGCCCCCACAAAGATCCTTTGCTAGAGCCCAGGAGGACATTGTCCAAGCGGACATGTGCCCAAATTCGCTTTCTGAACCGACAAAAGCCAACGCTCACACTGTCCCCTGGTTCCATTCCGCAGCAGGCCGGAGGACGATCCTGCGGCGGCAAAGGTATGCAAACTACTGAGTATTTTGCTGTCCTTTCGAGACCTTTTGGATTCAGACAAAGTCGTCGAAACTGGAGGCGATATGAACCTCCCCCTTCGAAATCCTCGTGCCTTCCTATCTGTCTTTGTGACTTTGAATGTTGCCTTGGTGATTCTGGGGTCGGTACCGGCCTACGCCGGGTACCCCAGGCATCGTGCTCTCCAGGCCAACCCGACAAGTGTCAGCTTCGGCAACGTGCAGGTAGGCAGCAGCCAGAGCCAGACCGAGACCCTGACAAACATCAGCACTGCGAGCTTGACGGTCTACACGGCCACGACCAGCGGCACGGGTTTCAGCGCCAGCGGCCTGACCGCGCCCCTTACCCTGACTCCCGGGCAAAGCTACACCTTCACCCTGACCTTCGTTCCCGTCTCGAGCGGCAGCGCGAGCGGAAGCATCGTGTTTTCCTCGCAGAGCGGGAAAGCAAGCCTTACCGTCCCTCTGGCCGGGACCGGAACCGGGGCTGGCCAGTTGACGGTTTCTCCTGCGACGTTGAATTTTGGCAACGTGACCGTGGGCTCGAGCGCGAGTCTTGGTGGGGCGATTACTGCTTCGGGAGCCAACGTCACGGTCACGTCCGCAAGCAACACCAACTCCGAATTCCTCCCCACCGGGCTCTCCTTCCCGTTCACGCTTGCTGCGGGTCAGAGTGCGTCTTTTACGGTGGCCTTCACGCCGCAGGCTAGCGGGACGGCATCGGGTACGCTGTCGTTTGCAAGCAATGCCACCAATTCGCCCACGGAGACTTCAACCGGGACGGGGGTCGCGCCACCTCAACACAGCGTGGCGCTTTCCTGGAGTGAAACTTCGGCTGTGGTTGGATACAACGTCTATCGCGGGAAAACGTCGGGCGGACCCTACAGTCTGATCAATTCAGCCCTGGATCCGAGCACAACGTATACCGATGGCACAGTCTCAGGTGGTCAAACGTACTACTACGTCACCACGGCAGTTGATGGCAGCGGAATCGAAAGTGGCTACTCGAACCAAGTTCAGGCGGTGATTTCCTTCCCCTAAGCCAAAGCAGTCGTCACTTCGGTGCCCAGGCTATGCCCGTACAGGAGCTGTCCCATAGGGGCAAGTTCCACAACAACAATAACTTACGAGGATGTACTTCCAGTATCTTCCTTATTGGGCATGGCCCGCTGAAAATCTACGCTCAGCGAGCACGGTTTGATTTTTCTTGAAACTATAATCATGTCGTTACCGAAGTGCGAGACAGGATCTTCCAACGGCCATGCCTTTCGGGTCTCTGGAAAGAATCCTCCGCGTCCCGAATAATCGAAGCGAACCACTGAATGAGTTTTTGGGGCCCCCTTTGAAGTGCAATTGGTCAGTTCTGGTCCTGGCGCTAGCGGCCGCGGTGAGCACCGCGTCTTGTGGCGGAGGGAGTGCCGCAACCCTCTCGACTCCGAGCCCGGCAGGCCTCTCGCTAAGCACCTCCAACTTGAATTTTGGGAACGTGCCGGTGGGAAGCAGCAAGAGCGATTCCCTGACGCTGACGAATGCCTCGAACAGCAGCAGTATCACCGTCACTCAGATGACGGTGACTGGATCCGGCTTCAGCGCTAACAGCCCGGCCATGCCCATGGTCCTGTCCGCCGGACAGAGTTCCACCATGACTGTCTCCTTTGCGCCCAAGGGTGGTGGCGCGGCGAGCGGCAGCTTGTCGATCGTCATTCAGGGGGCGAGCCAGCCAGCGTTGGTGCCTTTATCGGGTACGGGTGTGGCCGCCGGGCAGCTTGCGGTGTCGCCGAACCCGATGAACTTTGGGAACGTGAACCTGGGCAGCAGCCAAAATCAAACCGGTATCCTGACCGCCGGCAGCTCCAGCATCACAGTGTCTTCTGCCGCGTGGAACGGCCAAGGGTACTCGGTCAGTGGCATTACCTTCCCGAGGACGGTTGCGGC
>JAIQEU010000058.1 GCA_020073665.1 Terriglobia bacterium
GAAGGTGCGGAAGGTCTGCGCGGGCGGGTGGAGTACAACACCGATCTGTTCGATGCCGCCACCATCGAGCGTTTGCTGGGCCATTACCAGCAACTGCTCGAAGCTGCGGTCGCGGACCCAGCGGTGCAGGTGTCGCGTTTGCCGCTGCTGTCTGCGGCGGAACGCCGGCAACTGCTGGTGGAGTGGAACGCCACCGCGTTCGACTACCCGCGGCAGCATTGCCTGCACCAGGAGTTCGAAGCCCAAGTCGCACGCGGGCCCCAGGCCGTGGCCTGTGTGTGTGGCGAGCAGTCGCTGACCTATGGCGAGTTGAACGCGCGCGCCAACCAGGTCGCACATTTCCTCAAACAACAGGGCGCAGGGCCGGGAGAGCGCGTCGGTATCTTCGTGGAGCGCTCGCTCGACATGATGGTGGGGTTGCTGGGTATCCAGAAGTCAGGAGCGGCCTACGTGCCGCTGGATCCAGCGTATCCTGCCGAACGTTTGCGGTTGACCCTCGACGACGCCCAGGTCCGGGTGCTGCTCACGCAACAATCGTTGCTGGCGTCCATGCCCGAGCACCAGGCCGAAGTGGTCTGCCTCGATTCTGACTGGTCGAAGATCGCCGGGCACAGCACGGCCAACCTCGACAGCGGAGTGACGCCGGAAGACCTGGTGTACGTGATTTTCACCTCGGGTTCGACGGGGCGTCCCAAGGGTGTGCAGGTGCCGCATCGCGCGGTGGTCAACCTGCTGCGCTTCATGGCGCAGGAACTCGGCATGGGACCGCAGGATGTGTTTCCGGCGCTGGCCTCGTTCGCCTTCGACATGTGCATTCCGGAGCTGTACCTGGCTCTGGTCACGGGCGGACGCGTGGTCATCGGCGATCGAAATCTGGCGGCCAACGGCGAGGAACTGGCGGCGTTGCTGCGGAAGACCGGTGCGACCATCGTGCACGCCACCCCAACCACCTGGAGCCTGCTGCTGGAAGCGGGCTTCACCGGCAAAGGTTTGAAGCGGGTGATTGGCGCCGAGCCGCTGCCGCGTGAACTCTGCACCCGGTTACTCGCAGTTGAGCCGTCGCTCTACAACTTCTACGGGCCGACGGAGACCACGGTGTGGTCGGCGTTCCATCACTTCCGTTCGCCGGACGAACCCATCGTGGTGGGACGTCCGCTGGCCAACACCCAGATCTACATCCTCGACCCGCAGCTCAATCCAACTCCCATCGGGGTGCCGGGGGAGATTCACATCGCCGGCGACGGGGTCGCTTGCGGCTACCTGAACCGGCCGGAGATGACGGCGGAGAAGTTCATCGCCGACCCGTTCGCCAAAACCCCCAACGCCAAGATGTACAAGACCGGCGACCTGGGACGCTACCTGCCGGACGGGCGGATCGAGTTCCAGGGACGGGTGGATCACCAGGTGAAGGTGCGCGGCTACCGCATCGAGTTGGGCGAGATCGAGACGGTGCTGGGGCAGCATGCGTCGGTGCAGGAATGTGTGGTGATCGCGCGCGAAGACACGCCGGGTGACAAGCGCCTGGTGGGCTACGTGGTCGCGGCTCCGAATCAGAAGATCGATGTTTCCGCGCTGCGCACCTGGGTGAAGGAGCGGTTGCCGGAGTACATGGTGCCGGTGGCGGTGGTGGAGATGGCGCGGCTGCCGCTGTCGCCAAACGGCAAAGTGGACCGCAAGCACCTGCCGGCGCCGGACTACACCCGGCCGGAACTGGCCGGCGAGTATCAGACGGCACGCACGCCGGCGGAAGAAGTGATCGCCGGCATCTGGGCGGAAGTGCTGAAGCTGGACGCGGTGGGGGTGCACGACGACTTCTTCGCCCTGGGCGGACACTCGCTGCTGGCGACGCAAGTGGTGTCGCGAATCCGGCAGGCGTTCCAGGTAGAACTGCCGCTGCGCAGCTTGTTTGAAGCGCCGACGGTGGCGGGCTTGGCGGAACGGGTGGAGAGCTTGCAGCGGCAGCAGCACGGCTTGCAGGCGCCGCCACTGGTGCCGGTGAAACGCCAGGCGGCAATGCCGCTGTCGTTTACCCAGCAGCGGCTGTGGTTCCTGGACCAGCTGGAACCGAACAACCCGCTGTACAACGTGCCCCACATCGTGCGCCTGACCGGCAAGCTGCGCGCCGAGGTGCTGGTCAAGAGTTTGCAGGAAATCGTGCGCCGGCATGAGACGCTGCGCACCCGGTTTCAGATGGTCGACGACCAGCCGGCGCAGGTGATCGCCCATGAACTCACGATGCCGATGGAGGTAACCGACCTGCGTACCGTGCCCCAAGCCGAGCGCGAAGCGCGGGCGCGGCAGCTGGCGATGGAGGAAGTGAGGCGGCCGTTCGCACTGGCCACCGGACCGCTGCTGCGGGCCTCGCTGTTCATTCTGGGCGACGAAGACCACGTACTGATTCTGAACACGCACCACATCATCAGCGACCGCTGGTCGCTGGGGGTGCTGTCGCAGGAGTTGGCGGCGCTGTACGAAGCTTACCTCGAGCAACGGCCGTCGCCGTTGCCGGAGTTACCGATTCAGTATGCCGACTACGCCGCCTGGCAACGCCAGTTCCTGTCGGCGGAGACTCTCGACATACAACTCGCCTACTGGAAACACCAACTGGCGGGCGCCCCGGCAAGTCTCGACCTGCCGACGGACCGTCCGCGTCCTCCAGTGCAGACTTATCGCGGCGCGCAGCAGTCGGTGGTTCTGCCCAAGGCGTTGCTTGATTCGCTGAAACAGTTCAGCCGCAGCGAAGGCGTCACCTTATTTATGACGCTGCTGGCCGCGTTCGACGTTCTGCTGGCACGCTACTCCGGGCAGCAGGACATTGTGGTTGGCTCGCCGATTGCCGGACGCAACCGCGCCGAAGTCGAGAAGCTGATCGGCTTCTTCGTGAACACGCTGGTGTTGCGCACCGACCTTTCGGACAATCCCAGCTTCGGAGAGTTGCTCACGCGGGTGCGCGAGACCGCGATGGGCGCGTACGCGCATCAGGACTTGCCTTTTGAAAAATTAGTGGAGGAACTGCGGCCGGAACGGGACCTCAGCCGCAATCCTCTGTTCCAGGTCATGCTCATCCTGCAAAACGTACCGACCGCGGGACAAAAGATGGCCGAGGTCACGGTCAGCCCGTTTTCCGCCAGCGGCCACAGCGCGAAGTTCGATCTCACACTGATTGCGTCGGAAAAACCAGACGGCCTGCGCGCTACCTTCGAGTACAACCGCGATCTGTTTGACGCTGCGACCATCGAGCGCATGCTGGGGCACTTGCAAGTGCTGCTGGAATCGATCGCGGCGGATCCCAGGCAAAAAGTATCGTCGCTGCCGATTCTGGAGGCTTCAGAACGAGAGCAGTTGGTCGTGGACTGGAATGCCACCCAACAGAAGTACCCGCACCAGTTCTGCCTCCACGAGCTGTTTACGCAGACCGCCGCCAGGCATCCGCAGCGCGTTGCAGCGGTCTGCGGCAACCGGCAGATGAGCTACGGTGAACTGGACGCGCGTTCCAACCAGTTGGCGCGTTACCTGCAGAAACAGGGCGTGGGTGCGGAAGCCCTGGTCGGGCTGGTGATGGAGCGTTCGCTCGACATGCTGGTCGCGCTTCTGGGCATACTGAAAGCCGGCGGCGCCTACGTGCCTCTCGATCCCGCGTATCCCAAGGATCGCATCGGTTTCATTCTGCAGGACGCCAAAGCCCCGGTGGTACTGACGCAGGCATCTCTGGCCGGCGTCATGCCCGAATCTTCGGCACACAAAATCCTGCTCGATGCCGACTGGGCAGTGATTGCGCGCGAGAGTGCGGATGAACTGGCCAACCGCGTCGCGCCTGGCCAACTGGCGTACGTGCTCTACACTTCAGGCTCAACCGGTAAGCCGAAGGGGGTGCAGATCGAACATCGCAACCTGGTGAACTTCCTCAGCAGCATGCATCAGCAGCCCGGCCTGACGGCAGAAGACACGCTGGTGGCGGTGACCACGCTCTCGTTCGACATTGCCGGTCTCGAGCTCTACCTGCCACTGGTGTGCGGTGCGAAAGTGGTTCTTGCGTCACGCGAGCAAGCAGCAGACGGCAAACAGTTGCAAGCGCTTCTGACCAGTACGAACGCCACGGTAATGCAAGCCACGCCAGCCACCTGGCGAATGCTGCTCGAAGCGGGCTGGACTGGAACGCCCAGGTTGAAGGCCTTGTGTGGAGGAGAGGCTTTACCTGCCGAACTGGCCAAGCAATTGCTTCCCTGTTGTGGCGAGTTGTGGAACATGTATGGCCCGACCGAGACCACCATCTGGTCGTCGCTGTACCGGGTGCAATCGGATCTGGCGAGCACGGCGCCGATTGGTCGTCCTATCGCCAACACTTCGATGTATGTGCTCGACGCGCAGCAGCAACCGGTGCCGATCGGAGTTGCCGGCGAGCTTTACATCGGAGGCGAAGGCGTCGCGCGCGGTTATTTGAACCGGCCCGAGCTGACGGCGGAAAAGTTTGTTGCCGATCCGTTTGCCACGCATCCCGATGCGCGGCTTTACCGCACGGGCGACCTGGCGCGATATCTGCCGGACGGAAACATCCAGTTCCTTGGCCGCGCCGACTTCCAGGTCAAGATTCGCGGCTTCCGCATCGAACTGGGCGAAATCGAAAGCGTACTGGCGCGGCATCCGGCAGTTCAACAGGCCGTGGTCGTGGTTCGCGAAGATGTTCCCGGCGACCAGCGCCTGGTCGGCTACCTGGTCGCGAAGCCCAATCAGGACGTGCTCCACGCCGATCTCAAGGCGCACCTGAAGCAAAGCTTGCCGGAGTACATGATTCCTAGCGTGTTGGTCACGCTGGCATCTCTGCCGCTGACCCCGAACGGCAAGGTTGACCGGCGCGCTCTGCCTGCCCCCGGACCGGCGCTGCTCCCTACGGGAGAAATGGTTGCGCCGCGAAACTCAGTCGAGCAAGCCGTCGCCGAGATCTGGCAGGAAGTGCTGCGAGTTCCCCAGATCAGCGTGCAGGCAAACTTCTTCGAACTGGGCGGCCATTCGCTCCTGGCTACGCAGGTAATCTCGCGCATCCAGAAACGCCTGGGAGCGGCGTTGCCGGTGCGCAGCCTGTTCGAACACCCGACCATTGCCGGACTGGCAGAGGCCGTCGCCTCGCTGGGTCCAGCGGGCACGGCCGAGTGCAGCATCCCGTGGTTACCGAGAACCACCGGCCCACAACCGCAGCGTTTTGCGGTCTCGTTTGCGCAGCAGCGTCTGTGGGTGCTGGACCAACTTGAACCTGACAGTGCCGCCTACAACATTCCCATCAGCGTACGGCTCACTGGAGCTTTGAACACGGGCGCGCTGGAGACGGCCCTCAACGAAGTTGTACGGCGGCACGAAGTCCTGCGCACACAGTTTGCCCTGGAAAATGGCGAACCGGTGCAGTTGGTCTTGCCTCAGGTCCACGTCGGCATCGCTGCAATCGATGTGAGCGATTTGCCATCCTCCAAACGCGAAGCGCGCGCCCTGCAGTTGGCGACCGAGGAAACCGGCAAGCCATTCGATCTCAAGTGCGCTCCTCTGTTGCGCGCGGCGCTGCTGCGACTCGGCGAGAACGAACATGTGTTCGTGCTGACCGTACACCACATCGCGCTGGATGGCTGGTCCATCGGCACGCTGCTCGGCGAACTGGTGACCGCATACACCGCGGCGCTGCGCGGCGAATCGTCGCCAGCGCCACAGTTGCCGCTGCAGTATGCGGACTTCGCGGCATGGCAACGCCAGAAGCTGCAAGGAGAGGAACTCGAGCGCCAGCTTTCCTACTGGAAGGGCCACCTGTCGGGTGCGCCGGCCAGCGTCGATCTTCCGACCGACCGTCCTCGTCCGCCGGCACAGACCTTCAGCGGTGACAGCTACCAACTGGTTATCGAGCGACGTATCCTCGAGCGCCTGCATGACTTAAGCCGCGGCCAGGGCGCCACTTTGTTTATGACGCTGCTGGCCGCGTTCAACATTTTGCTGCAGCGTTACAGCGGCCAGGATGACATCGTCGTCGGCACTCCGATTGCCGGGCGCAATCGTCCGGAATTTGAGAAGCTGGTCGGCCTGTTCGTGAACACGCTGGTGTTGCGCACCGACTTGTCGGGCGACCCTACCTTCGCTGAACAACTGGGACGCGTGCGCCAGGCTGCCCTGGGCGCATACGCGCACCAGGATTTGCCGTTTGAACGGCTGGTCGAGGAACTGAAGCCCGAGCGCGACCTGAGCCGCAATCCGTTGTTCCAGGTGATGTTTATCCTGCAGAACACGCCGCGCAATGAACTGCAGATGCCGGGGCTGACGGCCGCTCCGTTCAAGATCGCCAACGAATCGGAGAAATTCGATCTTTCCGTCAATCTATTCGAGACCCCAAGCGGACTGCGGGCCACGTTCGGCTATAACCGCGATCTGTTCGACGCTTCTACCGTCGCCCGTATGGCAGGACATTTCCAGAAACTGCTGGAAGAACTGGCCGCCAATCCTGAGCGGCGCATTTCAGAATTGCCGCTGTTGACCGAGGCGGAAAAGCACAGGCTGCTGGTGGAGTTCAATCACACCGCCGTCGCAATTCCGGGGCAGCACTGCATCCACAAGAGGCTCGAGGCACAGGTTGAACGAACTCCCGATAGCGTAGCTGTGATCTGTGGTGATCAACGGCTTACCTATGCGGAACTCAATCGTCGTGCTAACCAACTGGCTCACTATCTGCAAAGCCGAGGAGTAGGACCTGACGTTCTGGTTGGGATTTGCATGGAGCGTTCCCTGGACCTGCTGGTAGGCGTTCTTGCGACTTTGAAAGCCGGCGGCGCATATGTGCCGCTGGATCCGGCCTATCCCAAGGACCGCTTGGGTTACATTCTGGAGGACGCCGAGGCCTCGATTCTTCTTACCCAGTCGGGGTTGGAGGACGTTCTGCCGCCGCACCGCGCGGAGATCATTCGTCTGGACCAGCCGCGGACCGCGGCCGCGAGCAGCACCGGCAATCCTGTGAGTCAGGTCAAGCCCAATCATCTGGCTTACGTGCTCTACACGTCGGGCTCTACCGGAAGGCCCAAAGGCGTGCAGATCGAGCACCGTGGTCTGGTCAACTTCCTGGTCGCAATGCAACAACAACCTGGCATGTCGGCGGATGACGTGGTGATGGCAATCACTACGCTGGCATTTGATATTTCTGGACTGGAGTTATTCTTGCCGCTGCTGACCGGCGCCACGATCGTACTCGCAACCCGTGAGCAGGCAGCCGACGGCCACGAGTTGATCGATTTGATGGAGCGCTCGCACGCCACCATGCTGCAGGCCACGCCCGCAACCTGGCGGATGTTGCTCGAAGTGGGTTGGAAGGGAAACCCGCGGCTGAAGGCTCTTTGCGGAGGCGAGGCGCTCACTGCAGACCTGGCAAACCAGCTTCGTCCGCGATGCGGCGAACTCTGGAACATGTATGGTCCGACGGAAATTACCGTCTGGGCGTCGCTCTACCGGGTCGATTGCGATTTGGAAAAGGCGGCGCCAATCGGGCGGCCCGTTGCCAACACCACGATGTATGTGCTGGACTCGCGCCACCAGCCTGTGCCCGTCGGGGTTCGTGGTGAACTCTACATCGGCGGAGCTGGTGTTGCCCGCGGATACCAGAACCGTCCCGATCTCACTGCAGAAAAGTTCATCTCTGATCCGTTCCAGCCGGGAGCACGGATGTACCGCACCGGCGATTTAGCGGCGTACCTTCCGGATGGCAACCTGCAATTCCTCGGACGCGCCGATTTCCAGGTCAAAGTTCGCGGTTTCCGTATCGAACTGGAAGAAATCGAGGCGGTGCTGGCCAAACATCCGGCGGTCGAACAGTCGGTAGTGATTGTCCGCGAGGACCGGCCGGGTGACAGGCGCCTTGTAGGGTACGTTGTCCCCAAACCGTCGCAGGAACCGGGCACTGCTGACCTGCGCGCCCATCTGGAACAGAGCCTGCCTGAATACATGGTGCCGGGCGTGTTCGTTAAGCTTGCGGCCCTTCCCCTCACTCCGAACGGAAAAGTCAACCGCCGGGCCTTGCCGGCGCCGGAATGGTCGCACGTCGAAGCTGCAGGAAAGGGAACAGCCAAAGACGCGCTGGAGTCAATGCTGCTGAAAATCTGGTGCTCAGTGCTGGGCATTCCCACCATCGGCGTAGAGGACAACTTCTTCGACCTGGGTGGACACTCGTTGCTGGCGGTGCGGTTGCTGTCGGAAGTGGAGAAAGTTGTCGGCCGGAGAATTCCGCTGGCCACCTTGTTCCGTGGCGCAACCGTGCAGGCGCTGGCACAGCTTCTCCGCGAAGGTTCCGAGTCCGATCCCGACCCGCTGGTCATGGAGGTGCAGGCGGGCAATGGTGGTCTGGCGTTCTTCGCAGTCGCCTCTCCCGGAGTGCGGGCGCTTGGGTATGCCCTGCTGGCCCGTCACATGGGCGCTGACCAGGCGCTGTACAAGGTCCAGGCCAACACCGAGCCGCTGCGCGGCCGTCCTTATACCTTGGATGAAATCCGCGTACTCGCTAAGCAATACGTGGCGGCCATGCGTGTGGTCCAGCCGCAGGGTCCCTATTGCCTGGGAGGAATGTGTGGTGGCGTCCAGATTGCCGAACAAATGGTGATCGACCTCGAAGCTGCCGGCGAAGAGGTAGGATTATTCGCCGTCTTTGACACCTGGGTGATGCAGCATAGCCAGAACCAGTGGCGCTGGCGGCTGTTCTATTACCAGCAGCGTTTGCGGTCGCTGCGCAAGGCCAGCCTGACGGAGCAACTGCAGCAGTACAAGCGCGCAGCCCAGAACCACATTCGCAAGTGGACCGGGAAAGAGCGCGTCCCCAACGTCTGGCACCAGACCTATTGGCCGGAAAACTTCACCCCTACGCGGTTCCGCGCTCCGGTGGCGCTGTTCAAGCGTCCCAAGCAGCCGTTCTACTACGTGGACGATCCGCAAATGGGCTGGGGAGCTCGCAGCGAGGGTGGCGTGGAAGTCCATGAAGTCGAGTTCGATCACTTCCAGATCCTGCGGGAACCGTTTGTGCGGGTGCTGGGCGAGAAGCTGGTCAAGTGCCTGCAACGGGTCAACCAGCGAGCGCAGGAAACCGCGCAGCCAACCCAGGCGGACGGACAGTTCCCCTCGACGATACCCAGCGCCGCGCCGGATAATGCCTGAATGAAGGCTGCGCTCCAGCCCGTGCCAGCAGTGGTGATGTACCAGTGCCACACTGGCTTTGCTCCGGCAGCCATCGCCCCTCTGCGGGAGCGGGAGATCCATGTCTGGCATGGGAGCCTGCAGCCTTCGCCTGCCGAAGTGGCTGGCCTGGCGCAGTTGCTGTCGCCGGACGAACTGGAACGAGCCGATCGCTTCCACTTTGAAAAAAACCGGAGTGAATTCATTTTTGCTCGCGGCACGTTGCGCACGCTCTTGGGATCGTACCTGGGCGTAGCCCCGGCTGATCTGCGCTTCGCCTATTCCCCTCACGGGAAGCCGAGCCTGGACGACAGGAAGACGGTAGATTTCAATATTTCGCACACCGAAGGTATGGTGGTTTTCGCGTTTGCTCGCAGCCGCCGGATCGGAGTGGACGTCGAAAAAGTGCGGCGAGACTTCGATGTGGAGGAAATCGCGGAACGCTTTTTCTCGGTCGCGGAGCGGCTGGCTTTGCGCGAAATCCCTGAGCCGCAGCGCTACCCGGCCTTCTTCCACTGCTGGACCCGCAAGGAGGCCTACATCAAGGCGCGAGGCGAAGGGCTGTCTCACCCGTTGCACCAATTTGACGTGAGCCTTGCGCCGGGAAAACCCGCAGCCCTGCTTGGCACTCGTCCGGATGCGGAGGAAGCCAAGCGCTGGTCGCTCTGGGACTTGGCAATTTCCCCGGAACACGCGGCGGCGTTAGCGGCGGAAGAGAACCCCGCCACCGCTGCAGCCGGGGACTAGGGAGCACGAAGCTTGTTGTGGTCACTTTGCACATGCCCTCAGGTGAGATAGCAAGAAGAAAGAAACTAGGCGTTCGGGGGCGAGCGGCTGCCTCCAGAACGGCGGGAAAACATCCTCGCGCCCGGAAGGATCCGGCATCGTCACGCCGGATGCGGCAGATCATCGCACTCTCCCTGCTGCTGGCCGCGGTCACCTTCGCAATCTACGTGCGTGTCTCCGGGCTCGCATTTGTTGAGTACGACGATCCCGACTACGTAAGCCGTAACCCACACGTGCAAGCCGGCCTCTCCTGGCAGACAATCCGCTGGGCCTTCACCGCAACCGAAGCCGCAAACTGGCATCCGATGACCTGGCTTTCCCACGCTCTCGACTGCCAACTGTACGGGTTGAATCCTGCCGGCCACCATGTCACTAGCGCGGTGCTTCACGTTTTCAACGTCGTGCTGCTGTTTCTTCTGTTATTTCGCGCCACGGGATCGCCGGGAAAAAGCTCGCTGGTAGCTCTGCTGTTCGCCTTGCACCCGCTCAATGTGGAATCGGTGGCCTGGGTGGCGGAGCGCAAGAGCGTGCTGTGCACATTGTTCTTCCTGCTCACGCTGGCTGCCTATGGCTGGTACGTTCAGAGGCCGAACCTCCGGCGCTATCTGCTGGTGGCTGCGATGTTCGCACTGGGGCTCGCCTCCAAGCCCATGGTGATCACGCTGCCGTGCGTCCTCCTGCTGCTGGACTACTGGCCTCTGCAGCGAATGCAGGGGTGGGCTCCGGCCTCACAAGCATTTCCCGTAAGCCAGCTGCCGCTGCGACAACTGGTGCTGGAGAAGTTGCCGTTACTGGCGCTTTCTGCGGGAAGCGCGGTCGTGACCGTAGTGGTACAGCGAACCGGTGGCGCCATGGACACGTTCCGGGATTATCCGCTCGCGACCCGCCTGGAGAATGCTGTTTGCTCCTATGCGCTGTACCTGGGGAAGGCGTTCTGGCCCGCGCGGCTGGCAGCGCTCTATCCGCATCCTGGCAACACCCTGGGTTTTTGGAAACCAGCAGTCGCCCTGCTTTTCCTGATTGCAGTGACCGGGCTGGTGTGGCAACTGCGCTCCACCCGCCGGTACCTGGTGACCGGCTGGCTGTGGTTTCTGGGCATGCTGGTGCCAGTGATCGGAATTATCCAGGTCGGCACTCAGGCCATGGCCGACCGCTATGCTTACCTTCCGATGATCGGCGTGTTTGTGATGGTGGTTTGGTTGCTCGGTGAGTTGGCTGACCGGAAAGCGCTGCCCGTTCGGTGGCGCCTGGCGCCAGCGACCGTTGTCCTGATGGTGCTGTCATTCCTCACCTGGCGTCAGATCGGTTACTGGCGGACCACCCTCAGTCTTTGGACACACGCGCTGCGCGTGACCGCGGACAATGAAGTTGCGGAGGAAAATCTCGGCGGTGCCCTGCAGGATCTTGGCCGGATTGCGGAATCGCTACCGCATTTTCAGAATGGCGCGCGCATTACCCCGGAGGAAGTAGTCGTCCACGTGAATCTCGCCGCAACCCTGGCCCAGCTGGGACACTACCGGGAAGCCATTCCGGAATATCAAGCCGCCATCCGGCTGGGCCCACATCCGGACGTGCTGAAGGTGGTCTACGCTGATCTCGGCAGCGTGTATCTCAACCTCGGGGACTTCGCCAAGGCGCACGAGAACTACCGGCAATCGTTGCAGATTGATCCCCTGCAGGCCAAGGTCCTGCAAGGTCTGGAGCAACTACGGCGTGAGGAAAGCATCCGCGACCTTTCCCAGTCCGCCGCGGCTCATCCCACGGGAGAGGCCTACCTGAAGCTCGGACAACTCCAGCAGGATATGGATCGGCTTCCGGAGGCGCGCGCCGCCTATCTGCAAGCCCTGAAACTCAGCCCCAACCTGGTACCGGCCAAGCTGGCCCTTGCGGCGCTTGAAGGTGGCGGGAGATAGAGTCCAGCTGGTTGGTCGCCGAATCGCACCCGAACGAATCTTCCGCCTGAGGCGCGAACTCAGGAAACCTCCCTCGATTCCCACAAATCGGATCGTGTTCTCCACTAGAAATTCTTGCGGCAGCCCTTACTGCACGCGGGGATTTCCTTGAGGGGTACCAGCCCCAGTTCTTCAGGATGCACGTATTGCAAACAAACAACTTAGTGGGTTTGTTTCGCAGAATCGCCTTCCGCCCCAAGCCGATGCTGTGATGCCTCAGTCGGTGACCCCGTTAGACTTGTGGCCGTCATCTCCCCTTTGCGCCCTTAGTCTCATATCCTCGATGAGCAGGGGAACCCAATCGTCCTCAGGTTTCATCCCACAGGTGAGCAGCCATAACTCGATAGCGTATCCGAGCAACTTGGTTACCTGTATATGTTCCTCCAGAAACGCCTTGACCCGCCGTCGATTTGCCGGGGCGTCAGGCGCTATATCTTGCAGAAACATCTCGCCTCCGAAAGCTTCGTCGATTTGATCGCCGAAGCGCTCGATGCGTCCAAACACCTTCAGAAGTTGAAATCGCGCCGCCTTCAGACCCTCAAGCCCCACCTGGTCACCCTCGACGGCGTCCCGCAAGACCCGCTGGCCTGGTGAGGAATCGCGCTGGGATGATTCGGCGCGTCGGCGCCGGTGCCGGGGCGATATGGGCCGTTTATGATCACCGTTTTGCTTCCCTGCCACAGCGGCAGACTTGAAAGAGCTCATGGCAATGCCTCCCTAGGGTTTGCGCTGTCCTACGGACAGTTGACGTGCCTTGGTCCCACGGACCTCGAACGGGTCTGTCGCAGCCGGAGCTGGGTGGTCGCCCAACGACCGGCAATTCAGATTTTGCTGAGGCGTCGCTGAACTGGCGCACACATCAGTTCTTCGCGGCGTACCACATGGGGGCGCGCCGCATTGGCCGCTCGCGAGCAGTTGTCATGCCTCACTCCCCATCATCGTCTTGGTGCCCCGTTTGCTGTATCTCGCGCAGTGCTGCGATAGCGCGGTATAGGTCCCGTTTCAGGGCTGCTTGATAGCGCAGGATGGTGTCCAGCGAGGTGGTCAGCTTCGCCTCGACCTGGACAAGGCCGATATTGCCCTTTTTGGACCCCAATCTACTCTCGTCTTCCTGTTCGGAATTTCGAGTGCCGGTGCGAACGACCAGTTCCTGGCAATCCCACCCCAGTCGAGCCGCAGAATGCGCACCGTCTCCCTGGGTAAACAACGGAAGCTGCTCTCCGTGGTAATTCTCGGCCACTGCGCGCAGAATCGCGTTCGCGGCGTGGCGCCGATTAAGCAGCTCCGGCATTTCCCAGCCGTTCGCTATTGCCAACTTCCACAAAATGATAGCGATCTCCTCGACCAGCGCCCACTCCGTCCGCCCGACAGGTTGGTGGTCGTCCTGCAGATCAGCCATCAGCTCATCAAACTCGCTCTTTTCTTGTTCGCTCTGAAATATCATGTGTTTGGCGAGCAGGCAGTGCTTCGCTGCGTTGTCTCTGACCGCGGCGAAGTTCTGCGGTCCGGGTGATTTCGTTGCATTCCGGCGATTGGCAGCGATTGCTCCTTCAGTCATGGTTTTTTTCTGCTTCACGTGGATTCCTCCTTGGGCTCAGAAGCCCGCTGCAAGTCGAGGCGTACGAAGACCCGTTGATGCACACGGCCGTGCGCTTCAGCACGAAGGCAAAGCGAGCCTCGTTCCTGCACAAAATGTTTGGGGTACGTTACCGCTAGGTCTGGAGGTTGGAAACAGGTCCGGGTACAGCTTCAAAAACACTTTACCATCAAGGTCGTGCGTGACGCAACCGAACTGCGGTTTCGCTTCCGAGCGACGCCGCTAACGCTCCGATCGATCAGTGTGGCCGAAACCGGCAAGCAGCCGCCCAGCACAGCTACCTTCACCGTGGGCTACAGACCGTGGCCCTTATGCGAGGGTACCGGCGCTGCACCCGGCGAACAGCGACGCCACGGTAGGATCTGCCTGCGGCGCGTGCTCTTGAGCCGGTTGTCAAACTGCTTGCGGAACGCAGTGTGCGGCACAGCAGAAGTCGTGGAGTGGGCCCAGTTGGAGCGGGAGCGAATCTACTTGGTCCTGAGTTTCTGCTTAGCTACGAGGCGTTGCATGAACTTGGGTCCCTCTTTCTTGTGCGCTTGCACGCGCTCGCGGAGTAGCTGCCGCTTGACGCGGCTTACTAGTTGCCGTCGCCTCTAACAATCCAATCGAGACTTTTCCCGAATTTGGTTGCCACGCCCAGAAGGATTTCAAGTGTCGGAGGAACTTTTCCCCTCTCGACTTTCGAGAGCTGACCTTGACTGATACCCAGTTGCGACGCAACCTCCTCCTGTCGCATGTCTCCTCGTAAAGCTCGAATTCTCAGACCGATTTCCTTTAGGTCGGGTTTTGGCCTGTTTCGGTAAGACATTTCCCTTGAGTTTTTTCTATATTCCTATTAGAATATTCCGTATGGAATATTACTCAAGGAATAAAGAGTAGATTCCCCTCGTTCCTTTCTAGCTCGGTTTCGGGCAGAGAGCAATTGATGACTTGGGTTCCAAACATCGGTGCAACTCGTTTCGGGAGGCGATGGAAATGATGAAGAGATTGGTCACGTTTCAATGCAACAGCAAAATTGCCAGGCGGTTGTGGGGTCATATTTCACCCACGGCATTGCAAGGTCTAAACGAACTTACCAGCGAATATCTGCTGTCAATCGCTTCCGGCGACCTACTGCTTCTCGATGGACGATGGTACGTAACGCACAATGGGTTATTGGGGCTGGCCCGCCGGAATCGCTGCGCTGGTATAAGCACTCACCCGGTTACTGGCTTCTGCGATCCTCAATCACGCCGCTGGACCTTCGAAGCGACCGCTTACAAAACCAAAGCCTGCCGCGGCTTTGTCGGGTATGGTGACGCCGATCCGTCCAACGTCTCCCCGTTGGTCCACGGTGCCGAGATGCGCGTGGCCGAGACACGGGCCGTCAACCGCGCCCTGCGCAAGGCCTACGGCATCGGCATCTGCTCGGTCGAGGAGATCGGAACAGTTCCAAACACCGGCGAGAAGCTCCCTCCGCAGAACACGAACACCAACGGGAACGGCTACGGTGCTGGCCCCAAAGTCCGCGACCGTCTCTGCCAGCTCATCCGCCAGCATCAGCTCGACCCCGAACTGGTCAAGGCCTATGCCGTCGACTTCTGCGGCACCAAGACGCTCCGAGAAGCCACCCGGGAACAGGTCGAGAACTTCGTCCAGCAACTGGCCGATTGGGCCGAGAAGGACCGCAACGCCCTGCTCTGCCAGCTCAACAGCTATGCGCGCCCGAAACAGGAGGTGGTCGCATGAAACGCCAACTCCCCGGCTTGGCCGAAACCGCCCGCGATTCCCGTCCGGACATCCCCGACGGCATGTACCTCGTGCGCGTCGATGGGGCCCAGTTCCGCTGGCATGCCCACAAACCGTTCTACGTCCTCCGCCTCTCCGTGCTCGAGCCCCGCACCCTGGCCGGCCAGTCCATCGTCGGTCGTCTCTACTGCACCCAGAAAGCCCTGTGGAAGCTGGGCTGGTTCCTGCGCGATTTCCTCTATGACCCGGAACTGTTGGCCCACGAAC
>JAIQEU010000001.1 GCA_020073665.1 Terriglobia bacterium
TGGACGAAGGGGCTGGAGCTGGCCAAGCTGGCGCGCCGGGACGGGCAGCGCTTCGATTGTGCAACCTGGTTGCACAAAGCCCGGCAAATGCCGAAGGAGGACTTCCGGCGGGAGGTGGAGAAGGAATTGACGGGGAAGGACGCGGAACCGTCGGAGCTGATCTACTTCAAGGTCTACAAAAGCCAGATTCCCGTCATCGAGCAGGCCATCGAGACGGCGGCTCGGATGCTGGGCACGGACAAATCCCGCGGCTACTGCCTGGAGATGATCTGCGCCGACTTCCTGGCCGGAGCGAATCTCGACAATGGCTGTCCGGACCTGCTGCTCGAGTCAATCTCCCGATTCTTCAAGTTCCTGCCCGGCGAACAGCGGCAGGAGTTTCTGCGCCACGTGACCCGGAAGGCGTCGTGAATCGCGTCTGGAGAAAAGAACCCCGCGTGCGGCTTGAAGTGAAAGAGTACGAACAGCTGCGGCTGCAGGTGTTACGTCGCGACAGCTGGAGATGTCAAGGCTGCGGCACGATGTCAAATCTGGAAGTTCACCACCAAGAATTTCGCAGCCAATCCGGCGATGATTCGGAGCAGAACCTGATTACGCTGTGTGCGGCGTGTCACGCGGGTGTGCATGGTGTTTATTAAAACTGTTGGACGCTGATTTCCTGTCTCAGTAAAAGTCGCCCTCCATAGGGCCAAAGCCCGGCGGATTTTGAGTTCCAAGCGAACGAAGAATCAACAACTTGCGACGAACAATGACGAGATGTGACGAAGTGCTGCGAAAGCCACGTCCAACAAGGGTTTCGGCTCGCTCCTTGGCCCTGCACCGACAATTCGTCGCAGGTGGTCGAGTGTGGTGGTGGGCACAAATTTGGGCACAAGTCGAAACGGTCTCGCACTCGTGTTGCATCTTCCGATGCAGGCCCCGCGTCAGGGATGTTCCACGCCAAATCATCGAGCACCGGGGTCGTTCCTTCGGCTACGTGCTCGTCTGCGGAGGCCTAGGCACTCACACAGCAGCATCAGAAATTCGGTGTCTACAAAGTTGATAGACCATTCCAAGGCCATTCGTGCGGTAGAGTTCCCTATAAGGGGGAAAACTTTACCAGCTATGCCAAGCAGAGAATCCAAGTGGCGAGCTATGAACGCAGGGTGGGAGGTGCCGCCCCAGGGAGCACAGAAACTGGCCTATCACCGTTGGAAGAAGCAGCGGCAACGCGAGATGCTGCTGGTTTACGGCGACCCAGCGGGAAGGTGGAAGCCTGAGCAGGAACCTCCGGGTTTGCCAGTGCCGGGCCGCCCCTGGTGGCGCAAATCCAGGGAAAGATTAGGCTTGCCGGTACCGCCACTGCCACTTCCATCGCCGCACCGCGATCCTGCCTTGGCGCGAGCCCAAGCTGATTTGCGGAAGCTGCGGCGGAGGAAGCTCACCCAGGGCCGTTGAGCGTCAGCCCTTGCTGATTGTCTCTTGCCGATTGTCAGGGGGTGGTGCCCTGAGTGCCGTATATGCGCGTTGGCTCGTGCCCGGCTGAGAACAAAATTAGAAAAATCGGACGACCTGCGGGCACCGCTCTTGATCGCCAATTGTCAATGAGTGTAATCGCCTGTTTACAACATTAACGGCCTGCGAGACTTGAGTCCGCAACCGCACCAAAAACGGTCATTGCACTGCCGTACCCCGGTCGTACCGTGGGTCGGTCTCGTGTTGGCCACCGCCAAAGCTCCGTCGCATCTCTCGTTTACAGCGACCTAGCAGTGGCCTTGACCCACGAGAAAATTCGGGCAGTTGAAATTCACGCCACTTTGCGGCCGTCTCCGATGACGGTCTAGGCCCGAGTTGAATGGTGGTCAAGCAGTTGGTCGCAAGACCGACTCCACCCAAGTCACAACCACGCCGGCCAGCTTCGACCGGCGCCTGCCAAGACAAGCGCAGAAGGAGTGCTTCCATGTTTACGCGAACTGTTGAAGTAATCACCAAACCAGGAAAGGCAAGAGAACTCTCGAACACCATCAGCGACAAGGTGCTGCCGATTTTGAAGAAACAGGCAGGATTTGTGGATGAGACGGTTCTGGTATCTGATGCAGAACCGAATCGCGTCCTGGCGATCAGCTTCTGGAATACCAAACAAGATGCTGAGCGGTACCATCGGGAGCAGTATCCGGCCATCCACGAGATGATCCGATCTCTCCTCGACGCAGAGCCCGTGGTTCGGACTTTCAATGTCGATAGTTCAACCGTGCACAAAATTGCTGCCACAAGAGCCGCCTAGGATCGGCTCCGGCGGGATACCGACCCGAGACACAACATCTATGCCATGGCACCCCCATCGACGATAATTGTTTGCCCGGTGACAAAAGCCGCCGCATCCGAGCACAGGAATTTGACGACACCCGCCACGTCTTCGCTGCGGCCGAGCCTCCCTGCGGGAGTGCGGCGTAAGATCTGATCTTTCTGCTCTGGAGACAATCCGTGAGTCATTTCCGTCTCCAGAAATCCTGGCGCCACCGAGTTCACGGTAATTCCGCGGTCTCCGAGCTCCCGCGCCAGGCTTCTGGTAAATCCGTCGAGCCCTGCCTTGGTCATGGAGTACACGGATAGTCCGCGAAATCCGCTCTTCCCGACAATGGAGGTGATCGTAACGATCCTGCCCCAGCGATTGATAAGCATCTCCCGGACACATGCCTTAGTGAGAGCGACTGACCCCTTCAGGTTGATATCAACCATCTGGTCGACTGCCGTGTCCGTCTGCAGAGCAAGAACTCCATCCACTGCCACACCCGCGTTATTCACCAACACATGAACGCTGCCGAAGCGCTCTCTAACCTCGCGCACATACTCGTGAACAGCGGCTCGATCGGAGAGATCCACTTGCTTAAACAGGAAGCGGCTCTTCAGCCGCTCCTCCGCTAACACGGAATCGATAAACTCCGTGCGCGAGCGGCTGCAGATGGCGACGTTGTAGTCATCTTCAGCCAGAAAAGCCTTGGTTAGGACCGCACCGAGGCCGCGGCTTCCTCCACTGATCACGACCGTTCTAGGCACTTCCCCTCCTAACTAGCTTTTCGTTTCTTCTTTCCAGCCGCTCTACAATTCTCAACAGACGCGGCTGTTCATAACGGCTGAGGGCGGCCCCGCAGGCCTGTTGCGCCATCTCGCGCACAGCATCTTCATCAGCTCCCTCTTCGAGTTCAATGTCGCAGGCGACAATATGGCCGGTAATTGGGTTCGCTGCGCTGTAAACTCGAACCGCGGACACACCCGCCACGCGCAGGATAATCTCTTCCACCTTCAACGGGTGAACTTTGACTCCGGCCACATTGATGATTTCACTTTTGCGACCGCGAAAGATGACGCGATCATCGGTCCGTTCCACCAGATCTCCGGTCGCTATCCACTCCGGGGCAGGACTGCCGTCGATATAACTGATCATTGAAGCTGAAGACCGCACATACAATTCCCCATCGATAATCTTCAGTTCAACATTTCCCACTGGACGGTCCAGGAAGGAGACCGGAAAGCCTGGCATAGCGTCCTTGACCGCAAAACAAGTACCCGCTTCGGTGGTTGCATACACCTGTGTAATGGCAGCGGATGGAAATCTCGTTCTCAATCTCTCCAGAAGATCGGCCGTGGAGGCTTCTCCTCCCAGCGTGATCTGCTCGATCTCGAGGCGCTCTGCCTGCTCATCGGTGACGCGTCCAACCAGCATTCGCCAGAACGTTGGCGTGCCTGAAACAGAGTCCACCCTATGCTTGATCAAGGTATCAATGATCGTCCGAAAATCGCGGGCTTCAGGGATAACGAGCGTACTGCGGTCCCTGAGTGCCGTAAGCAGGACCTGCACACCCGCAAAGTGATTCAAGGGATAGGCGAGCAGCCACCTCTTTCCTTGCACCGCATCGCGCGACGGGATTCTTCCCAGCAGCCGTTGCCAGGTATATTGCGCTGCCTTCGGTATGCCAGTCGTTCCTGTCGTCAAGATGACTATCGTGCCAGGCTTAAAGTGAACTGACTTGACACTGCCCCTTCGACTTGCAGCATCGTGGATCAGATCGTCAATTTGGACAATTTTCTTAGCTGGAAATGTGCCCTGGGCATCCGTGACCAAAGCAGCGGTGCCCAACCGCTCCAAGATTGCGGCGATCTCACTTGACGGCGACTGACGATTCAGAACGCAGCATTGTAAACCCGCAGCTTCTGTTGCCAGAATAGATTGGACGAGGCGAGCAGAATCCTGTACATAAAAACAAATACCATCCTCGCCTATTTCTTTGAGGACTTGCACAAGACCCGATAACTGTTCACCCGCTCCCCGCGCGGTTACTGTCCCTTGCGCATCGATGATGAAGGCGCCCCCCGGGAGGGAGGTCGCATAGCGTTCGAGGAGCGCCGAAATCATTTAGCTCTTCTTCCCCGCAGAATAAAACTCAACGATTTCCGCGACGGTCTGCGGGAACTCGCCGGAGTTGTAAGGGTCCAAGTTGAACTCGTGATCGAGCATGGCTGCCAGCGTCGCCGCGTCAAGCGAGTCCAGCCCTATTCCGTCTTCATAAAGCCGATCTTCCGGCTTGAAAACAGATCGGTCCACACCCTTTGCCTTCAAAACACGAGCCAGAATGGTAGATATCTGCGTGAACAACGCTTCCGTCACAATTAGGTTCCTCGCCTGTTCGGGGCTTTACTGCAACACCATTTTCAATTTTCGTTGAACTCTGGATGCCGATGCACCGATTGCATCATCTGCTTACGCGACCATAACACCAAGCCCAGCGTAGGCTTAAATTTCCCGCTCTTGTATTGCTCTCTCCGTTGGGCGCTGCCGGCCAAATAGCCAGCTGATTCGTCCGCGATCCCCATCGTAGTTACTAGAGCTCCGGACTCTACAAACGGCTTGTTGATGAACGAAAGATGTGGGCTGACCCGATACGTGTCCGGCGAGTGCAGCCAGGAGGAGGCCACCAGTCCCCGGATGCCCGGCCATAGCTGGGCCGAAGATGCCATCCGGAACCAGGATTTATTCGATTCCTTCTCCAGCAACATCAGACGATTCTTTCGCCGCGTGGCCATGTGAGGAACAAAGCACGGAGCAAATCCTCCCAACTCCGCGGCGAGGAAATAAGCCACTCGCGGAAGTATCTGCCTCGGCACCTTGAATAGCCAGGAACGTGGAAAGCCGGAGATCTCCCAATGAAATTGCCCGGCAGGGAACCGCTGGAGAACTGCAATCTTGCACAAGGCAAGAAACGAATATTTCTGCGGATCAAAAAGCACCATCTCTCCTGCAGCAGGTTTCGCGAAGAATTGAAACTCTTCGCAGATCAGTCTCTTGACGGATTGCTCAACCGGTAGATGATCGAGTTTTTCAAGACTGACGAGAGCCGCACGGAGCAGTAGCACCCGTTGCAAGTTGGAGTTGGCGATTTCTTCCTGCAGTCCGACTTCGCCGGCCAACTTGGCAAGTTCAGCCCTTCGGTCCCGGGAGTGAGCAAGTGAGTGAACAATTGAGGTCGATTTAATGCTAGGGACAGAGGATAGGACAAGTTTCTCGCTGATTTGAGCGAACGGCGCCTTCCGCAATTCGCTCAAACAGATTTCCTCGGTCTCAGCTATTTGTGTCCAGAGATCCTTCATCGGCGCGGCAGGAGCTCCCCAATGCCTACAAGCCAGCTTTCAAATTCTAGCGTGGACAGACAAGACGTATCCACCAATCGGGGAACCAGCAGCGGGTCAGTCTTCACGGACGCAAGCCCCGGATCACAGGTCGTAGCCGATTTCACCCCAAGTTCCTTCAGCCATGGCAAGAATTTCATTTGGTAATCGCCGCCTGGATAACAAAAATGCTCTGGCGCCGAGCCCAGCACATCCCTAATATATTCGCGATTTTCGTTCAAATTGCGTTTGAAATCCTGCTCATCATCTGGATTGACGTGGTGGTGCATATGCAACTGAACGGAAACACCCTCTCTGGCAAGCTCACGAACTTCATCCGGTTGGAGCAAATGCAGAATGCGCCTCGCCCGTATTTCTTCGTAATCCGCGCCAACGATCCCCGCTAATTCCTGCGTGATCGCGTCTCTCTGCATTCCATCGAGGTTCTGCGCCTTCGCAAACGAGACCAGTAGGTGCAGGGCTTTTGCTCTACCACTATCGGTAGTGAGATCCATCTGTGCGTCATCGCCAAGAACCTTTGGCGCGCGATAAACGGAGCCGCGCTTTTTCCAAAGAAAATAGCTCCAGATGACAGGTACGACAGGCAGCGCCATCGTTACCCAATAAGTGGTCAAGTATAGAGTGGCGGGGTATCCGTACTCTTTGAGTATCGGCCATGCAACTGTATGAAAGTCGCATGTACCGTCGTCAAAGGTAAGCACAACAGCGCGTTCTGGGAGTGCCCCGCGGTACAGCAAGTCGAGCGCCTCGCTCAGATCGAGCACATGGCAGTCACACCTCTTGAGCGTCTCCATCCTGGCGCGAAAGCTCGCTGGACTGAAAAAGAGACCCGGACGCCACTGATGCTCGTCTGCGAGAGACACGCCGTGGTAGCCGATCATCAGAAGCCGCGACCTCCTGCGGCTGGAACCGCCCATCAGTCCGAAGACCCCGCAGAACTTTGCTGCGGCCAAACAGGCCCGTTTTGCTCGTTTTAGCATCCGTTCTCACCGGGTCGGAGTTCGATACTCCGCAATTGATAGTGGGACAATTCCCACCCCACGCAGTCACGCTGAAGATTCAGACGGTACTTCTTCTATGAACGCAGTTGGTGCTTTCCCGAATAGCGTTGGCAGTGGGAAAGCCAAAATCTCCTTTCTAACTCTGATCGACTGCCATTATAGACGCGGTCGCCAAGGCAGTGTGGGCGCGCCACTATTTGTGTTTCCCATCGGGCCTGACGGTTGCGCTTGATCTCCGAACATTCCCCAGAAGATGCACTGCCCCAGGCTGCTCCGCCCAACTTTGCCTCCCCCGTGAATTTGACAGACTGGCGAAGCGCGGAATCTGTCTGAAGGGTCAAATACCCGAGTCCCACTTGGCCGTGACTCGACAGCGACTCGAGATTCTTTCCCTTGTGAAAAGGCACTGTGAACGTCTAGAGAACCGTACGAAAGTGGAGTATCTTAGTTCGACCCCCACGGAACACGTAGGGACACGTTCTTTTCGGGGAGGCAGAGGGTGAGTACAACTGCCAAAATATGCAGCTGGTTGGAATCGCTCAATATCAAGCATGTTGTTTTGTTTTTGCTGGCCCTCGGAATTGTTACCCGTCTCACCGCCTTAGCAGTCCTTAGAATTCATCCCACCATCGCTTTCGCTGAAATGGAGAAGATTGCGCGGAGCTTGGCCGAGAATGGCACCTTTGCCAATCCTTACAAGATTCCTACTGGACCGACGGCCCACCACGCTCCCATCTACCCTATGCTCCTGAGCGTTATCTTTCGAGCTTTCGGATACGGTGCTGCGGCAGCGTATGCGATGGCGGTGATGAACATATTTTTTGCTGCTTTGCACTATGCGCTTATACCGGTCTTGACCGATGTGGCAAAGATTCATCGCGTTGTAGGTGTCTTGGCCGGATTTGTTGCAGCCTTAGTCCCTTACCGTATCATGAGGGAAATTCGTTGGGAAACGACCCTATCAGCGTTGGCAATTATCTTGGTGATTCTCGTTGCCACGCGCTGGTGGCAAGACCCGCAGCCCACGCGCTTCCACACGTTTTGCCTTGGCCTTGCGTGGGGCGGGGGGATGTTGTGCTGTCCCGCCTTGTTGCCGGTGTTTCTCCTGATACTTCTGTACTTCGGCGTATTCGCGTGGAAACGGAAACACCCACGGTGGCTAATCACCGTCGCGATTGCCGCGCTGGGCATGGTCGTGGCCATTGCGCCTTGGACTATCCGGAACTATCGAGCTCTGGGCGGCTTGGTTTTCGTTCGCAGCAACTTCGGACTGGAAGTCGATCTATCGAACAATTCCGAAGCACACGCCACGTTCGCCGATAATATAGCGATTGGATTTCCTAACAACTACTATCACCTGAACCACCCATGGGCTAGCAGAGCACACGCCGAGATGGTTCTGCAGTTGGGAGAAATTCAGTACAACCGCCAATACTTACACAAAGGTATAAACTGGATCCGATCAAATCCGCGCGCGTTCGCGAAGCTGGCCCTGCAAAGAGTTGTCTTCTTTTGGTTCATGCCGACCGAAGCGCAACCGCTGAAAGCTTTCTTCTTGGTTCCCTGGACCCTACTGGCCATCTATGGGCTTTGGCTTGCTCTGCACCGGCATCGTCCCCTCGGGACCTTACTGCTGTGCTTATGGATCGCATACCCATTGGTTTACTATTTGCTGCAGACTGACACTCGATATCGTTATACGGTCGACTGGAGCTTCACCTTGCTCGCTGTTTACGTTTTGACGAAGCGCCTCTGGGACGCAGGCCGGCCGCCGGCTCACCGCTGACGAAGTGAAAAAGCTGGCCGCGGAAACCAAGCTAGATGCTCAGTGGCGCGCGGCCGGAATCTGGCCTTGACCCTTCAGATTGTCGCTTGGTCACCCGCTGGATCGTTTCTGGTCGGGTCGTCAACAACTCGGAAACTGGCGCCCGCTCGTTGTTGACGTAATATCGCCATTACACTCATTGACCGGGTTTTGAGTGTAATCGCCTGTTTACAGCAGTTATCATTGCTAGCATGAATCGCTATGCTTTTGCTGCTGGTGCGGTAGCACGCGAGTGCGCCCACTCGCAAGTATAATATTTTACAGCAGCTTACGATAGCGCCTAGATGTCCCTCCAGTCACCCGAGGGGGGACTGCGGGATACCGTAATCGAGCGGTTAGATGATAAACTACAGCGATTGTGCGCGTTTCTGACCGAAGCACTCGGCGTTGTCCTCCGGGGCCGATTCATAATAGTTTGGGGATGTGGAGGATTGCCTGAAGTGTTTGTCAAGAACACTGGATCGCCAGCGGCCGCCGCTCGCCACCTCGCTCACGGAGGTGTCCGCCCGCAGCGCGATGATTCTCAAAGTGAGGGCGAATCAGTGCTGGTGAGTGTAGTCATTCCTGCGTATCAAGCGGCTCGGTACATCGCCCAGGCCCTGGACTCGGTACTCACCCAGACCTATGTGGACTTCGAAGTTCTCGTCATCAACGACGGTTCGCCGGACACCGACCTGTTGGAACAGGTCCTGCAGCCTTACTTGGCAAGCATCCGTTATTTCAAGCAGGAGAATCGGGGCCCCAGCGGCGCACGCAACACTGGAATACTGCAGGCGCGAGGAAAGTACGTCGCCTTTCTCGACAGCGATGACGTTTGGTTTCCGATACACCTTGCCAGCCAGATGGCGTTGTTGCAGAAGGATCCTGCGCTGGGACTGGTTTACGGCGACTCAGTATTGCTGAAAAACGACGTTCCGGTAGACCATGCTTTCGGCCGCGAGCCCCAGGCTTCAGAAGTCACTTTCGAAAGTCTGCTGCGGTGGAACTGTACGGTGGGTACATCCACCACCGTGGCATCGCGCCAAGCCCTTATCGATGCCGGCCTTTTCGATGAACAATTCATGCGCTGCGAAGATTTTGATCTCTGGCTGCGCATGGCCTTTAGGGGCGTTGCCATGGATTACTCGCGAGACGCCACCATCTTTCACCGTTTGACCAGCGACGGCTTGGCAGCCGACCCTGCCCGGATGCGCCTGGCCCGCATTGAGGTCTACGAGAAGATCGCGGCTAAGCTGCCGGTTTCAGATGCGCAAGAAAAACTGATCCGCAGCATGATTGAAAAGACAGAGGCATTTTGCCAGGTGGTCCTGGCCAAGAAATTTCTGCAGGAAGGCGAATACAGCCGCGCCCTGGATGCCGCTAAGAGGGCCAGTGACGTGCTCGACGACTGGAGACTGCGGGTCGCGGTTTTTGGCTTGCGCAGGTTTCCCCGTTCGCTTCGCCATTCTCATCGCGCGTATGAGCAGATGATGGATTTGCGGAACCGTATCGGCTGGGGCAATTCAGCTCGCAATCTGAAGCCACTCAGCCTCGAACCCAGGCCCGAAGTCAGACCGACTGAACCTGTTCTTTGACTTACGCACGCCTGGGGAGTGCGGTACGCTGAAACTATGGCGACGCAGCTTGCCCGCCTGGATTCAACCTCCCTTAAGAGAGCAACCGGGTTTTCATGAGACCGGCGTTCACGAACGGCCGAAGCACATCAGGTGAGCCTTACGAATGATTGCGCGCATCATTGCCGGGACCAGGCAACTACTGGAGTTACACCATCCGGGGCGTAATCTGGTGGTCTTTCCCGACGACGTGTTTATTGTGTCCTACCCCAAGTCGGGAAATACCTGGACACGTTTCCTGATTGCCAACCTGGTGCATCCCGAGGAGCCCGCAAATTTCGCCAATATCAACCGCATCATCCCGGACCCGGAGGCGTTGTCGAAGCGCGAACTCGGCCGCTTGCCGCGTCCCCGGTATATCAAGAGCCATCAATATTTCGACCCGCGCTATCAGAAGATCGTCTATGTGGTCCGCGATCCCCGCGACGTTGCCCTTTCGCAGTATCACTTCCACCGTAAACGCCGCCTGATCGACGATGACTATCCGAAAGAAAAGTTCGTCACCCTCTTCGTAGCCGGGGAAACCAGCGTTTACGGGTCCTGGGGAGAAAATGTGGCCAGCTGGGTAGCCACGCGCCACGGCCGCCCTGGGTTCCTGCTGCTGCGCTACGAAGATATGATGGAAAACGCTATGCGCGAAATGGCGGAGGTCGCTTCCTTCCTGGGTATCGCCGTCACGCCGGAGCGTTTGGCTCGGGTTGTGGAACTCAGCTCCGCGGACGAGATGCGCAAGCTGGAAGCCGCCCAGGCGCACATGTGGTCTTCCACGAAAGACACACGCCAGGATGTTCCGTTCGTACGCGCGGCCAAGTCCGGCGGCTGGAGAGCGGAATTGCCAGAATCTGCCATTGCGGAACTGGAGACCGCGTGGGCTCCCCTGATGCAGTGGCTGAGCTACGAGCTTTCCCTGGCGAAGGCACCGGCCAACGATTCACGTGTCCTGCAAGCCACGTTGGAGGCACCCCGCCGATGAAGTACGGGATAAAGCGGGCGATCAAGTACCTGCTGGGCACCGACATCGCGGGACGCAACCTGGCCGTTTATCCCGACGATACCTTCATCGTTTCCTACCCGCGCTCGGGAAATACCTGGACCCGTTTCCTGGTGGGGAACTTGATCAGTCCCGACCAGCCGGCCACTTTCGCCAACATCGAGCGCCTGGTTCCGGACGCCGAGGCCCAATCCAGCCGTTACCTGAAGCGCGTGCCGAGGCCGCGAGTTATCAAGAGCCATCAGTATTTCGACCACCGCTACCCGAGGGTTATTTACATTGTGCGCGACCCTCGGGATGTGGCGCTTTCCTACTACAACTTTCAGAGGAAATATCGCCAAATCGAGGATGGCTTCGACCTGACCCGTTACGTCAGCGATTTTGTCGGCGGCCGTCTGAGTTCCTCGGGCTGGGGAACCTGGGGAGAAAACGTCGGCAGCTGGATCGCCGCACGTGGCGGCCAGACTGGCTTCCTGCTGCTGCGCTATGAAGACATGATCGCCGACACTCCACGGGAACTGGCCAAGGTCGCCGCCTTCTTCGGAATCGCAGCCCCACCGCAGAGGCTGGCTACGGCCATCGAGCGAAGTTCAGCCGACCACATGCGCCAACTGGAGAAGACTCAAGGTGGCGAGTGGGTTTCCACAAAGAACAAGCGCGACGACATTCCCTTCATAGGAGCGGCGTCGCCTGGGACCTGGAAAGCGAAGCTGCCCGAGAGTTCAGTGGCCGAGGTCGAATCGGCCTGGGCGCCGTTGATGACCCGGCTCGGCTATGAACTGATGAACCCTCCACCCGGCGATGCCCGCACCGCGCGGGTGGTGCGCGATGCTGCCCCGCATCCCGTGGCCGCCAAAGGACCCTCCGAATGACCGACCCGATTCGCCTGGCGATCCTGGGCTGCGGGACCATAGCCCGGACGTCACATCTGCCGGCGGTGCTGGTCCATCCGGATGTGCGTCTGGCGGCCCTCGTTGATTCAGATCTGAAACGGGCCCAGTCACTGCTCCCGGGCACTCCCGAAGGATGTGTGGCGGTCACCTATTACCGTCCCCTGTTTGGGCAGTTAGACGCCATCATTAACACGCTGCCCAACAGCCTGCACGCTCCAGTCACGCTCGAGGCCCTGCGTGCTGGAGTTCACGTCTTGTGCGAGAAGCCGCTCGCCACCACCGCAGCCGACGCCCGGGTCTGCGCCGAGACGGCCGAACAGAAGAACCGCGTGCTGGCGGTGGGCATGAACCGCCGCTTCGTGGCCAGCCATCCTCTGCTGCGACTGGTGCTGCGGGAAGGCTTGCTGGGCCCGGTTCAAGACTACGAATGGCAATACGGTGGCGCTTTCGCCTGGAAGAGTGCCTCCGGTTTTTATTTCTCGCGGGCCTTGGCGGGCGGCGGCGCACTGATTGATTTTGGCGTCCACATGCTCGACAGCCTGATCGACTGGTTTGGCCCGGTGTCGGAGTTCGACTACCAGGATGACAACTTGGGCAGCGGCATTGAAGCCAACGCCCTCCTGGATGTGAAGCACGCCGGACCTTACGGCGAAATTCAGGGGCATCTGCGAGTCAGCCGCACTTACACGTTAAAGAACAGTTTGCTGGTACGTGGCGCCGCAGCCACGGCGGAAATACCGGCGACTGATCCTGATGTGGTGATCCTGCACCGCACCATCCAGGGACAAGCGGTCAGCGAAACCCTGCGCCTGCCGGATTATCCCGCGACCAGCAGCTTCTACAAGCAGCTGGATAATTTTGTGGAAAGCATCCGCGGCCGCCAGAAGCCGGAGGCCGACGGGCGGCGCGCCCTCGAGGTCATCGGCCTGATCGAGGATTGCTATCGCCAGGCGCGGCGCATTCCCGAACCCTGGTTCGAACCGCTTCCGGAACTCGCGAAGGCCGGCGCATGAACTGGAAAGACAAAACCGTGCTCGTGACCGGCGCCACCGGCTTCATTGGTGGGCGAATTTGTGAGCGCCTGGTGCAGGCGGGCAACACGCGCGTGCGTGCCCTGGTCCACACGGTGCAGCATGCGGCCCGCATCGCGCGGCTTCCCATCGAGCTTTGCCCGGGCAACCTGCTGGATGCGGCCTCCTTGCGCTCGGCCATGGGTGACGCCAAGATCGTCATTCATTGCGGCCTGGGCAGCGGGCGGGGCATCGCACGCGGGACCGAGAATCTGCTGCGACAAGCACAGGCGGTCGGGGTCGAACGGTTCATCCACATGAGCACCGCCGCGGTGTACGGTTTCACCCCGCCACCGGGAAGCGAGACCGAGGATGCGCCGCTGCGTCTCACCGGCGATGCGTATTGTGACAACAAGCTGCGCGCCGAGCGGGTGGTGCGGCGGTTCCGCGGAGGCGGCGTGCCGGCCGTCATCCTGCGCCCGTCTATCGTCTACGGACCTTGCTCTGCCTGGTCGACCCGTCTGATTCCTGATCTGCAGGAAGGCCGAGTCGTGCTCATCGATGGGGGCCGCGGCGCCTGCAATACCACCTACGTCGACAACCTGGTGGATGCCATTTTTCTGTCCCTGGAAAATGACAAGTCAGTCGGGCAAACGTTCTTCATCACCGACGGCGAGCGGTTGACCTGGGGAGATTTCATCCAGAGTCACGTGGCCATGTTAGGCGAGAAAATGACGCTGCCCGTGGTTTCGAAGGAGGAAATTCTGGCTTACTACCGGCAGCAGCCCGGCCTGATTGCCGGATCAATCAAAGCCACCGGCCGCGCCTTGCGCAGCAAGGAACTGCGGCAGATCCTGCAGCAGATCCCCGCCACGGAACGGGTCCTCTCGGGAATGTGGGGATGGTTGGGATCCCTCCCGGAAGAACGGCGGGAGAAGATTCGTGGCCGCGTCGGCGTGCCTCGGCGTTCCCCAGACCCAACCACCAACGGCAGGTACATGCCGGACGAAGTCACCTTGGCGACTCAGACTGGAACCGTCTTTTTCCAGATTGACAAGGCTAAGAGGATCTTGGGGTACACTCCGCGGATTCCATTCGCCCGGGGCATTCAGCTGGTCGAACAGTGGTTGCGCTTTGCAAACTACCTGTAGCTCTTTTACGATGAAGACACTCCGCCTCACCGCTGCGACCAAGTCTTCAAATCCAGCGCCAAGCTACGTTCCTGGGACATATGCGTAAGCTCGAGAAACGTCAGATCATCAAGAACGTCGGCTCCAGCTGGATATCCCTGGGCCTGAACATCGTGGTCGGGATTCTTCTTTCTCCGTTCATCCTGCACCGGCTGGGCGATGCCGCTTTCGGCATCTGGGTCCTGATTTTTTCGGTCACCGGGTACTACGGACTCTTCGATCTTGGCATTCGCTCCTCCATCGTCCGCTACGTAGCAAAATTCTCTGCCACGGAAGACACCGAAGACCTGGCCAAGCTAGTCAACACCAGCCTCTTCAGTTACACCCTGATCGGGGTGGCCTGCATGGTAGTGACCGTGCTGGTGTGCCTGTTCGTCGACCACTTGTTTCACATTCCCGCCGAATTCCATGACACCGCGCGCTGGCTTCTGCTGATGGTGGGAGCATCGGTCGCGCTGGGATTTCCGTTGGGCATTTTTGGCGGATATCTGGAAGGTCTGCAGAAGTTCTACATCCTGAACTGGACCAACATCGCGGCCACGCTACTGCGCGCCGTCTTCATCGTGGTGTTCTTGAACCGGGGCTACGGACTCTTGACGGTTGCCTTTATCACCGTCTTCCTTCCCCTCGTCACCTCGGTGATCCGCAGCGTCCTGGCCTTGCGGATCCAGCCGGTCGCCTTCGGGCGCCGCTTCGTCGACCGGGACACTTTCCGGCAGATGGCGAACTACAGCGGCATCACCTTCATCATCATTCTCGCGGCTCGACTGAAGTTCAAGACCGATGAAATCGTGATCGGCGCTTTCCTTTCCGCCACCGCCATTACGTATTTCAATATTGGGGCCCGCATCGTCGATTATGCCGGGGAGGTGGTGGTCAGCCTATCGCAGATTTTTGTCCCCATGTCCAGCCAGTCTGACGCGGTGGGCAACATGAACCGCCTGCGAAAAATATTCGTCGCCGGCAATCGGCTTTGCGCTTTCACTATTTTTCCCATCTGCGCCATCCTGGTCATCTCCGGCAAATCGGTGATTGAGGCCTGGGTGGGCAGTAAGTACATCGCGACCAGCTACCCGGTCATGCTGATCCTGGTCCTGCCAACCACCCTGATGCTGGCACAGGGGGCTTCCAGCCGAGTGCTGTTTGGCATGGGCAAGCACGGAACCTGGGCAGTGGTATCGCTGATTGAAGGAGTCTCGAACCTGGTTTTGAGCATCTTGCTGGTCCGTCCATACGGCATCATTGGCGATGCCGTGGGCACTGCGATTCCCCTGACATGTTCGATGGTATTTTTCATGCCTTCGCATCTGTGCAAGCGGCTGGGAATTCGCTTGCAGACGTTCCTGCGGGAAGCTTATCTTTTGCCCCTGCTGGCGTGCCTCCCGCTGATCGCGGTGCTGCTGCTGATGCAGCGCTGGTTCGTTGCCCACACCTATCGGCAGCTGGCCGTCCATCTACTCGCCGCAGGGTCGGCATACGGCCTGTGTCTGTTGTGGGCTTTCATGTCCAATGAGGCCCTTCGCGTGGGAGAGCTGACGGAAAAGGAAGCCGTTCATACGGACGTACAGGATGAAGAACCGCTGGTTGAGACCTTTCGCGAGGAGGTGTGAGTACCTCTGGGCTTCTGCCCTGGCGGCGAGGCCTATGTCAGTTTTGTCGCAACAATTTGCACATTTAGCTGGCAATTGGGCTGTGCCAAATCCAATTGCCTATTTGTTTTCATATAGATAGACTTCTTTGAGATTTGCCCGAAGGAACCGGGATTGCTCAGCAAAAGGTGCGATCTTAAATAAGCGCACGTGGGGCTCGCTCCTCTAAGCTCTCCTTGAAGATGGTCTCGCTGGTGTACTTTCCCCTTGGTCCTTAGGGCAAGTCGAGAGAGTGTTCTTCCGTGGAGCTTTGACTGGACGAGCCGTACATACAATAAAATCATCGAACCTGGGAGGTTCACGCATTGGTCGCTTCGACAAGTCATCTGGTTACACCACACGGTGGTGAACTCATTGATCTCATTTCAAGCCCTGAACGAGCCAACGAACTTAAATCGCACTCGCGGGAATGGCCTTCCTGGGACCTGACCGCGCGCCAGCTCTGCGACCTGGAGCTGCTGATGAACGGCGGCTTCTCTCCCTTGCGCGGGTTCATGAACCGCAAGGACCACGAAAGCGTCTGCCACAACATGCGTCTGGCCAACGGCACGCTGTGGCCGATGCCCATCACCCTGGATGTGAAGGAAGAGTTCGCCAAGACACTGACCCCGGGCAGCAGCACGATTGCGTTGCGCGACCCCGAAGGAGTCATGCTCGCGGTGCTGCACGTAGAAGATGTGTGGCAACCTGATCGGAAGGAAGAAGCCAAAGCCGTTTTCAATTCTGTTTCCAGCGCCCACCCGGGAGCGGACTACGCCATCAATCGATCCAACCCCTGGTATGTCGGCGGACGCATCGAAGGTCTGCAAAATCCATCCCACTATGATTTCCGCGCCCTGCGCCTGACACCGGCGGAGCTGCGCGCCGAGTTTGCCCGCATGGGCTGGCGCAAAGTGGTGGCTTTCCAGACCCGCAATCCCATGCACCGCGCCCACGTCGAGTTGACCCTGCGGGCTGCCAAGCAGGTGGAGAGCAATCTCCTCATCCACCCCTCGGTGGGCATGACCAAGCCCGGCGACGTGGACTACTTCATCCGCACCCGCTGCTACCAATTGCTCCTGGCCAAGTACCCGCAGGGCACGGTGAAGCTCTCCATGCTTCCCCTGGCCATGCGCATGGGCGGCCCTCGCGAAGCCCTGTGGCACGGACTGATTCGCAAAAACCATGGCTGCACTCATTTCATTGTCGGCCGCGACCACGCCGGTCCAGGCAAGGACACGGACGGCAAACCGTTCTACGGTCCCTATGAAGCACAGGAACTGTTCAAGAAGCACGAAGCCGAGTTGGGCGTAACCATGGTGCCTTTCCAGATGATGGTGTACCTGGAAGATGAAGACCGCTACGTCCCCCAGGACGAGGTGCCCAAGGGCGCGCGGGTGCTCGACATCTCCGGTACGGAATTGCGACGGCGCTTGAACGAAGGCCGCGATATTCCCTCCTGGTTCACCTATCCGGAGGTGGTGAAGGAACTGCGCCGCAGCTATCCGCCGCGGCACAAGCAGGGCGTCACCATTTTCTTCACCGGCCTTTCCGGCTCGGGTAAATCGACCATCGCCAACGCTTTGATCACCAAGTTCCTCGAGTTGGGAGGACGCCCGGTCACCCTGCTCGACGGCGACCTGGTTCGCAAGCACCTTTCCTCGGAGCTGGGTTTCTCCAAGGAACACCGCGACATCAACATCCGTCGCATCGGGTACGTGGCCTCGGAAATTACCAAGAATGGCGGCATCGCGATTTGCGCTCCCATCGCTCCCTACGAGGCTACGCGCAAGGCTGTCCGCGAAATGGTCGAACGCTTTGGCGGCTTTGTGCTGGTCCACGTGGCCACACCCATCGAGGTCTGCGAGCAACGCGACCGCAAGGGACTGTACGCCAAAGCGAGGGCTGGAATCGTAAAGGAGTTCACCGGCATCTCTGATCCTTATGAAGTACCGGAGAAAGCCGAAATGGTCATTAACACTGCGGACCTGTCTCCCGAAGAAGCCGCGCAGCAGATCCTCTTGCATCTGGAGCGGGAAGGCTTCATCGGGGTCAACGGGGACGGGGCCTAGTTTCGACGCCGGTCCTGGAGGTAGGACAGAAACGATCCGGTAATGGATATCCTGGCTAAAATCGTGATCGGCTTCGGTGTTGGCACCTTGATTGGGCTGACCGGGCTGGGAGGCGGCGTGTTGCTGCTTCCCATCCTGATCTTCGTCCTCAAGGTGCCACCGATCATGGCCGTTGGTTCCGACGCTCTATTCAATTTCGTCACCAAGATCGGATCCAGCTGGGTTCACCTGAACAAAGGTACCGTACGGCGCAAGGTGGTCGTAGCCCTGGCTGTCGGCAGCATGCCGGGTTCGATCCTGGGCGTTAGCTTCCTCACCCATTTGCGCAATGTCTACGGCGCCGGGGTTAACACGTTCATTACTACCGCCGTGGGCGTCCTTCTGATTTGCATCCCCATGCTTTTGATTTTCCAGCGGCGTATCGAAGATCACGTTGTGAACCGCCCACCCACGATGAAGTCTTTTGTGGGAATGTACGCAATTGGCCTGCTGGCGGGGTTCCTGGTGGGCATGACGTCGGTAGGATCTGGCAGCATTATCATGATGCTGTTGCTGCTGTTTTACAGTTTCCCGCCCAAAGTCATGGTCGGGACCGACATTGTGCACGCCGTGCTGCTAACTGGCGTCACCAGCTTGCTCCACTGGCGCCTGGGAAATATCAACTTGCCGCTAGTGGCAGCGCTGCTACTGGGTTCCATCCCGGGCGGATTGCTCGGCTCGCATTTGAGCACACGTGTCCCCGTCCTCTGGCTGCGAAGGTTGCTATGCGCCGTACTGCTGGCAACTGGCGCACGCATGCTTTGGGCATAATCGATCAAGAGACCTTTCATGACCAATCCTTATAGCGATATACTCGAGCGCATTCAGAGCGCTATGGAAGCTGCCCGCACCATCTTCAGCCGCTACACCGCCGGGGCGATCGCCGCCGAATACAAGGCTGGGCATGACCCGGTCACCGAAGCCGACCGAGCCCTGGACGCGGCGCTGCGCCAGAAACTTCTGCGCGATGGCGAAGGCTGGCTCTCAGAAGAAACCGTTGACGATTTATCGCGTTTGGACAAGAAACGTGTCTGGGTAGTTGACCCGCTCGACGGCACCCGTGAATTCGTAGCCGGCATCCCTGAGTTCTGCGTGTCTATCGCCATGGTGGAAGATGGCCGACCGATCGCGGGTGGAATCTGCAATCCCGCTACCAACGAGACTTTCCTGGGATCGATCGCATCGGGCCTGCTGTACAACGGTAAACCGGCGCGGCCTTCACAGAAGACCAGCCTTGAGGGCACGCTCATCCTGGCCAGCCGCAGTGAAGTGAAACGCGGCGAGTGGAAGCCATTCGAGAACAGCTCGTTTCAAGTACGGCCGATGGGCTCGGTTGCATACAAACTAGCTTGCGTATCCGCAGGCCTGGCCGACGCGACATTCACGCTCACTCCCAAGAACGAGTGGGACGTCGCCGCAGGCACGGCACTGGTCTTGAGCGCAGGCGGATTTGTGAGCACGCTGGACAAAGCGCCGCTGCATTGCAATCAGAAGAACCCGTTGCTCTCAGGCTTGATAGCGTGCGGCCCGCAGCTTCGTGACGCATTGCTTGCGCAGCTTGAACCGCACCTGCAACCCGCAGGAGCGCGCAGCGGCGTCTGAAATGTAAGGAGTGATCTTGTATGCCCAAGGTCGGAATTCTCAGACTAGTGGCGAGCAGAGCGCGAAATCACTATCGCGAAAATTTTCTTCGTCTTGAGAGAAAGCTATTCCACGACAAGTCCGATCAGGGGGGCGGTTTCTTCGATGCGTATCCACGCTTTTATGAGACCAGCATCATTGGCGCACGGAACCGGCTTAACAAGAGGTATCGCGCACTGATTGAGCCGAATGAAGACATCATACGCGACAAATCCGTGTTAGACATCGCATCCCACGATGGTCGCTGGAGCTTCGCTGCCTACAAGGCCGGCTCTCGCTATGTGCTGGGTATTGAGGCGCGCCATCATCTGGTGCAACACTCTCAGGACAACATGCGGATGTACGGGGTCCCGGAAGGTAAAGTCGAGTTTGTTTTGGGGGATGTCTTTGAGAAGCTCGACCAGCTTGAACCTGGCCGCTTTGACACAGTTTTCTGTCTTGGATTTTTTTATCACACGATGCATCACATGCTCTTGCTGAATAAGATCGGACACTTGCGACCGTCGCACATCATTCTGGACACCTGCATCGATTTGGACCCGGACAGTTTCGTGGCCGTGCAATTGGAGCGGGTGGCGCACGAAAGCGCCGGAGCCGTACCGGACTCGGGGGACCCCGAACGCATCCTGGTTGGGTCCCCTACCAGGTCCGCTCTGGAGTTGATGCTGGCCAGTGCCGGATATCCCTCCATCAAGTATTTCGACTGGCATCGGGCGGGCATACGGCGGTGGGATAACCTAATTGAATATCATCGTGGCCTCCGGGTTTCGTTGGTGGCAGTTCGCAAGCCGGCTTAGTCCGGCCAATCTTCGTCCAATCTGACTCCTGGTGGCGGGCACGGCAACGGGTTAGACACTTGTCAAACTCCGCCCGTCGCGAAAACATGTCAGCAGTATGAGTCCATTTCTGCCTGAACTTTAGGAGAGGCTGCTCCTGAGATGGCTGGCCCACGCACCGTCTTCCTGATGTACCACGAACTCGAACTGCCGGGTCGTCGCCTGTGCCAGTCGGACCCAGGCTACGTTCGCTACACCCTGCCGGTAGCCGAATTCCAAGCCCAAATTGAATTCTTGAAGACCGCGGGTTGGCACGGCGTGAGCGTGGGCACGGCGCTGGCTCCCCAGACCTCGCCCGCGATAGCGATCACCTTCGACGATGGCTGTGAAACAGACTGCCTGACGGCTGCTCCGCTGCTGAAGCAGGCCGGGTTTGGCGCCACCTTCTACATCACTACCGGATTCCTAGGAAAGCCCGGGTATATGTCGCCGTCGCAGGCCCGCCAACTGGGCGAGCAGGGCTTCGAACTTGGTTGCCATTCCATGAGCCATTCTTACCTAACCGACCTCGACGAGGCCGGACTTCGCTGCGAGATTGGCGACGCCAAGCGGAAGTTAGAAGATGTTGCGGGCGGGCCAGTCGAGCATTTTTCCTGCCCGGGGGGACGCTACGACCAGCGCGTGGCGGAAATGGCTCGTGAAGCCGGATACAGCACCGTCGCGACAAGTCGCGCCCACGCCAACGGCCCGAACACAGACCGCTTCGCACTCGGCCGGGTGGCGGTCATGCGCGATCTGAGCCTGCGCGTTTTCGAGGGCATCTGTAGCGGCGAAGCCCTTCGTACTATGGCGCTGCGAGATAGCTTCCGCAACAGTGCGAAGCGGGTGCTGGGAAATACAGTGTACGATCGCGTGCGTGCCGCTCTACTCCGCAATCCCTCAGGCGCGAAGTCTTAGACTCATCGAATCGCACCCTCAATTCCTCCACCAAGCCCGACTCTGTCAGCAGAATTCACCCCTAACTATCTCCCGCTCATAGGCAGTAACAGCGTCTGTTCAAGAGTCGTGGTTGGGTGCTTTCCTTGCTCGCGTCCGGATGCGCTCTGTGGAGAAAATGGACTGCGCATCGTGTAACGATCTTTCATGCTAATCTTCTGACGAACGAGGCGTAGACGAATGGCTGCCAATCCCAGAATTCCTGCACCCGCGCCAGGTCGGCGGCTGCGGGAAATTGCGCAGGTGCTTGACTCCCAGGGAATATTTACGGGTGGCCCGCTGCGATACTTCGAAATTGCGGGACGGCTTCAACTGGCGACACTGTTGCGCAAAGGAATTTATCCGCAGTTGAAGGTCTTGGATCTGGGTTGCGGCTGCCTGGGCGGTGGTTACTGGTTGATTCACTTTCTTGATCCCGGATGCTACTTCGGCATCGAACCAGCTGCACGGATGTTGCAGCAGGGTATCGATCATCTGATAGAGCCGGAGATCCTGAAGGTAAAGCAGCCATGCTACGACACCAATGATCGTTTCGATTTGTCAGTGTTTGGCGTGAAGTTCGACATCGTTCTGGCTCGCTCCATCTGGACTCACTCGTCCAAGGGCCAGATCGTTACGATGCTCGACGCGTTCCTCGCTAACTCATCCCCAGATGCTTTTTTTCTGACTTCCTACTATCCCGCCGGATTTTGGAAGAAGCCTGACTACAAGGGCAACAGTTGGAATGGAAGAAGCCACCAGACGGACAAGCCGGGCAAGGTGCACCACTCCTTCCGCTGGGTCGAAGAGCGAGTGAAAGCCCGGGGCGTGGTTGTGAAGCAACTACCGGACCTAGTCTTCAATGGACAGTACTGGCTCAAGATCAGCCGGGGTCAGGATGTCCTCAGCATGCAGGTTACGACTTCCGATGATCAGTTCTCCCTCCCGAAAATCAGTTCTCTGTGTAGTGGAACCCTGCCAAAACGTCAGCGCGCGTGATGTTCTTTGCTAACCCTTAACCACGGGGCAGAAAAATGCCTTCGTCCCCACCCGTTACCCACTCAACACTGCCCTGTCGTCAGGAGGCGGCTATGTACCGCCGTGTTCTGGTAGGTCAAGCCCCTTAGTTATCTGTCTGACCGCAAATATTTTCTATAAGGTACCGATACGGACTGGATTACCTCGGTCCCCCAACTTAATCCGAGGGGTGGCATGTCACCAGAAAATTGCTTACCAAAGCCGGCGGGCAATCCTGCCAGCCAAATCATCTTTCAGTTAGGCGCAAGCTTACCGGTGCTAATTCTGACGCTTATTATGAGCGCGTGCACCGGTGGCATGCAGAACTTCGCGCAAACCGCGAAGGCTCCAGTGCCCAAGGCAATTGATGGGGATCCGCCCAAAACTGAGACCGTATCGATCACGGTCACGCCTTCCAATCCTTCGCTGACCTCGGGAAACACGATGCAATTTACTGCGACCGTCACCAGCACTACCAAGACCGCGGTGACCTGGTCGTGCAGCCTAGGGACTATCTCGGGCAGTGGGCTGTTTACAGCGCCGAATGTTACTAGTCCGACCACGGCGAGAGTGACGGCCAGACTTGTGGCAACGCCCACCACCGACGGCGGCACCAACGTCACGGTGAACCCAGCCGGGCCTCCGCCTCCACCTTTGCCCACCATCACGACCACATCCCTACCCAGCGGAACCAGCGGTCAACCCTATAGCGCCTCGATTGTCGCAACCGGAGGCAAGCTACCCTACCAATGGAGTGGGATTGCAGGCGCCTTGCCGAAGGGCTTGGCGCTCAACGCATCCACAGGAACCGTGTCTGGCACGACCAGCCTGTCAGGTAACTTCTCGTTCACGGCGCAAGTACAGGATGCATCGCTGAACAAAGCCAGCCGTGCCTTCGTGGTATCGATGACGACCAGCAACGGTGGCAATTTTGATGGGCCTGCGGAGCTGCCGCGAGTTTACCTGCAAACCACTCTGGCCGACACTCCCGCGCCCGGCAAAGTCATTTCCGTCAATGCCGGAGGAGACTTCCAAGCCGCGCTCGATAGCGCCAACTGCGGCGACACCATTCAACTGCAGTCGGGGGCAAGCTTTCCCGGCAAGTTCACCTTGCCAGCCAAGTCCTGCGATGACCAGCACTGGATCATCATTCGAACCAGTGCGGCGGCTACGACCAGAGCGCCGGCAACGGCCCCATGATTCTGGCCTCCGGAGCAAACCACTACCGCTTCCTCGGCTTGGAGATCACCCGGCTCAAGGGAACGGGATACATCGGAAGTCTGGTCTCGGTGAGCAGCGGATTCGCCGCCGATCACATTATTCTTGATCGAGTTTGGATGCATGGTACCGCGCAGGACGAAACCAATGTGGGCATCGGCCTCAACGGGATGACCAGTACCGCAGTCATCGACTCCTTCTTCACCGACTTCCATTGCACATCGCTGAGCGGCAGCTGTACCGATTCCCATGCCACCAGTGGTGGCAGTGGCGATCTTCCCGGCGGGCCGTACAAGATTGTCGGCAACTTCCTGGAAGCCGCCGGTGAGAACATCATCTTCGGCGGTGGGCCTGCAACGTTGACCCCGGCCGACATCGAAGTTCGCAGAAACCATCTGTTCAAGCCCCTGATCTGGTTGAAAGGCCAGCCTGGATTCGTCGGTGGGTCGGGCAATAATCCGTTTGTGGTGAAGAACCTGTTTGAGCTCAAAAACGCGCAGCGCGTGCTGTTCGAAGCCAACATACTGGAGTACAGCTGGGGTGGGTTCAGCCAGAATGGCTACGCCATTCTGCTTACCCCCAAGAACCAGTGGACGGGCAAAACCAGCGTCTGCCCGATTTGCCAAGTCACTGATGTGACCATTCGCTATTCCACCGTAAGCCATACGGGCGCCGGGATCCAGACCGAGACTGCTCTGTCTGGCTCCGGGTTAGGAGGCGAGGCTCTGGCGGGCGAACGCTTCAGCATTCACGACGTGACTCTGGACGATATCAATTCCTCCAAGTACGTGGGCACGGGTACACTTTTCGCGGTGCTGAACGGCTGGAGCCAGAACGTGCTGAACAACGTCAGCATCAACCACATCACCGCATTCCCGGACCCAACCAGCCACTTCATGACTCTGCTGGACCTTACCACCAATCCGCAGATGAGCGCCTTCACGTTCACCAACAACCTGGTCACCTCTGGAATATATCCGATGTGGTCCGCCGGCGGTGGCTCCACGAACTGTGCCGTCAAAGACATTCCGATCACCAGCCTGAGCACGTGCTTTGCGGTGTTTAGTTTTAGCGATAATGCGCTGATCGCGGTCCCCTCGAACTATCCACCCAACGATTGGCCGGCGGGGAACTACTTTCCTGCCGACACCAATGCGGTCCAGTTCGTGAATTACAAGAACGGAATCGGCGGCGACTATCACCTGTTGTCGTCGAGTCCATACAAACATGCCGGCAGCGATGGCAAGGATCTGGGCGCCGACATCGACGCCATCCTAGCCGCCACGTCCGGCGTGTACTAACCCCGTCGCACTCAGTACAAGGGCCGGCGTATCCTGCCGGCCCTTTTCACTTCCAGTTCCTAACCCCAGCGCGTCCTTATATTTGCCGTTACCGCGCGCTCCGGCTTCTTATGCTGTGACCGTTATGGACAAGTAAGCATGTTGAAAACTGAGACTTTGCCCCACACTTGACCTTCTGATAACATGACCGAAGTCACTTCGTTGTAGTTGGGACACCCGTCTTAGAAGATCGGTTGGAACCAAAATGGACAGACGCCTCCCCGTCGTCTTCTTGGAGCTCAACGAGCTCACGCCAGCAATCATGGACCGCTTCATCGCGGAAGGCCAGCTTCCGAACTTCAAGCGGTTGCGCGATCGTTCAGAGGTTTTCACCACCGATGCTGAGGAGCCGCCGCCTTACCTGGAGCCTTGGATCCAGTGGGTCACGGTGCACACAGGAGTACCGTATTCTGAACATGGTGTTTACCGGCTTTCGGAAGGGCACAAGATAGGCCAGAAATGCATCTGGGACCTGGTATCCCAGGCGGGAGAAGTAGTTTGGGTGTGCGGCAGTATGAACTGCCGTTATGATCGCGGGACGCGAGGCTGGGTCTTGCCCGATCCGTGGTCGACGGATGTAGCGCCGTACCCGGATGCGTTGCTACCTTACTTGCACTTCGTCCAGCGAAACGTGCAGGAATACACCAGCGACCGTGTTCCTCTCGGCAGGCGCGATTACCTTAAATTCCTGGGGTTCATGGCCGGACACGGCCTGTCTGCCGCTACCGCGGCTTCCATCGTGCAACAGTTGATCGCTGAAAAGCGGACTCGCCGCGGTGGCTGGCGCCGTGCATTCATTCTGGAGAAACTGCAACTTGATCTGTTCAGCGCGATGTATCGCCGGCTCAAGCCCAGCTTCTCGACCTTTTTCCTGAACAGCACGGCGCACATGCAGCATTGCTATTGGCGGTACATGGAACCGGAATTGTTCAAACTGCCGATTTCCACCGACAAGCAGCGTGAATACCAGAATGCCATCCTCGAAGGCTATCGGGCCATGGACAAACTGATCGGCCGGATACTCAAACTGGTCGGCGATGACGCCGTGATTGTTATGGCCACCGCGCTTAGCCAACAGCCCTGCCTGGTATACGAAGAGCAGGGTGGGAAGCAGTCCTATCGCCCGAAAGACTTTGCCGATTTGATGACCTTTGCCGGCATCACCAGCGCGTATCAAGTGTCTCCCGTGATGGCGGAACAATTTTGGCTCAAGATGGAGAACCCTTCCGATGCCATCGAAGCCGAGACCCAACTCGGGGCCTTGATGGTCGGGGAGCAGAAAGCGATGGCCATTAGACGAGGCGGAAATGATTTGTTCGTAGCCTGCGGCATAAAACAAGCCGTTCCCCAGAATTCAGCACTTCAGGTGGCAAATTCCGACCGCAGCACTCCCTTCTTCGAGCTGTTTTATCCCCTGGAGGGAGGAAAGAGCGGCATGCATCATCCCGACGGAATATTATGGGTTAGACATCCCCAGCGGGCCCCCGCGGCGCATGGCGAGAAGGTAGGATTGCTCACTGTAGCGCCGACAATTCTGGATGTCCTCGGAATTGAAAAGCCGGAGTACATGAAGGGGACATCGCTCTATTCAAGGGTCACGCCGGTCAGTCCGCGAACTCGGGAAGCAGAAGTGGCACAACGAAAATCGGCGTAAGTGCTCCGCGCATCTTCGGAGACCATGGGCCGACGCGTGTACTTGACGCTTGTCCTCCGGGTGCTACCATAACGGCTGCTCATGGTCTCTTACTTCCGTTTTTCCCCGGCGGCCCGGCCCCAACTGCGTATCGGACTCCTGCTGGATGGCCCGGAACTTTCCGCATTCTTTGCCCGGATTGTGGAAGACATCCAGGCCAGCAATTTCGCCAAAATCGAGTTGCTGGTGTACCGAAAGTTCCCTCCAGATCCCAGGCCCAACAAGACTCCCAAAACCGCGCTCGGCAAGCTCGCCAACCGGTTCCTCGATCCCAAGCTGCGGAAGCATGCGTTGTATGACATGTATATGCGGCTGGATAAGCGCCGCCGCCCCCCGCACCATCCGCTCGACATAGTTGATTGCTCGGCGAAATTTGCCGGCATCGACAGCATCGAGGTAGAGCCAATCGGCAAGAAGTTTATTCATCGCTTTCCGCTCGAAGCTTTGGAAATAATCCGCGCCAAGGATCTGGACGTCCTTATCCGCTTCGGCTTCAACATCCTTCATGGCGAGATTCTGAAAGCGGCGCGCTACGGTGTCTGGTCCTACCACCACGGCGACAACGATTACTATCGTGGCGGCCCGTCGCATTTTTGGGAGCTTCTGGAAGGTGCTCCCATGTCGGGTGTGATTCTTCAAGTGCTGACCGAAGAACTGGATGGCGGCGCTGTGTTGTGCAAGTCGCTGTTCACCACCGAAAAGACCATCAGCGTCTCACAGAACCGCTTTGCCCCGTACTGGGGATCAGCCGATATGGCCATTCGAAAGCTCAACGAACTTCACCGCTTCGGCTGGGACCACCTGCGCCAGCGCGCGGTACCGCATGCGCCCTACCAGGGCAAACGCAAGATATACCGCACGCCTGAAAATGCGGACCTGTTCCGCTGGCTGGCGCCAGTACTGCTGAAGAAAGCGATTCGCCGGCCGTTTCGGCAAAAGACGGTGCAGCACTGGCGGATCGCGATCCGCATGAATGCCAAGCCGCTGTTCGAATCCAGCGACGAGCTTGATGTGAGTGGCTTCCGCTGGATTGAGCCGCCTCGCGGCCACTTCTGGGCCGACCCGTTCGGCCTGGAACACACGAACAAGAACTGGATATTCTTCGAAGACTATTCTTACGAGAAGAAGCGGGCTTGGATTTCTTGCGCCGAGATCGCGGGTGACGGCACGTTGATCTCTCCTCAGCCTTGCCTGGAGAATCCCAATCATCACTATTCGTATCCGCATGTCTTTTCGGCGGGTAACGATCTGTTCATGATTCCTGAGGCTTACGACTCCGCGCTGGTGGACCTCTACCGTTGCCACGAATTTCCTCACAAATGGAAGCGCGAGGCCACGCTGCTCGAGGGCAAGTACGTGGATACGACCGTCTGGCAGCACGACGGCCTGTGGTGGATGGCCACGACCAGCGCGGAGCCGGATGCGCGCGCCGGTACACTCCTGCTGTTCTATTCCGCCACTCTAACCGGCGAATGGCACTTCCATCCCGCTAACCCGATCTGCACTGACATTCGCTACAACCGTGGCGCCGGACGCGTATTTCCGTATGGCGCCGGCTTCATTCGGCCCAGCCAGAGTGGTTGCCCCATTTACGGCTACAGCTTCACGTTGAATGAAATCACCGAATTGTCGAAAGACCGCTATGCTGAGCGCCCGCTGCAAACTGTTACATCAGATCTCTTCAAGGGTCTGCACGGAGTTCACACCTATAACTGGGTGCGCAACATCGAACTGATCGACGGGCAAATCAAGAAACGCCTCAATTCGGTTTCCAGCCCGCCGAAAGGGCTTTAACCACAAAGGACACGAGGTATCACCACGAAACGATTCATGGTTTTTCCTTCGTGAACCCTCGGGCTCTTTGTGGTTGATCCAGATCGCATTGGAACCCTTCTGCAAGTCGAAAATTACATCGCTTCACCGTGGTATCATCGGCTTATCCCAAATGACTCCCGTCGGTCAGAAAGTGCATCTCACTCGTCAGCGGATGGGGTAAGCGCTCAGCCAACGCGCCAGGAAGGAAACTCATGCAGGTTCTGCGGTTTCGAGGATATCCATTTTTTCTTGTCATTCTCCTGACGCTGATTCCGTCATGCTCTTCCGGCGCAAGCCCGGCATCGTCGCCTGACGACGCTCCCGCCGCCGGCCGTTTTGATGGCCCTGCCGAACTCCCTCGTGTCTATGTGAAGAGTGCGATGGCTGATACGCCCGCTTCAGGCCGCGTCCGTACGGTACAGGCCAGCGACAACCTGCAGGATGCTATCGATAGTGCCAAGTGCGGCGACACCCTGAAGCTGCAGGCCGGCGCCACCTTCATCGGAACTTTCAGGTTACCCGGCAAGTCCTGCGACGATTCCCACTGGATTGTTTTGCGCACCAGCGCGCCGGACGAAAGCTTCCCTGCCGAAAGCACACGCCTCACCCCGTGCTATGCCGGAGTTGCGGGGCTGCCCGGACGTCCCGACCTGCATTGCTCGGCCGTGAAGAACGTCATGGCAAAGATAGAATTCGACGGCAAGGGCGGATCGGGTCCATTGATATTTGTGGATGGAGCCAACCACTATCGCTTCATTGGGCTGGAAATCACGCGCAGCAATCCCGGCGCGAATATCTCGAATCTCGCCGCCCCACAACCGGGCGCAATCGTGCACCACCTTATTTTCGATCGGGTGTGGATGCACGGCACCGCGCAGGATGAGACCAAGGGCGGCCTGCATCTAAACGGCGCGACCTACGTGGCAGTAATCGATTCTTACTTCAGCGATTTCCACTGCATCGCTGCCGGCGGCGCCTGCACCGATGCGCAAACCATCAACGGCGGCGGCGGTGACGCTCCTGGCGGTCCCTACAAGATAGTGAACAACTTCCTTGAGGCCTCCGGGGAATGCATTCTCTTCGGCGGCAGCGGCGGGACGACCACCCCGACTGATATGGAAATCCGGCGCAATCATCTCTTCAAACCCATGATCTGGAAGCCAGACCAGCCGGGCTTTGTGGGGGCAGCTTCCGGCCGCCCGTTTATTGTGAAGAACCACTTCGAGCTCAAAAATGCACAGCGGGTGCTGTTCGAGGGCAATATCCTGGAAAACAACTGGGGTGGGTTCAGCCAGGCGGGTTTCTCGATTCTGCTCACCCCCAAAAACCAGTACGACAAGTGCCGGGATTGTAAGGTCACCGACGTCACCATTCGCTACAACAAGATCAGCCATGTCGCCGGCGCTCTCATGTTGGCGAACGCCCTGTCGGGCGCAAAAGTGCCGTCGGGCGGCGGCGGGCGTTATAGCATTCACGACCTGGTGGTGGACGACATCAGCGCTGAAGCCTACAAGGGCTTCGGATCATTCGCCATCATTGAATCAATCATGCCGCCGCTTAAGGACATCAAGATCGATCACGTCACCGCCTTCCCGCCGCGGGTGCTGATTTCTTTGTTAAGCGCTACCGATCGCCCGAAGATCGCCAACGTCACCATCACCAACAACATTCTTGGTGCCGGCAAGCGCCAGATCGCATCCGCCGGTGGCGGTCCGCAGAATTGCGCCTTCCATCAGGACCCCGAAGGCGTCATGAAGAACTGTTTCGAGAATGCCACCTTCAGCCACAACCTGATTGTGGGCGGGGGAGGAGGCTGGCCCGCAGGGAACATGGAGGCGAAGGACCCGGCCGCTTCCGGTATTCGCGACTTTCGCGAGAACGGCGGCAGTGATTTTCATTTGTGCAGGGAAAAGGACGAAGGGCGGTGCAGCAAGCCTTCGCCTGCGCTCCGCGCAGGAACTGACGGAAAAGACCTTGGCGCCGACATGGACGCTATCGACAAAGCCACAGTGGGCGTGAACTAGAACTGCGGGCTGGATGGTTCAGCTACAGCCAGGACAGGTTCTTAGTAACGAAGTAGCGGCCCAGCGGAGTGTTGGCTTTTAGCCAAAGCCTCAGCGCGAAATAATTCAGTTGAGTCGCCCGCATTACTTTGAAGTGGGATGCTTGTCGCGCAGCATCTTCCCCGAAAGCCAGCGGGTACCCGAGGTCCTGCAAAGCGCCGCCAATCACACCTTCCAGCACTAATACATCCTGGCGAGGCAATTCGCGCCAGCGTCCTACAGGATTGAATACGCGTTCACCGCCGCCCGCCTGGAACGACGTGTTGGGCTCGGCCACCGAACCAATCGCCACCTCGCGGATGCGATCGTAGTCCAGATCCTGGTCGATGAACCGGCTTAGCTGCGCCAGCACGCGGCGGGGATCCTGGATGAGGTCCTCAAAGCGAACCTCGCAGTAGTCCGCGCCCAATCCACGGCCATCCTCCCGTCCCTTCCGCACCATCCACTCCCAATACAGCGCGCCCGCCAGGCGAGTGGAGCCGCGATACATGGGCAGCGGACGAATCCATTTTTGCTTTTCCAGTGACAGCGCTACGTCGCGCCCGTCGCGGATCACGTGAATGATGAGCGCGTCCGGAATCGTCTGCTTGATCCGGGGGAGGAAGAGCAGGTGCTCCGGAGTACATTCGGCCCAACGTTCCACGCCCTGGTTGCGGGCAATCTCTTCCATGACGATGCGCAGGAAGTCGCCGCCATTGCGGCATTCGGCCAGCACTTTCTGCTCAATTTTCTCCGCGTCCAGACCGGAGATTTTGAACAGCTTGCTGTCGAGCCAGGCCGCCATTAACTTCTTCTTGTTGGTGAGGACGCTCAAGTCGCCGAAGCGTGGCTCCAGCAAGTTGATGGCGTGCGACTCGCTGCGATACACCGCAAACCCACCGGCGGACAGCAGCATGTGATACAGCAGAGTTGTCCCCGACCGCACGCAGCCCAGCACGAACACCGGGGCTTTCGCTCTCGCCCTCGGCGTTTTCTCGGCCTCGGATTTGCCGGATGTGGTCGGCTGGCTCATGGCTTCTTTTCGTCGAGCGGCGCCGCATCCTGCTTCGGCGCATGCTCCGCTTTCAACCAGCCGAGGAATTTTTGTTTGCGGACAAACATTTTTCGTGCTTCCTCACGCAGCCGGGAAACCACCTGATTACGCGACTTGATGAACCACGGGACCCGGTGCACCACGCAACCGTACTTTTCCTTGTAGGTGCCCTCGCCACCCCAGTCGTAGACCTCAACCCCGCGCTGCTTCCAGTAGCGCATCACATACCATTGAATCAATTCGTTGGGGCGCAGAATCTGGCTGGAGCGGAAGCTGGCGTTTCCCCAGAATTCGGTGATCTTGTTGAAGCCCGGGAAAATCCCGGTGGCAATGCACTTCCCTTCCGGATCACGCGCCCGCAAAAGCAGAACCCGCCCGGTAGGCTCCATGTGCTTGACCAGCGCCCGCACGCGCTCCACGGGATAAGTAGGCACCAGCCCCTGCTTGGCGAATACATCCTTCAGTTGCTCGTAGTACTCGTCGGCAAATGCGATGTCATGAGCCTCCTCCACGGTGACGCCGCTCTTCTCTGCCTTACGCACGCAACGGCGGCAGGCGCTGTCCATCTTGTTGAAGAGTTCCTCTTCTTGCAATCTCAAATCGGTGCGGTAGGAGGTATAGAAATCGCACTTGAAGCCCAGTGCCTTCCCGTCTTCGGGGACGAAATACGGGTCTGAGACTTCAATGTGCAGGCATTTCAATTCTTCCCAAGCCAACTCTTCCACTGCCTTCAGCGCGGCGGCACGCGAGGCATCGGGCACAAGATTGAAACCCATGTAAGGTGTCGTCCAGCCTGGGAAAGAGCTGCCCAGTACTTTCACACCAAACTTCGAGAAAGTCAGCCCAGTGAAATAGCCAGCCACGTTCTTGCCTTCACGCAACTCGACGACCAGCGGCGAGGCTTTCTGCGTCTCACTGACGAATCGCAGCCACTCGCGCGTCTGGAAGACGGTCCGGTCCGCAAACTTGTCCAGTAGCTCCCAGTCAACCGCGTCAAATTTTATGATCTGGCACTTCATTCGGCGTCCCAGGTTCCGATCTGCAATTGTCCGCTACTTGTCGATCAATATGTCGGAATAGCTCACCATCATGCGAGACAGCGGCGTATGCACCTTGGCCCACTGCTTGGCCTCGTAGAACAGGCTATAGATGAACCGCATCTTTCGCACTGCGAACCGGTTTTTCGTTTTGTCGCTCGTGCCGGAAGCAGCATAGCCCAAGTCCTGCAAGTAATCTCCGACCAGGCTCTCGAACCATACCAGTTGCTCCGGCGGAAACTTGTCTTTCCAGCGTCCGACCGGAGTAAAGCGCCCATCCTTCAAGTCTTCTTTGAACGAGGTAAGTGGACTCTTCAGCGACCCAATCCGGTCACGTTGAATGCGGTCGTAATCCAGATCGTGCTGCAGAAACTCACCGAGTCGCGGCAGAGTCTCGCGCGGCTGGTGCACCAGATCCTCGTAGCGTACCTCCATATAGCTCGGACCCAGCGCAGCGCCGTTCTTCCTGCCCATGCGGACAATCCACTCCCAGTAGATTCCGGCAGCCAGGAGGCTTTTGTCTTTGTCCCAGGGCAGTGGGCGGCTCCAGTGCCGCTTGTCGAGCGACAGGGCCACATCGCGGCCGTCGCGGATGATGTGCACGAAGCGGGCGTCAGGAAAATCCTTCTTGATCCTCAACATGTGCGGAACATTGGTCGGAGTGGAGTCGATCCAGCGGTCCACACCTTGCTTGCGCGCCACCTCTTCCATCACGATGCGCAGAAAATCACTCGCGCCCGCGCACTCGGCCAGCACCTTGGCTTCGATCTCACCAGCGTCCAAGCCGGACACCTTGAACGCCTTGCTCTGCAGCCACTCCTGCATCATCTTCTTCTTGTGGGCGGAGGAATTGAAGTTCCCGTAGATCGGCTCCAGAACGTCGTACACGTTCATCTGGGTGTGGAACTCCACGAAGCCGCCCGCCGAGATAAGCAGGTGATACAGGAAGCTCGTGCCCGAGCGCGGACAGCCCACGATGAACACCGGTGGCTTCATCAGCATGCCTACCAGCAGATTCCTTGATACTGAGCGGCGCCTTTAGGGCGGCGTGACGCATCCAGGTTGACCAGGTCGAAGACGATTTGCCCCGGCGCCAGCAGGCCTTCGAGTTGGTCCTTCTGCACGCCCCGGGTGCCAATGATCACAACCTCGGCGCTCTTGACCACCTGCTCCAGATCGGTGGAGAGCAGCGATCCGATGTGAGGTATGACTTCCTCAATGTACTGGCGGTTCGAGCCGGCCAGGTGTCCCAGCGACACGTCCTTATCCCAGACGCGGAGCTGGCAGCCCTCACCCAGCAGCCGCTTGATGAGCTGGACCTGCGGGCTCTCGCGCAAGTCGTCGGTGCCCGCTTTAAAGCTTAAGCCCAGCACCGATACTCTCTTCTTCTTGGTGTGGAGTACCGCTTCCACCGCGCGATCCACGTGTTCCTGGTTACTCGGAAGGATGGATTCCAGCAGCGGCAGGCTCAGGTCGAGTTCCTTCGCCCGATAGCCCAGCGCGCGCAAATCCTTGGGCAGACATGATCCTCCAAAAGCGAAACCCGGCGAGAGGTAAGTGGGCGAGATATTCAGCTTGGTGTCAGACGTGAAGATTGATGTCACCACTTGTGCATCCACGCCGAGGTGCTTGCACAGCGTGCCGATCTCGTTAGCGAAGCCCACCTTCAGCGCGTGGTAGGCATTCGACACGTATTTCACCATCTCAGCTGCGCCGATGGAGGTTTCGTAGATCGCCGCGGGCGTTCCCTGGTAAAGCTGGCGCAGCGCGGCTAGGTGCTCGCCATCCTGCGATCCGAGAATGGTGTAGGGGGGCTGCAGAAAGTCTCCCACGGCGCTGCCTTCGCGCATGAACTCGGGGTTGTAGCAAACCGTGAAGTCTTTGCCGGCCCGGCGGCCGCTGGCCTTCTCCAGAGTCGGAATCATCAGCGATTCGGTAGTTCCCGGAAGCACCGTGCTGCGCAGGACCACCACATGGCGCGACTTCTTGTCTTTGAGGGCAGTGCCGATCTCTCCGGCAACGTGCTCAATGTGGCTCAAGTCGAGCTTGCCACTGCGCAGGCTGGGAGTGCCGACACAGACGAAGGTAATCTCGGAGTTGCGGACTGCCGCCACCGAATCCGTGGTGGCTTTCAGGCGACCGGCGCCGTGCGCCTCGGCTACCAGTTCGTTCATCCGGGCTTCGATAATCGGGCTGCGCCCCGAGCCCAGCATCTCCACCTTGGCCGGGCTGATGTCCACGCCAATGACACTGTGGCCCATGTGGGCAAAGCAAGCCGCGCTGACCGATCCCACGTAGCCCAAGCCAAACACACTGATCGAGAAACTCACGCGCTCTTCCCCCAAATCATTGATAAGACGTCGAAAACTCCCCAGCGGGCTGGCAGAGGCTGCCAGTTTCCAGTATGACAGCACTTGAGCCGGCGCGCTGGTTACCCAAGTTTTCCCGGATGCTTGACCAGAATACCAAGCCATGAACCTGCCGCTGTTCACGAAAACGGTTCGCATTCGACCGTTTTTTGCACTTCAATGCGCCGGCGAGCCGCGTTTTCTATTGCCGGTAGCCACTGTTGGTGCAATCGATTCGCTCCATGCCTGCGTCCTGCCGCGCTAATTTATAGTAAGAGGCAGATTCAGACCTCAGGCAGGATTCCTTGGCGACCTCGGCATGGCGAACGAAATGGTCTCGCCTGACTCGTATGAGTTGGGACGAGTTTCGCACCCGTGTTGGCCAAGAGGCCGGCAAGCGGCTCGACCTCGCACTGTATCGCGCCGGCCTGCATCCGTCCGTCGTCAGACTGAACGGTCAAGGTCCGGCCCCCGGAAGGTTCTTCTTTCTGGCGGACGAGTTGCCCTCGCGAGCCAGCCTGTTGCGCCAGCATCTGCCCGCACAGGTCGAAACCATCCTCAGCGAAGCCGACGAAATCTGCGCTCACCGGTTTCAATTGCTCGGGTACAACAGTCTCGACTACGGCCCGGAGATCGACTGGCATCTCGACGCCGCACACGGCAAGCGCGCCCCGCTCAAACCCTGGTTCAAGATTGATTTTCTTGATTTCGCTGAAGTCGGCGATCACAAAGTCACCTGGGAACTGAACCGCCACCAGCACCTGGTCACCCTGGCGAAAGCCTGGCGCCTGACCCAGGACGAGCGCTATCCCAAAGAGTTATTGCAGCAGTGGTACGCCTGGCAACGCGCCAATCCCTATCCCCTCGGCATCAACTGGGGCAGCAGCCTGGAAGTGGCCTTCCGCAGTCTGTCCTGGCTCTGGGTGCGTTCCCTGCTGGCCGGTTGTCCGGCGGTCCCTGCGGCTCTCGAGACTGACTTGTTGCAAGCCTTGGCACGAAACGGGCGATACATCCACCGCTATCTCTCGACCTACTTCTCTCCCAACACCCATCTGATTGGTGAAGCGGTGGCTCTGTTCTTCATCGGCACGGTTTGTCCGGGGATTCCGGATGCCGCGAAGTGGCGCGGCCAGGGCTGGCAAATTCTGCTGCAGGCGGCCAAAGACCAGGTCCGTTTGGATGGCGTGTACTTCGAGCAGTCCCTCTACTATCACGTCTATGCCTTGGACTTTTTCCTGCACGCGCGGCACCTAGCCGCCCACAATCAAATCGAGATTCCCAGCAACTTTGACCAGGCCTTGAGGAAAATGCTGGACGTGGTGGAGGCCGTCAGCCAATCCGGCCCGCCCGATGGCTTTGGAGACGATGACGGCGGCCGGGTCTTCAATCCGCGGCGCAACCGTGCGGAGCATTTGAGTGATCCGCTGGCGCTCGGCGCCACCACTTTCGGGCGCAACGACCTGGCGGGGGCAAGCCTCACCGAAGAGGCGATCTGGCTCTTTGGGGAGCAGACCGTCGCTTGCCTGGGTGAGCGCAGCGGCGCCCGAAGCAGGCCACAACCATCTGGTTTCGAAGCAGGCGGAATCTATGTGTCGGTGAGCCCGGAGAACGTAACCCAGCAGATGGTGATCGACGCCGGACCGCAGGGCACCGGCCGCAGCGGCCACGGACATGCCGATGCGCTCAGCGTGCGAGTAAGCGCAGACGGGCGTCGCTGGCTGGTTGATCCGGGCACCTACTGCTACATATCCGATAACGACGAGCGCAATCGCTTCCGCGGCACTGCTGCGCACAACACTCTGCGGGTTGACGGCCAGGACCAGGCTGTTCCCGAGGGCCCATTCGCATGGGGTTCCCTGCCGTTGGTGCGGGCCGAGTGTTGGCTGACGGGCGAGACTTTCTCGCTTCTTACCGGCAGCCACACCGGCTATCTCCGGCTTCCCGACCCAGTGCTTCACCGGCGTTGTGTCTTTCATCTTTTCGGAAGTTTCTGGCTGGTGCTGGATAGCGCCACGGGAAGGGCGTCGCATGAGCTTGATATCTTCTGGCATTTTGCTCCCGACCTGAAGGTTCTGGAAGCGAAAGGTGGCTTCATAGCGGCACCCAACCCGGATGCCGCCAGCAGCACAGGCTTCGGGCTGCTTCCAGTCGCAAAATCCGACTGGAAGTGTGAAGTCGTTTCGGACTATGTCTCACCGGCATACGGCTGCAAGGTACCGGCAGCGGTGGTACGCATGAGTTCACGGGTTCAGTTGCCAGCACAAATGGCAACCGTGCTGTTCCCGTCGGTCCGCCACAGTGACCTCGGGGAACTCGGCGAAGTCGACGCCAACTCTGCTCGCGGCTATCGCCTCAGGCATGGCGATATAACCGATTATATGATCTTCGGTGAACGTGAAGGGGCCTCGTGGAGCTTGGGGCCTTGGGCCAGTGATGCCGATTTTCTTTACTGTGGCGTCGAAAACCAGCACGTCACCCATCTGGTTTTCTGCGGCGGCAGCTTCGTGAAAATCCAGGGGCAAGGGGTCCTCACCCATCACCGAAAAATCGAACGCTTCGAATGGCTCATTCAGGGGGGCGTGCGCCGGATTTTTTCGTCGGACGATACCGCGGGCCACTCCCTTTCGGAAGGCCCGCTCGCATCCGGCGATCCTGTATTCTAAGTATGTGGGGTGGTCAACGAGCCGATGTGTGGAATCGCGGGGATAGTTCAATTTAAGGGCGACGCGCCGGTGGATGCCGCGGTCTTGCGGCGGATGTGCGACGTCATGGCGCACCGCGGGCCCGATGATGATGGGTTCTACCTGCAGGGCCGTGTTGGCCTGGGCATGCGCCGGCTCAGCATTATCGATCTCACCACCGGACACCAGCCGATCAGCAATGAGGACGGGACTCTGTGGATCGTCTTCAACGGCGAAATCTACAATCACGCCCAGTTGCGCGAGCAGCTGCAGGCCCGCGGCCACCAGTACCGCACCCACAGCGATACCGAGACCATCGTCCACCTCTACGAAGAATACGGCCGGGATTGCGTTCAGCACTTGCGCGGCATGTTTGCATTCGCCATCTGGGACACGCGCACGCGGCGTCTGTTCGTGGCTCGTGACCGTCTCGGCATCAAGCCTCTCTACTACCGCCTCACCTCCGATAATTTTGTGTTTGGTTCGGAAATCAAGGTTGTCCTCGCCTACCCTGACGTTCGCCGTGAGTTCCACCGGGCGGGCCTGCCGGAGTATCTCGCCTTTGGTTATCTTTCCGGTGAGGAGACCTTCTATCGTGGCATCCGTAAGCTGATGCCCGGCCACACCCTGGAGTTGGAAGAGGGCAAAGAGCCGAAGATCGCTCCCTACTGGGACCTCACCCTTAACCAGAGCGACTCGTCACACTCCGAGAGCTATTACATCCAGACCTATCGCGAGATGCTGGAGCAGGCGGTCAACAGCCACCTGATGAGCGATGTGCCGCTGGGGGTGTTTTTAAGCGGCGGTGTCGACTCGAGCGCCGTGGCCGCGCTGATGACGAAAATCCGGCAGGCGCCGGTTGAGACCTTCTCTGTCGGTTACGCCGAGCACGCCTACAGCGAACTGCCTTACGCACGCATCGTGGCCAAGCACCTGAACTCGGTTCATCACGAGGTGCTGCTGACGCGGGAAGGATTTTTCGATTCACTCCCCAAGTTGATCTGGCACGAGGATGAACCCATCACCTGGCCATCGAGCGTATCGCTCTACATCGTCGCCCAGTTGGCGCGCCAGCGGGTGAAGGTGGTTTTGACCGGCGAGGGCAGCGACGAGACTCTGGGGGGCTACTCGCGCTATGCCTTTACTCTGAAGAACGCGGCAATGGACCGCTACTACCGAGGGCTGGTTCCTGACGCGCTGCGGCGCGGTATCCGCCAGTTTATTGCCGAGTCATCCTTGCTACACGCCACCACGCGCCGTAAGCTGTCGCACACCTTCTTGGGCTTGGACGGCAACTCGTGGGCCTCGTTCTACTTCGACAATTTCTTCTCTGCGTTCAATGAGCACGACCAGTCAGCCCTGCTGAACCCCGATCTCGCCGCTGAACTCACTCCCGGCTCCGCTTACCGCGACGTCATGGACTACTGGGAGCGTTCGTCCGGCGACCTTCTGGGCCGGTTGCTCTACACCGATATCAAGACCTACCTGGTCGAGTTGCTCATGAAGCAGGACAACATGAGCATGGCGGCCTCCATCGAGAGCCGGGTGCCGTTTCTGGATCATGTGCTGGTGGAATTTGCCACCAACATTCCGCGGAGATTTCAGCTGAAAGGACTGTCGGGCAAGCACGTCCTCAAGAAAGCCGTGGAAGACCTGCTGCCCCACTCCATTCTCTACCGGCCGAAGTTAGGGTTCCCCACGCCTTGGAGCGGTTGGCTGGCGGGTCCACAGCTCGACACGATCCAAGCGATGCTGCTCGAGCCTCGCAGCCTGGAACGCGGACTGTTCCAACGGGCAGCCGTGGAGCGCCTGTTTCAGGAGCATCGCGCAAATTACCGCGACCACTACGACCGCATCTGGCGGCTGCTTAACCTGGAGTTGTGGCACCGGGTTTGCTTGGAAGGCAAATCTCACGACTCCGGTGCCGGCGATGTGAATGAAGCCAGGCTAGCTTCTCGGGTTTAAGCGGAATTTAGACCGTGGTCCGTTCCGACACTAAGTGAAAACCACCCACACCAGCTTAATGAACTCCATGAAGGTGGTCTTCGCGTAGATTCGCTCTCTCCACCATCCTTGGGGCTGGAATTCGGGGTCCGAAACCGCGTGGACCCAAAGGTGCGCCGACGGGTCCCGTTTCTCCATCACCTTACTCCAGATGATTCCCGCACGCCGGGTGTGATAGCTCGAAGTGACCACTGCCACCGTCGGCCATCCGTGGGCGAGGATGCACTTGCTAAGCGCTTTCGCCTCGTCTTCGGTGGAGTTCACGTCCGGCCCGGTTTCGCAGAAATCCACGCGGCCGGCCACGTCGTTGCCGTAGGTCTGCTCCAAGTAGTGACGCGCCAGCGATTGCACAGCTTCATCCCAATACGACTCTTGCGGAATGCTGAGCAGGACGCGGCTGACCTTGCCCTCTTGCAGCAATTGCATAGCTCCCGCCAAGCGTGCCTTCTGGCCGATAACCGACCCTTGTAGCACGACGGCAACCTCTACGTGGGCCGGCAGGGCATCGTCTGCGATCAGAAGATACGCGCCCCAGCGGAAAGCGCAAATACCGGCAAGGGCAACGATGGCAGCTAGAACAGCAAGATGCCGTGCGGGCAAGCGGCGCGCTGACTCTATCAAGTGGGCCGGGGGGGCGGTGACTACCGAAGCGTCGCTCATGCCACCACCGTCATTTCTGAAGCTGTCTCGCTTCGTACGGCAAGCGAACGATATACCTCGAGCCATTGCTCACGGACTACGCCCCAGCAGTACCGCTTGGATTCCTGGTAAGCATTCGACGTCAGCCGCGAAGCCAGGTCCGCGTCCCGAAGCACTCGAAGCACATTTTCCGCCAGAGCATGCGCGTTCCCCGGCTCGGAAAGCAGCCCGGTCCGGCCGTCGTCAACCAGGTAGCTCATGCTTTCCGGGGCGGTCGTCACCACCGGTGTTCCGGAGGCAAACGCCTCCAGTACCGACACCGGCATGTTGTCGAGATTGGAAGCATTAATAAAGATGTCGGCCGCGTCGTAGAACTGGCCGATGTTCTGCCGCGTCGCGACTCCGGCGAAATTGACGCCTTCCAGCCCAAGGTCCTGCACCAGCTTTCGGATCTCCGCCTCCGAAGGCCCTCCGCCCACAAGGTCAAGCTTCGCTCGGGGAAAAAGTTTTTGCACTTCCGCAAATGCCCGCACGACGACGTCAACACTGTAATAAGGATGGAACCCACGCGTGCAAACCAGATGCGGACGCAGCTGCGGACGTGGACGGAATGAAAACTGCGACAAGTCGATGATGTTGGGAACCACTTGCGATTCGAGGCCGAACTCACGGAACACCTCCACCAGGTAACCCGAAGGGGCCACCAGCCGGTCCACGCGCTCGAGCACGGCACGCGCAAAACGTGAGCGCTGCAGATGGTCCCGAGCCTCGCCGCTGCGGTAGTTGATGATCGTCTTCTTTCCCCGCAGACGAGCCACGAACCACGCAGGCACGGGCGCCAGGAGGAATGACGAGTACGACGCAGAAAAAATGTGCGCAATGTCCGCGTGTTCCAAGCCTCGCCACAGTGCCGTCAGGTAAAGAGGCATGCGGACCAATGTACGCAACGCCGGAATGCGCTCGATCCAGGCCAGCAGTCGTGGCAGCGCAGGATCCACCGGAATGAAACAGGCCTCAACGTCGGGATCGTTGTTCCACTGGCGCATGAGGAGATCGGCCTGCACCGCTTGTCCGCCGACATAGCGCAGGGTGGGCGCTACAATAGCGACCCGCAGTTTGCGGCCAGCAGGTGCAGCCGTGACCGAGGTTTGCGGACGCCAGCCCTTCTTCTCCAGCAGTTCGGTGTAAAGTTCCTCGTAGCGCAAGCGCATCCGCTCCAGACTGAAGTTTGCCTGCACGAATTGCCGGCTCATAGCGCCAACAGAGGCCCGCGTGTCGGAGTCTCTCAGCAATCGTTCCATAGCCGCGGCCAGCGCCGGCTCATCGCCGAGTGGAACTAGCAATCCACCGCCGTCACCCAGCAACTCGGGATTGCCTCCTACATTCGTCGCGATGACGGGTACACCCGCTGCCATGGATTCCAAGACCGCGTTCGACAAGCTCTCCGAGTCGGACGGAACCACGGTCACGTCCAACGAAGCCAGCACCGCGGGAATGTCTCTGCGGTCGCCCAGAAAACACACCTGGTCGCGTATGCCAAGCTCCTCGGCCTCGCGCTCCAGTTCCGGACGCAGCGGGCCATCGCCCACCAGCACGAACTCCACATCAGGGAATTTGCCGCGCAGTCGAGCAGCGGCGCGCAGAAAATTGCTGTGGTTCTTGTACGGGTTATTCATGCGGGCAATCATGCCTACGCGCAGCAGGCCAGGTCGAGCGGGCAACGACGGCTCGGTGCGAGCGAAGGCCTCAGGCGGCAAGCCATTGCCAATCACCACAATTCGCTTTTCAGACAGGCCCTTATCGGTCAGCCCCTGCGCCGCCGCGCGGGAGTTGCAGACCACCACGTCGCACCAGCGAAACATGACTGCTTGAATACGCGCCTGCCCGGGCGTCATCAAGTCGCCAATCTGGCGCTGGCTTCCGATGATGACGGGAACGCACGCCAGGTGCGCTGCCGGAATCAGGCTGATGTTCGAATAGAAGTCGAATGCGTGCGCCACCACGATGTTGTGACGACGGAGATGACGCGCCAATCGAAAGCGCGTGCGCCAGGAATTGAGCCCGTGCGAACTGCCGCCCAGACGAAAGTGCGGCACCTCGCCCAAGCCTTCCAGGAAGGGACCTTGCGGCTTGACGCACCCCAGGTGCCGGTGGAAGCGGCGCGGATCCAGAGACTGAGCCAGAGCGGCGAACTGGCGCTCGCTGCCACCCGTCTCCAGCGTGTTGATCATCAGGAACAGATCTGGAATCGTTTCCGGCCGCGGGTTCGCCTGCGGTGCACCTTCGGCGGTGGCTAGGCCTGGGGCTTCAGGACCCGCGTGGGAGGTCATCCCATACCCCCGTGCATGGCGGCGGCCCCGGCGGGTTCTCCCAGGGTTGGCGTGCGAAATGTTTCCAGATAATTTCGGTGCCACAATTCGAACATCAACAGCCGCCAGATGCGGCCCGACTGGTCGCGGCGTCCGGTGAAGTGCTCATGCAGTATCTGGCGCACCCCTTCCGGCCGGAAATATCCCCGCTGCAGTGTCCGCGGCTCGAGCAGCACCGTCATGATCAGGTCCTTCAGTTCGTGCCGGATCCAATGGACCAGGGGCATGGCAAAGCCTTGCTTGCGCCGGTACAGCACATCGCGGGGCACACCTACGCGCTCGGCCAGCCTGCGCAGGACGTATTTCTGCGTCTTGCCGCGCAGCTTCCATTCCGGAGGCAGGCTGGTCACCAGCTCGACAAACTCATGATCCAGAATTGGCGCCCGGCATTCGAGCGAAGTCGCCATGCTCATGCGGTCGACCTTGGTCAGGATATCGCCGACCATGTAGGTCTTGGTGTCGACGTAGAGCATCTGGCTGACCGGGTCATCGCTCTTTGCCTGGTCAAAATAGGCGAGCATCTGGTTGGTCGGATCGGGCCCGCCGTTCAGAGATGCCCGGAAATCGTCGGTGAGCAGCGGCATATCTCGCTCGAACGCGGGGAGAAAGGAAATCCCGTCGACGTAGCGCTCCCGCCAAGGCAACGAAACGTTGTAGCTGAACTTGCGGCCGCGCATGTTAAGCGGCAAGCGCGGGTAAACCGCCTCTCGATAGAGGCGCCGCGCCCACTCCGGCGTGCGTGCGAAAATCTGGCGTTGCGAGTGAATTCGGTAGCGGTCATAGCCCGCGAACAGTTCGTCGCCGCCGTCGCCGGAGAGGGCGACAGTCACGTGTTTGCGCGCCAGGCAGGACACGTAGTAGGTGGGCAGCATAGAGGAATCACCAAACGGTTCCTCCAGCGAGCGCGTCAGCGTCTCGACGGTCTCCACCACGTCCGGCTCCAGGATCAATTCGTGGTGTTCGGTGGCAAAATGCTCTGCCACTCTCCGCGCGAAGGGAGCTTCGTTGAAATCGGCCTGCTTGAATCCAATGGCAAAAGTTTTGACCGGCTTGGAACTCGCCCGCGCCATCAACGCGACGACGGTGGATGAGTCCGTGCCGCCGCTGAGCATGGCGCCTAGCGGCACATCGGAAATCAGCCGGATGCGCACCGCTTCGGCCAGCTTGAATTCCAGCTCTTCCAGGCATTCTTCTTCGCTGCGCGGGTGGTGCGTGCCGTACTCCGGCAAGTCCCAATACTGTCGGACGCGCACCTCCCCTCGTTCATATTCCAGCAGGTGGCCCGGAGGCAGTTTCTGAATGGCCAGGAACGCCGTTTCCGGGTCGGGGATGTATCCGAAGTGAAGATATTGCAGAAGTCCCTGCGAGTTGACGTCGGCCAACTCAGGCGCCACCGCAAGGATGGACTTGATCTCTGACCCAAATAACAGGCGGCCATTCACTGCCGCGTAATGGACCGGCTTCTTGCCCAGCCGGTCACGCGCCAGCAGCAAGCGCCGGCGCTTCTCATCGTAGAGAGCGATCCCAAACATGCCACGCAGCTTCGTAATGCAGTCCGAGCCCATGTCTTCGTAGAGATGGACGATGACTTCGGTATCGGAGTGGGTGTAGAAGCGGTGCCCGCGGGCTTCGAGTTCCTGGCGCAGTTCGGGGAAATTGTAGATCTCGCCGTTGAAGACGACCCAGACGGTGCGATCTTCGTTAAAGACGGGCTGGTGGCCCCCGGCCAGGTCAATGATGCTGAGGCGGCGCATGCCCAGGCCGGTGCCGTCCTTGACGAAAATGCCTTCGTCGTCGGGTCCACGGTGCACGATGGCCTGGCACATCCGGTGGATGGTCGCCGACTCCACCCGGCTGCCGGCCTCAGTGCTAACGATTCCCGCGATTCCGCACATGCACTATCCTTTCGGGTTTACTGCTAAGCCTGGGAAACATCCTCACCATGGCAGGTGCTAAGGAGTGCGTAGCTCCATACTCACAGTCTCCGGCTGTTGCCTGCGGGCACCGGTCGCGGGCTTGTGGCCCTTCACAGCGATAGGCGTTTCGATCACCCTCAAGTCCTCGAGGCCGCAGCTCTCAAACCAGCGAAACACCTGCTCATAGGTGTGTTTGGACTGGTACTTGGGGGCGTACCAATCGAACGTATCCAGCACCCGCCACTGCGGATTGGGATTCCGGTTGACCGGGAACAAGTGGTGGACAAAACCAGCCAGGGGGCGTCCCACCAGGGGCAGCACGCTCAAGCCGCGGCCTAGGTTATAAAACGTTGGCACCGCCACCCTCAACGCTGCATGCAGAGAGCGTGGCGACATACGGGGCGTGACCTTGCGATAAATGTCGCTGAAGCGATACCACTTGTTGTACGCGCTGTAAAGCCAGACGGCCAGGATGCCACCGGGCTTCAGATATTGCGGCAAGACCTTCACTGCCTGCTCGCAGTCGGGCGTGTGATGCAGCACCCCAATGCTGTAAATGATGTCGAAGCTTTCCGGCGCAAAAGGGAGCGCAAACACGTCGGCTTGCAGCGCGACAAAGTCCCGGTCCGCCAGGTTGCGTGCCGCCACTTCTGCCGCTGCGCTCAAGTCAATGCCCACCACGCGCGCGCCCCAGCGGGTGGCGACTTCGGCGTACCGGCCCATGCCGCAGCCCACGTCGAGTATCAGCTTCCCTCGGACTTCCTCCGGCGTCAGGCCAGCCTTCTTCAGAAAGTCTTCTTCGGAGTCGCGCTTGGTGGCGTCATCCAGCTGGGTGCGGGAATATTTCTGCCACTGAAAGCCGAAGCTGTCGGCATAGTTCTCGGGATCGACAAAGCGGGACACGCCGCGAGTGAAAGGAAAGCTCCGCCCGCAGCCCAGGCACTTGAACCCGCCGCCAGCCTCTTCCGCCATCCCGCCGTGACACGTGGGACAGCGCAGAATGCTTGCCAGATCAGCGGACATAGGAAAGCTCGTCGTTTGTTCTGTTCCTCGCATAGGTCTCCGCGCTTACTTGATCCTGCCCCGGTAAACTCTTTACCGGCACCGCAGCCTTCTCACGCTCTCTGAGCATGGCTACCAGCGCCGAGGTATAGGCAATTGTGAAATAGGGGAAGAACTGGTACGCCTCGGGAGCAAACAGCGCACCTACGGCAAAACCGATGAGCGTACTGTGCAGAGCTCCCACGAAGAGCCTGGTCTCTTCGTCGAGATCTTTTCGTTTTCTCAGCTTCTTCAAGTTGACAAATCCTGCGCGAAAGAACAGGAGATACAGGATGAAGACCGGAATCCCGCCTTCCACGCAAATCTGCAGGTAGGTCATGTGCACGTCGTGCCAGATGGTCGAGTATTCCTGGAAGTTGCGGATTCCAACCCCCAACACGGGATAGTGTTCAATTCCTTCCACCGCCCTGCGCATCAGGAATTCCCGGGCTTCGACCGAGCTCAGCGCGCTGTTCGCCAATTGGGAATCGGGGTCTTCGCTCCAGAGCGCGGTAAACCGCTCCTTGAGCGTGCCTCCAGCCACTGTCAGCAACAGCAATCCAAACAATCCGGCGGCTGCAATCAGGTAGTAACGCTTGCCCTTGATGCCGAAATGCCACAGACAAACCGTGCCCGCGATCACTACATCGATGAACCCTGCGCGCGACGCGGTCAGGACCAGGGCGGCCGCCATCGCCAGCATCGACGCGATCCAGAGCAATTTGCGCACTACGCTCTTAGTGGTCAGCATGAACATCAGGGCGAACGGCAGCGTGAGCACCATGGCGAAAGCCAGGTCATTAGGATTACCGTAGATGCCGCCCAGAACCCCGGCCAGGCGAGGCAAGGAATGGCCCTTCACGATAGAGACCACAGCCACCAGCGCCACCGACGCCGTCTGAATAAAGATAATTCGCCGTAACCGGGCAACAGTGGTGACCAGTAGAAAGGTGAGCACCCAGACCACGTACACTTTCGAAAAATCGAGCGTGTGCGAAACCGCCCCGCCTTTCCAGATGGGTGAGAGCAGGCCGGACACGAACAGCAGCCCAATCAGCACCAGAAGGTAACCTGCCTCTTTGGGAAGGTCCTTAAAGCTGCGCTGGGTCTTGCCCGCACTCATCAGAAGGCCCAGAAAGGCCGCAATGGCCGTGATCTTGGCCAGAGGGGTCGCTCCCATGGGGATCCAGTCCTCGGGCCGGGCACAATACACCACGTAGAATGCCGTGAGCCAGAAGAACGGGCCACGCAAGGCCTCTACCGTCGGCTTCTTAACTGGCGAGACCTGTTCGTCGGTTTCTGTCAAAGCTCCCCCTTGCCCCATTTCTCCACCATGGCCCGGCTACGCCAGTCGCAACTCCTTGCCCCTTCAGGCGGGAGTAGCAGCGTATTTTGCGGTGCTGGCGGGCACGGCGCCGACCAGGCTTTCCAGCACGTCACCAAATTTTTGGCCGATCGCGCACCAGTCATACTGCGCGGCTAGTTGGGCCGCCGCGTGCTCGTATCGTCGCCGCAGTTCATGGTCCTGCAGCAGCATGACCACGGCTTGCGAGAAAGTGCGCGCATCGTCAGCCAGGATCACGTCGTGACCATGGTGCACATCGAGCCCCTCGGCACCCACCGCGGTGGACACCACGGCTTTCCCCATCGCCATGGCTTCGTAAATCTTGAGCCGGGTGCCGCCGCCAATCCGCAAAGGCACCACGAACACTGCCGCCTCGCGCAGATGATCGACCACCGAAGGTACCGAACCGGTGACTTCGACCGAATCTGACGCCAGGCTGTGTACCCTGCGGTCCGGATTCCGGCCCACAATGCGAAACTTCGCTTCCGGCACGGCCGACTGGATCGCCGGCCAGATGTCGCGGCAGAAGTGCTCAACCGCGTCGATGTTGGGCTCCCAATCCATCGCGCCCACAAACATCACCCGCGGGGCAGTTGCCGACGCCGTCGGCTCCGCCCGGTACTGCTGCAGGTCAACGCCGGTGGGCACCACCGTGATCCGGGAAGCCTCGACCCATGCGCTCATCAACTGCCGGTCATGCTCCGACACCGCGATCACGTGATCGAACTTGCGTACCATCTGCTTTTCATAACGCAGCATCTTCGCGAATTCCATTTTGTACATCAGCTTGCGCGCTGGGTTGGACTCGGTCAGAGCATGGCGCCGCCAGATTTCGCTCTCCACGTTGTGCTGAAACAACACCGCAGGAATGCTCGACTTCTGCGGAAAATTCACCGCCGCGTCGAGGAAGTCGCACACCGCCACATCGAATCGCCCTTCGTCGAAGCCTGCTTTCAGCCGGCTCCGCACCCGGGAACATTCGAACCGGCTCACCGCATAAGGAGCCGCGGCCGGCAATCGCAGCAGGTAATCCAGGGCGCGCGCGCCCGCGGACCCTTCCCGCTTCTCGGTATTCACGCACATGGCACCGGGAAATTGGCTTGCCAGCTCCTTCTCATAGGCGGCATCGGCCCCGCCACCGTAGTAGGAAAAGAAAGTCAGCTGGTGGCGGGCCGCCAGCTGACGGGCAATGTGGAAGGAACGGATATTGCCGCCGTTGTGCACCGGCAGAAGCTTGTCCGCTTTGATCCACAAAATTCTCACGCCTCATCACCCGCTTCAGAAATTAACGTGCCCATACCGCCTTGCGTCCGGTAACGAAGTTGGCAAAAGCCACCAGAGCCGCCAGATTGAGCATGACAAAGGTGAACGCAGCTTCCGCCATCCGCCCCACCGGACCTCGTTTCCAATGCAGGATAGCCAGCGCGCTCAGTCCATAAAATGCCAACTGCAGGCCCAGCGCGACCCGGTAAATCGGCTGTGGCAGAAAACACGAGGCAATCAACAACGCCGCCAACGCAAAAGGTACGACCAGCCGCAGCAGCTTGTGGCTAACGAACCCGAACCACGCTGGATTCCCGCTGCCCAGCAGCCAGGGCGCCAACTGCAGCAACTGGTAATTGCCGCTCAAGGTCCTCACCTTCCGCGCAAACTCGCGGCCGGTCCCCTGGTCAGCCAAGTCCCAGGCGCGCGCCAGGGGGTTGAACACCACCCTTGATCCCTGGCGCAGTACGTGCATGGGGATGAAAACGTCATCCAAAATCGTTTCCGTCGGTACCTTCACCAGCAAACAGCGACGGACGGCGTACAACGCCCCGGTCGCGCCGATTACCGATCCCGAAGCCGCTTCCATCTCGCGGATCTTCTTCTCGATTCTCCAGTACAGCCCGACTCCCTTGGCCGCTTCCCCCGAAGCCGGGTCGCCCAACATCAGTTCGCCGCTCACACAACCCACGGTGGGGTCGGCAAAGTCTTCCATCAACCGGCGAACCGCATCGGGTTCGATCTCCTGCCGGGCGTCGGCAAACACCACGATCTCCCCAGTTGCTGCGGCAATGGCATCATTCAATCCGGCGGCCTTGCCACGCAACTGCTCATGCACGATCGGGTATACGCCCCCTTGTCCGGCGTGCGTGGCCAGGATTTCGTTGCTGCCGTCGTTCGAACCATCCGACACCACCACGATCTGGCGCAGATTCGCCGGGTAATTCAATCCCAGCAGGTTGTTCAGTTTCCGCTCCAGCACCTGGGCTTCGTTCCGCACCACCATCACAATCGAAATCGGTGGCTGGTAAACGCCCGATCGCACCGGCTGCGGACGCCAGCGGCTCTTCACCCACAACCATCCGGGATACCCGAAATAGGTGTAGGCGATGACCCCGGCCGCGCCCCAGAAGAGCCATTTCATTGCGCGCCCCTGCCCAGCAGCACGATCTTTATGGTCTGGAACATGATCATGACGTCCAGCCCCAAAGACATGTTCTTGATGTAATACAGGTCGTACTGCAGCTTTTCCTTGGCGTCATCGAGCGTGTTGCCGTACTTGTACCGGACCTGCGCCCACCCGGTAATGCCCGGTGGCACCGCGTGCCGCACCGGGTAATACGGAATCTCCTTGCTCAGCCACTCGACGAACTCGGGCCGCTCCGGCCTCGGTCCCACGAATCCCATTTCTCCCCGCAACACGTTCCACAACTGCGGGATCTCATCCAGACGCGAGCTGCGCAGGAAATGTCCGACCCGGGTGATGCGCGGATCGTCATCGGTGGCCCAGGTTGCTCCCGTGTCCGCCTCGGCATCGGGCCGCATGGTGCGGAACTTGTGGCAGTAGAAGGTCACGCCGCCGCGCCCCACCCGCTTCTGGTGGTACAACACCGGCCCTGGAGAACCCAGCTTGATGGCCAGAATCACCAGGGGAATGACCGGCATCACCACGGTCAAAAGCACGGCCGAGGCGAGGAAGGAGAGCATCCGCCGCAACAGCATGTAGGTGGCGCTGAAACGGAACCCTTCGGCGAAAATCAGCCAGCTCGGGTACAACTGCTCGACTTCGATTCGGCCGGACATCTTTTCCAGCCAGGAGGTGGCTTCTTCGATCTTGATGCCGTCGAGACGAAGCTGCAGCAGTTCGTTGACCGGCATGGTTCCCCGCCGGTCCGGCATGGCTACAATCACCCGGTGAACCTTCTGGTGGCGTACGACTTCCGCCACGTGGGAAGCGATCGAGTCCAGGGTAAACGCACCTTCCAGGTTTCCGGTCCAGCCCACCACCTCGATCCCCAGTTCCGCCCGCGAGCGTAAGCCCTGCACCAGTCGCTGCGCCCGCTCCCCCATGCCCAGCACATAGACCTTCTCCCTCAGGTAGGGTTGCTGCACCAGCCAGGAGTACGCCGTGCGCCAGCCAAACAGGGCCATGGTGAGGATAATCAGCCCGATTGGAAACGAGTCTTTGCCCAGCATGATGTCGGGGAAGGCGTACCCCACCAATGCCAGGGCCAGGGCCAGAACGCCGGGCACCAGCAGCAGGCGGAAGTAGAGCTCGCCCTTGGCGTCGAGGTGCGAGGGGTCGTACAGGTCAAACCAGTGGGAAAACAGCAACACCAGAACGGTCACTCCCAATATCTTGTAGTAACCGTACTCGAAGTTCAGGACCAGGTAACTGTCTTCGCGAAACTGCAACAGGATGGCCAGCAGGAACGAGGTCCAGACAATCAGGGCCTCGCCCGCCAGCAGCACCAGCGTGCGTATCGGGTAGTAGACATTGAAAAGGCGGATCACGCTTTAGCCTTGGGCTTTTCCTTTGCTGTTCATGTACCCGGTGCTGTAGTAGTAGCGCGAGTAGTTCGACGAAGAAACCTCCACTCCATTCAGCACCACCCCGAGCAGGTGCTTGTCGCGGAACTCCTGGCGAGCCTTGTGGGCCACGTCAAAGGGAGTGGCATTGGAGCGAACCACCATCAGCACTCCATCGCACTGATTGGCCAGCAGCCCGGCGTCGGAAACCAACGCGGCCGGCGGGGAATCAATAATGATCCAGTCGAACAGGGGTTCCACCCGGTTGAGCAGGATCTTCAAGCGGCCGTTGGCCACCAGTTCCGCCGGACTCGACACCAGGCGTCCCGCCGGCACGAAGAACAGGTTTTCCATGGGACCGCGCTGCATCACGCCGAATTCGTCCGCTTCTCCCATCAAATATTCCGAAAGGCCGGGTTCCGAGTTAGTCCCCAGGTTGATGTGCAAGCGCGGGCTGCGAAGATCAGCATCGATCAGCAAGGCCCGGCGTCCCTGTTGGCGCACCAGCACCTGGGCCAGGTTGGCCGCGACAAAAGACTTTCCTTCTTTTGGCAGCGAACTGGTCACCAGCACCTTCTTCAGTGGCCGTTTTTCCCGTATCTGATAAAGACGGGAGCGCAGGGTACGGAATTCTTCGGTGCCGTAGCCCTGTTCCTCGGCGTTGAAGAACAGCATGGTCTTGCTGTCAGGCGTCCAGCTGGCCTGCGGGCACCGCGCCAGGAGCGTGTCGAAGGTGAATGGGCTGGAGAAAGCCGGAGCCGCAGCCACCGCATGCGATCCGGCGGTTTCGACCGCAGTGGCCAGCGGCGCCGCGTCCGGGGCGGCGGTGTCCACTGCTCTGCCGGGATCAGCGCTGCTGCCTCCCTGGGACGCAGCCCGCTCCTGTTCGGCTCTCTTCAAAGCTTCGTGAATACGGCTCATAGTTTCCTTTCTTTGGGGAGGTCTTCTTCGGATCGGCGCAGCCGTTCGGCCAGCGTTGCCAGAGTTTTCAATGCGTCCACTAAATCGAACTTTTCCACACCATCGGGCGCGCTCACCGGCATCGCGGTGGAGACGGTGGCATCGCCCAGATCGAAATCACGGGCCACGGCCTCTACCACGTCGGCGGTGATCACCTTCTGCTGGTCGACAAAGGCGCTGACCAGGCAATGTTCACAAACCAGGTTGACCACGCGGGGAATGCCGCTGGAGAAGCGATGAATGGCCAACAGCGCATCCGGTTCAAAGATCTGCTGACCGTTCGACCCGGCGATGCGCAGCCGTTGCGCCACGTATGACTTAGTCTCCTCGAGCGAAAGCGCGTGGGTCTTGGCCCGCAGGGTCAAGCGCTGGCGCAGTTGCCGGAGCTGTGGCTGCTTAAGCTTCTGTTCCAGTTCCGGCTGTCCCACCAGGACGATCTGCAAAAGCTTTTCGGTGAAGGTTTCCAGATTCGTCATCATGCGAATCTCTTCCAGCACTTCGTCGGAAAGGTTTTGGGCTTCGTCCACGATCAGCACCGCGGTTTCTCCCGCGCGGTAACGGTCCAGCAGCCAGTTGTAAAGCCGCAACAAGACTTGGCTCTTGGCCTTGGAATCGCAGGGAATACCGAAATCGGCCATCATGTAATCCAGGAACTGGGGAACATTCATCCGCGAATTGAAGATGAAGGCCGTGGGCACCTGCTGCAGGCGCAACCATTCCAGCAGCTTGTTGATCAGCGTGGTTTTCCCGGTCCCCACTTCTCCGGTCAGAAGCACGAACCCCTTACGCCCCTGGATGCCATAGGTGAGGCAGGCCAAGGCCTCCTCGGTGTGCCGCGTTAAGAACAGATACCGCGGGTCCGGGTTTACGTTGAACGGGTTCGCTCGTAATCCAAAAAATTCTTTGTACATGAATCGCTAAACCTCGACCGTGTCTTTCCTGTCGACTTGTCCTTTGCCTTCGGCGCGATCGCCAGCATCCACGCCGACCCAGGGCACCGATACCAGCATCGGCAGTTCCATGACCGCTATTACATCCTGTTCGGTGCGGATGGACTTGTCGCGTAATTCCAGCCACATGGCTAAGCCCAAGCCAATAGCCAATCCCGCACCCAGGCCACCTCCGGCAAACAGCAGCCGGTTAGGGAAACTGGGCGCGTCGGGCAGGTTGGCGGGGTTGAGCAGTCTCATCTGTTCGCCCTGCTGCCGGCGCTCCAGGTCAGTCTGCATGACCGACTGGCTCTTGTTGGTCAGCAGGTCGTTATAGAGCTTCAACGCCGTGTCGTAGTCCCGGGTCAGTTCCTTGTACTGTTCCTCTACGGTCGGACTGAGTGAAACCCGGCCCTGGTAGAGGCTGATCTGGCCCTGCAAACGCTTCTGCTCCGCGGTGGCCTGGGCGATGACGGCGTCGTACTGGTGAATCTGCAACCGCACTTGCCGGATCTCCGGCGGCTCGGCCACGTTCTCTTTGTCTTTCTCGTTGGCGTGGGCATCGTCGGAGGCCGCTGAGTTCAGTTCGTTGAGCTTGCGCTTCAGTTCGGCGATGTCGTTCTTGGCCTTGACCACATCGGGATGATCATTGGTGTAGCGTGCTTGCAGCGTGATCAACTGGCTCTGCAGCGCCGCCAATTGCTGTTCCAGCACCTGCGGACTGGTCGAAAGCTGCGAAGACTTCCAGGTGTTCAAATTCTGCGCCAGCAGCGACTCCGCATAGGCTTTGTCCTGCTGTGCCCGGTTCAGCGTCTGGGTGTTGGCTTCCAGTTGCGAATTGAGCCCCATGAGGATCCTCATGTTGTTCTCTTCGTCGCCGGGCAACTGGCCCATGTACTGCTTCTTGAACCCCGCCAGCTTACTGTCGAGGTCATCGAGGTTCTTCTTGGCCTCATCGAGCTGCCGCGTCAGGAAGTCGGTGGTCCCTTGGGCTACCTGCTCGCGCGCTTTGAGGTTCTCTTCCAGCAGCATGGAGGTGAGTTCATTGCAAATCTGCTGCGCATCGCGGGGATTGTCCGCGGTGAAATTGACGTAGAATCCGGGCACGTCGGTGCTGCTCTGTCCCGGCTTCTTCGAGGACTTCTTGCCGCCGCTGCTGCTCCCGCCGGCCACCGGCTCGATGGAGAGGTTCTGCCGGATATCGTCGATGACTTCATCTACGTTCTTGCCCTTCTTCAGCAGGCCCAGGCGTTCGATGACCGGTTGCAGCCGGTTGCGGCTGAGCACCTGCTGCTGCATGGTGGCAATACGCTGGGTAAGGTCCTCGGTAACCACCGGCTTCACGTAGCCTTCCGGCACCTTCTGCCCTTCCACCAGTACCAACGATTGCGAGGTGTACTTGGGCTGAAACGCAAAGGAGATGAGGAAGCCAACGAATGGCGCCAGCAGCGTCGGGATCAGGATCACCTTGATCCGCCGGCGTAACATCGCCAGATAGTCGTCCATGCTTAGTTCGCGATTTCCAATCATGCCAATGTCCCGTTCTGGCCATCTGTTCCGGATGGCCGCAAAGTTAGTCGAGCCGGATTGGGCGGGGGTGCCAATCTAAACCGATCAGCGCCACATGCCGTTGAGAAACGTGGCTGCCGGTCGAAAACGCGCCACCGTCAAAACTGAGATCGTGGAACTGGTAGCTGATCACGCCACTGAAGTACCGTCCTAGTTGCCGGCGCATCGAGCCGCCGATGTAGCCGTACTGGTAGGACGTTGCATTCACTCCCAGGAGCGATTGCTGCAACCGGCTGTTATGCGCGTACCCGATATCGGCAACCGCCTCCCAGTTCCTACCCAGCGGGCGGGAATAGCTCAGTCGCGCCAGGTTGGTATTCGCTCCCGCGAAGAAGCCGGAACCGCTGGTGGTGTAGCGGCTGAACTCCAGACTCATACTCCCCTTGGGCAGTCGGTAGCGCAGTGAAGCCCGGCCGCTTACCGAGAGGCGTTGAAAGTCGCCGAACAAGGCGCTGTGAATGATCGTAAGTTGCGGACCACCGCCCGCAACCAGGTCCAGCCGGCCGGTAATCCGGTGGCCGTACAACACGTGCCACAGGTAGGTATTGAAGTTGCCTGCGGCCGTGATCGGATAACGAAAGCCCTGGAAGCCGGCGACCAGGCCTATCTGGTCATGCCGGCTGATCTGGTGGTTGTAGCCCACCTGCAGGGAAACGTGCTCGCTGTTGATGAGCCCCTGCGTGTTGTCGATGTAGTCCGTAAAGCCATACCCGCCGGTCAGGGTAACCTGTGACCGCGGCGTTAGGGCTTCGGCAATTTCTGCCAGCGTCAGGTTGTTGATGCGCGGCTGCTGTCCCAGGGACCCCAGCTGACCGCCGCCGAAAAATCCGCCGCCACCGCCGGCGATGCCCCCTCCGAGACCCCCACCGACGCCGCCGCCAATGCCGCCGACGCTGCCGCCCGGATAACCGCCTGACCCGCCGAACGAACCGTAGCCAAATGTGCCTTCCGGTTCATAAGCAAAGGAGTCGCGAAGGATAAGCTGGCCGGTTCGCCATTGCACCCGCTCATCCGCATTCAATTCCTGAAGCACCGAATTGCTGCGGCCGATTCCGCTGTAGAACGCAGCTCCGCCGATGTAGTCGAGCGTAGTTGTGTAGTGATTCCAAAGTTTCTGCAGCGCCAGTGACCCCACCGCGCGGGTTACCGAATGCACCGCGGAACTGCCTGTACTCCCGCCCACGTTCGAGTCCGCCGACTCGCTGACGTGTACTCCGGGAATCAGGAAGCTCCGGGCCAGGAACCCAGGCTCCAGCGAGGGCTGGTCCAGTCCGGAAAGGGGCGGATTGTCGGCGGGCTGAGCGGTCGGGCCGTTCTGCCCAAAAGCCGGTTGTGGCGCCGTGCTTGATGGCGTAGCGTCACCCGGCTGCTGCGCCGTGTTCGACGGGGTAGCGTCACCCGACGGCTGTTGTCCGCTATCGCTCTGTGCCCAGACCACTCCCAGCGAAATCGCCAGGAACAGCAGCACCCGAATCGTGTGGTGTTTGTTCATCGCATGTTCCTCAGGGGACGACAATCGTATCGCCCGGCTTCAGCATGATGTTCTGGGCCATGGCTTCACCCTTCACCACTTGCTTGTAGTTGAAGGGCATCTTCTGCTGTTTGCCGTTTTCCGTACGCAGGATGTAAATCCCTTTGGTGTTGGCAAACTGGGTGAACCCGGCACTGGCCAGCGCCTGCAGCACCGTCATGTCGGGTAGCAGGGCCATTGCCCCGGTGTGCGCCACTTCTCCCAGCACATAAATCCGCTTGCTGTTCATCTGCGTGACCACCACGGTCACGCGCGGATCTGCCAGGTATTTCTTCAGCTTTTCGGTCAGCGAGGCCGCCAGTTGCATCGGCGTCAGACCCGCGGCCTGCACGTCGTTCAGCAACGGCAATGAGATCTTGCCGTCCGGGCGCACCGGCAGCGTGGCAGTGAGGTCAGGTTCTTTCCAGACGGAGATATGGAGATCGTCGTTGGCCCCGATCACATAGTCCGATCCCGTCGCCGGCATGGGTTCTTTCGCCTCCGGCGGGGCAGCGGCCGGCTTGTCCTTCGCGTCGTCCTGCGCCCAGCCCGCCAGCGGCAAAGCGAGCAGGAAACATAAAATGAACGCAAACTTTCCCTTCATGCTGTCTCCTCAGAAACTACGAAGTTCCGTACTCCCCGTAACCAATCTGTTTCAGCTTGTAGAGCAGGGCCTTGTAACTGATCTGCAACTCGCGTGCGGCCCGGCGCCGGTTCCACCGTGTCCGGGTCAGTACCTTCAAAATCAATTCTTTCTCGGCTTCCCGCGAGGCCACCCGGGCGGCGTGCTTCAGCGAGACTTGCTCGCCATTGGCCGACCATTCCGACTTCAGCAGCACCGAGCGCAGCCCGCCCATGGCGATGGCTTCATCGCCCAGCGCCACGATGGCTTTGGCCGCGTCTTCCAGTTCCCGTATATTTCCCGGCCAGGCGTAGTCGCGAAACAACTGCAGCGTCTGCGGACTTAGCACAGGTACCGGACGCCGGAAATCCTGGGCATACTTGGATAAGAAGAAGCTGGTCAAGTAAGGTATGTCTTCCTTGCGCTGCCGGAGTGGGGGCAAGCGCAGGCACACCGCACTGATGCGGTAATACAGGTCTTCGCGGAACCGTCCTGACCGGACCTCGTGCTCAAGATCGCGGGCGCTGCCGCAAATCAGCCGGGCTCGCAGGCGATCATTCCCGTTCCCCTCTGCGGCCGAGAGCGATTCCAGCAGCTTGACTTGGGAGGCAGAGTTCAGGTCCCCAATCTCCTCCAGGAACACTGTGCCTTGGGCAAACAGGCTGTCCGGTCCTGTGGCGTCGAATACATCCGGCGTCAAACTGGAGCAGCGAGCGATTCCAAACTCTTCGTTAGAGCGGGCCGAGGCCTCGTGGATTCGACGAGCGACGGTGCGTTTGCCCGCCCCCGCTTCGGCCAGCAGCAATACCGGGATTTCCCTCTGCGCCAGCTCGCCAATCACCGCTTCCACCGCCTTGACGCTCGGGCTCATACCCTCCAAGAACAGTCCTTCGACTTGTTCGGGGCTGGAATGGTTACCCCAAGCCTCAGCCTTCACCGGGACCTCTTCATTCATTGTTCAACCTGTATACTTTGGGGGGTAAGCTGTAACCACGCTTTGACGAGTCACAGAATGCGTCTTCCAGATGCAAGGCTGCTGCCAACCGCCGAGTCGTGACGGCGCGCCGATGTTCCAAGCCTGTACCAATATTTTCAATTGCTTAGACGAAAACTCTTCGCCTCACCCGGGCCCCTTGCGTTTGAATAACCTACATCAAACCGGCACAAAAGGGAAAAAATTTGCTCATTCTATGGTAACGAGTGCCCTAGTTACTACCGGAGCCAGCTTTCCATCTTTGCTAAGTCATTGCAAAATAAGTAGCGAACCGAACGGCAGCGGGTTCGCTCCATGGTCTTGTCCAAGTGGAAAATCCACCGCAAAGAGTCCACTTCTTTTCCACGTTTTGCATCCGACGAAATTGCTCTCAGGCGGGGCAAAAATTACCCTCGGCAACGACCTTGGTTGGTTGCGCGCCTCCCGCGTTTCGCTTATGCTAGGCACTCTCCCCGAATCCAGAGCGTGGGCTACCTCGCACAAGTCGCATCTCTGCCTGGGCGAGACGTGCAGCCTGCCCAGAAGCGGTATTGGTGGTGGCAAGCGGCGGTCTTGTTCTTGCTAATGGGGTGGCTTTACGCCTCCATCCTCTCTCGCTTGGCCGTACAGTGGTGGAACGATCCGAATTTCTCCCATGGCTTTTTCGTGCCCCTGTTTGCTCTCTTCGTGCTTTGGCAGGATCGCTCGCGGCTGGCGACGCTATCCGCCAAGCCCTCCTATTGGGGCCTACCGATCCTGATACTCGCGGTGGGCGTGCTGCTGGTCGGGGCGCTGGGTGCGGAACTGTTTCTGTCGCGCATCTCTTTACTTCTCGTTCTGGCTGGTCTGGTGATTTTCTTTTTGGGATGGGGCTGCTTTCGGGCCGTGGTCTTTCCCTGGGCATTTCTCCTTCTGATGATTCCGATCCCGGCGCTCATCTTCAACCAGATCACTTTTCCGCTGCAGTTGTTGGCGTCCAAAGTGGCAGCAACACTATTGCCTCTGGCCGGGGTACCGGTTCTACGGGAAGGCAACGTCATCACCCTTCCGGCCATGCCGCTGGAAGTGGCGGAAGCCTGCAGCGGCATTCGCTCCCTGCTCTCGCTGGTCACGCTGGCCATCATCTACGGCTACATGGTGGAAGGAAACCGCTGGATGCGCGTGGCCGTGCTCGCCCTGGGTGCCATCCCCATTGCTGTCGCCGCCAATAGCCTGCGCATCGTCGGCACCGGACTGTTGGTGCAATACTGGGACCCGGACAAAGCGGAGGGTTTCTTTCACGCCTTTTCCGGGTGGCTGATCTTCGTGGTTTCCCTGGGAATGCTGTTTCTGCTACACCGGCTTATGCGCCTCATCGGGCCCGGGAAGGATAAAAGCAGTGGGCTCTCGGCTTAGATTCTCGATTGCGGTCATCCTTCTGGCCGGCACCGCCATATTTCTGCAGGCCCGCAGTGGCCAGGAAGTGATTGCTCCGCGCCAGCCGCTGAACTCGTTTCCGCGTCAACTGGGTGATTGGATCGGCACGGATGTGCCCATCCCCAGCGATCAATTGGCAATTCTGGGGCCGGGAGATTTTCTGCTGCGGGTTTACCAACAAACCGCGGTCCGCAGCCCATATGTGGACCTGTACATCGCCTACTTCCCCAGCCAGCGTGCTGGAGACACCATCCACTCACCCAAGAATTGTCTTCCTGGGTCGGGATGGTTTCCGCTGGAAGCCAGCCGCATTACACTCGCCTTGCCGGGGCACACGCCGTTCCCGGCCAATCGATATGTGATTGCCAAGGGCGATGACCGTCAACTGGTGCTGTACTGGTACTGGGCGCATGACCGCGCGGTGGCGAGCGAGTACTGGGCTAAGTTCTACTTGCTGACCGACTCCATGCGTATGAACCGCAGCGATGGCTCGTTGATTCGGGTGACCACGCCCATGGCTCCCGGAGAAAACCCCGACGCCGCCCAGCAGCGGCTGGTTTCGTTTGCCGGCGGGGTGGTCCCGGTGATCAACAACTATGTTCCGCGCTGACCAGCCCACCGCGCCCGGTGACGGGAGTAATGTTTGGTTGGTGCAGAAATTGCTATACCTTGGGTTCTGCGGCAAGCCTTGGTTTGGCGTCGTAGCGAACGCTTTGGGAGATTAGTTAATGAGGAATTCATCCGCATTTCGTTTCGTCCTGGCTCTGGGTCTGATCTGTTCCCTGTTCGTCGGATGCTCCCGCGATCCCAACGTGCGCAAACAGAAATATCTGGAGAGCGGCCAGCGCTACTTCGAGAAGGGCAAGTATCGCGAGGCCTCCATCCAGTTCAGCAATGCGATCCAAGTGGACCCGCGCTTTGCCGAGGCCCACTACCAGTTGGCCCAGACCTACCTGAAGCAGCAGCTATGGGTTCGTGCCTACAGCGAACTCAGCCGCACCCTGGAGCTGCAGCCGGACAATTTTCAGGCGCGCCTCGATGTGGCGAACCTGCTGATCGCCGGCGGAGACTTGAAACAAGCCAAGGACCACGTGGAGTGGCTGCTGGCCAAGCGGCCAAATGATCCGCAAACGCATATTGCCGTGGCCAACATGGCGGCTGCGGAACAGGACTTTGCCGCAGCCATCCTGGAAATGCAGAAGGCGGTCAGCCTTGATCCGGCGCGCTCCGAATCGTACCTGAACCTGGCGCTGCTGCAGTTGCGCACCAATGAGCCGGACGCCGCCGAAGTCAACTTCAAGAAAGCCGTCGAGCTCGGTCCCAAGTCGATCAGTGCGATCGTCGCCCTGGGTAGCTTCTACCAGTCTCGCAGCCGTTTCGCCGAGGCCGAGCAGCAGTTTCACCACGCCATCGATGTCGAGCCCAAAAACCCCGATCCTCGCGCCGCCCTCGCCCGGCTTTTGCTGGCGCAAGGGAAAAAGAACGAGGCCGAAGAGTTCCTGAAGCAGAGCAAGCGCGAGCTGAGCGATGACTCGGTCGGGTACCGCATGCTGGGCGACTTCTATTTTGCGACCGGTGACCTCGACAGGGCCACCACCGAATACAGCCAGTTGAACCAGGACCATCCCAAAGACCCGCAGGTAAAGAAGAACTACATTCAGCTACTCATCCTGAAGAACCGGCTGGACGAAGCCCGCAAACTGAATGATGAAATTCTCAAGACTACCCCCAGCGATACCGACGGCCTAGTCTACCGGGGCCAGATCCAGCTTCGCGACGGGCACCCCACCGACGCCGCACAAACTTTGCAGACCGCGCTGAAGAATGATCCCGATAACGGCGTCGCCCATTACCACCTGGGCCTGGCCTTCGATCAAGTGGGTGACCTGGCACGCGCCGAAGGCGAGTGGCGGAACGCCGTTCGCCTTCGTCCCGACCTGGCTGAGGCCCAGCGTGCCTTGGCAGCAGTGGCGCTGCGCAAGAACGACATGGACGAACTGGAACAGGCCGCGACCCAGATCATCAACCTGCAGCCGGCTTCCCCCGACGGCTATGCCTTGCGGGGAATCTCTGCCATCAACCGCAGGCAGTTCGATAAGGCCGAGCAGGACATCCGTAAAGCCATGGAAGTCGCGCCCCAAAGCCCTGTGGGTTTCATTCAACTGGGCAACTTGCGCATCGCTCAGAAGAACTTTGCCGACGCGGAGAAGTCCTTTCAGCAGGCCCTGGATCGCGACGCTAGCTCATCCGACGGACTGAGCGGCCTGATGAACACTTACCTTCTGGAGAAGCAGGTAGACAAGGCGGTTGCCGCTGCCCACACACAGATTGCCAAGGTGCCGAACAGCAGCGTGTTTTACGACCTGCTGGGCACGGCCCTGTTCAACAACAAGAAAGACATCGCTGGCGCCGAAGCTGCCCTCAAGAAGGCGGCTGAACTCGACAAGAGCAATTCCGACGCCCTGCTGAAGCTGGGCCAGGTACAGGTGGCCAAGGGTTCAACCGATCAGGCCATTGCCACCTACCAGCAATCCATCAAGGACAATCCGCGCGAGGCCAGCTTCTACATCCTGATGGGCGAGTTGTACGAATCCAAGCAGGACTGGGACAAAGCCAAGAATGCTTACCAGAAAGCGCTGGAGATCAAGCCTGACAATCCTCTCGCCTCGAACAATCTTGCCTACGTCATTCTGGAGACCGGCGGCAACGTGGACGTGGCTCTTTCGCTGGCGCAAACCGCGCGCGGCGGCATGCCCGATTCGCCCAACGCTGCCGATACCCTGGGCTGGGTTTACTACCAGAAAGGCGCCTACAAATCCGCCATCGATCTGTTCCAGGAAGCTCTGAAATTGGGTGAAAAAGCCAGGAACGCCGACGACCCAACCGTCCACTATCACTTGGGGATGGCGTATCAGAAAGACAACCAGCCGGCATTGGCCCGGCAGCACCTGGAACGCGTGCTGAAAATTAATCCCAGCTACTCCGCCGCAGGCGATGTGAAGAAGGCGTTGGCCCAGCTGAAATCCTAGCTGGCCGGTTATACGCGCCCGCCCATTGGGCCCGGCCGTGAGCTGCCTTCGCGCGCGTGGAACAACTCACGCGCTCCCGCCCAAATTTCACACACTGTTCATGTGCCCGTCGTCCCGCCGTAACAGGATACTGGCTAGAATCCTCCCTGTCCTCTGCTGCCAGTTCCATCTCAGCGCGACCGCTGAACGCTTGGGGGAGGCTTTCCATGAATCCAGTCGAAGGGTATCTTGCGATCGCCACCACTCTCATGTTTCTTGCCGGCGTGATCTGGTTGATTGTGCCGCTGCGGAAGCTAGGCGTGCGCCGGAAGCTGAGCAGGCGCATTAAGGGACGGGTGCTGCGCGCCCTTCCCTTCCGCCAAAAGCGAGCCGCCTGAGGCCGGCTCCAGTCCGGGGCTTCGACGAAACCTGTCGCCCGCCTGACAAAATGTGTCAGTCGGGGCCGTATGTACCTTCGCGGGAACAAATCCCATACCGGCAAACCGTTGATCTATCAAGAGATCCGGGGTTCCATCTAGAGACCGATCAAACCCTCCTCTGGCATCCCACCTGCACTTCAACGGGGTAGATTGGGCACTTTAAGCACGTCGGGGCCAGAAGGTGCAATCATGTCAACCGCAAGACGCAAGCACAAGCGCATCAAGATGGTTTTGCCGATTCGAGTTTGGGCGAAGGACATCACCAACAAAGCCTTCAACGAATTGGCCCACACCTTGGACATCACTCCCCAGGGTGCCCGTATTGGCGCCATTCACTACCAACTCAAGTTGGGTGACAAGGTGATGGTGCAGTACCGCCAGCGCAAGATTAGTTTTAAGGTTGTTTGGGTAAGAGCACTGGAAGGCACCAAGGAATTCCAGATTGGGGTGGAAGCGCTGGAGAGTGGCGAGACCTGGGGCCTGGAACTCACTGGCTGCGACCAAGCCGACTCCGACCAGCAGCCGGTCACTGTACAGTAGGCTGACTCACGTTCAATCTCTGGTGCAGATTTCGGAAAAATCAATCTCACAGCATGTCCACTGCACCGTCTCTCTCCGCTCGCGGTTGCCTTGAAGGCGGGGCGTCGGGCTCAAGATCCTATCCTCGTTAGAAGCTGGAACAAAGCCTGCAATTCAATCTTGCGGTTCGCCGGCGGGTGGCCCGCCCTTGGCGGGCAATTGTAAGTCAGAAAAATAATTCGGGGGTGCCATGCTCCTTGCGGTTTTTTGCAAGGGGCGGGTGTGTGCAGCGTCACCGAACTTTCCTTCATGGTGACGGTACGAACACCCGCATGCCGGGTGCTCCCACCGGCTGGGACGCCCGCGAGCCAACCGGTTTCAGGGCCCAACAAGAAAAACCCTGCCGTGTTGCCACGGCAGGGTTTAGAAGAAATCAGGGGTTCCGGGGTCGACTACGCCTTCTTTATCTTGCGGCGAACGACTCCGGCCAGGCTAACCAAACCGGTGCCCAGCAGGGTCAGAGAGCCCGGCTCGGGAACTACGATGTTGGTGTCACCGCTGGAGATCTGGGTCGAGCCATTGAAGAAGCCCTTGCCCGTATTGATGGTCAGCTGCACGGTCACGCCGTTGCTGGTGAAACCATTGGCATTGGTTCCCGTCAACACACCCGTCAGGATGTAGTTGTGGGTGCCGTTGGCCAGGGTTACTAGCGTCCAGCTTACCGGGCCGCTGAAACTGCCGGAGAAGATCACACCGTTGGGAACGCCATTGCTGCCGTTGCCCGCGATGGTAAAGCTGCCGCCGGCCGCAAACGTCCCACCCATCTGCAGTGAGCCGCTGGTCAGAGCGCCAGTGGAGAAGCTCAGGCTACCCAGGTTCGAACCGGTGATCAGTCCGCCCCCATTGAGCCCGTTGACGGCTACCAACGTGGAGCCACTCAGCGAAAGTCCGCTGCTGCTCCCGGTTAGCATGCCGCCGCTGTTGGTGAAATCTACTTGGCTGCTGGCAAACGCCGCCATCGGCAGAGCCAGAGCAAGAACAGCCAGTAGAATGAGTTTCTTTGCCATACGTTTTACTGCCTCCCAGGAAGGTGCGAATTTCACCGCGTCAGGGGGGAATCGACGAAGTGGTTCCGCACGAGTGCGGGGGGAAGAATGCTCTCGTGCATCCTCTTAAAAGCACCCCGGATACCAAACTCGTGATTTTTGTAAGTTGCTACTGTTCAATAAGATAAGGAGCCCAAAGCAACCCACTCCCCGGCTTCCTATGCAAAGCCGTGCATAGCTAAGCAATATGTTTTCGCGTGTCAAAGATTGCAACACCCAAGAACAGGTCTGGCCACACCGGCTGGGTTGACACACGCGGCCGCGACTTGGAAGCACGCGAGGGCAAAGGAATCTGGAGGGGAGGAGGCTGGTTGGTTAGTCGGCAGCTGCACCCTGATTGGGCATTGGTTCAGCACGCCGCCGCGACGACCCGTTCGCTGGAAGACCCGCATCGCGGATCTTGTACAACAGCGCCCGGTAACTGATGCTCAGCGCACGCGCGGCTTGCTTGCGGTTCCAGTGATTGGCTTGCAGTACTTTCAAAATGACTTTGCGTTCCAGTTCGCGCACCGCCTGCCGGGTGAGCTTCTTAAGCGAGATGGGGCCATCCAGATTGATCTCGGGATTGAAGTACTCCTGCTCGCGCGAAACCAGGTCGGTGGTGATCACGTCTTCGTTGCCCAGAATCACGTAGCGTTTGATCAGGTTCTCCAGTTCGCGGATGTTGCCCGGCCAATGGTATTTCTGCAGGATCGCCATCAGGTCCGACGACAGCGCCCGCGCCCGGCAGTTGTACTTCCGGTTGTAGTATTCCAGGAAATACTGGGCCAGGTCTTCGATGTCGCCCCGCCGTTCGCGCAGTGCCGGAAGGCGCAGATTCACCACGTTAATGCGGTAGAACAGGTCTTGGCGGAAGGTGCCGTTTTCGATTTCGGTTTCCAGCACGCGGTTGGTAGCGCACACGATCCGGACTTCCACTTTCTTGTCTTCTTGCGCGCCGATGCGGCAGAATTGCCCGTCCTGCAGCAACTGCAACAGCTTCGACTGCAGGGCCAGATCTAGTTCCGAAATTTCATCCAGGAAAAGGGTGCCGCGGTGGGCCATTTCAACCCGGCCCGGCTTCATCCCGTACGCACCGGTGAAGGCGCCTTTCTCGTAACCGAAAAGCTCACTCTCCAGCAAGGTGCCGGGGATCGCAGGGCAGTTCACCTTCACGTAGGGGCCGCTTTTCCACGGTGAAAAACTGTGAATCATGCGCGCGATGATGTCTTTGCCCGTGCCGCTTTCCCCCTGGATCAGGACCGGTACGTTGGCGCCGGCTACCTTGTCGAGGCGCTCGCGGACCGCCTGCATGACGCTGGACCGGCCAAAAACTACAGCGTCCGGCGGAATCTCCCCTAATGACTGAACCAGGGAACTGACGGGATTTGTCGGTGCTATTGCCATTTGGGCCCCAAGTCTCCTATGTGCAGAACTTTTATGTGCACCCCGAGAGCCAAACTCCTGCCCCCACCAGGCACACCCCTCAAATCGTGGTTAAACCTATTCTCTTTATGAGATTACGGCGATTATGATGGGTTGGGGATGGGCTCGAAGGACCGTAGAAGTCCGGCCCATACTATGGTTTAACCGTAGGAAAAAGTTTTCACACCGAAGAAGCAACTTTCCGTCTGGCGGACTGAGTTTCGGAAAGGTGATTGAGCAGGGGCCGGGAGAATTTCAGTCCCACCAAGTGGTAACCCTCGGCATGGGTTACGCGCAGCGTCTTGGCCCGCAAAGTCCGCGAAGCTTTGGGCAAAGCGGTGGTTGCGGACAGGGGCGCACTGGGGATCTCCAGCAAAACCTGCGCCGCTGGCGGCAAAGAGCGGCGCACGGCCACCAGCGCTCCACCCGCTGAAATGTTCAACGCCGTGGCGAACTCCAGGAATTCCTTGCCCTTTTCGTCGCGACTGCGCACAAACACGGGTATGGCAAGCGGCAAACGCGGCCACTTCCGGCGCTCAGTTTCTGGCTTCCGTGAAATCAAGCAGGCCTCTTGCGTAGAGAATAACCGCCGTTGTACCGCACCTTGGGGGCCAAACCCCGATCCACTTCGACCAGCTTTTACCGGGAAATAGGGGGAATTCTGCCGGTTTTGCTGATCTTTCCATGCTGCTGCACCACATTGCACGGGTCAATTTTCGCCACGCATTCGCCCCTGTAGCGGCACTTGGCCTGCCTCTTGAAGTGCTTACAACCGCAAGGTTTTTCCCTTCCGTGACAATTTACGTGCATTTTTCGTTGACACCGGCTTGGGGCTGTCATAACATCCGGGGCATAGCATTCATCTTCAGCCAGACCAAAGTTGAGTGCCGTTTCCCCTCCCCGGATTAGCCAAGCCACGCGATTGCGCACATGTCTGCAACACCTGACAACACGTGTCTCTCCCAGCCCTCAGAGTCAACTGCAGCGGCCGCGGAACTATGCCCGGCCAAGCCAGCCTCGGGACAAGCTTGTCCCGATCCCAGCTGCCGCCACGATCTGCTGCAGGAGTACACCCAGTTGCGGGAAAGGTTTTTGCGCACCACGAATGCCCTGGCCTCGGCGGCCCACGACCTGAAAACTCCGTTGGCCATCATGAACGGATACGTTGAATTGCTGCAGAGCGGGAAGCTGGGCACGCTCAACGACCGCCAGCGCGAAGTGTTGACCGACATGCACTCCAGCGGGCAACGTCTGCAAACCTTCATCCAGGACTTCCTCAGTTACAGCGTGCTGGAAATTGGCGAGATCCGCATGCAGTACGAGCCCGGCGACATGAACGCCTGCCTCTCCGAGGTCTGCCGCCTGTGGTCGAGCCGCTTTCAAGAGCGCGGGCTGGCGCTTTATTTTCTGGCCAACGACAAGCTCTCGCCGTTCCCCTTCGACTCCGCCAAAATACAGCGCGTGATCTCGAATCTGCTGGAAAACGCCTCCAAGTTCACGCCATCGGGCGGAACCGTTTGGCTGCACGCCGAACCCTACATGTGGGAACGCCGCGCGGCCGAGAAGCCGGGCATCACCAGCGACCGCCGGCGGCAAAGTACTTCTCTCCCCAACTCCATCAAGGTGAGCGTTTCCGATACCGGGCCGGGCATCCCGGCGGAGTATCACATCGAAGTGTTCGACGACTTCTTCCGCCTGCCGCAGACCGAAAAACAGTCGGACGGAATGGGTCTGGGTCTGGCCATCGCGCGCCGCCTGGTGAATGGCATGGGCGGAAAAATCTGGGTAGAAAGCGACCCGGGGAGCGGCTGCAAGTTCTCTTTCATCATCCCGCTCAAGCCTGTGCCCAACTCGACCAACAAAGGGAAAAATAAATGAGCGATACGGCCAACATTTTGCTGGTCGATGACGAACCGGGGATGTTGCGGTACATCAAGACCCTGCTGGAAGTCGACGACTACAAAGTCGAGACTGCATCAACAGGTGAGGAAGCGCTGGAACGCGTGCAGAAAGGCTTGCATCCGGACCTGGTGTTGCTCGACCTGCTAATGCCCGGGATCGATGGGCTGGAAACTCTGGAGCAGCTGCGCCAGGCCTACCCCGGCGTGAAAGTGGTCATGCTTTCCTGCGTCAGCGACACCCGCAAGGTTGTGCAGGCGATTCGACTCGGCGCTCACGATTACCTGACCAAGCCGTTTCAGAAAGCCGAACTGGACGCGGTCATTGATCAATGCCTGGGCACCAACCAGCAGAACTACGCTGGAGAAGTCGAAGAACTTTGCGACGATGTGTTCTTCGTCGCCGCCAGTCCCGCCATGCGCAAGATCCGCTCGCAAGCCGCGCTGGTGGCCAACGTAGATATCCCGGTGCTGCTGCTGGGTGAAAGCGGGACCGGCAAAGAAGTTCTGGCGCGCCTGATTCACAAGCTTTCGCCGCGCGCCCATCGCACCTTCTTGAAAGTGAACTGCGCCGCCGTGCCTGCCGACTTGCTTGAGAGCGAGTTGTTTGGCTACGAAGCCGGCGCCTTCACCGGAGCCACCCATCCCAAGCCGGGCAAGTTCGAACTGTGCAACAAAGGCACCATCCTGCTGGACGAAATCGGCGAGATGCCGCCGCTTCTGCAGGCCAAATTGCTGCACGTCTTGCAGGACCAGCAATTCTCGCGCCTGGGCAGCCGCTCGGTCATCAAAGTAGACGTGCGCATCCTGGCCGCCACCAACATCAACATCCCGGAAGCCCTGGCTACCAAGCGTCTGCGCGAAGATCTGTATTACCGGTTGAATGCCTTCATGTTGCAGCTGCCGCCGCTGCGCGAGCGCAAAGAAGAAGTGCCGATCCTGCTGAAACACTTCATGTCGCGCATGTCGGAACGCTACGCCCGCGCGCCGCTGCCGCTCTCGCCCACCATGATGCAGGCCTGCCAGGACTATTCCTGGCCGGGCAACCTGCGCGAAGTGAGCAACTTCATCAAGCGCTACTTGATCCTGGCCGACGAAAAGCTGGCCATCGCCGAACTGAATCCCAAGAACGACGGCAACGGCGCCGGCTTCGACACCGCGCCCCGCCACCCGGAAGCCGGAATGAGCGGCGGAGGCGGTGGCGGAGGCTTGAAGTCTCTCGCGCGCAACGCCAAGGACGAAGCCGAAGCGGAAGCCATCACGCAAGCGCTCGAACAAACCAACTGGAACCGCAAGCAGGCAGCCGCCATGCTGAAGATCAGCTACAAGGCGTTGCTCTACAAAATCCGCCAGTACGGAATCGCGCAGACCAAGAGCCACCACAAACTGTCGGCGGGGGCGTAGAAAGAACCCACACGTTCCGCCTGGAGCATGCGGGCGGTTCTGTTCCACCAACAGAGCCTATCGTCTCCAAGCCTTAAGTTTGCATGTTGCGCCTTGACCTTCTCCTCTGTCCCCGCGAAACTTCCTCGGCGAAGCCGGGTTTAAGAAATCGCACTCGGGTCCCGGCGTCAGTTCGAGAACGGCTCGCTCATCCCAGGGAAAATTGAATGTTTTCGGGCGGCTTGCACTTCCTCCGTGCTGCCGTTGCGTTGCTCGGGTCGTCCACATCCGCGGAAGGCCTCCTGGGATTGAGTGGAAAGCCAAGCCGGCGATCTCAACTTGGGAGTGGATCATGCGCAACTATCGGAGAATTTTCCAGCTCACAATCTCAGTTTCCATCTGCCTGCTGGCCAATGTTTCTTCGGCAGCGGACTTCTTCACACCCACCATGTTCAATGTAGGCTCGAATCCGCAAGCTGTCGCCAGTGGCGATTTCAACAATGACCAACTGACGGATCTAGTGGTCGCGAACAACGGCGACAACAACATCAGCGTGCTGCTGGGCCAGAGCAATGGCACGTTCAAGAGTGCAGTCAGTTATGCGGTGGGCACGGGGCCGGTGTCGGTGGGAGTGGCTGATTTCAACAACGACGGGCGGCCGGACATTATCGTCGCCAACGCCACGGGGACGACCCAGCTTAGTGTGTTGCTGGGCAACGGTGACGGCACGTTCCAGCCGGCTCATCCAATTTTCTATCAGGGACTGAAGCGCGCATGGCTGGTGGTCGGCGATTTCAATCAGGACGGCAATGCGGACGTCGCGGTCGCCAACACCACGAGCGCGACTGTTAGCGTTCTGCTGGGATTGGGGACGGGCAACTTCCAGCCGGCGGTCAGCTACACGTTGACAACGCGGTTCCGGCCGACGTTCATCACCGCGGGGGACATCAACAACGATGGCAAGCTTGATCTGGTGGTCACCGGGCTTGGCTTCGAGACCGTGGACGTGCTGCTGGGCAACAGTGACGGCACATTTCAGGCAGCCACTGCGCAGACGTTGAGCTTTGTTCCGATCACCTCAGTGCTGGCGGACGTCAATCGCGATGGCAAGCTGGATCTCGTCACGGTCGGCTCGAACCTCGCGGTAAACGTCTTAGTGGGCAATGGGGACGGCACGTTTCAGACAGGAGGCGCTTCTTATCCTGCGGGCACGGGACCTGAAGGGCTCGCACTGCTCGACCTGAATGGTGATAGCAAACTCGACGCGGTGGTGACGGATGCGGGTGGCGGCACACTCAGCGTACTGCTGGGGAATGGCGATGGCACGTTCCAAAATGCGGTGTTCTACGGCGATGGAGTCGAGCCGTGGGGGATCGTGTCTGGAAACTTCGGCGCGGGCCACAAGCAGGGCGTGATCGCGACCGAACCGGCGGCGAAAACGGTGAGCCTGGTCATCAGCAATGCAGATGGCACGCTGCAGGCGCCGCGCGTCACCCAGGGGCCAACCTTCAAGGGTCTGGTGGCGGCGGACGTGAATGGCGACGGCAAACTGGACGTGCTCGAAACTCTGGGCAGTCTGCAGGTGCTGAACGGCAATGGTGACGGCAGCTTTCAGCCGGCAATTCTCTATCCTGCTGGTGCTGACCCCGCAGCGATCGCTGCTGGGGACCTTAACGGGGACAACAAGCCGGACGTTGTGGTCACCAGCTCGGTGCCGCACAAAGGATCTACCGTCGAGGTGCTGCTCAACAACGGTGATGGGACATTCGGATCGTCAGTCAGCTACAGCGTGGCAGACGTTCCCAATGCAGTCGCGCTCGGGGATTTTAACGGCGATCACAAGCTCGACATCGCGGTCACGAACCTCAGCAACAACACGGTGAGCATCCTGCTCAATAACGGCGACGGCAGTTTCCAGTCGGCGGTTACGTATCCGGTTGCCTTTCTTCCCCTTTCGCTGGCGTTGGCGGATTTCAACGGTGACGGCAAGCTGGACGTTGCGGTGCAAGGTTCAGCAAAAGTGACGGTGCTGCTTGGGAACGGCGATGGGACGCTGCGGGCGGGCAAGAACTATCCAGCGGGAAAATCGCTCTTGAGTATTCGTGCTGCGGACTTCAATGGCGACAATAAGCCCGACCTCATCGTGGCCAACAATACTTCTCCTTCCACCTTGAGCTTGCTCCTCAACAAAGGGGATGGGACGTTCGCTGCGCCGGTTGCGATTCCGGTGAACGCTGGACCTCGGTTCATCGAGGTGGGCGATTTCAATGGCGACGGCAATCAGGACATTGCGGTTTCCGATTCGTTTGTCGATATCCTGAATGGAAATGGCGATGGCACGTTCCAGCCGGCGTCCACGTTGAACGTGTGCGGTGGGTTAGTTCTGATATCTGCCAACTTCAATGCCGACAGCCGGCCAGATCTGCTGGACGCTTGCGGCACCGGACCACTGACTACGTTGCCCAACGCGGCGGGGCCGCACTAGACGGATTCTTTTCGCTCTAATGGGAACCAGCCCTCGGGGTCGTCGATAGAGTGACCACGTGCGACGACATCGAGGCGGGACCGCACTGAGGGCTGAGGACAGATTGCTAGAGGAGACTGGAATGACTTACAAATTGATCCTGACGTTAGTGCTGCTAGGTTGCGTCGTGAGCTTTACTCAAGTCGGGACGGCAGCTACTGCCGACTTCTTCGCCGTGCCCTCCTATCCGGTAACGGCCGCGAATAGCATCGCGATCGGCGACTTCAACAACGATGGGATTACCGATGTCGCCATCGCCGGAGCCAGCACGGTCAGCGTGCTGCTTGGCAATAAGAACGGCACGTTCCAGGCAGCAGTGAACTACACTCTGACTGCAAGTGCGGTGGCAATTGGCGCAGGTGACTTCAACAATGACGGGCGACCGGACATTGCGGTGCTCACCGGCACCGGCAGCGTGGGAATGAATCTGCTGCTGGGCAACGGCGACGGCACCTTTCAGACCGCGCATTCGGTGTTCTTCCAGGGATTGCGGCGACTCGCTTTTGTGTTGGGGGACTTCAACAAAGACGGCGATCTCGACGTCGCCGTGGCCAACAACTTCGGCCATAACATCAGCGTGTTGCTCGGGACTGGCACAGGCTCATTCCAGGCTGAGGTGAATTACAGCACCGGTTCGACGCGCAACGATGCGCCGAGTTCACTATCGCTGGGTGACGTGAACGGCGACGGCAAACTCGACTTGGTGGCCGGCGTCGCAGGCAGTGGCAAAACCTTCCTGGGCAACGGAGATGGGACTTTTCAGTCGCCGATTGCCTTTACTAGTGGGGGGCTCAATTTGAGCCTGGCTGACCTGAACCTGGACGGAAAGCTGGACCTGGTCGAAACGAATGGGTTTGTCAACGCGTTGTTTGTTCAGCTGGGGAACGGCGATGGCACATTCCAGAGCGCGACTTCGTATACCGTCGACGGCCAATCATCCTCCACTCAGGCCGCAGTCGTCCTTGATCTCAGCGGCGATGGAAAGCCAGACGTGGCCATTGCAAGCCCGCTGGGAGAAGTCAGCGTGCTGCTGGGAAACGGAGATGGAACCTTGCAAGCTCCGGTTGTTTACGGCGTGGGATTGGGCCCGGTGGGACTTTTGAGCGCGAAGTTCGGAGTGGGACAGAAACTGGGGTTAGCGGTGGCAGACGGTGGGCAATTAGTCAGCCTGGCGATCATCAACCGCGATGGCAGCTTGCAGGCCCCGCGCGTGACCCCGGTGCCGGCACCGCAATCGGCGGCAATCGGCGACATTAACAGTGACGGGAAAATGGACGCCATCATCGGAAACGGAGGCGATGTGGACGTTCTCAACGGGAATGGAGACTCCACGTTCCAATCGCCCACCGTCTATTCCCTAGGCGTCGAGATCGGCCCGATTGCCGTCGGCGACCTCAACGGTGACGGGAAACCCGACGTAGTCGTAGCCAGCACCAGCGCTACGGGCTCGGTCCTGGTTCTTCTGAACAATGGCGACGGCACTCTAGGCTCGCCGGTCACGTACAGTGCGGGCAGGGATGCGGTCGGGATAGCCTTGGGCGACTTTAACGGCGACCACAAACTCGACATCGCCGTCACCAGCTTAAAGGACAACACCATCAGCATCCTGCTGAATAATGGCGATGGCAGCTTCCAGTCGGCAGTTCCAACGGGGACGGCGTTCGATTCGTTCGCCGTCACCCTGGCCGACTTCAATGGAGACGGCAAACTGGATGCCGCCGTCCAAGGCTCGACTTCGATTACCGACCTGCTTGGCAAAGGGGACGGTACCTTCTCAACGGTCAAGAACTACAACGCTGGTCAATTCCTGAAAGACGTTCGCGCTGCTGACTTCACCGGCGATGGAAAGCCGGACCTGGTAGCGTCGGACTACAACAGCAACGCGCTCGACGTTCTCTTGAACAAGGGAGACGGCACCTTCGGAGCCGCGGTTCCAGTTCCACTGGGAGTCACTCCTACTAAGCTTGAGGTGGGCGACTTCAATGGCGACGGCAAGCAGGACGTCGCTGTGGCAGGCAGGACCGTAATCCTGAACGGAAACGGCAACGGAACTTTCCAGGCACCCAGCACATTGAACTCTTGTGGCGGGAGTTTCGTGTTTGCAGCGAACTTTAATGCCGATGGCCGGCCGGACCTGCTGAACGTCTGCAGCCTGCAATTCATGGTGCTGCCGAACGCGGCGGGGCCACACTAGGGCGCTCGCTTCGAACAATTGCGACCATGAAATGGGGCGGGCCAATATGGCCCGCCCCATTTTTGTCTCCGTAGATCTTGGCTACTTCACTACCAGCTGCACCGTCGCACTGTGAGGCACGGTTCCGGAAGTGGCAGTGATAGTGATGGGATACGTTCCCGCCGGCGTGCCGCTGATGGGCACCGCAGCGGTGCTGCTGGTGCCGCATCCCGCCTGCAGCATCAGTAAGGCCAGGAACCCGCCCAGAACCAGGCCGCCCAGGAGTCGGCGCTTGCGCGACATTTTTCTGCCAATCCCCACGCCCAGCAGCGCCAATCCTGAAACTGGCAGCCAGGCAGCCGACAGCGGGCCGAGCGGACCCCCATGTTGAAACAAGCTAGCAACTGGGGTCGGACGCACCGTCGTGTTGATGTTCAAGGTAGTGCTGACCGCTCCATTGTCGAGGTTGGTGAATGTCCTCGTAGTGAAGTTACAGGTCGCCCCCGTCGGAGCGCCAGTACAGGAGAGGCCGACCGAGTTCGGGAAGGGTGTGGCAGTCGGTGTAATCATTACCTGGTAGGTGGCCGGCTTGCCCGCATCCACGGTGACGCTCGACGGAGCCGGTGGCGGAGTTAGAGAGAAATCATTCACCGTGGCACTGGAACTGGCCGACACGGCGAACGCCGAACCGGCCACCGTAACCTGGCCGCTGTTGCCCACCGTAGGCCCCACCGTCGGTGTCACCAGGACCGTGATGGTCGCAATACCGCCGCCGTTCAAGGTCCCAATGTTGCAAAGTACTGTGCCTCCGTTGGCCGCACTGCAAGTGCCCGGCGATGCAGTGGGTGTGGATACCAGTGTGGAGCCGCTTGCGGCCAGGATGTCAGTAAAGCTGACGCCCGAAACCGCGTCCCCATTGTTGGTGATGGTGTATTTGAAGGTCACCTCGTTGCCAACGCCAACCGTCACTGGGGCGGCTGGCGACGGGGTTACGGTAAGCGCCAGGTTCACGCTCGGTCCCAGCTTGGTGACGAAGGCATCGCTGCCGCCGCTCGGCGACGGCTGAAACGGATTGAGGGTGGGGAAATTGCCCGAAGCAGTCTCGCCGGCAAGGTAGGTGTTACTGCGGGAATCAAGCGCGATGCCGGTACCACTATCTGCGCCGCTGCCGCCCAGGTAAGTGGAGAAGTGACCCGATGCGGTGTTGGTGGTTGCGGTGGTATCGATGCGCGCGGCAAAAGCGTCGGTAGGGCCTCCACCAAACCCCGCCTGCACGCTGGTGTTATTCAACAAATGAAAGTCGTTGGAGGCAGTCGAGCCGGTGATGCGCGCCCCCTGGTTTGGATCTACTACGATGCTGTAGCCAATGTCGTCCGCAGAACCGCCCAGGTACGAGAAGTAAACCAGCGGCACATTGGTCGTAGTGCAAGACACGCCCACGCAGGGAGGCGTGAACTTGGCGACAAAGGCGTCCTTTGCCGTCACGCCCGCAGGACAAGCCGTAGCCAACGCGCTGGCGGAATCCAGGCAGGGCTGGAATGGAACCACGGTGGTGGGATACACCGGGTCGCGAACCACAATCGTAGCCGAAGTTACATCGGGCGACGTGGTAGAACCGGTGATGTAGACATCAAGGCTGCCATCCACGGCGATGCCGTAGCCGACGTCGTCTCCAGTCCCGCCCAGGTAAGTCAAGAACAATTCCTGCGCCGATGAGGCCTTGGTGAGGTCAAAGCGTCCGGCAATGGCATGCCGGCAGTTGGGGAAACTCGCGCCGCATGAAATAAAGGTCTGCGACGAGTTCAAGCCCATGTCCGCGTATGTGGTTCCTCCGGTGACGAAGACGTTGGAGGTATTGGCATCCACAAAGATGCCGCCGCCGACTGCCTCGCCGGGTGCTCCGAGCAAGGTTACAGCTCCGCCGAGGTAAGTGGAGTAGGCCAGACTGTTTGCTGAACTGGTGGCCACCGGATCCAGCTTGGTGATGAAGAACTGGCTGGCCGCCTTGGGCATGAGTTGAAATGCGGTCGCGGTGGTCGGAAAGTCGGTGGATGTGGTTGTCCCCGTAAGGTACATCTTGGCGTGGAAATCCAGGGCCAACCCGCTCGCCGTGTCCACACCGTCGCCGCCGAGATAGGTGGAATACAGAAGCGCGCTGCCATCGGGCGACAACTCGCTGGCAAAAACATGATTGGCCGCGGTGAGCGGGCCAACCTGCGGAGCATTCGCCGGAGTTACAGGAAAATCGGTGTTTGACAGGGTATTCCCTGCCACGTAAACATCGCTGGCCGCGTCCACGGCCAACCCGGCAGTGGTGTCATCGAGACTGCCGCCCAGGTAGGTCGAGAACAGGATGGTCGATCCAGTCGGATCGAGCTTGGTGACGAACACATCGGCCCCACCCTTGAGCGCGGACTGGTACGGCAGCGGCCCCGTGGCGGGCGGAACCGGCGGCGGGGTCAGCGGGAAATCCGTGGAGGTAGTCGGACCGGCGACATAGATGTTGAAAGCGGAATCTACCGCAATCGCAGGACAGCCCGAGGCGGTCACGCCGGTGATGGCCAGGCAACCTTCGTTGGCGTTGCCGCCGAGGTAGCTCGAGTAGGTCAGCACCGGATCGATCACCAGCTCGCGGCTGCGATCGTAGGCGCCAACCTCAAATCCAACCTGATCTTTTCCTCGGAGCGCGAAATGTCCCCGTACCGGCCGCTGCACGTCGCCAAACTTCTGGTACACGCGCGGCGCCTTCAGGCGGACATCGCCGTCGCGGCTGGCCAGCACCAGGTTGCCTTGAGCGTCGAGCTGCAGCGGCTCCGACCCCCGAAATTTCAGCGCCACCTGCGCCGGATCGGCGCCCGGAGCGACTTCAAAGTCGTATTCCAGCTGTCCCTGGTTGCCGTAGTAAACCAGATCGATCCCGGGATAAACCTGCTGGTACCGCACTCGCGCGAACTGCGGCACATTGCGATGCCACTTCGCCGGGTCGTTGCCGATGAAGTAGTTGCTCTTGCCGGGGAGCACGTCAGTACCTGTCACAACAGGGCTTGGACTTGCACCGACCAGCCCCATCGTGAGCACCGATGTCTTCCTGGCTGACGACTGACGACCGACCGTTGACGATTGCAGCGCCAGCACGGCTTCCTCGCCCGTCAGGAACAACCCGTAGCCGCTGCCGCGCGCCAGGAATTTCACCCGGGGATCACTTTGTCCCTGGTTGCGCTCAAAGGCCAGCGGCAGGCGGCTGAAGTCAGTCCGAATCTGCGGAATTCCGCTCGCGGAAGGGTTCCGTTGGGAAGGCAACGCCGAGGCCGATTGGTTCCCGGGGCCCGCGGGGCGCACCTGACTGCTGGACCCCAGCACCAGGGCCACCGCCGTAAACACCAGTATCGCGCCCACCACCAGCGCGCCGCTCCGCGAACCACCTGATCCCAACCCACGGTAATTCAATTTCACTAGCTCCTCCGAGTTCCCGATTTCCTGGAAGGAAGAAAAAACGGGGCACAAACAAAAATCCGGCTCGCGCAGGCGCATCGTCCTGCGAATGGTCACCAGAAATGGGTGAAAAAATTAAGTAACTACTTAAACATCTGACGGATAGCCTGTCAAGCCGCGCCCCGGCCTGAGCCCTGACTCGCACCGGTCCGTCTTGGTCAGATGCATCCGACCGCAGGCCGAGATGCCGAACATCGCCCGAAAGGGTCAGAAACATGAACCAACGCAAGCGCCCTGACGCTCTCACTTCGCAGAATTTCTGCAAATCATTTCAGCCGGTGCTGCGCTCGCTGATTCTCGGAGCCTGACAAGTCCTTTGTTTCGATTCCGCAAAACGCCTTTGGACAATCCCCTGGTCTGGCAGCACGATTGCTCTTTCTGTAGCGGCCCTTCTCTGCTCGTTTGTGGCTCTCCTCCGGTGCCCTCCCCAAGATTCCCTGGGCTGCCCAACTCGGATGCGTCCAGCAGGACCGGTTAACCGAGTCAGTTCCCAGCGATTTTGCGCTTGCAAACTGCTGACAAGTAAGTAATTCTGGGAAAAAGGGTGCACGGTTTTTCATAGTCACAAAGACGTCTCCGGGGCGTTGTGGGAAATGCCGGGTGTTGCGCAAAGCTGGATTACGATGCTGTTAGGAAGCGAAACCGATATGCTGCAGACACCGCAGGAACGACGCACCATGCGACGTTTCGATATGCGCCTGCCGGCATCCGTAAAAGTCGCCGGCACTGCCACCGATGAGTTGCTCACCGAGACCCAGAACGTCAGCGCGCGCGGCGTCTTCTTTTATCTCGACCGCTCGCTGGACGAAGGCTCGCGGATCGAGGTGACCCTGACTTTCCCGCCTCACGTCACTCTGACCGATTCAGTACGCGTGAGATTTACCGCGCGCGTGGTGCGAGTAGAGGATCCCCTCCCCGCTTCCCGCATTGGCGTGGCCGCGCTGATCGAGGAATACGAATTCCTGCGTTCAGCTCCCGGGCCGGATTTTCTGAGCGATTGGAAGAGCAACTAGCGGCGGCACCTCTACTTCTTCAGTTCCTGAATTTCTTTCCGCAGGCGTGAATAGCGCCGGGCCAGGCTTCCAAGGTAGAGAATGTGGATGATCCAGGTAGCGGCATAGGCGGCGTAGAGGTAGGTCATCGCGCACTCCTGGGTAACGCCAAGTCTTCCATTGCCTGGGCCTCTTCCACTTCCCGCTTTACTACTTCCAGCCGGTAGCGCGACCAGCACACCACAAAGGCAAAGAACAGAAACGCCAGCCAGTTGATCAACAGCACACGGCCCATGCGCGGATCAAGCGATCCGCCGCCGCCAATCACAGGCGAGGGATGCTGGGTGCGGAAAAACCAGATCGAGAAGTACACAAAGGGAACGCACAAGGCACCGAAGACTGAGAGCGTGGCGGCCAGCATCGCCGTCTGTCCGCTCGAAGAAAAGCGGCGCAGCATCAGGTAGCTGACGTAGATGAGCCACATGATCAGCGTCGAGGTCAGGCGCATGTCCCAGGTCCACCAGATGCCCCACACCGGGCGCGCCCAGATCGGACCAGTCACCAGCACCACGGTGCAGAACACCACGCCGACTTCCGCCGAGACCAGGGCAACGATGTCGGCTTTCACGCTGCGCCGGAAAAGGTAAATGACGGAGGCTACCAGGTTGATGGTGAAGAGCAGGAACGCGGTCCAGGCTGAGGGCACATGATAGTAGAAGATGCGCTGTACATCGCCCATGGTCGCTTCAGTCGGAGCAACTTCCAGCGCCTGGTACAGGGCATAGCTCAGTAGTACCGCGGTCACCACACAGAGGATGGGGAAGACCTTTTTCATTCTGCGTTCAAAACGATCTCAAATAAGAACAGGCAACCCGTAGTAAACACCACATCGTAGGCCGCAAGCAATACAATCCAGAATTTTGCCGAGTATTCGCCGGTCAAAATGGAACTGGTGGCCTCGACCATGGCCAGCACTGCCGGAATGGAAATGGGAAACAGCAGCAGCGGCAACATGATCTCGCGGCTGCGGGTGCGCAGCGACATGGCGGCGAAGAACGTGCCATTCACCACCAGCGCCCACGTCCCCAGCGCCCCGACGATCGGCAACTGCCAGGCCGGGCCTAGTGCGCGCAGGTTGTAAAAAATTATGAACAGCGGCGTCATCAGCGCTTCCAGCACGATGACAAAAATGAAGTTTCCGAATGCCTTCGCCAGGAACAAGGCGTTGGCGGGCGCGGGAGAAACCCGGTAAGCATCGAGTACCTGGTTGCGCAATTCCCTTGCCCAGGTCTGGTTCAACGCCACCACGGCGGCGAAGAGGAAGGCGACCCATACCAGCCCTCCGGCGATGTGCCGCGACTCTTCGGCCGTGGGATCGAACGAGAAGCTGAAAATCACCACCACCAGCAGGGCAAAGAACAGCATGGAATTGATGGCGTCTTTCGAACGCCATTCCAGGCGCAGGTCCTTGGCCAGAGTGGCGCGGGTCAGGCTCATCGCGCCTCCGTGCTGCTGGCAGGTGATTGTCCGGGGACGGGCGATTCGCCCGGCCTGTGCAACCCTGGAGTCCGATCCACAATCTGCCCCGCTTCCATCCACACAAACTCGTCGGCCGCGCCCTCGAGCAACGTGGCCTGGTGGGTAACCACGAAAATAGTTTTGCCTCCATCCCGCATCTGCTTCAGCAGGCCAACCATCTCGCGCGCGGAGCGGACGTCCACATTGGAAAAAGGTTCGTCGAGCAGCAGGATTGCGGGATCGTGCAGCAGGGCGCGCGCCAGCGACATCCGCTGCCGCATGCCCTGCGAATATTGCCCGACGGGGCGGGCGAGCTCGGGATCGAGTTTCACCGCGCGGATGGCCGCGGCGCAACGCTGGTCATCCGCAATTCCGTAGAGCCGTGCGAAGTAGCGCAGGTTCTCCATCCCGCTCATCTCGTCATAGAGCAGCGACGGATGCGCCATGTAGCCATATTGCTGGCACACCTTGCGCAGATCCTTCGAGCCCAGCATGGAAACGCTTCCCCGCGTAGGCCGGTTCAGCCCGGCCAAGGTGCGCAGCAGCGTGGTCTTGCCGGCCCCGTTGTCGCCCAGGATGGCGTAGAGGCGACCGGCATCAAAGCTGGCGTCCACGCCGCGCAAGGCCGCAAAACGCCCAAATTGCTTGATGAGACCAGTAACCACGATGATCGGGGAACCACTCGGCGCGGTTTGGGTAGAAGTCACGGGTGATGGGAGATGAAAATGTCGTCACGGGGAAGATAGCCGAAGCGCTGCCCGAAGTCGAGGAGAAGGTAGCACCGGCGGGACGCCGGTTACGAAGACTAGTTCCCCATACTGGACGCGCCTGCGGGCTGCACCTGGGTCATGCTCTTGGGCTCGCCCCCCGGCTGCCCCTGCTGGGGCGCGTACTTCGAGGCACACTTGGCCTGCAGTTGCTTGGCATGGAACACGCCGTCTCGCCCGAAACTGCCATCAGCCAGCGCCTGGGAATTGTCTTTGAAGGTATCGGGAGGCGCCTCGGTACCGCTGTACACGACGGGCAGGCTGAGATCCTGCTCCACCAGGATGAATTCCACCTTGGTGCCGGTCCGCTTGATGGACCCGGGCTGCACATTGCCAGCGACCCGCAGCCGCTTGGTGTAAGCGTCGTCGCCCATCCCGCGCAGCTCTTTGATGGTGACGTAGTAACTCTTGCTTTCCTGCACGCCGGTGTACGCCAGGTACGCAAGAGACACCAAGATGAGGGCGGTCGCGCCGCCGAATTTCAGGTATTTTGAGGTTTCGCTGGACATAAGAAAGGCCCACGCCTATACACCAAACTCTATCGCCTGCTAGGACCGGGGTCAAGGTGTCCAGAAGTACGGATATCCGAACGATTTAGCCGTAGCGCCGGCGTCCCGCCGGCAATCCGTGAACCCCCGGGGACTTAAGGCTCCTGACCTCAGTAGTGGCCGGCGAGACGCCGGACTACCAAACCCGGCAGGCGTTCTCCGCCACCATCGGCTGCCCAGCCTTGCAGCCCCAGGCCTTCTGAAATTCAGGCATGTTCTGGACCACGCCATTGACCCGGTAGCGTCCCGGCGAGTGCGGGTCCACAGTGACTAGCGTGCGCGCCAGTTCCGGACGCTGCTGCTGGCACCAGACCCGGCCAAATCCCAGGAAGAAACGCTGCTCGGGCGTGTAGCCATCGATCTTCTCTCCTGCCTTGCCAGTCTTGTCTTGGGCAATGCTGTCGAGCAGCGCCATCAGGGCAATGCGTGCACCGCCGTTGTCGGCGGTGTTCTCGCCCAGGGTCAGGCGGCCGTTCAGCTTCAGGTCGTCGACCGCGACGAAACTACTGTATTCGTCGGCCACACAACTGGCGCGCTTTACGAACTCCTTGCCGTCTTGATCGGTCCACCAGTCGCGCAAGTTGCCCTGAGGATCGAACTTGCGGCCCTGATCGTCGAAGCCGTGGGTCAGTTCGTGGCCAATGACCACGCCGATGCCACCGAAGTTGACCGCGTCATCCATCTTCTTGTCGAAGAACGGCGGCTGTAGAATGCCGGCCGGAAACACGATCTCGTTGCGCGACCCGTTGTAATAGGCGTTGACCGTGGGCGGCGTCATTCCCCATTCTTTGCGGTCGAGCGGCTTGCCGATCTTGGCGATCTGGCGGCGTGATTCAAATTCGTTGGCCCGGCTAATGTTGCCCAACAGGTCTCCAGCTTCGATCTTTACCGAGCTGTAATCCCGCCATACGTCGGGATATCCAATCTTGTTGCGGATGGCGACCAGTTTGAGTTTGGCCTGCTTCTTGGTCTCTTCCGACATCCAGCTCAATCCGTGGATGTCCTGGTCGAGCGAGGTTTCCAGTGCGTCCACCATTTTCAACATGCGCTGCTTGCCGTCTGGGCCAAAGGTCAGGTCAACATACTTCTGGCCCAGGGCCTCACCCAGTTCGTTATCGGTCAGCCCCACACAGCGCTTCCAGCGCGCCTGGTTCTCGGCCTGCCCGGTCAGGTATTGCTGCATCTTGAATTGCGCATCCACGAAGGGCTTGGAAAGATACGGCGCCGCCGCTCTGAGCAGGTGCCAGCTCACGTACGTTTTCCAAGCGTCGAGCGGCTCCGAGGCCAGGACCGAATTCACGTCCTTGAAGAAATCGGGATTAGCCACGTTCAACTCGGAGAAGCTGGGCGCGCCTGAAGCGGCGAAATAGCGTTCCAGGGAAAAATTTGGGGCGAGGGCAAGCGCCTGCTCGCGAGTCATCTTGTGGTCGCGGTTCTTGGGGTCGCGGCGCAGGGTGCGGTCCATGGAAGCCTTGGCCAGCTCGGTTTCCAGGCGCAGCACGGCCTGGGCGGAATCACCCGCCTGCTGCGGCGACCGTCCGGCCAGGGTAAATACCTGGGTCGCGTACTCCACCAAGTGCTTGCGCATCTCCGCCATTTTGGGATCGTCTTTGATGTAGTAGTCGCGGTCGGGCAGCGACAGCCCGCCCTGATCGATGTAAGCGATCACCTGGTCGGCGTTATGCAGGTCTGGAGCGGAATAAAAATTGAACAACGGGTTAGGCCCTACCAGGTGTACGTGCGCAATCACATCGACCAGTGCAGCCTTGTCCTTGACCGCCGCCACCCGGTCGAGTTCCGGCTGTAGGGGTGCAACGCCCTTGGCGTCCGCGGCTTTTTCGTCCATGCAGGAACCGTAGAGGTCGCCAATTTTCTGCTCGATCGGTGTGCGCCCCGGGGAGTTCACCGCGGCCTTCTCCAGGATGTCGCGCATAGTCCCCTGGTTGCGTTCGTTGAGTTCCACAAAGCTCACCCACTGCGCCTGGTCGGCGGGAATCACCGCCTGCTTGAGCCAGTTGCCGCAGGCATACTGGTAGAAATCAAGGCAGGGATCGACGCTTTTGTCGATGTTGTCGATGCTGAAGCCGGGAGCAAGTTTGGCGTTGGGATCGGACTGGGCGAAGGCGCACAGCGAAAGCAACAGGCAAAACGCAAGGGAATAAACACGCATCAGTGACCTCTTTCTGGCAGAAGGGTGATTCTAGACCCGCGAGTGTTGGACGGACAACCGGGTGGAATGTTAGGAGCGTTCTGCCTGCGGAACTCAACTGCAGTGCGGCGTATAATTACCAATCATACAGTTCTACTGAGGATGGTCAGTCATGGCTCCCAGCAACAGCACTCCTAGCAACGGCTCCAGCGTTCCCCAGCCCCGGGCGGATTGGATTTCGCGCCGCCGGGCAGAGAACTCCGACGGCAACTTCTCGCAGATGCGCTACGCCCGCCGCGGCGTATTGACTGAGGAGATGGAATACGTCGCCCGCAAGGAGAAGCTTCCGCCGGAACTGCTTCGCGATGAAGTCGCCCTTGGCAGAATGATTATTCCCGCCAACGTCAACCATCCGGAATTGGAGCCAATGTGCATCGGCGTGGCCTCGCTGTGCAAGATCAACTCCAACATCGGCAATTCCGCTGTCACTTCGAACATCGATGAGGAACTGAAGAAGTTGCACACCTCGGTCCACTACGGCGCCGACACGGTGATGGACCTCTCCACCGGCGGTAACATTCACGAGATTCGCGAAGCCATCCTGCGCCACTCGCCGGTGCCCATCGGTACCGTGCCCATTTACGAAGCCATTTCACGGGTGAAGCGGGTGGAAGACCTGAATGCCGCGGTCATGCTGGAAGTCATCGAGGAGCAGGCCGAGCAGGGCGTCGACTACATGACCATTCACGCCGGCGTGCTCATTCAGTATCTGCCGATGGTTTCCAAGCGCATCACCGGCATTGTGAGCCGCGGGGGCGCGATTCTGGCGCAGTGGATGGCCCACCACCACAAGCAGAATTTCCTTTACGAGTGTTTTGATGACATCTGCAAGATTTTCGCCAAGCACGATGTCAGCTTTTCGCTCGGCGACGGCCTGCGTCCCGGCTGCATTGCCGACGCCAGCGACCAGGCCCAGTTCGCCGAACTCGCCACCCTCGGCGAGTTGACCAGGAAAGCCTGGGCGCACGACGTCCAGGTCATGATCGAAGGCCCCGGCCACGTGCCGCTGGACAAGATCAAAGAGCAGGTCGACAAGGAAAAGGAACTTTGCTTTGAAGCACCGTTTTATACGCTGGGCCCGCTGGTCACCGACATCGCTCCCGGATACGACCACATCACCTCGGCGATCGGGGCGGCCATGATCGGCTGGCACGGCGCCGCCATGCTGTGCTACGTCACGCCCAAAGAACATCTCGGCCTGCCCAACGAGAAAGACGTCAAAGACGGCATCATCGCCTACAAGATCGCCGCCCACGCCGCCGACCTGGCGCGCCATCGCCCCGGCGTTCAGGATCGCGACAACGCCCTTAGCTACGCCCGTTACAAATTCGATTGGGAAAAGCAGTTCGCCCTGTCACTCGATCCCGAGACTGCACGTTCCATGCACGACGAGACCCTGCCCGACGAGTCCTACAAAGAAGCCGCCTTCTGCTCCATGTGCGGCCCAAAGTTCTGCTCCATGAACTACTCCGCGAAAGTTGACGAGTACAACAAGCAGGAGCACGGGCTGGAGAAAAAAGACTACTCGGAACTAGTGGAGAAGTTGGTCACGCTGAAGTAGCGGCTAAGCTTGTGTGGGTGCGGGCGACTCGCCCGCACGACCGCTTAGGTAGGGATAGCACCCCGGCTGTCCGTCTTTCCTGGTCACCTCTCGCTGATCATTCGAACAAGCAGGCGCGGGCGAGTCGCCCGCGCCCACACGGCCTTAGTGAATCCTGCGCACGCGGGACGAGGTATCATCGAGCACAAACACGGTGCCCACGTTATCAATACCCACCGCAATCGGGCCGTCCAGGTTGGTGCTGACAGCCGGCAGACCTTCGCCGTTGTAGCCGCCGTTGCCCGAGCCCGCGAACGTGGTGATGGTACCGTTACGACTCAATTTGCGCACGCGAAGATTAAGGTAATCCCCGATATAGACGTTCCCCCTGGTGTCTACCGCAACCCCCTCCGGATTGCAGATCATGGCGGAAGCCCCCGGGCCGCCGTCTCCGCTGAACCCGCATGTTCCGTTGCCTGCAATCGTGCTGATAACTCCCTTACCATTCACCTTGCGAATGCGGTTGTTCAGCGTGTCACCCATGTAGATGTTGCCCCGGATATCCACGGCCACGCCATACGCACTGTTCAACTGGGCCGTGGTAGCCGGGATGCCATCGCCGTTATAGCCGCAAACGAACTCCACTCCCGCGACGATCGAGATCGCGCCAGTGATGGCATCGATTCTCCGGATCACGCAGGCACCGTCATCCGCGGAGTACACGTTGCCCGCGCTGTCGGTCGCCAGCGAAACCAGATCGGAAAAATTCGGGTCGCTGGCGAAGGTAGTGATGGTCTGCGAGGCGTCCACCTTGCGAATGACGACATTGCCGGTGTCGGCGATGTAGAGGTTGCCTGAATTGTCGGCGGCCACGCCGAACGGTCCGTTCAGTTGTGCCTGGGCCGCCGGGCCCCCGTCCCCGCTGTAGCCGGTAACGCCCATGACGCCAACGACGCTGGTGATTTGACCGGAACCCGCGTCGAGCTTGCGAATTCGGTTTCCGCCCCACTCGGCGATGTAGTAGTTGCCGGCCGAATCAAAAGCAAAATTCTCGGGTGTGGTCAAAGTGGCGAGTATTCCCCGCCGGTTATCGCCGACGAAGCCGCCCGCCTTCGTACTGCTAGCGGCGGCGGTCACTTCGCGCAGGCGGGCATTGAACTGGTCGGCGACCAGCAGGCTCCCAGTCGCCGTAAACTCTATGGCTGTCGGGCCGTTGAATTCGGTCAAGAGCGGCGGGTTGCCATCGCCATCGTAGCCGATGGTTGATCCGGCAAACGTGTTGATGATGTTCGGCGGATGGAAGTTCACCTTGCGGATGCGCGCTGCCCCTGCGTTACTGATGTAGAGCAGGTTTCCGCTGATCTGGAGGCCCCGCGGGTTGCCGATATTCGCGGTGGCCGCGGGCCCCCCGTCTCCGCTGAAACCGGTGTTGCCGGTGCCGGCGAATGTGGTGATGGTCCCGCTTGTGTCCACCTTGCGGACGCGGTGGTTCATGGTGTCGGCGATGTACAGGTTGCCGCTGGAATCTATTGCCAGCCCGCGTGGGAAGTTCAGCTGAGCCATGATTGCCGGGATGCCATCGCCGTTGTACCCGGCGGTCCCGGTGCCGGCCACGGTAGTGATAGTTCCGGCGGTGTCAATCTTACGAACCGCGTAGTTCAGGATGTCGCTGAAATAGAGGTTGCCCGCAGCATCCAGAAGCAATCCCCAGGGATAATTCAAGTCAGCCTGCAGCGCGGGACCGCCGTCTCCGCTGTAGCCCAACTGTCCGGTGCCAGCAATGGTGGTGATGATGCCAGAGGGATCAATTCTCCGGATGCGGTTGTTGCTGCCGTCGGCCACTAGCATGTTGCCGGCCGCGTCAAACAGAATCCCGCTGGGAGCATTCAGCATGGCGTTCCTGGCCAGACCGCCGTCACCGCTGAATCCGGCGATACCGGTGCCCGCAAAGGTACTGATGGTTCCGGATGGGGACACCTCACGAATGCGATGGTTGAAGGAGTCAACGATGAATGTGTTGCCCGCCTGGTCCTGGATCACGTCTCTTGGGTAGTTGAGACCCGCGTTGGTAGCGGGGCCGCCGTCTCCGATGTAACCGCCAACGGTCGTAGTGACCTTCTGGGCGGCCAGTGGCGTGGTTACCAGCAGTATGGTGAACAGCGCGAGGTCGCCCACTCGCCCCAAGGTCTGAATCGGTCTCAAAGCTTTCATAGATACCTCCAGGAAGTTCGGCCACCGCCGGTGCGCCGGCTCTGGTGTGCTTTCTCGCTTACAGATGCTTAATGAAAAGGCCGACTTACAAGGAATCCGGACTTCATTGTCCGGAATGGCCGCCTTCGGGGAAAGGTCGGAAGGGCGAGCCGAAATCGCCCGGAATCATACGCGCGATTGATAAAAAATCAATAGAGCCGTTTGGCCCTATGCGATAACTGAACAGGTAGACGCTGCGCTAGTTCAGGTCGGTGTAGCGCTTGATCGCGGATTTCTTCTGCGCCTGCAGAGGAGGAGGGGCGGCTGCCCTGCCGTAGCGGATGACCGTGTCTTCGGCAATCAAATCCGATTCCGGATTACGACTGGCAGGATGCCGGGTGGAGGCCGCAACTCGCGTTATCGCCCGAGCAGGAGAACGCCGGACTCGCTCGGCGCGCGCTGCATTCGGCTTAAGCTCGGCAGTGGCAATAACCGGCGGTCGGGCGGTTGCTTTGCCCGCCGAGGGACTCGCGGCTTTGCCCTGCGCTCGCACAAACGGAGCTGCCTGCTGCACTTCCGCCGAGGGCTGCTCGAGGGCGGATGGCAACGGGGGCTGGCGGTGCGCCGACAAGGTCAGCAATCCGCAGACCGAGAGTATGGCCACCGCCGTTGTAACCCGCCAGAACACTTTGTCGGATTGTGTGATTCGAATCCGCAGCGCTGGGTGCGGTTGAATCTTTCTGCCCTCATGAACCGCACTTGCCGCCTGGGGCTGAGGTCGTGTCACCGTCTCGCCTTCCAAAATGATGGCAGGAGAGTCCTCGGGAAATTCTGATTCCAATTCGTCGCCCCGCGCCGGCAATTCGATCGCGCTCGGCTCGGCTACTTCGACAACATCATCCGAAGCAGCTAGTGCGGCCAGCTGCGGCTCGTCCTGATGAACGGTCACTTCTTCGACAAGAGTGGGCTGTTCTGGGACCTGGACTTCGGCTGCCGGATCGGAGAACAGCGGAATCACGACCATGGGGCGGGCGCTTTCTACAAGTGCGCCGGGAGCGATGAAGACGCAAACATCCTGCGGCTGGGAAGCGCTCTCTGCGTCAGTGAGAGCCTCTTCGGCCGCACACTCTTCCAGACTGACTTCCAAGTCAACCGGGTGGTTGGGTACATCAGCAGGGGAGACGATCTCGATGTTGAACCCGCGGCCACGCAGATCATTCGCCAGCTCATCCGCGTCTTGCCTGACCCGCGTGATAATCCGTGCTAACGGCATGTAGCCCTTTGACGAAGCGGTCGCTCAGTCAACCATGGTGGAGGTTACAGCCAGGATCGTCGAGGCGACGTTAGACACGCCCCGCGTGCCACCCCAGCCCTTGGGATGCGCGTCCGCTGGGCTTAGTTTACTCCAGTCCGGATTGCTGAAACCAGATTTCGCGCGGGAAGCGTGGAGTGCAAGCTTTTGCACACTTCACCGATGCGACGTCAGCGGTAGTCTTCCAGCGTCCTGGTGGCGCGGTTCAGGGCCGCCGTCAAGGCGGTGAGTTGCTGCCGGGTACGCTCCGCGTCATGCTGGTCGATAGCCTCATTCACTCCAGGAATGACCACCGCTGCATATCCGGTGTACTGGCCGGGCGCGTAGATGGCGTGGTGGAACCAGGGGCGGTTCGGCAAGCCGTCGGGAATCAGCAGCGCGCGCTCAGCTGCGAGCAGCGCCTGGTTGAGTTTGGCTGGATCGTGCGGTGGGTTCTTCTGCCGGGCCAGGATTTTCGCCCCGGCCTGCTGAAAGTGACGCGTTGCCTCGACCACCTCAGAGAAACTCGGCGAGTGGCTGCCCAACACCGACTCCGACTTCTTCCTGGCCGCATCGAGATAAACCGAAATCTCCTTCCCGTATTCTTCGTAGTCGTAGGGAAGCACGTCGGCGTCCGCCATGCGAATGGCCTCCAAGCCGAATACCCGGGCCATCTCCTGCTCGTAGGTGAAATCGGGATCGCCGAACTTCTTGAACCAGTTGAAGTTATCGAATACCGAGTGATACACGCCGTAGGAACCGGTGGAACTGACGTCAGTCGCAGGCACCCCCAGGTGCTGCAGGAACACGGTGTAATCGGAACCGCTGCCCAGGTCGCCGACTGGAGCGTCGGCGGAAGGCGCTGCCGGCAATCGCTTGGTATCGCCGATGGCTTCAGTTGGCTCCTGCGTGGTTGGGGCGGCGGGCTGGTTGGCCCTGCGCCACACGTCGTATAACGTGCCTCCCTTAGGGCTGGGCACTGCCTTGCTGATATCACGCAGAAACTGTTTCAAACTCGGCACCGACGACGCCCCAAACTTCGCCCCGGAGACCGCGACGTCCATGTTGAAGTAGGCGACCGCATTCGCCAGGTCGGTGGCATGCTGCTCGCCCCATTCGGTCGAGCCCATCAGGCCCTCTTCTTCGGCGTCCCAACTGCCAAACACGATGGTGCGCTTCGGCTTCCATCCCGATTTCAGCAGTTCGCCGATTCCGTGCACCGTCTCCAGCATGGCTGCGGTGCCGCTGTTGGGGTCGACGGCGCCATACACCCAGGCATCGCGGTGATTTCCGGCCACCACCCACTGGTTGGGCGACTCGCTGCCGGGCACGCGCCCGATCACGTCCCAAATGGTGCGCAGCTGATAATCCTGCTTGAGGTGTATCTTCACTTTCACCGGTCCCGGGCCGACGTGATAGTTGAAAGGCAGCGCTCCTTGCCACTCCCGCGGAGATTCCGGTCCGGCCAGGTTCTCCAGAATCGGCCAGGCATCGGCGTAGGAAAGCGGGGTCGTCGGAATCTTCGGCATCTGCGCCGACTGTTCCGGAGCAATGCGCTTGTCAGCCGGAAGGGTCGGCACAGAGGCTACACCCGGCGTGGTGGGATCGCCGGGAAACTGGAACATGTATCCGATCGATCCGCGTTGCGCGCCGCTATCGGGACGCCACGGCCCGAGAGGATACTTGTCGCCGCGATGCCAGCCGTCATCGTAGGGGTCGGAGTAAATGATGACCCCGGCGGCGCCGTGTTCTTGGGCCACAAAGGCTTTCACTCCGCGGAAATTCTGTCCGTAGCGCACCAGCACGATCTTGCCGCGCACGTCGACCTTCATCTGGGCCAACTTCTGAAAGTCGTCGGGCGATCCGTAGTTGGCGTATACCACTTCGGCTTCCACATCGCCCGAGGGCGACATGGCGTTATAGGGCATCAGCACCCGCGGGTCGTCCTGAAAAGTGTCTCCCTCCACATGCTCGCGGGCGGGTCCGTGCATGCTCATTCCGGCCGGCGCAGTCACATCCACGCTGATCTCGCTGGGATAGTTGAACCATACTTTGTACTCGACGATTTCGGTTTCCAAGCCAGCATCGCGGAACTTCTGCGCCACGTAGTCGGCCGTGGCCTTGTCTTCCGGCGACCCGGCGACATGCGGGGCCTGGGTAAGGATGCGCAAGTGCTCTTCCGCCAGTTTGGGATTGGGCACCGCCAAAAAGCGGGCCTCGCTCGCGGTCTCGTCGGTAGCGCTGCGGAAACCGAAGATGACGGCGGAAGACTCGTCCGCCGAAGCGGCCACCGGCGCCGCCAGCGTGCTGGAGAAACAGCAGGTCGTTGCGAGAATGATCGTGGGAAGAAATTTCATCGGGCTCCTGTTGCCGCTGTCCTTACAGCTTGCGCAGGATTTCGAGGCTTTCCTGCAGGTCTGGCACTTCGTTCACCGCATAGATTCTGCCGAATTGGATTTTTCCTGCCTTATCCACGATGAAGACGGCCCGCTCGCTGCATCCAGCAAAGGGCTCGGCTTCCCGCAGCACCCCGTATTTTAAGCTGACGTTGCCATGCGGCCAGAAATCGCTGCACAACGCATAGTCGAAGGGGCCAATCTCCCGTTCCCATGCGGTGGTGTTCATGATGGAATCAACGCTGATGCCCACCACCTCGGTACTCGATTCCGCAAACTTTTCCCGCTCCACCTGGTAGGCCACCATCTGCTCAGTGCTGACCGGCTCCCAGTTCAGCGGATAAAAAGCCAGCACCAGGTTCTGCCTGCCTCGCCGCTCACTGAGCTTAAACCGCTTCTTCACCCCGCCGATCAGGACAGGCAGATCGAAGTCGGGGGCGATGTCGCCGGGATGGAGCAAGGAGAGTTCACGCCTCCGGAGAAAATTCCAGCCGTCTTCGCGCCGGGAAGATGTTGATTGTACATCCTGGGGTTGGGGATCGTCCGGACGGCATTCAGCCCAGAAGCCATCTCGCACCCAAAATAGTTGGTGGGAACACTATTAACCGAGTTTGCGATTGCGGGGTATGGGTCTATCTTGTCGGGTTGGTCGTTACCATTTTGAAACTAGACATTCATCCAGCTTCGTCGGGCGTGGAGAGAGGTGGTTCGTCCACGAGTACAATCGGACATAGAGGGCAACCTCTATGCAGGATCTGGCAGACGTCCTTAGCGGATTTGGCACTCGCACCAACGATCTCTTGCGGGATACCTGGAAATTTACTCTTTCGCTCAACAACATCACCACCTATAGCCCGGTAGCCTGGAGCCACAAAGGGCTTGATCCGATCCCGTTCTCGAGGGCGATGCTGCGGCTCGAAGAAGAATTGAAGTCTCTGTCGAGAAGCATCATGGACGCTCAGGACGATCGCAGTGTGCCCGCCCTGGAGCGGTTGTACGAGAAGGTTGAGCCCGCTTTCAGAGTCGTGCTTGGTGAGGGGAAGCATGAAGTCCAGTTGGCGGCGGACGCCATTAGCCTGTACCTGCAACAGCAACAGGTCCTGATCTTTACCTACACCAAGAAGACGTCGCAAGTCGTGCGGTCGTCTTATCAAGATATCTTTCTCCGTCAACTGGCCAGCCACACGCTGGTGAAGCATCCGTTTCTCTCGAAAGAGTCGCTGGATCGCGCAGGCGTGGAGCTCAAGGCGTACGCGGAGGACTTTCTGCGGTCGCTCCAGCGGATGTACCAGACGGATATCGAAGGGATCTTCAGGAATTATCACGCCCTGCTTGTGGACATGCATGACGCCCTCTCCAAGCATCCTCTCCGTGTGCCTACCTATGGAGGGGTTTCGCCCCGGCGAATTGCCCGCACCGATGCCGGCGTGGTGTCGGATTTCATCAGCGAGATGCGGGAGATGCCCAATCTTGAGGACTCCCAGCGCGAACAGATCCTGACCCTCCGCGACGCTGACGGAAGCGCCGAAATTGAGCTGTACCGGAGACTTGCCGTCTCGCCGGACTGGGGCGCCGATCTCGCCCATGTGGTGGCGTACATGCACCAGTGGAACCAGGACCCAATTACCAAGTACAAGGTTTTTGAAGCCGGACTTGAGGGGGAAATTGCGCCCGTCGAGATTGAGGAAGCGAAGAGCGATCAGGTCATCGATCAGGAGAAGAATGTGGCTCGACTTCGCACCCTGCTCACCGCGTTCGTCAAGGGGAGTCACATGCCCTTCACTCTCCTCGAAGGTGAGGGTGGCGTAGGCAAGACCCTCTCGCTCCAGGCGCTGGTTCGTGAGATTGAGGGTTTGAAGCTGGTCCTGATCTCTTCGGAACATCTCGGCCAGCTCCGGGAGTATGCACAACGCATGGCCGAGGAACCATGGAGGACGGTGCTCTACATCGATGATATGACCTTTGACCCGCGTCACTACGAGAGCTTCAAGATTGGGACGCAAGGCATGAAACGCTTCTATGACAATGTCACGGTTATGGCGTCTGCAAACCCATCGTCATTGGCGCATCTCCCGCCAGAGGTGTTGCGACGATGGCCGATCCGGATTAAGTATGGCCGGCCGAACTTGGCGGATGGCGCGACGTTGCGCAAGGTGCTCAAGGCAAATTGCGACCGCGTCAAAATGGAGTACGCGCCCAGCCTCGTGACCGCATTCCGGAAACAACATAGAAGCGAGCTGAAGACCCTGCCGCCCTCCGCGGTCTATGACTTCTTGCGGGAGGAAAAACTGACGCGCGGATTGTAGTCACGATCGCACCGTACCCGTGAGGGCGAGTTCTAGTCCCGAACCTGACCGGTCCCGATCACTTCGTACTTGGTGGATGTCAACTCGGCCAGGGCGAAGGGGCCGCGGCAGTGCAGCTTCTGGGTGCTGATGCCCATTTCGGCGCCAAAGCCGAACTCACCGCCGTCGGAGAAACGCGTGGAGGCGTTCCAGTAGACCGCCGCCGAGTCCACGTAACGCAGGAACTGGCGGGCATTTTCTTGGTTGCGCGTGATAATCGCTTCCGAGTGCTTGGTGGAGTGGCGGTTGATGTGCGCGATTGCCGCTTTCACATCCGGAAGTACCCGCACCGCCATGCACAGCCGCAGATACTCCTCTCCCCAGTCCTGGGCGCTGGCTGGGATTACGTCCAGACCGACGGCGAGGCGGACGGCCTCTTCGTCGCCGCGTACTTCCACGCCGCAGGCCAGCAGCTTTCTCACGATTCGTGGCACGTACTCGGACGCAATGCGCTCGTGCACCAACAGTTTTTCCGCGGCGTTGCATACCGACGGGCGCTGGGTCTTGGCGTTGATGACAATCTCGTCCGCCATATCGAGGTCGGCGGATTCGTCAACGAAGATGTGGCAATTCCCCGCCCCGGTCTCAATTACGGGCACAGCCGCGTTCTCGGTAACGAAGGAGATCAGCTCCGGCCCGCCGCGCGGGATCAGCACGTCCACCAGGCCGCGCGCCTTGATCAGTTCATGCACGGATTCACGAGTGCTCGAATCCAACAACTCGATGGCGCCTTCAGGCACTCCCGGCACGCGGGTAAGGAGGTCTACCAGGCACTGGTTGCTGCGGGCCGCTTCCTTGCCTCCACGCAGCACGATGGCGTTGCCGGTTTTGAGGGTGAGCGCCACTGTGTCTACAGTGACGTTCGGCCGTGACTCGTAAATGATGCCTACTACGCCCAGCGGCACGCGCAGCTTGCGGATTCGCAGTCCGTTAGGCCGCGTCCACTCGGCCAGAGTTTCGTACACCGGATCAGCAAGAGCGGCGACATCCCTCACAGCTTGCGCCATGGCCTTAATACGATCTTCATTAAGCAGCAAGCGGTCGCGCATGGCGCCCGCGAGCCCGGAACTTTCCAGGTCGGCCTGGTTCGCATCGAGAATGCCTTTGGCGTTGGCCTCGAGAGCATCGGCGATCACCAGCAGGAGAGCGTTTTTCTGCACGGTGGAAAGTTGCGCCAGGCGCTCCGCGGCTTTGCGGGCGCGCAGCAACTTGTCGCGGGTGGAAGCCTGGGTGTGGGCGCTGGTGGCCATCTCAAGAAGCCCCGCGTGCGGGCGGAAAATAGGTTCCGATCTTGCGTTCGGTCGCCCAGCGAATGGCGTGCTCATGGCGTCCGTTCACGATGGCCACGTGCACTCCGGCCTCACTGGCCACTTTGGCGGCGCGAATTTTCGAGCGCATGCCGCCGGTGCCCAGCTTGCCGTGCCCATTACACAGTTCCTCCATCTGCGGCGTCAACTTGCGGACGGTGCGCAGCAGCCGCTGGCCCTTGCCATGGGGAACGTAGAAGCCGTCCACGTCGGTGAGCAGCAGCAGCCAGTCGGCTTTCACCGCGGTAGCCAGCAACGCGCTCAGTTCGTCGTTGTCGCCGAAGGCGCCCACCAGTTCGCGCACTGAGACGCTGTCGTTCTCGTTGACCACCGGGACCACTCCCAGCTTGAGCAATTGCTGCAGCGCGTTCTGCAGGTTCTGGTAGCGAACCGGGGAGGTAAAGTCATCGCTCGAAAGCAGCAGCTGCGCCACCACTTTCTTGCCGAAGAAAAGCTGCTCGTAGGTGTGCATCAGCAAGCTCTGTCCGACGGCGGCACAGGCCTGCATCAGGGGAACGCTGCCCGGCTTCTCGCCCAGTCCGAGGTTCGACATGCCGGAGGCAATGGCACCCGAGCTCACGATCAAATATTCGTTATTGGAGAGGTCAAGCTGGTCAATCAGCGCCCGCATGCGGTTGGTATCAATGCGACCGCCGGGCGCAATCAGGCTGGTTCCGACTTTGACGACGAGGCGCACGTCGCCATTTTATGCAATTGGGACGCCATTCCGCTGCCCCAATAGCGCGGCCTTTGCCGAAGTGTGCCAGTCCCTATCAGCCTGAGTTGCACATTAAGTGAAAAATATTTCACGAAAAGCGAGCCAGCCCCCGCCGACCTTGCCGCGATAAACTAGAGGTATGCCAGTCGCAGATCCCACCCAGCGCTTCTCTTCCCGCGTCGACAATTATGTTCGCTACCGTCCTGGATATCCACCTGAAGTTCTTGAACTGCTGAAGACCGACTGTGGCCTGACTCCTTCCAGCGTGATCGCCGACATCGGCTCCGGCACCGGCATTCTGACGCGCATTTTTCTCGAGAACGGCAACCGGGTGTTCGGAGTCGAGCCTAATGAAGACATGCGCCGCGCCGGGGAAGGGTTGCTGGCGGGCTATCCGCAATTCACCAGCGTGGCAGGCTCGGCCGAAGCTACGACACTGCGCGATCGCAGCGTTGACATGGTGACCGCCGCCCAGGCCGCCCACTGGTTCGAGCGCGAAGCGGCGCGGCGCGAGTTCCTTCGCATTCTCAAGCCCGGCGCCTGGACCGTTCTGCTGTGGAACGAGCGCAAAACTGATTCGACGCCGTTTTTGCGGGAATACGAGAAGCTGTTGCTGACCTACGGCACCGACTACGAAGACGTGCGGCACGAACGCACTACGACTGCCATCGACGGCTTCTTCGCGCCCGCGCCCTACCAGGTGCGGGTCTTCGACATGCATCAGGAGTTCGACTATCCCGCGCTCGAAGGGCGGCTGCTCTCGTCGTCCTACACCCCCCAGCCGGGACATCCCAAGTACCGGCCGATGCTCAAGGAACTCCAGCGGATTTTCGAGGCACACCAGACCGCCGGCCGGGTGCGGTTCGAGTACAGCACCCGCGTGTACTACAGTCAGCTGGCCTGATTTTCGATTGCCGATTGGCGATTGAAAACCTCGGGACCCGTGCGGGACAATCGCGGGCTAGAGGACTGAATGCCGAGTGCTGAGTGCTCGCTACTGCCGCTTCCCCAGATCCTTGGGCTTGTCCGGCGGAGGCGCGACCTTGGCCGGGTCCGGTTTCCAGGCCCCGGTGTTCGCCGGTGCCGATGGGTTCACCCCGAAATCCCAGACGTAAAGATTCATGCCCTCTTTCCCCAGCATCTCCACCACAGCATACTCGCCGGGCGTGAGCGGCGCTGTGGGAGTGACCTTCACCCAGCGTCCGGTCAGGCGTTCCGCCGTGGTCGGAACCAGCTTCTGGTCCTGACTCACTTTGCCATACACGGCGATCTTGATGTCGCCGACGATGCGTTTGTCCTGCTTGGGCTGTAAGCGAACGATTTTGAAGCGGTCCCAGGGCTCTTCCGGTTGCTGCGGCTGTTGCGGCTGCTGGGGCTGGTCGGTATCGAGCGTGGAGCCGCTCGACCCCTGGGAACCTTCGCCCTGCTGGGCGAGGTTGACGTAGATTGCGGGCAGGGCGGCGTGGGCTTGAATTTTGGCGTGCAGCCCGGGAACTTCGACGGTCTGCTTGGCGCTGGCGATGGGATTGATCGCGGCCCGCAGAATGTTCCCTTTCATATTCTTGTTCAGCTCGCCGCCATTCTGCTGCAGTTCGACCAGTTGCGGCTGGGCCTGATAGGTGTCGAGCAGCACGACGCTGGCGTCCTCGGTAAGGCGCAGGCCGGGCGCAACCTCTGGGGTCTTGGCTTCTTCCGCCTTTTGCTCGGCTTCCAGCTCCTTGTCGAGCTCAACTGCTTCCGGGGAGGGGACCCCGGCGGCGCGATCTTTCTCGAACTTGTCGGTGGCCGGCCAATCCACCAGCGAGTTGGGAACTTCCTCCCAGGCCTCACGCTCGGCGCTGTAGTAGCGCACCCGGTCGCCCTTGACCTCCCACTTGGTAGCCAGCTGGTAAGAGCCGTCTTTCAGGATGAGGCGCTTGGCCAGTTCCTGGGAGTGGGCAGCCGACGGCAAGAACACGAGGAACGCCAGCGCTCCCAGGAGCAGGGCAATCATGGCTTTGGCTGATCGACGCATAGGACAGTCTGTTAGATGCAGGCCGCGCGAGCTTAGTCTACCGCGGGCACCGCTCCTTAGTCCGGCAGCTTCCAGAAATCCCCGACCAGGCCAATGCGTGCCAAAGCGGCTTTGGCTTCGGGAAGCGTTTTCGCACGCCATTGCGGACTAAGCCGATCGCTGTACCATTCCTGGGCCAGTTGCCAAACCTGCTTCAAGCTCATGGTCCCGCCCCGAGGCCGGTTCCATTGCCGGCACCAGCGGTCCGCATGCCGTTCCGACCGGAACAGGAGCATGGTCTTTCAAGTGAAAACGATATCCTGATACCAGTCGCGCGCGGGTACGGCAAAGTGGACCGTGCCTTTCTTCTCGACCAGCACGCCGTCCTTCACGTGCAGCACCATCTGGTAATTGCAGCAGCCGCAGGCGGCGTCAATGCGCGCATCCTTGTGCAGCATCGCTGCGATCCCGAGAGCATCCCAGATACAGTTGCCGTACCAGAAGCTTTTTCCAACAGTGACAGGAAAAGCTGTGGGGACAGCAGAAAACGGGGCGGACCGCCACAGTTCTCCGTTTTCCTGCAGGACGAAAGCGTGGGTCTGGCACAGGCGTTTGAGTGCCGCCCTGGTGTGCGGCAGTGCCGACTTCAACGCCGCAGCCATTTCAGCGACGGTTGGCGCCCGGCCTTTGCGGAGGAAGTGGCGGTAGATAGAGAGGCGCAATTTGTTGTCAACGGCCGCGAAAGTCTTTCTCATGGTTCCCCTGGAAACATCCTAACTGCCGCGTTGGCTGAATGCTGAGTGCTGAATACCCGAAGCTATTTTTGCACGTTTTCTTCTGCCAACTTTTCTGGCATAATCAATCGTGCACCCCAGCCTGCACGAATTCAAACCACAATTTAGAGCGAGGCACCGATGTCGGCCAAGTACATTTTTGTGACGGGCGGAGTTGTGTCTTCATTGGGCAAGGGATTAGCGGCGGCTTCAATCGGCTGCCTGCTGGAGAGCCGCGGCCTAAAGGTCAACCTGATGAAGTTCGATCCCTACCTCAACGTCGATCCCGGCACCATGTCGCCGTTCCAGCACGGCGAGGTTTTTGTTACCGACGACGGAGCCGAGACCGATCTCGACCTGGGCCACTACGAGCGCTTCACCCACGCCAAGCTTTCTCGCGATAACAACTGGACCACCGGCCGCATCTACGAGCAGATCATCACCAAAGAACGCCGCGGCGACTATCTTGGCAAGACCGTGCAGGTCATTCCGCATGTGACCAATGAAATCAAGGCCGCCATGAAAAAAGTGGCGCAGGACGTGGACGTCTGCATCGTGGAGATTGGCGGCACGGTCGGCGATATCGAGTCGCTGCCGTTTATGGAAGCCATCCGCCAGATGCGCCAGGAACTCGGCCGCGAGCATACCTTGTTTATGCACGTAACCCTGGTGCCGTTCATCGCCGCTGCCCAGGAATTGAAGACCAAGCCCACGCAGCACTCGGTGAAAGAACTGCTCAGCATCGGAATTCAGCCTGACATCCTGCTCTGCCGCACCGACCGTTTCCTGGCCAAAGACATCAAGTCGAAAATCGCGCTGTTCTGCAACGTCGCCGAAGAGGCGGTCATCACCGCGAAAGACGTGGCCTCGATCTACGAAGTTCCGGTGGTGTTCTCGCGGGAAGGTGTGGATACGCTGGTCCTGAAATACCTGCATCTCGAAGCTCAGGACCGCGACCTGAAAGATTGGGAAGAAATTGTCCATCGCGTCTACAACCCCAAGGCCGAGGTCAACATTGGCATCGTCGGCAAGTACGTGGAGTACGAAGACTCCTACAAGTCGCTGAAAGAAGCGCTGGTGCACGGCGCCCTGGCGCACAATCTGAAACTGAACCTGAACTGGATTGAGGCCGAGGGACTGGAGACCGGCGGGGCCACCAACGAAGAGCAACTGGAAGGCTACGACGGCATCCTGGTGCCCGGCGGTTTTGGCAAGCGCGGCATCGAGGGCATGCTGATCGCAATCCGCTACGCCCGTGAGAAGAAAGTTCCCTACTTCGGGATTTGCCTGGGCATGCAGACGGCCTGCGTGGAGTTTGCCCGCAACGTCTGCGGGCTGACAGAGGCCAACTCCAGCGAGTTCGATCCGGCGACGCCGCATCGCGTGATCTATAAACTGCGCGAACTGCGCGGGGTTGAAGAGCTCGGCGGCACGATGCGACTGGGCGCGTGGACCTGCAAGATCGAGCCCAATACGCTGGCACACAGGATCTATGGCCAGCTTGAGATCAGCGAACGCCATCGCCACCGCTACGAATTCAACCGCGAGTACGAAAGCACGCTGGTCGCCGGCGGGCTGCGGATTTCCGGTTCGACTCCGGACGGAACCTACGTGGAAATGGTGGAACTGCCCGACCATCCGCATTTCATCGGGTGCCAGTTCCATCCAGAGTTCAAGTCAAAGCCGCTGGAGCCGCATCCTCTGTTCAAGTCGTTTGTCGGCGCGGCGTATGAGCACGGATTGAAACGCCGGGCGGAGAAGGCGGCATCGGAAGTCGAGATGTTCCACCGTCCAGAAAAAGTGGGCAAGCGGTAAACTGGGGCCGGCTTATCTCGCTCGTGGTTGACCCTGCCTATGCCGCAGACCAAAGTCGAGATTCGGTCTTTGGCCAACACCTCGCTGGCCGTCGGCTCCTCCGGCCCGCGAACCGTAACCGTAGACCGCTCCAAAGAAGCGGGCGGCCTGGGCTTGGGGTTCAATGGCGGAGAGCTGCTCCTGCTGGCCATCGGCGGCTGCTTCAGCAACGACATTTACCGCGAGGCGGCGAAGCGCGGCATGAACATCCGCAGTGTACAAGTGGACGTCGCAGCCGACTGGGGAGGAGAGCCGGTGCGCGCCCAGAATGTATGCTACACAGTGAAGGTCGAAGCGGACGCGACCGAAGCGGAAATTCTGGAGTTGATTCGGCATACGGATAGAGTCGCCGAAATACCCAACTCGCTACGATTCGCCACCCAGGTTCGGCTGACCGACGCCAAGGCACAAGCGACCAGAGAATTGTGAGATCCGGTTCATTCCAAGTCGAAGGCATCAGAATTGGCGATGGCGGCCTGTTCCTCATCGCCGGCCCGTGCGTGATTGAGAGCGAAAAGCACGCGCTGTTCATGGCGGAAGTCATTAAGGGTGTGACCCGCTCGCTGAACTTTCCTTTCATCTTCAAAGCCTCTTACGACAAGGCCAACCGGACGTCGATGAAGAGTTACCGCGGCCCGGGCCTGGCCGAGGGATTGCGCATCCTGAAGAAGGTAAAAGATGAAGTCCACGTGCCGGTGCTGACCGACGTGCATGAAGTCGCCGACGTTGCCAAGGTTGCCGAAGTGGCCGACATTCTGCAGATTCCCGCGTTCCTGTGCCGCCAGACTGACCTGGTGGTTGCCGCCGCCATGAGCGAGCGCGTCGTCAACATCAAGAAAGGCCAGTTCGTTTCTCCGTGGGACATGAAGCATGCGGTAGAAAAATGTCACGCGGCCGGGAATGATCGGGTGTTTGTCACCGAAAGGGGATCAAGTTTCGGCTACAACAATTTGGTGGTCGACATGCGCTCGCTGGCCATCATGCGCAAGTTTGCGGCGGTGGTGTTTGACGCGACACACTCGGTGCAATTGCCTTCCTCTTCCCACGGCGACGAAGACCAGCCGGCGGTGAGTGGAGGACAGCCGGAGTTCATCCCGGTGCTGGCCCGCGCCGCGGTGGCCGCCGGCGTGGACGGCGTGTTTCTGGAAGTCCACGACAATCCCAAGGAGGCTAAGTCGGACGGGGCGAATGCGCTGGAGTCAACCAAGCTGCGTGGGGTGCTGAAGGAACTGCTGGCGGTGCACGGGGCGCTGGCGGGGGCGCACGCGAAACCGTAAAGCCGCAAACCATCTTCCTTTCCGAATCTGCTACCATCCCAATCTCATCTGAGCCGTAAGCCATGCTGATCGTCTCTGCCATTGCCGGCGTTTTGATCATCGCCGCCGTCCTGCTGGACGCGTTTGAAACCATCGTCCTGCCGCGCCGGGTGCAGCGTTCCTTCCGGCTGACAGCGTTGTTTTACCGCAGCACATGGGTTCCCTGGATGAAGCTGGGGCGGCGCATCCCGTCGCTGACCCGGCGCGAATCGTTCCTTGGATATTTCGGGCCGCTGTCGCTCATCGTGCTGCTGGTGTGCTGGGCCGGCGGACTGATTTTCGGCTTCGCGTTGCTGCAATATGGACTGGGAGAGCATGTGCAGTTGGGCAACGAGCCCATCACGTTCGGCATTCTGCTCTACCACAGCGGTGAGACTTTCTTCACCCTGGGCTATGGCGACATCGTCCCCAGCTCCGGAGTGGCGCGGGCGCTGGCGGTGCTCGAAGCCGGCATGGGATTTGCGTTCCTAGGCGTGGTCATCGGGTATTTGCCGGTGGTGTATGCGTCGTTTGCCTCGCGGGAGATCGAGATCTCGATGCTGGATTCGCGGGCGGGTTCGCCACCGGCGGCCAGCGAGTTCCTCCGCCGCCTGGGATGCTGCACCGACCAGACCGTGATCGACCAGATCTTTCGCGACTGGGAACGCTGGTCGGCGGAATTGCTGTCCAGCCACTTGTCCTACTCGGTGCTGACCTTCTTCCGCTCGCAGCACGGCAACCAGTCGTGGCTGGGAGCGTTGACAACCATGCTGGACGTCACCTCAGTGGTGATCAGCGGGGTGGACGGGATCCGTCCCGAGCAAGCCAAGCTTACCTTCGCCATGGCCCGGCACGCGGTGGTCGACTTGGCCCAGGTGCTGCGCGCGCAATACGACCCGCATGCCCACGACCGCCTGCCAGAGAGGGACTTGGAACAGTTGCTCAGCCTGCTGGTCAATGCCGGGGTACGCGTGCGACGCGACGCCGAGGCCGAACAGAAGTTGCAGCAGCTACGCCTGCAGTACGAGCCTTATGTCGAGGCCTTGTCGCGCCGTCTCTTGATCGCGCTGCCATCGTGGATGCCCGCTGAAAAGAAGAAAGATAACTGGCAGGCCGGGCCCTGGGACAAGATCGTGCAGGCCAAGGGGCTGGGCCGGTTGGCAAAGGGGATGGACGAGCATTTTTGAACTGCAGTAGCCCGGGGTCAGGAGGCGACGGCGAGTCGCCGACTACTGACTTTCTGCTACCATCCTCATTTCCTCATGAAACACACAGGCGAGAACGTCGTCCGCATTGAGGCGGAGGCGCTGCGGGCGCTGGCTGATCGCATTGCCGGACCCATGGCCGAGGCCTTCAACCGCGCTGCCGAGTTGATCTACAGCTGCACCGGCCGCGTGGTGGTGACCGGCATGGGCAAGAGTGGCCTGATTGCGCGCAAGATCGCAGCCACGCTGAATTCCACCGGCACGCCTGCGCTGTTCATGCATCCCGTGGAAGCGGTGCATGGAGACCTCGGGATGGTTGTTCGGGGCGATGTGGTGGTGGCGCTTTCGTCTAGCGGCGAGACCGAAGAAATTCTGCGGCTGCTGGCGACCATCAAGCGGCTGCAGGTGCCGCTGATCAGCTTGACCGGGGATGCGTTGTACGGAAAAGCAGCGGGCGAGGGCGCCCGCTCCACACCAGCACAAGCAAAATCTACGCTGGCGGCAGCGGCGGATGTGGCCCTGGATTGCTCGGTGGATAAAGAAGCATGCACCCTGGGGTTGGCACCAACCGCGTCGACTACCACCATGCTGGCGTTGGGCGATGCGCTGGCCGTTGCGCTCTCGGAGCGCCGCGGATTCAAAGAAGAGGACTTCGCCAACCTGCATCCCGGAGGCAAGCTGGGCAAGCGCCTAGCCCGCGTGGAAACGCTGATGCACACTGGCGACGCCGTGCCGCGCGTCACTCCAAAAACCAAAATGATGGATGTGATCTACGAGATGTCTCGCAAGAAGTTGGGCGTAACGGCAGTAGTGGAAGGCGAGAAGCTGGTGGGGATCATCAGCGACGGTGACCTGCGGCGTTTGCTCGAGAAGCGGGGCAAAGACGTGCTTGATCTCACTGCCGGCGAATGCATGAGCGGGCACCCGAAAACCATTGCCGCCGGAGAATTCGCCGCCACCGCGATTGCCCTCATGGAAGAGAAGAAGATCACGTCGCTGATGGTGGTCGGCGAAGGCGGCAAGCTGGAAGGAATTGTTCACCTGCACGATTTGTGGGGAACGGAGATGATGTAGGAATTGAAGCATTGGGAGATTGAGTCATTGAATCATTGAAAACCGCACTGCGAAGTACAATAGGCAAGGAGCTTGAGATTCGATTGATTCAATGAGTCAACCTCTCAATGATTCAATTTTATGTATCACTACGATCCCAACACGGCGCTGGAAGAATTAACTGAAGAAGCGACTCTACCCAACCCGGTCCACGTGCGCGACATGATTCTGCGCAAGCGTCCGGGCCCGGACAAGTCGCTGGAACTGAACCGGCTGTTCCTTGAGTACCAGAAGTTCTTCGGCGAGACGCAGAAGCTGGGGAAAGAGATTCTGAAGCAGTTAGCAGCATAGTCCGCGTAGGGACAGCCGCCTCGGCTGTCCGGTCGCCGCAGGCGACAGCCGTTGCGAGCGCTACTTCTCTCATCTCAATTTCTACAGCCAGAGTTGCCGGCCTTCGCCCGCGCGGACAGCCGAGGCGGCTGTCTCCACGTGGGTAGTGGTGCTCCGATCGTTTACAATAGCCAATTCCCTTCCGAGAGCGAGAACTAATCCGTCGCTCGGTACTCGGTACTGGGTAGTCGGTATTAACAAAACTATGCATCGCTGGTCAGAACTCTTCATTCCTACTCTTCGCGAGGCCCCGGCTGACGCCGAGGTCGCCAGTCACAAGTTCCTGGTGCGATCGGGCTACATTCGCCAGCTTTCCGCCGGGGTCTACTCCTATCTGTTCCTGGGGCAGCGTTCGCTCAACAAAATCATGGGCATCGTGCGCCAGGAGATGGACAAGATCGGGCAGGAGTTCTTTCTGCCGGCGCTACATCCGCGCGAGTTGTGGGAAGAAAGCGGGCGCTGGTCTGTCATGGGCGACAACATGTTCCGCCTGAAAGATCGTAAGGGCACCGACATGTGTCTGGGCATGACACATGAAGAAGTCATGACCTCGATCGCGCGTAAGGAACTGCGCAGCTACAAGCAACTGCCGCAGATCTGGTATCAGATCCAGACCAAGTTTCGCGATGAAGCGCGTCCTAAGGCCGGCCTGCTCCGGGTGCGGCAGTTCACCATGAAGGACGCTTACTCCTTCGACATCGACGCCGCTGGGCTGGATGTCAGCTATCTGAAACATTACGACGCCTATTGCCGCATCTTCGATCGCTGCGGGCTGAAGTATGTAGTAGTGGAAGCGCACTCCGGGGCCATGGGCGGATCGCAGTCACATGAATTCATGGTGCGGACGCCGGCTGGCGAAGACCAGATCGTCGGCTGCGAGAGTTGCAGCTACGCCGCCAACCTGGAAAAGGCTACGTCGAAGCTGGCTCCGGTCGAGGATCTGGCCGCGGCAGGCGACGGCAGGCCGCTCGAAGTCCATACCCCGAATATGAAGACCATCGAGGATGTCTCGAAGTTTCTGGGGACGTCCCCGAAGAACAACATCAAGACCTTGGCCTACATGGCGGACGAAACCGACCCTGAGAACGGCAAGGCCAAGCTCCGCGCGGTCGTAGCGCTGCTACGCGGCGATCATCAATTGCATGAGACCAAGCTTTCGAGTGCGCTGGCGGGCCGGCAAACTCGTCCCATGCAAGAAGAGGAAATCAAGCGGTTTTTCGGTTCTCCGGCCGGATACCTGGGTGCGACGGGAATCGAGTGGGCCAAGGATCTGGGGGACCGCGAACGTCCGGTGCTCCTGGTGGACAAGGCCCTGGAAGGGCGCGCCAACCTGGTCGGAGGCGCAAACAAAGAAGGTTACCACCTGAAGAATCTGACTCCCGGCCGCGACTTCCAGCCGACCATTTACGCCGACCTGCGCACCGTCACCGCGGGGGAAGACTGCAGCAATTGCGGCGGGCGGCTGCGCATCGATACAGCAGTCGAGGTCGGACACATCTTCAAGTTGGGCTACAAGTACTCCGAGTCCATGGGTGCGCGGGTGCTTGACCGTAACGGCAAGGAAGTAGCGCCGATCATGGGCAGCTATGGCATTGGGATCGAGCGCATCTTGACTGCGGCAATCGAACAAAGCAACGATGAGAACGGCTTCTGGCTGCCGCCGCAGATTGCCCCGTTCGAGATCCTGGTCACGCCGACCAATATGAAGGACGACATCCTGAGCAGCACGGCGCTGGACATCGTGCGGCGGCTGGAGGCGGCGGGATTCGAGGTATTACTGGACGACCGCGACGAACGGCCAGGGGTAAAGTTCAAGGACGCTGACCTGGTGGGCATACCCTTTCGTGTCACCGTGGGCAAGAAGGTTACCGAAGGCACTGTGGAAGTGGTTCGGCGCTCGACACGCGAAATTCAGGATGCTAGCATCGCGGCTATAACTGAGTATTTCGAAAAGCTTTTACGGCCGTCGCGCTAGTGGGGAATCGATGACGCGCGGCCGCAAATGGAGCGCGTTATGGGCACCATCAAAATGGTTTTGGGAATCCTCGTCATGGTTGCGACCGTGTACCTGATCGCGGAACTGGCGCCGCCATACTTCGCCAACTACCAGTTTCAGGACGCCATTCGCAACGAGGCCACCCTGAACACTTACAACACCAAGCCGGAAGACGCGATTCGCGACACCATCTACAAGAAAGCGCAGGACTTGGACATCCCGCTGACTAAAGAGCAGATCAAAGTGAAGCGCACCGGCCCGTTGGGCAGCGGTTCACTGGTCATCGACGCGGAGTACAGCGTGCACGTGGACCTGCCGGCGTATCCTCTCGATCTGCAGTTTGAAGCCGCCACCAGCAACAAGGGTGTGTTTTAGCCGACCCGACCGGACTTACCGTTCCAGGAACCCGGACAGCCACTGGCTACTTACGTTCGTAACCTTGTGCTGCGCTCAGGTAACTCCTACCATCCCGCATAGGTAACCCAGGGTTTGAGCGCCACCCCATGTGCGCTCCCACGTCTGAGACTTGCGGAGGAGTTTGTGAGAGCGAAAAGCAGATTCTTTGTCTTGCTACCAGCGATCGTAGTTGCGATGTTGCTCACCGGCTGCAGCTATCGCTACAAGTGCAGTACTACCTTTGGCAGCTCTTCCTGCACGCCGTCGGGGGGTGGCATTGGCGGTGGGGGCGGCAACGGTGGCGGTGGCGGAGCCAGCCTCGCGGCGTTTGTCTATTACGCGGACGACAATGCCGGCACGATTAACGCCATCAGCCTGGACACGACCAGCAATTTCCTGCCGATTTCCGGCTTCGCGAGTCCGACGTTCACCTCTGACATTGACGGCGGCATGAAAATCGTGAACTCGAAATTCCTCTATCTGAATCTGATCATCGCCGGCGAAGTGCTGGCATATAGCATCAATCATACCGATGGAAGCCTCACGCCTGTTGTCGGCGGTCCGTTTGTGGGGCCGGCGGGCATTTCCATCGCTAGCGATCCAGCCGGGAAGTTCCTCTTTGTCGGCGATGAAAATGGAATCGACGTGTGGGCATACACCATCAACCAAACCACTGGGGCGCTGTCTACAGTTCCAGGATCTCCCTTCGCTTACACCGGGCCCTTTTTTGACCGCATGACGGTCGACGGGAAAGGCAAATTTCTCTACGGGTCGGGGTTTCAGGGTAGCTCGGTAGCCGCCTTCTCTATCGATCAGAGTACGGGTGCGCTGACTGCCGTTCCAGGCAGCCCGTTCACGTTCAACATCCAGGACGTCAAGGGTGAGGCGAGCGGTAAGTATCTGGTGGGCGTAAGTGGCCAAACTGGTGTCGGCGGCACCATCGTCGATGACCACATCTATGTCTTCGCAATCGATCAGGTCACAGGTGCGATTTCGCAGGTGAGCGGATCGCCTTTCGCCACCACGTCAGCCCCCTTCGGGCTAGTCGTGTCTCCGAACGGTAACTTCGTATATACCTTCAATGAAAATACGGGAGGGTCTCTAGATCCGATTGAAGGCTACGGGATCAACTCCACAACCGGCGCCCTTACCGCGGTCACAGGCTCTCCGTTTACTGGCCTCTTGCCGTATCCAGGAATATGCTTCTTTGAGGAAACTGGGACTGAGCTCTTCTGTCATCCGGACTTTGACTTTTCGGTCCTGAATGCCAACGTGACAACCGGGACCATGACCCAAACGATTACTGGCCAGGGCGTAAGCAGTAACTTCTCGTATGCCGTAACCGACCAATAGCTGATTGGAGCGAATCCTCTGTGCTCGGGAGTGCGACGTAGATCGCACTCCCTTTTTCTTTACTACCTGCTGACCGGTTTTAGGTTACCTTCGCCGGTACCGTGACCTGTACGAAAGCCCACGGCAATAGCCCTGCCAACACTGTAAAATGTGGATATCCTTCCCGTGAAGTCTATGGCTATCTGCGCAAGCAACGGGAATGCTAGAAATCTCGGCGACAGCACGAACTCGGCAGCGTCTAAACGCGTCTAAATGTAGGGGGGGCGGCCCAGAAGAGCTGGATCCATCCAAATTGCGTGACCATTAAGCTCAAAATCCCGAAAGGCAAGCCGCCCGCCAAAGCTGGCAAAGGGATCCTCTCTCGCGACCCGGTGATCCGGATTGCCGTGTTCGCCTTCTTGCTGCTGGCGCTGTCGTTCGGAGGAATGTTTTCGTACTACTACGTCAAGTACGACTACATCATTGACCAGAAGTTCAAGGGCTCGGTATTCGCCAACTCGGCCAAGATTTATGCCATCCCGCACGCGGTGCAGGTGGGGGAGAAGATCGAACCCCGGGACATCGCGTCGGAGCTGCGCCGAGCCGGTTATTCGGACAAAGACGGGCAGTCCCGGATGGGCACGTACCGCTTGCTGGACAAGGGCATCGAGATCAGGCCCGGCCCCGATTCTTACCATAGCCCCGAACCCGCCACCATCCATATCACCGCAGGCCAGGTGGACAGCATCACCAGCAGTTCCGGCCAACTGGACGCCTACGAACTGGAGCCCCAGCTAGTGACGGCGCTGTTCGACGCCGAGCAACGCTCCAAGCGCCAATTGGTGAAGTACGACGAGATTCCCAAGGTGGTGGTCGACGCCGTCACCGCCATTGAGGACCGCCGTTTCTTCCAACACGGTGGAGTCAATTACATCCGCCTGCTGGAGGCGGCCTGGGTTGACTTCACCCACCAGCGACATGAGCAGGGCGGGTCCACCATCACCATGCAGCTGTCGCGGGCGTTCTTTCTGACGCCGGAAAAAACCGTCAAACGCAAGATGGCCGAGATGGTCATCGCCATCGAACTGGAGCAGAAGTTCAGCAAGCAGCAGATTTTCGAGTTCTACGCCAATCGCGTGGACCTGGGACAGCGCGGATCCTTTGCCATCGCCGGCCTGGCGGAGGCTTCGCGTTCGTATTTCAACAAGGACCTGAAAGATATCTCGATCCCTGAAGCCGCCCTGCTGGCCGGGTTGATCCAGGCGCCCAGCTACTTGTCGCCCTACCGACATCCGGAGCGGGCGCTGGAGCGGCGCAACGTGGTGCTCGACAGCATGGTCGAAACCCATGCCATCACCAAGGAAGAAGCGGCCAAGGCGAAGGCTACGCCCTTGAAGCTGGCGCCGCCGAATGTGGAGGCCAGCGACGCGCCTTACTTCGTGGACCTGGTTCGCGACACCGTGATCAGCAGGCTGAACGAGCGCGAGATGAACGACCAGTCCTACCGCATCTACACCACGCTCAATCCCGAGTTGCAGAAGGCCGCCGCCAATGCCGTCCAAGTGGGCATAAAGCTGGTGGACGATCAAGTCACCAAGATGCGTACCAAGCGCATCAAGGTATCCAAGGGGAAATTCGAGACTAAGGTGGAACCTGGCCCACAGGCGCAGGTGGCGCTGGTAGCGATGGATCCGCACACCGGCGAGGTTCTCGCCCTGGTCGGCGGGCGCAACTACGGCATGAGCCAGCTGAACCATGCGGTGGCCAGACGTCCCACCGGGTCCATCTTCAAGCCTTTCGTCTATGCGGCCGCCATGAACACCGCGCTCGACGGAGCGAACCCGGTGTTGACCCCAGCCTCGATGGTCGAAGATCAACCCACCACCTTCACCTACGGTGATCAGATCTACGAGCCGCGCAACTACAAAGAGGAGTACCACGGAGAAGTGACCGCACGCTTTGCCTTGGCAATGTCGCTCAACAACGCCACGGTCAAGATGGCCGAGGAGGTGGGCTACGACAAAGTCGCCGACCTGGCCAAAGCTGCCGGCATCACTTCCGTGAAGGCGACACCGGCGATGGCACTGGGCGCCTACGACGCCACCCCTCTGGATATGGCTGCCGCCTACACCGTGTTTGCTAACGGCGGGATGCGCATCTCACCCGCCCTGGTGAATTCGGTACGCAACGCCAACGGCGACGTGGTGCTCGACTTCAAGACCGACAAACGGCAGGTGCTCGATCCCAGGGTGTCTGCGGTCATGACCAACATGCTGGAGGGCGTGCTCAACTTCGGCACCGGCTTTGCAGTGCGGACTCGCGGCTTTAACGCTCCGGCCGCAGGCAAGACGGGCACGTCCCACGACGGCTGGTTCGCCGGCTACACCAGCAACCTGCTGTGCATCGTGTGGGTCGGATACGACGACTATAGTGACATTCGCCTGAGCGGCGCCCAGACGGCAGCTCCCATCTGGGCCGAGTTCATGAAAAAAGCAGTGACGCTGCCTGCCTATTCCAATGCCAAGCCTTTTAGCCAGCCCGCAGGGGTAGTCGAGGTACAGTTAGACAAAGTGACCAACCTGCTGGCGACTCCAGCCTGCCCGGAAACCTATACTGCGGCGTTCATTGCTGGCACCGAGCCGAACCAGACCTGCGATCAGGCCACCGGAGTGAAGGGCTTCTTTTCTCGAGTCTTTGGCTTGGGAGCGGAAAAACCCTTGCCACCGCCCCCTGCGGGCACCCCGGATGCCGCCAACGAGGACCCGAACAAGAAGAAAAAGAGCTTCTTTGGCAAGATCGTTGGTGTCTTTAAGGATGACAAGGCGTCTAACCCGCAGCCTCGCCCCGCCGACAATGCGGGTAATCCGCCACAGTAGGCCGCTCCCGGAGGTAAACGATGCGTCGTCAGTTGGTGTTTCTGGTGCTGGCTGTCGTGCTGTGTGCCGCTCCATTGCTCCCGGGGCAAACCTCTCCCTCCGAACAAGTGCAGGTCGGGCCACCGCCAGTACGGCGCGCCGAAGCCCCGTCGGCCAGCGCCACGGTGGAAGAGTTGGAACAGAAAGGCGACGCCTTCCAGGCAGACAAGAACTACATCGACGCTGCGGACTACTACCGCGCCGCCTTGAAGAAGCAGCCCAACCTGGCGCGGCTTCACAACAAATTGGGGATCTCCGAGCTGCAAAGACAGCGCTTCAAAGAAGCTAAGAAGGAATTTGAACGCGCCATCAGGACCGATCACCAATATGCCGACGCCTACAACAACCTCGGTGTCGTGTTCTACGAACAGAAAAACTACGGAAAGGCGATCAAACAGTATCAGAAGGCAATCGCCATTCGGGCTGACGCGGCCTCATACTTTTGCAATATGGGTGCAGCCTACTTTAACAAGAAAGAAATCGAGAATGCGTTCCGGGCTTACAGCCAGGCGCTTCAGTTGGATCCCGATGTTCTGGAGCGTACCTCGCGTACTGGTGTGACCGCCCAGTTGCCGTCCCCTGAGGACCGTGCCCACTACGATTACGTAATGGCGAAGCTATGGGCAAAGATTGGCAATACCGACCGCTCCTTGGAGTATCTGAAGCGAGCGGTGGAAGAGGGCTATAAGGGGATCGACGACGTCTACAAGGATGCCGAATTTGCCGGGCTGCGCAAGGACCCCCGCTTCACCCAGTTGATGGCCGCCCGGCCACCGGCAATTCCGGAATAAGTATTTTCCCAAGAGGTGGTTACGGAGATCTAGAAAAATTCTTGCGGGCCGCGAAACTTTTCTCCTCGGCCGGGTTTAATTTGAGCAAATGCTCCTGAAAACAACAGGGTGAGTAAGGAGAAACGGTAGCCCACCGGTGGTCGACCCGAGCACGCCCCAAGCAGACAACCGGTGGGAGTTTTTTTGCAATGAAAACCGCAGGGGACGCCGAGGACGCGGAATTCCCGGTTCCATACGTCGGGACAGCACCAGCGATTCTCCTCCTTCTAGAATCAAATAGCTCAAATTCGCTCTGCGGCCCCAGCGGTCTTCACTTGGGTTTCGGGCTTCGTTCGCAGGTGTACTCGCTCACAACCTTTTTCCACTTTCCCTGAGCCTTGAGGACGTACTCAACCGCATCGCGCAGCGCCCCATCGCCTCCGGCGTGGGGAGTGACGTAATGGGCTTCCTGCTTGACCTCGCGACGGGCGTTGGCCACGGCTACCGCGAACCCGCAGCTGCGCATCACCGGCAAGTCGATCACGTCATCCCCGACGAACGCGGCTTCGCTGGCGCGCAACCTTTCCTGCCGCAGGATCGCTTCGAAACAGGTCAGCTTGTCCTGAATGCCCTGGTGGACGTGCTCCAGCCTGAGGTCGCGGGCGCGCAGGGCAACGGTCTCCGAAATACGTTTGGTGATAAGTCCGGTCTTGATGCCTGCCAATCGCGCCAGAGAAATGGCCGTACCATCGTGGGCATGAAAGCCCTTGGCCTCGACGTAGTTCTGGCTGACCAAGCCAAAGCCGCCTTGCCCGCCATGCTGGGCAGCCTGCTGCTGCGTGGTTTGCTGCGCGTTGGCGGGAGCAGGAAAGACCCAGATTTTGCCGTCGGTAAGAACCCCGTCTACATCGAACAGCAGGAGTTTGATCTTCTTGGCGCGAGCTTTGGACATGGGCGGGATTCTAGCATCTGAGCCGGTCCGGGCAGTCCCATTCGAAACAAAGCTGCAAAGGGCTATTAGCTTAGGAGCTGGCGGTTCTAAAAGCGAACATTTTACGAAAGTCCAATTTCCGGCTACAATACCGCCAATGTCGTCCCTGCCTTCACCTCTTGCCTGGGCCCACCCTCTAGTTCGGGAATGGTTTGTGCGGCGGTTTGGCACGCCGACCGAACCCCAGGAGCAGGGCTGGCCGCATATTCTGGCCGGGCGCACGACGCTGATTTCTGCGCCGACTGGTTCGGGTAAAACGCTCGCCGCATTCCTGGCCTGCATTGATCGCCTGGTGAAGAAAGCTCTGGCGGGCGATCTTCACGACCGCACGGAAGTGCTCTATGTCTCACCTTTGAAGGCGCTGGGCAACGACATCCAGAAGAACCTCGAAGTTCCTCTCGGCGAAATTCTGCAGATGGCGGGCGAGCGCGGGCTGCTGATGCCGGAGATTCGCACTGCGGTGCGCACCGGCGACACGCTCATGCACGAGCGCCGGGCCATGCTGAAGCGGCCACCGCACATTCTGGTCACGACGCCCGAGTCGCTCTACATCCTGCTCACGGCGGAGAAGAGCCGCGCCATCCTGCGCGATGTCGAGACTGTGATCGTGGACGAAATCCACGCCGTGGCCGACGACAAGCGCGGCGCGCACCTGACACTTTCGTTGGAGAGGCTGGAAGCGCTCACTCATCACTCGCCGGTGCGCATTGGGCTTTCGGCAACACAGAAGCCCATTGAAGAAGTCGCGCATTTCCTCACGGGCAACGGCCGGCCTGACCCCGTCATCGTGGACGTTGGCCACAAGCGTCAACTCGACCTCGCTGTCGAAGTACCCGGCAGCCCGCTGGGCCCAGTGGCCTCCAACGAAATGTGGGACGAGATCTACACCCGCCTGGTGGAGTTGATCGAGCAGCATCGCTCCACATTGGTGTTCGTCAACACCCGGCGGCTGGCGGAGCGGATATCCCACAACTTGGGCGAGCGCCTTGGGGAAGACAACGTTGCGGCGCATCACGGCAGCCTGTCGCGCAAGTTGCGACTTACGGCGGAAAAGAAGCTTAAAGAGGGTCAGGTTAAGGTGCTGGTCGCCACCGCTTCGCTGGAGTTAGGAATTGATATCGGCACGGTGGACCTGGTGGCGCAGATCAGCTCTCCGCGGGCGATTGCGGTTGCGCTGCAGCGCGTGGGACGTTCGGGTCACTGGCGTGGCGCGGTGCCCAAGGGACGTTTTTTCGCCACCACGCGCGACGAATTGCTGGAGATCGCGGCCCTGGTGCGGGCCATCCATCACGACGATCTGGACCGCCTGATCATCCCCGAATCGCCGCTGGACATTCTGGCGCAGCAGATCGTGGCCGCTTGCGCATCGGCGGAAGCTGGCAGTGCCGAGAATGCCGGCGGTTGGGATGAAGATGAACTGTTTGCCCTGGTTAAGCGCGCGTATCCCTACCGCAATCTTTCGCGCGCAACCTTCGAGTCGGTGCTCGAGATGCTTTCCGAAGGCATCGCGGCGCGGCGTGGCCGCTATGGGGCTTACATCCACCGCGACCGGGTGAATGGCAAGTTGCGGGCGCGGCGGGGCAGCCGTCTGGCGGCTATCACCAGCGGCGGCGCTATCCCGGAAACCGCGCTTTTTAATGTGGTCGTGGAACCAGAAGGTTCTGTGATTGGCACCGTGGACGAGGACTTCGCCGTGGAAAGCATGGCGGGCGACGTCATGCTGCTGGGCAATAGTTCCTGGCGCATTCGCCGGGTGGAGGGCAAGTCGGGACGGATGTTGGTGGAGGATGCCCACGGCGCGCCGCCCAATGTTCCCTTCTGGCGCGGAGAAGCTCCGGCGCGGACCGAAGAGCTTTCCCACCACGTCGGTGAATTGCGGCAGAAGATGAGCGACATGCTGGGCAACACTTTCCCGGTGGGCATTTCGTGGAGCAATCCAGAAGTGGCTGCCACCGTGGAGTGGTTGAAACAGGAGTGTGGTCTCGACCAGTCCGGAGCCGAGCAGGCCATTGAGTACATTCTGCAGGGCCGCGCGGTGCTGGGTGCTGTGCCCACGCCCGACACCATCATCGCCGAGCGGTTTTTCGACGAAGGTGGCGGCATGCAGCTGGTGATTCATGCTCCGCTGGGCGGCCGCATCAACAAGGCCTGGGGGCTGGCGTTGCGCAAGCGATTCTGCCGCGGCTTCAACTTCGAGTTGCAGGCGGCAGCCACCGACAATGGCCTCAACATCGCGTTGGCCGAGCAACACAGTTTTCCGCTGGCGGACGTCTTCCAGTTTCTGGCCGCAGACACTGTCCAGCCCATCCTGGAACAGGCCGCGCTGGCTTCGCCGATTTTCGGCACCCGCTGGCGCTGGGACGCCAACCGGGCGCTGGCGCTGCTCCGCTTCCAGGGTGGAAAGAAAGTGCCGCCGCAGATTCAGCGCATGCGCTCCGATGACTTACTGGCCTCAGTCTTTCCCGACGTTGCCGCCTGCCAGGAAAATATTGTCGGCGACATTCAGATTCCTGACCATCCGCTGGTGAGCGAGGTCATGAAAGATGTGCTTACCGAGGCCATGGACCTGGAAGGCCTGAAGAACCTGCTGCGCGGAATGGAGCAGGGACGCATCCGCTGCCTCGCCGTGGATACACCAGTGCCGTCGCAGTTTTCGCACGAAATTCTGAATGCAAATCCGTACGCCTACCTGGACGACGCGCCGCTGGAGGAGAGACGGGCGCGCGCGGTTGAGATGCGCCGGATTCTGCCCGAGTCGGTGCTGGAGGAAGTGGGGAAACTCGACCTTGCGGCCATTGCGCAGGTCAAGGAAGAAGCCTGGCCAGATGTGCGGGATGCCGATGAACTCCATGATGTGCTGCACACGCTGGTGGCGTTGCCGGAGGAAATCGGCCTGGGAGCAAAGTGGCACATCCACTTCGAGCGACTGGTCGAACACGGCCGGTCCGCCACGGCCATCGATGGAGGTCGCTCTTATTGGGTCGCAGCCGAGCGCGCCAAGACATTTGCTCTACTTTTCCCGAACACGACCTTCGATCGGCCGCTGGCTCATGTCGAGGCAACCACACTCTCTGCCGACGATGCTTTGCTGGCGCTGGTCACCGGCTGGATGACCCACATGGGGCCGACTTCCGCTGACGAACTGGCAACACTCTTAGGGCTTCCCTCTTCTGCGCTGGAACAAGCGCTGCTCCGCATGGAAGCTAGTGGAGCGATCTTACGCGGGAATTTCACGGGCCAAGAGCCGCGGGTGGGGGCGCCCGCGCCACACGAGTGGTGCGAGCGGCGGCGGCTGGCTCGCATTCACCGGCTCACCGTCGCCACTCTGCGCAAACAGATTGAGCCAGTCACCGCGGCGCAGTTCATGCGCTGGTTATTGCGCTGGCAACACCTGGCGCCGGGTACGCAGGTCGAGGGCGAGCGCGCCACGCTCGAAGTGCTCCGGCAACTGCAGGGGTTCGAAATTCCCGCCAATGCCTGGGAGCGCCAGATTCTGGCGCGGCGCATCACCAACTACGATCCCAAGTGGCTCGACCAGCTCTGCCTGACCGGCGCCGTAGGCTGGGGACGCCTGTCACCGCATCCGGCGACGCTCGAAGACTCGACGTCAGGCAAGCGCCGGGTGATTCCCACCAGCGTGGCGCCGATTACGTTCTTCGTCCGCGAGGAAGCCGATTGGATGTCGCCGCACAACCCCGCCGGCGAGCAACCCGAGAAGCGCGGCCTGAGCCACGGCGCGCAACAAGTGCTGGAATTTTTGCGGCAGCGCGGAGCTTCGTTCTTTGCCGACATTGTCCGCGGAACGGACAAGCTGAAGGCAGAAATTGAAACCGCTCTGTGGGAACTGGTGGCGGCGGGCGTGGTCACCGCCGATGGCTTCGACAACTTGCGCTCCCTGATCGATCCCAAGCGCCGTGCGGGACAGGGCAGCGGGCGCAGCACCCGCCCCCGGCACAGCAGCGGACGCTGGGCGTTGCTCTATACCGACCAGGCAGTGGAGCGGAACCGCGCGGTCGAGGCTACCTGCTGGATGCTGCTTAAGCGCTATGGCTTGGTTTTCCGCGATTTACTTGCCCGCGAAACCAACCTGCCAAAGTGGCGAGAACTACAGATGGCCTTCCGCCGGCTCGAGGACCGGGGCGAGATCCGCGGGGGACGCTTTGTGGACGGATTCCTGGGCGAACAATTTGCTCTGCCGGTAGCGGTCGAGTCTTTGCGCGCGACTCGGAAGATGCAAACCACAGGAGAGACATTGGTCCTTTCGGCTGCTGATCCTCTGAATCTGGTTGGCATCCTGGTGCCAGGAGAACGGGTGCCTGCTATCTCGGGCAGGAGCGTAACTTTTCGAGATGGTGTCGCGGTGCCTCAGGACACCCACCCAGTTTTGCCGCAACCCTCCGTGGCCGCCGGCTAGTCCGCGTCAACACTTGGGCGAGGAAGTAGCATTCACCCTGGCAATAGAAGAGCAGCTTTGGTAACGCGGCCGAAGTCTTCCCAGGTATGCAGATGGCCTGTACCAGGATTGGCTGGGAAGTGCCGTCGGCCCGCCGCACGACCAGCATCCCCGCCAGTCCGCTCGGTTCAACCGAATAGAGCCCGGCCCCCAATACCCTTTCTCCTACGAGAAAGTCAAAAGGGATATGGGCAAAGGTGCACGGCAACGATGATCCCTCGGCAGCTACAGAGACCAAGGCCACCGTGGCGAAGGAACATTCTGGAGTGTCCAGAGGATTTCCGGGCAGGTGCCGGGCCGGGAGCCGTTTCATGGAAATTTGTCCCCAAGAAATTAATCGGGAACCCGATGAGGGGGTCCCTCGGGTCCCCGATGAGCGATGCCCGGCAGGACTGCTTCAAAAGCGCTTCCCCCGTCGCTTTTGCCGGACCAGTCGTCATCTACCGCAATGCACGCGTCTGGCCAGCCTGTTGGAGATTGCCAGGAGTGACCGATTACCGCCTCTATGTGATTGATTTGGCGAGTATTGTTCCTCTCGCACCAAGTGGAGCGAGGGGCAAAAGATGGGCTGTACTTTCTATCCGTTCAGATAGAAGCTATCTGTTCGGATAGCAGAACAAGACTGCTGTCGCGGCGAAACTCGATGCACCGGTGTGGTAAACCAGAGAGCCAACGACCGAGGTAGATGCGTGGAACCTAGATTGGCAGTCGTTGCCGGACCGATGAAAGACTCTGCTTTTGTTCTGTCCAGCAGCGAGGTCCCGATTGGACGGGACCCGGCCAACCTGCTCAGCGTCAGCGATCCTTCCCTGTCCCGGCGTCACTGCGTGATCACCCGCGAGGGGGAGCGCTACAAGATTCGCGACTTGGACAGCCGCAACGGCACCTTCGTCAACGGAGAGGCGGTTAAAGAGACCTGGCTGCAGCACGGAGACCAGATTTCTCTCGGGGACTCCGTCTTCGTCCTGCAGTTGGCCGACGACGGGGAGGAGCCGGCCGGCGGCAAGGTTGAGTTTGACGACGCGATTACTCACGCGACGGCGCAGTTGCGGCCGCAAGATGTGCTCTACCTTCATCCCGACCGCATCCAGAACCAGCTGCCTGCGACCTCCCGCCTGTCCCGGAACCTGAATGCGCTGCTCAAAATCAGCCGCATGGTGCACGCCATACGCGACCTGGAACAACTGCAGGCGCAGATCCTCGACCTGATCTTTGAGGTATCTCCGGCCGAGCGTGGCGCCATTCTGCTCGACGGAAAGGGCAGTGAGCAATTCGCGTCGGTCTTTGCCCGTTACCGCGGGGCTTCCAGCGCCCAGACCGTGCGGGTAAGCCGCACGATCGCCCGCCGCGTACTGCAGGAAGGCGTGGCCATCCTCGGCGCCGATGTACCCTCCAGCGGCGGATTGAACGTAGTGGAGAGCCTGGTAGTTTCCAACGTCCGCTCCCTGCTCTGCGTTCCCCTGACCGTCTTCCAGCGGGTCATTGGCTGCATTTACATGGACACGACCAGCGCAGCCGGCCGCTTCGACGAAGATCATCTGCAGCTGGTAGCGGCGATTGCCGGTATTTGCGCAGTAGCCCTGGAGAACGCCCGCCGCCAGCAGTGGCTGGAGCAGGAGAACCTGCGGCTGACGACGGAAATCAATCTGGAGCACAACATGGTGGGCGAAAGCCCGCGCATCCGGGAAGTCTACCAGCTGCTGTCGCGCGTGGCGCCTACCGACTCGACAGTATTGATTGAAGGCGAGAGCGGCACCGGCAAGGAATTGGCAGCGCGCGCCCTGCATCGCAACAGCCCGCGCTCCAGCAAGTCTTTCGTCGCCATCAACTGCGCGGCCATCCCCGCCGAGTTGCTGGAAACTGAGCTGTTCGGGCACGAACGGGGCGCGTTCACCGGAGCGGTGGCCCAGAAAAAAGGCCGCCTGGAGGTGGCCGACGGGGGCACCGTGTTCCTGGACGAAATCGGAGAACTGGCTCCTGCCTTGCAGGTGAAACTGCTGCGGGTTCTGCAGGAACGCGAGTTCGAGCGGGTGGGTGGCACGCGGCCCATCGGAGTCGATATCCGGTTGATCGCCGCCACCAACAAAGACTTGGGCGAGGCGGTCAAGGCAAAGACGTTCCGCCAGGATCTCTATTTCCGGTTGAATGTGGTCTCGCTGGTCATGCCTCCGCTGCGCGAGCGGCGTGAAGATATCCCCATGCTGGCGGGGTATTTCATCGCCAAGCACAGCAAGAAATGTAAGGTAAGGCCCAAGAGCTTTTCTGAGGAAGCCATGGCCTGCCTGGTGAATTACGACTGGCCGGGCAATGTGCGCGAACTGGAAAACGCCATTGAGCGGGCGCTGGTGATGAGCTTGTCGGACGTGATCCTGCCGGAAGACTTGCCGGAGTCGCTGCTGGAAAAGCACGCACCGACGGGAATGTCGACCGCGAAGTATCACAGTGCGGTCAAAGAGTTGAAGAAGCGGCTGATCGTCAGTGCCGTGGACGAGGCCAAGGGAAACTACACCGAAGCCGCCCGCCTGCTGGGAGTGCATCCCAACTACCTGCACCGCCTGATCAAGAATTTGGATTTGAAGGGCGAACTTTGATTCGCAGTATCCCCTAGGGAAGCTTGAGCCGGAGCAGCGTTGCCGGATCTAGATACACGCTCTGCCAGCGCACCGCGACGTGCAAATGCGGCCCGGTGGCGCGCCCGGTGCCGCCGCTTAGTCCGAGTTGCTGCCCGCGCTCCACTTGTTCGCCTTCTTTTACTTTGATCTCCGACATGTGGAGGTAGAGGGTCAGCAGCCCCTGGCCATGATCGAGCACCACGCAATTGCCTTCGAAATACAGCGGACGCGCCAGCAGCACCGTCCCACGGTTGAGCGCAGCCACCGGCGTGCCGGCGGGCACCGCGTAGTCGAGTCCCTGGTGCATGCTCTGCACCTTGCCGTTGAAAACGCGGCGCGTACCGAAGATGTCGGAGATGCGCGCCTCCACTGGCGCACGGAAATCGCCCGACCACTCGCGCTCCTGCGTAACACGTGAAAACAATTCTTCTTTGACAGCCTTGTCCTCGCTGATCTGTTTCAGTTGCTCGGGGCTGGGCTCGGTAAACTTCTTGGCCACACTCACGTGCACGCTGGGATACTTTGCCGCTTTGACGCTGACCGTCCGCTGAAACACCAGTTCTTTTCCCTGCGCGGTGGTCCCCTTCAGGGTCAGCGCATAACTGCCCGGTGGAGTCTCCAGGCTGACCCCGGCAATCCCGTACCAGGCCTTGCTAGCCGCCGCATCGGAGCTAAAGAAAATTTCGTGACTCAGCCAAGTCCCCGACAGCGAAGCTAAGCGGGCCGGAGGCGTCACGCTGAAAATGACTGGCGTCCCGTTGACCAGGCGGGTGGGCTGCCAACGAACCGACCAGGATTTTGGAGGTATGGCCTTGGAGGAAGGAACATTACCGGCAATGAGGCGGCCGGCAGAGGCAAGCAGCAAGGCGAGCAGGCAGACTAGGCGCCATCTCAATGGCAGAGCAATAGTTGGAAGTGTTCGTGGCAAGACTGGAGCCAGCGTAGCACAAGAGTTTGACGAAATCTGGGGGGCGGTACCCGACGGCACACCTATTGGCAATCCAGCCGTAGCAGGAACCTGGCGGACTCAGAGGACATCAACCGATGAAGCTCAGTTCAGGAAGGAAAATCGTGCCGCCACTTTCACCAGCTTCAGCACTTTGTAGATTTCGACGTTGACGCCGCGTAACCCGACCTTCATGGCTTTACGGTCAGCGATTCTCGCCAACGCTTCCAGTTCTCGGACCGCGCCGGGATCGATCCGGTGCACCGACGAGAAATCTAGAACCACTTCGCCCAAGGCACTATCCAACTTCTCGCTGGCCTGTTGCAAGGACTGGACCACGCGCTCTCCATCAATCTTGAGCCACTCCGAAATCATTGGCATAGTCACGACCATCCATTACGCAGTTTTTTTTTGAGAGGCGTCGGGCAGCTTCGCCGAGCTACGCCCCTGATATGCACTCCAAAACAGTTCTACCATTTCGCTTACCAGCGGCATCCGAGGGTTCGACCGCCAGGAAGGATCGTCAAAGGCATTCTTGGCCAGATCGGGCATGGCGCGCTCGAATTCTTCCTTGGAGATCCCCAGGTCGGCGATCGAACGAGGAACCGCCAGTTGGTCGAGTAGTTGCTCTGTCGCCTTGACCAGGTTTTTCACTTTCTCCTCAACCGTTTGTCCGCCCAGGCCCAGTAAGTCCGCAATCATGGCGTACTTCTTGTGCGCGATGTAGCCCTTCTGGTTGGGCGAGGGCGTGAATTTGGTGGGGACCGCCGCGTTGTAAGCAATGACGTGCGGCAGCATGAGAGCGTTGGCTCGACCGTGGGCCACCCCGAAACGCGCTCCGAAGGCATGGGCCAGCGCGTGATTTACCCCCACCGCCGCATTGGAAAACGCAATGGCCGCAATGCAAGCCGCATTGTGCATCATGCTGCGCGCCTCTTCGTCGTGGGGATGCTCATAGGCGATGGGCAGATACTTGAACACCAGGCGAATCGCCTGCATGGCGTTGGAGTCGGTATAAGGGGACGCCAAAATCGATACTCCGGCTTCCAATGCGTGGGTCAAACAATCGATCCCGGTATCGGCGGTAAGGCCTTTGGGCATCGACATGACGAACTGCGGGTCGACGATGGCCACGTCCGGGGTCAGCGAGTAGTCGGCAAGGGTCACCTTGCGCCCGCGTTCCTTGTCAGACAGGACGGCAAACGGTGTGACTTCGCTTCCGGTTCCGCTGGTGGTAGAAATGGCAACCAACCGCGCCCGGTTAATCTTTTCGGTCGGGTACTCGACCACGCGCTTACGGATGTCCATGAACGGCGCAGCCAGTTCCTCCAGGTCAGCCTGGGGCGATTCATACTTGAGTTTCATGATCTTGGCTGCGTCGATCACCGACCCGCCGCCCAGCGCGATAATCTGGTCGGCTTTGTAGTAGTTGAGGGCCTCTACTCCCTGCATGACGACTTTGACTTCAGGCTCGGCGTCCGGAATCACCGTGACATGGACCAGAGTCTGCGCGGGCAGGTTGCGCCGCAGAATGTCGACGTGGCCGAATTGCTCCATAGCCGGGTTGGTAACAATGACGGTGGAGCGCGATGAGAGATGGCGCAGATTCTCGACCGCGTTCATGTTGAAGTAGATTTGATTGGGAACGCGGAACCACATATGCGCCTGTGTCCTCCGGGCCACGCGTTTGATGTTGAGGTAGTGATACACATTCACGTTGTCGGTAGTGCTGTTGCCGCCCGCGGTCCCGCACCCGAAGGAAAAGGTGGGCACCATATCGTTGTACACCCCGCCAAACGCTCCGACGGAACCTGGGGAATTCACGATGATCCGCCCCGCGTTGATCACGTCGCTAAACTTTCGGATGATCTCATCATTGCGCGAGAAAACCACCGCCGTATGGCCAAGCCCGCCGGCATGATTCACGTCGACACAGACTTTGAGCGCCTCATCGACGGACTTCGACCGATAAACCGCGAGCACGGGGAATAGTTTCTCGACCGACAAGGGATGTTCGCGGCCCACGCCTTGAATGGGCGTGATCAATAGTTTGGTGTTCGGCTTGACTGCCAGGCCGACCATGCGGGCGATATCGGTGGCTTTCTGGCCGACTGCCATGGGCTGCATGAACCCGGTTTCGGGATCGATCACCGTGCGTCCGAGGAGCTTGGTCTCGGCCTCATTGCAGATGTGCGCGCCCAGGTCGGCAAATTTCTTCAGCACCAGGTCATAAATCTCGTCGTCAATGACTACTGTCTGCTCGGAAGCGCAGATGGTTCCGTTATCGAACGTTTTGGAAGTGATGATGTCGACCACGGCCATGTTCAGGTCAGCGGTTTTTTCCAGATAGACCGGGGTATTACCCGGCCCGACCCCAAGAGCGGGCTTGCCCGAGCTATAGGCGGCTTTCACCACCCCAGGCCCACCGGTGGCATCAATCAGACCGATGTCCTGGTGGTGCATCAGGTAAGCGTTGTCCTGCAGGTCGTGCGATTCCAGGCAGGTGAAAACCCCTTCGGGCGCACCATGCTTCGCCGCCGTCTCGTACATGATCCGCACCGCTTCGTGGCAACAGCGCCAGGCGCCAGGGTGGGGGCTGAAAATGACGGCGTTCCGCGTCTTGATAGCCATGATGCATTTGAACAGAACCGTCGAAGTGGGGTTGGTAATTGGGGTCATCGAGAGGATGACTCCGATCGGTTCCGCCACCTCTACCACACCCCGTTCGGGAAACTCGCGAATGACGCCGACGGTGCGCTTGTCCTTGACGTAGTTGTAGACGAATTCCGTTGCCACCATGTTCTTGATGGCCTTGTCTTCGAGCACGCCGAGCCTGGTTTCCTCAATGGCCAGGCGGGCCAGATTTTGAGCTTGTTGCAGTCCGGCCACGACCATCGGTTTGACGATGCGATCGACGTCCGCTTGGGTGCATTGGGTAAAGACGGCAGCGGCGGTTCTGGCTTGACTGACCAGTCCTTCGAGGTAGGCGATCCGTTCCGGGCTGAGGCTTCGAACCTTCTCGGTTCTACCTTCTTTTTTGCATTCCAGGTCGCGCAGCGGTGTAGCGCTTACCATAGCCGCCTCCCTCCATGCCGCTCTACGAAGATAACTTGCGGCGCGGCCCGAGGTCGGTGATGGAACTCACCCCATGCGGTGACCGCGGCGCGGTCAGGAAGGCAAATATGAGCATTCCATACGGTTGTGCAGTATGCCCTGCGGGGAGTGCCAGAGCAGCGGTCTGGCCACCACGGGTGATCACAAGTCTCAAGCGCCCCGTCTGAGATATTGGGAACTTTGGTGGACCTGGTCGGGATCGAACCGACGACCTCTTCCATGCCATGGAAGCGCGCTCCCAGCTGCGCCACAGGCCCACTGCTTGCGGAGGGAAACTGGCAATCAATTCTCGCTTACTGCCACAGGTTAGTCAAACTTCGTGTCCGGCGTTTTGATCGCCGCGACGCACAAGACGGCCGCTGCTCCCAGCCTCTCTGCGCGAGCGTACGCCTCAAAATTTTGCGAAAACTACGAAACTTAGTATGCTGTGGCCACCAACATGAACTGGAGCCCTATCCGCGCAACCTTCCTGCTGCCCATACTGGTGTTGGCAGCTGCCGCACAAACTCCATCCAACCAGGTGCCCGCTCCGCCTGCCGCGGCGCCGCCGGTGGCTTACTCGTCGGTGAGCCAGCTGAACCTGATGCTCTCGCAGTTGGAGCAGGCTTCGCAGGCCGCGCAATTGGACCTGGCGAAGCTGCGTATCGAGAGGTGGAAGACCGACTCCAACACCAAGCGCCAGGAACAGGCGAATATCGAATCATTGCAGCGCAACTTGCAGTCGGCGCTCCCGGAGATCATTGCGGAGCTGCGTCTTTCCCCGGAAAATCTGACCAGCACCTTCAAGCTCTACCGCAACCTCGACGCGCTTTACGATGTTTTCGGTTCGGTGGTCGAGTCCACCGGAGCGTTTGGCTCCAAGGATGAGTTCCAGTCGCTGGAGAACGATCTGACCGCGCTGGAGAAGTCGCGCCGCTCCTTTGCCGACCGCATGGAGACCCTGGCCGGCGCCAAAGAAGTGGAGTTGACCCGGTTGCGCAGCGAAGTCCGCACCGCCCAGGCCGCGACTCCGGCAACGGCGCCAAAGAAAGTCATCGTGGACGACAACGAGCCTCCCAAAAAACCTGCCAAGAAGAAAGCGCCCGCTAAACCTAGCACCAGCACAACGCCAGCCGCAGCCCCTCCGAAGTAGGGGCTGGGACGGTGTGGGAGCCGCTAAACTCGGACCATCGCACCACCCTAGCGTCTGCTTGCGGGTTACTTTCCGTAACTCATTGAAACCAAATATTTTCTCGATGTGGGAACTCTTAACACCTGAGTGGAGTCTATGTAATCAGGCCAGGTAAGCGCGGTCTTGGGACTCGATGCTGGCCAGGGCCACTTTTGGGCCAGGCTGGCGATGGGAAAAGAACCTATAATGGGGGTTACGCCATGAGAGTTATGGCGGGAGCAACCACCTTGGGTGATCTTGCAGGCGCGCTCGGCGTCAGAGCTGAGGAATCCGCGATCGTGGCCGAACTGAAGGCTGGGTCCGAGGATGCCTACACTTGGCTTATCGGGGAGTTCCACCAGCCTATTTATAGCTTGGTGTACCGCATGGTGTCGGATCCGGCCGATGCCGCAGACACCACGCAGGAGGTCTTCCTGAAGGTGTTCCGCGGCATGAAGCACTTCCACGGCGAATCGAGCCTGAAGACCTGGATCTACCGCATCGCGGTGCATGAAGCATCGAACCGGCGGCGCTGGTGGTTCCGGCACAAGGCGCATGAGACCTCGATCGAACCGGCACATGCCGAGTTTGAGTCGGGGGCGGCGCCGGCGCTCAAAGACATGCTGGTGGACGGGGGAGAATCTCCATTCGATAACGTGGTGCACGAAGAAGTGAGCGCACGCGTCGAACAGGAATTGCGCGAGGTTGCCGAACCGTATCGCACCACTGTGGTCTTGCGCGATCTGGAAGGGATGTCGTACGAAGAGATTGCAGAGATAACCCAGGTTTCGCTGGGGACGGTGAAGTCAAGATTGACTCGTGGCCGCAACGCGCTGCGGCAGCGCCTGCTGGCGTACGTGCGGGAAGTTGGGCCGCAGTTGGGTCTGCAGGCTCCGGAGGAGCGCGAAGCCCGGCTGCAAGCGCCTCCCCGGTTCTCTCCAGATGGCAGGGAAGTTGAGGTGACGCCATGAAATGCGCCCAGGCCAAATCGTTGTTCTCGCCTTACCTGGACGGCGCGGTGACTGGTACCGAGATGCACATGCTCGGCCAGCATCTGGATACCTGTGCTGCCTGCCGGCAGGAATATTTCTCTTTGCACCAGGTGGCGCAATTGCTGAACCAGGTGGGCCGCAAGAAAGCTCCGGCGGATTTGAGTTTGCGGCTGCGGGTGGCGATGTCGCGCGAAATCGCGCACACCCGGCGTCCATATCTCGAAGGCATGCTGGTGCGTCTGGAAAATACCGTCAACGCATTCATGGTTCCGGTGACCGCGGGACTGGCCACTGCCGTGGTGATCTTTGGACTGCTCATGGGTTTTTTGGCCCTGCCCGGACAGTTGCAGGCCGACAATGACGATGTGCCGCTGATGCTCTACACCGCGCCGCAGTTGCAGCAGTCCGGCTTCGGTACCACGCTGGAGTCCATCAGTGATGACTCCCTGGTGATTGAGGCGTATGTGGATTCGAACGGCCGGGTGCAGGACTACCGCATCCTGTCGCATCCCCAGGAGACCCAGACCTTGCTGCCGCAGGTGAAGAACATGCTGATCTTCACCACTTTCCGCCCGGCTTTGTCCATGGGCAGGCCGACTGCGGGAAAAGCCGTGCTGTCGTTCTCAAACATCAAGGTGCGGGGATAGGAAGCTTCTAGCTCTTAGCCATTAGCTCTCAGCGTGAACCTGGGCGCGGCAGCCCCGTGCGCACTGGCTAAAGGCCAAAAGCTCGGCTGTTTCGTTTGACCCTCTGCGGAGAACCCCTTAAACTACCAAGTTAGCCCGCACATCCCACCGACCGGCAGGAGGCTTTCCTGAGTTTTCGGTTACGACCCTGGCAGTACGCTGCTGTCCTCGCGCTGTGCGCACAGGTGTCTGTGGCCCAACCGTCTCCCCAGGTAGTTCTGGATACCAATGAAAGCCTGTTCAGCGTGCTGGTGGCCATCAACACCTGTGGATACGACCAGGAACTGGGCGCGTCATCGCCGTTGCGCACCCAGATTCGGAGCGAAGTCGCGAAAGCGATTCAAGCCTCGCCCGAAACCAAGGATGCCAGCAAGTTGATGTGCGAGTATTACGATGAACATCAATTGCCGGATTCTTCCCGTACCCTGGCGCAATACATTTCGCTGGCGCTTTATCTGGGCCCACCGCCCGAGTTTACTCCCAAGGTAAAAGAGGCCGAACTGCCGCCCGACGCCAGGGGGGTGGTCGGCTTGGTGCAGTTTCTGCGGACCTTCTCGCAAAAAGCGGGATTGCACGCCATCTGGCAGCGCCACGAACAGGCTTACCTGGGCCTGAGTGACCGCTACCACGAACCGCTGGCCAAGATGTTGTTCGACACCGAGGTATATCTGAAGCTGCCCTCGTCGCAGTACCTGGGGCGCGGCTTTACTGTTTATCTCGACCCCATGGGCGCGCCGGGACAGACTAACGCCCGCAACTACGCTTCGGATTACTACGTGGTGATCTCTCCCGGGACGGGATCCTCGCTCAAGATGGAGCAAATCCGGCACACCTATCTGCACTACCTGCTGGATCCGCTGGCGCTGAAATACCCTACCGCGCTGAAACGCATCGAGCCGCTGCTGGAGGCGGTGAAGACCGCGCCCATGGACGAGGCCTTCAAGAACGATACTTCCCTGCTGGTCACGGAGTGCCTGATCCGGGCCGTCGAAGCCCGGACTCCCGGGGCAAAGGTTCCGGAGGCGGAGCGGGACAAGACGGTTGAAGACTCGATGGAGCAGGGGTTTATCCTGACTCGCTACTTTTACGAGGCTCTGGCCCAGTTTGAGAAGGATCCGGCGGGCATTCGCAACGTCTTTGGAGAGCTGCTGGCCGGCGTCGACGTAGGCAAGGAACAGAAGCGCGCGGCGCAGGTGCAGTTTGCTTCTACCGCCGAATCCGAGCTGCTGCATTTGTCACGGCCGATCGAGGGCAAACTGCTGTTGACGGCGGAGCAGCGGCTGTCCGCCGGCGACTCGGCGACCGCCCAGAAGCTGGCGCAAGAGGCGCTGGACGAAAAGAGCGAAGACGCGGGCCGGGCATTGTTCATCCTGGCGGAAGTCGCTACTATGAATCGCGACATGCAGGGAGCGCGCGACTATTTCCAGCGCGCGCTCGAAGTGGCCAGTGAGCCCAAGGTGGTCGCGTGGTCGCATATTTACCTGGGCAGGATTTTTGATTTGCAGGAAGAGCGCGCTGCCGCTCTCGATCATTACCGGGCTGCGCTGGACTCGGGCGCGTCGTTACCGGAAGTGAAAGCCGCTGCGGAACGCGGGCTACAGGCGCCCTACGAACCACCCAGCCACCCGCAGTAGGCGCAGCAAGCAAGGCAAGCAGGCGAACGATCCGCGATCCCAACATCGCAACCAAGGAGAAAGCATGAAGCGAGCAGCGATTTTTGTGGCAACCATGGCGTTGGCGGGGGCGTTGTCGGCGCAGCAGACGGGCACTCCAACGCCGCCCCCAGCCCAGCCCGGAGCAGCCCAGGCTGGAGCAGCCCAAGCCGGAGCAGCAGCGACAACGCCTGCGGTCAAGCGGCCCCCCCAAGCCAAGACCCAGCCGGAGTATGACGCCTACAAGGCGGCCATGGGCAGCGCCAGCGATCCCGCGGCCATGGAGAAAGCCTCGGATGATTTCGCCACCAAGTATCCCGACAGCGAACTACGGGTGTTGCTGTACCGGCAAACCATGCACAGCTACCAGAGCGCCAACAACGCCGACAAGATGATGGATGCCGGGCGGAAGGTGCTGAAGATCGATGCCGACGATCCGGAAGCGCTGATTGGAGTGGCCGAAGTCCTGGCCGAGCGCACCCGCGATACCGATCTCGATAAGGACCAGCGGCTGGACGAGGCCATGAAGCTGGCCCAGCATGCCACTGAGACGGTGGATACCGATGTCGCAGCGCCGGTGGGCACGCCTCAGGAAAGGCTCGATGCTTACAAGGGTTTCTTGCGCTCCAGCGCCTATTCGATTCTGGGCACGCTGAACTTCAACAAGGATAAGTTCGCCGAGGCCGAAGGCTATTTCCGGAAGTCGATCGACGCTTTGCCCTCGCAACCAGACCCGATCGCGGTGTTGCGTTTGGCCATCTGTCTCGACAAACAGGAAAAATATCCGGAAGCGTTGAAGTATTCGGAGCAGGCGGTTCAGTTAACGCAAGACGGCACCAACGAGGGTAAGGTTGCCCGCAGCGAGCACAGCCGGCTGGTGCAACTGACCAGCGGTAGCGCTCCGGCAGCGCAACCGCCGAAGTAGTGCAGCGGTCAGCCAGTCGAAACGCAGGCGAGGCGCGCCCGGGCTCCGTCCGACTGAGCTGAATTGCGTTTCCCGCGGCTGGCTGGTTCGCCAGCTCTTCAACCATGAAGTCACATGACATTGCCGGCCTGGTGGCAGCTCTGGGCTACCAATTTCTCCGCTCTGAATTGCTCGACCAGGCGCTCACGCACACCTCACAGGCTCGCGAACTGGAGGCCCTGCAGCCATCCGGGGCTTCGCGGATCGGCGACAATGAGCAACTGGAATTCCTGGGAGACGCGGTCCTGTCGCTGGTCACGACCGAGGAGCTGTTCCACCGCTTTCCTCATTTCCGGGAGGGCGAACTCTCCAAGTTGCGGGCGCACCTGGTGAGTGAGAAGCACCTGATCCGGGTAGCCCAGGAGCTTGGGCTGGGGCATTACCTGCGGCTGGGACGAGGCGAAGAGAAAAGCGGCGGCCGCAACAAGACCGCCCTGCTGGTGGACGCTTTGGAGGCAGTCCTGGGAGCCATGTATCTGGACGGTGGTTTCGAACCTGCGCGCCGCTTCGTGGTACAACGAGTGGTGGCGCCCGAAATGGAGCGCATGGCCTTGCACGGCAACGGGCTTCCGCTCACCGATTACAAGTCCGCCCTGCAGGAGAAAATGCAGGCCACCGGACATCCGCAGCCCGCATATGTGCTGGTGAAGGAACACGGCCCGGAACATAGCAAGACCTTCACGGTCGAAGTCCGAATGCAGGGGCCCAGCACCCAGAGCAAGCCCGAATTCGTAGGCCGGGCCGAAGGCTCAACCAAGAAGAATGCGGAGCAGGAGGCGGCGCGGCAGGTGCTCGAGTACATGGCGTCGCTGCCCCAGGGTGCAGACCGGCCGGAAGCGCGCAAAGGCAGGTCACCCTCACTGTGAGCGGCAAACAACCACCAGCGGATTGGACGATGTCGGTGCAGTCGCTGCTGGCGACAGTGGTGATCGCGGTATTCGTAATCACCTTCGTCGTGCAGGCGTTCCAGATCCCCTCCGAGTCGATGGAAAACACGCTGCTGATCGGCGATTACCTGCTGGTCGACAAGTTTCGTTATGGCGGAAGCGACTTCTGGGACCACATCATGCCCTACCGGGCAATCCATCGCGGGGATATTGTGGTCTTCCGCTATCCGGTGAACCCCACGCAACACTTTGTAAAGCGCGTGGTGGGCGTCCCCGGGGACCATGTGCGGCTGGTGGCCCGCCGGGTGTATGTCAACGGCGTGGCCATCGACGAACCTTACGTCCGTTACAGTTCGCGGCTCCATGACGTCTTCCGGGACGAGTTTCCCCGCACTAACATCCCGGTGCCGGGGCTGGAGGGCGCGTGGTGGCTGCAAATGCAGAAGCTGGTGGAAGACGGCCAGTTGATCATCCCCGAAGATAGTTATTTTGTGCTGGGCGATAATCGCGATGAAAGCCTGGACAGCCGCTACTGGGGCTTCGTCCCGCGAGAAAATGTCATCGGGCGGCCCCTGCTTATCTATTGGTCGGTACGCGAACTGGACCAGGATTCTCCGGCGGCTTCATCCCCGGGTGATAAACTCGTTCACTTCGCATATGCAGCGACCCACTTGTTCCAGATCACGCGCTGGGACCGCACGTTTCGATTAGTCAAATAAAGGGCAGAGACCGCCCTGGAAGCGGACGAATTCTGGTGGCCAAGAAAGAAATCAAAGAGATCGAAAAACCGCGCGAGACCACGGTCGAGTTTCTCGCCTCGCTGGCGGCGGTGCTGGTGACCGGCCTGTTCATCATCACCTTTATCGTGCAGGCCTTCGAGATACCTTCCAGTTCCATGGAGAACACGCTGCTGATCGGCGATCACGTGTTCGTGAACCGGGTGCAGTTTGCTCCTGAGACCCGCTGGATGGGACCGCTGCTCCCCTATCGCCCGATACGGCGGCAGGATATCGTAGTGTTCCTGTCTCCCGCGGAACCAGGGCTCTACGTGGTCAAGCGCATCATCGGCGTGCCCGGTGACCACATTCACCTGCGCGATGGTGCGGTGTACCGCAATGGCGAGAAGCTGGACGAGCCTTACGTAGTCCATAGCGGGCGCGAGCCGTACAACCCGTATCGCGACAATTTCCCGGCAGTGCCTCCCTCGGAATTTAACAACGTCACGCCGGACTGGGAAATGCACTTGCCGGAGTACGTCAAGGGCGATGACCTGGTGGTCCCGCCAGGCAGTTACTTCGGCATGGGCGACAACCGCGATGTCAGCTACGACAGCCGCTACTGGGGCTTCATCCCCCAGGACAATGTCATTGGGCGCCCCATGTTCGTCTACTGGTCGTTTGAGACGCCTCCCGATCAATATAAGCAGACCCAGATCAGCGACCGGCTCGGATTCCTGGCCCACGTGGTCATCCACTTTTTCGACGAGACCCGCTGGCGGCGCACCTTCAAGGTGGTACGTTGAAGTTTTTCAATTCCAGATTTCTACGCTCGAAGCCCGGATGGATAACAGCCGCGTTTGTGCTGCTGCTGGCCATGTTTCTGGTGCGGCCCGGGGCGGAGCGTCTGCGGACGCGAATCACGCACTCCATCAGCATGGCGCTGGGGCGGCAGGTAGAAATTGGCGCGGTGCAGTTGCGTTTCCTGCCGCAGCCCGGATTTGACCTGGAAAACTTCGTGGTACACGATGACCCGGCCTTCAGCGACGAACCCATGTTGCGCGCTGACGAGGTCACGGCCGCGCTGCGAGTTAGTTCGCTGTTGCGCGGCCGCCTCGAGGTTGCCCACCTGAGCCTTACCGAGCCCAGCCTCAACCTGGTGCGCAACGGCGAAGGGCATTGGAACCTGGAGGACCTGCTGGAACGCGCCGCGAAAACGCCGGTCGCGCCCACCAGCAAACCCAAGAGCGAGGCGCGGCCCGGCTTCCCCTACATCGAAGCCGGCCGCGGCCGGATCAACTTCAAGATCGGCCGGGAAAAAACTCCGTACGCTCTCACCGAGGCCGACTTCAGCTTGTGGCAGGACTCAGAGAACGCGTGGGGCATGCGTTTGAAAGCGCAGCCGCTGCGTACCGACCTCAACCTCACTGACACCGGATTGCTCAAGGTCAACGGAACTTGGCAGAGGGCCGAAAGCCTGCGGCAGACGCCGGTTCAGTTCAGCCTGCTGTGGGACGGCGCACAACTCGGCCAGGCTACCAAGCTGGCCTTCGGCAACGACAAAGGCTGGCGCGGCACGCTCAAGCTGGCTGCCACGATCAGCGGTATGCCGGCCGACCTCACACTGCAGACCGACGCTTCCATCCAGGACTTTCGCCGCTACGACATCCTGGGCGGCAATGCCCTTCGCATGGCCGCGCAGTGCAGTGGTCACTACAGCACTGTGGACCACGCGCTCTCGCAACTGGCTTGTCGAGCTCCGGTCGCGGATGGTCTCGTTTCGGTAAGTGGCACAATTGCGGGCGCGCCAGGGGCCCGCACTTATGAGCTGGCGATGACCGCTCAGGATGTACCCATACAATCGTTAGCCGCATTCGCGCGTCACGCCAAGAAAGATATGCCCGACGATCTGGTGGCGACGGGAAAGCTGAACGGCAGCCTCGGCGTACGCCGGAAAGCCACCGGCACCATCGCCACCTGGACCGGAAGAGGGGAAGCCAGGGGGGTCCGGCTGGCCTCAAAAACTACTAATACCGACCTGGCAGTAGACACAATCCCCTTTGCGATTTCGCCCCAGCTGGAGCCGGGCCCTAAGAGAGAGAACCGCCACGGAAGTCACCGTTCGGCACCGGCCCCAGCGGAGACCCAAGTCGAAGTCGGTCCGTTCGATCTGGAACTGGGAAGGCCAGCGCCGGCCACGGTGCGCGGCTGGGTCGCGCGCTCGGGATACAGCCTCAGCCTCGTGGGAGACGCGCAGGTGCAGCGCGTGCTGCAGGTGGCCAGGACGGTTGGGCTGCCGGTGCCTTTGTACCCTGCCGTCGGGATCGCCAAAGTTGACCTGCAAATCTCTGGCACGTGGCAGGGGTTCAGCGCTCCCCAGGCGACCGGGAAGGCGCAGCTGCACTCGGTACGTGCCGAATTTCCCGGAGTCAACACGCCGCTCGAGATCGCCACGGCCAACCTGCAGCTCACTCCGGATGAGATCAACGTAGAGAACCTGGCAGTCACCATGGCTGATACCTCGTTACGCGGCTCGCTCGCGGTGCAGCGACAATGCGGCGTGACCGGCAAGTGCCCTGTCCGTTTTGACCTGCACGCCGAACAAATCACCACCGATGAATTAAGCCAGTTGCTCAACCCGCATCCGCGGAAACGGCCCTGGTACCGCTTTCTGGCATCGGCTACCCAGCCCGGAACCCCTTACCTTTTGAGGTTGCACGCCATCGGCAAGCTCACCGCCAATCGCGTGACGGTTCACAAGCTGGTGGGAACGCACGTCTCGGTTAATGCCGAGTTGGCAGGTGGCGTACTCCGGCTGTCGGACTTGCGGGGCGAAGTCCTGGGCGGCACACATGTAGGCGAGTGGACTGCCGACTTCACCGCGAAACCGCCAGCCTACAGCGGCAGTGGCACCTTCGACCGGATTGCGCTGTCACAACTCGCCGACGCCATGCACGACGGCTGGATCACCGGCACTGCAACCGCAACCTACCGGGCGACTGCGTCTGGGCTGACCGCACCTGACCTGCTGGCTTCCGCCGAAGCCACGTTGCAAATCGAAGCGCGAGATGGATCGCTCCCCCACCTTGTGCTTGCAGTTGCTGGTGCCCCGCTGCGTGTGCGCCGGTCTTCGGCACGGCTTATCCTGCGTCGCGGCACGTTCGAAATTGAGCAAGGCAAACTGGAGACGCCCGCCGGCATCTATCACTTGAGCGGCACTGCATCTCTGGGACGCGTCCTCGACTTGAAGCTGGTACGCGATAGCGCACACGGTTTCAATGTCACCGGGACGCTGACCGAACCGCGCGTGGCTGCAGCCACGACACCGGAGACCCAAGCCGCCTTGAAACCATGAGGGCTTGGCCCGCGCTTCTGCTCACTACCGTCCTGATTCAGTTCAATGCAGCCCAAACTCCTCCGGTTGCCGGCTCCGCTGTCGCCAGCATGGAGCAGAAGTTGCAACATATCCAGAGCAACGCCGCTCTGCCGCAACCGGACCAGAGCCCTACAGAGTTTTCCGAGCGTGAGATCAATGCTTACGTTGCTTCCGGAAAGGTAAAGCTGCCGCCAGGGGTACAGTCGGTCCGTTTTGCAGGCCAACCAGGCATGGTGGCCGGTACTGCGCAGGTTGATTTCGACAAGCTCAAAGCGGGACGCAGTTCATACAACCCGCTGCTCTCGATCTTCAGCGGCGTCCACGAGGTGGTCGTGGCTGCACACGCCCATGGCGTCGCACGTCAGGGCCTGGTCCACGTGGACTCAGTTACCCTCGACGGTATGGAGATTCCCAGATTCGTATTGCAGATGTTCGTGGAGAAATTCCTCCAGCCCAAGTACCCGAATATTGGGCTGGATTCGCGGTTTGCGCTGCCCGACAGGATTGACACCGCTACGGTTGGCACGCAAAAGCTGACACTGGTACAAAAGTAGCGCGTCTGGGACTATGCCTAGGGCTTGTAACCGGGTCCGCGCAACACCCTCCCCGGCTTCGCGCCGGTCATCTTTCCCTGATCAATGACGGGCACGCCATTTACCAGCACATACTCCATTCCCTGCGATAACTGGTTGGGATTTTCGTACGTTGCCACGTCGCGCACGGTCGCGGGATCAAAAACCACTACATCGGCCCACATGCCCGATTTCAGTACACCGCGATCGGTCAACCGCATACGCTGCGCCGGCAGGGCGGAGAACTTCCGGATGGCATCTTCCAGGGTCAACTTCTTGTCTTCTCGTACATACTTCCTCAGGATGCGGGGGAAGGTGCCATAAGCCCGCGGGTGCGGATGCTCTTCACCCAGAATTCCTTCCGGCGACGTGCCTGAGGAATCGTTATCGACCGAGACCCAGGGCTGTTGCAACGCGAGGACGACGTCAGGCTCAGACATGCCGAAAGCCACAATATCGGCGATGGGGTCCTGAATCAGGAGATCGAAGATCGCGTCAATCGGGTCTTTCCCCCATTGCTTGGCGATTTCATCGAGGGTCTTGCCCTGTAAGCTGATCAGGGCCGGGTTGCTCACCCCGGAAATCAGGATAGCTTGAGCACCCGGAAGTTCGTCCCACTCGTTGTCCCACTCTTTGCTCGGGGTCTCCATCTCCTTGCGAATGCGCGCACGCAGCGCGGGATCTTTGAGGCGCCCAATCATCTTGGCATCGCCGCCGTCATGGACCCAAGGTGGCACAATAGCGGAGAGACTATTGGACCAGGCCGTGTACGCGTAAGTGTCGGCGGTGACATCGGCACCCGCAGCGCGCGCCGCATCGATTTTCGCGACCACCTCCGGCATGCGTCCGAAATTGGTTTTGCCAGCCACCTTCAGGTGCCAGATTTCGACAGGGATGTGGCCTTCGCGCCCGATACGCAGGGCTTCATCAATTCCTGCAAGGACCGCATCGCCTTCACTGCGCATATGCGTGGCATAGATCCCGCCGAACGGTGACGCCTCCCCTGCCAGCGCGATCAACTCTTCGGTCTTGGCGTAGGGTGCGGGCGCGTACTCCAGCGAGGTCGAGACTCCGACAGCGCCATCGCGCATAGCCTGCCCTACCAGCTCTTTCATCTGCTCGAGTTGCGCAGGCGTGGGCTGCTTGTCGTCGTCGCCCAGCACCATGCGCCGGACTTGCGTGGCGCCCACGTACGAAGCAAGATTGATGCCCATCCCTTGCTTTTCCAGGCGAGCGAAGTACTCCCGCAAGGTCCGCCAGTCCGGCGTGATGCGGTAATGCTCGTATTCATCATGGTCCGCCTGAATGATGGCCGGGTTCAAAGGCGCGACTGATCCGCCCTCGCCGGTGATCTCCGTGGTAATACCCTGATAGATTTTTGACGGCAACCGCGGATCGACCAGGATAGTCAGTTCCGACTGGCCCAGCATGTCAATGAAGCCAGGGGCCACGACCATGCCGTGAGCGTCAATGGTGCGAGTGCGGGCGGCGTCCTTGAGATTGCCAATCTCAGCAACTCTGCCGCTGCGGATGCCGACGTCTCCCGAATACCACGGCGATCCGGTGCCGTCGACGACGTGGCCGTTGGTGATGACCAGATCGAACTTTGCAGGTGAAGCCGGTGCTTGCGCCAACGACAGATGCGCACCGCTGATGAGCAAAATGAGAACGCACAGATGGTTTTTCATTTTTTTATCGATTCCCTTGTTTTCCCAAAATTACATCGTCATCCTGAGTGGCCTTCCAGGGCGCGAAGGACCTGTTTCTTGCTGGCATCGAGAAAAAGCAGGTTCTTCACTCCGCTCAGAATGACAGGCGTTTAATTTATTGCATCACTCGCCACAGAGGCGGTTGCGAGCCTGCGCTCCCTCCAGCCCAAACCCACACCCACCGCGCTCCAGATCCCTAACGCCAGCCATTCGTACCCGCTGAAGTGTCCGGGGACGGCTGGAACAATCTTCATCAGGATCATCAGCATCCCGACGGTGGCTCCAACGACGGCAACTGCACGCTCGCGGGGTGCGGGCCCCATACGATAGTACGCCGCGCAAGCCGCAAACCATCCCGCCGCCGAAGCGACCGAACCAACCTCAGAAATCGGCACCAGAATCGCATCTCCCAGAAACATGCATGCCGCGGTGGCCAGGCCGACCCACAGCACCGCGACCGATGGAGTCTGGTTGCGCGGATGTATTTCCGCCACTCTACGATCGATTAACCCGCGACGGCCCATGGCAAACAGCAAGCGGCTGGAGGCTACAAAGTTGCCGTTGAACACTTTGAACAGCGAAAGCAGCGCTGCCGCCAGAATGACGCTGACAATCCAGCGCGAGCCGACAGCATGCTCAAAAGCCACCGCGGTCATGAACTTCTCACCGGTCAACTGCCGCCAGGGCGCAACATATCCCACCGCGGCGATCACGATGGTATAGAACAAAATCCCGACGATAATCGCCATCCAGATCGCTTTAAAGAAGCCGCGTGAACGGAAATCGGGACTGGCCTCCTCCGCGGCTTTGGCCACCGACTCGTAGCCCGTCATGAAATACGGGACGATTTGCAGCACCAGCAGGATCGAGATGAATTCGCCGTGCGTGAACAACGGCGGAAAATTCCGGGGCGAGCCCTTGGCCACGCCGAAGCTGACGAACACCACAAATAACGCCAGGGTTCCGAAAGCAGTCCAGTTCTGGAACGTGGCGCTCAGACGGATGCCGCGATAATTCAAGGCCGTCAGAAGCCCGGTCAATCCCAGCCCGATGATGAGATGGGGCAGATATACCGGCCGCCCCGCGATGCGATATAGTTCGAGCGAATCCAGCGCCGGGAAGATGTATCCCGCGATCCGTCCCACCGCCACCGCTTCCCACGGACAGACAATAAAATAGGCCAACACCATCATCCAGCCGGTGGCAAAACTGATGGACTGCGGGAACACTTTCGCGGTGTAGGCAACTTCCCCCGCCGCATCGGGCATAGCCTTGACCAGTTGACCGTAGACGTAACCGATGGGCAACAGCAGCGCGCCGCCGATGGCGAAGCCCAGGATGCCGCCCAGCACCCCACCGCGGAGCAGCCAGTCGTCCATCACCACCAGCCAGCCCACGCCCACCATGGTGCCCCAACCCAGGGCAAAGTAATCAACCACGCGGAGTTTGCGAGCTAGGGTAACCATGAGGTAGTCGTCAGTCGTCCGTCATCGGTCGTCAGCGTCGCCGGGGTTTGCTGACGACGGACGACTAGAACAAGCAAATCAGCTCATACAGCAGGTTCGCGGCCAGTAACGACGTAATCTCTCCGTTGTCGTAGGGAGGCGAAACTTCCACCAAGTCGCATCCCACCAGCTTCAAGCCTTTCAGGGCGCGTACCAGGTCGAGGATCTGCGCGCTGGAGAGTCCGCCGACCTGCGGCGTGCCCGTGCCGGGCGCAAATGCCGGGTCCACTACGTCGATGTCGAGCGTGATGTAGGTAGGCCGGTTGCGGAATTTCTTTAGATAGCCTTTTACCAGATCGACACCGCCGCGGTGAAACTCCTCCGAGGTCACGATCTGGATGTCATGCTTCCGGGCGAAATCAAAGTCGCCTTGGGAGTAGACCTGGCCGCGCAGCCCGACCTGCAATGCGCAACCCTCCGCGATGAGTCCCTCCTCAACCGCGTACTTGACCGGAGTGCCATGGGAATGGGGGCTGCCGAAGTACCCGCCCCAAGTGTCTCCATGAGCATCGAGTTGTACAAACGCTACCGGCCCGAACTGCCGGTGGATGGCGCGCAGAATCGGCAGCAGGATGGAGTGGTCGCCGCCCACGCACACCGGCCGCGCCCCGGCATGCAGTACGTCGCCCAATTGCTCGGTGATGCGCTGGTAGGTGTCTTCAATGGAAAGCGGATTGATGGACAAGTCCCCGAAATCGGCGATTCGCCACTTGGCAAACGGGTTTACCTTCAACACCGGGTTCCACGGCCGGATCATGGCCGATTGGACGCGAATGTTACGCGGCCCGAAGCGCGGTCCCGGTCGGTAGGTGGTGCCGCCATCGAAGGGCACGCCAATCAGAGCAATGTCGAGTTCCTCCGCATGCGGGATGTGGGGCAGCCGCATGAACGTCGGGATTCCGGAGAAGCGTGGGTAGACCAGCGCGTCAACTGGCTGGGGATGGGCCGTCTTTCCGGCCTTTCTTTTTCTGGACTTCATCGGTGGCGCGAATTATAAAGCATCGCCGGTGGCCATCGGCCGTCGAATCCCGTAGCCCGCCCTGCATCGGCGGCTGTGCTATGTTTCTAGTCTCGTCAAAGCCAGGAGAGGCAGCTATGCCCCGATACGAATATCGCGTTCTTAACCCCACTCCGCCAGCAGAAAAGGCCTTTCTCGCCTGGATTGACCGCCTCGACCAGGAGTTCATGAATCGCGACCCCGAGCATCGCAGCAAGGTGGTGCGCAATGCTCTCCATGAGCTGTATATGGGACGAGCTTATTTCGCGCCCGATCCTTCTGCGCCGCTGGCGGAGCAAGCGTTGATCCACTCCTTTGACCCGCGCAATGCCACCCTCGAGCCCGAATATTACGGCGACGTGGATGCTGTGAAGTATGCGGAACGCAAGCCGCTCATCTGGTTCTGGATGATGTACGACCGCTCTCCGGCGGGCCTGAATCACTGGCTCGGCTATCGCGTACGCACCATGCTCGCCCGTCACGTGCTCAAGCATTGCGGCAAGAACGTAAAGATCTTTCACGGAGTGGAAGTCTCGTTCGGCTACAACCTGACCATCGAAGACAACTGCGTCATCCACAAGTATGTGCTGCTCGACGACCGCGGCGAGATCATCATCCACGAAGGCAGTTCCGTATCCGACTACGCCAACATCTATTCGCACGCCCACGACCTGAACGACGGCATGATCGTCAACAATCACACCACCGAAATCGGTCCGAAAGCACGCATTACCTACCATGCGGCCGTGATGAGCGGCGTAAGAGTAGCGGAGCACGGGATGGTGGGATCGATGGGAGTGGCATCAAAGAATGTAGAACCATTCCACGTGGTGGCCGGCGTCCCCGCCAAGCCAGTCAAGGTAAAACCAATCGCGCCGGAAGAATTTCGAAACAAGCTGGAGAGACCGTAGCGCTGGCGTCCCGCCGGCTGTCCGGTGGGCGTCCCCGCCTGCCGCGCACGTGAGCGAACGTTCGTCGTGGCCTGCAGGATGCCGGCCCTACCGCCCATTTGGCGTGCCTCGCATGGTAGTATCGAAGCCAACCTTCGATGACCCTGCAGAACTTTGACATCCTGATCAAGGTGATCGTATTTGTGTTCGCCATCAGCGTTCATGAGTCGGCGCACGCCTGGATGGCCAATCTTCGGGGCGATCCGACGGCACGCATGTTGGGACGCATCACGCTGAATCCCCTCAAACACATCGATCCCGTCGGAACGATCGTGCTTCCAGTTATTGCCCTCTACTATCAAGTTCCCATACTGGGTTGGGCCAAACCTACGCCAGTCGATCCGCGGAATTTCAAGAACCACGTATTGGACGACATTCTGACCTCGGTCGTCGGTCCCGTGAGCAATTTTGTGATCGCCACTGGCGCTCTGGTGGTGCTGGTCGCTATTTCGCATTCGTCGGATCTAGGGCGATCGATGATCGATACCATTGCCAATCGTTCCGTCTATCAGGATCATCTGGAAATTCTCGCGAACCAGAGCAACTCGTTTCTGATGCCAGCGATCCTGATCACGTATGAGTTGATGTTCATCAACATCATTCTCGGGGTCTTCAACCTGATTCCCGTGCCACCGCTCGACGGCAGCCACGTGTTGCGGCATTTCCTCCCGGAGGCGGTCCGGCGCGCCTACGACACCATGGGTTGGATCGCCCTTCTGGCGCTGGTCTATTTCGGTGGTAACTTTCTGGGTAGACTGATCTACCCTGTAGTTGATCTCTTCAATTCTGTACTAACGAGAAACTGATGGCTGCTCGCTCCAATCATCGTAAACGCGTGCTCAGCGGTATGCGTTCCACCGGCAAGCTGCACCTGGGCAACTATGTGGGCGCGCTCGACAACTGGGTACGCATGCAGAATGACTACGAATGTTTCTTCTTCGTCGCCGACTGGCACGCACTCACCACCGATTACGCCGACACTTCCAAGGTGAAGGATAGCTCCGTGGAAGTGCTGCTCGACTGGCTGGCGGCAGGGTTGGACCCCGAACGCTGCACCATGTTCATCCAGTCGCACGTGCCACAGCACGCCGAACTGCACCTCCTTTTTTCCATGATTACGCCTCTGGGCTGGCTGGAGCGCGTGCCCACTTACAAGGAGCAGCGGGAAAACATCACCGAAAAAGACCTGGGCACGTACGGATTCTTGGGCTATCCCGTGCTGCAAGCGGCCGACATCCTGATCTACAAGGGCGATTTCGTTCCCGTGGGTGAGGACCAAGTACCGCACGTGGAACTGACCCGCGAGATCGCGCGGCGTTTCAACATGTTCTACAACCGCAGGGGTACATCGGTGTTCCCCGAACCGCAGCCCCTGCTGACACCCGCCGCCAAGTTGCCGGGAACCGACGGCCGTAAGATGTCGAAATCGTACGGCAATACCGTCATGCTCACCGATCCCGAGCCGGTAGTGCGGCAGAAGCTCAAGACCATGGTCACCGACCCGGCGCGGGTCCGCCGCAGCGATCCCGGCAATCCGGACGTTTGTCCAGTGGGGGACCTGCACAAGATTTTCAGCAGCCCGGACACCATGGCGAAAGTGAACGCCGGCTGCCGTTCCGCGGGCATCGGGTGCATCGAGTGCAAGGGCTGGGCCGCCGATGCACTAGTGAGTATCTTGAATCCCATGCAGGAACGGCGCAAAAAATACGAGGAGAATCCGCGCCTCGCCTGGGATATTCTGGAGGAGGGTTCCAGCCGGGCCCGCAAGGTGGCCACGGCCACCCTGGAGGAAGTTCGCGACGCCATGCACATGTCGCTGGGGTATGAGGCGGAGGGCTCAAAGTGAAACGGGAAATCCACCGCAGAGTTACGGAAACAGAAATTAGTTTTTTCTCTGTGCCTCTGTGCCTCTGTGGTGAAATGATGTCCAACTAATGGCAGAACCAGTCAAAGCCGTGCCCCAAGCCGATTTGCAGCCGACGCCTGCCCCGCAGTCCGGCCCAACCCTGGTGTCACCCGACCAGCGGAAGAAAAAAGAAGAAAGTGATTTCCCCTTCGCGGTCGCGGTCAGCGATGTCTACGAAGGCCCGCTCGACCTGCTGCTCGACCTCATCCGCAAGCAGGACATCGACATCTACGATATCCCGATCGCCAAGATCACGGCGCAATACCTGGCCTACGTCGAGAAACTGCGCGAGTTGGATGTGAATGTGGCCGCCGACTTCATTTACATGGCTGCGGTGCTGATTCACATAAAGTCAAAGATGCTGCTGCCGCGCGATCCCATGGCGGTGGAGGACGGGCAGGACGATCCGCGCTCCGAACTGGTCAATCGGCTGATCGAGCATGAGAAATTCAAGTCGGCGGCCCAGATGCTGATGCAGAAGCAACAGATCGAAGACGCCGTCTGGTCGAACCCGTCGCTCAAGGAGTTCCAGGATGCCGAGGGCGCCGAGCCGGAGCTTGCGGCCGACGTCATCGACCTGGTGAAAACCTTCCAGCAGATTATGGACCGGCTCCGCAACCGCCCCATCATCGAGGTGAACGAGGAGACGGTCACGGTCGGCCAGATGATCGACTATTTGCGTCGCCGGCTGGCCATCGAAGACCGCCCAGTCCGCTTGAAGCAGCTATTGCGCCACGTGAATTCGCGCCAGGCACTGGTTTGCATGTTCCTGGCGCTGCTGGAAATGGTCCGGCTGCAGGCAGTCCAACTGCGGCAGGACCGTCTGTTCGGCGAAATCCTGCTGCGCAAGCATGCAGGATTCGATGCGGTCATGGCCGAGCAAGCAGCAGTACGGGACGACTGGAAGTAAGAAGAACAGTCGTGACCAACGACGAACGACCAACATGAGCCTCAAAGCCAAACTCGAAGCCATCATTTACGCGGCGGAAACGCCGATTACGCTGGAACACCTGGTGCAACTGGTCAAGGACTCGGTCATCGCCGAGGGCGCGGCCGACGACGCCGAAGTCAAGTCCCGGGTGCGGGCATCGCTGGAAGACCTGGCCGCCGATTACGGCACCGCCGAGCACGGCATCGAAGTCCGCCAGGTGGCCGGCGGATACCGCATGTCCACCAAGCCCGAGCAGCACGACATGGTGCGCGCCTTCGCCAAGAGTCTGAAGCCGCCGATCCGCCTGTCGCTGCCCGCCCTCGAAACCTTGGCGGTCATCGCCTACAAGCAGCCGGTGACCGTGCCCGAGATCAGCGAAATTCGGGGCGTGGATTCCAGCGGTGTCATCGCCACCCTGCTGGATCGCAAGTTGATCACCACCGCCGGACGCAAAGCCGTGATCGGACGCCCCATCCTCTACAAGACGACCAAGGAATTCCTGCTCCGCTTCGGCCTGAAGGATGTGACGGAGTTGCCCAGCATGGAGGAGTTCGAGAAGTTGGTGGCCGAATCTTTCCAGAGTGACCTGCTGCCGCTCGAGGGAACAGACCAAGCGCGGGATTCTGCGCCGGAAGCGGTTGCCGCCGAGGAGTCGGCCGCGGTCGCGCGGGAAGAAGATGAGGACGGCGATCTGGCCAGCGTGCAGCAGCACGCCTCAGGAGAGAATGATCCAGCGGCTTGAGTCGTGGCTTTTACACCTCAGAGGCTAAGGTTTCCCTCTTGGTTGACCACTTAGCGCAGGGCCCAAGGCCCTGCTCCACTCGCTTTCACCTCTTCTGCTCTCCCTTCTCCGCGGAAATACGAATCTCAATACGTTCTGTTAATCTGGAAGTACACATGCCCGCTGAACGCCTGCAAAAGATTATCGCCGCCGCTGGAATTGCCTCGCGCCGCAAAGCTGAGGAATTCATTACCGGCGGACTGGTTTCGGTCAACGGGCAGATGGTCACCGAGTTGGGTACCAAGGCCGACCCCGAGCACGACCACATCCGGGTCAATGGAAAGCTGCTGCACGGTCCCGAGCGGCACGTTTATCTGCTGATGAACAAGCCCAAGGGATACGTGACCACTCTGAAGGACCCTGAGCACCGCCCCACCGTAATGGACCTGTTGCACGGCGTGGGGGCGCGCGTCTACCCGGTCGGACGTCTCGACTACGCCAGCGAAGGCTTGCTGCTGCTTACCAATGACGGCGAGTTCGCCAACTTCCTGATGAAGGCCGCATCGCATGTCCCCAAGACCTACATGGTGAAAGTTGCCGGAACGCCCGATGCAGAAGCCTTGGCTCGGTTACGCGCCGGGCTGTTCATCGCCTCGGAACGCGGCCGGCGTGTGAAAACTGCGCCCGCGCGGGTTCGCGTCATTCGAGAAGCCAATAATCCGTGGTACGAAGTAACGCTGATTGAGGGCAAGAACCGCCAGATCCGCCGCATGTTCGAAGAGATCGGCCACCACGTGGAAAAGATCAAGCGTGTCCGCTACGGGCCGCTCGAGTTGGACGTGCATCCGGGAAAGTTCCGTCGACTCACGCCGCAGGAAGTCGCAAAGGTAAAAGCGGCAGCGAAGAGGTAGGAAAAAGGTCGTTGGCCTTTAGTCGTTGGCCAAGAATCCTTGAACCTCCGAGTTCGCCCAGAAACTTTGATCCCCTGATTTCTCGCGCTTTCGGCGATTTCTGCGGTTAGAGTTTCTTGACCTTTGGCTAACGACCAATGACTGCTACCGACCAATCAGTCGGGTGACACCTCCACTATCGTCATGGTAATCATTGAAGAGCCACGATGAGCGACTTCAGCAAGCTTGTACCCGATCACGTGCGGAAGCTGGGTGGGTACATTCCGGGCAAATCGCTCCGCCAGGCGCAGAAGGAGAGCCGCGTGACCTGCATCAAGATGGCCTCGAACGAGACCCCTTATGGCCCATCTCCCCGCGCCGTGCAGGCGATGCAGGCGGTACTGGCGGACTGCAATTTGTATCCAGACAACGACGCCAGCGAACTGCGCCAGAAGTTGGCCGAACGCCACCAGGTCGCACCCGACCAGGTGGTGGTGACAGCAGGGTCGAGTTCACTGCTCGGGATCATTGCCCGCGCCCTGCTATCGCCGGGACTGAACGGGGTCACCAGCGAACGTTCATTCATCGTGTATCCCATCGTGACCCAGGCTGCGGGCGGACAACTGATCACTGTCCCGATGCAAAACGACGGATTTGACCTCGACGGCGTGGCGGCGGCGATCAATTCGAACACCCGCATCGTTTTTCTGGCGAACCCGAACAATCCGACAGGGACGGTGGTAACTGCCGACCCGCTTGACCGTTTCCTGGCCAAGGTTCCGCAGAATGTGATCGTCATCCTGGATGAGGCCTATTCCGACTTCGCCCAGCGGTTCGCCGAGTTGCGCGGCGTGGAGTACTCGCGTTCCCTCGGCTACGTACGGCAAGGACGCAATGTGGTCGTGCTGCGCACGTTTTCCAAGGCCCACGGCCTGGCCGGAGTGCGCGTGGGATACGGGATCGGCCCGGCGGAACTGATGGCCTATTTTGCCCGCCTGCGCACCACGTTCTCGGTCTCGGTGCCGGCACAAGCCGCCGCACTGGCCGCGCTTGAGGATGGGGCTCACACTCGCAGGGCAGTAGAGAACAACGCGGAACAGTCGCAGCGGCTCATCGACGGCATCTCGCAACTTGGATACCGAGCGGTTCCGACCTGGGCTAATTTCGTCTATTGCGAACTGGGCGAAGACGCGGCCGCCGTCGCCAAGCGTCTGCAAGCCGAAGGAATAATCATCCGCGCCCTGGGACCGTGGGGCGCTCCGACTGCTATCCGGGTCACCATCGGCACTCCGGAGCAGAACGGAGTCTTCCTGAATGCATTTAAGAAAGTGATGGAGCAGGTGGCGGTGAAGTGAAGGAGAGTTTCTAGTTTCCCAGCTACCAGCTACTCACTACTCGCAAAAGGCAATCTTGCTGCCCCGTACAATCCAGCGTCGCTCCCTAGCAGTGCTCGCGTGACAATGGTCTTCGTTCCGGCGCGGGCTTCCACTTGCGCGGACGCTCCCTGGTCGCCGGCTGCGCTCGCCGGGGCCGTGGCCGCGAAGACCATCGAGCGCTGAGTTAGTTCTTCAAAAATTGACGGTGCGAATGCCTCCCACGCACTGGATACGCCTCCGCCAACTACGTACATGGGAAGGTTGAGGGCATTCACCAGTCCGGCGATCACAACACCCAGGGCTCGCCCCACGCGGCGGAAAATCTTTCTGGCATCTTCATCACCCTGGATGGCCAGGTTGTAGATGGCCTTGGCGCTGAACTCGGCGTCCGAACTGGCGGCACGCGCCAAGCTTGGGGCTCCGCTGTCAATCGCCTCCCTCGCCATGCGCACCACCGCGGTGGCCGAGGCGTATTGCTCTACGCAACCGCGGTTGCCGCACTTGCAGGGAACTCCATCCGGCTCGACCGTCATGTGACCAAATTCTCCGGCCATGCCAGTCATGCCGTGCCAGATGCGTCCGCCCAGCACTAGGCCTCCGCCCACGCCGGTGCCAAGCGTCAGCATGGCCATGTCGTCCACGTCGCGGGCCGCGCCCAGCCAACTCTCCCCCAGCGCCGCGGAGTTGGCATCGTTCTCCAGAATCACGCGCGTACCCAAGCGTCGCTCGATTTCGGTTCGCACGGGATAATCCGCCCAGCCGGGCAGATTGGGTGACTCACGCAGCAAGCCGGTCCGCATGTCTAAAATGCCGGGCACACCGATACCGATCCCCTGGAGCGCGGCCTTGCCATCGTACTTGTCGGCGAGGCCGCGGATGGCCTGGCACATCGCGTCGATCACCCGATCCCGGCCCAGGGCAACCTGGGTGCCGAGCGTCACCTTCTCTAGCAGACGTCCTTGCGCGTCCATCGCCGCAATGCGGAGATTGGTCCCGCCCAGGTCAACGCCGATGGAATAATCGGTCATAAGTTGTCATTTCTGGCACTTGGGACAATAGTGGCTGCTGCGTCCCGCGATCACGACCCGCTTGATCGGTGTCTTGCACACCAGGCAGGGTTCCCCTTCGCGGCCGTAAACCCGGTGCTGCAATTGGAAGAATCCCTCGTCGCCGTCGGCGTCCACATAGTCCGAAACCGAGGACCCGCCCAGCGCAATGGCCTCCTTAAGCACGTCCTGCAAACCGAGATAGAGCAGCCGAAGCTCTTCCCGAGTGAGGGAGGCAGCGCGGCGACGCGGCCGAACTCCGGCCCGAAACAGTGATTCGTCTGCATAGATGTTGCCAACGCCGCTTAGCAGCTTCTGGTTCAGCAATGCGCTCTTGATCGGAGTCTTGCGGCCGCGAAACAGGGGAACAAAGCGATCTAGTTCTACCTCCAGCGGCTCGGAACCGGGGGCTTGAAAACCATGGGTGACGCTCAAACGTCCAAAGCGCCGGGGATCGACGAAGCGCAACTCCCGGCCCGAGGCCAACCGCAGAATGGCGTGGGTGTGCTTGGCCACATCCGATTTCGGCTCGCACACCACCATGCGCCCGGTCATGCCCAGGTGGACAATCCACTGCGCGCTGGGCGTTCTTCGCTCTGCGGGGCGGGCGCCACCGCCCACCTTTTTCTTCGCCCTTGACCTATTGCCACCTGCCTGCGCGGGCGAGGGCGCCCGCGCCACACGAACCGGTTCCAGGTCGAACACAATGTGCTTTCCGACCCGCCGCACACCGGCAATGCGCTTGGATTCGAGCGTAGCCGCAATTTCTCCAGCCGGCGACTTCAGCGGCTCCGGCTTCGACCCCAGCCAGACCGACTCGATCCGGTCGCCAGCCACCCGGCTGGCCAGTCCCCGGGCAATGGTTTCAACTTCGGGTAGTTCGGGCATGGGAACCAGTCTACAGTCGTCGGTCGTCCGTCGTCAGCCGGTTGATGTCGGTTTGCCCTGACCACTGGAGACTGACGACAGATGAGTGCCTGGATTGCCCATCCACAGCCCGGCAGGTTATCATCCGGAGTACACCTCTGCTTAGCTCATATCCCTGTAATTCAGCAGTTGCGCGATACATCGCGGGCAACGAGTGTGTGCGACCCCGGGGATGCGGTCCGGGTTATCCCTGCAACCCGCCACCTGCCATCCGCGACCTGAAACGGAGTTGGCTTTTGAAAAAAGGAAAAACTGCGGTCATCGTCGGTGCGCAATGGGGCGACGAGGGTAAGGGCAAAATCGTCGACGTCCTCTCGGAGAACTTCTCCGTCGTAGCGCGCTATGCCGGCGGACACAACGCCGGACACACCGTCATCATCAAGGGCAAGAAGTTCGTCCTGCAGTTGGTTCCCTGCGGGATACTGCGGGCGGGATGCCGCAGCGTCATCGGGAACGGCGTGGTGCTTGATCCCGTGGCGTTTCTCAAAGAAGTCGGCGCGCTGCGCGATGCGGGAGTGCAAGTCGACGGCAATATCTTTATCAGCAACCGCGCCCACGTTATCCTGCCGTACCACCGCATGATCGAGCTGGCCTCCGAAAACGCGCCTGGGCGGGTGAAGATCGGCACCACCTCCCGCGGTATTGGGCCGGCTTACGAGGACAAGATGGGCCGCCGCGGCCTGCGCGTGGCCGACCTCCTGGACCTGAAGCTGCTGAAGACGCACATCGAAAACGCCTGCCGCGAGAAGAACATGATCGCGCATGCGCTGTTCAACTCCGAGCCGCTCGATCCCGACAAGATGTACCAGGAGTATGCCGAAGCCTCAGCCCGGATTGCTCCATTTGTCTGCGACACCGCCGCCCTGCTAAACAAAGCGCTGGCCCAGGGAGAGTCGGTCGTGTTCGAAGGCGCGCAGGGCACCATGCTCGACATCGATCACGGCACCTATCCTTTCGTGACCTCGTCGAGCGCCACCTCCGGCGGGGCGGTGATTGGGACTGGCGTGGCACCCACCGCGATCGATACCGTCATCGGGGTCACCAAGGCTTATTGCACGCGCGTGGGTGGCGGCCCGTTCCCCAGCGAAGCCCTCGACGCCACGGGCGACCAGCTCCGCGCCCGGGGTAACGAATATGGGGCGGTGACCGGGCGCCCCCGCCGTTGCGGCTGGCTTGATTTGCCTCTATTGCGATACGCTGGCATGATTAACGGCATCGCCTGGCTGGTCGTCACCAAGCTGGACGTGCTGGACGAACTGCCCGAGATTCCGGTTTGCGTGGGGTACAAGATCAACGGCAAATCCACCGACGAAGTCCCGGCGCATGCCAGTGGCTATGACCAGATCGAGTGTGTGTACCAGAAGATGCCCGGCTGGTGCACCTCCACCGAGGGAATCACGCAGATGGAGAAGCTGCCCAAGCCGGCTCGCGAGTACCTGGCTTTCCTGGAGAAGGAGAGCGGAGCGCGTATCGGCATGGTTTCAACCGGCCCGGGGCGCGAGCAGACCATGTTGGTGGATGAGTTTGCGGCGGCGCTGAAGGCGTTGACCGAAGAAAGCACAAGGGCCCAGGCAAGAAACTAACCTACTGAACGGAGCAGGCAATGGTGGTGCTGGCGGTAACCTGGATGGCGAAGGTAGGACACGAAAACGAAGTGGCTGCGATTTTTTCCAAGCTGACCGAGGCGTCCCGCACCGAGCCTGGCTGCGTCATGTACCAGGTGCATCGGCACAAGACCGAGCCGCGCCGCTTCTTCATCTACGAGCAATACAAGGACGATGGCGCGCTCGAAGCCCATCGCGCCGCGCCCCATTTCCTGCAACACGCCCGCAAAGAGCTCCCCAAGTTCGCCGAGCGCACGGAAGGGCATTTGTACGAACCACTGGGGTAACCTCGTGTGGCGCAAACGCCCCCGCCCGCGAGGACTGAAAAAAGGCGGGGGGCGGCGACTCTACTTATCCACCATCAGCACGCCGCCCGAAGCGTAGCTCTCTTTCGACACTTCGACGAAGATCACTACGATGGCCTCCCGTCGGGCGCCTGCTTCTTCCACCATGGTGTCGGTGATCCGCTGGGCGATTTTGCGCTTCTGGTCGGCGGTGCGGCCGTTGAGCATTGTGACTTGCACGAGTGGCATGGAACCCGCTCCTGGGAATGAGATTTCACGGATAGTATTTCACGGCCGGAAGGATTCTGGGCAATCGCCGGCCGTGATGTCCTCAGAGCGAGGCTCTAATAGGTAAACGACTGCAGCGACGTCAGGTCCGGGGTTACGATCACAAACCCGGTGCGGGTGTTGGGATTAAGCGCCATCTTCGCGGGACTGGCGGGAAGACTGAGGCCATTGATTCCCTCCACGAAATCGCCCCGTTCGTTGTACACATGGATGCTGCTGCCGCTAGGAGCAAGGCTCGAAAATTCCTGGCCCACCAGGAAAACTTTGTTCACGGGATCGAACGCCACTGCACCGCCGCTTTGCGATTGGTTGGTGGCATTGTGGAGCGGCTCTACCAGAATGCTGGCGTGCTTGGCCACATCGTAATACTCGATGCTGAAATCGATTTCGGTTGTGGTTACTGCTCGGTTCTTCACGGAATCGGCAGCAATGCCGTTGACGAAGCCGAATCCCAGGCCTTGGATCTGAGTAGTCGTGCCATCGCTCAGGTTCACGAATGCTACCTGCGGGCGCGAAAAGACGCCTCCATTCGAGGCGGCCACTATGGCCTCGTTCGTCTGCGTGTCGATATCCACCACCGGAGAGTCATTCTCAGCGAAGATCGAATCCGACAGCGTGAACGTCGGCCCGAAGGTGTTGTTGGCAACGTCAGAGCTGAACACAAACGAACTGAAGTTCCGTGCCGCCAGCACCACTGTGTTGGCCGCTCCCTGGCTGTTTCCCATGCCAAGAATTAGGTCGCCCTTCTGCAAAGGAGGTGTCCACATTCCGGTGATTTTGCCCGAGTTGACCGGGTTCATCGTGCCGTACACGCGCTGATTGACGAAGCCGCCCTTTACTTTTTCGAACTCAATCAGCCCAACGTTATTGCCGAAAATTCCCAGCGCAACGAAGTCATTCTGGGTTTCGGTCAACTGCTTGACCATCTTCAGGATCATGCCGGTGGACTGGTCGAACGTCTCAACCGCCACGTCGAAATTGCCATCGGGCAGGGAGACCGCCTCAGCCAGCACGCCCTCGGTACCGTTCGAATCGATGTCGTAGCCCAGGATGAATCCGCCCAAGGCCGTGTGAACAAACACGGTGCCCGGCGCCAGTCGTACCTTCTGCGCCTGAGTGACAGAAACCAGAACAAGGCAAAAGCAAATGAGGGCCGCCGTCAGCATTACACACGAAGACTTCCGATTCGTCGTTCTTAGAGATGTGAAAGTAAATATGTTGCTCAGCTTCACGAGATCGCCCTCCAGTTAGTCGCCAAACAAATTTGCTACCAACGCTCTGTTGACGCGTGCACACTCTACACCGGATGAAACCTGTCTGTGTTAATGGGGAGGGAGTATTTGTAAAAGTTTTGTCAAACGTGGTGAGTGAAAAAGCGGTGGAAGCGGACATCGAGCAATGCTGCCCACAGGGCGAAAGGCAGCATTCCCGATAACAGTAGTTATTTTGCCAGTTCGTATCCGGCGAAGAAGAAGCTCAACTCGAAGCGTGCAGTGTCCTCGGCGTCGGAGCCGTGGATGGCGTTGTGTTCGATGTTAGTTGCCCACTTTTTGCGGATGGTACCTTCCTCGGCGCTGGCCGGGTTGGTGGCCCCCATGAGCTTGCGCAGGTCGGCAATGGCATTTTCCTTTTCCAACGCTAGCGCAACAATTGGTCCGCTCGACATGAAATCAGTCAGTGAGGTGTAGAAGGGACGGCTGGCGTGCACGGCGTAAAACTGCTCTGCCTGGTGCTTGGAAATTTCCAGCATCTTCATGGCAAGGATGCGAAAACCCTGCTTTTCAAACTGCTCAATGATGTCGCCCACGGCGTTCTTGCGCACCGCATCGGGTTTAATGATGGTAAGAGTTCGCTGCAATGTCTTCATGCTGGTCGTTGGTCCTTGGTCGTTAGTTGTTGGTCGTTCATTTTTCTAGGTACTCGGTACTGGTTACTCAGTACTGTCTTTAGACTTTAACTCCCATCGCTGCGAGAGCGGTCTCTCCGATGGTCGCTGGCGTCTTGGCCACGCGGATGCCGGCGGCCTCCATGGCTTTGATCTTCTCGGCCGCAGTTCCCTTTCCGCCGGAGATGATGGCGCCGGCGTGGCCCATGCGGCGTCCCGGAGGCGCCGTCTGGCCGGCGATAAATCCCACCACCGGCTTCTTCATGTGCGCCTTCACGTAGTCAGCCGCGATTTCTTCTGCGTTGCCGCCAATTTCGCCGATCATTACCACCACTTCGGTCTGCGGATCTTTGTTGAACAACTCAAGCGCATCCACAAAATTCGTCCCAATGATTGGGTCGCCGCCGATGCCAATCGCAGTCGATTGCCCGACTTCGCGAGTGGTCAACTGGTACACCGCTTCGTAGGTGAGCGTTCCCGAGCGCGAAACGATTCCGACCGGGCCCTCGCGATGGATGTGCCCTGGCATGATGCCAATCTTGCACTTCCCCGGCGAAATGATACCCGGACAATTGGGCCCGATCAGCCGCGAGCGCCGGTCCTGCAGGAATTCCCAGGCACGCACCATGTCCAGTGTGGGAATACCTTCAGTGATGCAGACGATCAGTTCGATCTCGGCGTCGGCGGCTTCCATGATCGCGTCCGCGGCGTACGGCGGCGGGACGAAAATCACCGAGGCGTCGGCCCCGGTCTTGTCCACCGCTTCCTGCACGCTGTTAAAGATTGGCCAGCCTTCGTGCTTGGTGCCGCCCTTGCCGGGAGTCACCCCGCCGACGATCTTGGTGCCGTACTCCGCACAGGTCTTGGCGTGGAAAGTGCCCTCCCGTCCGGTCAGCCCCTGCACCACTACGCGTGTTGATTTATCAACCAGGATTGCCATATTTTCTCTCTGGCAGTTGGTAGCTGGTGGCTGGGTCCGACTCCCAGCGACCAGCTACCAACTACCACCTACCCTTATTTCGCCGCCGCTACCACTTTCTCGGCCGCATCTTTCATTGTTTCAGCGACAATAAAGTTCAGTCCCGACTGCTTCAGAATTTCGCGTCCCGCTTCGACGTTGGTGCCTTCCAGGCGCAGGACTATCGGCAACTGGATGTGGGTCTTCTGCGCCGCTTCCACCACCCCCGTTGCCAGCGTGTCCACGCGCAGGATGCCGCCGAAAATGTTGATCAGCACCGCCTTCACATTCTTGTCGCTCAGCAGGATTTCAAACGCATGTGTCACTTGCTCGGCGTTGGCACCGCCACCTACATCCAGAAAGTTCGCCGGCATGCCACCCGCGTACTTGATGATGTCCATGGTCGCCATGGCCAGCCCAGCGCCGTTGACCATGCAGCCCACATTGCCGTCGAGTTTGATGTAGTTCAGGTTGTACTTCGAGGCCTCGACTTCGAGTGGATCTTCTTCCGTGATGTCGCGCAGCGCGCGAATGTCCGGGTGACGGAACAGCGCGTTGTCATCAAAATTAAGCTTGGCATCGAGCGCGAACAGGCGGCCGTCGGTACAGGTGATGAAGGGATTGATCTCCAGCAGCGAAGCGTCGGTCTCCAGAAACGCCCGGTACAAGCCGGTCAAGAACTGCACCGCGGGATTGATCTGCTGCGGTTTGAGCCCCAAAGCAAACGCAATCTTGCGTGCCTGGAACGGCTCCAGACCCATGCCGGGGTCAATGTGCTGCTTCAGAATCGCATCAGGGTTTTCCGCTGCCACCTGTTCGATCTCCATGCCGCCCGCAGCCGACGCCATGAACACTGGCTTGGCTTCCGCGCGATCCAGCAGAATGCCCAGGTAGAGTTCCTTCTCAATCGGCAGGGTCTCTTCAATCAGCAGGCGCTGGACGATCTTGCCTTCCGGGCCAGTCTGGTGGGTGACCAGTCGCATGCCGAGCATCTTTCCGGCGAGGTCGGCAGCTTCTTCGACCGACTTGGCGATCTTGACGCCTCCGCCTTTGCCGCGGCCGCCCGCATGGATTTGGGCTTTGACCACGACGCCCGATGCCCCGGCGTCGAACAGGTTCTTGGCGGCGGCTTGCGCCTGCTCGCGGGTCTCGGCCATCTCCCCGCGCGGCACTGCCACACCGTACTTCTTCAGGATTGCTTTGCCCTGGTACTCATGAATTTTCATAAGAATTCCAACAACACTCGCCGGTCTTCAGTCATCAGCCAGAAATCACTGATCGCTGGATATTGTCCTGGGATGGGCCTCTGCTTGCAGCTTCCGACTCATGGCAGCAAACTATTGATTCTATAGAACGCTCTGCCATTGGGCAAACGGGAAGCGTCACATTGCGGAGTGACTGCCTACGCGAGATGGTACCCTTGGTTTTTCATGATCACCGACATCCTCCACCTCGTCGCGAATCACCGCCAGTCGCTGTCCCGCGAGCAGGCACGCGGGGTCATGTCGGAAATCCTGGCTGGCGAATGCACCGATGCGCAGATTGCCGCCCTGCTGGTGGCGCTGCACATGAAGGGCGAGACGGTCGAAGAGATTGTCGGCTTTGCCGAAGCCATTCGCGCAGCCGCCGCGCCGTTGAGCTTGGATCAGAACTCGACGGTCGACGTCAGCGGCACCGAACGCGACGCTTTGGTCGACACCTGTGGCACTGGCGGCGATACCAGCGGCACCTTCAACATTTCCACCGCAACCGCGCTGGTGGTGGCGGGCGCGGGCGTGCGCGTGGCCAAGCATGGCAACCGCAGCGTGACTTCCAAGTGCGGCTCGGCCGACGTCATGGAAGCCCTGGGCGTGAACATCAATCTGCCGCCGGCACGCCTGGCCGCGTGCCTCGAGGAAGTTGGAATAGTGTTTCTCTTCGCCCCCGCCATGCATTCAGCAATGAAATACGTGCAGCCCGCCCGCCGCGAGTTGCGCTTGCGCACAGTCTTCAATCTGTTGGGCCCGCTCACCAATCCGGCCCGGGCATCGGCACAGGTGGTCGGGGTCTACTCATCCGAACTGGTGGAAAAGCTGGCGGAAGCCCTTAGCATGCTGGGATTACACCGCGCCGTGGTGGTCCACGGCTTGGACGGCCTGGATGAGATTACGGTGACCGCGCCCACCCGTATCGCCGAGGTGCGCGAGGGCAGCGTCCGCACTTATGAGGTAACCCCGGAAGAGTTTGGGATAAAACGTGCCCCGATGGAGAACATCATGGGCGGGGATGCCAACGCCAACGCGGCGATCATTCGCGAAGTCCTGGGCGGAGTCAAATCACCGCAACGCGATGTAGTGCTGTTGAACGCGGCCGCGGCCCTGGTGGCCGCCAGCCGAGCCGATCATCTTGCCGACGCGTTGCCCCTGGCAGCGCAAGCCATCGATTCGGGAGAGGCAGCAGAAAAATTAAATGCGTTGGTAAAATTCACCAACGCGCATCATTAAAGCCATAGTGTATTGCAAGGGCACAGCTGAAGCCGTGCCTTCCCAAGACCCGACTTAGGAACCAGCTACCAGCCACCAACCACCACGCCTACATGCCCGGCATCTTCATTCCCGCCAGCCGTCGCGCAAAACTCGGCTTCCCCATCTGCTTGAACATCTTCCGCATCTGAGCGTACTGCCGCAGCAGGTTGTTCACCTCCTGCACATTGGTTCCGGACCCGCGCGCGATGCGCTTTCGCCGGCTGCCGTTGATTACTTCGTGGTGCAGGCGCTCGTGCTGGGTCATCGAGTTGATGATCGCTTCCACGCGATTGAGCTGGCCCTCATCTACTTTGTCGGCGTGCTTCTGCAGCCCGGCGAACGGACCAATGCTCGGCAGCATGCCCATCAGGCTCTGGATTGATCCCATCTTCTTGACCTGCCGCAGCTGGTCGCGGAAGTCTTCCAGCGAGAAGCCGTCGCCGCTCAGCATCTTGCTGGCCATCTCGTCGGCTTTCTTCTTGTCGATCTGCGACTCGGCGCGTTCAATCAGCGACAGGATGTCGCCCATGCCCAGAATGCGCGACACGATACGGTCAGGGTGGAACGGCTCCAGCGCATCGTACTTTTCACCCACGCCGATGAACTTGATGGGCTGGCCCGTCACCTGTCGAATGGAAAGCGCCGCGCCGCCGCGGGCATCGCCATCCATCTTGGTCAGCACCACGCCCGTAAGCGAGAGCTTCTTGTGAAACTCGTCGGCGGAGCGGACCGCGTCCTGCCCGGTCATGGCGTCGGCCACAAACAGGATTTCCGACGGATTCATCAGCCGCTTGAGCGACTGCATCTCTTCCATGAGCTGGTCGTCAATGTGCAGGCGCCCAGCAGTATCCACGATCAGAACGTCGCAACCGCTGATGATGGCTTCCTTGCGCGCCTCTTTGGCCAGCCGCTCGACGGTAGCCGTGTTGGCCTCGCCGACTTCACCTTCGTAAATGTGCGCCTTGATCGCCTGGGCAACGACTTTGAGCTGCTCGCGGGCCGCGGGACGGTATACGTCGACCGACACCAGCAGCGGACGGTGTCCGCCGTTCTTCAGCCAGTTGGCCAGCTTGCCTGACGTGGTCGTCTTGCCCGACCCCTGCAGGCCAGCCATCAGCACCACTGTCGGCGGCTGCGAGGCGAACTTCAGCTTGGCAGTGTCCTTTCCCAGGGTCTCGACCAACTCATCGCGCAGGATTTTGATCACCTGTTCACCCGGCGAGAGCGCCGTCATCACCTGCTGACCGATCGCCTTTTCCTGGATGTGGTCGATGATCTGCTTTACGACTTTGAAGTTGACGTCGGCTTCGAGCAGCGCCAGCCGGATTTCGCGCAGGGCTTCGCCAATGTTCTCTTCGTTGAGAACCGCCTGCCCGCGCAGGGTCTTGAAGGCACGTTGGAGTTTTTCCTGAAGATTCTCAAACATAGGTCAGAGGCTATTTTAACAGCCGGGGAGGGAGATCACGGCGAGTCTCAATTCCTGCTTCGCAGGGCCGATCGCGGTAGGGCTGGCGCCTGTCTCGCTGGGATTCGCGGGAGCGGTGGCACAATTGCATCTCTCCCTGATGTTCGCAGTGGCGGGGGCTCTGGTACTGTTGTCGGTAGGCGTCGCGGGAAGTAATCGGACGACGCGGGCGATTGATTGAGGGAGGTTCGCTCTTTGATGAGGTGCTCCGCCGCAACCAGAGGGTGTGGGTTAGAGTCAGGTGGCCGGCTGGACCCTCCGACTGCGCTCAGGTCAAACTGCGCTACGGCTGGATAGGACATTTCATGGCAACACCGGTCACCACACCTTCGAATCAAGCGAATTCCGGGCTGATTGCACCGGCATGGCATACGGCTGCCGTGCTCGTGGTTTTGTTCGGGTTCTCTGCGTTCTCGGTGTGGAGAGCATCGCAGACCACGGCCAGCAATCAGGGGCCTCGCGCCCGCGCGGTGAGCTATGTGGTGATCATGGTGTTTGAGTGGCTTACCGTGGCGTTCATCGGGTGGGGGGTGCGGCGTCGGGGTATTCGGATTGCAGATCTGATTGCCGGTAGTTGGCCCAAGTGGACTGCCATCTTGCGGGATCTGGGCATCGCAATGCTGTTCCTGGTTCTATCGAACGTGGTTTTGGGAATCATGAGATTTGCTCTCAAGGCAACGCCCACCCGCGCAATGCGCGACATCATCCCGCAAACTCCCGCGGAGATCGGTTTGTGGATCGTACTGGCATTGACGGCCGGCTTTTGCGAAGAAGTCATTTTCCGCGGCTATTTGCAGAAGCAGCTAGGCCTGATGACCAAGAGCGCGGCCGCGGGGTTAGTGTTACAAGGCATTGTCTTCGGAGCTTGCCATGGATACCAGGGTGCGAAGTTCATGATCACGATCGCGGTGTACGGCTGTCTATTCGGATGGCTGGCCTACCAGCGGCGGAGCCTGCGGCCGGGCATGATCGCCCATTTCTTGCAGGATGGCGTGACCGGATTGGTGCTCAGGCGCTTCCTCAGGTAGTTCTCTTCCCGACGACAACATCCCTACGTCGGCATTCTTGGCTTATTCACCTCTTGCGTTCGACCCAGTCGCCGTCGCCCGGGATCGCCACCTGTTGAACCACGCGCGCGGCTTCTAGCTGAAAAGCCAGGTCCGCCCGGGTCAGCAGGCAATGATTGATGGCCTCCATGTGGACTGCGATCACCTGGGCATCGGGAGCGGCCTGGCACACCTTGATCACGTCGTCGGCAGTCATGGTGATGGGGTCGCCTTCCAGAAACCGGGCTGCACCCGCATTGAGCACCATGACCTTGGGCCTAAATCTGCTTAGTGCCTGCTCGACCTCGGAGCACCAGATGGTATCGCCAGCAATGTAAAGCGTAGGTTCCCCTTTCGCTCGCAGGACGAAACCCGACACCGGGGCCATCGCTTTGCCAATCTCCCCCGTTCCATGCTGTCCGCCGGTGCGCGTGATTTCGATTCCATTCCAGGTTGCGGCGTCTCGAATGGACTGTACGGCGGTAAAGCCCCGTCCGTGGAACTTGGCCTCGTCCTCGACCTGGCCGAACAGCGGCAGATGTTTGGGAATCAGTTTGCCGGCAGTTGCGTCCCAGTGATCGCTGTGGGTATGCGTAACCAGCACGGCCTCCACACCCGTTAGAACCTCGGGCGCCGGCATAGGCAACGCCACGAGCGGGTTGTTGCGCGGGTTGGGCGAATTCTCGATCGCCGGCCGAGTGCCGCCTTCATCCAGCATAGGATCGACAATCAGCGTGTGGCCGCTGTACTCAATAGCCAGCGTGGCATGGCGAATCAGGCGTATGCGCATAGGACCTACCTGGCTCCGAACACCTCTTTGGCCGCCTGCACCGTGTTGCAGTGAATGACGACCGTGTCTTCCACTCGCTGGGCATAACCTCCGGCCAGCGTCACCATGACCGGGATGTCGCGGGTGCGGGCGACACGAAACATCAGTTCGTCGCGCTTCTTCAATCCTTCAATGGTCAGCGAGAGCCCGCCCAGTTGATCTTCCCGGTACGGATCGGCGCCTGCGACGTAGCAGATCAACTCCGGATCGAACTGCCGCAGGCCCGAACTCAGCGCATTATCCAGCCACGCCAGGTAATCGTCATCCCCAATCTCGTCCGGCAGATCCACATCAATCGACGACGGCGGCTTGTACGGGGGATAGTTGTTTTCCTGGTGCAGGGAGATGGTGAAGACATCCCCGTCATGCGCATTGCGCAGCTTCGCCGGGCGCCCCGGGCTCAAGGTGGATGCGGCCATCGAGGGCAGCGGCGCGCTGGGAATCCGGACCCCGGCAAAAATTGCTGCCGTGCCGTTGCCCTGGTGAACGTCGCAGTCCACGGTCATGGCGCGGGTAATCTTGTCGTCGCGCTGCATGCGACGGATGGCGACTGCCACGTCGTGCACCATGCAGAAGCCCTCGCCATGGTCGGGAAAGGCATGGTGGAACCCGCCACCCAGGTTGAAGGCGATACGATCGTTTAGAGCAAAATCTGCCGCCAGAATCGACCCACCCGCCGCCAGCCAGAAAGCCCGCACCAGTTCCGGCGAGTAGGGAACTTCCATCTCCAGTTCTTCGCGCGCCGACAGTGTGCCGGTCTTGAGCTTGTGGACGTACTGCGGGGTGTGAACCAGAAGGACGTCCTGGTCCGACGCGGGCTGTGGCGTAACAAAATCCGCAGGCTCCGCCAATCCACTTTCGAGCAGCCGCTGGTGAATGCGCCGGTATTTTTCCGCGGGAAAGACGTGCGTCCCGATGGGAAGGTAATAGTCGTCGGCGTAAACCAGCTTGAAAGGAAGCATTCAGCACTCAGCCATCAGCATTCAGCCAATCCAGTGCGGAAAACTTCTTATGATACGCGGGAAGCTGGCGCTTGGCATTTAGCATTTCGCCATTCCCGGTCCGAGACGGGAGGCATGATTACCGACCGAGCGGGCTGAGTGCTTGGACCTACTTCTTCCGGTTCGCGATCGGCGCCGGTGCCACCGCCACCCGCCGCACTGGCACAATTGCTCCCTTGGAGGGATCGGCGGCGGCCGTCGCTCGCAACAGCACTTCTTCCTGGATATACTTCACGAAGTCCTGGATCTGCCGCTGCATCTCCTCCATGCGCTCGCGCATTTGCAGGATGATGGCGATGCCGGAGATATTCACTCCCAAGTCGCGCGCCAGCGACAGAATGAATTCCAGCCGCTGCAGGTCCTCGTCGGTATAGAAGCGGGTGTTGCCCTCGGTGCGCGACGGCTTGAGCAGCCCCTCGCGTTCGTACAGCCGCAGCGTCTGGGGATGAATCTCATACATCTCGGCGACCGCCGAGATCATGTACGCCCCTTTGGACTTACGCTTGGTCATCTATTGAGAGTATAAACAACCCAAAAAACAAGCCACGGATTTACGCAGATATCACGGGTTTTTCGTAATCCGTGATGATCCGCGTAAATCCGTGGCCAAGAAGCTAACTTACGCTGCCGGTTCGGCCTTCTCTGCCGGAGCCCAGCCCGAGGGCTTAAGCGCGATGTTCAGCCCGTAGACCACCACCCCAGCGCCGATTAGGATCATGCCGAAGGCGAAAGAACTCATGCCGAACACTTCCTCGGTTTGGCTGCGAAATATCGAAAAGCCCAGCAGGAGCATAGGCGCTACTCCGACCGCAATAGCGCCGAACAGGCCTCCAGGCACGCGAAACGGGCGCGGCAACTCGGGCTCGCGAATCCGCAACCAGACCAGCGCGGCAAACTCCAGCGAAAGGCTGGCGCCGTACAGCAGAATGTCGATGGTCACCAGCTTTTCAAAGCCCAGCCCCAGGCAGCACGCCCAGCCAATCGCACAACCCACGATGGCGACCCAGGGCGACCGGGTGCGCGGATGCAGCTTGCCGAATATCTTGGGTAGCATGCCATCCTGGGCCATCGCCAGAGGCAGACGCGAATAGCTCATCACCAGGGCATTGAACATGCCGAAAGCACTGACCATGCCGCCGAGCACCAGTGCGGCGCGCAGCAGCGGTCCACCAAGCAATCCTGCAACCTCAGCCCACGAACCGGTCTCCCACGCGCTGGGAGCCAGGCCGGTCATCCACATGGAGGCCACTGGCACAACGTAGCTCAACGAAACAATGAAGACCGCCGCCAGCATGGCTTTCGGATAAGTACGCTGCGGGCGCTCAACTTCGGTGGCGATGGTCGAGGCGTTATCCCAGCCCATGTAGTTCCACATGGCGATGAGCAGCCCGCCGATAATGTCGACTGTCGAAGTCGTGGGCGTGGTGACTGCATGCAGCAGTGCTCCGTACTTGAACGGAGCCAGCACCGCGATCAGCACGAACGGCGCCGACAATACGAAGAACAGCCATAGAGACGTCAAAGAAACCACTTTGACTCCGGCAATATTCAGTAGCGCGGCGACAATCACCACTGCGAGCCCCACCATTACACCGCGATGCCCTTCGGCAAACCACGGGAACATGCGGGTCAGGTAGAGCACGAACAGCGTGGGATAAATCGCCATGTCGAAAATCGACGCCACCAGCGACAGCCAGGCTTCCTGAAATCCCCAGAAGTTTCCCATGGCGCGGCGTACCCAGGCGTAGTATCCGCCTTCGTGGGGCAGGGCGCTCGACAGCTCGCCGATCATGAACGCGGTGGGCAAGCTCCAGAGAATTGGGGTGAGCAGCAGGATGAGAATCGCGCGTCCATAGCCAGCGCCATGCACGATGTCTTCGGTGCCGTAGGTACCACCGGACACCATAAAGAACGTCGCGGCCACAAGCGGCCACAAGGTGAGGCGGACGGATTTCTTCCTGGGGGATACTGCGAAAGGACACGGTTCAGGTTGGGCGTGCGCGCTAGCGGTTGCCAATTTCTATGGCTTCCTCCTCCGGGCGACTCACTCTCACCACCCTGTCTCCCTTGTTGCAGGGCTCGCGGTACAAGCGATTCCGCGGATTCGGCGAAGTTGGTTCGCAACCAGAGAATACGGCAAATCTGCCGCGCTGTGGAAAAAATTAGAGATTTTTTTTCAGAACCGAGGTAATCAGTGCCGAGTACCGAATACCCAGTACCGAGCAAGAAACCGGTTCAAGGTGGCAGCGGGCAGCGTCGTCGCGGAGGAGTTGTGGTTTTGACTCGGTACTAGGTACTCGGTACTTTCTTCCAAAGTTCCGCGCGGGGATCTTCAGGGTTCAGCTTGGCCAACTCCCGAAGCAATTCTTTGGTCTTCTCGTCCCGAGGCATGGGCACGGTCACCTTGATCTCTACGATTTCGTCGCCCCGGACTCCGTCCTTGGTCGCCGAAGGCACACCCTTCTCCCGCAGCCGCAGCTTCTGGCCAGACTGCGTCCCTGGAGGGATCTTGAGCAGGGTACGGCCGTCGATGGTCGGAACCTCGATCTTGGCACCCAAGGCTGCCTCCGTCGCCGTCACCGGCACGGTCAACTGGATGTCATCGCCGTCGCGATGAAAAACCGGGTGATCGCCGGTCCGAATAATGACGTACAGGTCGCCGCCCGTCCCCCCACGCGCCCCGGCATTTCCCTTGCCGGCAATTCGAATACGCTGCCCATCGCGCGTGCCGGCCTTGATCCGCACCTCCAGTGGCTCGGTTCGTTCCAGGCTGCCCTCGCCGTGGCAGGTGGGGCAAACCGAGATGTTGTGGCCGGTGCCGTTACACCGGGGACAGGTTACGTTGAACTTCATGCGGCCACCGGTCTGGGTGACCTGGCCCGATCCGCCACAGTCGGGGCAGTTGCCTGAGGCCTCCAGGAAGCCCTTCCCGCTGCACTGGCTGCAAGCATCGCGCCGGGCTATGTTTAGCCGCATCACCCCACCCCGGATCGCCGTCCAGAACGGGACGTTAACCTGGTATTCCAGGTCGGAACCCGGCTCGGGCCCCTCGTGTGCAGCCCCGCCCCGCCCGCCAAAGATGCCGGAAAAGATATCGCGGAACCCACCGCTGCCGCCGCTCGGCCGCCTACCCCGGGTCCCGCCGCCTTCAAAGAGGTCGGAGAAATCAAATCCGCCAAAATCGAACTGCGCCCCCTGGCCCCCGGCGCCGCTGGGCTGAGCACCACTAAACCCGCCGGGAAACCCGCCCGCGCCGCCCCCAGACCGCGCATAAGCTTCGGCGGTGGCCGGGTCGATGTTGTCGGAGTAAAACCCGAGTTGGTCGTAAATCTTGCGCTTCTTGGAGTCGCTCAGGACGTCGTTGGCCTCGGAAAGGACCTTGAACTTTTCCTCGGCTACCTTGTCGCCGGGATTGACGTCGGGATGGTACTTCCGGGCAAGCTTGCGGAAGGCCTTGCGGATGTCCTCGGCGGAGGCGCTCTTTTTCACGCCGAGAATTTCGTAGTAGTCCTTTTTGGTGGTCGTAGCCATTTAGCTAACAGAGCATACTTCAAACCCTGCAAAAAAAATCTAGCCACGGATCTTCACGGACCTCACGGTTAGATCCGTGTTAATCCGTGCAATCCGTGGCCAAGTCTTTTGGCTTACTTTTTGTCTTCCACATCCACGTACTCGGCGTCAATGACGCCTTCGTCTTTCTTGGACTGACCATCGCCGCCTGGTTGCGGACCGGCACCGTCGCCCGGCTTCGGGCCAGCGCCTGGAGTACCTTGCGGTTGGGCCGCTTTGTACATCTGCTCAGCCAGCTTGTGCGAGGCCTTGGTCAGGTTGTCTCGAGCGCGATCCATCTGCGCCTTATCGTTCGACTCCAGCGCCTTCTTGGCATCGGCAACGGCGCTTTCCACATCGCCGCGCTCGGAGCCGGAGATCTTGTCACCATGTTCGCGCAGCATCTTCTCCACGCTGTAAACCATGGAGTCCAACTGGTTCCTGGCTTCGATCTCGTCACGCCGCGCCTTGTCCTCGGCGGCATGGGCGTCGGCGTCCTTGGCCATGCGTTCCACTTCTTCCTTGCTCAGGCCGGAAGATGACGTGATCGTAATCTTCTGGTCCTTGCCCGTGGCCATGTCCTTCGCGGTCACATTCAGGATGCCGTTGGCGTCAATGTCGAACGTGACTTCGATCTGAGGCACGCCCCGCGGCGCTGGCGGCAGTCCGGTCAGGTGGAACTTGCCCAGCGTACGGTTCTGTCCCGCCATCGGACGCTCGCCTTGCAGCACGTGCACCTCGACCGAAGTCTGGCTGTCGGCGGCAGTCGAGAAAGTCTCCGTCTTGCGCGTCGGGATCGTCGTGTTGCGCGGAATCATCGGCGTAGCCACGCCGCCCAGCGTCTCAATTGCCAGCGTCAGCGGAGTCACGTCGAGCAGCAGCAGGTCTTTGACTTCGCCGCCCAACACCCCGCCCTGGATGGCCGCACCCACCGCCACGACTTCATCCGGATTCACTCCCCGGTGGGGTTCCTTGCCAAACAGTTCTTTCACCACCGCCTGGATGCGCGGCATGCGAATCTGTCCGCCAACCAGCACCACTTCGTTGATCTTGCTGGCATCAATGCCGGCATCTTTCATGCACTGTTTGCAGGGGCCGACTGAGCGCTGGATGATATCTTCCACCATCGACTCCAGCTTGGCCCGAGTCAGCCGCTTCACCAGGTGCTTCGGCCCGCTGGCGTCCGCCGTGATGAACGGCAGGTTGATTTCGTGCTCCATGGTGGTGGAGAGCTCGATCTTGGCGCGCTCGGCCGCGTCCCGCAGACGCTGCAGGGCCATCTCGTTGCCTTTGCCACGCAGGTCGAGGCCTTCGTCCTTCTTGAATTCTTCAATGAGCCAGTCCACGATGCGCTGGTCGATATTGTCGCCGCCCAGGTGGGTATCGCCGTTGGTGGCCTTTACTTCGATAACGCCTTCGCCGACCTCGAGAATCGAGATATCGAACGTACCACCCCCGAAGTCGTACACCGCGATGGTTTCGTCTTTCTTCTTGTCGAGACCGTAAGCCAGAGCGGCCGCCGTCGGCTCGTTGATAATGCGTTTCACTTCGAGCCCGGCAATCTTGCCCGCATCTTTGGTGGCCTGCCGCTGCGCGTCGTTGAAGTACGCCGGCACAGTGATGACCGCCTCGGTCACTTTCTCGCCGAGATAGTCTTCGGCGGCCTTCTTCAGCTTCTGCAGAATCATGGCCGAGACCTGTGGGGGCGTGTGCTCCTTGCCCTGCGCTACAACCGCCACGTGGTCGCCCGACTGCACCACCTTGAAGGGCACCATCTTCATCTCTTCCGACACTTCGTCGTAGCGCCGCCCCATGAAACGCTTGATCGAGTAAACCGTGTTTTCCGGATTGGTGATGGCCTGGCGCTTGGCCACCTGCCCCACCAGCCGCTCCCCAGTCTTGGTAAAGCCGACGACCGAGGGAGTAGTCCGGCCTCCTTCTTCATTGGGGATGACCTTGGGCTCGCCACCCTCCATCACCGCCACCACAGAGTTGGTGGTTCCGAGGTCAATTCCGATGATTTTTCCCATAACGTCTTCTCCTTGATTCCTATAAGTGCTTTATAATCATTGCATTATTGAATGCTAGCAAGCATATGCTAAGACTTGAGTGAGTTGTTGTCAAGGTTTTAGATGCGCGGAAAGGTCAACCGGACGCACAACTTAAGGCGGCCCGCGGACTTGAGTTCCCGCTGAAAGCTGCCAGCTGAAAGCGGCCTTACTCCACCGTCACCGACTTCGCCAGATTCCGCGGCTGGTCCACGTCGCACCCGCGCCGCACCGCGATGTGATACGCCAGCAACTGCAGCGGCACGATTTCCAGGATGGGCAGCAAAGCTTCCGGCGCCGGGGGCACGTACAGCACGTGGTCGGCGGCTTCTTTGATTTCTTCGTCGCCCTCGGTCGCTAAAGCGATCACAATTCCCGACCGGGCCTTGACTTCCTTCAGGTTCGAGATGGTTTTCTCGTAGCGCACCATCGAAAGCGCGTCGTTGGGATCGCGGGTAGCAATGATCACCACCGGAAGATTCTCGTCGATCAGAGCGTTGGGACCGTGCTTCATTTCTCCCGCGGGATAACCTTCGGCGTGGATGTAGGAGATTTCTTTCAACTTCAGCGCGCCTTCGAGCGCGATCGGATAGTGGATGCCGCGTCCCAGGAACAGGAAGTCCTGCGAGCGCACGTACTCTTTGGCCAGGTCCTCGCAAGCCTCATCGTGAGTGAGCAGGTGCTCCAGTTTGCCAGGCAACCGCGTCAGTTCCTGCACCGCCGTCTTCGCCTGCTCGGGGGTCATGGTCCCGCGCACCTGGGCCAGGTACAACGCAAATAGGTAGAGTGCGGTGAGCTGCGCGGTGAACGCCTTGGTCGACGCCACACCGATTTCGGGGCCGGCGTGGGTATAAATGGTGCCCGCAGCTTCGCGCGTGATCATTGACCCAACTACGTTGCAGATGGCCAGGGTCTTGGAACCTTTGGCCTTGGCCTCGCGCTGCGCCGCGATGGTGTCGGCAGTCTCACCCGACTGCGAGATCAGCATGGTGATGGTATCGGGGGAAAGGATGGGGTCGCGGTACCGCCATTCGCTGGCGTAGTCCACTTCTACCGGGACCCGCGCCATACTCTCGATCATGAACTTGCCGGCCTGGGCGGCGTGCCAACTGGTGCCGCAGGCGGCGATGTTGATTTTCTTGGCCGAACGCAGCTCTGCCTCGCTGATCTCCATCTCGTCCAGGAAAACCTGGCCGGTCTCCTGCGAAATCCGTCCCAGCGTGGTATCGCGCACCGAGCGCGGTTGCTCGTAAATTTCCTTCAGCATGAAATGCTTGAACCCGCCCTTTTCCGCCATGATCGGGTCCCAGGTCACATGCTGCACTTGCCGGACTACCGGCTGGCCGTTGAAGTCGGTCAGCTGCACGCCTTCGGGAGTAAGCACTGCCAAGTCGCCGTCTCCCAGGAAAAACAAGTCGCGGGTGTGATAGAGGATCGCGGGCACGTCCGACGCCACGAAGTATTCGTCCTGGCCTAGCCCGATTACGGCCGGCGGGCCATTGCGCGCGGCCACGATCTTGTTGGTCGCGTCGGCGGCAATCACCGCCAGGGCAAACACGCCGCTCAACTGGCCCACGGCCTTGCGCACCGCGTCTTCGAGCGAAGGCTGGCTGCCGTTCGATTTCTGCAGAAAATACTTTTCCACCAAGTGGGCGATGACCTCGGTATCGGTCTCGGTGGTGAACTTGTGTCCTTCCTCGATGAGCTTCTTCTTCAGGACAACGTAGTTCTCGATGATGCCGTTGTGTACCACCACGATCCGTCCCGTGCAGTCGCGGTGGGGATGTGCGTTTTCTTCCGTCGGACGTCCGTGCGTAGCCCAGCGGGTATGGCCGATGCCGTAGCTGCCGTCGAGCGGCTTCAAGCGGATGACTTCTTCCAAGTTGCGCAGCTTGCCCTCGGCACGGCGGACCTGCAAGCCTTCGCCGTTTCCGCAGACCGCGATCCCGGCCGAGTCATAGCCGCGATACTCCAGCCGCCTCAAACCTTCAATGATGACGGGGACAACGCGCTTTTTCCCTACGTATCCGACGATGCCGCACATGGCGACTCTCCTTGATCCTTAAACACTACCCGCAGCCGGGGGGGGACCTTATTACTTGATTCCTTAGCTACCGCAGACGATTCCAGGGGAGTACGGCTTAAGCGCACGTTACTCTTCGAGGGAGAAGCGAAACTCTTCGATCACAGGATTGGTGAGGACCTCGCGGGCAATGCGCCCGATCTCGGCCTCCGCCTCTGGGCGGGTCAAGCCCCCGTCCAGCGTAAGCTCAAAATATTTGCCTTGGCGGACTTCCTCCAAGCCCCTGTAGCCCATCTTCTTAAGCGCGCTGTGGATGGTCTTGCCTTGCGGGTCCAAAACGCTCTTCTTGAGTGAAACGTACACGTATGCCTTCATGGGGGTAGCCAACATTATACGTCAGAACCCTGACAAAGCGAGCCACTCCACGGACTTAGCCCATCTGGCTCAGGCGTGCATCCAAGGCCGCCAAGGCATCTTCCAGCATCTTGCGGTGCCGCGGGTTCTGCGCGGCTTCGAGCTGCCGCAGGACGTCTTTGCGGGCCAGGCCCAGTTCGTCCTGCTCCCGCCGCTTGGCGAGTTCCAGGGGAGTGAGTTGGCGTTTCCCCTTGGCGGGGGCTTCCATGGATTCGGCCTGCTGGTCTTCCACTGACTTGCTCTCCCAACCTCTGGCCATATTGCGATTATATGCAATTTGGCAACCTTGCTCCGTCTTTTGGCGCAGTCCACCTGGTTTCGCCAGCCTCTCAAGGCTGTTCTGAAAACAGGAATTGTGGGCGAGTGGCACCAAGGAATCTTCCCCAAAGGCCGTTAATGTTCTTTGCCTGTAACGAAATCAGGTTTATGATTTCGCCTCAGTCCTCCCCCCAGCTTGGTGGGCTCTCGCAGTTGGTGTGCACCCACCCATGATCCCTTCGCAGGGGGGTCTTCAAGACAGTGGGCTTTTTATTCCATTGTCCCGTTTGTTTTGGCTTGGAGGATAGCTGGGCACCGCTCGCTAGCGCGGGTGGGTGGCGCCCTATTGGGCCCTTGAGAGGAGGCACTCGTGCCAACTGCAGGCTTGAATCTTCGGCTTTCCCGTGAAAGTCTGGGCCTCACCATGCGCGATGTCGAGAGCGCGAGCACGCGCCTCGCCGAGAAGCATGCCAATAACGAATTCGTCATTAGCCCCAGCCGTCTGTCCGATATCGAAACCAAAGGCTTGGTTCCCAGTATCTTTCGACTGTACTCGCTGGCGGTAATTTACCGTCGTGACCTGCGCGAGATCCTGTCCTGGTACGGCATTGACCTCAATGTCGCGGCTGCGGATCTGCACGTGAGTCTGCCGCGTAAATCTCATCGTGCCGGCATTCTGAAGAGTGCTTCGGTGGTGCAGATGCCGGTCCGGCTCGATCCCGCCTTTGATGCCCGCCGTACGACCAATCTGGGCCGCATGGTCGAACAGTGGGGACTGGTTCCGCTCGCCTACCTCGCCCAGTTCAGCACCAATCAGTTCACTTACGGATACATTGGTAGCGAGGATTTCACCATGTATCCCATCCTGCCCCCTGGCACCTTCCTGCAGGTGGATGAATCCCGAAACAAGGTTGCACAGGGAATGTGGCGGTCGGAATACGAGCGGCCCATCTACTTTGTGGAAACTCGCGACGGGTTTACCTGCTGCTGGTGCACGTTGAAGGGCGACAACCTGGTGCTGCAGCCGCACCCCTTGTCGCCGGCGGCGGTTCGCATCCTGCGGCATCCGCAGTCGGCCGAAGTGATTGGGCAGGTGGTGGGAATGGCGGTCAGGCTCGGGGAGTGGCGTGCCGTCGACTCTTTGTCAGACTCGAAAGAGCCTGCAGCACTGAACTGAAGTGTCGGGCTGAGCCCCCGCCTAAGTCCGGAGGCAGCAACTCCGCCGATTGACGGCGCAGATTTTCTGCGTACTCCTCGGGATTGACCTGCAACCCCTCGCTGGATACTTCCACGTCCTCCCGCAGATCGCGCAGAGGGGTCCGCAATAATTTCAGGAACAGCAAGCGATGCGACTCGGCCAAGGCTTTCTGCGCCGGTTCCTCGCCGTGGACCCTGGCGAGACCCCAATGGCTGTACCCTTCGCGCCTTCGCAAGCGGGAAACATAATCCAACTTGCCGATCGTCCCCGTAACTGCAGCCAACGTGGTGCCTATCACATCCTCGAAAGCGGACTTCAAAGTCATGGTTTTTGTTCAGATTTCCGAAAACCGAGTGCGGTGCGACTAACTCGTCCAGATTGACGTAATCGGGGTCACCTTATCACGGTTCCACCACTCACAAAAGGAGATTCTACCGTGAAAAAAAGCCTCTTCGTATTGATTAGTACTTTGTTGCTGTTCAGCGCACTTTCCGCCCCTGCACTGTTGCTGGCCGATGGCGGTCCGGACCCTAACTGTTCGCCAACGGGAAAAATGTGCAAACCCTAGAGACAGCGGAACTGCGGCCGCGGGACGGCGAAGGCAGAACCCAGAGTCGCGGAGGGCGCTCGTGGATGCGGCAGGTCAGGGTTGCGGGTTGCTTCGAAACGGGATATAGTGCGCCGGAGGCGCTATGTATCCGCACTCCTTCCTGTGGCATTACCTGTGGCTCGCACCACACGCCCTCCAAATTCTGGTTGTGGTGGCGATGATCCGGCGCCGGTTGGTCCGCGAATTCCCGATCTTCCTGGTCTACACCGTGTTGCAGATGACGCAGGAAGGAATTCTGTTCGTACTGGACCACAGTTCCGCGGTCTCCCCCGAACAGTATTGGCATGCCCACTGGGCGGGAATGATTGTAAGCATTGTGATCCGATCGGCGGTTATTTACGAGATATCTTCCCATGTCTTCCGTCCTTACCCGGCGATTGGCGAGCTGGGCCGCATCGCCTTCCGCTGGGCTGCCGTCGTCCTGCTACTGGTCGCCGTAGCCATCGCGGCGTACGCGCCCGGGGATAACTCAGCCCGCATCTTCTCTTACGTCTATGTGGTCAACCGTGCCGTCAACCTGGTGCAGTGCGGCCTGTTGTTTTTCCTCTTCTTGTTTTCTTCCTACTTTGGCCTAACTTGGCGAAACTACGTGTTCGGGATCGCGGTGGGTTTGGGAATCTATTCCAGCGTTGAACTGGCCGCCGCGGCCATCCAGGTCCAGACTTGGCCTGCGCCCGGCAGCTACGTGCTGGATTTTGTCACCATGGCGACGTACCATTGCTGCGTGCTGATATGGCTGGCGTATTTTCTAGCCCCCGAACCGGCCCCGCACACGGTGAAGGAACTGCCCAGGAGTGACTTGGAGAAGTGGAACGCTGAACTTCAGCGCTTGCTGCTGCAATGATTTTTTCGATCACTCTCGTAGTAGCCTCTTTGGTCGCGCTCGCCTTGCTGCTGCGTGCCGCGCGCGGGAGAGGCCTGCTGCCCGTCAGCCCGGACGACCTTGCCCGACGCATCCGGCCGGTCGATATCGAGGCCTTCCGCAACCTCATTGATCCTTCGGAAGAACAATTCCTGCGTGCCCACCTGTCTCGGCGGGCGTTCCGCTCCGTCCAACGCCAGCGCCTGCTGGCGACACTGGATTACGTCCGCGGCGCCTCCCACAACGCCGCCATCCTGTTGCGACTCGGCGAAGCTGCCCGTCGCGATCTAGATCCCCGTATCGCCGAAGCCGGACAGCGCTTGGTGGATAACGCGGTTCGTCTTCGCATGTTCGCCCTGTTCTCGATGGCCCAATTGTGCATCGGCATCGCATTACCGGGAGCCCACATCTCGGCAGGCCGCATGGTAGAGAGTTATCAGCAACTTAGTGGCCTCGCTAGCCAGCTGGCAGTTATGCAACGTCCGCAGCCGTCCTCCCCCCTGGTGGCCGCGAGTTAGGCTCCATCAAGTCGCGCGCCCATCAATCACATCATGTCTTGTTTTGGCCCCCTGCAGCTTGTTCGGAAAACCGAACAAGAACGAACACTCCATAGCCGGGGGGATTTGCTGACTATCATCGCTGTCAGTTTGTAACGGCTCGCCTGGCGGGGCGCCGACAGCCGGTGAGGTGAATGCGATCGAAAAGCCACTTCGAAGCAGATGACGATCTTGGCCGCTATGAAGCCCTGCTTCAGACTGCGGATGCCATGGTCCATCACCAGAACCTGCCGGAACTGTTCACTCAGTTGGCGGAACAGCTCCACGCCGTTGCGCACTTCGAAATCGCCAACTTCGCGTTGCGCGATCCCGCCACCAACACCATGCGGCTGCACTTCTGGGCCGGCAGCTTTCTGACGTCGATGCCGAGAGAAGTGCCCATTGACGAATCCGCCAGTGGCTGGGTGTGGCAGAACCAGTTGCCGCTGATCACATCCGATCTGCACACTGAACCCCGCTTTCCCAAAATGGCAGCCGTTCTCAAAGAGCGCGGCATCCGCGCCTATTGCACCCTGCCCCTCACTACCGCCCGCAAGAGCTTTGGCGCGCTTGGCTTCGGCAGTTCGCAGGTTGACGCCTATGGCGAGAGGGACGTGCGCTTCCTTAGCCGGGTCGCAGAACTGGTGGCCTTGGCAGTGGAGAACTCGCTCACTCGCATGGCCCTGGAAGAGGAGAAGGAACGGCTGCAAATGTTGCTGCAAGTTCACCGCTCCCTGGTTTCCAACCTGGAGATGCAACAGCTGTTTCCCACCATTTCCGATTCGATCCGCAAGGTCATGAAACACGATTTCGCCCGGCTGGCGGTCTACGAAGAACCGACCAAGTCTATGCACCTGTACCCCCTGGATGCCGCACCCGCCCGAACTGTGCCTTCCCCCAGTTTGACTTTTCCCGTCGGGGAAGCTGCCTTCGGCGTAGCTTTCCAGAGAACGGAAGCCAAGGTCTGGAATCTCCAGTCGATGGCGGATGCTGAAATCGATTTCGTGAAGCAGATGATGGGGCAAGAGATTCAGTCGTTTTGCTCTGTTCCCCTCGTCTCACCCAAGGGCTGGCTTGGAACTCTGAACCTGGGCAGCCGGCAAGAGAATGCTTTTGCATCCCAAAACATGGGCCTCATGGAACAGGTGGCGACGGCAATTGCCATCGCGCTCGACAATGCCCGTGCCTACCGTGAGATCGCAGAACTGAAAGACAAACTGGCCTCGGAAAAGCTGTACCTGGAAGATGAGATTCGCACCGAACTGAACTTCGAGGAGATCATCGGGGAGAGCCCCGCCCTCAAGCAAGTACTCGGGCAAGTCAAGACCGTTGCGCCCAGCCATGCCACGGTTCTGATCCTGGGTGAAACCGGTACCGGCAAGGAACTGATTGCGCGGGCCATCCACCGCATGAGTTCTTGCAAGGATGCCAGTTTCATCAAGATGAACTGCGCCGCTATTCCGACCGGACTGCTGGAGAGCGAACTCTTTGGCCATGAAAAGGGCGCTTTTACCGGAGCTATCAACCAGAAAATCGGTCGCCTGGAACTCGCCGATAAAGGAACCCTCTTTCTTGATGAAGTGGGCGATATCCCCCTCGAGTTGCAGCCTAAGTTGCTGCGGGTGCTGCAGGACCAGGAATTCGAGCGCTTGGGCAGCAACCGCACCATCAAGGTCAACATTCGTCTGATCGCCGCGACCAACCGAAACCTGGCAAAAAGTGTGCTCGATCACGAATTTCGCAGCGATCTGTTTTACCGTTTGAATGTTTTTCCCATCCAAATGCCTACCTTGCGCGAGCGCCGGCAAGACATTACGTTGCTGGCGCGGCATTTCGTGCAAAGGTTTGCCCGCAAAATGGACAAGGACATCGAAACCATACCGACCGAGACCATGACTGCGTTGGCCAACTGGGAGTGGCCGGGCAATATCCGGGAACTGGAGAACTTCATCGAGCGGTCGGTCATTCTCACCGATGGCCCGGTTTTGAGAGCCCCGCTCGCGGAACTGCGGCCCGTCTACGAGGGTCCGCCCCTGTCCGGTTCGCTGCGAGACGTGGAACGCCAGCACATCCTGCGCGTCCTGCGCGAAACCCACGGAGTACTGGCCGGACCGCGGGGAGCGGCGGCTCGGCTTGGGCTCAAGCGTACTACTCTCCAGTCAAGGATCCAGAAGCTGGACATCACTCGCAAAGAGTATGGCGGTTAGCTTTGTTTGGCCCGGGGTGACGGAGGGTCGGCATTCTGCCACGCCAGCGTCAGCCAAGTCCACGGAGGCGCAACCTGCCCGGCTTGCCGTTTACCCGTGTTTCCTTCGACTTACGGCAACCTTACCCTTTGGAATGCCGCCTGCCACCAGTTCCCTTGAGGCACTCCCAGATGTTGAGGATCCACGTGGAAGAGCAAGGCGACTCGGCTACCATCCGGCTGGAAGGAAAGTTGGTAGGAGACTGGGTGGAGGAACTGGAACGGTGTTTCGAGCGCGAACTGTCCCACGGTGGGAAACGAACCCTGACCATCGAACTTGAGGCCGTGTCGTTCATCGACGAGCCGGGTGAGTCACTGCTCCGAGAGATGCATCGGGCCGGCGCGACACTGCGGGCGAAGGGTGCTTTGTCGAGCTACCTGGTGGAGCAAATCCAGAAACGCCACGCGGACTCACCGTGACCGAAGACCAGGAAGGGCGTGACTCACCTGCCGAGTTGCCTGCCGATCCGCTGTATCTGTTCTTCTGCGCTTTGCTTTGGCAGCGTGGCGATACTGGTACCGGCTGGGACCTGATCAAAACCGCTCGCTCCCGGAATGAGCGGGAGCGCGCGGTGGCCGCAGCGCTGCTGGCGAGAACCTGCGATGTGCGATTGCCGGCTGCCAAACGCGGCAGGTGCGAGCCTCCGCAGCCGGCACCCCGCGGCGACCTCAACTTCAACCGCATTAAGGAGGCAGCCATGAATACCCCGTATGGACTGGACATTGTCGAAAGTTGTTTGCGCTGCAAACTTCGGCAGCAGAATTGGTTTTGCAGCCTGCCTCCTGACGTCTTGAAGTCGTTCAGCAACTCCAGCCATCCCTCCACCTATCCCGGCGGGGCGCTCCTGTTTCTTGAGGGACAGATGCCGCGGGGGGTGTATGTTCTCTGCTCGGGCCGGGTAAAGCTGTCCACCACCTCTCGCGACGGCAAGGTGCTCATCCTCAAGATCGCCGAGGCGGGAGACCTGCTGGGCCTGAGTGCAGCCATTTCCGGCACACCTTATGAGCTCTGCGCCGAAACCTCCAGCCCCTGCCAGGTAAATTTCATCGAGCGTCAGACCCTGATCAGCCTGGTGAGAAAGCACGGAGAACTGGGCCTGCACGCCGCCTTGGCGTTGAGCCAGGAATTCCAGTCGGCTTACCGCGACATTCATGACCTGGTGCTGGCGCGCTCTTCCGCGGGCAAGTTGGCCAAGCTGTTACTCTCCTGGACCGCCGGCCGCGAAGACGAAGCCAAAGACATCCGTATCCGCTCCAGCTTGACCCACGAAGAAATCGCGCAAATGATCGGAGCCTCGCGTGAGACCGTCACTCGCCTGCTGAGCACGCTTAAGAAGAAACAATTGATCAGCTTGGAAGGCTCGACCCTGGTTATCCACAACCGGACCGCATTGGAAGCGCTAGCGGCCTAGCACGACAGCCCAATGGCGGCTGGCTTCCTTCTGCCAGCCGCCTCCCCCTACCTTGTCTGAATCGCCAGACTCCTAGAAGTGGAACCCGATCTGAGCCGTAAACGTGCGCGGTGAAACGTAGTGTGTCCCGCTGAACGTGGACAGGAAGTTGTACAGCGCTGCCTTGTTCGTAAGGTTAATCGCCGTCAGGCTGAGGCTCCATTTGTAACGTTCGCCTTTGAACAGGTTGTCGTCGCCCACCGCTAGGTCGAACAGGTGACGTGGCGCGATGCGCGGCGGATTGTGGTCGTCGTTCTCCGTTCCTGGCGCGGGTATCTTAATGAGCGTCGAACCAAGTTGTGCCGGAGCGCAACTGGAGAGACCGGCGAACAAGGTCGGGCGCTGGTTTCCACAGAACAGTCCGGCTTGCAGTTGTTGATCTCCTGTTAGCCCGCTCAGGTCCACGGCAGTAGTCGTGTCGCTCGCAAATGGCACCTCTCCGGCGACCAGTCCACTGTCGTACCGCCAGTTGAAGCTGACATAGGGTCCCTGTTTCCAAGGTTGGTATTGCAAGTGGGTGGTCTGGTTGAATTTTTCGTCGTGATCGATGCGGAACGGCAACCCACTCTGCCCGACCGTCACCCCCAAGCCGCTATTTTGCGGCGGGAAGAACCGGGCGGCCACGCTGGAGAACACCACCAAAGCCGTAAATCCGTGAATGTCAGGCAGACTCACGCGCACCGCGTATCCAGGAATCTTGGAACTTTGCCATCCGATCGGGAAGAAGATGGGAGTGGCTCCCAGGATGCTGAAGTCGTAAGCAGTGTGGGTGTATTTCCAGATGTAGTCACCACTCACTACGGCCCAGCGCCCGATCGCTTGCTGCAAGCCCGCGTGAAACTCATTGCGATAGCCGGGTGTGTTAGGCGCCGGCACGCAAGGAATGAGCGTGGCGAAAATAGTTTGATTGCAGCCTTCGCTCGCCAGCACCAGGTTTTCGTTGAAGGGAGTTTCTAGACTGCGGGCATACGAGACGCGGAGAATGGTATTGCTCGGCTTGATGTTGTACGCGACCCCCACTCGGGGTTCAGCTTGCCGAGCCGTGACCAGCCCGTTGTAAAGATCGCCGCGTATCCCCAGATTAAGCGACCAGTTCCCTTTGGTGATCTGATCCTGAACGTAGAGAGCAAGTTCCTTCACATCAGTGTGCCCGTGAAACGGGAACAGGCCGCCACCACGCGTGAGATCAAAAGGAAACAGCACCGCGCAAGGTGTTCCGGGTAGTGGCTGGCCGTTCACATCGAGACAATTCAGAGGGTTGCCATTCGCATCCTGCAGGCCCGGAAGCAGCGTCGGATCGACGATCCCGAACTTGAAGTTTTCCGTCAGAAAAGTCTGCTCATAGGTGGCGCCCACCTTTATGTTGTGTATCCCTTTCACATACGACACGTCCGACCTAAGTCCGGTGTTGGCTAAAGTCCGATCCTGGCTGACCGTCTCCTGCTGCAGGTTAGACGGGCCAAGGTCGGAGAACGGGTTGTTGCTGGGATAGTAGTGAAACGCGTCTCGGCGAACGAAGGCGCCCAGGGTGAATACCGCATTCGGACTGAGAACCCGAGTCCAAGTGGGAGCGATATTGAAGGTCTGAATCTTTGAGCGCTGATCCGTCGGATCCAGAAAGCCACCCGTGACCGGATTTACCACCCCTGGATGAAACTGCTGGTCAAAGGAATTGGGCGTCTGAAACCACGACCGGGTGTAGCCGAGATTCAGGTGAATGGAATCTGCCGATGAGAGTTGATAGTCCACCCGATCAAATGCGTTCTGCTCGTTGCCTTTATCGTGCAGCACGAAGAATTCCGGGGGGTCGAGAAACCGGCTGGTCTCCAGCCCACTCAGCGAAACGAAGTTTCCCCACTCCTTGCCGCCGTAAGCCAGATCGAAACCAACATTGGCCGACCCGAAGCTCCCATAGGAAGTAGTGATGCTGCCATGCGGTGCGGTGACGCCCTGGCCGGAGCGGGTGGTCGCCCTGATGATCAGGCTGGTCTTGCCCCCGTATTCGGCGGGTGGGGCGCCCTCGATAACCTCCAGCGAATCAATCGAATCCACCGGAATCTGGTTGGAAAAAATCTTGCTCTGCTGATCAGTGATGGGTTGGCCATCGACATTGAATGAATTGGAGGCGTGGTCGCCCAGTCCATGGAACAGGCCGTTCGAGTCGGCCGCAACCCCGGGTGCCGCCAGCGTGACCAGAGAACTGATCGACGAGGACTGACTTTCCAGAGGAATTTTGTCGAACAGTCCACGGTCCACGTCGGTGTGGCCGGTGGGATCGTTCTCGAGCAAGTCGCTGGCGGTACTTTCGACGGTCACTGTCTCCGAGGACCCGGATATCTGCAGCGTGATGCTCAGTACCAGTGGCACGTTGGAGCGTACGTCAACGTCCTGCGCGTAGGCTGCGAACCCCTGCCGGGTGACGGTCATGTGATAGGGATTGAACGGCACGTTTGGAAAACCGAATTTCCCAGCGTTGTCGGTAAGCGCGGTGCGGTCAAACCCGCTCACCGGGTTGTGAATTTCGACGGTAGCATTTGGGACTACTGCGCCTGACGGATCGACGACGCTGCCGCTAATGAGGCTCGAACTTCCGCCCGACTGCCCATAAGCGTTCAGGCCCAAACCCAAATAGAAGAACACCAATACAGTCGCACGCAGCGACTCCTTATAAGAAGCCAGCATAATTCCTCCAGAGAATGAGGTTGCAGAATGAATTTCAGTTTCGGTCGGTTCTTCTCAACCTAAGCTGCTGGAGGCGGGCGAACGGAGAGCGCGAACCCTATCAGGCGCTGCTTGGCGGAAACTGGTTGCGGAATGGAACTGTACAGCTCAAGAAACATCGTCTTGGTGGGACTTGAAGCGGCGTGCGGGACCGCCGAATGAGCCGCTACGCATACCTGGCATGTCAGCGAGTCGGCCGCGCTCGAATGGCGGTGCGCGACAAATGCCAGCGCCGACCATACGGTCAGCAACAAGCAAACGCAGGCGATTCGCTTCGAAATCGAGCGCACAGCAACACCCCACTAGGACTTTGACTGAATCTACCCCGAATCGGTCGGCGGATGCAACGAGATTCCTCCGACTGAAAGTTCTTGGCCTTCCGGGAACCCACAGGTGATCCGTGTCTTGTATTGGAAGCAGAGTTCGGCCCCGCTCACCTGGGCACTGAAGTTAAGGAAGGTTAGATGCTGAAAACTCGAATGATAGGTGCTTCTGTCTACAGCCCGAACAACTCCCGCAACCGTTTGGTCTGCGCCCGGCTGACCGGGACTTCGGTCTGCTTCTTGTCGTCCATGCGCAGCTGGTACGAGCTTTTGAACCAGGGGACAACTTCCTTGATGCGGTTGATGTTCACCAGGTAGGAGCGGTGCGCCCGCCAGAACAGGTTGGGATCGAGGCTGTCGAGCAGTTCCTCAAGCGTCCGGCAGTTGGATTGCCCTTCCATGCCGTTGGCCCCAGCGGTCACAACTGTGATCACACCGTCCTCGATCGAGGCATAACAGATATCTTTCTGGTTAATCAGGAACAGCCGGCCGGTGGATTTTAGCAGCACCTTGGAGGCTTGCGGCTTCTGCGACTCCAGCATGCTGATCAGCGTTTCCAGCTTCTCTGCCGGAGTAGCGCCGACCTCCACCTTGGCGCGCGCCTTTTGCACCGATTGCGCCACCCGCTTTTTGTCGAACGGCTTCAGCAGGTAGTCCACCGCGTTGACCTCGAACGCCTTTACTGCGTACTGGTCGAAGGCGGTGGCAAAAACGATCTTGGGCAATGGGATTTTCTTGTCCAGCAGTTTCTTGATGACGCCGAAGCCATCCAGCCCGGGCATCTGCACGTCGAGAAAAACGAGATCGGGATTGTGTTCGCGGATCAGGTTGACGCCTTCTAGGCCGTTCTTGCCCTGGGCCACGACGTCGACGTCGCCGATGTTCTTGAGCAGGTAGGCGAGTTCATCCCGCGCCAACTGCTCATCATCGACGATCACTGCAGACAGGGGCATCAAAGCTCCATCCTGGTGGCTGGTTTTGAGTATAGCGACCGGTTGGAATGAGGGTCAATGCAGGCTGATCGCACAGCGCTACGTGACTCTGTTCACAGACATGACGCACAGGTTGGTGTCGAATGGGTATGTCTCGCCTTCCCGAAGAGCAACTCCTTATACCGGGCTGCAGCACCCCCCGAGGCGAAATCGCTCCGCATGGAGCTTGACCTGTTCGGAATCTCCGCAGGAGGTAGCCTATGAAGTGCAGCTTTGTACGTTTCGCCGTCTTAGCTTGTGGCTTGCTTATGCTCGTGTCGGGTCTGAGCGGATGCGGCAGCAGTTCCCATCCGGCTCCGGTGCAAACTGCGGCTAAAGCGGAATATGTCTATGCTGCCAATCTGAACCAGGTAACCGGATTCACGGTCAACCAGACCACCGGCGCACTCTCTGCCCTGTCCAACGTACTGGGCCCCAATGGCGCTGGTGACATGGTCGCGGATCCCTCCGCCAACTTCCTTTACGTCTCAGATTTCGCTGGCGCGATCGACGCGTACGCAATCAACGCAGCTACCGGTGGGTTGACTCCAATCAGCGGGTCTCCCTTCCAAGTCGGGAGCGGTACTGGACCTTACGGGTTGGCTATTGACTCGGTCGGAAAATTCCTTTTCCTCACTCACGTCAATACCCAAAGCATCTACGTATTTACCCGGGACGCGAATACCGGCGCTTTGACCTCCGTGCCTAGCTCGCCGTTTGCGGCCAACGATCCATGGCAACTTGTAGTGCATCCATCCGACAATTTCTTATACGCAAGCAACACTTACGATCTCATGGGAAGCATATCGGCGTATGCGATTGACCGTTCCACGGGTGCGCTGACGGAGATCGCCGGTTCGCCCTTCACCACCGTTGCCGGTTGGCCCGGGCCCAGCGGGCTCGCGATAAGCAGCAGCGGGAAGTTTCTCTACGCAGGCCTTGGCGGGACGGCCAATGCAAACCACCTGGTAGCAGCATTCTCGATCGACTCCTCCACCGGCGCGCTCACTCCCGTCTCAGGTTCACCCTTTACCACTGGAGACGGTCCGTTCCGTGTCGTGCTCGACCAATCGGGGAAATACCTGTACACAGCCAACAGTCACGGCAACACCATTTCTGCATTCGCCATTGACTCCTCTACCGGCGCCCTAACCGCGATGAGCGGTTCGCCTTTCACAACCGGAAACTTTCCCTTTGCGTTAGCAATGGACCCTGTGGGCAAGTTCTTGTATACGGCCAATCAAGACTCCGGCGACATCTCCGGCTTCAGCGTCAACGCCACGACTGGAGCTCTGACGCCCCTTCCCAGTTCGCCTTTTTCCGGTCTAATAGGCCCTACTAACATGGTGATTGTGAAAATTCCGTAATGCGTAGAATTGCTGGAGGTAGGTTGCCGTAGCTGTGGATTGCTGCCGAGACTTAAGCCGCTCGCTGTTTGGGCGGCTTTCTCTTTTGCATCGCGCGAAAGGCGAGAGTTCGGCTCGTAGGCTAGGCCACGTTCTCCAGCGCCAGCGCCATTCCCATCCCGCCGCTGACGCATAGCGTCGCCACCCCGCGCCTGGCTTTGCGCTTCAGCATCTCATGCAGCAGCGTGACCGTGATCCGCGTGCCGGTGCAGCCAATAGGATGCCCCAGCGCGATGGCCCCGCCGTTGACGTTGAGCGTTTCGCGGTCGAAGTGCAGCTCGCGGTCGCAGGCCAGCACCTGCGCGGCAAACGCTTCGTTCAGCTCCACCAGGTCAAAGTCCGCCAGCCGGAGCTGGTGCTTCTGTTCCATCTTTCTCATGGCTGGGACCGGGCCAATCCCCATGGTTCGCGGGTCCACACCCGCCGCGGTCACCGCCAGAATCCGCGCCAGCGGTTTCAGATTGTTCTTCTTCACAAATGATTCGCCGGCGATCACCACCGCCGCCGCCCCGTCGGTGATTCCCGAAGAATTCCCGGCGGTAATGGTGCCCGTCTTCGAAAATACCGGCGACAGCTTGGCCAGCTTTTCCAGGCTCGCACCCAGGAATGGATGCTCGTCACGGTTGAAGGTCTGTGTTCCCTTCTTGCTTTCGAGCGTGACCGGCGCCAGTTCGCTTTCGAACCGTCCAGCATTAATCGCCGCTTCCGCGCGGGTCTGCGAACTCAATGCGAACTCATCCTGTTCCTCGCGCGAAATCTTATACTGTCCGGCCAGCACTTCGGCGGTTTCTCCCATCACCATCTTTGCCAAGGGACAGAAAAAGCCGTCGCGATACATGCCATCAACCAACTCCTGGTGGCCCAGCCGGTACCCCCAGCGTGCGCCGTCCAGGTAGTAGGGCAGACGCGACATGGACTCGGTGCCCCCGGCCAGCACGCACTCCAGGTTGCCGGTGGCAATCTCCTGGTATCCCAGCGCGATGGTCTTCATACCCGAAGCGCAGGCTTTGTTCACCGTGTAAGCGGAAACTTCCTGCGGCACGCCGCTGCGAATCGAGACCTGCCGCGCCGGGTTTGGACCGCCTCCCGCCTGCCGCGCATTGCCAAAAATCGTCTCCTCAATCTGCTCGGGGCGCACGCCGGCACGCGCCATGGCCGCTTTCCCTGCCACCACACCTATGTCGACTGCCGTCAGCGATGCCAGCGAGCCGCCAAACTTTCCAATAGGAGTGCGCACCGCGGAGAGGATATACACGTCGCTCAAAGAGCACCTCCAAACCCTTTAGTCTAGCACCCAGGCGAAAGGCCGCACCCTCGCCCGCGGACGCTGTCAGGCATTACACTTGATGATTCATGAATTACATCTACGGCATCAACGCCGTTGCCGAAGCGATCAAAGCGCGGGGGCGCTCTTTCGAGTGGGTGGGCGTGGCCAAGGAGCGCCACGATCTGCGCCTGCAGCGCGTGGTCGACGAGTGCCGCAAGAACGGCATCGCGGTGCGCTTCGTGGGACGCGCCGAACTCGATCGCATGGCCGGCAACAACGCCCACCAGGGCGTGGTGGCCGTCACTTCCGCCAAGCAGTACAACGAACTCGACGATGTGGTCGCCGCCAAGCGCGGTCAATACTCGTTGCTGGTGGTGCTCGATGGCATTGAAGATCCGCACAATCTTGGCGCCATCCTGCGCACCGCCGATGCCGCCGGCGCTGACGGTGTCGTCATCCCCGAGCGCCGTGCCGCGGGAGTAACGCCCACCGTGATCAAGGCCTCCGCCGGCGCCAGCGAGCACTTGCCCATCGCCAAGGTGACCAACATCGCCCGCACGGTCGAAGAACTGAAAGAGAAAAACATCTGGATCGTGGGCTTGGACGAGCGTGGCACGCAGACTTATGACTCGCTCGACTACAACCTGGATTGCGCCATCGTGCTGGGCGCCGAAGGCAAGGGCGTTCACGACCTGGTCCGCCGCAAGTGCGATTTTGTGGCCTCGATTCCCATGCTGGGCAAGGTACCGTCGTTGAATGTGTCGGTCGCAGCCGGGGTCGTGCTCTATGAAATCGTGCGCCAGCGTCGCAAGAAGCAGGAGTCGCTGGATTCCAAATGAAGTTCCTCCGTGTCCTCTGCGTCCTCTGTGGTTTATTGGTTCCCGCCTTTGCGCTCGACCGCGAAGCCTTCACCTTCACCAACTACGATCTCGACGTCCGCGTAGAACCCGAGCAGCAGCGCCTGGCCGTTCGTGGCAAGCTTGCGTTGCGCAACGACTCCGCCACGCCGCAGAAGAACCTTGTCCTGCAGATTTCGTCCAGCCTCGATTGGCGATCCATCCAACTGAACAGCAAGCCCGTGCAATTCGTTTCCCAACCCTACACTTCCGATATCGACCACACCGGAAGCCTCTCGGAAGCCGTCGTAACTTTGCCGCAGCAGGTTCTGCCGAAGGACACTGTCGAACTGGAAATCGGCTACGAAGGCGTCGTCCCGCTCGACGCCACGCGCTTGACCCGCATCGGCGTCCCCGAAGACGCCGCCAAGCATAGCGATTGGGACCAGATCGGCAAATGGTCCACCGCGGTGCGCGGCATCGGCTATGTCGTGTGGTATCCCGTCGCCACCGACTCGGCGAATCTCTCCGAGGCCAACAGCGTCTTCGAAACTGTGGGGCGTTGGAAAGCACGAGAAACCAAGAGCAAGATGCAGTTCAAGCTCTGCGACCTGCAGGCCGGTCCCCCGTTTCAAACCATGGTCATGAATGATCCCATGCCCTTGGGCGTGCCGGGAGGGATGGAGGGCGGCGTCACCGACGGCAAGTACTACGCCTGCGAGGAGCATGCCTTCACTCCCCTGGATGCGACTGTGCCCGCATTCGCGTTCGGGCTTTATTCGATTCTCGATCGCCCAGCCGCTCACATTTATCACTTCCCGGTGCATAAGTCCGCCGCCGACGATTACTCCCTGGCTCTCGAGTTAGCCACTCCGTTTGTGACCGAGTGGTTCGGAGCTCCGAACCTCAGGTTCCGGATCGTTGAACTCGCCGACTCCGACGCTGCACCGTTCGAAACTGGCAGCATTATGTTTACGCCGCTGGCCCGCAGCGATTCGCGGCTGGCGCAGATGACCGTTGTCCACCAACTTACGCACGCCGCCTTCCCGTCGTCGCGTCCCTGGATTTACGAAGGGCTGGCCCACTTTGTCCAGGCTGCCGATCTCGAGCGCCAGAGTGGACGCCAAGCCGCGCTCGACTTTATGGGCCTGCACCGCACCGCACTGGCCGATGCAGAAAAAGCCCTCGCGCAGGAGAAGAAACCGAACACCGCCGCCGACCAGTCGCTGATCAACACCAGCAGCGAAGAGTTCTACCGCAGCAAGGCCATGTTTGTCTGGTGGATGCTGCGCGACATGATCGGTGAACCTGTGCTCAAGAAAGCCCTGGCCCAGTACCGCCCGGAGCAGGATAAAGAACCTTCCTACGTGCAGCGCCTGATCGAAGCCCAGACCAAGCAGGACCTGGAATGGTTCTTCGACGACTGGGTCTACCGTGACCGCGGCTTGCCCGACTTCAAAGTGGACTCAGCGGTTCAGCGCCCAACCGTGGGCGGCGGCTCGATTGTTACCATTAACGTTGCCAACCTCGGCGAGGCCGGCGCGGAAGTCCCTGTGACCTTGCGCATGGAAGGCGGCGAAGCGAGCAAGCGGCTCCAGGTGCGAGCAAAGTCCACGGCGACCATCCGTATCGAGGCCGCCGCGACGCCGCTTGAGGTCGTAGTAAACGACGGCAGTGTCCCGGAAAGCGACTTGGGCAACAATCGGCTTAAGATCGAGGCGGCGGCAAAGTAAATTGGTACATTGCAGATTTCAGATTTCAGGATTTCAGCTTGTGGGTGAATGGAAGTCTGCCATCTGAAGTCTTCAAGCTGAAATCGTTTTCCCCGTGTCTCCGTGTCTCTGTGGTAGGTTTGCTTTTATCGCCCTGCAGGAGCGCAATCCTTGCCCTACATACAATTTCTCGGCGCAGCCGGCACCGTTACCGGCTCCAAGCACCTGATCAACACCAGCCCTGATGCCAGCGGCAAGAACGGCTTCCAGGCCCTGATTGACTGCGGCCTGTTCCAGGGCCCCAAGGAATGGCGCGAGCGCAACTGGCAGGATACGCCCATCCCGGCCCGCGAAATTGACGCCCTCGTGCTCACCCACGCACATCTTGACCATTGCGGATGGATTCCGCGCCTGGTGAAAGAAGGGTTCCGTGGGCCCATCTACGCCACGCCTTCCACCATTGACCTATGTGGCATCCTGCTGCCTGATTCCGGCCATCTGCAGGAAGAAGACGCAGAGTTTTACAACAAGACCCGCAAATCAAAGCACGACCCAGCCCTGCCGCTCTACACCTTTGAGGAGGCTCAGGAGTGCCTGCAGTATTTTCACCCGGTGCAATTCGGAGAAACCCGGCAGCTTTGCCCAGAGATGTCGTTCCGCTTCGTCCAGGCGGCGCACATCCTGGGATCGTCGATGGTCGAACTCAGTCTGAAAGTGGATGGCCAGAGCCGTCGCCTGTTGTTCACCGGCGACATCGGACGCGTGCGTGACCGCGACATCGCCCCCGGCAAGGTAGTGCACAGCGGCCCCACCGAGGGCGAGACTGCGGACTTCCTGGTGATGGAATCCACCTACGGCAACCGCCAGCACCCCACCGACGATCCCCGTCCGCAACTGGCCACGCTCATTCGCCAGACCGTCGAGCGCGGTGGCACCGTGATCGTTCCCGCGTTCGCGGTGGAACGCACCCAGAAATTTCTCTTCATGCTCAAGGAACTGATGGAGTCCGGCCAGATCCCCCGCATCCCGGTCTACGCCGACAGCCCCATGGCGATCCAGGCGGTGCAGATTTTCCTGAAGCACAGCGAGGAGTTCAGCCCGGAAGCCCGCCAGCTCATCAGCAAATACGGATCACCCCTGGAGTGGCCGGGTTTCACCTTCGCATCCACGCCCGAAGAGTCAAAAAAGATCAACCAGAGCCACTATCCTGCAATCATCGTCTCTTCCAGCGGCATGGTCACCGGCGGACGCATCCAGCATCATCTCGCCCAACGGCTGCCGGACCCCAAGAACACCGTCATCTTCATAGGATTCCAGGCCCAGGGTACCCGCGGGGCTACCATCAAGAGTGGAGCGCCTGAAGTAAAGATCTACGGGGAAATCGTGCCCATCCGCGCCCAGATCGCAGCCCTGGAACAGTTCAGCGACCACGCCGACACCCCGGAACTGCTGCAGTGGCTGCACACCTTTCCCCGCAAACCAGGCGCAACCTATCTGGTGCACGGCGATCCCGCAGCCTCGGCACAGCTGCACGACACCATGACCAAGCAGCTGGGATGGAACGTGCAGGTGGCGCAGTGGATGCAGAAAGTGCAGATAAGTTAGGATTGTCGTCGGCGATTCGTAAATCCCTATGACTGAAGCTGAATTCAAGTCCCACCTCGACTTGGCTGAAAAAAGTCCGAAGCAAATCGCCGCGGCGGTCTCTGGCCTACCCGACAAAACCCTGCGTTACAAGCCCGCGCCCGGCAAGTGGTGCATCCTGGAGATTCTGGCCCATCTCGCCGACATCGAAATCCTCTACGCCTACCGCATGCGCCAGATGCTGGCCGACGAAAAGCCGGTCATCGCCCCCATTGACCAGGACGCCTGGGCGCGCAACCTTGGTTACATGGAGTCGAGCCCCATGGAACTGGTTGCGCTCTACGGATTGAATCGACACGCCAACCTGCAACTGCTGCGGCGGTTGAAGGCCGCGGACCTGGAGAAATCCGCCTATCATCCCGAAAAGAAGAACCAGGTCACGGTGGCCGAAATCGTCCAGATGATGTCGAAGCACGACCCCAATCATCTGGAGCAGATTGAAAAGCTGAAACAGCAGGCCCGCTAGCAACCCATGGTGCAAGTGCGATTCGTGTCAGGGCATCCCTTCCGGCATGCCGTTTAGTGCAGCGTTATCAAAGTTTACGAACTGCAGCCCGGCTGCACGCGGCGCGCCCCTCGCATGCTTTGCGTTTAAGGAATAAACTGTGCTTTGGCTGGTGCTAGTTGCCAAGTACTGATTGCTGGTTGCAGGAGCCTCCTATGCGTGAAGTCATCATTGCCTCTTCCGTCCGCACCCCCGTAGGCCGCGCTTTCAAAGGCACGCTGCGCGCCACCCGTCCCGATGAACTGGCTGCCGTCGCGATCAAGGGCGCTCTCGAGTGTGTACCGCAGGTCGATCCCAAAGAAATTGAAGATGTTATCCTCGGCTGCGCGATGCCCGAAGCTGAGCAAGGCATGAACGTGGCCCGCATCGCCTCCTTGCGCGCGGGCTTGCCGGTAGAAGTTTCGGCGCTCACCATCAACCGCTTCTGTTCCTCCGGCCTGCAGGCGATTGCCATGGCGGCCGAGCGCATCATGGCGGGAGGTGCCGACATCATTGTGGCCGGCGGCACCGAGTCCATGTCCATGATCCCCATGGGCGGACACAAAATCTCGCCCAACCCCTGGCTCGTCGACCATTACCCCGATGCGTATCTCTCCATGGGTCTGACCGCCGAGCGCCTGGCGCAACGCTTCGGCATCACCCGCGAGCAGTCGGACGAGTTCTCCTACAGCAGCCACCAGAAAGCTGTGGCCGCCATCCAGGCAGGCAAGTTCGCGGAAGAAACCGTCGCTGTTCCCGTGAGCTTTACCACGCCAAACGGCTCGAAGCCCAAGAGACAGGAAATTACTTTCAAAGTAGACGAGGGCCCCCGCGCCGACACCTCGCTCGAAGCATTGCTCGCGCTAAAGCCGGCATTTCATGTCAAGGGCACGGTAACCGCCGGCAATTCCTCGCAGATGTCCGACGGCGCGGCCGCCGCAGTGGTCATGTCCGCCGAACGCGCGAAGGCTCTGGGAATCAAGCCGCTCGCCCGCTACATTTCCTTCGCCACCGCGGGATATAAGCCCGAAGAGATGGGCCTGGGCCCGGTGCACGCGATTCCCAAGGCCCTGAAAATAGCCGGATTGAAACTAGACCAGATAGACGTGATCGAACTGAACGAAGCCTTCGCCGCGCAATCTCTGGCGGTAATCAAAGAAGCGGCGCTCGATCCCGAGAAAGTCAATCCCAACGGAGGCGCCATCGCGCTTGGCCATCCTCTGGGCTGCACCGGGGCCAAGCTGACCGCTACCGTAATTCGCGAAATGAAGCGCCAAAATGCGCGTTATGGGATGGTGACCATGTGCGTCGGTGGGGGCATGGGCGCGGCGGGGATATTCGAAAATCTTAGTTGACCGCCGAGCACGCCGAGATCGCCAAGGAGAAACGGTGAGTCAAATGAGTTCGATCGAGATCGCATGGGTAGAGCGCAAGCTTCGGCAGATGCGGGAAGATGAACCGCATTTCTTGCAACGCATAGCGGATCTGGAGCCGGACCAACAAACCTTGGCGAAAGATCAGTTTGCCAAGGCAATAGCTGGGCGGGAATCGGAATTGCGCACACTCACTACCAAGAACCCGCAGCCCTCGGCCTGACCGCTGCGGTGACCTTTCATCCCCAGTCCTGTCCCATTTACAATTGATTAGTTCTCTCGACATGCTCTGCGATCTCGCCGGTTGAAAGAAGGTTCCATGGCCACAGCGACAGTTCCGAAGTCCAAAATTTCCGGCGGTAGCTTTCTTCTCGAAGCCCGCACTCCGCACGAGGTCTTCACCCCCGAGGATTTCACCGAGCAGCACCAACTCATTGGCCAGACCACGGAAGAGTTTGCCACCAACGAAATTCTTCCCAACGTCGAGAAGATTGAACACAAAGATTTCTCGGTCACCCGCGACCTGCTGAAGAAAGCCGGTGAGCTCGGCTTGAGCTCCGTCGAGATTCCAGAAGCCTACGGCGGTCTGGAAATGGACAAGGTCACGGCCGCGGTGATTGCCGACCACATCGCCAAATACGCCGGCTTCGCCACCACCTGGGGCGGACACACCGGCATTGGAACGCTACCCATTGTGTACTTCGGTACCGAGGAACAGAAAAAGAAATACTTGCCCCGCCTGGCCGCCGGAGAAATCGTCGGCGCCTACGCGCTTTCAGAAGCCTCGTCCGGGTCCGACGCCCTCAACTGCCGCGCCCGCGCCGAGCTTTCCAGCGACCAGAAACACTACATCCTGAACGGCGAAAAAATGTGGATCACCAACGCCGGTTTCGCCGACTTGTTCACGGTTTTCGCCAAAATCGACGGCGAGAAGTTCACTACGTTTCTGGTCGAAAAAACTTTCCCCGGCTTTTCCATCGGCGCCGAAGAACACAAGATGGGCATTCGCGGGTCATCCACCTGCCCCATCATTCTTAACGATTGCAAAGTCCCGGTAGAAAACCTGCTGGGCGAGATCGGCAAGGGCCACGTCATCGCCTTCAACATCCTGAACGTAGGCCGTTTCAAGCTGGGCGCCATGTGCGTCGGCGGCGGCCGGGTCTCGCTCGAAAACGCCATTGGCTATGCCAAGCAACGCAAGGCGTTCGGCAAGGTCATCGCTGACTTCGGCCTGGTGCGCGAAAAAATCGCCAACATGGCGACACTGATCTACGTGGGCGAATCGCTCGTTTACCGCACTGTGGGCCTGATGGACGTCGCACTGGGCGAAGTGGACAAGTCGGCCGCCGATGCCGCCAAGCAGACGCTCAAGGCGATTGAAGAATATGCCGTCGAGTGCTCCATCATCAAAGTCTGGGGCTCGGAGATGATCGACTACGTGGTCGATGAGACGGTGCAGATCTACGGCGGCTACGGCTTCGTCGAAGAATACCCCGCCGAGCGCGCCTACCGAGACGCCCGCATCAACCGCATCTTCGAAGGGACCAACGAAATCAACCGCCTGATCATCACCGGCTTCTTGCTGAAACGCGCCATGACTGGCCAGTTGCCGCTGATGCCTGCCATCAAGAAGTTGATGGACGAAGTGCTCTCCGGCCCCAGCCAGAGCGAAGAACTCGAAGGCCCGCTCGCCGAAGAGCGCAAGCTGGTGGCGCAAGCCAAGAAGCTCGGCCTGTTCGTCGCGGGCTCAGCCACTCAAAAATATATGCAGGCCATTCAGGACCAGCAGGAAGTAATGGGCGCCATCGCCGACATGGTCATTGAAACCTACGCGATGGAGTCAGCGGTCCTGCGCGCGCAGAAAATCGCCGAGCAGAAAGGCGAGGCCGCCGCGTCCCTGCCGATAGCAATGACGCGTGTCTACCTGTCGCAAGCCATGGAGAAGATCGAAGCGGCCGCTAAGAAGGTAATTGCCGCCGTGGCCGAAGGCGACATGCTGCGAACGCAGTTGGCAATTCTCCGCCGGCTGGCGAAGCATGAGCCATTCAACACAATCGAATTGCGCCAGCAGATCGCTGGCAAGGTGATTGAGCGCGGCAAGTATACGCTGGCCTAGGCCGTACTAAGCTCAGGCATCGAATTGGGAAAGGCACGACTTCAAGTCGTGTCCGCCTTCAATAATTTAAGCTTTTGCCTCTGAGGTCGCTTTCACTCCTCAATCGCCCCGCCCCGACGCCTCAAGCCGCCTTCCCCAGTTCCGCCATCACACTTTGAATGAGCTCTTTCGCGTCGGTGAGCTGCTTCATCACGATCTGGATGTCCATCACCGGCTTGCCCGCCCAGCGCTGGCTCTGGCAATAGACGCCGTGCTGCCCCACCAGCGCCATGGCGTCGGTGATCACGTCCATGGTGACCGCAAGCCGTCCTCGCGGCACCCCCATCATGGTTTCGTAGCGTTCCAATTCTTCCTGCTTTTCGTCAAATACCGGCATGAGGGGATTGTACCGTGGGGAAGCATGCCCAAAAATCTTCCCGCCCCATTTGCTATCCGGCACATCTACTGGGTAGTCTAAGCACCTGCCCTCAGTATGTTGACCAAGCTACAGTCTGAAGCCAAGCCATTGCTGGCCGAATGCTGAGTGCTGAATGCTGATTGCTCTCAAGGAGAATCTCATGCAGAAACGCTTTACCCTCATCACCCTGCTCATCCTTACCCTGGCCGGGTTCACCTATGCTCAGGACAAAGCTCCGCGCCTCAGCCCCGCGGCCCAAGCCAAGTGCAACTTTACGGACGGCAAGTCCATCACCGTGGACTACTCCAGCCCGCGCGCCAAGGGTCGCAAGATCTATGGCGGACTCGTCCCCTACGGCGAAGTCTGGCGCACAGGGGCCAATGAAGCCACCGCGTTCGTCACCACCGCCAACCTGACCATCGGCGGCAAAGATGTTCCCGCCGGCAGCTACACCATTTTCACCGTCCCCAACGCGGACAAGTGGACACTGATCATCAACAAGAAAACCGGCGAATGGGGCATCCCCTATAAGTACGAAGGTGACGAACTGGCACGCGTGGACATGCAAGTCTCAAAGACCTCCGGCCCAGTCGAGAACTTCACCATTTCGTTTCACGAGATGGGAACCGGCTGCCACATGTACCTGGACTGGGAAAACACTCGGGCCACAATCGAATTGACCGAGAAGAAATAGAACCGGCAAACCACGAAGGGCAGGAAGCGGCACGAAGGAGAGCAGGGGCATTCCTTCGTGACCTTAGTGTCCTTCGTGGTTAATGGTTCTTGGTGAGCGCCTCCACCGCCGCCTGCGCCTCTCGGGCATCCGGATTGATTTTCAGCGCTTCCTGGTAAGCCGCCAGCGCCTCTTGCGTGCGGCCCGCAGCCTGCAGAGCGTGTGCCATGCGCAAGTATCCCTGGTCGGTAGGAACCAGCTCGATCGAACGCTGGTAGCTGGCGATTGCGTCTTCCAGTTTGCCCTGCTTCTCCAGCAGAACACCTCGCCCCAGGTACGCGTTGAACTGCCCGGGATTCAACTGCAGCGCCTGGCTGTAGCTCTCCTCGGCTTTCACATAGTCTCCGAGCGTGCGGTAGGCCGTCCCCAGGTTGGCGTAGGTCGAAGCCAGCAGCGGCCGATCGGTCGTCAGACGAATGGTGGTTTCATACTGTTCCACTGCCTCGTGCAAGCGGTTGTGTTCCTGCAGGTAGGCCCCTACATTGAAGTGGCTCATGGGGTCGTGGGGATTGATTTCCGCCGCCGCCTGGAAGTGCGGGTAGGCGTCGTCCACTTTCCCTTCGAGCACCAGCGCGCCACCCAAGTTGTCTTCGGCGATGAAATTCCTCTGCGTGACCGCCAGCGTGTGCGACCACAAATCATAGCTGCTCGCCCAATAACCCAGCTGCTGGTGCGTAGCCACACCCAGCCCAGCCACTGCCAGCACGGCCGCCGTCGCCAGCACCATCACCCGATTTCTTTGCGTACCAGCGAACTCGGCCGCACCCCACGCGATCATCACAAAAATCCCGATCAGTGGGATGTACGCATATCGGTCGGCCATCGCCTGGTCTCCGACCTGGATCAACCCAATGACCGGGACCATCGTACCCAGGAACCATAGCCAGCCCACCACCAGGTATCGTCGCGCGCGCAACTTGATTACCAGCCCGGTGACGGCCAGCAAAGTGAGCGTGGACAGCGCAATTTGCCATCCCGCCAGCGAATCGCCGGGATGCGGATAAAGCGGCGCCAGGTGTACCGGCCAAATCATCTTCCACAAGTAGGTCGCATAGGCAACGAGCCCATTTTCAATGCGCACCCCAAGTGAGAACTGCTGCGTCGAGCGCATCGCCCCGCCCGCCCGCTGCACCAGCATGGTGATCACCGCACTGGCCCCCGAGAGTGCCAGCAGTGGAATCTTCTCCACCAGCAACTTGGACTGTGGCATCTGCGGCGCTCGCATCGCTGAGGACGCGCTGCCCTGCACACGTCCCAGCGGCCAGTAATCCACCAGCACCAGCACACAGGGCAACGTGATGACCATCGGCTTCGACATCAGCCCCATGGCAAAGCATCCGGCCACCGCAAGGTATCGTTGCCAGTTCGGCCGCAGCGCGTGCCAGCCATACGCTCCCAGCGCAGCCAGGAAGAAGAACGTGCTGAGCACATTCTTCCGTTCGGCAACCCAAGCGACCGATTCCACGTTGATGGGATGAAGCGCGAACACCGCCGCAACGAACATGCTCGGCCACACTTCGCCGGTTGATTTGGCCAGCAACAGGAATAGCAGTGCAGCATTCAGCGCATGGAAAAGTAGGCTGGTAAAGTGATGTCCCGCCGGGTTGGTGTGAAAGAGTTGGTAGTCCAGAGCGTGCGACAGCCAGGTCAGCGGATGCCAGTTGGCCTGCTCTGATGTGCCGAAAGCCCAGCGCACCGTGTCCCAGTTGAGACCGGCGTGCACGTGGGCGTTGTCGACTACGTAACGATCATCGTCGTAATTGACGAAGGGATGCTGGTTGACCGGGTTGTAGAACGCCAGCGTCGCCGCCACCAGCACCAGACAGAGAACGACATTGCGCTTCTGCGGAGAAGCGAATAAGCCATCTGGCTTCCGTGGCGGTGCTGGAGGCTTCCTACTTGCGGACGGCAACACAAGAATTTAACCACAGAGGACACAGAGGGCACAGAGGCTTGCGGGGCAGGGCATCTTCTTGGTCACTTGAAAATGGTTGCGGGGCTCGCGGCGGAGGCTAATCCGGGTTGGGTTTCCACCGCAATACCGGCTTCCTTGCCGCTGCGGTCTCGTCCAGTCGCGACACCCGGGTGGTATGCGGCGCGTCCAACACCATCTGCGGGTCTTCTTCCACTTCCTTGGCGATCGCCTTCATGGCCTCAATGAACAGATCCATCTCCTCGGTCGATTCGCTTTCGGTCGGCTCAATCATCATCGCCCCGGGCACAATCAGCGGAAAGGCCGTCGTATAAGGATGGAAGCCGTAGTCGATCAGCCGCTTGGCCAGGTCCATGGTCTTCACGCCCTTCTTGGCCTGCAGCTTGTCGCTGAACACCACCTCGTGCATGGTGGGCGTGGAGTAAGGCAAATCGTAAACTCCGTCCAGCCCTTTGCGGATGTAATTCGCGTTCAGCACCGCGTCTTCCGTGGTCTGCCGCAAGCCGTCGGGCCCATTGGCCAGGATGTAGGCCAGAGCGCGCACGAACATTCCAAAGTTCCCGTAAAACGAGCGCACCCGGCCCACCGACATCGGCCGCACGTACTCGAAGGCCAGCGTGCCATCGGGCTTTGTGATAACCACCGGCTTGGGCAGGAACGGCTCCAGCATCTGCTTCACCGCCACTGGGCCCGATCCCGGTCCGCCACCGCCATGCGGCGTGGAAAACGTCTTGTGCAGATTCAGGTGCATCACGTCTACGCCAAAATCTCCCGGCCGCACCTTGCCTACCAGCGCGTTCATGTTGGCGCCATCCATGTAAAGCAAGCCACCTTTGGCGTGCATGATTTCCGCGATCTTGTGGATCTCCTGCTCGAATACGCCCAAGGTATTGGGGTTGGTCAGCATCAGCACGGCGACGTCTTCGTTCATCTGGGCCGCCAGAGCGGCCACATCGACCATGCCACGCTCGTTCGACTTCAGGTTCTCGACCGAATACCCGACCGTCGCTGCCGTGGCTGGATTGGTCCCGTGGGCAGAGTCAGGGATCAGAACTTTCTTCCGCGGATTGCCCTTGGCCAGGTGGTAGGCCCTCACCATCAGCAGGCCTGTAAGTTCGCCGTGCGCGCCGGCAGCAGGCTGTAGCGTAATCGCATCCATGCCCGTGATTTCCATCAGGCAGTCACTCAGGGTCTTGATAATGCGCAGCGCACCCTGCGAGATTTTCTCCGGTTGGTACGGATGCCCATTGGCCAGTCCATCGAGCCGCACCACTACTTCGTTCACCCGTGGGTTGTACTTCATGGTGCACGAGCCCAGCGGATACATGCCCAGGTCAATGGCGTAGTTCCAGGTCGAGAGCCGGGTGAAGTGGCGGATAATCTCGATCTCGCTCACTTCCGGCATGTTGCCCAGGTCCTTTCGCTCGACCTTACCGAGCAGCTTAGCCGTGTCTACATCGGGAACATCGAGCGGCGGCAGCTTCCACGCCGCCTTCCCCGGTGACGACTTTTCGAAGATAAGGCCTTCATTCTGGTTGACGTGACGGGTCGCTTTGCGAGTTCTCGACTTCATCGCGTCACCTCGTGGACATCCACTTCTTCTTTGCCTGCTTTCACCGAGCGCTCGCTGTCGGCCACGAAGCCCACCGCTGTATCAATCGCGGTACGCGTAGTCATCTCGGTGCAGCACCACAGCGCAGCGTTGCCGAGTTCGGGATAGAACTTGCGCAGCGGCAATCCACCTACGATCTTGTGGCCCAGGATGCGGCTGTTGATAGCGTAGGGATCTTCGCTGGTTTCGACCACGAATTCGTTGAAGCGCGGCGCGCCCGGGAACAGGATCTTGGCATGTTTCCCGAACTGCTGCGCCGCATACGTGGCCTTGGCCAGGTTCTGCTGGGCCAGTTGCCGCAACCCGACCTTGCCGTAAATGGTCATAAAGATGTTGACCATCAGCGCCACCAGCGCCTGGTTGGTGCAGATGTTGGAGGTCGCTTTCTCCCGCCGGATATGCTGCTCGCGTGTCGCCAGCGTCAGCACGAATCCGCGCTTGCCACTGCGGTCGGTGGTCTGACCCACAAGGCGGCCGGGCATTTGCCGCACATTCTTCTCGCGCGTGGCAATCACCCCGCAGTAGGGTCCGCCGAAACCGAGGGGCACACCGAATGACTGGGCTTCCATCGCGATGATGTCTGCCTGCCGCGGCGGCTCGACGATCCCCAGCGAAACCGCTTCCGCAATCGCCACCACCAGCATCGCTCCATGCTTGTGGGCGATCTCGGCGATGGCTTCCACGTCTTCAACAATTCCAAAGAAGTTCGGCGACTGGATCAGCACGCAGGCTGTATCCGCATTGATGGTCTCGTCCAGCGCCTTCAGATCAACCCTGCCGGTGCCGCCGAACCCTGCGGCGCTCAGCGGCATCCCCTGGTGCCAGGCATAGGTGGCCAGCACTTCGCGATATTCCGGATGCAGGCTACGCGCGATCACCACCGAACGCCGCCCGGTCAGGCGTACCGCCATCATGGCGGCTTCGGCCGCCGCGGTGGAGCCGTCGTACATGGAAGCATTAGCCACTTCCATGCCGGTCAGTTCGCAGATCATGGTCTGGAATTCGAAAATCGATTGCAGCGTACCCTGCGAAATCTCTGCCTGGTATGGAGTGTAGGCGGTGAGGAACTCGCCGCGGGAAATCAGCGAATCGATGATCACTGGCCGGTAGTGGTTATAGGCTCCCGCGCCCAGGAAGGTGGCGTAGCCGTCGCCGTTTTCGCGGGAGCGTTCCCGGAACCAATCCACAATTTCCGATTCGGCCATCTGTCGCGGGACCTTCAATTCGCGCTGCAGACGATACTCCGCCGGGATGGGCGCGAACAGGTCGTCAATCGACCGGGCGCCAATGGCTTTCAGCAGGGCTTCACGGTCAGCAGGAGACTTCGGTAGATAGCGCATAGTGACTTTAGCTTAGATGTAAATTCCTAGTGTCCCGCTTCTTCGGCCACGAACTTCTCGTAGTCCGCCGCCGCGAGCAACGCATTGAGTTCACCCGGGTCCTTCAGGGCCACTTTGATCAACCACGCGCTGTGCGCATCCTGGTTGATCTTTTCCGGCGCGGTGGCCAGTTCCCCGTTGACTTCAGTCACCGTGCCCGAGGCCGGCGCGAACAGGTCCGACACCGCCTTCACCGACTCTACCGTACCGAACGTCTTGCCGGCCGTGATCTCCGAGCCAACTTTGGGCAGCTCCACAAAAACAATGTCGCCCAGCGACTCCTGCGCATACACGGTGATGCCGATGGTGGCGTTCTTGCCGTCGGCTTTAATCCATTCGTGTTCTTTGGTGTACTTGTAATCGGTTGGATAAGACATGATAGCTTCTAGCTCCTAAGCTCTTAGCTCAAAAAACCTCAGCGTCTCCCGCGTCCCCTGCGGTTTTCATTGTTTCTTAGGCCGCTTATAAAACGGTGTCGGCACCACCTGTGCCTTCACACCCTGGCCACGAATCTCAATTTTTATTTCCGTCCCCAGATTCGCAAACTCGATCGGCACATACGCCAGGGCGATATTCTTCTTCAAGAACGGAGCATACGATCCGCTGGTGACATATCCAATCTCGCGTCCCCCGTTGTCGAGCACGCGATAGCCGTCGCGGGCGATGCCGCGTTCCATCATCTCAACTCCCACCAGCAGCCGCTTCACGCCGCTGACTTTCGCTTTCTCCAGCGCGTCCCGTCCCACAAACTCCGGCTTCTCCATTTTGCAGAAACGGTCCAACCCGGCCTCCCAGACGTTGATGGCGTCGGAAATCTCGTGCCCATAAAGCGGAAGCTTGCCCTCCAGGCGCAAAGTATTGCGCGCTCCGAGCCCACAGGGCACAACGCCAAACTCCTTGCCTGCCTCCAGCACGTTATTCCACACCATCGCGCTAGTGGCTTCGTCGGCGGGAACGTAGATTTCAAAACCATCTTCGGCAGTGTATCCGGTGCGCGCGATCAGGATGTTTTTCAAACCGCAAACCGTTCCCCGCGTCACCCAATAAAACTTCACCGCCGAGAGAGTTGCATCCGTGAGCTTCTGCAGCAGGTTCACGCCCTTCGGCCCCTGGATCGCGATCTGGGTAAAGTCGTCGGAAAGGTTCTCCACCCGGCAGTCAAAATCGTGGGTATTGTCGCGCACCCAGTTGAAATCCTTCTCCCGCGTCCCCGCGTTGATGACCAGCAGGTACTCGTTCTCCCCCAGCCGGTGCACGATCACGTCATCCACGAACGTCCCCTGAGGATAAAGCAGCGCCGAATATTGCGCCTGCCCGATCGCCAGCCGCGAAGCGTCGTTCATGGAGATATGCTGCACCGCCGCCAGTGCTCCCGGCCCCGCCAGGCGAATGTCGCCCATGTGGCTGACGTCGAAAATGCCCACCCCGTTGCGCACCGCGTTGTGTTCCGCAATGATGCCGCCGGCCGAGGGGTATTCCACCGGCATGTCCCAGCCGTTGAATTCGACCATCTTCGCGCCCATCTGGCGATGAACAGGGTTTAGCGCGGTCTTGCGGACGGTCGGCGTAGGCGCCTCAACAGCAGGCAAGTTTTCCTCGATCAGAAGCAGTGGCTGGGCTGCCGGGATAATGAAACTCATAACCCTAACACGCGTGCGGTAAGGGCATCAACCGTAGTTAGGGCGCAGGTGCCAGGTTCCGGGCCGCTACCACCCGCGACCTGCCATCTGCAACCCGCTCCCGGTTACCAACGGCACTTTCCCCCGCCCCCCAACCCGCGCTACAGTTCGCCCATGAGCACCACTACCAAGAACCGCTACCGCTGCGCCCAGTGCGAGATGGCAGAAGAAAAGTGCGACTGCGAGAAGTACTGCTGCCTCTGCCAGGGGCAAGTGGACGTCCGCTTGTGCCAGGACGGGCTCTTCTATTGTCCCGCTTGCCGCGAAGCCTGCGACTTTAAGCCTCAAGATCGGCTCTAGAAACCGAGGCTCTCCGGCGCGGCCTCCAATCCCGGCTCGTGGGGCCATAAGCTTCGTCTTTTCCACCCTGATTTTCCTGAGCCTATTCCCATCCCTCATCGTCTAACCTGTATGCAGTTGCAGGCTCCGGAGCCGGTGAACTAACCCGTGAATCGCTACCTCTCCCTGATCGAGACTCCACAGGCCGCGATCGGCCGCTTCGACCACCCCGCCGAGGACTGTCACCACGACCTGCCCGAAGAAGTCTCTGCCGAGCACTCCATCGGCTTGGTCGAACGGGGCAGGTTCTCCATTCAAATCGGCCACCGGACTTGGAACTTGCGTCCCGGCGATCTGTTCCTCACCTATCCAGGTCTGGCTTACAAGGCACACCACGATGAGGAGGTGCCAACCGACGTCTGTGTCTCCGTCACCTATCTTGAACAGTGCGACGAAGTCGCGAACTTGGCTCTCGCAGCCCGGAAGCACCCAGTTATTCCGGCGACCAATCGCGTGACCTATCTGTTCCGTACATTCTCTACGAATCCGTCTGGGACGACCGCCGCGCTTGCCGCCGAAGATGCCGCCGTCAGCGTGCTCTCCGAAGTCTGCGCCCAGCAAGATCCGGGCAAGAAGCGCTTCTCTCATCACCAGCTAGCCTGGTACGCCGAGCGCGTGGACGCAACTCGCGCCCGCCTCGAAAGCCACCTCACCTCGGCCAACAGTCTTACCTCCCTGGCCCGCTCGGTCGGCATGAGCCCATTTCACTTTGCCCGAGTATTTCGCGAGCTGGCGGGCGTTCCTCCACACCGTTACCTGCTGCAAGTGAGATTGAAGGCAGCCGCTCGCCAGCTACGCCAGGGCGCCTCGGTCACCGAGGCTTGCTTCAACACCGGGTTCAGCAACCTGAGCCACTTCATTCGCTCGTTTCGACGCGCCTACGGCGTCTCGCCCGCCCGCTACGCCCGCCAGAATATCTAGAAAGCCTATTGACCGGCACTTAAACAAATAGCAAGAAAGTGCAAGTCTGATGGGACTCAGCCGCTTCATATTTTCATAAGGAGTTCGCGCTAACTCCCGTCGAGCGCCATGTCATCCACCTTCTCTTCCAGAACCCAAGCCGTTGCTACTATGCCCAGCGCAGGCTCCGCCAACGGCGCCTCCGCGTCGCGCATCGTCTCCCTCGACATCCTTCGTGGGCTAATCATGGTCGTCATGGCGATCGACCACTCTCGCGACTTCTTTACCAACCTGCGATTCGAACCTGAAACCCTTTCGCAAACTTACTACGCTCTATTCTTCACCCGCTGGATTACGCATTTCTGCGCGCCGTTGTTTTTCTTCCTGGCCGGAACCGGCGCCTATTTCTACGGACGCCGCAGAACTCCGCAAGCCCTCAGCCGCTTTCTGTGGACACGCGGACTATGGCTCATCGTCCTGGAATTCACCGTGGTCGGGGCCGCCTGGAGTTTTCAGGTTCCCTTCGGATTTCTGGGTGTGATCTGGGCCCTGGGTGCGTCGATGATCATCATGGCGGCGGTCGTCCGCCTGCCCATGCCATGGATCATCGGCCTGTCCACCGGGATGATCGTCACCCACAATCTGCTGGACCGTGTCCGCCCGGAGCAATTCGGCAGTCTCGCCTGGCTGTGGACAATCCTCCACGTTCGCGGAGACGTGCTGCTGCCATTTCACATCCCAGAGTTCGTGCTGTTCCCCCTGGTCCCGCTGGTTGCAGTGATGGCCGCCGGCTACGCCTTTGGCACGCTGTATTTCATGGAAGCCGACCGTCGCAGAAAGTGGCTGCTCCGTCTGGGCCTTGGCTTGACCCTAGCTTTCATATTTCTGCGCGTTACCAACCTGTATGGCAACCCACCGGTGGGTTTGGGCGGCGTTTCACAGGGCGATTGGAGCCTGCAGCCATCGCTGGAAAAAACCATCATCCTTTTCCTGGATGTCGAAAAATATCCCCCATCGTTGCAGTTCTTGCTGATGACGTTGGGCCCGGCATTCCTGCTGCTGGCCTGGCTGGACCAGAAAAACGGCAAGCCGCATGGTCCGCTAACCGCTGCGCTGCTGACCTTCGGTCGCGTGCCCATGTTTTTCTACATCCTGCATCTCTACCTGATTCACTGGCTCGCCGTGCTGGTTGCAGCCCTGAGCCATCAGCCCGTGAGCTGGCTGTTCCACGGAGCCATCTTCGGAGAGACTCCCGACGGATACGGGCACGGCCTTCCGGTCGTCTACCTGATGTGGCTGACCGCGGTGGTCATTCTCTATTTCCCCTGCCGCTGGTTTGCCGCCCTAAAACAGCGCCGCAAGGATTGGTGGTTGAGCTATGTGTGATCAGCGAAGCCTAGAGCAGCCGTTTGCAAGTAAGATTCGGAAAGCCACGGCTTCAGCCGTGCCGCTCGGATTCGAAGTGATGTGGGCTTTAGCCCCTGAGGTCACCCAAATGATTGCCCGTCTCTGGCATGGTTGGACAACTCGCGAAAATGCCGACGCCTACGAAGCCCTGCTGCGCACCAAGATCCTCCCCGGAATCCATCGTGTTGCCGGCCACGAAGGCGCCTACCTGATGCGGCGGGACGCCGGCACCGAGGTCGAGTTTGTCACCCTGACGTTCTTCGCGTCCATGGACGCCGTTCGTGCCTTCGCCGGCCCCGACCACGAAGTTGCCGTCGTGCCCCCAGAAGCACGGAAACTGCTGTCGCGCTTCGACCAGCGCGCCGTGCACTACGAATCCATCGTCAGGCCGGGATAATTAAAGTTGCGCTATCCTTGCGCTGCGTGAAAACCAAACTCAAGCTGGAACCATCGCTGACGTTCCGCCCTCTCACCGATGCGAACTGGTCGGATCTCGAAACCCTGTTCGGCCCACGCGGCGCATCCGGAGGCTGCTGGTGCATGTGGTGGCGGCTGCGGCGCTCGGAGTACGAAAAGAAAAAAGGCGAGGGCAACAAGCGCGCCTTCCACAAAATCGTCGCCTCCGGCGCGCCAACCGGCGTCCTGGCCTACGCCGCCGGTAAGCCTGCGGCCTGGTGCGCGGTCGCCCCGCGCGAAGACTATCCCGTGCTCGGCCGCTCGCGCATACTCCAGCCCGTGGACGCTCAACCAGTCTGGTCGGTGACATGTTTCTACATCCCACGCGAGTTCCGCCGCACCGGCCTGACGGCAAAGCTACTCGAAGCCGCAGTCAAGTACGCCCGAAAACAAGGCGCAAGGATCGTCGAAGGCTACCCGCAAGACCCGCAGTCGGGCGAGATGGTGGACGCCTTCGCTTGGACCGGTTTCGCCTCGGCATTCAAGAAAGCTGGGTTCAAGGAAGTGGCTAGAGGGTCGGTCGGGAGACCCATTATGAGGAGGTAGTTGAGGTAGTTAGTGATTAGGAGCCACTCTTTCGATCATTAAACAGGAGGCGTCCGAAACTAAGCGGCGTAATTTCCTGATTGCATCAACTATTTCCAAATTGGTCTCGAACGGTGTCTAATCTTACGAGATGGCTATTCGCTCACTAGTCGCGGCTTGTTTGATGTGCTGCTCCGTGATTGGAGTAGGACAGACCTCCGGACGGTTTTATCTGGAGAAGCCAGTCTATGCACGAGGCGAACCCATTTTCGTTTATTTTCAGGTAGTCAACGATGGCTCGAAAGCTGAAACCTTTGATTCTGTCGATCCTTACTCTCCCTGCTCGGGTTACCAGTTTAGTGTTTCGAGCGACCGGCCACACCCTTCATGCGGGCCTAGCGGCCCTCGTGGCATTAGTATTAGCTGCGGGGTTTCCTCAGTAGTACTACTGCCGGGTGAGAAGCGCATCGAACGCGTATTGCTGAATTTTGGCCACAAGGTAGATACACCCGGGCAGTACACAGTGCAAGCTGCACGTGGTGGTCTGTTTCCACGCGAATTTAAAGATACGCTTGAAGTACACTCAGCGCTCCATTTCCAAGTTAGTGAGAATGCAGCCAAAGCAAAGGTATTCCAACGTTGGGTCGATCAACTCCGATCGACCGATGGGACTAAACGTCTGGAAGCGGCGCGAACTTTGGCCAGTCTCGCCCCACCGTCTTTGGAAGATACACTTCTTACATTTGCGGGCGACCCATGGATCCAGCAATTTGCCCCGCTCGCTCTCCATCGCCTGAACACTCCGCGGAGCATGGCGGCCTTGGCGGAGTTTCTAGCAAAAACGGAGCCCGGCACTTGGGAACACCAGAAGGCTGCTGACTATCTTGCCCGCGATCAATGCGGGGATGAGTTTTAGCTCCCGGCATACCACAGATGGCAACGCAGGGCTGTTGAGATAACCCAGCCGCAAACCGGAGATAAATCTCGTTTTCACTAAGCGGTTCTACATACCCTTTTTATGAGATGGTCGGTGTGGTGGCCAATCTCGTCCCGGGGAGTCAGTGCCCGGCCGCTCTGGTTTGGCGAACCGACCAAGGCCAGTTTTCAAATCACCACCGCCTCCTTATACTCCCCAAACACCTTCCGCAAGGTGTCCGAAATCTCCCCCACCGTCGCATAAGCATCCACCGCCGCCCACGATATGCGGCATCAGGTTCGCGCCGAGGCAGTGCGTCTTCAATTTATTGTCACGGTCTTCGTGCCTCGATGTCAGTTCGGAGCACACCCAAGTAGCGCTTCGCAGATTCGAGTGCCTGTTCGGCATCACGCCGAGAAACAAACCCCGAATCATCATAAAGTGCCATATTTCGTTTGCGGCGTAGGCGGTCAAGAACGATCAAAAGACCGGCATGCTTTTTGCCGATTCTTGCATTCACAAACTCAATAATCGCGATGTGGTGCCCCGGCTGACTTCTAGCCCGAGATCCATGGCTGAACATGAAAGCCAGGGAAGCTTTTAGCATTGCCTCGTAAGCTTGCTGAAGACAAGTTTCCTCGTCAATATCCAGAATCTTGTGGGCCAGGACGAGTTTCTTGTCCGCGCTGGCGAGAAAGCGTTCGATCTGCGCCCAGTCAACGGTGTGTGGTTTCAGCTTCTTCACTCGCACCTACCAAAAGGACCCGCTTATGGCGCCAGATATCTTCCAGGAATGCGTCCTTCTTTGAGCGACGGACCTTGAATTCCTTGGGGGAAAGGACCGTATAGTTGATGTCCCGTCCTAGTTGCCGTTCGAGTTTTTGAGTGGCCCGCGCGAGAACTTCCTCCCGTGGGTTCCCCACCACCAGCACATCGATATCGCTGGCAGCATCCTGCTGGTCACGCGCAAACGACCCGTAGAGATAAGCCTCGTCTAGTCCCGGGATGGTCTTGAGCGATTGCGCGATCAGGCGTGGAGCACCAATCGTTTTAGCAACGATGCTGCGGACCTCCGAAAAAAGCGGATAGGCGCGGTTCAGTTGAAAGTATTTCTGCCTGCCGCTCAATTCTGAACGGAACAGCCCCTCCTGCTCCAGTCGTCTCAACTCTTTAGACAAGTTCGAAGGGTCGGTACCCAAGCGTTCCGCCAAGTCCCGCAGGTGATGACGCGCGGACGGGTTGGTGAAGTAATAGGCAAGCAACAGCTGCCGCGCTTTGGAGCGGAAGTCAAGCATGTGGTATCATGATACCACAAATGTGGTAGATAACCACTACATCACACCACGGCCCCACCTCAAATCACCACCGCCTCCTTATACTCCCCAAACACTTTCCGCAACGTATCCGAAATCTCTCCCACCGTGGCATAGGCATCCACCGCCGCCACGATGTGCGGCATCAGGTTCGCTCCCGTCCGCGCCGTGTCTTCAATTCGCGTGAGCGAATCTTTCCACGGCCCGGCATCGCGCCGCGCCCGCAGTGCCCGCAGACGCTCCACCTGCTTCGGTTCCAGCGCCGGATCAATACGCTGAATCGGGATCGGCTTCTCTTCTCCCACCGTGAACTGGTTCACCCCGACCACTACAGCTTCGAGCCGGTCCACTTGCTGCTGGTATTCGTAGGCGGCGTTCTGGATTTCCTGCTGCACGTAGCCGCGCTCGATGGCCTTGAGCATTCCGCCCAGCGTCTTAATCTTCTCCAGGTATTCGGTCGCCCGCTTCTCGATTTCGTTGGTCAGAGATTCGATGTAGTACGACCCCGCCAGCGGATCGATAGTCTGCGGCACGCCCGATTCGTACGCAATAATCTGCTGGGTGCGCAGCGCAATGCGCGCCGCCTGCTCGGTGGGCAGCGCCAGGGCTTCATCGTAGGAATTGGTGTGCAGCGACTGCGTGCCTCCCAGCACGGCCGCCATGGCCTGGATCGCAGTCCGCACAATGTTGTTCTCGGGTTGCTGCGCGGTGAGCGTCGAGCCCGCCGTCTGAGTGTGGAAGCGCAGCATCCACGACTTCGGGTTTCTGGCCTTGAACTCTTCCCGCATGATCCGCGCCCACATCCGCCGCGCGGCGCGGAACTTGGCCACTTCTTCCAGAAAATTGCTGTGCGCGTTGAAGAAGAACGACAGCCGCGGCGCAAACTTGTCTACATCTAACCCCGCATCGATCGCCGCCTGCACGTACGCGATGCCGTTGCCCAGGGTAAATGCCACTTCCTGCACCGCCGTCGACCCGGCTTCCCGCATGTGATAGCCGGAAATCGAAATCGTGTTCCACTCCGGCACCTGCTGGTTGGCCCAGGCAAACACGTCCGTAATAATCCGCATTGCCTGGTGTGGCGGATAAATGTACGTTCCCCGCGCGATGTATTCCTTGAGCACATCGTTCTGTACCGTGCCAGAAAGTTTGCGAATGTCCGCACCCTGCCGCTTGGCGACCGCAACGTAAAGCGCCAGCAGGATCGAGGCCGTCGCATTGATGGTCATCGAGGTCGAGATCTTAGTCAGTTGAATGCCATCGAACAGCCGCTGCATGTCCTCGATCGAATCGATGGCCACGCCCACTTTGCCGACTTCGCCCACCGCCAGCGGGTTGTCGGAATCGAGACCAATCTGCGTGGGCAAATCAAACGCCACCGAGAGTCCGGTGGTGCCGTTGGCCAGCAGGTACTTGTAGCGCTTGTTGGATTCCTCGGCGTCGCCCATGCCCGCGTACTGCCGCATGGTCCACAGGCGCCCGCGGTACATGGTGGCTTGCACCCCGCGGGTATAGGGATACTGCCCGGGATAACCTACCTGCCGGTCGTAGTCCCAACCCTGCAGGTCAGCTGGCGTGTAGAGCGGGCGCACAGTAATGTGAGAAGAAGTTTCCTGGGCATCTTTGCCCGTCGGGACGGGGTCGGGGCGAGCAGCAGATCGGCTGGGTTCTTCCTTGAGGTCTAGTCTGTCTGCCATGTAGAACCCTCCTCCGCCGACCGATTTTCCTCTGCGTCCTCTGTGGTGAAAAGCTTTTCAGCCTTTTTTCCGCACCCGCCAGAACGAGCTTAGCCCGAACCACCCAAACAGTACGGTAAAGCATACTGCGATCGCCACCCGGCTGCCGTCGGCCTTACCCGCGTGGTACTTGATGTACTCGCGAACCAGGGCCGTGGCACCAATCGCCGCTAACGCCAGGAAAACAAAGCCCGTCACCTCCAGCCAAAGCTGGCTCAGCACACGTCCGAAATGCGCCGCCGTCGCCCGGACCGCGTTCATCGCCGAGCGGAAGAACCGGGTGCGTCCGGCCTGCTGGTAGGCGACCCGCGCTGCGATGCCGAGTTTGCGGGTGGCCGAGAGCTTTGCCATAGGCGTCGATTTTATCAATGTTCGGGGTTACAATAACTCGGCGCGAGGAGCAGCGTCACGAAACATTGTGACGCCCGAACGCATCTAATGATGCAGGAAGACCGGCAGGATTACCCGTCCTGCCCGCGGGCCAACCCTGGGGGAGCATGTGGACCAGCAACTGAAACAGCTGATGAAGGAACTGGGCGAGGCAATCAACGAGTCGCTGGCCGACTCTGAGCAGATTGCCGAGGTCGTTTCCCGGATTAAAGAAGGCGGATACGACATCTTCCTGGTGCTGGAAGCCACGATCGGCGTCAGCAAGCCGGGCGAAAAACCGGGCGACAAGACTTCCATGGTCACCACCCTCACCTCCACCAATCCCGAGTTCAAGATTAATGAGCAGGATTTGAAGTTCCTGAAGTCTCTCCGCATCAAGATCGAGGACAAGACCTAGCCACCCGATTCGCCCGCAACCGCCGTTCATCCCCGCCCCTTCCGAATAGGTTTCCACCAATTCAGTTGCAAAAGACCGTGGATGCAGAGAGAATCACCTGCCTCTCATGCCAACCTCGACGCTGCTGGAACGCAAGCCACTTACGGGCAGGCTGTTGGCAGTTCTCGTCCTGCAACTCACGGGACACTTCTATTGGGCCTTCGCCATTCTGACCGCTGTCGCCCTGGCCGGCACAACGTCCTGGGTTTTCCTCGTCGGACGGGTAGAGCAGGTGGTCTGGCACAAGAAGCTCCCTGCCACAACAGTCCCCGCATAGCTGCCCGCGTGACCTATTATTAATTTCTCGGTCCCGCTATCCTTCAAGCGCAGCCTTCGTCACATCAACCGTATGCCAGTCTTCAAACTCATACTCAACGGCAAACCCCATCAGGTGGACGCCGATCCCCAGATGGCGCTGCTCTGGGTGCTGCGTGACCTGCTGCAGCTCACCGGCACTAAGTACGGCTGCGGCCTGGGCGTGTGCGGAGCCTGCACCGTGCATGAAGATGGCATCCCCGTGCACTCCTGCCAGATTCCGCTCTCCGCCACTTCCGCCAAAAGCTACGTCACCATCGAAGGCCTCTCCGCCCACGGCGACCATCCCTGCCAGAAGGCTTGGCTGGAGGAAGACGTCTCCCAATGCGGATATTGCCAGGCTGGCATGATTATGCAGGCCGCCGCGCTGCTTAAGACGCACCCCAATCCCACTGACCAAGACATCGACAACGAAATGTCAGACCACGTTTGTCGGTGCGGCACCTACCAGCGTATGCGTCGGGCCATCCACCGCGCCGCCCGCGAGGTGAGCAAAGCATGAAAGCCACCCGCCGCAAGTTTCTGAAAACCACCGCGTTGGCCGGCACGGGGCTCGCCATCTGGCTGGAGATCCCGAAGAATGCCGCCGGCGAAACGGCCACCGTCTTTGAGCCCAACGCCTACATCAGCATCACTCCCGACAACGTAGTTCGCCTGTGGATGACCCGCTCCGAGATGGGTCAGGGCATCCGCACTACGCTGCCCATGATGCTGCTCGAAGAACTGGAAGCGTCCTGGTCACAAGTCCGCCTGGAACAGGCCATGCCCGGCGGCCGCTTCAAGGGAATCCGCCTGCGCACTAGCGGCAGCGGCAGCACCGTCGAAACGTACGGCGCCATGCGCAAAGCCGGAGCCACCGCCCGGGAAATGCTGATCGCGGCCGCGGCGGAAAAGTGGAAGGTGGCACCCGCCTCCTGCCACGCCAGGGAAGGCACAGTCATCCATGATCCCAGCGGCCGAAAGCTCACCTACGGTGAACTCGCAACCGTCGCGGCACGGCAGAACGTTCCCGACAAGCCGCCGCTCAAGCCTGCCAAAGATTTTCGTCTGATCGGAACCCGAGTCAAGCGACGCGATGGCGCAGCCATCGTCACCGGCGCCGCCCGCTACGGTCTCGACGTCCGCGTCCCCGGCATGCTCTATGCGGTGATGGAACGCTGCCCTGTCCTCGGCGGCAAACTCACACGCTTCGACGCTGAGAAAGCTCTTGCCGTTCCCGGAGTCCGCCACGTTGCCCCCATCCACAGCGGAATCGCCACCGGCGTTGCCGTAGTCGCCGACCACACCTGGGCCGCAATAAAAGGCCGCGAGGCTCTGCACGTTGAATGGGATCCCGGCCCCAACGCCGACTTTGACTCCGACCGCTTCCTCGCGCAGATGGAAAGCGCGGTCACGCAGACCGGCTTTCCCATCCGCAACGACGGAGATGCTCCCAAAGCGATGGCCGCAGCGGCCAAGACTCTGGAAGCCACCTATGAGTTCCCTTTCCAGGCCCACGCTCCGCTCGAGACCATGAACTGCACTGCCGACGTGCGGCCCGATTCCTGTGAGATCTGGGTTCCCACCCAGGCCCCCGAGGTCGCGCTTTCCGACACCGCAAAAATGCTGGGCTTGCCGGAAGACTCCGTCAAGGTCCACATCACCCTCCTCGGTGGAGGCTTTGGCCGCCGCCTCTTCGCCGACTACGTTCCCGAAGCCGTCGAACTCTCCCGCGCCATCGGCAAGCCTGTGCAACTAGTCTGGACGCGCAGCGACGACATGCGCCACGGATTTTTCCATCCCAGCGACATCGAGCACATCGCCGGCGGCCTGGACGCCGGTAATAATCCAGTCGCGTGGGTACAGAAGTCGGTCGGCTCCGATCTCTCGATGTTTGGGTTGCCCAGCGAGCAGGACAAAACCGACCCCAAGTTCTATTTCAACGACGGTAGCCCTTGGGGCCTGTTCGACATCCCGTACAATTTCCCCCACCTCAAGGCCGACTACATCCCGCTCAACTCGCCTGTCCCCACCGGCCCGTGGCGTGCCGTCATGTATCCCCCAACGGTGTTCGCCCGCGAGTCCTTCCTCGACGAAATGGCGCACGCCGCTGGACAAGATCCTCTGGAATTCCGCCTGAAACTGCTTCAGCCCGGCGATGTGCACATGGTCGGGGGTGCGATGATCGACCGCGGCCGCTTGGCCGGAGTGCTTCGGCTCGCCGCAGAAAAATCCAACTGGAAACAGCCGCTCACCGGCGCCAAAGACCGCTGGTGGGGACGCGGCATCGCCTGCAACGTCTACGACTCGGACACGTACGTCGCTCAAGTGGCAGAGGTCTCGGTCGGGCGCGAGGCTCACGACATTCGCGTGCACCGCGTTGTCTGCGCCGTCGATTGCGGACTAGTGGTCAATCCCGCCGGGCTCGAAGGCCAGGCCGAAAGCGCCATCATCTGGGGACTCTCCGCCACCCTGCATGGCCGAATCGATTTCAAGAACGGCGGCGCAGTGCAGGAAAACTTCACCGACTTCGACGTCGTCCGCATGCACGAGTCTCCGCAAGTCGAAACCTACACTGTCTCATCCGACCACCCGCCAGCCGGCTTCGGTGAGACGGCTGTCCCTCCGATCGCACCAGCCGTGGCCAATGCCATCTTCGCCGCCACCGGCAAGCGCCTGAGACGCCTTCCCATCACCGCGGAGAAACTCAAAGCGTAGTCGGCGCGATTGAGCGGGTGTCCTGCTCTTGACGTTCTTTTGTCTTGGTCAAGCGTAGGATTCCATTAAGCTGTCCGTCTGGGAATCTTCATTTGTGGTCCATGACCTCGAGGCTTGGACAGGGTCTCGCACCGTTTCGCGCGATGCTCTTCGCATTCCACCCCTCGTTACTGTCAAGTCATCCCATTGAGTCGTTTGACCCCTTGACCTATGTCATCGCGGTTGGTTTACTTGCTGCCGGGTTCATCCCTAAGGGGCGCAGCGGTTTACGCAACGCTCCAATCGAGAGGCTGCCGATGAAAAATACATTGCCGCGATTGATTGCCTTCTGGGTCTTAGTTCTCGCAATTGTTTTGCCGGCCTCAGCCCAGACAACCCACGCGTTCCTCTGGAGTGCGGGCACCTGCATGCAAGACCTCGGTACGCTGCCTGGAGATGCTCGCAGCGAAGCTTGGGCGATCAACGCTTCTGGAATGGTGGCCGGAGAATCGTCCGACTTGTTGGCCAAACATCCGCACGCGTTTCGCTGGACTTCCGCCGGCGGGATGCAGGATCTCGGCACCTTACCCAACGGCTCCTATAGTTACGCGTATGGCATCAATACCGCGGGGTCGGTCGTAGGCAAGTCAGCCATTTCCAACGTCGGCTCCTTCCCTCCCACACACGCCTTTCTTTGGACGCAGACCGGCGGCATGCAGGATTTGGGCACTTTGCCTGGCACGAAGGGCAGTGTGGCGCTGGCCATCAATGACAGCGATCAGGTCGTCGGAGTTGCGTGCAGCTTATGTGACACACGCTTCCCCACCTACCATGGCTTCCTCTGGACAGCCGCTACCGGAATGCAAGACATCGGTACCCTGGGAGGCCGCTCCGCTACCCCCGTTGCCATCAACAACGCCGGACAGGTGGTTGGCTATTCCAATCCTGACAGCTCAAACCTCGTTCATGCTTTTCTTTGGACCGCAGCGGGTGGTATGCAGGACTTGGGACCGACCGGCACTCAAGTATTTAGCTTCGCCACCGGCATCAACGCCTCCGGTAACCTTTCCGCGATCCTGAACTCTGGCCCCGAACGCGGCGCCAGTTGGACTCCCAAGAACGGCTTCCATAACATACCGCCATTGGGCGGCGTCGGTTCAAACTGGGTTGCCAACGGAATCAATGATCTGAATCACGTCGTGGGAAGCTCATGGACCAAGGGCCCGGGACCATGGCATGCCTACTTGTGGACAAAAGCTGGCGGATCGCAAGACTTGGGCGCATCGCTGGGAGGCATGAACAGCTATGGCAACGCCATCAACGCCTCCGACCAAGTCGTCGGATCGGCGGATATCAACTAGTTGTGCGGTGTCCCGCCCGCGGTGTTCTTGGTTAAGGGTAGGATTGGCAGGATGGGGCACGCGGGATTCTCTTCCCGCCGTGTTCTACGCGACCGCCCCCAGTTTCCCATCCCGATAAGCCCGCAGATAACTCTTGCAATGCCCATCCCGCCCCAGCAGCGCTTCCGCGGCTGCGACGTTCATCATCAGTTGCGCGTCGCAGGGATCGACAATGGCTGCATCCAGGCCGTGCGCCATCAGCAGCAGCAGGAAAGTCTCATTCACCAGCTTGCGCACCGGCAGGCCAAAGGAAATGTTGCTCACGCCCGCGCTGATGTGTATTCCGGGATACCTCGCCACAATCTGGCTGACGGCTGCCAGCAGGTCCCGGCTCTGCGGACTGGTGGCGATCGGCATCACGCAAGGATCCACGTAGATGTCATCCAACGCGAATCCCTCTGCCGTCAGACGATCAACCAGCCGGCTGGCGGTAGCCACTCGATCCTCCACTCCGCGTGGCATTCCTGCCTCCGACAGGCATAGCGCAATCACCTTGGGACGATGTTCCTTCAGCACCGGCAGCATCGCCCATCGCGCGGGCTCGTCGGTGATGGAGTTCACCATCGGCCGCTGCTTGCAGCGAGGCAGCGCTTTCATCAGGGCTTGCGGATCGGCGCTGTCCAGGCAGAGCGGAATCTCCACCGCGCCTTGCACCAGGTCCACCAGCCAGCTCAACAGTTCCACTTCTTGCTCGGGCAGACCTCCGTTCACGTCCAGCATGTGCGCCCCGGCGGCGGCTTGCTTGCGCGCCAGCTCGCAGAAGAACTCGGCGTCTCGTTTTTGCGCCGCCTCGCCGACCTTCTTCCGCGTGCAGTTGATGAGTTCTCCGATAATCAGCATGGCTCAGTCGTCCTATTCTTTTTCTTTGTCAGCTTTAACGGTGCGTAGATCGAGCCTCTTCCCAAGGTTATCCAGCCCTGCGAAACGGTTGGCGAGAGCATTGGTGCCGTCCAGACTCCAGTCGCGCGGCGGCACCATCACGTGGGCAAACTTACCGGGATCATCGCCCATCGCCAGCGTGCCCTGGTAGATCAGGTTCCAGATGCAAGGCAGGTCAGCATGGGCCTCGCAGGTTCCGTCCACCCGCGAGCCTCCGCAGGGGCCGTTGCGCAACTCCTTGTAGCACCCGTGCATGGAACATCCCGCATAGTTCAGATGATCCTGAATGCAGTCGCCGCATCCGGCGCAACCGAGCGTTGCCTTGCGGTAAAGCGTCGAAGGCCCCAGCAGCCCGTACCAGAAGCCATGCCGCCAGGAACCGTTCTTGGCTGGCTGGTCGCTATGCAGGTGCTGACCGAAAAACCGCGCTCCGAAGCTACCGTCTCTTATGAAATGCCGGTGCACGCTTTGGGAGACGCGCTGCACCCATGACGGGTGCGGCTTAACCGGACTTACCTGGTAATCGGCGGCGCCGTCGCTGAGGCCGTCTCCTCCTTGGGGCAGAAGATAGAACTCGTTTGGATACGCAAACACCAGTTCGTCCATCCGCCCGCGCCAATCTTTACCGACCGCGGCCGCGTGCTGGACGATGGTCATGAAATCTCTGTGGGTAAGCCCAAACCCGCCGATATGAGCGCCGGCAAAACCTAGATCCTTGGCCGCAGCCACCATCAAAGCGGCGCGCTCCAACCGCTGCGGCTTCTTTTCCTGCTCCAGGCGCCGAATGAACTCATCCGTGATCACGCAGCCCGCCACCTCGCCCGCCTGCATCAACTGCGCGACCTTCGCCGTCGGCACATAGACATTCGCCAGCACCGGGATATGGCCAATTCCCTCCCGCACCATGTACTGCTTCACTTCATAAAGCTTGCGCAGGTTGTATCCCAGCTGGGTGATGATGTATTGCGCACCGGCCGCAACTTTCAGCCGCAGCTTGTAGAACTGCATCAGCAGGTCCGGCTCGCGCACCTTGAAAGGATTCACCACCGCGCCCGCAAAGAAGTCAAAAGGCGTGGTGCGCATCGTTCTCGGCCCCAGGTTGTACTCCAAGCCGCCCCGCATGGCGCGAAGCAGCCACAGAATAAGTACCGAATCCAGGTCGTAAACCGGCTTGGCTTTGCCCGCGAACCCTTCTTTTTGCGCGTCCCCGGTCAGGGCCAGGACGTTCTCCACCCCCAAGCGGGCCAGCGCGTGCAACCGTCCCTCCAGGAACGAGCGGTTCCCGTCCTTGCCCGCCAGGTGCGCGATCGGGGTGAGGCCGTTCTCGCGGACGCAGGCCACGAACGCGTCCGGCGGCAGCGCCGGATTTCCTCCCGGCAGGTCGGTGAGGCTGATCACCTTGATCCCATCCGCCTGCTGCGACGCTTCGCGAACGAAGATTTCCGCTTCCACCGCGCTATGATCGCGCCCCAGCACCAGTTCAGCCGTATACACGAACTCGCCCTCCGCGAGGGCCGCCCGGAACCGGTTCGAGTTTGGATTGCTGCCGCTCAGATTCATGCCGCTATGAACCCCTGCCTAGGTCGCAACTCCGCATCTGATCATGCCCTGCCCGGGTCACAACCCGCTATGGCATACGTCACGGGTGGATGTGACCGGTGCCATGCCCTCGGGTCAAACCGGGGGAGCAGTCGTTGGTCCCGTCAAAGGCACCGTCCCCATCTCATCCCGCGTTTTGCCCTGTGCTAGTATCTTTTTCTGCTCAGTTGCACTCGCGCCGCGAACTGGGCACGGCACGCGGGCGGCGCTACCCGGGCTTCGCAACCATCACCAGGAACCAGCATGAAAGACACTCTCGCAGTCCTATTAGCAGGGGGAGCCGGCGAACGGCTGTATCCCCTGACCCGCGACCGGGCTAAGCCCGCCGTCACCTTCGGCGGCATCTACCGCATCATCGACATCACCCTCTCCAACTGCATCAACTCCGATCTTCGCCGGGTATACATTCTCACCCAGTACAAGGCGCTGTCGCTGAACCGGCATGTGCGCGAGGGCTGGAACATCCTGGGCCGCGAAATCGGAGAGTTCATCGAAGTGCTGCCGCCCATGAAGCGGGTCAGCGAGCAGTGGTACCAGGGCACCGCCGACGCGGTATACCAGAACATCTACTCCATCGGCTCCGAGCAGCCCAAACACGTGCTGATCCTCGCGGGCGACCATATTTACAAGATGAACTACCGCCGCATGCTCCACCAGCACGAAGAGTCTGGCGCCGATGTCACCCTGGCCACCATCCAGATCGATCCAGCAGAGACTCACCGCTTTGGGGTGGTGGACGTGGACCGTGACAAACGCGTGGTCGGCTTCCTGGAGAAGCCGGCCCAGACCGATTTGCGGGCGCTTCACAACCCCGACAAGGTTTCTGCTTCGATGGGGATTTATCTGTTCAACACCGACGTGCTCATCCCGGTGCTGTTGAAAGATGCCGAAGACGAAGACTCCAGCCACGACTTCGGTAAAGACATCTTGCCCAAGATGGTGGACGACTACCGCGTCTACGCCTTCGACTTCGTCGACGAAAACAAGAAAGAGGCGCTGTACTGGCGCGATGTGGGCACACTCGAGGCCTACTATGAGGCCAACATGGACATCGTCTCGGTGTCGCCGGTGTTCAACCTGTACGACGCCGACTGGCCGATCCGCACCCACCAGCGCCAGTATCCTCCGGCCAAGTTCGTGTTTGCCGAACCCGAACGCACCGGTCAGGCGCTCGATTCCATCGTTTCCGCCGGGTGCATCGTTTCCGGAAGCAGTGTGCGCAATAGCATCCTCTCTCCCGACGTGCGGGTGAACTCCTACACCGAGGTCGACGCCAGCATCCTGTTCTCGCACGTGAACATCGGACGCCATTGCAAGATCCGCAAGGCCATCATCGATCGCGACGTCCACATTCCCGAAGGCACCACCATCGGCTACGACACCGAAGCCGACCGCCAGCGCTATTTCGTCACTGAGACCGGCATCACCGTCGTCACCCGCGACTATTCGCTGTTCGAGAATCCGGTGACGGTGGATTACTTCACCAGCGAGTAACATCCGCGATTCCTTTGCCGGCAGCAACAACCGCAGCTATAATCTGCCTCCAAGGCCCACTGAACCGCACCCCATGCCCAGGGTATGACCATGCGAAAGAACTTGCTGTTGGCTTTGACCTGCGTACTGCTCTTCACCGCTGGCTTAGCCGCGCAGACAGAAAAGAAGGAAAAGAAAGTTCTCAAGAACGCCGACATCGTCCTGATGACGCAGAATCACTTTGACGATGAAACTCTGACCAAAATCATCGAAGTCTCCGACACCGATTTCGACATCTCTGGCGATGCGTTAATCGACTTGAACAACAAAGGCGTAAGCCCCGCAGTCCTTCGCGCCATGCTGCAGGCCACGCAGAACAAGAAACAAGCTGCGCAGCCGGTGACTCCTACTGCGGCGCCTGCCCCTTCGGCAGCGTCGAGCACGTCTTCTGCCACCCCGCAGGCTACGAGCCAGCCAGCATCGGAACCGGCGCTGGCCACCCGAGAAGCAGAAAGCGCCACACCTCCAGTAACTGCTGCAACTCCGGCAGCCCCCGCTGGCTTTGGCGCCATGCGAGGGACGGGCGGAATGATGGGCATGAACCCGCAGCAACTCGCCGCCATGCAGTCTCAGCTGGCCTCGATGGGCATGGGCGGCATGATGGGCGGGATGTTTTCCACGACAAGCTATTCGCCCGAGCAGATGCCCCACGTCTTCCTGATGAATGGACCCAACCAGGGCAAGCAGGAAATTTCCCCATCCACCGCGCAGATCGGGCAAACCAAATACAAGGGTGGGGTCAGTTCCGGCGGAATGATGTTGCGCAGCCTGGCCACCGAAGGTTTGAGCTTCGCCGCCATGGGCGCCGGCCCCGGCGGCATGATGGCGATGTCGGCATTTTCCATGGCCTCAGGTTTTATGCCGGGAATGCGCCCCGGTGCGCCCAGCATGACCTACGTGTGGGGACTTCCCGGGCGAAAATCCTCGCGCGAATTTCCTGATCCGAACCCGGTGTTTGAGCTCAGTTACGGCGACATTCCCGGGGTTGATCCCGACGGCTACGAACCCGCCGTCCTGCAGCTGGTCCAGACCAAGGACAACTATCGTCTCGTTGGCGCCACCCAAACCAAAATGGACTCCAAGCACATGATGTCCGGCGGTGGCGGCCCCGAAGGCGGCAAGTGGCTGTCAGAGGAACGTTGGCCCTGTCGCGTCGACAAAGAAGAGCGCGGCTTCTACATCGTGCATGTCGAAAAACCGCTCGATCCCGGCGAATACGCAGTCGTCCTGCGCCCGGTTAAACACTACAAGGCCGCCTCGTCGGGGTTCGGCGGTGGCGCCCAGGTTTTCTACTCAGTGTGGGATTTCAGCGTGCCCGGAACGCCGGTGGATACGGGGAAGAAGAAGAAATAATGTAGGAAGCTGTTAGCCTTCAGCTATCGGCTCTCAGCTACATTGCACAAACTGACAGCTGAGAGCTGACAGCTTACCGCGCCTTCACGATCTCGGCGTGCACGATGGTCTTTATCCCGGGGACTGCTACCGAAGGCGCCCAAAGCACCGACTCTCCCACCCGGCCCTCGAGGTCTTTTTCGAGTTCCCCATACTGCCCACCGGACATCGGAACCGTGCGGCTGAGCGCGGGGCAATGGGCCGATGCCGCTCCCTTCATCGGCGAACCATTCTCCATCTTGAGTTGCATGTGATTCTTCTGGAATTGTTCCGTCGCTTGTCCCGATACCCTGAGCACCATGGCGCTGACGGAATCGCCCGTGCACACGTAAGCTATGCCGCTTCCGTTGAAGAAAACGGTTTGTTCACCCTCAAAAGACCCATCGTCGCGGAACGTAATCGGAATATCGACTGGCCCCATCTTCTTGGTGAAGTGCGTCATCGGCATAGTGATGTCCTGGTCGTAGGTAACCCGCACCGCGTAGTGCGATGGCTCGCATCCGCAGTCGATATCTCCCTTGAACTCCCCGCCCATGGCGTTGATCCAATCCATTCCGAGATTGATCAGCCCGCCGTGTGTGATGAACTTCGGGGGCTCGTCCTGATAGTTGTCAACCAGGTCGCGCCCGCGCTTGTTCAGCCCGCGCGTACCCAAGAACGCCGTTTCCGTGAACTTGCTGTTGCCGTTGTCGTCAATCAGGTGCCCGATAAAATCGGCGCCCACCGGAAACGCGTCGCGCATCTGCTTGCAAAGCGTCTTTGCATCTTTGCCCTTAAAGAAATGTTCCTGATTTGCCAGCCTCCACTTGGAAGGCTGGCCACCGCGCTTAGGAGGCATCTCGCTATGGCAGTCGTTGCAATCCGACCCCAGTTCCTGCGTGTCTCCGCCATGATTGGTGGGCTTGGCAAACGGGTCGACTCCGCCATGACAATTCACGCAGCGCGGCTCCTGCGTAAACGTGGGCACCAGCTTGGCAAACGCATCCATCGATTTCTGCGTCTGCGCATCCGACAGCGGACACACCGCACCCTGGCTGGTGGATTGGTTGGGATTGACCTGCGCCGATGCCGATAGGCAGAGAATCGCGACGGTAAGGACCGTTCCGAAGAATGGGAAAGTTGCCGTATTCAAATTTGCACTCAAAGCCGTAGCGCCGGCGTCCCGCCGGCCACCAAAAATGTATGGGGTAGCAGGATCTGCCGCCTGCGACCTGAAAATCCTACTTCTTCACCCGCACCGCCCAATTCGTGACGAGTGTAAGCGGCTGCTCCCCGGTCGAAGGTGCGGTGATCACGATGAACCGCTGTCCATCGGGAGTCACGTCATACGTAGGCGAACCAAAAGGAGACACCGGCATCACCGCTTTAAACAAAGGGGTGAGCTTGCGCACTTGCAACTCCCCATCTTTCGTCTCTACTTCGGCTTCCATCAGCGTATGGTCGGCGGCCCAGTAAAAAATCGCTTTCCCATCCCGCCGCCAGCGCGGATACAATCCGCCGTTGCTGGAAATCTGCCATTTACCCCGAGGCCCGGGAAACTGGGTCACGAATACTTCAGTCCGCCCTGATTCCTGCGAAAAGTACGCTACCCACTTCCCGTCCGGAGAAAACTGGCCATCGTCGGTGTTCAATCGTTGCGGCAGGAATGGCTCCAGTTTCGTCCCTGCCGTAGCATCGAGCAGCGACACTCCGAACCCCAGCGCGCTCTCCGTAACCAGCAGGTGCTTCCCGTCGGGCGACCAGTCGGTGGGACGCTTCAGGTTTGGGGAAGAAAAGAGTACTTTCTCTGACCCGGCACTGTTGGCCGAGACCACGTACAGGTCGCTACCGCTACTGGTCAGGCTGCGCGAGAACAGGATCCGCGAGCCATCCGGAGACCACGTCGGACTGCGGTCTGAAGTGCCGCCAAACGTGTATCGCGTGCGCACGCCGCGATCCAAGTCATACACCCACAGGTTCGAACTCGGGTCGCCAAGGGTGGCTGCAAGTTTGTGGCCGTCAGGCGAAAGACGCACGTCCAGGTAGCTTTCCATCTCGCCCAGCTTGCCCAGAATTCGTCCGTCCCGTCCGTACCACAACAACTGCGAGCCCTGAGCTCCGGCGGCGCCCTGATACAACAACGTGCCGTCCTGTGAGCAATCGAACACCCCGTGCCAGTTGCCGTCCTCGAAATGGACATTCTGCGCGACCGCGACCGGGTCACCCTTCAGTGTGGCGGAAGACACATCAAAAGGCTGCGCCATCAGCGCCGTGCCTTGCAGAAACAACAGGTACCCCGGCACCGCCACCGCATTCGAGGTCACATTGGCAAGCCGGCGGTTCTCTTTGCCATCCACAGAAGCGACGTAAATCTCATCCAGATCAGCATGTGGTTTGGTGTGGCTTGCGGCCAAATACAGAAAGTGCTTTCCATCAGGCAGAAAGTAAGGCCAGCGGTGGGTGGTGTGCCGTGTCCTGTCTAAGCTGGTCACCTGCTTGGGCGTGCCGCCCGACGCCGGCACGCTGAAGATCGCCGTCTGCGTGGCCGGTGTAAATATGATTATGTCGTCCGCGCCCCAACTTCCTCCACGCGGATTCTCACCATCGGCAACGTCGACCGGCGCTCCGCCCGCCACCAGGATTCGCCTCACCTTCCCGCCGGCGAAGTAGCCCAATGACTTTCCATCCGGCGACCAGAACGGTAGCGAGGCCGAGTCCGTTCCCACCAGGCTGCGAGCCGAACCGTCGGAAAGGCTTCGCACCCACAGCAACCGCGCCCCCTTATCATCGGCCGCCACAAAAGCCACACGGTCGCCTTGCGGGGAAATCACCGGGAACCCGGCGCTGTCGCCGTTGAAGAAGTAGCTGGTATTGTCCGGCGGCGGCAGGTAAGCCTGGATCGAACTCGGCGCCGTGCTGGCAATGCGCAGATAGAGAATCATCGCGACCAGAGCCAGCGCTGCAAACGCTGCCGTCGCTGCCCACGGCAACCACGATGGCTTCTTCGCCGGCACCGTCACAGTAACCGGCGCAGCCACGCTCGCCTGCGAACCGCCCTCGGCAATCCATTTCAACTCGGCCGCCAGATCGCCCGCGTTCTGCCAGCGTTCATCCGGATCCTTCGCCAGGCAACGCTTCACCACCCGGTCCAGCGCTGGAGGCGTCATCGGCTGCACCGTCGAAATCGCAGGCGGCTCCGCCGCAAGAATCGCCGCAATCAGGCTCGCCCGGCTCTTCCCCGCAAACGCAGCCCTGCCCGTCGCCATCTCGTAAATCACTGCGCCCAGGGCAAAGATGTCGCTGCGTGCGTCCGCTTCCTTCGCTTCCAATTGCTCCGGAGCCATGTACTGGAACGTCCCCACCAGCATGCCCTTGGCCGTCAGCTTCTCGTCCGCCACCGTGACCTCGGTGAGCGCCGACGAAAGCGCCGCAGAATCCACTTGTAGCTTAGCCAACCCGAAATCTAGCAACTTCGCGCCCGACTTGGTCAGCATGATGTTGCCCGGCTTCAGATCGCGATGCACAATGCCCTGGCGGTGCGCCTTGTCGAGCGCTCCGGCAATCTCTCCGGAATACCGCAGCACCTGCTCCACCGGCAGCGGCCCGCGGCTCAGGCGAGCTTCCAGCGTCTCCCCTTCTACGAACTCCAGCACCAGGTAGTCCATGCCGTCTTGCTGACCAATGTCGTGAAGAGTGCAGATATGTGGATGCTGCAGCGCCGAAATCGCCCTCGCTTCGCGCTCGAAACGCTGCCGCGAATCCGGATCGGCACAGATCTTTGCAGGAAGGACTTTGATAGCTACAGTGCGGTTCAGCCGCGTATCGCGCGCCCGGTACACTTCGCCCATACCGCCTGCGCCGATAGGCGAGACGATCTCATAGGGTCCGAGTCTTGTGCCCGAGGTCAGGCTCACTTCTTCAACTCCGTATCCCAATTTGTAACCAGAACGACGGGTGCGGTGCTTTCAAGCACCGAATTCACCACCAGGAATCTTTCGTCGCGGGTGATATCGTAGGCTTCGTTGAAGATGGAACTTCGTACTCCGGTCTGGAACATCGTTTTCGGTACGCCGATCTGCACCGCATCGTTTGCGGTTTGAACCTCGACGGACGTCAACTTCTGGGTAGCATCGAGGTAGAACAGCTTCTTCCCATCTTTGCTCCACACCGGCTGCCAGGCGCCCGTCTGCGAAACCTGGTACTTGGCCCCGGGATGAGGAAACCGCGTGAGATAAACTTCCGCGCGTCCCGAAACGTTCGACTGATAGGCCAGCCAATCGTTCGAGCCAGGTTTCAACCGCGCGTTACTCACCCGCGACACCGAATCGAGCACGGTAAACGGTTCCAATCCGCCGTTCAATGGAAATGCCTTCAGCGTGGCGGTCTGAGGCGCATCACTCCGAGCTTCTTCGTACAGAAGCCATTTTCCATCGCTTGTGCAATCCGTAGGATTCACATCCATCGCGCCCTTGATGAGGGTGCGTTCCGGTTCGGAGCCGTCTGCCGGTACCTGCCGAACCTCCTGTCGACGGCCGAGTTGATCCGAGCCCCCGAAATAGAGCGTCCGGCCGTCGGGAGACCAGACCGGCATATCTGTGGCCCCGCCTGTGCTGGAGAGGCGCGCGTGCGTTCCGCCAGCCAAGTCCCACATCCAGATGTCTTGATCTCCCCCTTGGCTCAGCATCGGGGTTGCGAATCTGGACCCGTCGGGCGAGAGGCGGGTGCTGCCGTACACTCCGGGTTCGGAAACCTGGGCCAATTGTTTTCCGGTTGCGTCCAGCATCACATGACGATCTCCCGTTGCCCCCGTCCCCTGCTGATACAGAAGAATGCCTTGGCCGGACACCGAAAATGCGGCCGCAGCCGTGATATCGTCTGACGCGATCTTATCTACGACCTGCACTGAATCGTCCGATATCTTGCCGCTCGACGGATCGAACTTCCACGCCAGTAATGATCCACTTCGGTCCGCCAGTAGCCAACCCGACGCGTATTGCACCGTGTAGTACCGCCCTTTCAGCAGGTTTCTGTCTTCTTTCCCATCGAGTGAGGCAAAATGAATTTCGTTACGCTCTTCCGCGTCGCCAGTGGGAGTGTGGTTGTAAAGGAAATGCTTGCCATCGGGCAGAGCGAACGCCCAACGGTCGGATGTGCCCTGGTTGCTGTACACCGTCTTCGTGATCGGTTCAGCAACGCCTCCAGTCGACGGAACTTGAGCGATAGGCCCCCAGGTCGTCGGCGCAAAGATGATCACGTTCCCGCGTGCCCACGAACCGCCACGCGGCTCAGGAGCATCGCAGATGGCTATCGGAGATCCGCCGCTGGTGTCGATACGCCATAACTTGCCGTGCATGAAAAATGCGAGCGCGTTTCCATCCGGAGACCAGAACGGAAAAAACGCATCTTCGGTGCCCGGAAGATTGGTAGCCTCCAGTTTGTCGAGAGCTCGCACCCAAAGAGAATTCCTGCCGTCTTTCCTGGCCACGAACGCAACCCGCGTTCCATCGGGCGACAGAACCAGTGATCCATTGCGATACATGGTCTCGAACTGAGTACCCTCGGGCGGCAAGATGTTGGAACGCATCACGCGCTGCGGCCTTTGGGAAAGCCACGCTGTCGCGAGAGCGACAAGGGCCAGGGCCGCCACACCCGCCAGCGCAAACCAAAGCGTCTTCGTGCGGCGCTGGCCAGTTGCGACCACCTTCGCTCCCACCTGCGAGTCGCTTTTCGCCATCCATGCCAACTGCAGCTTCACATCGTGCGCCGTCTGAAACCGGTCCTCAGGATTTTTCTCCAGACAATTGTGAATCGTCTCATCCAGTGCAGCCGGAGTCGTGGGCTGCACCGCGCTGATCCGCTCGGGTTCTTTCTCCAGGATCGCCGTCAACACACTCAACTGTGATTTTCCGTCAAAGGCCCGCCGCCCCGTCACCATCTCGTACAGCACACACCCCAGGCTGAACACATCGCTGCGCGCGTCCGCATCCTGCCCGTGTAGCACCTCCGGAGCCATGTACTGGAAAGTCCCAACGATCGTTCCCTGCTGAGTCAAAGCCTTGGGCGCGCTCAACATCGACAGGTTCATCGTCGGCGTCGAAGGCGTCAGCGGCCCCGCATCACCCTTGCCTTGCGTTCCGAACACGCCCGCACCGGGTTTCGCCAACCCAAAGTCCAGCAGCTTCGCCCCGCCCGGCGTTAGCATCACATTCCCCGGCTTTAAATCGCGATGCAGAATCCCCGCCCGATGTGCCTTCTCCAGCGCCTCGCAAATCTGCACCCCATACCCGAGTGCCTGCTTCAGCGGCAACGGCCCTTTTTGCAGGCGCCGGTCCAGCGTCTCGCCTTCCAGATACTCCATCACCAGGAAGTCCGACCCGTCCTGATGCCCAACGTCATGCAGTGTGCAAATGTTCGGATGATTCAGCGACGAAATCGCCCGCGCCTCGCGCTCGAAGCGCTGCTTCGCTTCCGGGTTTGACGAAAGATGCGTCGGCAGAATCTTGATCGCAACCGTCCGGTCCAGCCGCGTATCCCGCGCCCGATACACTTCGCCCATGCCACCCGCCCCGAGTGGCAATTGAATCTCGTACGGCCCGAGCTTGGTGCCGGTGGCCAGTGTCATTTCTGCCTTAGCTCCGCTGTCCAGTTCGTCACTAAAGTGACCGGTTTTGACACCTGCTGGGGAGTTTCGATCACGATGAAGCGCTGGCCGTCCCCGGTCACATCGTAAGGACTGATGAGTCCGACATTCCCTAGCGGATTCCGCAGACGAAACATGGAGTGCGACGCGCCTACTTCCACTCCGTCGTTCTTCAGCTGGACGGGAGCTGAGACCAACGTGTTGTCCAAAGACCAGTAAAAAAGCTCTTTCCCGTCATGCCGCCACACCGGCAAGACTCCGCCTGCACCAGATACCTGCCATTTGCCCGCTCCGCCGCCAAACTGCATCACGTACACTTCCGGCCTGCCGGATTCGGTCGAGTTGTATGCGACCCAGTGGCCGTCCGGAGAAAACCTGGCATTGGCTGCGACAAAGTTACCCTGCACCAACGCCACGGGCTTGCGGTCTCCCTCTAAAGGAAGCATCCAGATCTGGCCGGACGAAGCAAAATCTCCAACCCCAAACAACAGCGATTTGCCATCGGGCGACCAGTCCGAAGGCACGCGGTTCCGGCCATCACCCTCCAGCAGCAATTCTTCCTCGCCCATCCCGTTCGAGGCCTTGCGATAGAGATTGTTCTTGCCGCGAGTGCCGCCGTAGGCGATCCAGTGCCCGTCGGGCGACCACACCGGTGTTGAACTTGCCCCCGCGCCAAACGTCAGCCGGGCATTCACCTGACGATTGAGTTCGTTAATCCATATCTCGCTGTTAACATCACCCGCCTCCGTCGCCAGCCGGGTGCCATCCGGTGAGAGCCTTATACTATTCAGGTTGAAGACTTTCTCTCCCGCCGTGCCCAGTTCTTTCCCCGAGCGGTCATACCACGCTGCCTGGTTAGGCATCAGGCCGCCGGCAGTGTACGCCAGAAGCCCAGCGCCAGAAACATCGAAGCCCGCTCTCCAGGTGGTCCCGTCCACCAGCACATCTTCCGCCACCCGCTCGGCTTGCCCACGCAATTCACCGGTCGCAGGGTCCATGGATTGCGCCATCAATTCACTCTCACGCATGAACAGCAGCCGTCCCGCCGCATACGTTGCGTTGGTGTAGGCAGTGATCACCAGCCGGTTCTCTTTGCCGTCAAGAGATGCGATGTAGATCCCGTCGTTCGGATCACGCGGCCGGTTATGGGTAAGCGCCAGATACAGAAAGTGCTTGCCGTCAGGAAGAAAATGCGGCCAGCGATGGCTGTCATGCTTTGAGGTATCCAGCACAGTCACCGGCTTGGGAACCCCTCCAGAGGCGGGCACCTGCGCCAGACTGCTTTGGAATGCCGGGGCAAAAACTATCGTGCCCTGCGCGTTCCACGTTCCTCCGCGCCCCCCCGGGGCGTCGCACACCTCCGACGGCGTCCCTCCATCTATGGATACCGTCTTAAGTTTGCCGCCTGCGAAGAAACCCAGCGAATGACTATCCGCGGACCAGAATGGAAAGATCGCGCCGTCGGTTCCGGCCACAACGTGCGCATGAGCAGCGTTCAACATTCTGACCCACAGCACCGGCGCGCCCTGCTCGCGGGCCGAGACATAGGCCAGGGCACTGCCATCCGGCGCCAGCACTGCCGGGCCGGCAAAGTCGCCGGTCCACACCGGGGATGTGCCTTCCTCCGGTGGAATGGCCGACCGGATCACGCCCGCTGGCGTGCTGGGCCGAACGTACAGCGTTGCCACCACCGCGGCCGCGCACAGCACCAAAGTAGCCACGACCCACACGACCCTGTCGCGATGGCTCCGCTGGGAAGTAATAAGAGGAGCGGCGATCCCCGTCTGCGAGCCGCTTTCCAGAATCCAGTTCAATGCGCTGGTCAAGTCCGCGGCACTCTGCCAGCGCTCGTCCGGATCTTTCGCCAGACATTTCTTCACCACACGCTCCAGCGCAGTTGGTGTCAGCGGTTGCAGTTGTGCCATCGATGGCGGTTCGCTCGACATGATCGCGACGATCAGGCTGGCCCGGCTGCTCCCGCTGAATGCCGCTTTCCCCGTCGCCATCTCATACAACACTTCGCCCAGCGCAAAAATGTCGGTCCGGGCATCAGCTTCTTTGCCTTCGAGCTGCTCTGGAGCCATGTACTGGAAAGTACCGACGATGGTGCCCTCGCCCGTCAGCTTCGAGTGCTCCATGGTCAAGTCCGTCAGAGCAGCTGCAAGTGGTGCTGCTCCGGATTGTTTTGCCAATCCGAAGTCCAGCAACTTGGCCCCGCTCTTGGTGAGCATGATGTTGGCGGGCTTCAAATCGCGATGCGTAACCCCAAGCTTGTGCGCCTTGGCCAGCGCACCGCTAATCTGCACCGCATAACGGATTACCTGTTCCGCCGGCAGCGGCCCCCTTATCAACCGATGCTCCAGCGTTTCGCCTTCCAACAACGCCATCACCAGAAAATCCACGCCATCCTGCTGACCGATGTCGTGCAACGTGCAAATGTGCGGATGCGACAGTTTGGAAACAGCTTTGGCTTCCCGCTCCAGACGCTGCTTCAGATTGGCGTCGGCGGTCAGACTCGCGGGCAGTACCTTGATTGCCACATCGCGTTCCAGCCGCGTGTCCCGCGCCCGGTACACTTCGCCCATGCCGCCAGCACCCAGCGGCGCAACGATTTCATACGGCCCGAGTTTGGTGCCCGCTGCCAGCGTCATTTCTTCAGCTCCGCATCCCAGTTCAGGATCAGGTTGATGGGCTCGACCGTCGGCGCCTGGTCCATGGAATTCACCAGAAAGCGTTTCCCGTCGGGCGCCACGTCAAAAGCGCTTCCCTCCAGGTTGGCGGACTGGGCTGCGAGGCGCACGGTAAACAAGGCCTTGGGGGTGCCGATGCGAGGCACTGGGCCGCTCATATCAACGTCTGCCGCCATCACGGTTGTGTTGTCGTGCGCCAGAAAAAACAGTTCTTTTCCGTCGCCCCGCCAGCGCGCGGAGCGGCCTCCATCAACCGAGACTTGCCACTTTCCCGTCTTGCCGGGAAACGGCGTAATGTAAACCTCTCGTCTGCCCGTCACGTATTCCGTGTACGCCAACCACTTTCCATCCGGAGAAAACCTGGCTTCTCCGGGGTAGGTTCCCGCCTCGCCGCCGATGAAGACGCGGGGTTTGCGATCGCCAGACGTGGGCAACAGCCACAGCGACCCCACTGAGAGATTCGGCTCGTAAATGATGAATTGCCCGTCCGGAGACCAGTCATCGGGGCGGTCCTGGGTGTGCGAATCCAGCAGCATCTCGTCGCTACCTTCTCCGTTCGAAGCCTTCTCGTACAACTGCGGAAATTGGTTCCTGCGCGAGGACCAGTAGACAATATGGCCGCCATCCGGTGACCACACCGGCTGGCTATTGATCGAAGCATCGAAGGTCAGCCGCGTCTTGCCTCCGTGTACCAGATCGTAGATCCAGATATCCGAGGTTGCCCGCGACGGGTCTATGAGCGCCACAGCCAGCTTCCTTCCGCCGGGCGAAAGGTGGGGAGTTGAGTACCCGCCGGGATCGCCCACCAGACCCAATTGTTTTCCGGCCCGATCCAGCCAGCGCAATCGCGAAACCTGCACCGCGTCTCCGGTCCCCGCATAAGCCAGCACCCCATTCTTGGAAACGGAAACAATCGCCCGGCTGTAAGGCAGGTTCGCAAGCACACCGTCTGCCAGGGGGGACGCGTCCCCATGGAGGCTCAGGTCCCTTGCATCAAACGGCTGCGCCATTAACGTGGTCTCACGCACAAAAAGCAAATACCCGGGTGGCGCGTAAACCAGGTTCGAGCGGTTGCGCAACAACTGTTTTCGCTCTTTGCGGTCGGTCGAGCCTACATACGTGCTGGCGACCTCCGCTGCCACGTTCCTGGCAAAGTAAAGGAAGTGGCGCCCGTCGGGCAAAAACTCCGGCCAGCGATGACTGGTCTCTCCCGCCGGATCGAGTTCTGTCACCTGCATCGGCGTGCCACCCTGGGCAGAAACTCGATACAGGGGGCCGGCGTAGGTGGGGGCGAAGACTATGGTGTCCTGGTGGTTCCAGGTTCCCCCGCGGCCATCCACCGCGTCGCACAGCGCCTGTGCCGGACCGCCGCGGGCTTCAATCTTCTTGAGCTTGCCTTCGGCAAAGAAACCGATGTAGCGACTGTCCGCCGACCAGAACGGATAAGTTGCCCCATCGGTGCCGTCCAGCGGCTGGCTGGCAGCCGCCTGCAGGGGTCGTATCCAAAGCATCTGCTTCCCGTCTGCGTCGCGCGCCGCGAAGACCAAGCGCGTGCCATCCGGAGAAATCACCAACGGCCCTGTCAGGTCGCCCGCAAAAGCAAAGGTCGACTTCTCCGGTGCCGGAATGTAGACGTGAATTGCTTGCCGTTCTGTCTTCGTCTGTCCAAAGTGGATCACCAGCAGCCACACACACGCTGCCAACAGCAGTGCCGAGGCTGCCCACAGGATCCGCTCGCGGTTTTTCCGGTGTGCCGCTACCGGCACCGATACGCCCGCTTGGGTTGCAGAAGACTCCCCGCCTTCCGCGATCCACCGCAGTTGTAGCTTCACATCGTGAACGGTCTCGAACCGTTCATCCGGATCCTTCGCCAGACACGTTTTCACCACCCGGTCCAGAGCCGGCGGAGACATGGGTCGGACGACGGAAATCGGTTGTGGCTCGGAAGCCAGAATCGCTGCTACCACGCTTGCCGCCGTCTTCCCGGCGAACGCTCGCTTGCCCGTCGCCATCTCGTACAGCACCGCTCCCAACGCAAAAATATCGGAGCGCGGGTCAGCGTCTTTCCCTTCCACCTGCTCCGGCGACATGTATTGAAATGTCCCCACCACCGTGCCTCGGGCGGTCAGGGGCTGGCTGCCTCCCGGGGGCATCAGCGTCGCAGTCAGCCCCGAAGACGGCGGAGTCGCCGGAGTTGCCGCCTTCGCCAGCCCGAAGTCCATCAACTTCGCCCCCGACTTGGTCAGCATCACGTTCCCCGGCTTCAGGTCGCGATGCACCACCCCGCTCTTGTGCGCCCGCTCCAGCCCTTCACAAATCTCGATCCCGTACCTCAAGACCTGCTCCACCGGCAGCGGCCCCTTCATCAACCGGTCAGCCAGGGTCTCGCCTTCCAGCAACTCCATCACCAGGTAGTCGATGCCGGCCTGGTGCCCCACATCGTGCAGGGTGCAAATGTTGGGATGGTTCAGCGATGAGATTGCCCGCGCTTCCCGGTCAAATCGCTGCTTGGCCTCGGGATCGGAAGAAAGATGGGTCGGCAAAACCTTGATCGCGACACTGCGATCCAGCCGCGTGTCCCGCGCCCGATACACTTCCCCCATGCCACCCGCCCCCAGCGGGGCGACGATCTCATACGGCCCGAGTTTGGTGCCCGCAGCCAGCGTCATTTCTTCAGCTCCGCATCCCAGTTCACTACCAGCGTTACCGGTTCGTTGGTTACCTGGATGTTCTCTCCGTTCACCAGAAAGCGCTGTCCGTCTGCGGTGACGTCGAACGGTCCCAGTCCCTGCGACACGGCGTGCGTAGCAAATAGGGTGTGTGCGGTCCCCAGTTCCAATCCGTTGCCTCTTTGAGCAACGCTGACGGAATTTAAGTTTCGGTCCTGAGGCGAGATGAAGAACAGTTCTTTGCCATCGCCCCTCCAGCGCGGATTCACCCCGCCCGAAGTGGAAACCTGGTATTTCCCCGTCGCATCCGGAAAGTGCGTAATGTACACCTCCAACTGCCCGTCGTCGTCCGAGGTATACGCCACCCACTTGCAGTCCGGCGAGAACACGGGATCAAGGTCGTCGAACTCCGATTGCACCAGCGGGAAGGGCTTGTGGTCACCCCCAAGGGGTAACGCCCAGACGTCGTACCTGGTCTTGCTGGTGCCGGCCCTGCGTTCATAGAGGAGATAACGTCCGTCATGGCAAACCGAGCGCGGCAGTTCAACCGTGTCGGGGGTTTCCAGCACCGTTTCGGTCGTGCCCGTTCCATCAACGGATTTTCGGTACATGTGGGGCAGGTTGTTTTGATCGGAAGCAAAGATCACGGATTGTCCATCCGGCATCCACACCGCATATGTCTCCCGGCCGGGCTCAAAAGTCAGGCGGGTCCTGGTCCCGCGCGCCAGATCGTAGACCCACACGTCCGGCGTGCCAAAGTGGATGTCAGTTACTCCCACCGCCACCTTGGTCGCGTCCGGCGACAGGCTAGGCCACAGGAACAGGTTCGTCCCGATATCGCTGACTTTTTTTCCGCTGCGGTCATACATCACCAGGTTCCAGCCGACCGCCGTATTCTGTCCGGGCTGGTACGCCAGCACCCCATTCTGCGAAACCGAGAACATGGCTCCTGAAGTCGCCCCATTTTCCGCCACGTGCTCGGCAATCGGTACCGGGTCGCCCGTCAAAGCCAGCTTGTCAGCATCGAAAGGCTGCTCCACCAGAGACTGCTCACGTATCGACAACAGGTGTCCGGGTTCGGCGTAAGCCGCCCCAAACGCCGTGCGCAACAGCAAGTGGTGCTCTTTCGAGTCCAGCGCGCCCACATAGATTCCCGCGACATCAGTACCTTGGGAGCTGCGCACGAAGAACAAGTAATGTTTGCCATCCGGCAGGAAATTCGGCCAGCGGTGGCTGTTCTCTCCCCGGCTGGCATCGAACTGCGTTGCCTTCACCGCACTGCCGCCAGCAGCGGCGACGCGGTAGAGAACATCGGTGGTACTTGGGGTGAACAGAATCACCCCATCCTTGCTCCAGCTCCCGCCTCGGCCAAGGCCCGCCTCACAAATCGTCTGCACCGAACCGGACGCTACATCCACTTTCTGAAGTTTGTTTCTGGCAAAAAAACCAATCGAGCGGCTGTCAGGCGACCAGAACGGGTGCCCCGCATTCTCCGTGCCCGACAATGGCCGCGCGGTCATGGAGTCGATGGATCGCAGCCAGAGCAGTATGCTCCCTTGTTTGTCGCGCGCCACGAACGCCAGTTGCTTGCCGTCCGGCGATATCGCCGGCGCTCCACCTTCAATGTCGAGCGAGAGGAACTCGCTGCCCTCCGGAGCCAGAATCGAAGCTCGAATCACCCGCCGTGGCTGTCCCGCTTGCGAAAAATACACCGCCGCCAGCATTGCACCGGCAATCAGCGCGATGGCCGCAACCGCGCCCATCACCAGAGAAGATTTGCGCCGTGCCGCAACCGGGGCAGTCACCCCCGCCTGCGATCCCCCTTCTGCAATCCACTTCAACTGCAGCTTCAAATCGTGCACCGTCTGGAACCGTTCCTCAGGATCTTTCGCCAGACAAGTCTTCACGACGCGCTCCAGCGCCACCGGCGCCATCGGCTGCACCGCCGATATCGGCTGCGGCTCCGACGCCAGGATCGCCGCCACTATGCTCGCCTGGCTCTTCCCCGTGAACGCCCGCTTCCCCGTCGCCATCTCGTACAGCACCGCTCCCAACGCAAATATGTCCGAGCGCGCGTCCGCGTCTTTCCCTTCTACTTGCTCCGGCGACATGTATTGAAACGTCCCCAGCACCGTCCCCTGCGCCGTCAGCGGATGACTGCCTCCCGGCGACATCAGCGTCGCAGTCAGTCCCGACGCCGGCGCATTCCCCGCCGTCACCGACTTCGCCAGCCCGAAGTCCATCAACTTCGCCCCAGCCTTAGTCAGCATTACGTTCCCCGGCTTCAGATCGCGATGCACCACGCCGTTCTTGTGGGCTCGCTCCAGGCCCTCGCAAATCTCAATCCCATACTTCAACACCTGCTCCGCCGGCAGCGGCCCTTTCATCAACCGGTCTGCCAGGGTCTCGCCTTCCAGCAGTTCCATCACCAGGTAGTCGACGCCGCCCTGGTGCCCCACATCGTGCAACGTACATATGTTGGGATGGTTCAGCGAGGAAATCGCCCGCGCTTCCCGGTCAAATCGCTGCTTGGCCTCGGGATCGGAAGAAAGATGGGTCGGCAAAACCTTAATCGCGACGCTGCGGTCCAGCCGCGTATCCCGCGCGCGATATACCTCGCCCATGCCGCCCGCACCCAGGGGGGAGACGATTTCATATGGACCGAGTTTGCTGCCCGGGGCCAGAGGCATAGGTCGGGGAATTATAGACCGTTGCTTTCCGGATAGGTTGACTGTTCCTTAGTGGCAATTGCCGGGAGCCGTCCGCCCCGCAAACCGCGCTTCGATCCACGCAATCTGGTCCTGCACCGAGTCTCCCACCACCTGCCCGGGGTCGCTACCTGGGAAGGTGTAGAACTGCACCCGGTCGCCTTGCCTGCACATGCGTGCCACCACCTGGGCAGCCGCCGCTGCCGGAGCCGCCGGATCGCCGGCGCTGCTGATCACCAGCAGCGGCCCAAACGCTCGCCTCAGCCCGGCCGTGTTCCTACTGAAGAACTGCTGCACAAATCGGTTCTGTTCCCAGTCCAGCTTCACCATTTCATCGCGCCGAATCTCAGGACCCGCCTCTGGGCCTGCACAAGTCTTTTCTATCTGGTCGTACAACGTCAGCCCCTTCGCCGCGATCATGTCGCTCACCTGAAACTGCGGATAGACCGTCTTGACGCCATACGCCAGCCACGCTACCCGCCGATAGGAAGGCCCCAAGGCCAGACGCTCGTACATGTTTTTGACGTCATCGACTCCAGAAATAGCCACACTACCGAGATAGTTGGGATCGCGAATCTCCCCTTCCAACTCCGCCACTGCGACCGCCGCCAGGCTTCCCTCGGCCGTTCCCATGGCAATCCACCTGGGGCCCAAGGCTGGCGCGGCCGCCCGCGCCGCCGGAATCACGTTGATTACATCGGTCGCATTTGAATCCATGTCAATCGCGGCGTTACGGAAATTCGTTCCCAGCCCAGCGTAATCCGTAGCCACCACCGCGTAGCCCAAGTTGACGTACATGGAGAGGAACGGTCCGTGCTCCAAATTTTGCCGCAGGGATGGCGCACAGCTGCGAGCGGCGCCGCTAAAGCCGTGCGCCCAGGCAATCACCGGCCAGCCACCGGCAGGCGGCCTGCGGTCCGGAACCAGAACCACTCCCGACACCGCCACATCCTCTCCCGTCGCCGAGCGCGTGTGATAAAGGATGCGTATCGCCGATACTTCGTCCGGCAAGTCGTAATCGTCGAACCGCTCCGAGCGGATCAGTTCTCCCGGTTTCCCCGCAGGCAGTGGAGCTGGAGTGTCATAGAACTTCGACAGTGGCAGTGTGCCGCGTACGCCCCATGGCTTCAGCCGCACCGCCGGCGCCCCTTGAGCCAGAGCCTCCCCGAGCAGCGTCGCTAGTCCAATGCACCCAATTGCCGTGGCCGCGCACAACCTACGTCTCAACCGGCAGCCTTCCGGGTGAAGTCGATCACCCAGTGTTTGGACCACGTTTTGCCTCCGTCGAGCGAACGATGACTCTCCCAGTGCGCCCTTCGCTCCGTAATTGCACTCCAGGTCAGCCGCGAGCGTACACGCTGACCTCGATCATCATCCCACTCGCCGAACAGATCAATCACTCCGTCTTTGAACCGTCCCCGCCAGACCAGAAATCCACCCGGCGAGCCTGTATCTGTCCAGGTATGCTCCCAGTACTGGGTCTGCGGATTGAAGGCGCGCAGCGACAGCCCCTGGATGGTCTCCCCCAGGTAAGGCCCCTCGAAGAACTCCAAGAACACGCAGCCATCCAGAACTTTGGTCGCCCGAAGCGTCCCCGGCCCTTCTCCCCAGCTTCCATCCGGCCGCGGAAAACGGCACACGGCCTCCCACTCCCCTTCGAGAAAGTCGAATTGGCTGGCTTCCGGCGGCCGAGTTCGTGGACCGGATCTTAACTCTCCTGCATTCTCCATCTCTCACTCCCATTCCGCAGATCTGCTTTATATTCGCCTTTCCTTCGCCAATGTCAAGGCTCTTCGTTTGCTCCCCCGGTTTTTCGTTCTCCTCTTGGCCCGTCGTGCTAGAGTGTGCAGCCAAAATGAACCGCATAACTCTGGGTATCCTCTGCGGCCTTGCCTTCGGATTGCTGGATGCAGCCTTGATGCTGCCCATGTCCTTTCCCAACAAGCGTGTGGCCATTACCGGCGCGTTCCTTGACCGCTTTGCCATCGGGTTCTTGATTTGCGTGGTCGATCTGCCCCTACCCGGGTGGGCTTCCGGCCTGCTGGTGGCCTTGCTGGTCAGCCTTCCCAGCGCAGTGGTCACCAAGTCTTATGGCCCGATCCTGGGAATGGGCGCCATCGGGGGAATCATCATCGGCGTCCTCCGCGCCCGGTTCGGACACTGATTTTCAACAAAGAACCCGGCCGGAGCCAAAGAGAACTGCAGGGCACAGAACCTTCGTGAAACTTCGTGTCCTTGGTGGTTGATCGCCTTCTTTCGGACACCGCCCGCGCCGCGTCCCTTTTTCGACCTTTCTTCGCCCCCTCTTTACACCCCTGCTAGAATGCCTTGTCTCTTCCTTTTCAAGAACTTTTGACCCCACAAAAACGTATCTGTAATGTGGTGTCGAGCTTGGCGATTAGTATCGAATTGCACGGCCAGTTCCAAGCTGCAAAACCCAGGATTTCCGGGGAGTTTCGGTTGGAAGACGCCCAGGTCGTTGCCCTCTTGGTCCGTCGCTGCATTGCCGGCGACGCCGTGGCTTGGGAAGAAATCGTTCAGAAGTATCACCGGCGCATTTACAACATCTGCTATCGCTTTGCGGGCTCGGGCGATGATGCCCAGGATCTGACCCAGGAAGTCTTCATCAAAATGTACCGGACACTGAATACTTACGATGTCGAGCGTGGCGCTTTCATGACCTGGGTGACCACGGTCACCCGCAACCTGCTGGTGGACCATTTCCGCAAGACCAAGCAGGACCGCGTGACCGACTCGCTCGATGCCGCCCCTTCCGAGCACCAAGACGCCATGCCCCTCAGCGAACAGATCCACGACAAATCGCAGCCGCCAGATGCCCGCGTCCAGAGCCGGGAAACCAGCGAAACCGTGCATAAGGCGTTGCAAAAACTCTCTCCCGAACTGCGGGAAGCCGTCATCCTGCGGGACCTCCAGGACCTGGACTACAGGGAAATTGCTGCAGTTCTAAGAGTTCCTGAGGGTACCGTAAAATCCAGAATAAACCGCGGGCGTGCGGAACTTGCGCGCCTGCTTACACGTACATATAGGCAGGTGATGTGATGCCAGGCGAAAGCAAAAACGGTATGCAGTGCGCGGAGTTTGACGCTCTTCTGAATGACGCCCTCGACCACACTCTGAGCGCGTCCAAAATGGAGAGCTTCCAGGCTCACGCCCGGGTGTGCCCGGTCTGCAGTCTGCTCAAGGCGGAAGCCGAGGAAGGCCAGCGCTGGATGAAGTCGCTGGCCGAAGTCGAGCCCCCCGCCAACCTGGTACACAACATTCTGGCCGCCACCACCGGACGCGAAAGCGCCCAGGTCAAACTCGCCACCCCGAAACCTTCGTGGATTGACTCGCTAACCGCGTGGTTGCGCCCTACCTTCACGGTGGCACGCCAGCCCCGCTTCGTCATGTCGTTTGGCATGGTCTTCTTCTCCCTCTCGGCCGTACTCAGCCTGTCGGGAGTCAAGGCCAGCGATGTCAGCCACGTTGACCTGCGCCCCGCTGCGGTGCGGCGCTCCTACTACGAGACTTCCGGCAAGGTCATCAAGTATTACGAAAACATTCGCTTCGTGTATGAAATCGAATCGCGGGTGCGTGACTTCAAACGCGCCACCACCCCCGCCGAACCCGCTCCCGAAGAGCAGAACAAAGAACGCAAGAACGATACCAGTGGACAGCCTGAACAACGCCAGGAACGCAACTACAGCCAGGGAGAAAATCAACCTGTGTTAGCTTCTCTACCCGACGATCCACCTGTAGTGACGATGACCACTTACAGGAGGTTTGTATGAACTGCGCCAATCATCCCGAAACTGTTTCCGCGGCCTTCTGCCGCACCTGCGGAAAACCGCTGTGCGCAACCTGCACCCGTGACGTCCGCGGCGTGATCTACTGCGAAAGCTGCCTGGCAGCCCGCATGGAAGGAACTACTCCGCCACCAACCGTGTACCAGCCGGTCATGGATCAAGGCATGGGCTTGAAGGTCCCACCCATTCCCGGCCCGGGACCTAGCCCCGGCCTAGCCGGTGTCCTCTCGATATTTCCGGGTGTCGGAGCAGTCTATGCAGGACAGTACGTCAAGGGCGTTGTGCACATGGGAATTGCCATCGCCATCATTTGGGCGCTTTCTAGCGGGGCGGAAAGCGGGGCCGCTGTTGTCCTGGGCTTGAGCCTGGGATTTTTTTGGATTTATCAGATGATCGACGCTGTCCGTTCCGCCAAGGCCATCCAGATGGGTCAGCCTGCACCTGATCCGTTCGGCCTCGCCAACACGTTCGGAGCCGGCGAGAAAGTAGACACCACAAAGATTCCGGTCGGCGCACTGGTCCTCATCGGTCTGGGCGCGCTCTTCCTGCTGCACAACATGGGCGTGTGGTTTTTCAGCTTCAATCGCTTTTGGCCGCTGATTCTGATTGGCATTGGTGGCTGGCTGTTTGCCCGCCGCTGGGGCCTCATCGGAAACGATATCGCCTACGACTGCGACCGCTGCCGTGCCCGCGGCATGGTTGGCCCTGCGGTCCTTGTGACTCTGGGCCTGTTGTTCCTGCTGGAGCAGACCGACGTCATTTCCTTCGGTCGCACCTGGCCAATGCTGCTGGTCGTGATCGGCCTGGTGAAAGTCCTGCAAGGCAATGCTTCCACCGTCGGCCATAACGAAGGACTGCCGCCCGCCCCCGGGCCTGGTCCAACGGCTACGGTCACTCCCGAAGTTCAGCCGCCATCCAGTGAGGTGCCCCATGGCTAGCCCGGTGCAAGTTCCTCCGCCTCGGCAGCGCCGTTCGTTTGCCGGACCGCTGGTCCTGATTGTTGTCGGCACATGCCTGCTGCTCGCCAACATGGGCGTACTGCAGTGGCACCACCTGGGCCTATGGTTCGCGCGCTTCTGGCCGCTGCTCATCATTCTCTGGGGCATAGTGAAGCTGATCGAATACCAGCAGGCGCAAAAAGAAGGTGTGCGCCCGCGCGGCATTGGCGCCGGCGGCGTTTTTCTCCTAATCGTGCTGATCGTGTTCGGCATGGCCGCCAGCCAGGCTGCCCGCTTCAACTGGAAGGCCCTTCAGGACGAGGCCGGCATTGACGATAACAATTTCGTCTGGTTCGGGGAGAACTACAACTACGACGACCAGCTGCAGCAAGCCTTCCCTGCCAACTCGAATCTGCATATCGTCACTGAGCGCGGCGCAGTCAACCTCAATGCCTCGACCGACGACCAGATCCATGTCAGCGTCCACAAACGCATCACCGCCGAAAACCAGTCCGACGCCGACAAATGGAACGCCGGCACCAAGCCCCAGATCAGCGTCAGCGGCCAGACCATAACCCTCAACGCCAATACCCAGGGAGCGGGCGATCACCGCGTCACCACCGACATGGACGTTGCCATTCCGCGCAAAGCCTCAGTCGTCATCTCCTCGCGTCATGGCGATGTGAGCGTGATGGGCCGCGATGGCGACCTGGAAATTTCGCACCAGCACGGCAGCGTTTCTACCACCGACATCAACGGCAAAGTCGCACTGTCGCTGCACAGCAGTTCAGCCCGGGTCTCCCAGGTCAGCGGCGATGTGTCCGTCGACGGCGGCGGCGATGACATTTCTCTCGAGGACATCAAGGGCGCGGCCCACGTGAACGGCGAATTTGACAGCCTCAAGTTTGCCCGCGTAGCCAGCACGGTCGGCTTCAAGTCAGCGCGTACCGATATGGAGTTCGCGAAACTCAACGGCGATCTCGACATGGACTCCGGCGATTTGCGGGCCAGCGACGTCGTTGGGCCGTTCCGCCTGCGCACCCGCTCCAAGGATGTCCGCCTGAACGGCATCAGCGGTGACGTGCGGCTGCAGGATGAAAACAGCTCCATCGAACTGCGGGTCAGCAAGCTGGGCAGCATGCAGGTGGAGAATCGGAAGGGTGATATCCAGATTTACCTGCCGGAAAAAGCCGCCTTCCAGCTGGACGCTCGGACCCAGCGCGGCGAGATCCAGTCCGATTTCGCCCAACTGAAAATCAACAACGACAACGAGAACGGAACCGCCAGCGGCAGCGTCGGCGAAAACGGTCCCCACCTGGTGGTGACCAACGATCGCGGCACCATCGAACTGCGCAAAGGCTCGGTCATGGTGGAAGCGCCGGCCCCCCCCACGCCGCCCAATGCCCCCAAGGCGCCACACCTGCCCGCCCCCAAGGCCCCAGTACAGCCAACAGAAAACTAAGAACAGTAGTCAGCGGGAATTGGGTTGTTCGCTGACTACTGACTACTCGCTACTGACTGCCGTTTTCCTCTGTGTCCTCCGCGTCCTCTGTGGTTCAAGGTTCGCTCCTCTGCGTCCCTTGCGGTCTTCACTTCGAGCTTCGCCCAGGGCGAGGTATCTTGCTGACTACCGACTGCTGACTACTGCCTTTGATTAGTGCTAGTTTGTACGCAGGAGGAGATCCCGACCATGCTGCGAATCATCTTCATCGGTACCCTGGTGCTGGGAATGCTTTTGCTGGTCGCGGCGCAACACAGGCCCCAGGCCGGGGCCGACGAAACCCTGATCCTGGCTCTGGAGAGCGCCTGGAACCAGGCCGAGCTGCACCACGATGCCAAGGCCGCCGCCGACATCATGGCCGATACCTTCATCAGCGTCGATCACCACGGCAAGCTCCTGAACAAGGCCCAGTACCTGGCCGATCTCAAGGACGAGACTTTCCGCCCCGAGCAGATCTCCAACGAAAACCCCAAAGTCTACATGTACGGCAACACCGCCATCGTCACCAGCGCCTACCGCACCAAGGGCACCGACTCCGGCCAGCCCTTCGTCCATCACGGCCGTTTCACCGATACCTGGGTGAAGCTGGATGGCAAATGGATCTGCGTGGCCGACCAGGAAACCCTGATCGGCAAGTAGTTCCTCTGCGTCCTCAGCGTCCCCTGCGGTTTTCATTTAGGCCCACACCCATGTTATGTTCAATTTTCTCTAACTCATGATCCGTTCCTACAAAGGCATCTCCCCCACCATCCCGGAGTCCTGCTACGTCGACGCCTCGGCCCAGATCATCGGCGATGTCGTGCTCGGCGAGCATGCCAGCGTCTGGATGAACGCCGTCCTGCGCGGCGACGTCCATTCCATCCGCATCGGCGCGCACTCCAATATCCAGGACTGCAGTATCCTGCACGGGATGAAGCAGCAGTACGGCGTTTTCGTCGGCGAATACGTCACCGTCGGGCACTCGGTAACGTTACACGGCTGCACCATCGAGGACCGCTGCCTGATCGGCATGGGATCGATTATCCTGAACGGTGCCCGCATCGGCGCCGGCTCAATCATCGCGGCGGGCACGCTGATTCCCGAAAACACCGTCGTCGAACCAATGTCCCTCTGGCTCGGCTCTCCCGGCAAGCTCCACCGCAAGCTGGGCGAGCGCGACCAGGAGATAATCCTGCGCTATGCCAGGAACTATTTGGAGTACAAAGAAGCGTATTTGAATGAAGAGTAATAGGTGAAGACGGACGACTGACGACTGATGATCAAAGCCATCCGCGGAACTCGCGACCTGCTCCCGCCTGACACGGCGCTGTGGAATTTTGTCGAAGCCGCCGCCCGCGACGTGTTCCGCGCCTACAATTTTCACGAGATCCGCACTCCCATCTTCGAGGAAACCCAGCTCTTCTCGCGCTCGGTTGGCGAAGATACCGACATCGTTTCGAAAGAGATGTACACCTGGGAAGATCGCGGTCGCGCCCAATCCGAAAAAGGCCAGTCGATCACCCTGCGCCCGGAGAATACCGCCGGCGTGGTCCGCGCCTACATCGAGCACAAGCTCTGGGAGCGCGGCCTCAACAAGCTCTACTACATCGGCCCGCAGTTCCGCCGCGAGCGCCCGCAGAAAGGACGCTACCGCCAGTTCTTCCAGATCGGCGCGGAAGCCATCGGCCCACCCACCGCCGGCAGCGAATCCCCGGCTCGCGACGCCGAAGTCCTCGAGATGCTGGCCACGTTGCTCGACCGCCTCGGCATCACCGACTGGACGCTCGAGTTGAACTCCGTAGGCTGCCCCAACGATCGCGCCACCTATAACGAGGCCTTGAAGAACGCCCTGAAACCCGTCGCCGCTAAAATGTGCGCCGACTGCCAGCGCCGCGCCGTCACCAACCCGTTGCGGGTGTTCGACTGCAAGGTTCCCGAAGACCAGCCCATCATCGAAACGCTGCCGCGCATCAGCCAGTATCTCGACGAGCCCTGCCGCCGGCACTTTGACGCAGTACAGGGCATTCTCACCGCCGTTGGCGTGCCTTTCACCCTGAACGACCGCCTGGTCCGCGGCCTCGACTACTACACTCGCACCGCGTTTGAGTTCACTCACGGAGCGCTGGGAGCGCAGAACGCCATCCTCGGCGGAGGCCGCTATGACGGCCTTTCCGAGTCCTTGGGCGGCCCGCACGCCCCCGGCATCGGTTTCGCCATCGGCGAAGACCGCCTGGTGATGTCGCTGAAAGAATCCGCCGACGCGGTCGCGCGCAAGCCGGATGTCTACATCGCCCCGCTCGGCCCGGGAATGGATCGCGAATCCGCCCGCCTGGCCCGCGAGCTACGCCGTCATGACGTGGTCGTCGAACTGGGCGACGAAACCTTCCGCCTGAAGAAGTCGTTCGAAAACGCCAGCAAGATGGGCGCGCGCTTCGCCCTGATCGTCGGCGAAAATGAAGTCAAAGCCGGAGCCTTCGCCCTCAAGAACCTTGAGAGCGGAGAGCAGATTTCCGTGCCCCGGGCCGAACTGGCGGCAAAGATTCAGTCTGCAAGTTAGCAACTGAGAACCGGGAACTGGCAACTGACAAACTCTTTTCTATTGGTGGAGCACCCATGAAACCGACAGCCATCCTGATCTGCCTCCTTACTCTCTTCGCCTTCGCTCAGAACCCGGGCGCCGTTACGCCCAAGCCGCTCACGCCTTTCGAGCAAATGCTCATCGAGCAGGACAAAGCCGTCGCCCGTGCCCAGATGAAGAAAGACGTAGATTTCTTCAAGCGCACCGTGGCCGACGACTTCATGGGTATCGGCACCGACGGCAAAACTTTCGACAAGGCTGACCTGCTCGGAAACGCCCGCGAATACGATCTGCAGGAGTACACCCCCTACGACATTCGCGTGCTCCAACTTAACGACAGCGAAGCTATCGTCTCCTACGACTGCGTGGTGCGCGAGACCCAATTCGACGAAACCGCTCCCCGCTACCAGCACATCTCCAACCTCTGGGTGAAACAGGGTAACCAGTGGCGCCTCAAGTTCCAGCAAGCCACGGTGGCTCAGTAGCCGAAGCCTGCTAAGGCCTTGTTCTTTCGTTCCTTTGGTTTCTCTGTGTCTCTGTGGCGAAATCGGTTTTGAAGCCGGTTCAAGCGCCAACTCCCCACTCCATTTATAATTTCCAGTTCAGCTCCAAGCTAAATTTTCCACTGAAGGGCCACACTTGCTCGATTTCTTAGGCGATCTCCGACGGACCCACACCTGCGGCGCTCTGCGCGCCTCTGACGCTGGCCAGACCGCTGTCCTCATGGGATGGGTCAACCGCCGCCGCGACTTCGGCAACCTCGTCTTCATCGACGTGCGTGACCGTACCGGCATCACCCAGATCGTCTGCGACAAGGAAAGCAACCCCGCGCTGCACGCCAAGGCCGGCGAGCTGCGCAACGAATACGTCATCGCCACCGTCGGCAAGGTCAAGTTGCGCGAACCGAACACCATCAACAAGAACATCCCCACCGGAGAAGTGGAACTGATCGCCGAAGAGCTGCGCATTCTCAATGAAGCCAAGCAGCCGCCGTTCTTGCCCTCTGACACCGTTCTGCCCAACGAAGAACTGCGCCTGCAGTACCGCTACATCGATCTCCGCCGCGATGCCATGCAGCGCAACATCGAATTGCGCCACAAGGTCGCCATCGCCATCCGCGACTATCTTTCCGCCCAGGGCTTCTTCGAAATCGAAACTCCGTTCATGACCCGCTCCACCCCCGAAGGCGCCCGCGACTACCTCGTCCCCAGCCGCGTGCAGCCCGGCAGTTTCTACGCCCTGCCGCAATCGCCGCAGCTGTTCAAGCAGATTTTGATGATCTCCGGTTTCGACCGCTACTTCCAGATCGTGCGCTGCTTCCGCGACGAAGACCTGCGCGCCGATCGCCAGCCGGAGTTTACCCAGATCGATCTTGAGATGTCTTACCCCCAGCCCGAACGCGTCTGGGAAGTGGTCGAAGGCTTCCTCACCGCCGGCTTCAAGGCCGGCGGCTACGAGATCAAGCCGCCCTTTCCCCGCATGGACTACGACGAGGCCATCCGCCTCTACGGCATCGACAAGCCTGACCTCCGCTTGCCCGCCTTCACCCCGGTGCGCGACTGCTTCGCCCCTGAAAATCTCGAGACCCTCGGCGTCCACCCCGGCCTGCCGGTCATCGCCATCCGCACTCCCAAAGTAGGCGAACTCTCGCGCAAGGAGCGTGACGAAATCAAGACCATGTTCCACACCAAGGGCGGCGCGAAACTGTTTGAAGATTTCAAACGCCTGGAAAAGAGTTTCCCCGACGCCACTGCGAAAGTTCGCGAAAAAGCCGGCGCCGCCGCCGCCGACCTGATCGTGCTGGTCACCGGCTCGACCCAGTCCGGAGAACTGAAGAGCCCCGGCGTCCGCAAAGTCTCACCGCAGGAACTCGCCATCTACGCCTCCGCCGGTCTGTTGCGCGTGGCCCTGGCTCAGAAATATTCCGGCCGTCATGGCTGCTTCCAGCCTGGAGACTTCCGTTTCCTCTGGGTCACCAACTTCCCCATGTTCGAATACGACGAGACCGAACAGCGCTGGAACGCCGCCCACCACCCCTTCACTTCGCCGCACGAGCAAGACATGGACAAGCTCGAGTCCGACCCCGCTGCCGTCCGCGCCCTCGCCTACGACGTGGTACTGAACGGAACCGAACTGGGCTCCGGCTCCATCCGTATTCATCGCCAGGACATCCAGCGAAAAATCTTCCACGCCCTCGGCCTGACCGAAGCCGAAGCTAAGTCGCGCTTCGGATTTTTCCTCGAAGCCCTGGAATACGGCACCCCTCCCCACGGGGGAATCGCCCTCGGCCTCGACCGCATCGTCATGATTCTGGCCGGCGCCGACAGCCTGCGCGAAGTCATCCCCTTCCCCAAAACCGCCCGCGCCGTGGACCTGATGGTGGACGCTCCCACCCCGGTCAGCGAGGCCCAGCTAAAGGAGTTAGGCATCCAAGTCAGCAAGAATTGACCTTTCCTGCGTTCACGTCCCGGCCGGGATTTCCGCCCTTTCGCGCCCCGGTCGCGGCCTCACCACACCGAAGTAATGTTGACGATTCCCTGTTTGGTTGTAATGCTCCTTACTAATGCCGCCAAAGGGGAAACAGTTCGGCAAGCGTAACCGCCCGCCGCGCATCCGTGTCCCCAATCAGGAACGGGCATTATTCACCGTCGATGCCAGCCGCTTCATCGGAATCATTCAGCGGCTTTCACTTACCGGGGGTTCGGCCATCCTTGCCAAGGGCCCGATTCCTCCAGGAACAACGGGAGAAATGAGCTTGAGTACGGTGTTTGGGAAGGTCACGGCCCACATCGAATTTCTACACGCCGGGGCCGATGGCGTACCTCTGGCCCAGGCCTTCCGTTTCGTCGCAATGGACGACACCAGCACCCAGCGCTTCGAGGCCGCCGCCAAGCAAATGGAAAATGCCGGCTTCAGCGATGTGGAAGAAAAAGAAGACTCTCTCGGCGACCTGGCCGCCAGCAGTTTGAGCAAACTCCGCGACAGCATTCGCCGCCTTTCGGGCGCGCTCTCCACCGGCCGAAGCGCTGGCGCCAAGCACTGAACCGTCACCCGAAATTCACCCCACATCACAGCCAACCCCCCGTCCCTTCCGGTATTATTTCCCTCCGTTCGCGGGTATCTTTAAGATAAGAGGAACTCAACCCATGCGCAGATTGCTCATCACCGCACTCATTCTTGCGGTCGCAACCATATCTCTGGCCCAGCATGTTCCCGACGAGCAGATCACCAAGGGACAACCGGAAACCGTGCTCTCCGGCATCGACGTCTACCGCTCCACGCTGAAGCAGGTCATCGCCATGTACGGCAAGCCGGCCTCCCAGGAAAAAGACGCGCAGGGACTGCCCATCTACATCTGGCAGAAGTCCGGAATCAAGATGCAGATCGGCACCGACTACGACAACCCCGAAAAGGTCTATGCCGTCCACGTCTGGGGCGCCAAGCCCGCGGGCAAACTTGGCCTCACGGGCAAGGGCCTGGCCCTCGGTTGCGATAAGGATTGCGTGAAGAAGATCTACGGCGACCGGCTGATTGAGCACCATCCCGACGAGGCCATGGTGGTGTTTGTAGAAGGCACAGAGCTCACCATCGGCTTCGACGACCACGGCCACATCAACCACCTGGCCCTGGTCGGCGAAGTGGAATAACCCGCAGCCGCGCACATCAGTTCTTCCGTTGGCGGGCTGCGTAGGCTGCCACCTTCAACCGGTTCCCGCATAGCTGCATGCTGCACCAGCGTCGCGTTCCCTTCTTGCTGGTGTCGTGGAAGTGCAGCACGCACTGATCGCACTTGCGGACTCGCTTGCGGTCCACGGTTGCGAACAGCATGGCCGCTGCGCGCGCCAGCGGAGCCAGCAGATCCTCTGGCTGTTTAGATTCGAACCATAGCTCCATCGCGGGCGCGCTACTCGTCGTCTTCAGCCGGGTACGCATCGGATGTTTCGCCATCAGCTGATTCAGTTCATTGCTTGTATCGCGATGCACTGCAGCCCCACGTTCCCAAGCCAGGACCTCCTTTCGTAGCAGTTCTCGCAGTTTCCACGCGACTTCCAGAGCCCGCCGCGCCCGTGTCGTGATCCGCCTCGGCTCTTGCGCCTCTCAACCACCTCCCCGACCGCCGCTTGTACAATAGGTTTTCGTCTTGAAACCCGAGACGGGAATCTCGAAACCGCCCCATGGGTAAAATCCACGTCCTCCCCGAGCACGTCGCCAACAAGATCGCCGCCGGCGAGGTGGTGGAGCGTCCCGCCTCCGTGGTCAAGGAACTGCTCGAGAACTCGCTCGACGCCGGCTCCACCCGCATTCGCATCCAAGTCGAGGCCGGAGGCAAGAAGCTCATTCAGGTCACCGACAACGGCTGCGGCATGGTCCGCGACGATGCCCTGCTCGCCTTCGAGCGACACGCCACCTCCAAGATCAAAGACGCCGAAGACCTGCTCAGCGTGGCCACCCTCGGCTTCCGCGGCGAAGCCCTGCCTTCCATCGGTTCAGTCTCCCGCCTCCGCCTCGAAACCCGCGCCCCCGATGAGCCCTCCGGCACTATCGTCGAAATCAACGGCGGCAAGATTTTCAAAGTGGAAGAGGCCGGGCTGCCCGCTGGAACCTCCATCACCATCCGCGACCTGTTCTTCAACATCCCCGCGCGCAAGAAGTTTCTCAAGGCCGAGTCCACCGAACTGTCGCACATCGCTTCGCTGGTCACGCACTATGCCCTGGCTCATCCCGACAAGCACTTCGAGCTGCACTCCGCCACCAACGCCATGCTGGTGGCCCCGCCGGTGGCCGGCTACAGCGAACGCGTCTACCAGGTTTTCGGCAAAGAGACGCTCGACCAGATGATCCCGGTCGCCGCCGTGCAGCCGCTAGAACGTATCGGCCTGCCGCAACCGCCCCCGTGGAGAAGAAGCGACCCATCTGGTGGGAATCAACAGGAACCCGGTGAAGTCCTGGACCCCGCCCCCTTCGGCGAAATGCGCGTCCACGGCTTCGTCTCTAAACCCGAAATCCAGAAACTCAACCGCAACTCCATCTACGTCTTCGTCAACGGACGCCTCATCCGCGACCGCCTTGTCCAGCACGCCCTCACCGAGGCTTACCGCAACATCCTGCCGCCCACGGTTTATCCGGTCGTGCTGCTGTTTCTGGAATTGCCCAGCGGCGAGGTTGACGTCAACGTGCACCCCTCGAAAACCGAAGTCCGCTTCCGCCAGGGGACGGTAATGCACGATTTCGTGCGCGATTCCGTTCGCGCCGCGTTGATGAAAGCCCGCCCGGTGCCGCAATTCGCCGTCGAAATCAATGCCCGCCCCACCGCCACCCCATCGCTCACTCCCGGTGCTCGCGCTGGCAATGTAGCAGCCTCCGCTGCCTGGCGAGATTTGTATGCCCCGGCCGAAGCGACGGGCTTCTCCCTGCAAGCCCCGGTTCCACCGCCGGTCAACGAAAACTTTCAGTTTGGTGAAGCCTTCCGTGTAGAAGGCAATGCCGCCCTCTCGCTGGCCCGCGCCCCGCAACTTATTCCCACTGACGGCTGCACACCGCCAGTCCCCGATGAGCCCGAGGCTCCCAGCGATCTTGCGCCCTCGCTGGCCTCGCTAAAACCGTTGGGACAGATCCGCGAGTCGTTCATCCTGGCTGTCAATCACGAGGGCCTCTGGATCGTGGATCAGCACGTCGCCCACGAGCGCGTCCTGTTTGAAAAAATCCTGAAGCAGCGCGCCGCCCTCAAAGTCGAAAGCCAGCGCCTGCTGATGCCGCTGCTTGTGGAACTCACGCCCGCTCAGCAAGCGGTGTTTTCCGAAATCTCCGACGAGCTTGCCCAGAACGGATTTGAGGCCGAGCCCTTCGGCTCCCGCAGCATCGCGGTAAAGATCGCTCCGGCTGGCGTGGACGCTACTCAAGTCGAACACATGCTGCACGAACTGCTCGACCAACTCTCCCGCGAAGAGCAGTCCATCAACTTGGAAAAAGTTCGCGCCCGCATCGCCGCCAGCATCGCCTGCCACGCCGCCATCAAAGTCAACATGCCGCTGGAACAAAATAAAATGGAATGGCTCCTCGCCGAACTCGCCAAAACCGACTGCCCCATGTCCTGCCCTCACGGCAGGCCGGTAGTCCTGCGCTACTCGTTGAAAGATATTCAGAAAGCGTTCAAGCGAATCTAGGCAAGACGTCAGCTTCTAGCCCTTAGCTTAGCCGCGTAGCGGCGACAGAATGCAGCCCACGGCGCAAGCCGTGGCTAAAGTACAAATCTTGCAAGCCCCAAAGGGACGAAAGAAATAAATCTATGCCGCACCGAAGATGCACATTCGATCTGACCGCACCGGCTGAAAGCTGACAGCTGATGGCTGACGGCTGTGTTTTAATGGCTAAGAGCTAATAGCTAGCAGCTAGAAGCTGTCTTCCATGACCGACCACGACCTCATCCAGCTTCGCCGCGAAAAATGGCGCCTCAACGGCCAGACCGTGCGCACCCTCGAAGACGCCCGCGCCTTCATCGAGTCGGTCGGATTTTGCCTGATGTATCCCATGTCTCCGCCCGTGCTCGTCCCCACGTTCCTCGGCGCCTGGACAGGCTCAAACGAAAAGCTCCCCACCTGGCAGCATGCCTACGCCGATCCCCGCGCCCAGGAAGCTACCGACCTGATGGTCCGCCTGCTGCGCGAGCACGCCGCCTACGAAGCCAACCTGTTCGACGACAACAACGCCTTCCTGGTGGCCGCTTCAGTCTTTCCTTATTTCTATGCCCTGGTCGGCGAACGCAATCCCAAGCAGCCTCCCAAGCCCGGCCCGCGCGGCGAGCCCTCGCAACTGGTGTGTGATGTCTTCGAGGCAGTCCGCCGCGACGGTCCCGTCACCAAGCAGCAACTCCGCGAGACCTTGGGCGGAGGCATTTCCCTCGTCGCCCTCGATCACGCCTTGGGCGAGCTCTGGTCGAAACTGCGCATCACCCGGGTGGACTACAAACCCGGCGAGGGCGGGTTCTGGGACGTCCTCTACCGCTGGTCACCCGACGCCGTCCGCGAAGGCATAGGCCTCTCCGTCGGAGAAGCGCTCTCCGCCCTGATCTCCAAGTATCTGACCTGCGTGATCGCTGCCGACGAGTCGGAACTCGAAGTCTTCTTTGGCAACTTCGTTCCGCGCTCGCGCGTGAAGGAAACCGTAAACGCCTTGGTCAACGCCCGCGAACTGAGTTTTCTGCGCGTAGGCAACCGCTCCCTTATCCAGATCACCCCCAGCCCCGAACCAGTCAAGCGCGACAAAACCCACGCCCCTCGCCGAACTCCAGCCCCGCGCCGGGCCTGAATCGCTTTCCTCTGCGTCCTCTGTGGTTAAAGATTCTTCTTGTCCCCGTGTACAATCTTGAGTTCCTAATGCCCGAGTCCCCGCAGCGCAAACTCATCATCGCCATCGACGGCCCCGCCGGCGCCGGCAAGAGCACCATCGCATCCCGCCTCGCCCGCAAGCTGGGATACATTAACCTCGAAAGCGGCGCCATGTATCGCGCTCTGGCCCTCAAAGCCATCGAGTGGGACGTCTCCTTCGACGACGAAGCTGCTCTGCTCCGGTTGGCCCTCAATTCCCGCATCCAGCTCGAACCCAGCGTGGGCGGCAACCGCGTCCTGCTCGACGGCCGCGACGTCACCCCCCGCGTTCGTGAGCAGGACGTCAGCGAAGCCGCCTCCCGCGTCTCCGTTCATCCCAAGGTTCGTGAGTGGATGGTTGCCCGCCAGCAGGAAATGGGCGACACGGGCGGCATCGTGATGGAAGGCCGGGACATCGGCACCGTGGTCTTTCCCCACGCCGACGTAAAAATCTTCCTCGATGCCGATCCCGTGATCCGCGAACAGCGCCGCCTGCAGCAGCAGCACCTGATGGGCAAAGCCGCCGAAGCCACCGCCGCCGAGTTGCGCGAACGCGACCGCCGCGACCGCACCCGCGCCGCTTCCCCGCTGGTCCCCGCCGCCGATGCACTCGTCCTCGACTCCACCGGCATGTCAGAAGATGAAGTACTGCAGAGAGTAGAAGAACTGGTCGAACGAAAGCGGATCGCCGCCGGCTAGCGGTGCCAGTGCGATTCGAATCGGGCACGCCTTCTACAAGCTGCGGAAAAGCGCCAATCCGGATAGGCCACGGAAGGGGACGACTTCAGTCTTCCCGTAAGGCGCTGGCCCAAGAACCCGGAGTGCCCCCGCAACTTCCAGAATAGAAGCAGAACGAGCAAGGTGACTTGGGTCTGGTTGTCCCGGTTGGTGTAGTCGCGATTTTTCGCCAACTATTGTCCCCCGTACCCGCCAGTTGACTAGCGGCCTGGGTGGGAGCACAATCCTGCTTATCTTTTCGTTCGGCAGTTACGTTTGATGCTGAGCGACGCGCCCCTTTTCGAATCTTGTCCCTTCGGGAGGCACTCCATGAAAAGGATTCCAATTCTCCTCAGCGTGTTGCTAGCCTTGGCTGCTTTTTCCAGCGCCGACACTATCAATCTAACTTCTGGATCCGGGAAGCTATATCCCTTTGAGGTAGCTCCCGGATTTACTTTTCATTTCTATGGTGGTGGTTATGGCATCGCCATCCCCGCAGCCCTGGACGACCCCGCGGGCAGCCTGTGGGATTGCCACCCATGCGATCCTACGCATTTTGACTCTCCACTCTTCTTCGCTGCGGGCGATTTCACGCTCGACAAGCAGTTTGTATCAGGGATGATCGGCTTCAATGCTGTCTCGTTTGTCTCGAGTCTTGCCCCCAATGGCGTTCTGACCATTAAGTTCACAGCGACTCCTGACCTTTACCTGCTTCTGGGCATTTCTCACCAAACCGGTCCCTTCGTCTGGGGAAACCCAAACCAGCACTGGTACATCACGGCGCAGTTCACGCCTTTCAGCGGAAGCGGGTTGTCTGGCTTCTATACGTTCGCGGGAGCGACGTTTAGCAGCTCCAGTTCGCCCATCCCTGAGCCTGCGACGATAGTGCTCTTCGGAACCGGAGTGTTGCCCATACTGTTCGGGGTTCGAAGAAGGTTTTCCCGAACCAATCCCAGAATCAAAGGTTCGATGGACGGATCTCTTCCCAACCCAGACGCCTAGTGGCGCGTCCAGCCTGATTCGTTGCCTAAGCCGGGAGGCCCTGAAAGTGCGCGACTTCTCGCCGCGCCCCAGCGCAGGAGTCAGGCGCACCCCTCGTTGACGTAAATCAGCGCGATTACACCAATAACCAGGTCAATGAGTGTAATCGCGATTTTTCGCCAACGGGGTCTCGTCCGCAGAATGCCCTCGGTTCGGAGTAGTCTTTTCAGCGGGTCACTAGGGGCAGTGACCTGTGTTCAGTTCGACAGCAACACCTAGGGAGATGTCCGCAAGAGCCAAGTCAGGACGACCGTCGAGATTGAAATCTCCAACCGCAAAGTGCAACGCGTCAGGCGGGGAGTTGGAAGAGACTATTGCCGTTTGGAATGTGCCGTCTCCGTTTCCAATTAGCACGGATACCAAACCGAAGTCTTGGTTCATCGCCAGATCCAGGTGGTGATCGCCATTGAAGTCACCAATCTTGATGTCAGTAGGCACAAATCCTGCGGGATAATCGGTGAACCTCTGAAACGTTCCGTCGCCGTTGCCGAGGAAAACATCCGCACCTAATCCGGCAACAGCCAAGTCAATCTTCCCGTCCTCATTGAAGTCGCCAGCTACAGCTCCGAAGCCCCCGCCGGAGCTAGTTGCATAGGCACCGTTGAAACTGAAAGTGCCGTCGCCGTTGCCCAGGTAAATCGAGACGCCCTTGCCAACGCCTTGGGCGTTGACGGTAACAATATCCAGTTTCCCGTCGCCATTGAGGTCAGCGGCAAGCAAGGCCGAAGGCCTATAGCTGCCGGGCGAGATCAGGAAAGGGCCGCGCATAGTGCCATCGCCATTTCCGAACAAAGCAGAAATATGGTTGGCGAACCATGGAGCCAGAACGGCATCGAGGTTTCCGTCTCCATTGAAATCACCTACTACCACTGTACTAAGTTGCTGCACCTGGCCCGCACCTCGCGAACCATGACGGAAAGTCCCGTCTCCATTGCCGAGAAACACATCAGCCCCCTCATCTCCACCGGCCGGAGGGTTACCGACCACAATTACATCTAGATTGCCGTCATTGTTGAAGTCACCCGCGGCCAACCCCTGGGCCCCGAAGGCTGCCTTGTAATGGACGACTGGCTGGAATGTGCCGTCGCCATTTCCCAAGATGATGTCGAGGTTACCTTCATATTTTGGGGATTCGGTATTGGCAACCGCTACGGCGATATCGGGGAAGCCATCGTGATTAAAGTCCGCTACTATCAGGTCCCAGGCGCTTACGAAGTTCCCGACATATTGGTAAGGCGCGAAGCATTGCCCTACTACAGTGGGCGCGAGGGCAAAGCAGGTAGCAGCAGAGAGTACTGCCGCCAAGAAGGCTTTCATCCCGTCCTCCTACACAAAGATCCTTGCGCCGAACTTGATCCTGCATCGGCTAAGCTATAGTGTCGGGTTTCCCATTCAGAACGCAGGAAGTCTGCTCTGTCCAAGGCGCCCTGTCAAGGTGCAACGCGGCAACTAAAAGGAATAGTTGGCGATAACAGGCGATTACACTTAAAACCCAAGGTCAATGAGTGTAATGGCGATGTTACGCCCGTTGAGAGACACCTTATCGTTCGGGCGAATCAATATTGCTGCTTCAGGGCGGTTGCGCGAATCATAGGAACCGGTGTAGAGTTGGCGCCGTTTTGCGGTCGGACAGGAGGTCTCCGGTATGTTCACCCAACGCCACTTCCCTGTTTTTCCAACAATCGTCGCGTTTGCTGTTCTGGCCGTGCTCTGCTGTGGCAGCGCTCAGGCGCAGCAATTAGGCGGACCGCTGCCAAACCTCGATCCGCAAGAGGCCAAGTGGTACACCGCCGGGCAGAAAATGTTTTTCAGGCTGTGGGGCGTGAAGGAGGGACTGGGGCCGGTAACCACCGATGGCGGGTGCGTCCGTTGCCACAAATCACCGGTCATTGGTGGCGGCGCGGCGCGGCTTTCGACTTACTTCGGTCTGACCAATCCTGACGGTTCTTTCGACCAGTCTTATCTGGGTGGCCCGTTCCTGCAACCCTTCGGCACCGTCGTGCCTCCGAGCTGCACGATTCCGGGAGAGATAATCCCGGCGGGGGCGACGGTGGAAAAGCGCTTGACCTCGCCGCTGTTCGGGTTCGGCCTGATCGATGCTATCGCCGACGCCGACATTCTGAATCAGGTCACATTCGAGCTCAACAACTATCAGGCCGACGGCATTCACGGCATGGCCAACATGGAACTTGACTACCATTCTCCTCCGCTGCTGCGGCCGGGCCGGTTCGGGAGAAAAGCGCAACAGCCTACACTGTTGCAGCAAGTGTCCAGTAACTTCGCGCACGACCTGGGAATTACCAACCCCCTGGTGCCACTCCCGGACTGCTCGCAGGGAAACTGCAGCATTAATGCCAATTGCATGCTTCCGCCTGATCCCAACAGCCGTAACACTACCAGCAACGGACCGGGGATTCTCGATCTTTCGCACTACGAACGTTTCCTGGCACCCCCGCCGCCCCCAATTCCGGGACAGCCGGGACAAGCGATCTTCACCTCGGTCGGCTGCATCGAATGTCATCTGCCGAGTTACCACACTCCCACCCAGGTGTTTTTCGACATTGATTTGAAAGGCACCCAGTTTGGGCCCAGTCCATCGTTGAGCAACCAGCCGGTGAATCTGTATTCCGATCTGCTGCTGCACGACATGGGCAAGCTGAACGCCGGGGCGTTCCCTGCCAACACCCTGATCACTGCCCAAGCTACGCAGCAGATGTGGCGGACGACTCCGCTGTGGGGCACCTCGGTGCGCACCGTGTTCTGGCACGACGGCAAAACGAAGGACATACCTTCGGCGATCCTGCAGCACAGCCCCGACGGCACCGGCGAAGCGGCGGCGGTGATTGGGCGGTATAAGGCCTTGTCGCCCAGCGATCAGGCCGCGCTGATTGCGTTTGTGGCGTCGCTGTAGGGTGAGGGCGCTCGTGCAATGGTAGCCTGAACGCTTAGGACGCTCAATTGTTGTAAACAGGCGTTTACACTCATTGACCCCTGGGCCGGAAGGGGGTTTGGAGTGTAATGGCGACGTTACGCCAGCGCTCGGGCAGAGGGTAACGGAACCTACTATACTGCCCAGAAGCTAATGGGGAATCCCATGCGGAACTTGGCACCGCTGGCGGTGCTGGTGTGTGTGTCGTCGCTAGTCGTCGCGCAGGAGGCGGTGTCGGATATTCCCGGTCCGACGATTCGTGCTTCCACCCGCCTGGTTCTGGTGGATGTCCTGGTAACCGACAAGACCGGGCGGCCTGTGACGGACCTTGCCGCGCAGGATTTTGCGCTGCTGGAAGAGGGTAAGCCTCAGGCGCTAGCCACGTTCGCCCCTGAACGCCCGCAAACCCCCACCCCCCGTAAGAATCTGCCGGCGCTGCCACCGGACGTTTACACCAATCGGCCCACCTACCGGGCTGGGCCCGGACCTCTGACCATTCTTTTACTGGATGCCCTGAACACGACGGTCGGCGATCAGTCGTACGCACGGCGTGAGATGCTGGACTATCTGCATACCCAATTGCAACCAGGGAGGCGCATGGCAGTTCTGGCCCTGACCAGTCAGCTGCATTTCCTGCAGGATTTCACGGGCGATCCGGAATTGCTCCGGCGTGCGGTGGAGGCCTACATCGCGAGTGACTCGCGAAACTTGAGCATCGAAGATGTCGAGAAGCGCCTGCCACCTCCTCCGAGCGGTGGCGGTGGAGCGACTTACGCCGTGATGATTAACTCCCTGCGCAAAATGCTTCTCGAACAAGCGGTATCGTCAGTAGATGAGCGAGCCGAGAAGACCTTGCAGGCATTTCGTACCCTGGCTCAGTCGGTGGCCGGGTTGCCTGGACGCAAAAGCCTGATTTGGGTGTCAGGCTCGTTCCCGCTCACCTTCGCGCCTCAAACCAGGCCGATTTTAGGACCGGGGCAACTGGTAGACTCCCGGAACTACGAACCAGATATCCGCCGCACTGCGCAGATGCTGGCGGACGCCCAAGTTGCTGTTTATCCGGTAGATGCCCATGGTCTGGGGGGAGCTCCGTTCATGGATGCCAGTCAGCCCCTCAAGAACGACATGGGGCACATCTATGCGGGAGACGACTTACGCGAAGATCTGAGCCGCAGCAGCGAGCCGTCCCTTAATGCGCGAGCGGCTATGGAGGAGATTGCCGGCTTGACAGGAGGGTTAGCCTTCGTCAGCCGGAATGACATCGACAATGCGGTCGCCTCGAGCGTCGCCGATGGGAGTTCCTATTACACACTCGGCTACTACCCCAAGGACAAGAACTGGGACGGGCAATTCCGCACGGTTCAAGTCAAAGTTGCTCGTTCCGGCTTGCACCTCCGCTACCGCCGCGGCTATTACGCCACCGATTTAGCGTCTCTGCCAGTGCATGCTGGCTCGAAAGAGGATGCTGAGCTGATGTCGGAGCTGAGGAACGTGGCGTTGCCCGCCAGCCTCGTGGTGTTCGACGCGCGCGTCTCCCCGAGTGCCGCGGCAGGTGGTAACGAGGTCGCAATCGATTTCCGGGTGGACCTCAACACGCTCTCCTTTGAGCTGATGAGCAACCAGGGCCACCACTACAACGTGGATTTCCATGCCGTCGCTTTTACACCTGACGGCCAGATCACAGCCCACAGGGACTCGCGACTGGACGCGCCCGTCGCAGGTCAGCGATACGAACAACTGATTCAGGAGGGACTGCCTTACCGTACCTCGTTGACCTTGCCGCCAGGACGCTACCAGCTGCGGCTAATGGTGCGTGACAACCGGACTGGTTTTCTAGGAAGCCTCGATGTTCCGCTGGTGCTGGAAGAGCCGAAGAAACCCAAATGAGCGCAGCGCCAAAGTTCCCAAGCGACGACGGCATGTGGTTGTTCCGAGTTTTTACTCCCGACGTCGGGAGAATCTACGACAACTTCGCCTCCTGAATCGCGGCCAACTGCGCCGGTTGTGTCAGGCCGATGTCTACCATCTGGAATGACCTGCACTCCACGAGCCCCTGTTTCTTAAGCGAATACGGGTCAACAAGAATGAGAATCACACCCCATTCACCAGGCCAACGAATCTCTCCCATGTCGAAGATGACGGACATCTTGCCGGTCTTTCTATCAACAACCCGCATCAACACAGCCTGCGTCGTTTGTTTACGGCAGGCAGTGCCCCCTTGACGCGTAGTAGTGGTTTGAACCGTTCCAGCAGTGCCCTGTTTGCGTCCTTGCCGCTGACTTCAACGCAGTAAGAGTCGGCAGCGAGCTCCCAAGATTCCACCTGATACCGCAGAACGGCCTCGTACACGTCGGCGGGTGGCCCACCCTTCGTTCTTCGAAGGGTGGGATTCCACCGCGACCCTGAATCCCCAGAATGCACCGATAATCCCCGTCACCCACCCTTTTCGCAAAAAAAACACGGAAAGGATGGGGCACCCGGCATCTACACCAACTATCGTGGCTTCTATAAACATTGCCCAACGACTTTGTTACTGACGTTTAGCTGTGTATGGGCCGCATCTCTTTTTTCGCAGCCTGACCAGGCATTCCGTAAGCGCGGCGCTATGTGCGAGCGACTTCAGGCGTTGGATTCCTGCTGGCGCGCGCCCGGGAGGCGAGCAGAGGTCCCTGCTTCATGGTCATGCGCATCCCCGAAATCTCCTCGCTCAGCAACTGCATCACTTGAAACGAAAGGTTGGAATTTTTCTTCAACAGGTCGAGCACGGCCTCCCTGGGGACAAACCCCAGATGGGAATCTTCCAGCACTTCCGCCGTCAGACTGTAAGGCGCCCCCGACATCGTCGCGGGCAGGCCCACCAGGGCCCCCACACCCAGGGTCCGGCTGGGACAAACACTTTCATCGCAGCCCAAGCCCAGCTTGACCTTCCCGCTGCGCACCAGAAACACCCCGGAGACGTCATCTCCGCGGCGAAACAGCGTGCTGCCCCGGGCCTTGGAAACCTCGGTGGCAATCGCTTCCAGATGACTCTGCAGTTCAGTCGGTGTATGCACGGCTCTCAATGGCATGGCTCCCCCCATCCTGTGAGCGATGGGCTCTTTATATCCCGCAAATTCCGGACACACTGTGACCATGGTCACGCTAGCGTGTGATGGCCCGGGACCGTCCCGGTGGAGAAAAACTGGCCACCTGCCGGGAACCGCTTCGCAAGGCTCGAACCCAGCCCCGCGCTTCAGCGCTGAGTAGGCCTGAAACTCAAGGTGTAAACTCTCAACCTGTAGGGCTGGCTTCGCTTTCGATTCGGCGCCGCTGGCCTGCCTGCGTTAGCGGCCATAAGTTGATGTCACGGTGATTCTCCAGCCGAGAGGGCCTCGCATGAGCGTCGACGACGAAAAACTTCTGCTCCAGGAATACGCTCACTTCGGCGATGCCATCTTCAAGAACGAAGAAATCGGTGAACGTCGTGTCCAATTTTTTGTCACCATCGCCACCGCAGTTCTCGGCGGGGTGGCTCTTCTTTACACCAGCGATCACCCAAAGCTCCCGCCAGAAACTATTCACAAGATTGCGGTGGCCGCACTGCTCAGCCTGTTCCTCCTCGGACTGGTCACCTTTGCCCGCATCCTCCAACGCGACCACGTGACCGCGGAGTACAAAGGGATTCAGCGTTATCTGCGAGAGCAGTTGCGAACCCGATCGGCTTCGCTCCAGGAGTACGCGCTGCCTTTCCGGGACCCTCGGCACAAGCTGTTGCGAGGGGGCATCGCCATCACCACAGCCGTGATCAACAGTTTGGTACTGGCCTTCCTGATCGGGATATGGACCAGGGACAACCCCAAGAGCACGCTCCTCATAATCGACGGCTTTCTATGGTCATTCGTACTTCATGCCGTCGCCATCGGTGGAAAAACTGTCCCCAGGGAGAGATCGCAGACTTACCGTGCCGGGGCGGGTGCGGTCATCCTGAATAGCCAGGGCCTGGTCCTGGCGATGAAGCGCAAAAATATTCCCGGCGCCTGGCAACTTCCGCAAGGCGGACTGAAAATCGGAGAGTCTCCTAGAGAGGCTGCCCTTCGGGAAATCTGTGAAGAGACCGGAATCAGGGAGAAGGATCTGCAGGAGCTGCCTCTCGAGCCAGTTCTCCTGGCGTATGATCTCCCGCCAGAGTACCGCAGCGAGAAGACGGGACGCGGCCAGGTTCACCACTGGTTCCTGTTCCGCTATACCGGGCCGGATTCGGGCATCTCCTTGGGCGACGGAAAAGAGTTCGAGGCCCGGAAATGGACATCCCTCCACCAGTTGGCGTCTGAAGTCGTCCCCTTTCGGCAGGAAGTCTATCGCGAACTGCTTAGGCGATGGTCATCCGAACTGGCTCAGTGAGTATCCGCTGAGAGATATTCGCCGGGTGCCCCACCCTTCCCCGCTTCTTGGGGAGGGTGGGGATTTTGACTTCCGGAGGTCAACGGGTGCCCGGTCGCAGAATCCCCTCAGGCGCTTTTCTTCACCTCCGCCGCCTTGGCCGGCTGATAGGTGCCGGGAACCAGGCGCGCCGAGATCGCCAGGCGATTCCACAGGTTGATGGTGGCCACCGCCAGCGTCAAATCCGCCAGTTCCTTCTCGCTGAAATGAGGCCGCACTTGCTCATACACTTCATCGGGAACATGGCCTTCGGTGATGCGCGTGACTACTTCGGTCCAGGCCAGCGCAGCACGCTCCCGTTCGCTGTAGTACGGGGACTCTTGCCAGGCATCCAGCCCGTACAGGCGCTGTTCGTTTTCGCCGATGGCCCGCAGGTCCTTCCAGTGCATGTCAATGCAATAGGCACAACCGTTGATTTGGGATGCCCGCAGCTTCAACAAGTGAATCAGGGGGATTTCCAAACCACACTGATGAAGATATTCCTCCAACCCCAGCACTGCCTGGTAAGCGGCAGGGGCTACGCTGCCAAAGTGAATTCGCTGGCGCATCGGGCCCTCCTCTAGCTAAGGAATGTTGTTCCTCCTTTAGATTCTCCTCGCCTGGCCCCGGCTGCAGAGATTCAGAATTCTGATGCTCCCCACCTTAGTCAGATAGAAATCTCAAGTGGGAGACAGCTTGGGGAATCTCTCCGTTCATGCAACCAGAGGTGGGGACCCGGCCGTACCTGCCTGCAGTGCGTTGGTCTCTCCGGGATGGCCATTCGTCCCTCGCACCTTGTGTGCTCGTCGCCGCTCAAACCACAATGTCTCGCCTCAACCCGGCCCGCCCGGCTTGAGACCAACATCCACGGAGGCCCACTTGAACTTCATCACCTGGCAAATTTTCCGCAACCTCACGTCCACCCTGCTGCTGGCCGGCATCGCCATATTGCCGGCATCGGCACAAACCAACCTGGTCACCAGGCTTAATCCTGCCGGATCTTCCTACACCACCGCCAACGGATTGAACAACATCGGCACCGTCGTCGGCACGTTCGAGTTCCCCGGACAGCAACTCGAAGCATTCACCTACGTCGCCAGCCAGAACAAGTACCGCACCTTCAAAGCCCCCGGCGCCCTCTACACCATCGCCCTCGGCGTCAATGACCTCAACACCGTGGTGGGCACGTTCGCGACTCCCGACAATGTAACCCACGGGTTCTTTCTCAACGGGTCAACCTTCACCCAGTACGATGTCGCCGGAAGTTCGGGTACCCAGATCGACAGCATCAACGACTCCGGCAACTTCTCCGGCACCGTGGGATCGAACGGCTTCTACCAGGGCTTCGTCAGCATTGGCGGCACCGTCACCCAATTCACCGCGCACGGCCGCCCCACGATCGCTTACGAGATCAACAGCACCAACAGCGTCGTTGGATTCTTCGTCAATTCTGCCGCCAACGGCACCCATGGCTTCCTGCGCGGCCCCGGCGGCTTCATCACCCAGATCGACGTCCCCGGCTCAACCTCGACCGCCTGCACCGGCATCAACGACGCCGGCGTCATCACCGGTTTCTATAACGACAGCACGGGCGCCAGCCACAGCTTTATCCTGACCAACGGCAAGTTCCACACCACCACCTTCCCTTACATTGCCCAGATCAACAACAGCGGAGCCATCGTCGGCTCCACCGCCAGCAAGGCCGGCCAGACGATCGGATTCCTGGCCCTGCCGTAACCAGGCTCACCCCGGGACAGCCGCTCGCGGCTGTCCCGCGGCGCCACCGGCGTCCATTTGAACTCTCGGGGTGCCCTATCCTTTTCGCGTCTCTTGCGAAAGCGTCGGTGCGGGGAATCATCGGCGCGCTTCGGGGCAAAGATTCACTCTAGGAGTCGTAGAGAAATCCCAAGCGGGAGATTGCTGTGGAATCCCACCCTTCAAAAAGCGAAGGGTGGGGTATCGGTCGGCATTGCTATGACAAGCATCCATGAAGCCACCGGCCAAACTACTACGATTGCCCGGTAGCCTCTCTCACAACTCTGGCCGCAGCTGGGCTCAACTCCTCGCGCCCGGGCTTGCGCTTCTTGGGCGTCTGCTCGGGACGGGTCTCCGCTCTCTTTTCCGTTCGATCGGCTTGGCGCAGTGCTTTATCGAATTTTGTACGCTTCGTTGCCATGCCTACAGTTTCCCACAGCCCGTCCCGCCCCGCCAGCCCTATGGATTTCATACTGCCGGGAGCTTCACCCTCGTCGCGTTCTTTGTCTTCAATCTCATGACATCCTTTACAACCTGAAAGAGAGGGCGGCTGGTGGGCCGCCCTCGGTCTATCCGGTTCAGCGGAAGAGTTCGCTAGGGTGCCGCCTGGAGGCCGAACTGTTTCGTGTCGATCCAGTTCATACCCAGTAACGACCAAAAGTCATCGGCGTACTGCGACAGAATATAGTCATACGGCAACCACCCATACCCGGCATTGCCCCAGCTGGTGCCCCATGAGTTGCGGATGAGCAGGGCCCCGATGGTGGTCTTCTTCGAGACAAGGTTGGTGATTTTGATCTTGTCGTCATAACCCACGGCCACTACGGCGTGTCCTGCAAAGGCTCTCTCGCCGGGAGTCGGATACGGGAAAGCTCCTTCCACATCTGCCTGGGTGTAGGACGGGAAGACGTAGAACCCAAAGACGGCCGGGATGTAGGCCGCCAGGTACGTCTTCACATTGGTTAGCAGGGTTAGCGGCGGGACTGGCGTCCCAAACGGGTCATGGCAAACATACTTCACGGTATTGAAGCGAGATGCGAACTGATAAATGAACGCTGTAGGTTCCACATCGAAGGTTCGCTCTCCTGCAACTCCCGGCTCCTGCCGATCGGTGTAAGGCCAATAGGTCTCAGGCGGCACACCGAACATGGTCAGTGCACCCATCGTGGTACGGATGTAGGCCCCGGTATCGCCCACCCAGCCCAACAGGTCACGAGTGGTCTTGTAAACGAATAGCCGGGAGCCATCAATGTACTTGTCGAAAGCACGTCGTTCGAAGTACTCCACCACTCCCACCGCGGCGTTCGCCGTGCAGGAGCCCAGCATCTGCTGGTCTTCAATGGGGGAACACCACGGCCGCAGGTCCATCTGCGGGGGGAGGGCGAGTCTGGCTGCTTTCCTGGCCTTGGTGATGCCCAACTTTTCGATCATATGGACAACTTCGGGATGTTCCTCGGTGTAGTCCCGCGTATCAGGAAGCTCGGGGTGCCATCCTGTCCCTACCAGTTGCCCGGTTTCTACCAGCCGCACATATCCGTAGGGAGGAATCCTCGGGGGGTGTATCCTCGCTTCCCTCTCTTCAACTACAAGCTTCGGCATTGGCATTACGGCTGCCATGGAATTGCTCCTTTCCGGGGGAGATGCTCCTCCGGTTGGTCACGGGTTGAGTTTTGTTAAGTGTCGTCTGCGGGCGGAAAGATAAGCAGGCAAGGGAAACCTCTCTCGTTGTGCCTGCCCCGCTAGTAAGAATAAGAACCGGATTCACCGCCCGCGAGGTAAGTCCTCCGCGTGCGGTATCTCGGCTGCGTCTAAGTCCAAGCCCGAGTACGCACAGGATCTGTAGCTTGCCGTCACTCGCTTGCGCGAGCCGTGGTTTTCATTTCCTGTACCGACCCAGATTCGCGCCGAGCAATGTCCGAGGTCAACACTATTCACTCTGGCTTCAATTTTTTCGAACGCATTCGGTTCCCAATATGGAACCTCGAAGAGCTTCCCGGCCGGATGCCCCACCTTTCACGGTACCGACGCCCCACCTTTGCAAAAAACGCAAAGGTGGGGCACCCGGCAGGGCTGGCGTAGAATGCTTTCTCTTTCGCAGTCAAGAGAGGAGATTCCCCGCGAAAGCGGTCACCCAGTTGACGTGGTTGCCGCTAAGAAGATTGAGAGGCTAGCGGGCTGGAACAAAGCGCCCGGGTTCATTGGCCGGGAAGAGTCAGTGAAGCCGGGTGCCCCACTCCTTCGCGTACTTTGAATCAGTGGGTTTCACGGACGCCTCCCCCATTCCCCTTCCGGGAACCCTCCCCCAAAAAGTTCACCCCGCACAGACACCCCACCCGCCCGGTGCTATACAGACCAGTTACCTCCCGTCACCGCTGGACTCACCTTCATCCTTATTCACAAAGGTGACGTCCCATGTCGCGCCCTTCGTTTGATTTCTTTATTCCCAAATTCTTCTCCGTGCCTCCGTGCCTCCGTGGCGGATTTTGCTTTTTGCTCCTGCTCGCCACCGCCCTCGCCCAGGACGCTTCCACCGGAGCCATCCGCGGCATCGTCAACGACTCTGCTGGAGCCCCCATACCTTCCGCCACTGTGGTCCTGGTGAACATGGCCACCGGGGTTCGTTACTGGGTCTCGACCGGCAATGACGGCCGCTTCGCCGTGGAACTGCTGCCACCGGGGGAATACTCTGCCCGTGCCGACTTTCTGCGCATGTCGCCGCAAGTTACGCCACGCCTGCAGGTGGACCTAGGCGGCGTCACCCAGTTGACGTTCACCCTGGCCGTCGCCGGCGCCAGGGAGACGGTCACCGTGTCGGGCGCGCCGCCGCTGGTTGAGACCCAGCCCAGCGCGATTTCCGCGCTCATCGACGAACGCGCCATCAACGACCTCCCGCTTAACGGACGCCGCTTCACCGACCTCGCGCTGCTCGCCCCCGGCGTCACCACCGATCCGCGCGGGCTTACTTCCTCCGGCAATGGCGACTTGGCGTTCGGCGGCATTCGCGGATTCCAGTCTTCGTACCTCGTCGATGGCGCCGACAACAACAACGGCTTCTTCAGCCAGGCCCGCGGACGCTATCGCGCCCCCTACCAGTTCTCCAACGAGGTGGTGCAGGAGTTCCGCGTGTCTTCCAACACCTACGGCGCCGAACTGGGACGCGCCGGCGGAGCCGTCGTCAACGTAGTTACTAAGTCAGGGTCGAACAGTTTTCATGGAACAAGTTTCTATTACCTCCGCGACAGCGCCTTCAATGCGCGGCATCCGTTTACCGCCGTGAAGCCTGCCGACCGCCAGCAGCAATTCGGATTTACCGTGGGCGGCCCCATCAAACATAACAAGATCTTTTTCTTTGCCGGGTTCGATCAGCACATCTTCCACGTGCCCAGCGTGGTGAATTTTCTCTATGGAGGCCCCGTGCTGGTGCCGCAGAAGGGACAGGAACCACTGCACCACGGCGACTATGAAGACAGCGACAAGGCGATGGTGTTTGCCGCCGCCGACCAGCTCAACTCCATGGCCGGAACTTACGGCGCGGCGCAGCTGGGTAATGCCGGATTTCTGAAGGCCGATGTGGCGCTTAGTCCGCGCAACTTTCTTTCGGCACGCATCAACACCTCGCGCTATTACGGATCGAACAACGTGTTTCTCGATCCCGCCAGCCCTATCACCAGTTACATGATGAGCGACAACGGCGAAGAAGATGTGTCCACCGAAAGCGCGTCAGTCTCGCTGACCAGCAGCTTGTCATTCCGCCTGGTCAGCCATCTGCGGGCGCAGTTCTCGCGCGACCTGCAGGAATCACGCAGCAACTCTTCCGACTCGTTGACTAAGATCACCGACGTCATCAGCGGCTTTGGGCGATCCACCATTCTGCCGCGCAACACCCGCGAACACCGTTTGCACCTGACTGAAACTTTCAGCCTGGAAAGCAGACGCCACTCCTGGAAATTCGGCGGCGATGTGCTGCTCACGCGTATTCACAACTACTTCCCATCGCTGTTTGGTGGCGAGTACATTTTCAGTCCCATCAAAGTCGATCCCTGGACCTTCGAGCCCATGGTCGCTGGAATGCAACTCACTCCCCTGCGGGCCTACGCTCACAACGTCCCCCGCTACTACATCCAGAATTTCGGCTCCGCCGTCACCAACCCCGACAGCAACGAGTACGCCGGATTCGTGCAGGACACCATCCGCCTGACCAATCGTCTCGCCCTTAGCGTTGGCCTGCGTTATGACCTGCAGACTTTCAGCGAGAAAGGACTGGTCTCGAACCCGCTGTGGCCGGATTCCGGCACAGTCCCAATCGACACCAACAACTTCGCGCCCCGCGTCGGACTCGCCTACTCCATCGGCAACCAGCGCCCGCTGGTCATCCGCGCCGGATATGGCCTCTTCTATACTCGCGTTCCCCAGATCTACAACTCGTCAGTCGCCCGCGAAAACGGACTGGCCAGCACCACCCTCTTCCTCGACAACGCCAACTACTACGATCACCAGATTTTTCCGCAGTATCCCGCCCCGCTGGTGAATTGCCCGCTCAACAGCACGTCCTGCGCGGTGCCCGATAGCCTTAAGGCCTACCTCGAAACCGAAGTCTCCGCTTTCGCGAACAACTTCCAGACTCCCAAGGTGCAACAAGCCAGCTTGAACTTGGAACGCGAAGTCGCGCACCGGCTCGCCGTGGGCGTCTCTTATATGTATGTCCACGGAGAGAACCTGATCCGCGCCCGCGACGCCAACCTGCCCCCGCCAGTCGATGTGGCCTATCCCGTCTACGACGATAGCGGGACGAATTTCCTGGGCACCTACTACCACCTCTCTTCGTTCTCCACTTGGCAGTTCACGCGCACTTTGACTTGCCCGTTCCCGCCGTGCATCAATCCCCTGTCCCGTCCCATTCCACAGCTTGGCGCCATCAATGTTTTTGAGAGTGCGGCCTCCAGTGTCTATCACGGCCTCACCGTCTCGGTGCGGCGCCGGATGACCAGCGGCCTTTACTTCCGCCTCGCCTACACTTATGCCCACGCCATTGACGATGGGCAGGATGCGCTGGTGGCGGGAAGCCCTGCCCTGGTGCAGAATTCGTATGCCCCGAGTTCCGAGCGCGGCCCCAGCGTCACCGACCAGCGCCATCGTTTCGCCTTTTCCTGGATCGCCGATCCGCGGCCTTTCCATCGCGGCCACGAGTTGCTGGGTAAGTTCTTTAACGGTTGGACCCTGTCAGGAGTTGTCACCATCGGCAGCGGCCGCCCGGTGGATGCACGCATTTTTGGCGACGCCAACCAGGACGGCAACGATGGCAACGACCGCTTGCCCGGTTTCGGACGCAACGCCTTTCTCGGTCCCGATTACGCCACCACCGACATGCGCCTCACTCGTCGCCTGTTTTCCCACAACAAGGTCAAGCTGGACTTTGTGGCAGAGTCCTTTAACTTGCTGAATCGTGACAACCAGCGGGTGCAGCTTTCCGACGACGGCTTTCTGAATAACTCGGGCGAGTTCGTCAAGATAGATAACAAGCTTGGAATCAACTACTTCCCGGCTCAATACCGGTACCCCCAGAACTTCATGAAGGCCACCGATGCCTACGCGTCGCGGCAGTTGCAATTCGCTTTGCGGTTCACTTATTGAGGAAAACCGACTACTCGGTCTGTCCGCAGCCGCATTTTATAAGGTGTAAAGAAACTTTTACCCCTTGACTTACAGTCAGAACCTTGCAATAACTATCCGCGTCCAAATGGGACGAGTTTGGGGGTGTAGTCAGTTTGGCAGAAGTCAGACTCCAAGAGGGTGAATCCCTAGAGAATGCTCTGCGTCGCTTTAAGCGTAAGGTGCAGCAGGAAGACATTATCAAGGAGGTCAAGCGTCACTCCTTTTACCTGAAGCCGGGCGAGAAAAAGCGCGTGAAGGAAGCGCTTGCTCGCAAACGCAGTCGTAAAAAAGCACGCAAAGAACAGGATTAAGCTGGCAATGGGCCTCCACCCCCCGGTGGTGGCCCATTGCTATATCTGGCCGCTTCCCGTTTTGGGAACCTGACTTCGGCACCTCGCCGCTCTTCCGTACGACGCTGTATTCCGTGCCAGCTACCGGCACGGCGGGCCGACCCTGGGGGCAATCGTTTAGCGGGACATTTTGAGGGGGCGTAAGAACCCTGCGCGCTCGTGCGCCACGAAACTTTTTCGCTTGGCGGGCAGCAGGGATTGGGTTGAAGGGAGCATCCTCAATGGAATTCCAGGACAAGATGTTGAAGTGCGTGGACTGCGGCGCCGACTTCGTCTTCACCGCCGGAGAGCAGCTGTTCTTTCACGACAAGCAGTTCAAGAACGAACCCAAGCGCTGCAAAGCCTGCAAGGCCAAGCGTGTCTCGGTGTTGGGCGCCGCCCCAAGCGGAAACGGCCCAGCCAAAGTCGAGACCCGCACCACTTGCTCGCACTGCGGCAAGGAAACGACTGTGCCCTTCAGACCCACCCAGGGACGCCCCGTCTTCTGCCGAGAATGTTTCCAGAGTCGGCGGCAGGCGGCTTCGGCGTAGAACGGAAGCTACCGGGCGGTGGTGAGGAAGCTAGCTGACCTTCCTGCCGCCTTCGCGATTCGCGCGCTTCTGGTCTTCATGGCTCACCAGCAGAGCCTCAATCTGACGCACCAGTTCATGGGTCCCGATCGGCTTGACCAGCAGGGACTGGGCGCCTTCCTGTTTCCACGAACCGTTCAGCGGAGGGTAGGCTGTCAGCAGGGCCGTGGCAGGATTGTACTTCTGTCGGCGTGCCGCCCGTAGCACCTGGAAGCCGGCATCTTCGGTTTCCATGCGCGCGTCGGTGATGACGATCTCGTACTCGCCGGACTTCAACTTCTGCAGCGCGTCGGCGGCGGAGTTGGCGGTGTAGACCTCGAACTGGTTCATCTCCAGCACCGCCTTCAAGGTGAGCAGGACCGCCAGGTCGTCATCCACCAGCAGGACTCGTCGTTTCATGGGGCACCTCGAACACCCGGCGGGACCTACGACCCGGCGCGGCCCACGCACAAGCGCTCGTGCAACCAACTCTAAGTTAGTATAGTCCCGTGGCAAGTTTCTACGTCGAGAACTTCGGATGCCGGGCCACCCAGGCCGACGGCGCCGCCATCGAGCGGCAATTCCAGGAGCGCGGGTTGGACCGGGCCGACACTCCGGCCCAGGCCAAGGTGGTCGTGCTGAACACCTGCACCGTCACCGCCGCCGCCGACCAGGACGCCCGCGCTGCCATTCGCAGGATTCGCCGTCAGAATCCCGACTGCCAGATCGTGGTGACCGGATGCTACGCCCAACGCGCGCCGGAGGAAGTCGCGGCGCTGCCCGGCGTGAGTTGCGTGGTCGGGAATTCTCATAAACATCAGATTGCCGACCTCGGACTGCTGACCTCAGACCTCGGGCCTCAGGCGGCGAACCTCGAAACTCCGGCGCTTCAGCCAGCTCGGACCTTTGTCCCTCTGTCCAGCCTGACCCCGGCCATGCCGAGCCCAAGTTCCGAAGTCCAAGGTCTGATGTCCGACGCCCGAGGTCCGATTTTTGTTTCCGACATCTTTGCCCACACCGAACTGCTGGCCGCGCCTGTCTTCGACGCGGCCAACCAGCGCACCCGTCCTAATCTCAAGGTGCAGGACGGCTGCGACAATCGCTGCTCGTTCTGCGTGATCCCCTACGTGCGCGGGCAGAGCCGGTCGTTGCCGCTGGCCCGCGTCCTCGACGAAGTGAACACGCTGGTCGCCGCCGGCTATCGCGAGGTGGTGATTTCGGGAATTAATCTGGGACGGTGGGGACGAGAGGCAGTCGTCAGCCAGGGCGTCGGGGCGGCTGACGACGGAAGACTGATGACTGACGACCGTCGACTGACGACTCTCATTCACTCCATCCTCGCCCACACCGCCCTCGAGAAGCTTCGCATCAGTTCGGTCGAGCCTATGGACTGGTCGGACGACCTGATTGCGCTGGTGGCCGGCTCGCCGCGCATTGCCAAGCACGCGCATGTACCCATGCAGTCGGCGAGCGACCGCGTGTTGCGCGCCATGCATCGCAAGTATCGTCCGTGGCATTACCGGGAGAAGATTGAAAAGATCCGTGCCGCCATGCCCGCGGCGGCCATCGGCGCCGACGTGATGGTCGGCTTCCCCGGCGAATCCGACGCCGACTTCGAAGCCACTCGCCGCATGGTGGATGAGCTGCCGTTTACCTACCTGCATGTGTTCACCTACTCGCCGCGTCCCGGGACGCCCGCCGCCGCCCTGCCCGCGCAAGTCCCCGTCGAGCTCGCCCGCCAGCGCAATCGCGTCCTGCGCGAGTTGGCCGCGGAGAAGAAGCTGGCATTCATGCGGTCGTTTGTCGGCGAGACAGTCGAGGTCATCACGTTGAACCAGTCATCGGCCGGCTACACCGAGTGTCTCACCGACAACTATCTGAAGCTTCACCTGCGAGGACACCACGAAGCCAACCGCTGGCTGACGGCGCGGGTAGAGAGTGTGGAAGACGGCGCGATGTTCGGCACCTGCAGCAACCCCGAGGGTGCCCCATCCTAACGTCGTGGTTTTCGACGTTAGGGTGGGGTAGTTGACGTTGGTTTTGCAGTGCCTGTCTGCACCAGGCAGTTTGGAGAACACAATGAAGATCGAGATTATCCACTGCCCCACATGACAGAACAACCAGGCCAAGGTCACGAGTCTCGTGACCCTCATCAAGAAGCGCCTCGGCATTGAAGCCGTCCTTACGCCTGGTAAGACCGGCCAGTTCGAGGTGATCGCTGACGGCAAGAAAATTGCCGAGCGCGGTGGCAACTGGCTCACCCGCAGCTTTGGCGCCGGCTATCCCGACCTCGAGAGCGTGGTCGAGCAGATCGAGAAACACCGTGCCGGTGGCCCAGCGCGCTAGGCGCTTTGAAGGGGCACGGCTTCTGCCGCGCCGGTGGCCCACCGCGCTAGGCGCTTTGAAGGGGTGCGGCTTCAGTCGCGCCGTAGCCATGCAAAATGAACGCGGCTTTAGCCGCTGGGGTTCGTCGCTGCCCCAGCATCTGGGCCTCTGGGGCTAAAGCCCAATTCATTATCTGCACTTAACGACGCGTCTAAAGCCGCGCCCTTTCAAAGCTAGCCCGGGTGTGCCGCCAGCCACTTCCGCAACTCGTCCCAATAATTCTCCTGCCACCCGCTGGCCAGATGCTCCGCCAGTTCCGTCGGGAACCCAGTGTGGTCCAGGACGACGCGTGTCCCTGCCCCCTTTGGGTTGAGCTCAAACCTCGCAATCGAATAAACCCCCTCCGGCCACGGCACCACGCGCCACGCCTGGACGATGCGCCGGTTAGCCACCAATTCCAGGTTGCGTCCAATGATGTGCCCCGCGAACAGCGAGAAGGCGGCGCCCACTACCGGGTTGATCACGGCCACGCGCCCGCCAGAAAAATCCGTAAACTGCCTGGCGTCCAGCAGCGCTTCGTAGATGCGTTGCGGGCTGGCCGCGAAGTCTACTTCCTGATGGATGGCATTCACCGTAATGACTTCGCCAGCTTTCGCCGGCTTGTCCTGCGCGGCGGCGCGTCCCGCCAATGCCAGACTCCCAAGCGCCATGGCGCTGCTGGTGATGGCCTGCCGGCGGGTGAGGGTTGGGTGCGTGGGCGTCATGGGTGCCTCCGAGTGAGTGGGATTGTACTCCGGTGGGCAGGCCGAGGTTACATCACGCCCGACCTTATCTGTCCAGAAATTTGCGTAGTCTCATAGCAAGTTTAGCTGTGTTCACGGTTTCACAATCCCAAACTACCAGGACGTGCCAGCCAAGTTTCCCAAGATTCTTCCGCTGCCTCTTGTCACGTTCAATGTTTGCCTGCAACTTTGGGATCCAGTAAGAGTTCTGCGATTTTGGCATGCGCCCGTCGATGCAGTTGGCGTGCTGATGCCAAAAACATCCGTGAACAAAGATGACTTTCCGTAAACGGGGGAACACCAGATCCGGTCGGCCGGGCAGTGTATCGCGATGCAATCGGAAGCGATAGCCAAGGCGATGGACAAGAGATCGAACAGCAATCTCAGGCTTGGTATCCTTACTTCGGATTCGTCGCATGTTCTCGCTGCGGCGCTTGGTTGAAATTGTGTCCACGTGGATTTATTCCGGAGTGTCGGAGCGCTTCTCCAGAGGGATGTTGATGCATTGCTTCGCATCGATCAGGTAGGCGCGCCTCCGTGCCTCATCGTTTTCCGCACGGTTCCAGCCGCGTAAAACTAACAAGCCTTCTCTATAGAGCTTGGTTTTGGCGTCCCGAACTCTCGCGCGGACGTCAACCTGTCTGTCTTTGGTCGCCGCAACTCCTTCAATATCGGAGCGGTGAATGGGAACAGCTTGAATTTGCCGAAAGAGCTCGGTAAATCCCAGTTCAGGGATGAAAATGCGGAGGGAATTTGCGAGGTCTCAGACGACACGACGCCGCCGAAGCGTTAAGGAATTTCTCCGGCTCGCCTAAGGCTTCCGCCGGTTGCCGTCGCGATAGCGTTTGATACGCTCCTCTAGTGCAACAAGTTCCTCCGTTCCTCCGGGCGGCGCAGACTGAACATATGACCAAAGTGCTTTGACCAGCCCGTCGGCCTCGCGCTGCCTTCGTGCTTTGCGTTTCCAATTCGCCTCCTCCCATAATCTGATTGGGTCACCAACGGCAGTAAGAACGTACGTTAGTCTCCACTCACTTTCCGTCAGCGAGCGGATAAACCCCCTTAATGACATTCTCCGAGCGCGTGCGAGGAGCCTGCTACCCGTAGCTAGCCCCAAACCGCAGGTGGGGGCAGGCTCGCGTTGGGTCCGAGGTTGTGAGTGCGGACCCAGCCGGGCCCAGGCGATGTGCGAGTCTTCTACTACATGTACTGCACATACCAAGCTTGACTTGCTCATTGGTTACCTCCTCTCTCCTAAGGGATGAGAACCCACAACGTTTTGGTTGAATGCAGCAGGTAACCACTGGTTGCTCCTTCCAGTGGCGGTCGACAAACATAAATAGCCAACCCCGATATGATTCTTCCAACAAACGCCGCACGGCCCGGTAGATGCAAAATTGCCGATTCCTTTTCTTCGTACCAAGCAAAATCACCTTTCACCAGTGCCCCCAATCGATGTTCTAGTTTAGAACACCCCTGGCCTGTTCACAAAGATACCCTCTCCATGTGACCAAAAAGTCCGCGCGGAAAAACATTGTTGGCAGGCGCGTGGCCGAGGCGCGTCAAGGCTGTGAACCAGCACTAACGCAGGATGCCCTTTCTGGGAGACTGGCTCGGCACGGGGTTCAGATCGACCGCGCAGCGATTGCCAAAATCGAAAACAACCAACGCTACGTTCTCGACTACGAGCTTAAGGCTCTTGCGAACGTATTGGGCGTGGATGTCAATTGGCTTCTTGGGGATGAAAAGAAGTGAAAGACCCCATCCTTAAGCTGCGCTCTGCTACGCGTCGAGCCAAGTCGGACGTCGCGAATAAGTTGATCAGCATGTTTCTTCACGAACTGAGTCGCAGGGTCAGCCAGAACTGGCCAATTAAAGTTGATGGCGAAGAATATGAAAAGCTTGTCCGCGAGAGGTTTGATAACCGCTGTCCATATTGCACCTGCGATCTGACCGACATCGAATCCGTGATTGAACATCTCGACGGTATGAACCGCTATCGTGCAGGCTTGCACGTACCTGGAAACGTGCTTGTGGCGTGTAGGCGATGCAACGGTGAAAAGCGCCGAGACGATTCGCTGAAAATCCTTTCGCTTGCGGAGTCGGGCTGGGAATCGTTCCTATCTCACGACGGTACCCGTTGCGCTGCGTCCTGCCGCACTTGCCGGTATTGGAGGAGCATCTGGGAGGATGACACGGAACGGACAGTGCGATTGGGCGAAAACTTACAGAGAATTCGCTCCTTTCGCAGGGCATTTTCACAATTTGAGCAGGCTCTCCCCTCCCTCATGGAGACGCAGCCAGCGTTATTGACGAAACTCTACTCCGACTGCCAAGCCTTTGCCGAAATGGAAATCAAGACCCTACTGGAGAGATTTGATGCGATCTCGGAAGCCAAGACGTGACTTGCTTCAGGAGAATCTGCCGGGTGCCCCGCCCTTCGTTTTTTGAAGGGTGGGATTCCACTGCCGGGTGCCCCACCCTTCGTTCTTTGAAGGGTGGGATTCCACTGCTACCTCCCACTTGGGATTTCCCCCCGACTCCCGCAGTGACCCTAGTCCCAGGATGCGCCGATGATCCCTGTCAAGGTGCGGGCCTCGGGGGCCAGACCTCGGACCTCGGCTTAAACCCCCTGGTCCCGAGGTCTCAGGTCCGACGCCCGACGCCCGCCTTCTACCGTCGGCTGCGGAGGCGGTCGAAGCAGTTGGTCAGGCGTTCGCGCAGCAGATCGGGATCGAAGTCGGGGCTGGGGGTGGGTTCGACGGTGCCTCGCATTTCGGCGATTTCGGTGGCGCAGTTGTCAGCGGAAACCAAGCCTGCGTCCCGCCCCGCAGATTCTTGCGCTGCCTGGGTGGGCTCTGGACTCGCTTGCTCAGGGCGCTTGGCCATCACGTCCAGCATCAGGTGCCAGGCTTCTTTGTAGCGCCCATACTTCTCTCGCTGGTGCCCAGGCGTCAGCAGCAAATACGCCGCCCCACCCGTCACCACCTCGGCAGGCACGATGTACCAGACATCCTCGGGGATCACGTAGGCAGCGAAGAAGTCCACCTGTTCTAAGGTATAGCGCTTGGCGCCGGAATGCATGGCCGCGCAAAGGTATCCACCGGCTCGGCGGTGGATGGTGGACTTGACCTGGACGCGGACGCAGCGTCCGTGCAATTCGAGGATGAAGTCGTAACGGGCGGAGTCGCCCCAGGGCTTGGTGACGCGGAATCCCTGTTCGGCGGCCCGGGCCATGAAACGCATTTCAGCCCATTCGCCGCGCTGCTTGTGGTCGTGGATGGAGGCTCCCGCACTGGTCATTTTGTTAGTCCAATAAAAAACGCGGCCCTGGAGAGGCCGCGTCCCTTTCTGACTCTATTTCTATTATATCACGCAGCAATGGGAAACTCCGCCACGTTAGCTTTGATTATTCTGGTATTAGATGCAACGAGATAAGTGCGATCGTGTAAGTTTTGCCTATTGACAAGCGTTGCAGGCCGAAACGGGAAATGGCATCGAAACGCCCACCAGGGTGCCCCGTCCAAGCTCCGCTTGGGCGGGAGTTTTCTTGCATCGTGGGAGCGCGCTGGCAATCTAACGCGGGTAAGCCGGCTTAGGCTCGGAGGGGTGCCATGGCTTTCCGGTTGGAGCATGCCAATATTTCTGTGCGCGACATCGAGGCGATGATTCGCTTCCTGCAGATCGCCTTTCCCGAATTTCGCGTGCGCGGCGAAGGCATCAGCGACTCCGGCTCACGCTGGGTCCACATCGGCACCGCGGAAACCTACATTGCTTTGTCGCAATCGAAGCTGGAGCCGGCGCAGCCGTGGACACCGTATCAGGGCCTGCCCGGGGTGAACCATCTGGCCTATGAAGTGGACGACGTCGAGGCCATGCGCAAGCGCATGATGGCGGCCGGATACCGCGAGTCCACCCCGCCGAACGCGCATCCCCACCGCAAGCGGTTGTATTTCTACGATCCTGAGGGCAACGATTGGGAGTTCGTGCAGTATTTGTCCAAGGACCCTGCCGAACGCAACGACTACCGCTTGCCGGATCGGTAGGAACAGACCTCGGGACGTCAGGCTTCCCCGGTGTTTGGCAACCGGGCACACATCTTCCTTCTTCGTTGACAGGTGCAGGGCGTCGGGATACCGTTGCGCCAAATCTCACGAACATAACCTGAGAAAAGCGGGAGGCGAGCATGGTCCCCAAACTGTTCTTGGCAGCGGCGTTGGCGTGTGTGGCGGTCGGCACGGCTTTGGCCCAGGACCCGACCAAGGTTGAGCCGTCACACTACAAACTGGCTTTCGAAAACGAATCGGTGCAGGTGGTGGACGTCCACTACGGGCCGCACGAGAAGTCGGCCATGCACGACCATCCCGGCGGAGTGGTGGTGGTCATTACCGGTGGACATTTGCGTTTCACCGACCAGCACGGCAAGTCGCAAGAGGTCTACGCCAAGGCGGGCGAGTCGCGCTGGTTTCCTCCCTTCAAACACCGGGTAGAGAACCTCGGCGATACCGCCTATAACGCCGTCTACATCGGGATCAGGAACCGGGCGTCGGCCAAGGCGGGCGAGGCCCCGGCGCTGGACGCCGAGTCCCAGAAGATGGTGGCGGCGTTGGTGGCGGCGGCGCGGCAGTAGAAACTCCTCAAGCATCCCGTAAACATCCCCTGACGCCCGACACTGTTGCGGGCCCGCCGTGCCAATGGCCGTGAACTTTCCCGCTTGACTTTCGCCTTTTCTTTGCCTATAGTCGCTGCCTCGCCTGCGGGCGACAAAGTTCTGGAGGATATCCCTATGACGCTGAGTGAAGCTCTGTTGCCGGAATTTGATCAGGAAATGGCGGGGACGCGCAAAACTTTGGAGCGGGTGCCGGAGTCGAAGTTTACCTGGAAGCCGCACGAGAAATCGGGGACCATGCTGTGGCTGGCGCAGCACTTGGCGCAGATGCCGTCGTGGGCGGTGATGACCATCAATACGGATAATCTGGACATGGCGCCGAATGGGGTTCCCATGCCGCCGCCGGCGCCGCCAAAGTCGGTGAAAGAACTGCTGGCGGGGTTCGATAAAGATGTGGTCGAGGCGCGGGCCGCCATCGCCGGGGCGAGCGACGCTCACCTGGCCAAGCCGTGGTCGCTGCTTAACAACGGCACCCCCATGCTCACCCTGTCGCGGATTGCATGCCTGCGCACCTGGGTGATGAATCACAACATCCATCACCGGGCGCAGCTGGGGGTGTACCTGCGGCTGAATAACATTGCCGTGCCCTCGATCTACGGGCCATCTGCCGACGAAGGTCGCATGTAGGCCTACGTGCTATAATTTTCCATCTCATTCGCTCTGGTGATTGAGGGAGGACAGTATCGATAAACGCTTTATCCGCACGAACGACCGCATCCGGGCCCGCGAAATCCGCGTAATTGACGATGAAGGCCAGCAGATTGGAATTCTGCCGCCCTACGAAGCGCTCAAGATGGCCCGCGAAAAAAACCTGGACCTGGTCGAGATTTCGCCCACCGCCACCCCCCCCGTCTGCCGCATCATGGACTATGGGAAATTCCTGTACCAGCAGGAGAAGAAGGAGCGCGAGGCCAAGAAGCACCAGAAGACGATCACGGTCAAGGAAGTGAAGTTCCGCATCAACGTGGACGATCACGATTACGAAACAAAAAAGAACCACGTGCTGCGCTTTCTGGACGAGGGCGACAAGGTGAAGGCGACCATCTTCTTCCGCGGACGGGAGATGACCCGCACCAACCTGGGACGGCAAATTCTGGACCGGCTGATCAAGGACGTGGAAGAGAAAGCCATCGTCGAGTTCCGGCCGCGGCAGGAAGGCAACACGCTGCACGCCATCCTGGCGCCGAAAAAAGACGCGGTGCAAGCCAAGCCGCACAAGCCCGCGGAACAGAAGCCGAGACAACCGCAGGCCGCGCCGCCACAGGCACCACCGCCGCCGCGGGCGAATCAAGCGTAGGAAAGCAGCTATCAGCAATTTGCTCTTAGCTCTTAGCACTTAGCTGTTTGGTGCCAAATCTGCCGGTGCGCGAAATGGCTAAATGCTAAGAGCTTCTTTTGAGGACTTATGCCGAAACTGAAAACTCATAAAGGCGCTGCCAAGCGCTTCAAGAAGACTGCCAGCGGGAAGGTGAAGCGTGGACACTCGCATCTGCGTCACATGCTGACCTCGAAACCGCACAAACGCAAGAAGAAGCTGGGACAGTCCGTCCTGGTGAGCGATGCGGATACTCCGAAGATCAAGCGGATGATTCCGTACTAACTCAGTACCGGGTACCTGGTACCGAGTACCGAGCAATCAGCCAGAAGCTCGGGGGCGCGTGAAGAGGTGATGCAGACTTCGGTCGCCTACCTCCAGCCGCCGTTAACGAGAAAATAAAAGGAGCAGACCATGCCTCGTGTCAAACGCGGGACCAAACGGCGCGCCAAGCGGAAAAAGATATTAGAGCGCGCCAGCGGATATTTCCTCACTAAATCAAAACTGTACCGTTCCGCCAAAGAAGCGGTGGAGCGCGGGCTGAAGTTCGCCTATTCCGGGCGCAAACAGAAGAAGCGGCAGTACCGCTCGCTGTGGATTGTGCGCATCGGCGCCGCGGCCAAGCTGAACGGGATGAGCTACAACCAGTTCATCCACGGGCTGAAGACGGCTGGAGTGGAACTGGATCGCAAGATCCTGGCCGACCTGGCGGTGAAGGATCCGGGAGCGTTTAAGAGCCTTGCCGAACAGGCCAAGAGCGCGATTGGGTAGACCAGCCTTTAGCAATTAGCCTTTAGCAATTAGCCTTTAGCCCTTAGCTTACGTTGGTGGAGGACGAGCGTGTGCTCGTCCTATCTGCCATTTTTCTGGAATGGATTTCTCGGGGTAGAAACCAGCTATCAGTTGATATGTATAGCGTTGCTAAATTGACGGACTACTCGGCGGCTGCGTTGGATGCGGCTGTGCGAGAACTGCTGTCTGCCTTGGACGCGGAAGCGGCGACAGTGAAGAGCGATGCGGAATGGAAAGCCTTTCGCGATCGCTGGATGGCACGTAAGAACGGCGTGCTGACGCTGGTCAATGATCTGTGGCTGAAAGCCGCGCCGAAAGATGCCAAGCGCGATATCGGGCAGCGCGTCAACGAACTCAAAACGCAGGTCGAGCAGACTGTTGAGTCCACGCAGCAACGGATGCAAGGCGGGGCTTCGTCTGCGCGGCTGGCGACCGATCGCGTTGACATCACTCTCCCCGGCATTCGCCGTCCGGTTGGGGCTGAGCATCCAGTCATCAAAACTCTGAATGAAATTGTTGGCGTCTTCCGCAACCTAGGATACTCGGTGCAGGAAGGGCCGGTGATTGAGACCGACTACTACAACTTCGAGGCGCTGAATTTCCCGCCCAACCATCCCGCGCGTGACACGCAGGACACGCTGTTCGTCGCCAAGCAAGGTTCAAAGCCGGCGCGCGAGCGCCTGCTGCTGCGTACCCACACGTCGCCGGTGCAGGTGCGGACCATGGAAGCGATGAAGCCTCCGCTACGCATCGTGATTCCGGGCAAGGTGCATCGGAATGACCCTCCGGACGCCAGTCACTCTCCCATGTTTCACCAGGTCGAAGGGCTGGCGGTGGATACCAACATCACGTTTGGCGATTTGAAGGGTACGCTCGATCACGCCATGAAGGCACTGTTCGGGTCGAGTGTGAAGACGCATTTCCGGCCGTCGTTCTTCCCTTTCACCGAGCCCAGCGCGGAGATGATGGTTTCGTGCTTCATCTGCGGCGGCAGCGGGAAGCGCGGGTCGGAGCCGTGCCGCCCGTGCAAAACCACCGGGTGGATTGAAATTCTGGGCTGCGGCATGGTGGATCCTAACGTGTTCGAGTTCGTCAAAGGCAACGGGTACGATCCCAAGAAAGTTTCGGGATTCGCCTTTGGCATGGGCGCAGACCGGATCGCGATCTTGAAGTATGGGGTGGATGACATTCAGTTGTTCTTTCAGGGGGATGTGCGGTTTTTGGAGCAGTGGCGTTAGAAGCTCTTAGCTATTAGCTCTTAGCCTTTAGCCAAATCGGCGAGCTAAGAGCTAGCGGCTAAGAGCTAATAGATGAACATGAAACTCTCTCCTACATGGATACGGGACTTTGTGGCGCTGCCGGTCGATGATCATCGGCTGGCGGAAGATCTCACGTCCATTGGAATTGCGGTGGAGGGGATTTCGGGCGGGGGCGACTCGACGGTCTTCGAGATGGAGATTGGGACGAACCGTCCGGACGCGATGAACCATTACGGGGTGGCGCGGGAGGCCTCGGCTTTCTACGACGTTCCGCTGAAGCTGATTTCGCCGAAGCTTACCTCAGCGGCTAAAGCTGCATCCACGGCACGTTCTGGCGGCACGATTGAAGTGGTGCCCTTCCCAATCACAATCGAGGAAGCCAACCTTTGTCCACGGTTCACGGCTCGGGTGGTGCGTGGCGTCAAGATCAGGCCCTCGCCGGCGAACGTCGTACAGCGGCTTGGATTGCTTGACCAGCGTCCCATCAACAATGCCGTGGACGCAACCAATTACACGTTGTGGGAGATCGGCAAGCCGACGCATGTGTTCGATCTCGACTTACTCGAGGGCGGGAAGATCATTGTGCGGCGGGCGCGGGATGGCGAAACCCTCAAGACGCTCGACGGCGTGGAGCGCAAGCTCACGACGGAAGACCTGGTGGTGGCGGATGGGCGCAAGCCGGTGGGACTGGCGGGGGTGATGGGCGGGTTCGACACCATGATCACCGACAAGACGCGCAACATCCTGATCGAGTCGGCGTGGTGGGACCCGGCGATGGTTCGCAAGATGTCGCGGCGGCACGGGATACACACCGACGCTTCGCACCGCTTTGAACGCGGCGCGGACTATGAGTCAACCGTTCTTTCGTGTGATCGCGTAGCCGAACTGATTCTGCAGTCGGGCGGCGGAGAGTTGGTCGGCGACGTCGTGGATGTGGTGGCCAAGCGCATCGACCAGGCTCCGGTGGCGCTGCATCTTGCCGAAGTGCGCCGCATTCTCGGGGAAGAGCTCGGCACCAACGAAATTCTCGGCATCCTGAAGCGGCTGGGGTTTGAAAGTGTGCCTGAACCAGGGGAAGAAGCGGAGTTCACCGTCCATATTCCGAGCTGGCGGCTGGACGTGGAGCGCGAGATTGACTTGATCGAAGAGATTGCGCGCCTGCACGGCTACGACAAGTTTGCCAATAAGCTGCCGGCTTTTTCGGGTGCGGTAATCGATCAGCCTGACCAAGCAAAAGACCAGAAGCTGCGGTCGCTGCTGCTGGCACTGGGCTACAACGAAGCAGTTTCGCTAAGCTTCATTTCGCACGAAGACGCGGCGAAGTTTTCGCCTATGCCGGCGATCGAGCTGGCGAACCCCATCAGCGACGAAGCTTCGGTGATGCGGAACTCCATCGTTCCAGGAATTCTGGGCATGGTCGCCTACAATCTGAATCGCGGCAGCGATAACGTGCGGCTGTTCGAGGCCGGCCCGGTGTGGGAAGCGTCGGGACCAAAAGCGATGGAGTTAAAGCGCGTTTGCATGGGCGCAACCGGCAGTGCAGTCGCCGCGAGCGTGAACCAGGGGGCGCGGCCGCTTTCGTTCTTCGACCTGAAGGGCGATATGGAAACCCTGCTCGAAGCGTTCGAGTGCGATGCTTTGTGCTACGACTCGAATGCTGCCGAGTACTACCACCCCGGGCGCTCAGCGCGGGCGGTGATGGATGGCGCGACGGTGGCGCAGTTCGGACAGATTGATCCCGAGAAGGCGGCGCGCAAGTTGCGGCAGGATGTGTGGCTCGGCGAAATTTTTCTCGACCGTTTGTACACCCACAGTTTGCGGCAGGTACGTTACCAGGCGTTGCCGCGGTATCCGGCGGTGGAGCGGGATTTCTCGATGGTGTTTGGGGACGCGGTCGGGTTCGAGAAAATCCAGCAGGCGGTGATGGGGTTGGGGATCGCGGAGCTACGCAGTTTTGTGCCGGTGGAGATTTTCCGAGGCGGCGCGGTTCCGGCGGGTAAGTATTCGATCTTGTTGCGGGCGACGTTACAATCCGGCGAGCGGACTTTGCGCGAGGACGAAGTGGCGCAGTGGTCGGGGAAGATCATCAACGCGCTCGAGGGATTGGGCGGGATGTTGCGGGCGTCGTGAGTGTCGTCTGAAGGGACTCGCCTGCTTTCTCCTGCCTACCCGGCAATTACGTGCCGGGCTATCACATGCCAGTCGCTCCGCGACTGGGACCTTGGTCTACCCAACACTGCGGATCAAGTTCGGTGGTTTCTCTGCGCCTCTGTGTCTCTGTGGTGAACCCGCATTAGCCTGTGCTACCCTGACCCAACTATGGCGGACGTGGCCTTTCAACCAAAGCACTTCCTGAGCGACAAGGTCGCGCATTTTACGGAATCGGTTATCCGCGAGATGACGCGGCAGGCGATGCAATATGGCGCCATCAACCTGGCGCAGGGCTTTCCTGATTTTCCGGCCCCGGCGGAGATCAAGCGGGCGGCGCAGGAAGCGATTGAGGGCGACGTTAACCAGTACGCCATCACCTGGGGTGCGAAGAACCTGCGCAACGCGATTGCGCGGCAGATGCAGGAGTGGCAAGGGATCCACGTAGATCCGGAGACGCAGGTCACGGTGTGCTGCGGCTCGACCGAGGCGATGATCTCCACGCTGCTGGCGATCTGCAATGCGGGCGATGAAGTCGTCATCTTCGAGCCGTTTTATGAGAACTACGGGCCGGACTCGGTGCTATCGGGAGCCAAGCCGCGGTTCGTGAAGCTGCGGCCTCCTACAATGCCCGATGGCGAGTGGAGCTTCGACGAGCGCGAACTGCGGGCGGCATTTCACAATCACACCAAAGCCATCATCCTTAATACTCCGAACAATCCTACGGGGAAAGTTTTCACGCGGGCGGAGCTGGAGCTGATCCGCAGGCTGTGCATCGAGTTCGACGTGGTGGCGATCACCGACGAAATCTACGAACACATTCTTTACGACGACACCCAGCACATTTCCATTGCCCGCCTGGATGGCATGGGCGAACGCACCGTCACTATCAATGGACTCTCGAAAAGTTACAGCGTGACTGGATGGCGGGTGGGGTGGGCCGTCGCGCCTCCGGCGATTACCAATGCCATCCGCAAGGTACACGACTTCATGACAGTGGGCGCTCCCGCGCCGCTGCAGGAGGCGGGAGCGGTGGCGCTGGGTCTGCCCGCGGTCTACTACCAGGAGCTGGCGACCCGGTACCGGACGCGGCGCGACCACCTGATGCCGGCCCTGACCGAGGCGGGTTTTCGTTGCTTCCGGCCGCGGGGGGCTTATTACGTGATGACCGATATCTCCGGGTTCGGATATGCCAATGATGTGGCGTTCACGCGATACCTGGTGAAGGAAATCGGGGTGGCGGCGGTGCCAGGGACGAGTTTCTACAATGATCCGCGCGACGGAGCGCAGCAGGTTCGGTTCGCATTCTGCAAGCGCCCGGAGACTTTGGACGAGGCGGCGGCGCGGCTCAAGAAACTCAGGAAATGAAAACCGCAAGGGGCGCTGGGGACGCGGAGGACCATAACTTCTTAACCACAGAGGACTCAGAGGACGCGGAGGAAGAAGGGCACAGTAATCCACAGCTTTCTGGGTTATACTGCGCCTAAGTTTGAAATTTTCCTGAGGGAATGAGTCCCATCATGTCTGTAAACCTTGCAGAAGACGACGTGCCCACCCAGGTACCTGCCGACGAATTCCTGGCGCTCGAAGAGAAGGTTTATCGCACCATAGAACTGTACAAGACGGCCCGCGAGGGGCGGGCAGCGGCTGAGCGCGATGCCCAGCGCTTGCGCAGCCAGCTCGAGGAGCGGGAAGAAGAGGTGGAAAGCTTGCGCAAGGAGATGGTGAGGTTGCGCAAGGAGCGAGAGACGGTGCGCGGCCGGGTAGAAAAGATGCTGGCGCAGATCGACCACGTGGTCGAGGAGCAGGCGGCGAGTTAGTACCGGGTACCAAGTCTTGGACTGCTGGAGCTCACGGCGGCTCATGACGGATTCACGGGAGTGAACATCTATGGCGACTGCCACAAAACAGACTCCGGTCAAAGGCGCGGAAAACAGCAGCGTGCGGGTGGAGATTTTCGACCAGGGCTACAACCTGCGCGGGTCGGACCCGGAGTACATCCTGAAGCTGGCGGAGTACGTGGATTCGAAGATGCGCGCGGTGGCCGAGCAGACGCACACGGTGGACACGGCGCGGCTGGCGGTGCTGGCGGCGCTCAATATCGCAGATGAATATCACCTGGTAAAGCGCAAGCTGGAGAACGGTCCGGTGGATTATCTGCAGCGGGCGCACCAGCTTTCGGATGCGCTAGATGAAGTGTTGCAGGAGAAGCGGCGGGCGGGGTAACCAAAGTTGCTGGCAAGCCGAGTACCAACTTTTTATCGTTCCCCCCTTGCGTAACGTCGAAGTTTTCCCTAGCATCCAACATTGAAAGCCGACCTGCCAAGTTGGTGATGGTGGTAACCGATTTTTGAACCAACACCGAATGAACGGGGGCCTGACTCGTAATCGATCCGGTGTGCAGTGCTCCGCCATGCGGAGATGCCTAAAGGGTCGCGGCGGGTTCCCATCGTCTAACGACGGGTTCATTCTCGGCCTACCACACGGCATAGCGGGTCGGCTTGTTTTACAGCCCTCCGTCGTCCGGCTTCAGTCGTCAGGTTACACGCCTCCCTGCTAAACTGATCTGGACCAATTTCGATTGTTCTGCATCTAAACCATCAGTGTTTCCGCAACTGTTTCATATCGGACGGTTTTTCCTTCCCACTTACGGGCTGCTGGTGTCTCTGGGCGTGCTGCTGGGGATGTGGATCAGCGTGCGCAATTCGGAGAAGCAGGGCATTGATCCGGAAAACGCATGGAACCTAGGCATCATGGTGGTGCTGTGCGGCATCATCGGGGCGAAGGTGCTGTACATCATTGTTGACTGGGACGCGTACATGGCGCACCCCAGCGAAATTTTCAGCCTGGCGACTTTGCAGGCGGGGGGCGTGTTCTCGGGCGGGCTGATTGGGGCGTTGTCGGCGGCGGTGTGGTACATCCGCAAACACAAGATGCCGGCGCTGGCGACTTGCGATGCGTTTGCGCCGGGACTGGCGATTGGGCACGCGATTGGCCGCGTAGGATGCTTTGCCGCCGGATGCTGCTGGGGCAAGCCGACGAATGCGTTCTGGGGAGTGACTTTCACCAATCCCATTGCGTACCAGCTGGTGGGAACGCCCTTGAACCAGGCGCTTGAGCCGACGCAGTTGTTCGAATCGGCGGTGGAGCTGGCGAATTTCTTCATACTGGCGTGGATGCTGAAACGCAAGAAGTTTGATGGGCAGGTGTTCGGGGCGTACCTGATCCTGTATGGCGTGGCACGATACTTCCTGGAATTTCTGCGTGACGATCCCGGGCGGGGCTCGGTGTTTGGCGGGCTGATGACCGGCACGCAGCTGATCTCGATTTGCCTGGTGATTACCGGCGGGCTGATCTGGTGGCTGCGCAGCGGGGTGCCCAAGGGCGTGCCGGTGCAAGCGGCGCGATAAACTTCTCACCACAGAGACACAGAGAAAAGCTGGGGTCTGAAAAAATCTCTCCACGACTTGCTTCCCAAGTAAACTCTCAGGCAGTGGACGACTTTCCCAAACATTTTGTAGCGGCGGAGGAGGCTCGCGGGCAGCGGCTGGACCAGTTCCTGGTGGCGCAGCTGGCGGAGACCAGCCGGGCGCGCATTCAGTTGCTGATTGCGGAGGAGAAGGTGCGGGTGAATGACGTCCCGGCAAAGGCTTCGCTGCGGCTGCGGGGAGGAGAGCGGATCGCGGTGTTGGGAGCGGTGGAGCTTCCGCCTTTGCGAGCGATGGCGGAGGAAATTCCGCTCGACATTGTGTACGAAGATGAGGACCTGGCGGTGGTCAACAAGCCCGCAGGCATGATGGTGCATGCGGGGGCGGGGGCGACCGAAGACCAACGCAATCGCGGGACGCTGGTGAACGCGCTGCTGCACCGTTTCGGACAGCTTTCGGGAGTAGGCGGCGAACTGCGGCCGGGGATTGTGCATCGCCTGGACAAGGGGACCAGCGGGCTGGTGGTGGTGGCCAAGAACGATGAAGCGCACCGTAAGCTGGCGGCGCAGTTTTCGCGGCGCGAGGTGAAGAAGACCTACATTGCGCTGGTCCACGGGTGGTTGAAACAGGAGCGGGGCACGATCACCAGCAGCATCAGTCGCGACCGAATACGGCGGACGCGTATGACCACGCGGCGCGAGGGCGGGCGGGAAGCGATTACGCATTACACGGTGACCCGGCGGATGGATTCGGAGTTTGGCAAGTTCACCCTGCTCGAGGTGAGGATCGATACCGGGCGGACGCACCAGATCCGAGTACATCTGGCGTCGCTGGGGCATCCGGTGGTGGGAGACACGCTGTATGGCGCGCCGCGAGAGTTGCGAGGGCCAGCGGGTTTGGCGCTTTCGCGAAATTTTCTACACGCGGCGGAGTTGAAGTTGCAGCATCCTCGGACCGGGGTGGAGTTGGAATTCTCGCGGACGTTGCCGGCCGAGTTGGAGGAGTTCTTGAGGAGAATCACGGCCTCGGGCAGATGATAGTCAGCTCCCCAGGACGCGAGATCAACTGACAACGTCAGACGTCTTCATCAGGCCTTGCCAGAGGCAACGTGGATTGAAACTTTCACCGAAACGAAGGTGAGGAGCAGCGCCAGGGCGGCGGGCACAGATCGTCTCGGGGAGGTTCTCGCCGACGGAAATCGCGATGACTGTGGTCGTCGGGTTGGCCTCAATCGTGGGAATGGTTAGAGGGGTGAGCATGAAAAGCGGGGTTCGAGCGTGGTCAGCCGCCGCGACGACATTGCTGGTCGCGGGGTTACAAGTGGCCGCCTTACGAGTGAGTCTTCTGCCCCAAATTGCCTATCGTTAACGCAAACCCCCAGCCCCGGCCCGGGGCTGGGGTTGCGGGCAGCAGGGTTTTGGAGACGGGCTCAAGTCGTCGGGATTACTCAAGCGATGCACGCAAACACCGGCAACAGCTATAATGACAACCACGGATGCGGGCTTCCAGGTTCATTCTGGTCTTGGCTGGGATTGCACTGCTGCTGCCGGCGGCAGGGGCGCAGACTTCAGGGCAGGAATTTCCCTCCGCTCCATCGGCAACTCAGGCAGAGAAAAAACCTCAGCCGGTAGAAACGCCGCCTGCGTCCCCAGCGGCTGCGTCCCCGGCGCCTGCGGCCACCTCCACCGCACCAGCCTCGACTGAACCGGCTGCTGCGCCGAAGACGCAGAGCGATCTACCGAAAGCGACGCCACCGGCCAGTCCCGAATCGCAGCTGCCCCCGCTCGATGAAACCGCCACCACCATCCGCCGGACGGTCAACGAAGTCAACGTGGTCTTCACCGTCACCGACAAGCATGGCCGATACGTCAAGGATTTGAAGAAAGATGACTTCAGAGTCATCGACGACAACCGTCCAGCGCTGGAGATTCGCAGCTTCCACAATGAAACCGACCTGCCCCTGCAAGTGGGCCTGCTGGTGGACGCCAGCAACTCGGTGCGCGACCGCTTCAAGTTCGAGCAGGAGTCAGCCATCGAGTTCCTGAATCAGACGGTGCGGCGGCAATACGATAAGGCGTTCGTGGTGGGCTTCGATGTGACGCCCGAAGTCACGCAGGACTTCACCGACAATACCGAGGAGCTGTCGCGGGGTGTCCGGGCGCTGCGCCCCGGGGGCGGCACCGCCATGTATGACGCCCTGTATTTCGCCTGCCGCGACAAACTGCTGAAAGCGCAGGAAACCCAGAGCGGGCCGGTACGGCGGGCGATCATCCTGCTGAGCGATGGCGACGACAACCAGAGCCACGTGACCCGCGAAGAGGCGATCGAGATGGCGCAGCGGGCAGAAGTGATCGTGTACACCATCAGCACCAACGTGACTGGATCGCGACAGCGCGGGGACAAGGTGCTGGAACGGATCGCGGACGCCACCGGGGGCCGCGCGTTCTTTCCTTTCCAGATCAATGACGTCGCCAACGCTTTCGCGGAAATCCAGGACGAATTGCGCAGCCAGTATGCGCTGTCGTACAAACCCGCGGACTTCGCTACCGACGGGCGCTTCCGCACCATCGAGATCCTGGCGCAAAACCACAAGAACCTGCGCGTCCGCAGCCGCCACGGATACTACGCCCCGGCCAAGTAGGCGCGTATGGCGGGATACTCCGGCACCCCCCTTCCCAAAAAACTAGGCATCAAGGAGCAGTTCCGCGTGGCCTTGCTGGCGATGCCCGTGGAGGTGACGGCTGAGCTGAAAGATGCATTGGCGAACTGTTGTGCGGCGACGAACAATCTTGATTTCGCCATGTTGTTCGTCAAGACCCAGAGCGAGTTGAAGAAGCAATTTGCCCGGACAGCGAAGCAACTGGTGCCGGCAGGAATGCTCTGGGTCAGTTGGCCCAAGAAAACTTCCGGCGTGGCTTCCGATCTGGATGAGAATATGGTGCGCAAGATCGGGTTGGATGCGGGCCTGGTGGACGTCAAAGTGTGCGCGGTGAACGAGGTGTGGTCAGGGCTGAAGTTTGTGAGGAGGGTGAAGGACCGCACGCCGTGAGAGGTGATGGCGAGTCGAGCAAGAAGCTAAACCTCAGCGGCTAAAGCCCGATATTCTTCTAGCGACCTACGGCACGGCTGAAGCCGTGCCCTTCCCAAAACCACTTATGCGGCCAGTTCTAGATTGAGTCGGTACCTACACAGGCTGGTCGAGGCTGCTCACGAACCGGTTGCGACGGCGTCCAACTCCCCGGGTACCGAGCAGAACAACTGCGCCCACTGGTGCTCGATCTGAACAACTGAGAAGATTCTTCCGTATAGACCTTCGGGGGTGGCCATGCAATTCATGGACGATGTCCGCTACGCGCTGAGGCAGTTTGCAAACGCTCCCGGCTACACAGCCACAGCGGTTTTGACGCTGGCGCTGGGGATTGGGGCAACCACGGCCATCTTCTCCCTGGTGCATGCCGTACTGTTGAAGTCCCTGCCGGTGGCCAAACCGAGTGAGCTCTATCGCATCGGTGACGTGGAGAATTGTTGCGTCAACGGTGGTCTGCAGAATGACTGGTCGATTTTCTCCTATGACAAGTACAAGACCTTCCGCGACGGGACCCCGGGGTTCACCGAACTGGCCGCCTTCCAAGCGGGGCGCACTCTGATGGGCGTCCGCCGCGTGGGGAGCAACCAGCCCGCGGAGTCGCAAAAGACGCAGTACGTCTCGGGAAACTACTTCCCCATGTTTGGCATCGGCGCTTACGCGGGACGAGCATTCAGCGCGACGGATGATCGCAAGGGGGCGGAGCCGGTCGTGGTCATGAGTTATTCCACCTGGCAGCAGAAGTACGGTGGAGATCCGTCGGTGGTTGGGGCGAGTTTCACCCTCAACGGCCAACCCTTCACGGTGGTGGGTGTCATGCCATCCGGCTTCTACGGTGACCGAGTGGAGAGCGCGCCCGCCTTCTGGATCCCCCTGGCAGACGAACCGTTGATTGACCGCAGGGGCGCCCTGCTGGATTTTCCTACGTCAGACTGGCTGGACCTGATCGGCCGGCTGGCGCCGGGCGCTGACCCCAAGAGTATCGAGACCCATCTGCAGTTGGAGTTACAGCAATGGTTGTTGAGCCCGGTCAGCAAGCTCGAGCCCGGAGAGCAAGCCCTGGTGCCGAAGCAGACCTTGCACCTGTCGCCAGGCGGCGCCGGCGTGCAGATGATGCGCGATCAGTACCAGTCGGGCCTGCACCTGCTGATGTGGGTTTCGGGTTTCGTCCTGTTAATCGTGTGCGCCAATGTGGCGAACCTGATGCTGGTGCGCGCTGCGAGTCGTCGGCAGCAAGCTGCCGTCCGAATGGCCCTGGGCGCACCCCGGTCGCGGCAAATCGTTCAGGTGCTGACCGAGAGTACGGTGCTGTCTCTGTTCGGGGGGATGGTAGGAGTTGCGCTCGCGTTTTGGGGCACGCGCCTCATTTTGCGCTTGGCATTTCAAACCAACGAGGTCGCAATCAGCCCCATGCCTTCGCTGCCGGTTTTAGGATTCACTTTTGTGGTTTCGCTGCTGACAGGAATCCTTTTCGGGGTTGCCCCGGCATGGATGACGGCACACACGGATCCGGCCGATGCCTTGCGGGGAGCCTACCGTGCGACTCCTCACGGAGGCGGCTGGACGCAAAAATCGCTGGTGGTAACCCAGGCAGCGCTGTCGCTGGTGCTATTGTGCGCCGCGGGATTGCTGACCCAGAGCTTGCGAAACATGCAGAACCAGCACTTCGGGTTCGAGACCGCGAACCGCTACATCCTGCACATTGACCCACACATGGCGGGATATGCGCCGGAGAGCCTTCCCGCGTTCTACCGCCAGTTGCATGACACCCTGGCGGCGATTCCGGGGGTGAGCCGCGTGGGTTTTGCGATGTACAGTCCGATGGAAGGAGATAACTGGAGCGAAGAAGTCTTCGTCGAAGGACAGGCGCCGCCTCCGCCGGGCACTTATCAGAATGCAGCATCGTGGGTCCGGGTCGGTGAAGGCTATTTTGATGCCATCGGCACGAAGGTGGTGAAGGGGCGCGCGATTTCAGACCAGGACACGGCCAGTTCGCGAAACGTCGCCGTGGTCAACCAGACATTTGCCAGGAAGTTCTTCAAAGACGAGGATCCGATTGGAAGACACTTCGGGGATATGGACCAGAAGTATGCAGGAGCCTTTGAGATCGTCGGCATCACCGAGGATACCCAGTACCGCGAACCCACCAGCAAGATTCCGCCAACCTTCTTCCTGGCGGATACGCAGCGCCTTGAGTATGACACTCCGCGATTGAAGGCGTTCGAGAACGCTTCCCACTACCTGGGCGCCGTCGTGCTCATGACTCAAGGCAACGTGCCGGGGCTGGAAGCGCAGGTCCGGCACGCGCTCGCGCAAGTGAACCCTGACCTCGCGGTGATTGATTTTGGGACCTTCGCCGCCCAGGTGGAGGGGAACTTCGCCCAGCAAGCGATGCTGGCCAAGCTGACATCTTTGTTCGGCATACTAGCGCTGGTGCTGGCGTCGGTTGGGCTTTATGGCGTAACCGCTTACCAGGTGGAGCGGCGCACCGGCGAGATCGGGATCCGAATGGCACTGGGCGCGGACCGGCTGAATGTCCTGAAGCTGGTGCTGCGCGGGGCGTTTGCGCAGATTGGGATTGGTTTGGCGATTGGCATTCCGGCGGCCATCCTGGCTGGCCGTGCCATGACGACGCAGTTGTTTGGAGTGAAGCCTTACGCGCCCGACATTCTGCTGGTCACAACCATGGTGCTGAGCCTGGTGGGGCTGATGGCAACGATCCAGCCGGCGCGCAGGGCAGCGGCGCTGGAGCCGATTCAGGCGCTGCGGACGGAGTGAGGGCGAGCCAACCTCATAAGAGCCCTAAGAACCCGGCATGCCTGAAGGCATGCCCTGATACGATTCGCCATTTGCATGACGTGGCGCTAGTCCTTGCGGGCGATGGCGTAGTAGCCGGAGCGGGACTGGATCTTGTAGGTCTTGTCTTTGGCGTGGATCTCCACCTTGCGGAAAGTACCGTCTTTGGCGCGGTTGATGGGGGTGTAGCCGATGTTGTACTGGCTGCGCAGCTCGCGGGCGATCTGGTCGAAGGCATCTTTGAGCTTGTCGAACTTGTTGCCGACTTCAATGACGCGGCCGCCGGTCTCGGAGGTAAGCTTCTTCATTTCGCTGTCGCCGGAGTAGCCCATCCCTCCGTAAAATCCGCGGTCCGCGATCAGCAGCACGTAGACGATGCTGTCCGCCTTCTGGGCGGCTTCGATGGCATCTTTGTTCTTGAGCTGGCTACCCTGGTCTTCACCGTCGGTGAGCAGGATCATAGCCTTGCGGCCAACTTCTTTAGCCAGTTCGTCGTGGGAAGCGAGGTACACCGCGTCATAAAGCAGCGTGCCTTTGGGAGAGCCGGTACAGGGCACGGGGCCGCCGCCAAGGCCAGGCACGCCACCGCAGCTTCCCATCGGAGCATTAATCTTGGCGCTGTTCAGGGCATCCTTCAGACGGCGGGAAGAGTTCGTGAAGTCCTGCAGCAGGTTGACGTCGACGTCGAAGCTGATGACGAAGGCCTCATCTTTGGGGCGCAGGATTTCGCTGAGGAAGGACCCACCGACCTCTTTTTCCATCTCCAGGACACGCTGCTGGCTGCCGCTGGCGTCGATCAGAATACCCAGGGTCAAAGGAAGGTTGGACTCGGCGGCAAAGTACTTGATGGTTTGGGGCTTGCCATCCTCGAGGACCTCGAAATCATCCTTGGCCAGGCTGGGGATGAGGCCACCCTTCTTGTCCTTGACGTTAAAGAAGAGCTGGACCACGTCGACGTTCACCTTCAGGGTTTCGGTGACCTGATCGCGGTCGTTCTGGTCCTGGCTCTGCTCCTGGTCCTGGGGCTGGACCGCTCCGGGACCGGTGTATACCGGGAGTTGCTGAGCGCTGGAAAAGAAAACGCTTGCCGCCAACCACAAGCACACCCAGGCTGCGCTGCGGATGTGGATAACGTGAACCTTGGGCATGGAGTAATCTCGGGTCCTTTTTGTTAGTCTATTCCTAGAGCCTTAGATGCACCAAACAGTGTAGTAACGGCATCCCAGTGAGAAGGATTGCCGGCCGCAAGGCGGAGAGGCTACCGGTGTACGCATTGAGCCGCAGGCAACGCAGGGTTGGCGGGCTGGGGATCGCGCTACTTTTCCTGGCTTCTGGCGTGGGGACATGCCAGCAAGCGCCACAAAAACAAGAGATTCCGGACGCTCCATCAACGACGCAGCCGCCCAAGCCGCCGGCCAACCCGCTGCCGAGTCCCCAGGAGGCGCCGCCGCCGAGCCAGCCTGCGCCTCAGACTGGAACTTCGGCAGCACCTCAACCCGCCGGGGAAACGCCGGCACCGCCCTTCAAAATCACCACGGTCCCCGAGGGTGGAGCCACGCAGGAGCCGGGTACGCAGGAAGAATTATTCAAGCTCAAGAGCATTGTGAACCAGGTGCTGGTGCCGGTCATGGTGAAAGACGATTCCGGCCGCCTGGTGAGCGGCCTGCTGCCCAAGGACTTCTCGGTTCTGGAGGACGGGGTGAAGCAGAAGCTGAATTTCTTTACCAGCGATCCCTTCCCCTTGTCGGCAGCGGTGATCCTGGATACAGGCATGCCCGACGTGGCGCTGCAGAAGGTCAACAAGACGTTTCCTTCGCTGGAAGGGGCGTTCACCCAGTTTGACGAGGTCGCGGTTTACACCTACAGCGGGACCTTCTCCAAGGTGAAAGACTACTCCGAACTGGGCCAGACGCTGTACGCGACGCTGAACAGCCTGAAGACGGTAAGCGGCAGCAACAACGGGCCTCCGGTAACCAGTGGGCCACTTGGCCCCCATGGTCCGGTGGTCAATGGCGTACCGGTGGAGTCGCCTGTACCGCCGGTAGTGACGCCGCCCCGCGAAGCGCACGTGCTGAATGACGTGATTTTGGCGGCGGCCCTCGACCTGGGCAAACGCGACCGGGCGCGGCGCAAAATCATTTTCATCATCAGCGATGGGCGGGAGTACGGCAGCGACGCCAGTTACAGCGACGTGCTGAGAGTGCTGCTGTCGAACGGCATCCTGGTGTATGGCATCGGAGTGGAAGGCGCGGCCATCCCGCTCTACAGCAAGCTGCAGCGCGCGGTACACATCCCCAAGTTCGGATACGCCGACATCCTGCCCAAGTACGCCAACGCCACCGGAGGCGAGGTGTATAACGAGTTGGGGCAGGCGGCCATCGATAAGACCTACGCCAAGGTGATCGGCGACGCCAGAAACCAGTACACGTTAGGCTACGTGGGCCGCGCTACTCCGAGCACCGCCTACCGGCAGATTGAAGTCCGGGTAGGCCGTCCGGGGTGCAAGAGTTCCGACCTGCGGCCGTGCGTGAACGTGATCGCCAAGGACGGGTACTATCCGTTGCCTCCGGGACGGTAGTGGCGGGCAGAGTGTGGGGGCAGGACAAGCACTCAGCATTCAGCACTCAGCCCTTTAGGAGTACTTCTCAGGCTTCGGAAACATAGCGTGGCTGAATGCCGAGTGCTGAATGCTGAGTGCTGCCATCTGCGACCTGAAGTCCGAGGTCTGACGCCTGAGGTCCGCTCCTAGTAACCTCGGTAACCTGCCGGTAACGGCAACGCGTGTGGTATAAAACCAGCAGCACCAAGCTCAACATTCAGACGGGGACGTCTCCGGCAGGGGAACGTCTGCCGCAGGTAATTGAGGAAAGTCTTGAGTTTCATCAACTTTGCAGCCCGCGAGATCAATTGCAAGATCGTTTACTATGGCGCCGGCCTGGGCGGCAAAACGACGAACCTGCAGTTCATTTATCAAAAGACCGCGGAGCAGCAAAAAGGCAAGATGATCTCGCTGGCCACGGAGACAGAACGTACCCTGTTCTTCGACTTTCTGCCGCTTGACCTGGGTTCGGTGCGCGGCTTCAAGACCCGCATTCACCTTTATACGGTTCCCGGACAGGTGTTCTACGACGCCAGCCGCAAGCTGATCCTGCGAGGCGTGGACGGCATCGTGTTCGTGGCCGACTCGCAGCAGGAACGCATGGACGCCAACGTCGAAGCGCTCGACAACCTGATGGCCAACCTGAAAGAACACGGCTACGACTTCAAAAAGATCCCCTACGTGCTGCAACTCAACAAGCGCGACCTGCCCAACGTGATGCCGGTGGATTCCCTGTCCAAAGAACTGCGCCGGAAGAACGAGCCCGTCATAGAAGCCATCGCCTTCCAGGGGCAGGGCGTGTTCGACACCCTGAAGGAAATCGCCAAGCAGGTTTTGACGGAGCTGAAGCAGGGTGGGTAGGGCCGCTCCGCAGCACGCCAGAAGGTATCTCGCTATCCTCAGGGACGCAATACTAGCTTTTAACGGAAGCCGCTGAACAAGACTACATCGGTATCGTTGTAGCGACCGCGGGCGATGGCGAATTTCCTGCCGTCGCGTGACCAGGCATAGGCGTAGACGGCACCTGGCTCAGAATTGAAGTGGGTCAACTGCACGGCTGCGCCGCCAGCCAACGGCTGCATGTAGACATTCTGAACGCTTCCCGACGTGTTTCGGACATAAGTAAGGGCGCGCCCATCCGGCGCCCATCCCAACTCATGGAAGCCTGGAGGCGCGTCGAGCTCCTTCACGGGTGGACCACCTTCCAGCTTCTGGACGACAATCTTCGACTTTGCAGCAGCACCCTGCCCGTCAATCCTTCCATACGCTACCAATGCGCCATCCGGAGACACAACCGGGGTCAGCACGTTACCGTGAGCCAGTTCCACCGGTGTGCCGCCGTCAATGGAAACCTTGAAGATGTGCACTACGTTGTCCGTAGCTTGAGGTCCGGAGTACACCACCCATTTGCCGTCGGGCGTGCAGGAACCTTGTTCCTCGTCCGTGCCAGAAGTGATCTGCTTCAGTTCTCCAGTTTCCAAATCAAGCCGCCACAAATTGGGATAGTTGTTCTCCACAACTCGGCCCACTACAACCACGTTACCCGGACCGCAGGCGATTGGGTCGAAGACTAAGTCATCATGCTCCAGCAAGCGCACCCGGCCGCTGCCATCGGCGGCGGTTACATAGTCGTGAAACGACGCATCCCGCTGCAGGAGCTTCCCCGAAGCAGTCCATGAGATTGCATATCCCGTTGCTTCTTCTGTCGAGACCGGAGCCAGCTTCCAATCGATGGCGGGGTTCAGGACCGGCGGCGAATCGCCCACATAAATCCCGACCGTAGGGCGTTCCTGGGTGGTGACGAACGACTTCCCATCCGCGGTAACACTCAGCCAGGAGTATTGGCTCAAGTCATTGCTGATCTTGAAAAAATCACCGGTTGGATAGGGTTGAAACCAGATCTGCGGCCGCAGGCCAGTCGACTTTTCCGCTCCCACGAAAAACATACCGGAGGAATCGGGCAGCCACGCCACCGCACTGACAATCATCGGGAACGGGAAGTCCTTTACCAGCTTGCCTTCCGGCGTAAATATCAGGATGGACGTGATGGCGGTCTTCCCCACCTCAAAAGCACCGACCGCGATAAGATTGCCCGCGGCCGCCCAGGAAGGCTCTGTGAGAAAACTAGTATTCTGGATTCCGCGCTGGGCGATCACTTGCTCGCCGCTGCCGTCAGCGTTTGCAATCAGAAGCTGACTCTCCCCTTTATCTGGAATCATGCGGCGGTACGCCATACGTTTGCCATCGGGGGAAAATGCCACCGAACTGGCGACATCAGTGACGACTTGTCGTGCTGCTCCACCCAGGGCGGGCACAGAATAGAGATTCGTATCGTTCGGGTTGGCGGGGTCAGCATGCGCGTAATAGAGATAATTTCCGTCCGGCGTGAAAGCAGCGCCAGTGCCGAACAGACCGGTCTGCGGGGGCACGACCGTGACCTCGCTCCCGGTGGCGACCTGCTTCACCCTCAAGCTGCGTTCGCCTTCGCGCCTCCCATACGCCACCAAACGGCCGTCTCCTGAGATGCTGGCAAACCCGATGGCCTGTCCGTGATCGGTGAGCGGACGGATACTGATGTTGCCAGTGTTGATGGCTGGGCCCCCGCGGCCCACGAGTTTGTAGACCCCGAAACCTGCGGCGAGCACCAGCAAGACCACAACCGCCACGCTGCCTGCGAGCAAGCCTTTGTGGCGCCGGGCCTCGGCCATCAGCACGGAACCGGACGAAACGGAGGCAGAGGACGAGACCGGTGTGCCGTCAGATCCGGGGGCGGAAACAGCTGGCCCTGCCGTAGCCGAGGAACCCGCCGCGGACCCGGACCCGGCGACCGCTCTGCCTGATTCTGTTTCCCGCTTCAGCCGCTTCAGGTCGGCCCGCATTTCGGAAGCGTGCTGGTAACGCAACTCCCGGTCCTTTTCCAGGGCTTTGCTGATGATCCTCTCCAGCTCAAGGGGAACATCCGGATTGAGACGAACCGTTGCCGTCGGCGCTTTGTGCAGGATCGCATCAAAGATGTCACCCGACGCTTCGCCTCGGAACGGCATCACGCCGGTCACCATCTCATACAGAACCGCACCGAAGGAAAACAGGTCAGTGCGCGCATCCAGGTCCTTGCCCCGTACTTGCTCCGGCGACATGTAAGCCACCGTGCCCATCGTGGCCCCCGGACTGGTCAGCAGCTCCTCACTGATCAAAGTCGTCTCCGGAACGGTTTCTCCCGCAGCGTCGCTAACCCGGCTGCTGCGCAGGGTTAGCTTGGCCAGACCGAAGTCGAGAATCTTGGCATGTCCGCGCTTGGTCACGAAAAGGTTTGCCGGCTTGATGTCGCGATGGACGATGCCCTCGGCGTGGGCAGCATCCAGCGCCTCGGCAATCTCGATGGACAAGGCCAACACCATCTCGATGTCCAGAGGCCGCCCCGCAATGCGGTGCCTCAAGGTCACGCCATCCAGAAACTCCATGGCGATAAAGGGCTGGCCATGCTGGTCATCAATTTCATAAACCGTACAGATGTTGGGATGGTTCAAAGCAGAAGCGGCCTTGGCTTCACGCTGGAAGCGGCTCAGAGCCTGCTCATCGTTGACCACTTTATCCGGCAGAAATTTGAGGGCGACAAAGCGGCCGAGTTTGACATCCTCGGCCTTGTAAACGATGCCCATCCCGCCACCCCCGAGTCGCTCGGTGACGCGGTAGTGGGAAATGGTCTGGCCGATCATGCGTGGCGAATCTTACGTCGGCAAAACCAGCAAGTCAACGAAGCTCAGGGAGTCTGACCGGGATTCCGAACTGCCTGCGACTCCATGCTCCCCACCTTCGCGGTGTTCGAAAGACCGACACCCCACCTTTGCAGAGAACGCAAAGGGGGCACGCGCTCGGGTTCAGAGCACAGAGACTAATATGGGTGCTTCACAACTGCCTGTTTGCGACGGTCACCCCAAGTCCTGATACCAGCCACTGAACCTCCGTAATCTTCGCCCACGAAGATCACTGCGCTACCTTGTCCCCTGGTGGGGGGATGATTCTCAAGAGTGAGCCCGTCCAGAACCGGCGCCGGCGGCAGCGTCAATTGCTGAACGCCTCCGTACAAGTGTTCGCCGGATCTGCGCACGTGGATGCTCTTGGCATCAACCTCAGCGAGGTCGGGATGTGCCTGTTTGCCATCGCGAATCTGCCGCTAGGTTCGCAAATTCAGGTCGAATTTCTACCACCCCGATGCCAGGAACGGGTTCGCGTGCGTGGAACGGTCCGCCATCGCGCTCTGTATTTGTACGGAATCGAGTTTCTTGTGGATGCAGATCAACCCTCGGGAAGTTGGGCAGCTGCAGGCGGAATTACCGGCCGCGAGTCCCTTCGCTCGTAGCCGGAGACCCCAGCCTTTCACATTTTTCGCCAAAGCGTGGGGCGGGACCATCTCTCAAGGCCTCGGGTTCGCCGGCTCTCTTCTTACAAGAAAAGAAATCCCCAGAGGGATAGGACCGTGGAATTGAGCCCTGACACAGAACCACAAAGACGGAGCACCCGGTTTCAGGTGAGCCCTACTTGCCTCATGGCTAGCAGCACGGTCTGGGCCAGGCGCTCGACCACGGCGACGTCGCCTTCATCAAAAGCAAAGGGATGAGCCGAGAGGACCTCCAGCAATCCCACGATTTCGCGCTCGTACTGGATGGGGGCGGCCAGGATGGAGCGGATGCCGAGCCGGCGGCAACTGCCGGCATTCACCCGCTCATCAATTTCGGCATCGTCGCAGCGCAGGGCTTTACCCCTGCGCACACACTCTCCGGAGAAGCCGGCATTCACGTCCAGCCGAGCACCCAGCGCCGGGGCATTGGCTCCAATACTGGCCCGGCACATCATTGACCCGTTGTGGGCAAGCGCGATGGCGGCGCTGTCTCCGCGGGTGAGTGAGCGGGCGCGTTCCCCGATCATCCGCAGGGCTGCGTTCAGGTCAGAACCGAGCGAGTTGAACTCGTACTGGATCGTGCTCGAAGTTAGCGGAGAACCCTTCTTCTCCGGCATGACCGCGTCCCATTCCAGGCTGATGGCCCGGGGTCCGGGCATCTCAGTTCCCGCAGGGTTCAGGTGCAGTGCGGCCAAAGCTGGTTCGCCCAGAGTCAGCTTGGGCACCTTGCGGCTGGGCGTGGAAGCGTTGTGTTCGAGCCACTCATCTAGGCGGATGCGCGCTTCCTCCGGCAGTTCGGAGAAGCGTATGCCGGCGCGGCCCAGGGCGTCGGCCCAGGCGACGTAGCCAGTGGTCTCCACGCAGGTAGCGGGATCGGACAGGTTCAATTGCAGCCGGATGGGACGGGAGACTTCCAGGGGAGCAGGGGTCTGCATGGAAATGCCTTGCTCGCTCAGGTCCAGGATCATGCCGCCGGTGACGCCGTCGAAGCTGGCGAAGGCCGGGGCGTGCACCTTGTGCCGCAGCCAGCGGCGCCGGTCCGGAATTGTCTCCTGGTATCCTCCCACAAGTCGCTCACTCCTGCGGCTATCTGCCCGTACCGGGTCGAGACTAACTCCTTCTGCTCACCTCAGCTTGAGACAGACGCCGACGAACATGATGACAAGGAAAGGCGAGCTAAGAAAGTGCACGTGCGGGTTCCGCCGGGGAATCTGCAGGTTTGTGCGATCTCCGCAACAACAAAAATTGACTTGTGTCTCTGACGGCCTTAACATCCGCTGCCACAGGTGCACTCGTGATCGGAGCCGCCATCGTGCGGGAAGCGCTTATGAACCGTCGTGAATTCTCACGCATCATGCTTGGCGGTTCCGTCTCCGCCATGCTGTCTTCCTCTCTTCTTGCTCAGCAATTGGCCGGCGACAGTCCGGTTTCGAGCCAGGCCACCGAGTTGTACAAGCGTTCGCTCATTCTCGACTGCAACTGCGGACCGCCAGCCACAGGCACCTTGCCGCTGCCGCAGGCTGACCTCCACCTGGTACGCAATTCCGGGGTTCATGTCGTCAAGTGGTCGCTCGGCGGAATTAATGAGGGTTTTGCGGACACCGCGCAGGAGATTGCGTACCTCTACCAGATGATCGAGGTTCATCCTGCATATTTCCTGCAGGTGCGAGTACCGGCCGACATGGAGCGCAGCCGGCGCGAGGGGAAGCTGGGCATCATCCTTTCCTTTGAGAGCGTGGACATGCTGGAGGGGAAAATCGACTATCTCGAAGCTTTCCGCAATTTCGGGGTTCGCGTGATGCAGCTTTCCTACAACCGCAAGTCAGCTTTCGGAGCCGGCGTGATGGAACCGAACGGAGGAGGGCTGAGCCCGCTTGGGCACGCGGCGGTGAAGAAGATGAACTCTCTTGGCATGACCATCGATCTCAGCCACGCGAACCCGCAAACCACGGCCGATGCCATGACGGCCTCATCGAAACCGGTGATCATGTCGCATGCCGGCTGCGTGGCAGTGCACCCGCATCCCCGCAACAAGACCGACGAACAGCTGCGCGCACTGGCCGACAAGGGTGGGGTGGTGGGCATTTACGATTTACCCTACCTGACGGCCTCACCCAGGCAGCCGACGGTTGACGATTACATGGCGCACATGGAGCATGCGCTGAAAGTGGCCGGCGAAGATCATGTGGGCGTGGGCAGCGATGCTTCGCTCGATCCTTTCGACACCAGCCCGAAGGGTATGGCGGAGTTCAACAAATTCGAAGAACAGCGGCAGAAATCCGGCCTCGCGGCGCCGGAGGAAGACCGGCCGACTTACGTGGTAGGACTGAACATTCCGCGCAGGATCGAGGTGATCGCCGATCAGTTGCTGAAGCGCGGGTATTCAGCGAGGATCGCCGAGAAGATTGTTGGCGCAAACTTTGCCAGGGTGTTGAGTGAGACCTGGACGTAGGTTGTCGGGTAGAAAACCCCGGACGGATGAGGCTGCGGAATTCCACTTTTGCAAGAAACGCAAAGGCGGGCCACCCGGCTCGGTGTACTGCCAGTTGCACCCGGTCTTCGCGATCTATTTCTTCAAATCCCCCACCCAGTTCGTAACCAGAACCATCGGGATGGAAACGCTTTCGGGATAGGTGGCGAAGATAAAGTGCTGGCCGTCGGGAGCGACGTCGTACGGTACCCCCACTGGAGCGATGTAATTCACCTGGAACGCGGTGCGTACCGGGTCTAATTCAAACTCTGCGCTCTTGGTGTTGACCGTGGCGGCGTGCATAAAGCCGTCGAGACCTACGTAGTAGATCTCCTTGCTGTCGCCACGCCAGTTGGGGAAAGTTCCTCCGTCCTGCGAGACCTGCCACTTGCCCTCGCCGCTGGGGAAGTGGGTCACATAAATCTCTTCCCGTCCTGACTCAGTCGAACTGTAGGCCAGCCAGCGGCCGTCGGGGGAAAGACAGGACTGAATGATTCGGGCTTGCGGAGACTGGGGCTGAACGATGGGGAACGGTTTCTTGTCGCCGGTCAAGGGCAGGGCCCACACTCCGGAGACGGTGGGACCGGTCTGTTCCATGTGGACAAGGTAGCGTCCGTCGGGCGACCACTGCGGCTGAAACAGGGTGCGGGCCTGCCCGTTAGTATCGCCCTCCATCAGGACTTCTTCTTGCCCGCCGCCGTTGGCCAGGCGGGTGCGCAGCGAGGTCCCAGTGACCACCGTGGGCCCACTCTGTCTGACATACACGACCCGCTGGCCGTCCGCTGACCACGACGGCATCAGGTGGGTGGCGCCGCCGAAAGTGAGGCGGGTAGGCGCTCCGCCACTCAGGTTGAATACCCAGATGTCGGCTTGCGGATCTCCCATGGATACGGCCAGGCGTTTGCCGTCCGGAGAAAATCGGCCGCTGCCTTTGTAGAAGGCCCGTTCGCCGACCTTCTTGAGCAATTTGCCGCTGGCATCCAGCCAGTAAAGATCCGTCCCCAGCGCTTTCGATCCCGGCTCGTAGACCAGCAAGCCGTTCTGGCTGGCGGCAAATGAGGTGTGCCATGTTCCGGAGTCGTATTCCACCGAGTTTGCCACCGGCGCCGGATCACCTGACACCGTTCCGCTGGAGGGATCGAACTTCTGCGCCAGCAATGCCTGCTGCAGGTGGTAGAGCAGATAGCCGGAGGCATATTGAGCGTCGGAATCGGAGTCGATCACGTGCTTGTACGAACCATCCGCGAGCGAACCGAAATAAATTCCCTGCTCCGATCCTCCGGAGTGATTGGTGGCGAAGAACAGGAAATGCTTGCCGTCGGGCAGGAATTTGGGCCAGCGGTGGGTAGTGTGCTTGCCGCCTTCAAACTTGGTCAGGCGCGCCGGGGTTCCACCCGAGGCGCTGACTCGCCAGATGGAATCCCGGTAGTCCGGCTCGTAGATGATGACATTGTCCTGGTTCCAGGATCCGCCGCGCGCATTCGGGGCGTCTGCGAGAACGGTGACTGGACCGCCCGACGCCTGCACTTTCTTGAGATGGCCGTCAGCAAAGAATCCTATGAACTTCCCATCTGCGGACCAAAAAGGAAAGAAGGCGCCATCGGTGCCCTCGAGTTTCCGGGGGGTCAGATCGCCGAGAGACTGCACCCAGATCAAGTCCCGGTCCTTCTGGGTGCGGGCGCAGAACGCCACCGCGGTGCCGTCCGCCGTGATCACCGGCGGCCCGGAAAAGTCGCCGGTGAAGTCGAAGCCCACCTCGGGAGGCGGGGGCAAATACGATCGCAAAGTTTGTGTGGGCTGGCTCTGCCGCAAGCTCAACCAGGTAACAACCGCCAGCAGTGCCGCCACCGCCGCGGCCCACAACAGACGTTCGCGCCAAGGTCGACGCGGACGAACCTCGGGCGCCGGGCTTACTCCCGAAGCGCCGCTCGCAATCCAGCGCAGCTGCCGGGCCAGGTCGCCGGCATTCTGCCAGCGCGATTGCGGATCCTTCGCTAAACACTCGCTGACGACGTGATCAAGTGCGGGCGGGGCCATGGCCTGAATCTTGGTGATTGGCTCGGGCTCTTTCTCCAGGATGGCCGACGCGACCGAGAGCTGGCTCTTGCCCTCGAAGGCGCGCTTGCCGGTAATCATCTCGTAGAGCACGGCGCCGAAGCTGAAGATGTCGCTGCGGGCATCCGCTTCCTGACCGTGCAGCAGTTCGGGCGCCATGTACTGGAACGTGCCCACGATGGTGCCCTGCTGCGTAAGCGCGCCCGGCGGCGCACTCAGTGCCGACAAATTCATAGTCGGCGTGGAGGGCGTCAGGGGCCCTTTATCGCTCAGGGCCTGTGCGCCCAGAATGGCCACTGGTTTGGCCAGGCCGAAGTCGAGCAGCTTGGCGCCCGCTGGTGTGAGCATGATGTTCCCCGGCTTCAGGTCGCGGTGCACGATGCCGGCACGGTGCGCTTTCTCCAGCGCGTCGCAGATCTGCACACCGCACTCCAAGACCTGCTTGAGGGGCAGCGGTCCTTTTTGCAGCCTTTGCTCCAGGGTCTCACCCTGCACGTACTCCATCACCAGGTACGAAGTTCCATCCTGGCTACCCACGTCGTGCAGCACGCAAATATGCGGATGATTCAGCGAAGAAATGACCCGGGCCTCGCGTTCGAAGCGCTGCCTGGCCTCAGGACTGGAAGAAAGATGCGGGGGCAGGATCTTGACCGCCACGGTGCGATCGAGGCGGGTGTCGCGGGCACGGTACACTTCACCCATTCCGCCAGCCCCCAGCGGAGACTGGATCTCATAAGGACCGAGTTTGGTGCCAGAAGTGAGCGCCATCCGTGCGCGCAATTATAGCCTCAGGGAAGGCTCGGGGGATTGTGATTGCGAAACTAGTGGCGGAGAAACACGAAGTAGAGCAGCGCGGCCACAGCGATCAACCAGGCAATCATGCGGAACGCCGCACCAGTGTTGCCGGTGGGAACGATTGGCGCTGCGCCTCCATTCAACTCGATATTCTGGGATGCATTCGACATCTGCGAACCGGTGATTGGCAGGCCGGAGCGAGCCCAGGTAGTGACATTAGAGTTCCGCTTTACGGTCACATTCACCCCGCCAAACTTGAAGGCCGCGGGAAGCTGCGCGCTAATCATCTCGGTGATCTTGGCCTGGATCTTCTGCTCGACTTCCTCGCGGGTGGAGCCCTCGAGTGTCTCCATGGCGGGATCGGTCGGGGTAGCAACGAAACCGCCATCGGGCTTGGCTTGAATGTTGTATGAAAACCTGGCCGTCGTGGTTTTAGTCGTCATGGGCGGCTCCTGGTCGCGATTTTAACCCGCGAAGGCGGCGTTCCGGCCATGGCCAGGGTTACGGATGTAATAGCCGGTCTCCCGCGGGGTGTCCCATCCCCTCACGTTCTTGCGAAAGCATGGGAGTTGCGTCCCCAAGCGGGATGGGACCGTGGCATCCCACCTTTGACAAAGAACGTCGAGGGTGGGCACCCGGCAATTATGTTTCCTGCAAGGGTTTCCCGCTTCCAAAAGCGGCGGACACCCGTCTATCCACAGACACATCTGCCGGGTGTTCGTTACAATGGCAGCCGCGACATACGGCCCAAACTCTTAACTAGCGTGATTTTCCCCAGGAGAAAAGTCCTCATGCGAATTCTCAAGACGCTTCTGCTGATCTGCTTGTCGTCACCGCTGCTGTTCTCCCAGAATGCCCCGCTTCACGGGATTGATTTGACTGATCTCGACCGCAAGGTGGATCCGTGCAATGACTTTTACGAGTTTGCCAACGGCACCTGGCGGGCAAATAACCCGATTCCGGCCTCGATGACCCGGTGGAGCAAGCGCTGGGCGGCGGGAGAGTCGAGCAAGGACAAGCTGAAGGACATCCTGGAAGAAGCGTCGCAGGTCAAGAACGCGCCCAAGGGCAGCACGGAGCAACTGATTGGCGACTACTACGGCGCGTGCATGGATGAGTCGCGAGTGAACGCGCGCGGATTCGAACCGCTGAAGCCGTGGTTCGCCGAAGTCGACGGAATCAAGGATGCTGCCGGCCTGCAACGAGTGATGACGCATCTGCATGACGTCCTGCTGGTGGTGCCGTTCAGCTTGTCGGGTTCGCAGGACCCGCACAATCCCTCGCAGATCATGGCCGATGTGGCTGCCAGCGGGCTGACCCTGCCCGACCGTGACTACTACATCAAGACCGAGCCGCGTTTCGTGGAGACTCGGCAGAAGTACAAAGAGCACATCGCCAAGATGTTCGAGATGGCCGGATCAAGCCCGGCGGACGCGACGGCTGCGGCGCAGACCGTGCTGGGGATGGAAACCAAACTGGCAGAAGCGTCGTTGGACTCGGTTAGCCTGCGCGATCCGGCGGCCACCGACCACAAGTCCAGCTTCGCGCAGTTGCAGACCATGGCGCCACATGTCGACTGGGTGGCGTACTTCCAGCACAAGCAGCTTCCACAGGACGTGGACTTGAATATTCAGGAACCCAAGTTCATGACCGAAGTAGACCGGCAGATGCAGCAGACTTCGCTGGCCGACTGGAAGACCTATTTCAAGTGGCATCTGTTGAACGCGTTTGGGCCATATCTTTCGACGCCCTTTGTGGACGAAGACTTCGCGTTCAACGACAAGTACATCAGCGGCGCTACCGAGATCAAGCCGCGGTGGAAGCGCTGCGTGGAATCCAACGACCGCCTGCTGGGCGAGGCGCTGGGCAAGAAGTACGCAGAGAAGTACTTCCCGCCTGAGGCCAAGGCGCGCATGCAGGAGATGGTCAAGAACCTGCTGGGCGCGATGAAAGACGACATCGTCAGCTTGTCCTGGATGAGCGACGAGACCAAGCAGAAAGCCCTGGCCAAGATTGCGACCTTCTATCCGAAGATCGGCTATCCCGACAAGTGGAAGGACTACAGTTCGGTCAACATCAGACGCGATGCCTTTTTCGAAGACGTGGTCGAAGGCAGGCGGTTCGTGGTGGAAGACGACCGCATCACCATCGGCAAGCCGGTGGATCGGACGCGTTGGGGCATCACTCCGCCGACTTCCGACGCCTACTACAACCCGCTGTTGAACGAGATTGTTTTCCCCGCCGGCATTCTGCAACCGCCGGCGTTCGACATGAAGGCAGTGGACGCGGTGAATTATGGAGCCATCGGCGTGGTGATCGGACACGAGATTTCACATGGGTTCGATGACCAGGGAGCGCAGTTCGCCGCCGACGGAAGCCTGAAGAACTGGTGGACCGCGGAAGACCTGAAAAAATTCCAGGCCCGCGGGGCTTGCGTAGTGGACCAGTTCGAGAACTACTACATCGAGCCGGGCGTACATCACAACGGCAAACTGGTGCTGGGTGAGAGCATTGGCGACCTGGGCGGGGCCAGGATTGCCTATATGGCGTACCAGAAGTCCCTGCAAGGCAAGCCGCGTCCGGCGGACATTGACGGGTTCACGCCCGAACAGCAGTTCTTCATCGCCTGGGGACAGTTCCGCGGCGACGCCATCCGCATCGAGCAGCAGCGCCTGATGATGGAAGCCGACCCGCACCCGGTGGCGAAGTACCGGGTCAATGGGCCGGTATCGAACCTGCTGGAATTCCGCAAGGCGTTTGCCTGCAAGGCCGACGCGCCCATGGTGCGGCCGGAGGGAAAGCGGTGTGAAGTGTGGTGAAAAATCAGTCGTCGGTCGTCAGTCTTCCGTCGTCAGGAAACGGTTGTTCTTGGCTGACGACGCAGGACGGATGACGGACGACTGTCTTCATTTCACTCGGAGGCTCTTCAGCATCTGCTCAAACGTGGGTCGCAGCGCGGTGAAGTCCTTGTCGGGTGCGATGAATACCAGGTAGAGCAGGGATCCGTCGCGGCGTTCGGTGGTGACCAGCCAGTCTCTTTCCCGCGCCGGGCGACCGTTTTCCTGGATTGGTGAGTTGCCGATCAAGTCGACCGACTTGCCGGGGGCGCCGTTTACGCGAATGGTTTCGTCGCTGCCAATCTCTCGCAGGTCGGGATTGGACTGGCGCAGCGAAGCCAGCAGTTCGTGGGTGTCCTGATCCAGGCTGGCGCTCAGATCCTCGGGCTGGTAGGCGCTGATCATGACCCCGAAGGCAACGGCATTGTCCGAGACGCCGCTCTGGGGAGCAATGGTCACGGACGAAGTCTGGTCGCCGAAGGTCTGCCAGTTCTCCGGATAAGAAATCTGGAAGTCGTTGTGGTTCAGAGTCTGCATGCGGGTGCTGGGCGACACGTCGCTGCCGGGCGAAACCTCGGCACTGGCTGGGCCACCCTGTTTCTGCTGCGCGGCAATCTGCTGCGCGGTCAGCGGCGTCATGCCTGACACTTCCTGCTTGATCTGGCGAAAGTCGGCGCTGTCGCCCAGGTAGTGGGATTTGGCGGGCAGGGTGCGCACTTCGGCGGACACGTACTGCACGCGGTTGCCGGGGTCGGGGTGATCGCTGAAGAATTGTGCCGAGCGGGCGCCGCCCTGTGCCTGAATCTTGGTGAAAAACTGGGCCATGGCATGGGGATCGAAGCCGGTGTCGTACATAATGTCGGCACCGAGCAGGTCCGCTTCCTTTTCGGACTGGCGGGAGTTCTTCAAGAAATAGGAATTAGCCCCGAAGGAAATGCCGAGCGACGCCATTTGGGCCAAGGCTCCGCGACCCATGACCCCTCCCAGGATGGCCAGCGGGAGTTGCGCCGCCATCTGTTTACTGGCAGAGCGAGTGCCGTGGCGCTGCACCACGTGCGAAATCTCGTGCGCAATTACGCCCGCGAGTTCGGCTTCATTGTCGGCGGCCTGGATGGTGCCCAGATTCACGTACACCGGGCCTCCGGGAAGCGCAAAGGCGTTGATCTCTTTTTGATTCACCACATGAAAACTGTAAGGCCATTTTTCGCCGGGCGCGTGCGCGGCCAATTGCTTGCCCAGCCGTTGCACGTATTGCGAAATCGGGCTGGAATCAGGTAGCACGGGCAGTTGCTTGGGTACCTGGGCTGCAGCCTGCTGGCCGGCCTGCACCTCCTCCTGAGCGGAGAAAAGATCGAAACCGTGGGAGGGCTCGACGCGGGCCTGGAGCAATTGCGGGGCAGCCAGGCAGAAGGCCAGCAGCGCGGCCGGGCAGCGGGTGGCAAGCGTTTGGGATTTCATGGCTCCTCTCGATTCTCGCTCTGGAGAGCGGGCGAAAGCAAATCGCGGGAAACGTTTCTCCCTGCAATATTAGATGCTTGCCGTGGCGTGACCGCAATCGGCGCGTCCCCAGGGGACTTGAACAGCAGTGCGAAGAAAAGGGTCAGCAAGAAAAAAATCAGGCGCCGTTTGTGGCGCCTGTGGAGAAGGTGTTTGATGCGCGGGCTTACTTGCTGTCGAGGGTTCCGGTGGCCCCGAACTCGCGGCGGGCTACGGTGCGCGCGCTCTTGGCGGCCAAGGGCGGCATAGTTGCGACCGTTCCATAGCGCTCCAGAAGCACCGGCACCATCGCGCCTTCGGCTTCCTTCACGAAGGTGAGGCGGCCTTCGGGGTTCAGATCGATGCGGATAAAGTCTCCCAGCTTGACCTGTCCGGTCGCCACCAGGTTGGCCAACGGAAAAACCACGTGGCGTTCGATGGCGCGCTTCAGGTGGCGAGCTCCGTACTTGGGGTCGGTGCCCTCGTGCAGCAGGAAGCTTTTCACCTTGGCGGTGCAGTTGAAGACGAACTGGTTGGCGGCGGCCGCCATGAGAATGCGCTGCTGCACCATGCCCAGCTCGATTTCCAGGATCTGTTCCAGGTGTTCCGGGCGCAGGGTTTTGAACACCACCGTTTTGTCGATGCGGTTCATAAACTCAGGCGTGAACTTGCGCCGGGCAGCTTCAACAGCGGTACGGCTGATTTTCTCGTCGAAGCTGGAATCCACCAGCATGGGTTTGGGAGCGAAGCCGAAACCACCTTCCACCAGGTTCGACATTTCGCCGGCGCCCAGGTTGGAGGTCATGATGATGATGCACTGGGAAAGATCGACGCGGCGATTGTCGCCCAGGGTCAAGGTGGCCTTGTCCAGGATGCCCAGCAGCAACTGCCACAGGGAATCGGAAGCCTTCTCAATTTCGTCGAACAGCAAGATGGAGAGCTTCAGCTTATCCGTGTGCCACTGGTTGAGGGCTTCCTGGGTAAGCAAGGGATGGGTCTCGCGATGGCCCAGGTATCCCGGAGGCGAACCGATCAGCTTGGCAATTTCGTGGGAGTGCTGGAACTCGGCGCAGTCGATCTTGATGCAGGCGTGAGAGTCGCCGAACAGTGCCTCGGCCATGGCTTCCACCACCCGGGTCTTACCCGAACCGGTGGGTCCCAGGAACAGCAGGTTTCCGACCGGGCGCCCCGGGGGATTCAGTCCCGCCAGGAACATCTGGTAGATCTCCACGACCTTCTGGACGGCTGGGTCCTGGCCGACGATGCGGCGGCGCAAGGCATTCTCAAACTCTCGGGCATCGGTGCTGCGGCGGGTGGGATCAAGCACGGTGCTGAGCACGTTCTTCATAAGGTCTTTCCAGTCCTGGGTGTTTCCTGGGAGAGCATGCTACCTGCAATCCTGGAAAGCGACAAATTTTGTCACTCTCTTGGCGGCAACCACAGTGAAATAGAGCAAACCACTCGCCATCCTCAAGTCCACTACCCAGATCGTCTTCCTATAAGACTTTAGATGCGTATAGCGGCGAAAGGGAGGCACTTAGCAGTTTGGGGGCGCGGCGCAAGTAAGAAATAGTTTGCGCATCCGGGAAGATTCTTGGCGCATCGTGGGAATTCCCGCAGCCGCACCCTGTGGCGGTGACCCGACGTAACTGGCAGGTGAAATTCGCCCCGGCTAGCATCAAAAAAATGCCTTTCGGGGAGAAACACGTGCGTCATTTAGGCTGGTTTTCACTGGGGAGCGTCCTGTTCCTTTCGTTTGGCCTGGCAGCCTCACGAATGGGGTTTCCGACATTACTGGCGGCACAGACCGGGAAACTGGTTCCCGCGTCGAAGACATCGATTCCGACCAATGCCCGGCCTGCGGAAATTCCCGCACCTGTGGTTCCGAATGTTCCCCCTGGCAGCGCTCTTTATGTCGCCAAGCGAGGAGACAGCGTCGTCTCGGTGGCCCGGCGCTATGTTTCCCAAACCTCGTTCCTGACTTCCAGTGAGTTGGCGGAGGCCATCCGCAAAGCCAACGGCGATCTGCAGGGTACTTTTCTGAAGTCTGGACAGCCGGTGATTGTTCCCGGCATTCTGGCTGTCCCAATCGTTGAGAAATCGGTCCCGGTGGCCCGCGACTTTGAAGTGCGCGCCGTGTATTTGACCGGCGTGATGGCCGGAAGCGACCGTGGCCTGAAGATTATCCGCCGCTGGCGTGAACTGGGCGGAAATGCCGTGGTTTTTGACGTGAAAGACAGCGACGGCATCGTCAATATTCCATTCGATCATCCGCTCGCGAGCGGCGGCCACAAGCCGTATATCCGTGATTTACCCAAGCTGACCCACTTCCTGCATTCCCAAGGCATGCACGCCATTGCGCGCGTAGCCATATTTAGAGACGAACAGCTGGTGGTAACGCATCCTGAGCTGGCGGTAAAATCCCACAAGAGCGGCCAGGCCTGGCGCGAAAACGGCAAGCTGGTCTGGACTGACCCCTCGCAGCCCAAGGTGCAAGAGTTTGACATCGCCCTGGCGAAGAAAGCAGCCGAGTCTGGCGCCGACGAGATCCAGTTTGACTACGTGCGATTCCCTGCCGAAGGCGACCAGAAGGACGCCAGTTTCGTTTTCCAGGCGGCGCATCCGGAATGGCATCGCGCAGACGTCATTGCGGATTTCCTTAAGCATGCCTACGCCGAACTTCACCCCACGGGCGTGTTGCTCTCGCTCGATGTCTTTGGAATCATGGCCTGGCAGCGTCCGGTGGACCTGGCGCATACCGGCCAGGACATTGTAAAGATGTCCCAGTATTGTGACGTGCTGTCGCCCATGATCTATCCCTCGCACTTCTTTGGTATGGACGGAATCGCCCGCCCCGGCGACGCGCCGGAGCACTTTATCGGAGAGTCGATGGATCGCTTCGAAAAGATCACCAAGGGCACGGATGTGGTGATCCGGCCATGGCTGCAGGCCTTTGCGTGGCGCACCAAGACCTATTCGCCCAAGTACATTGAGACCCAGGTGCTGACCGCGAAAAACAAGGGCGGAATCGGTTTCTTGTTCTGGAACGCCAACAACGATTACAGCAAGCCGTACGCGGCCATGCCGGAGATGCGGGCGGCCAAGGGGCAATATTTCCGCGGGGATGAAGTAGCGGGAAGCGTGCGAGCCGGGTTGACGCCGGAAACCGGCGCGATTACCGGGACTGCAAGCCATTAATCGACCCTCGGGAGACCTCTGAAACATCTCCCCGACGTGCTGTTTCACCGCCCACGTTTTTCCCACAGCCATGGCCCAAAAGGCCCCTTGGAGCACCGCCCTCCTCGGTTATAATTACGCCTAATTTGTTGCCGTGCTCTGCCCGCGGCGGCCTTGCACCTGAGCGAAAAAACGCATCCTCCAGCGATAGTGGCGAATCTTTCTGATCTAAGGAGTGCTCATGGCGATTCAGAAGACGGAAAAGATCTGGCATAACGGCAAACTTATCCCCTGGGACGACGCCCAACTTCATGTGATGTCGCACGTAGTGAACTACGGTTCGTCCGTGTTCGAGGGGATCCGCTGTTACGCGCTGCCCAAAGGGCCAGCCATTTTCCGCGCCAATGAACACATGCAGCGTCTGCTCGACTCGAGCAAAATCTATCGCATTGACGTGGACTACACTCGCGACGAACTGGTCGCCGGCATGGTGGACCTGGTAAAGACCAATGGAGTGTCGCCGTGCTACATCCGTCCCATCGTGCTGCGCGGCTACGGAGAAGCGGGCGTGAACCCGTTCAATTCGCCGACCGAAGTCTACATCTGCAATTACCCGTGGGGAAAATATCTGGGCACTGACGCCGGGCAGGGCGTGGATGTGTGCGTGTCGTCGTGGACGCGGATTGCGCCCAACACGCTCCCGGCCATCGCCAAGTCCGGCGCCAATTACATGAATTCGCAGCTCATCAAGATGGAAGCCATCCTGAACGGCTACGTGGAAGGCATCGCGCTCGACGCCAACGGCTACGTCAGCGAAGGCTCGGGCGAGAACATCTTCCTGGTGCGCAACGGCACGCTGCAAACCGCGCCCCTGGGCAATTCGGTGCTGCCGGGCATCACCCGGGACTCGGTGTTACGCATCGCGGGCGAGCTGGGAATCCCGGTGGTGGAGCAGGGGATCCCGCGGGAGATGCTGTACATCGCGGAGGAAGCCTTCTTCAGCGGCACGGCGGCGGAGATTACGCCGATCCGGTCGGTGGACAAGATCAGTGTAGGCAAGGGCGTGATGGGGCCCATCACGCGGGCGATCCAGAAGGAGTTTTATGCCATCGTACGCGGCGAGAAAGATGACCGCTTCGGCTGGCTGACCCCGGTACCGGTGGGCACCAAGCAGCCGGTCAGCGTGTAAGAACCAATTTTCACCGTCTCGACTGTGGCAGGGGCGCCGCGAGCGCCGCTTCCGTATTTTTCCGGTTAACCGCAAGATCTAACGCTTCACTATAAGGAGAACACCATGGTAGCACCTCAGCAGGGTCTCACTCCGGAGTTTGCCGCGGGCTATCGCGAGATGATGCTCCAGGGCCTGGCGCGAGAAACAGAAATCACCAAGAAGGTCCTGGCAGCGGTCCCCGACGCCAAGGCTGATTACCGTCCCGATCCCAGCGCCCGCACCGCCTGGGAACTGGCCTGGCACCTGGCCAATACCGATGTGCAATTCCTCAACGGGATTGCCGACCTGAAATTCAATATGGAGAACCCCGAAACCAAACCGAAGACCATCGCCGAGGTGGTGGCCTGGTACGACAAGAACATTGCCCGCGGCGCCGAACGGGTCCGGGCGCTGACGCCCGAGCAACTGTGCACGCCCATCGAGTTCTTCGGCGTGTTTAACCTTCCGGCGGTCATGTATCTGGGGTTCCTCAACAACCACTCCATTCATCATCGCGGAGAGCTGGCGACCTACCTGCGTCCCATGGGTTCGAAAGTTCCGTCGATTTATGGCGGAAGTTACGACGAGCCCTTCCAGCCGGGCGCACCTGCGGAATCCGCTGCTTAGAGTTTTCGGCAAGAAATGGTGAGAAGCCGCCCTGCGGGGCGGCTTTTTTTATCGCCCGGCCCAGACAGAAGGCACGTCATATCTTTGAATGTCACGATCCGCTGTCAAGAGAGTCAAGCCTTCACTACGCGCCTGAGCGACCAACAGACGGTCAAATGGATCACGATGATGGTAGGGCAGATCGAAAACCCCCAAAGCGTGGCCTTGATTCACAGGAAGAGGCCGAAGCCCGAGACGCGCTGACTCTCGTGGCACAAGCACCCGCGGCGGCCCGGGCAAATTGAGCTTGCCCAGAGCGGATTTAATCGCTATCTCCCAGGCGCTCGCTGCCGAGAAATAGAGTTCATGTTGAGGGTCTTCCAGCAGTTCAGTCGCATCCGGATTGAGACGCTGGGTTGCGCTAACGCTCCATATCCATGTCACGGTATCGACCAGCAGCCTCACCGCCTTGCCCGCTTCTTTTCGGATTTCCCCGCTTTCACCTGCGATGGCTTCTTTCGTTTGGCTCCCTCGCCCTTGGGTTCTTCTCCCTCGAATAATGCCAGCAGATCATCAGGCAGCGGTGCGTCAAAGTCATCTGCCATCCAGATTTGCCCCTGGAGGAAGCCCAGTGGACGACGCCCCTGCTGCACCACAACCGGGATCAATTTCGCCACCGCCACACCCGCACGGGAAATAATAATTTCCTCTCCACCTTCTACCCGCCTCAGCAGGCTCGACAGGTGGGTCTTGGCATCGTGAACATTCACTTCCACGGCCCCAGTGTGGACTAAGTCCGCGGACTAAGTCAAGACCCAAGATCCGACATTATGCTACGGACAAAATTGGGAATGCTGCAAACATGACAGCCAGCCGGAGCCCAAGAATCCCACCCAAAACAGCGCTCCAGGAGCACCTATCAGTAACCATAGGCCGTCCAGCGCCCGCCCATAGCTTAACTATGCCACTCGCGACTCATGGCTTCGTACCGATAGGCCCATTACTTCAGTCATCTTGGGCGCGGTGACGTTTCGGTTCATCATACGAGTTGGTCTCTGGGGGAAGTGTCGAATGAATATTGATGATCTGCTGCGTATCGCTATGGAGCGGCGCGCCTCTGACTTGCACCTGAAGGTGGGAAACTACCCTCACCTGCGCATTGACGGCGAACTGATTCCGCTCACCGACCAGCCCCGCGTCAGCGCCGAAGACATGCTGACCATGGCGTTCAGCATGATGTCGGCGCGCCAGAAGCAGAAGTTCAAAGAGACCACCGAAATCGATATGGCGTACGGCGTGGCCGGACTGGGCCGCTTCCGTGTGAACGTATTCCAGCAGCGCGGCAACGTGGGACTGGTGCTGCGCGTCATTCCCACCAAGATTCGCGCGCTCGATGAACTGTATCTGCCCAAGGTGGTGGAACAGGTTTGCGACATGCCGCGCGGCCTGATCCTGGTCACGGGCGTCACCGGTTCCGGTAAATCCACTACCCTGGCTGCCATGGTGGACCGCATCAACTCGACCCGGGCCGAACATATCATCACCATTGAGGACCCAATCGAATTCCTGCACCGCGACAAGAAGGGTTACGTGAACCAGCGCGAGGTGGAGGTGGACACGCCTTCGTTCGGCGCGGCCTTGCGCGCTTCTCTGCGTCAGGATCCCGACGTCATCCTGGTCGGCGAAATGCGCGATCTGGAAACCATCAGCACCGCGCTGCACGCCGCCGAAACCGGTCACATGGTGTTCTCCACGTTGCACACGCTGGACGCGGTAGAAACCATCAACCGCATTATCGCCATTTTCCCGCCGCCAGAGCAGAAACAGATTCGGCTGCAGCTGGCGGCCATCTTGCGCGCGGTTATCAGCCAGCGCCTGGTAAAGCGCTGCGACGGCGATGGCCGTGTGCCGGCCGTCGAAGTCATGATCAACACCGCCTACATCCGGGAATGCATCCTGGTGCCGGAAAAGACCCGCGCCGTCCGCGACGCGATTTCCGCCGGCACCTCGCAATACGGCATGCAGACCTTTGACCAGTCGTTGTGGGACTTGTTCCAGGCAGGACTGATCAACTACGAAACCGCGCTGGAGAATGCCTCCAACGCCGACGACTTCAAGCTACGCATGCAGGGTATTTCGTCGACCAGCGACGCTTCCCGCAATGCCATGCAGACCGCCGGGTATGGCGGCCGCTGAGTTTTTCCTCCGAGAACGTTTGGGCGCGCCCGTAAGCGCGCCCTTTTTTTTGGAGATGAGAGAAGATTTTCCTGGCTTAGCGAAGCGTGTTCGCTAGCAGGCTACGTGGTGGACTGGCCACTCGTGGGTACCGCCCAGAACCACCAGGGCATCGTGCAGGGAGGAAATATCGAAGATATGATCCAACCCCGTGCGCTGCAAGGTCTCGAGCACGAAGTGCGAGGGGTTCACCAGCTTCAGTTGGATGCCGCGAGCCCGCGTCCAGTGATGCAACGACACGAGGGCGGTTAGGCCGCCGGCGTCAATCGTCTCGACGTCACTTAAGTCCAGCACCACGATGCGGGTATCCCGCTCGCTCACCACGGCGTTCCGCAACGTGCCCACTGCGTCACCACGCACAATGCGCCCGAAGCACCGCACCACCACCACATCGCCCGTTTTTTCGACATCCAGGGTAAGCATGACTGGTTTCCTTCGCTCTATTTAGTTAGACGAAACACTGTGTTGGACGTTACCAGACCGCCGAACAGAAAGTTGTCAACGTATTGCAAAATCTTCCTGCTCAAGCGCTTCCGGCTACAATAGTAGTTACGCAAAATGGCGTTCTCCAGTTCCAGGAAACTGTTCACCGAAGACGAGCTTTACGCCTACGCCGTCGGCGCCCTGGGCCGGCACATGCGCACGGTGGCGGAGTTGAAACGCCTGCTGCGCCGCCGGGTTGAGGCCGAAACCGAGATCGGGCAGACCCTGGTGGAGCTGGTCATCCGGCGCCTGAAAGATCATGGCTACCTGAACGACAGCCAGTATGCAGCCGCGTATTCCTCGCTGCGGCGCGATAACGAGAAATTCGGGCGGCGGCGCGTCATCACCGATCTGAAGGTCAAGGGCGTCCACGGAGAAGTGATTGAAAAGGCGATTGCCTCGGCCTATGACGAGGTGAACGAGGAGAAGCAGGCGCGCGCCTATCTGAGCCGCAAGCGCTTGCAAAAGCCCAAAGACCAGAAACAGGCCGCGCGTATTTTTCGCCAACTCACGCGCGCCGGGTTTGGCTCGAAAACCATATTTACCATTTTGAAGAAGTGGGATGTGGACGACGAGATGTTGAGCGCGCTCGAAACCGAAGAACCGGGCGACGAGTCTTAAACAACAGGCATTGCGTCTCCGCCGGAAATGCTACATACTTCCCGTCTCATTCCCAACTCAACGCAGGAGGTCAGCATGAGATCAAGACTGGCAACATTGTTTGTGGCAGTGCTACTTAGCACCGCGGCGTTTGCCTACACCCAGGGCGTGGCCGCGGATGTGGACAAGACGGCCAAAGACACCGGCGCCGCCACCAAGAAGGCGGCTAAGAAGACCGCTCACGCCACCACCAAGGCCGCCGACAAGACCGAGGACACTACCGAAAACGCGGCCAAGAAAACCGGCCACGTCACCAAGACCTCGGCGAAAAAGACCGCCGACGCCACCACCAAGGCCGCCGACAAGACCGAGGACACCACCGAGGGCGCGGCCAAGAAAACCGGCCACGGGATCAAGAAGGGCGTGAAGAGTGTGGGCCACGGGGTGAAGAAGGGCGCCGAGAAAACCGAAGATGCGGTGAAGTAGCTCGAGGCGCTCCACAAGCGACGTCAGATATCGAGTCCCTGCGGGGCCACCACCCGTCCCGTAGGGACACCTGATAGTAGCCCGCCAGTTCACTGGCAGGTACGCGCCAATGTTGGGCACCGCGTCCCGTAGGAACACCTGAAACCTGCCATCAACTCTCGCCACCTTCTGTGACGGTTGAACATCCGCCTGATGCTAAAATCAGGGTTTGCACCCACATCCGACCTCGGCCCTGTACAGACACGCATGCTGACTGGCTCCGAAATCCGTCGCAAGTTCCTGGACTACTTTGTCCAGAGGGGGCACCGCGAGGTGCACTCGTCGTCGCTGGTTCCCGCCAACGACCCTACCCTGCTGTTCACCAACGCCGGCATGAACCAGTTCAAGGACGTCTTCCTGGGCCTGGAAAAGCGCGACTACTCGATGGCAGCGACCTCGCAGAAATGCGTGCGCGCCGGCGGCAAGCACAACGACCTGGAAAACGTCGGCTTCACCAACCGCCATCACACGTTTTTCGAGATGCTGGGGAACTTTTCCTTTGGTGACTACTTCAAGAAAGACGCTGTTGCCTACGCGTGGGAACTAATCACCTCGCCCGAGTGGTTTGGGATCGCGAAAGACAAGCTGTACGTAACCATTTTCAAAGGCGAGAACGGCGTTCCGCGCGACGAAGAAGCTTACAACCTGTGGGTTGCGCAGGGTGTGGACAAGTCTCGCATCTACGAATTCGGCACCAAAGATAACTTCTGGCAGATGGGCGACACCGGCCCCTGCGGCCCCTGCAGCGAGATTCACTACGACATGGGCGTGGCGGCATCGGACCAGGGACACAACGATTGCGCGTTCGGCTGCGATTGCGGGCGCTATGTCGAAATCTGGAACCTGGTGTTCATGCAGTTCGACCGGGACGCGTCAGGCAAGTTGAATACATTGCCGAAACCGTCGATCGATACCGGGATGGGGCTGGAGCGCGTGGCGTCGGTGCTGCAGGGCGTGATTTCGAACTACGAGACAGATTTATTCACGCCGCTGATCAAGCGGGCAGCCGAGTTGACCGGCACGTCGCTCAAGAAAGAACTAGAGAAGGAAGCAAAAGCGAAGTCAGCTGCTTCGTTACGCGTGATCGCGGACCATTCACGGGCGGCGACCTTTCTCATTTCCGATGGCGTGCTGCCGTCGAATGAAGGTCGCGGGTATGTGCTGCGGAAAATCATCCGGCGAGCGATCACCCATGGGCGGCTTCTAGGTCAGGACAAACCGTTTCTAGAGCAGATGGTCTTCGCTGTGCGCGATTTGATCCAAGACGCTTATCCGGAGTTGAAGGAGACCGCGGATCGGGTTTCGAAGACTGTTCTGGCAGAAGAAACACGATTTGCCCACACGCTGGATCTGGGCTTGAAGCGGCTGGAAGAAGACCTGCGACTCGAGACCAGCAGAAGAGACCCGACTAAGCCGACAATTTACTCCGGCGAACTCGCGTTCAAGCTATACGACACCTTTGGCATGCCGCTCGATTTCATGCAGGATGCGGCACGCGATCAAGGCATCGTCTTCGATCAAGAGGGATTTGACCGCGCGCTGAACGAGCAGCGCGAACGCGCCCGCGCCTCCTGGAAAGGCGCCGCCAAGCAGACCGCCAATCCTGCCTACCAGCAACTTCCGAAGTCTGATTTCGAGGGTTATCGTCAAACTCGTTCTGACGGCTGCGAAGTCCTCGCCATCATTAAGAACGGCCAAGGCGCCCAGGAACTCAAGCCCGCCGACCAGGGCGAGATCATCCTCGACCACACTCCGTTCTACGCCGAATCCGGCGGGCAAGTCGGGGACCGCGGATCGCTCTACAGTGACGACCACAACACCGTCGTCGCCGAGGTAAAAGGCTGCTACTACCCGGTCCAGGGTGTGCGCGCGCATCAGGTCATTGCCAAGCAGGCGATTCGCGTGGGCGACAAAGTGGACGCGGTGGTGGACACCGCAATCCGCGAATCCACTATGCGTAATCACACGGCTACTCACCTGTTGCAGGCCGGCCTGCGCGAGGTTTTGGGTAAGCATGTGAAGCAGGCGGGATCGCTGGTGGCCCCCAACCATCTGCGGTTTGACTTCTCCCACTTCACTGGCGTGGAAGAGGAAGAGCTGCAGGACATCGAAGACATCATCAACAAAGAAGTCCTGCGCAATGAAAAAGTTGAAGTCATCGAGAACGTACCCATCGACGTCGCCATCAACGAATACAAAGCCATGGCTTTGTTCGGTGAGAAATATGGCGACCGGGTCCGCGTCATCAAGATCGGCGATTTTTCGACCGAGCTGTGCGGCGGCACGCACACGGCCGCAACCGGCGAGATCGGGTTGATCAAGATTCTGAAAGAAGGCAGTGTGTCTTCCGGGGTGCGCCGCGTGGAGGCCGTTACCGGTGAGGGCTCGCTCGAGCACTTCCGCAAAGATCACCAACTGGAGAACGTGGTTGCCAGCCTGGCCACGCACACCGAAGCCGCCACGCCGGCGGAAGCCTTGAAACTTGAACTCGACAAGAAAGACGCCGAGATCAAGCGGCTCACGCGCGAGCTGGACCAGGCGCGGATGAAGTCGGCGTCCTCCTCGGTGGCGTCCGCGGGCGAGCAAGTGAAAGAGGTGCGCGGAGTCAAAGTGCTGGCCCATCGCGTGGACAACCTGGAGCGTCCGCAGATGCGCACCCTGGTCGACCAGCTGCGGGACAAGCTGGGCTCGGGCGTGGTGGTGCTCGGCTCGGCGACGAACGGAAACGTCTCGCTCATCGTCGGCGTAACCAAGGATTTGACCAGCCGCATCCAGGCCGGCAAAGTGGTGGGCAAGGTGGCGGAAAAAGTGGGCGGCAAGGGCGGCGGGCGTCCCGACCTGGCCGAAGCCGGCGGGAAGAATCCCGAGGCACTGGACGCGGCGCTCGCCGAGGTGTATACGGTCGTGGATTCGTTGTTGGGGTGACAGTGGTTTGTCGTCCGTCTTTCAGGCGAGAGCACCCTTATGAAAGATCGCATCCGCTTCATCAGTTACAAGGGCCAGCAAATTCTTTTGGCGGACCTTTCCCACTGCACGGCGGCGGAAGTAGAGAAGATTTCCCGCCTTGTCCCCGCTTTCGTAACCGCGGAGCCGCACGGCTCGGTCCTGCTGCTGGCGGACTTCACCGGGGCAGAGCTTAACCGCGAGGCCATCACCATTCTGAAAGAAGGCACAGTCTTTGACCGCCCCCATATCAAGCGGTCTGCCTGGGTAGGGACGGAAGCGATCCCCAAGGTGTTCTACGAAAACATCAAGAGCTTTTCGCAGCGCGCACTGCCGGCGTTCAAGACCCGGGAAGAGGCCATGGAATGGCTGGTGAAAGAGTAATGCCTGCTGAGACCGAACCGGTGGGCCGCGTGCGTTTCCTCGTGCACAAGCGCCAGCCGATTCTGCTGGTCGACTTCACCCATTGCACTGCCCAGCAGATGCTGCAGGTGGTGGAGCAGGTGCAGGCCGAGATCGCAAAACACCCTCCGGATTCCCTGCTGACGCTGGCCGACTATACCGGAGCACAGGTCGACAAAGCCGCAGCCACACGCATTCAGGAAGCGCTGGTGTTTGATCGTCCGAAGGTGAAGCGCTCGGCCTGGGTGGGGACGGAGAACCTGCCCAAAGCGTTTTACGAGAAGTTCAAGGCATTTTCTCAGCGGGATTTTCCAAGATTCGCTTCTCGCGAAGAAGCGCTGGAGTGGCTGGTCAGTACCTAGTACCGAGCTCACTCAAAACCAACACCACGTTGGAGCGCCGGCCTAAGCCTGCGACCCGTCATCCGCAACCCGCCGCCTTTTTTCACTCGGTACCAGGTACTCGGTGCTAGCTCCTCCATCTCAACGTAACCGGCCCTGCCATGGGATGGCGCAGTTCGGCGCCGGTGCGGCGGGCTTCCAGGTGCGCCGCCTTCAGCTGGAAATACCACTTGGCGGGACGGTCAGCGTCGTCAATCAGCATCAGGTGCGGGTTGTGCTTCAGGCCGGCGCTTTGATCTTCCATCGTCTTGCGATCCTGTTCCACGAATTTCGCAAACACAAATTTCAACAGCCCGGGTCCAAATGGCATCCAGCGAAAAATATTCCACGCCGCGACTACATCGATACGGCACTGGTTGCGCGTGATCGGCGTGACCGTGGTCAGGCTGGAGAACCAGTACTTCCCTGCCCGAATGGTTTCCAGGCGCAGGTTGGGCAACACGAAGTCGATGGTGGTGGTAATCGAGTCGGCCGAGGCGTAGAGGCGCAGCAACTTGTAGGGCGCGCTGTTGGAGCTGGGGGTATGCGCGCTCATGCGAAATCCGTTAGGGATGGGCTCGAAGTTCTTCTGCTTTTGGTGAATGCTGGAACGGCTGCGCCACCACCAGGCCTGGTGAACGAACGGCCCGTGCGCCGGATCCATCAGGCCGATGATGCCGTGATCCACGCTGCACGGCAAGTCGGCGGTGAGATAGGCGAGTTTGTAGCGGTCGCTGAAAGTCGGGACATGCGGCGTTGAAATGCCCGGCTGGTCTCGTTTGGTGAAACCCGCACCCGTCGGCCCCGGCTCAGGAACAAACACCCAGATGAAATCGTCGCGCTCCTCGCAAGCGAAACTGCCCGCGTAGATGCGGTCAACCTTCAAGTCCTGGTCGGCGGTGAGTGAAGGAATGAGTTGGCACTGGCCGCTGTGGGCGTCGAACTTCCAGCCGTGATAGCTGCACTCCAGCTGCTGCCCATCGAAATGTCCGCAGGAAAGCGGCATGCCGCGATGAGGACACGCGTCACGCAAGGCGAAGGCATGTCCCTGGCGGTCGCGGCCGATGACCAGCGGGGTTTCCAGCAGCATCGCTTTTTTCATCCGGTTGCGGCTGAGCTGGTCGCTGGGCAAAGCGCGATACCAGAAGCCGAACAGCATAAGCGAGTCGGGCGTCTGGCGCTGGGGAGATTCGGCGGTCATGGGGAACAAAGGAGGGTACTACATTCGTAGCGCCGACAAAAGCCAGCGCCCACAAAACGCCGCGGCCACGAGCAGCGCCCACGGTCCTACGATAAGAAACTGTCGCCAGACCCGCGTCAAAGGCCAGCTCTTCGCGTCCTGAAAATGGTCATCGTTCCCCCTCAATCATGAAATCCCCCCGACTCGAACGACGGCGCCTGACCCGCCTTCATCGAGAACTTCTCCGCCCACTTGATGCGGCCGGTCATCTGCATCACTCCGAATAGTGTGACGATTGACCCGATGGTGATAGCCAGGCCCGTGAATCCTTTGAAGAAGAAGGCATAGGAGAACAGGACCAGGTAAATCAGCTGTGCAATCCCCGCCTCCACCGCCGCAAAGCGAATTCCCACCACCAGCCGCAAATAGCTGACCACCAGAAACACCGACACCAGCGAGCAGATCACAAACGCCGCGTGAATCGAGATGTGATCCACCAGGTAGGCCATCAGCAGGTGGAAGGCGAAAAAGGCGGTAGCCAGAAAAAAGTAGTTCATGGGATGAAGATCAATCCCGCGCATGGTGGTGATGATGAACATCAGGAAAAAGAAAAAGAACAGCGACACCGGGGCGAAGAAACTGATTTGTCCGGCGAGCGGGCCAGGCTGCAGCTTCTCCGGCATGGTAGCACCGATCTGCAGGCCGGAGAGCAGGCTGTTGTACTTCCAGGTCAAAGTCCAGCCATCGGGAGTCTCGCGTTTTTCGGTGGGCGACAGGCTGTCAGCCGGAAAATCGATGTCTTTGAAATTGGTCTTTAAGTCGAGGACAAAGTCGCGGACCTGGGAAACCTCGTCGCCGAACTTGTAGACCCAGCTGCCCATGCCCTGCGAGCGATAAGAGAAGGTCACCGGCAAAACGCGGCCAGCCGGCACAGTGGCGGTCACCGTGGCTCCGTTGCTGTCGGTAGTAATAGGCAAGGGCTGGCCATCGACGGCGATCGCGAGATCGTCGTACACCGCTTGCGAGGCGGGGAACTTCAGCTGGAACGAGACCGATTGGTCCTGCGCGGACGAGTTGCGGAAGCCGTACGCGCCGGAGAAATCGACCGCGTAGGTGCTGTACCACAACAGACCTTTCTGCCGGGGATCGAGACGAATGGCGACGTTGACCCGGCTACTCTCCACCGGCACCCCCACGGGCACGGATTCAGTCACCTGGCGGGAGATTCTCTGTCCGTGTTCCATGGATTCTTCGGTGTGCGTGCGGTTCACCCAGTAAGTGGCCGTAGGCGGAAGCTGAACCTGGGGACTGCCCCAGCTGGCGGCGACTTTATTTTCCAGGCGGTCGCCGGCGGAATAGGTGCGGGAAAAGATGGTGCCGCCGAGAATCATCCAGGCGACGGTGGTGCAGGCGAAGATAAAGCTGATGGCGGCGATGCGTTTGACCACGGGACGACCTCCAACCGAAGAGTACTTTACAGTACAAAGTACATTAAGTCAAGCCCGAAAAACCAGGCCCCTGGAAGAGCCTCCGGGGCCCTGGAAGCCCGCCGTGCTGCCGCACAGCCACAGGGTGCGTACGTCACTGACTCGAAACCCCTGCCGGCGGGAGCATTGATTAGGGGAAATATCTCCGGCTGCCTTGGTTCCGGGCGGGATCGGCCGGTGGGAGGCAGTTGGTGGGAGGGCGCCATGAGGAAAATCGTCCTACTCGTACTCATCGTGATGGCGGTGGTAGTGCTGGCGCAGGAGAAGACGTCGCTGGTGGTGAAGGACACCTCGATCAACACCGGGGTGGTAATCGTGACCGCCGAGACCGGGGGCAAAGCGGTCGAACTGCAATGCAATCAGAACGCGTCGGGTTGCACTCCGCTAAAGAGCGGCAAATACCTGATGGTGGTGCTGCCGAAAAACTGGGGCATGTACGACTGCAAGAACGTGGACGTTTACCAGGAGACGGCCAACCCGGATACGGACCAGAAGCTCGGCGAATACTGTCTGATCCAGAAGTGACCGAGGCTCTGGCGACACAGCCTTTCATGCGCCGCGGCGACATCTCCTACGTCCGCTTCACTCCTTGGACCATTCGTAGGAAAAGAACTTGCCCGCTTCTTCGGGAGTGATCTTGTATCCCAGCGTTTCCGCGGCGTGCGCCAGCACCGGATCGCGGCCACTGGCCAGGTCGGCCGCGGTCGGAATCATGATTTCGTCAGGAGTAACGCCGGTATGCTCCAGGCTCTTGCCATCGGTCATGATCAGATCAGCGTCGGTGATTGACGCGCCAAAGAAGGCCACGATGTCCATACCCGTCTGGTAGCCGTAACGCCGCGACTCCATGACGCTGCCTGAACTGTGATCGCCCATCACAACGCCACGCTTCTCGATTTGAACCACGCGGGCAAACAACTCCGATGCGGAAGCTGACCTGCTATCGACCAGCACCAATAGTTTCCCAGTGAAGGGGTTGTGGTGAGACTTGGCCTCCATCGACTCTTTCTTGTCGCGCTGCACCCGATCTCCAATCTTGATATCGTTTTCGAACATGCGGCCAAGCAGAGCTTTCAAGCTGGTGACCGCCCCGCCGGGGTTCGAACGAAGATCGACGATCAGCGCCTTGTGCTTTCGTGCCCGGTTCACCATGTCTTCCGCTTCGGTTTCCGTGAAGCCGAACTCGGGCATTTTCAGGATCTCCAAATCGTCACCCACATCCTCCCAGCGGGTCCGCATTAAGTGTTCCTGGTTTTCGAATTCGCGAATCATGTCGAAGATGCCGTTGGCTTCAGTCAGGTTCGCGACCGGCGGAAGTTGCTTCATCTTGGCGACAACCTCCACCTGGCGCTGGCCGCCCGAAGGGCTGCGAACATCCAGGTGCAGCGAGGTCTGTGGCCGAAGCGCATTGAAGACATATTCCATCCGCCAGAAATCGTCGCGCGTGGGATGGAAGCCGTTGACCGCCAGCAGTTCGTCTCCGGCTTTGAGCCCCTTGGATTCGGCGTCGCTTTTCGGGCGTACCCGGGTCACGAAGCAGTGGTCGCCAAACATCTGCATCTGGAAACCGTAGTCGTGTTTATAGGGTCTTGGCGGGGGCAAAAAGAAGGTGTGCGAATCATTCAGCGAATCGAGAGCACCGGCAATGTGGGAAAGCGCCGAGTTCATGGACGGGGACGTCTCAATCTTCTGCTTGGCTTCGGCGACCCGAGCGTCCCAATCCAGGCCGTGGAATTTCGGGTCATAGTAGTGCTTGCGAACGTCGGCCCCAATCATCTGCAACATAGCGGTGGCGCGGTCGCGGTCGAATTTTGAAAGCTGTTGCGGCGGATTTTGCTGGGCTGGAGCGGCACTGGCTAGGGCCAGCAGCACGGCAAGAAACTCAACGAGGTAGCCGGAGGACTGTTTCATGGAGACCTCTCCCTTCGCTTCCCGATTCGACCCGGGACGGCCCCCCTCTGATTTTCGGGTCGAAATATAACACAGGAGAGTGCGGGCCAGCGGTGACGGGCTACCCGGGGGGTGGGACTACCGGCCACGTGTAACATCTTTGTTTTCAACATCGTCACGCGATTACTACAGTGGTTCTATGGCCTTTGGATAGGTTGCCCTCCCCTCCCCCCCGCCCTATAATCGTCCTACTCTGGTAGTGGATTCTCCGTCAGGTTCCGGGTAGGTATCGGGGGAGGTGTGTTTTTGGCCTCCGACGATGAAAGAACGCAAACACCCGGTTATGCGAAAAAACCTGCAACTCGCCCTGATGGCTAGTCCCGTAATCGCGACCTTCCTTTCACTCACTACGCCACACGTGCAGGCAGAAGTAAACAGTTCTACGGCTGCGATCACCACCACTACTGACGATAGTGGCCGGAAAGTCTACGTGAACGAAGAATCGGTTCCTCGCACCACCGCCAAACGGTCTGAAGCTCCGGCCCGGCAGAGTTCGCTGGTCTACTGGAGCGTGACCGCGAAGCGCTGGAAACCGGTGCCTTCGGCCAACATTCGCGCGGCGCGTTCGGCGGCGGAGGAAGTAAATCACTACCTGGGTTCGACCGCGTCAAACCCGGAACTTCCCGCGGCCAATTTCACCCGTGGGAAAATCTTCACCCAGCAGGACATTGACGCCGCCATTGACCAGGCGGCGGCGCGGCACAACGTGGATCCCAACCTGGTACGGGCTGTCATCAAGGTGGAATCCAACTTCAATCCCAACGCCGTGTCCCGCAAGGGAGCGATGGGGCTGATGCAACTGATGCCGTCCACCGCGCGCCAACTGAATGTCACCAATCCGTTTGATCCACAACAAAACGTGGATGCCGGGGTTCGCCACCTGAAGAAGCTGATCGAGAGCTATGGCGGCGACGTGAAGCTGAGCCTGGCAGCCTACAACGCGGGCGCCGGAGCCGTGGCCCGCAGCGGCGGGGTCCCACGCTACGGAGAAACCCGTAACTACGTGAAACGGATCACCGGGTTGTACAACAGCGGAGCCGACTCCGGTTCCTACATCTTTGGCAGTCCGATACATGAACCGCTGCGGGTGGAACGAGATGCGCGGGGCGTTCTCCACATCAGCAACACCGATTGAGGCGCGCGCATCTGTACTTGAGTAGGTAGGGGCACCAAGCGATTACGGGCTAGAAAAATTGAAGAACTTAGTCAGAAGCCGACGCGCACTGCGTATGGGGGCCGCCCTGCTCCTGTTGCTGGTTGCGGCGATCCCGGCCCAGGCGCGTAAGTCCGAGGCGTGGGCGCGTTCGCAGTTTGCCACCGCGGAACGCATGCGCGAAGCGCTGAACGGGCGTCCGGCAAAAGAACGTTCCCGCCGTGAATACCAGCGGGTGATTACCGCCTACCGGAAGGTGTACTACGGAGCGCCGGGCTCCACCAAGGCCGATCCCAGCGTGGTCGCAGTGGCCGAACTCATGGTGGAGATGGGCAGGCGCTTTGAAGATGACAGCATCCTGCGTGCGGCCATCGGCCAGTACGGGTTCTTGCGGAGGGAATATCCCGGCAGCAAGTATCGCTTCGACGCCCTGTTCACCATTGGCGAAATCTACAAAGAAGATCTGAACGACCCGGCGAAGGCGCGGGCAACGTTCCAGGAATTCGTACGCCGCTATCCGCGCAACCACCTGGCCGATGAGGCCCGCAACGCTTTGGCCGAACCGGTGCAGCAGGCAGCTCAGAAGTCCCAAGTGTCGGGCAGCACGCCGGCGCCAAAGAACGACGCCGGATCGAAGAAATCTGACGACGCGGACGACGACGACAACGCCGACTCCGCAAAACCAACTTCAGCGAAGGACTCGAGCGGCGCTGAGACCAAGAGCACCGTACTGGCGCGGGTTACCGGCATCCGCCATTGGTCTACGCCGGACTACACGCGCGTGGCCATTGACCTGGAGCAGGACGTCAAATACGAGTCGCAGCGCATTGATCATCCCGATCGCATCTTCTTTGACCTGCTCGACACCAAGCTGGCTTCCACGCTAGTGGGAAAAACTTTCGATGTGAACGACGGCTTCCTGAAGAAGATCCGAATAGCGCAATTCCAGCCGGGAAAGAGCCGCGTGGTGCTGGAGGTGGATGACCTCTCCGACTACAACGCCTTTCTGCTGCCCAACCCGACTCGGCTGATCATCGACATTCACGGCAAGGGCAATCACGACCAGCAGGTGGCCAAGGGGGGAAAGGACAGCGCGGCCCCAGATCAAGTAGCGTCCGCTTCTGACGACGAAGCCTCGGTTCCTGCCGTGGTGAAAACCCGGCCCGATGCCAAGGCAGACTCTGCAGGGCTGAAGCCGTGCACGACCAGGAAAGGGCGCGGCAAAGCCAAATCTTCGGCTAATTGCGCGACTGTCCCGATCGAGGTCGCCGACGACTCGAAACCGGCAACGTCAGATCCCAAGCCAGCGCAGGTGTCGGCGAGCGGTGTGGGACCGAAGAAAGTCGTAGTCGAAGCCGATGGTGACGATGACATCGTCGCCAAGCTGGACCCGCCGGAGATCAAGCCGGCCGCGAAGACGCCGCCTTCACCGGTGACTTCGGACAGCGGCAAGCGGCACAGTGCCAAGAGCAAGCGCAAAACCAGCCCAGAGTTGGATATCCACGAAGCGCAGCCCACCGCGACCGGCGACCGCTCGCTGATTCGCGCCCTGGGCCTGAAAATCGGCAAGATCGTCATTGACCCCGGCCACGGAGGCCACGACACCGGCACCATCGGCCCCAACGGCCTGCTGGAAAAAGACCTGGTGCTCGACGTGGGCAAGCGCCTGGGCAAGCTGCTCGAAGCCCGCCTGGGAGCGCCGGTGGTGTACACCCGCAGCGACGATACCTTCATTCCGCTGGAGACCCGGACGGCCATCGCCAACCAGGAGCAAGCCGACCTGTTCGTCTCCATTCACGCCAATTCCTCGAGCGACCCGGATGCACGCGGAGTGGAAACTTATTACCTGAACTTCACGTCGTCGCCGGAAGCGCTGGAGGTAGCGGCGCGCGAGAACGCAGTCTCCGAAAAATCCATTCACGAACTGCAAGACCTGGTGAAGAAGATTGCCTTGAAAGAAAAGATCGACGAGTCGCGCGAGTTCGCCTCCGACGTGCAGCACGCCTTGCACAGCGGCCTGTCGGCCAAGAGCCCAGGCATTCGCGACCGCGGGGTGAAGAAGGCCCCGTTCATCGTGCTGATCGGGGCCAACATGCCCTCGATCCTGGCGGAGATTTCATTTGTCAGCAATCCCGGCGACGAACGCCGACTCGAAACCCCCGAGTACCGCCAGCGCATCGCCGAATCGCTCTACCGCGGAGTCTCCAAGTACGTCAGCGGGCTGAGCGGGGTAAAAGTCGCGAGCAAAATCGAGTAGCAGTACCGAGTACCCAGCTAGGGATACTTCCTGCTGCAAGGGTCGGGACACCCGCCCGACGTATCTACGACGGAAAAATCCCCGCCCAAGCAGAGCTTGGACGGGCACCCGGCAAAGCCCCGTCCCCGCTGGGCAGTCCCCACACCGGCCCCGTCACCTCTAATACCCCTCCAATACCGCATAGTTTGGGAGCTGGCGACGACATGCGGACGCACTGACATAACACAATAGCCCCGGCTGTCAGTCTTGAAGCCCCTTTCATCCCGTATTTAGATTGACGCTGTGGCGGAAGTGAAGGATAATCCGCTGCCGCACAGCCGGAAAGCCGCGCTGCGCATGGGAGAGAGCCTACCCATGATCCAATCAGAATGGGCGACTATCACGAGGCGCCGTTGGCGAGCCCGATTTGTCGTGGCCGTCATTATTCTTGCTGCGGCGGCATCCTGCACCGCACAAGTGGAAACCACCTTGGCTCAGTTCGACGGAATTACCGACGGCGCGATGCCTTACAGCCCCCTGATCGCCGACAGCGCACAAAACCTGTATGGCACGACAAGCTGGAACGCGGTCTTTGATCCGGCGTGCATATCGGGCGGGGCCAGCGATTGCGGGACTGTGTTCCAGTTGTCTCCGCCGCAACAGGCTGGCGGATCATGGACTGAAACTGTTCTCTACCGTTTCACCGGAGGTTCCGACGGAGCGGACCCTAACGGACCTTTGGCCATGGACCAAGCCGGCAACTTGTACGGCGCTAGCCAGTACGGGGGCAGCAAGTTTGACGGCACCATCTTCCGCCTCTCTCCGCCTGCCGTCCCCGGTGATCCGTGGACGGAAACCATCCTCTATGCCTTCACCGGCAATGATGGCCTTTTCCCGAACGGAGTGTCTATCGACGCGGCCGGGAATCTGTTTGGCACGACCTTCTCCGGAGGCATTTGCGACTTTGGAACGGTATTCGAGTTATCCCCGCCCCTGTCTCAAGGTGGTGCCTGGACCGAGCAGACGCTTTACACCTTCCACTGCAACGGAAATTCCTCGAGCGATGGTGCCGATCCCTTTGGCGGAGTTGTCCAAGGCGTGGGCGGTTCGCTGTACGGAACCAACATGTTCCTGGGCGCATTCAGTGCGGGAACCGTCTTCAAGCTCGATCCTCCCGGCCCCGGACAGACAACGTGGAGAGAAAAAGTTATCTATGCCTTCCAGGATGGCGCCGACGGCCTCTACCCGCATTCGGGCCTGACTGCTTTTCGCGGCAATCTGTATGGGACCACCGAAGAGGGTGGCACGTGTACCTTTGCTAACCACGGCTGCGGTACGGTGTACGAACTCTCGCCGCCTCCGGTTCCCAAGGACAATTGGATCAAGACCACGATTTATAACTTCACCGGCGGTATGGATGGCCAGGAGCCCGTGACTGAAGTTTCGTTCGACAAACAGGGCAACCTCTATGGCACAACCCTTGGCGGGGGGAATCCTTCTTGCAGGAGTGTTTTCAAGAACGGTTGCGGAGTGGTTTACAGGTTAGCGCCGCCCGGAAATCCCGGTGATCCGTGGACGCAAACCACGCTGCACGCCTTCCTGGGTGTGGGCGATGGAAACGCACCCTTGGCTCCTGTTTTGGCAGGCCGAGCCGGGGGACTCTACGGAACCACCATTTCCGGCGGAGACTTGAATTGCAGCATAGATAAGTCCAAGGGCTGCGGCACGGTGTATAAGATCTTGCCCTGAGAGGCCACTGGGAAGAGGAAGGGGCGAAGTTTGTCTGGGCCACTCGTCAAACCGTGTCCCCCTTCTCAAATTTGTCGCTTAGCGCAACGCAGCTTCGTTGAATACGATTTTCACCAGATGTACCGTCATGTCGTCGAACTCCGCCCGAAGATCTTTATCGTCGCCGGCGAATTTTGGCCGGAAGGGCGTCAAATCCACTGAGCCTTTTACGTCTTCCAGCGAATGGAACCCGGGATGGCCTATCTGGCGAACCCGCGCGCGCACTTGCTCCACCGCGCTTTTGAACAGATCAGCCACCAGATAGAGATAGGCCTTGTCATGCAACACCGGCCCGTGTCCGGGAACGATGGTTTGCACGTCCAGTTGGGCCATGTTCTGTAATGTCTGAACCCATTCCGCGGGGTAACCGTCGTAGGTGTATGGGATGGGATAAACCAGCAGGTCGCCCGCGACCAGAATTTTTTCCTTGGGAAGGTACACGATGGCATCTCCCGGAGTATTGCCCCGCCCCAGGTGCTTCACTTGAACCTCCCGGTTGCCAATGTCGATATCAAGCTTGTCGGTAAAGGTGAGAGTGGGAGGCTGGTAAACCATGGTCTTGAACTCCGCCAGCAGCTGTTCCATGCCGGGCAGAAGGTCCTGAACTTGTTTTTTCTCGTCTTCGGACAGCGTCCGGCCATCCGGAGCCTTGCCCTGCTTCAAGGCAGCAATGGTCGCCGCCATCTGCTTGGGGCCGCGCTCGATGTTCCCCGGTTGGATGAGGTCCATGTCTTTCTTGGTTTCTTCCTGAGCGACGATGGCCAGGGACGGGAATGCATCGAGATAAGTTTTGTTCCCATTATTGTGGTCGTTGTGGAAATGGGTGTTGAGCAGATAACCCACGGGTTTGTCAGTCCACTGGCGAATCTGCGCGATGTCCTCGCGCGCGAAGGATGGCCGGTAACAGGAGTCGACGACGAACACCTCCCGGTCACCAATAATCACCGTGGTATTCCCGCTGGGGTTGCCGTCGTTCAAGTTCTTGTGCTGGATGGCGTACACCCCATCCGTCAGCTTGGTGACTTGTCGCTGGTTGGTATCGCCGAATAACGGAACGGCAGCAACCAGCAGGGCTACGAGTGACAGAAAGAACGAACGACGCAGACCGGGATCATTAGTGCGTACCAATTCGGTTTCCTCCATGCGGCTGCCTGCGATTTGTGTTAAGAGTCGAACATGTAGACGCTTTGACCTAAGATTCGGTAGCAGGGCGGCTGGGTACTCGGTACTGGCTGGGCTCAAGTGGAAACTTTCCAGCCCCGCCTGTAGTCTAATTACGTAGGCCTTGGCCACCAGCGCCTAAACCCGTCTTCATGAGACTTCCCAAATTCATAACCGGCATAGCTTTGCTTGCGTTGGCGGTAGGCCCTACCTTCGCAGCCGACCCCGCTCCCGCTGCCCCGGTGCTGCCTCAGCAGTTCGGCGGCTGGCAGGTGGTGGGTTCGGTGCGGACCAGCAATGATCCCGTATCCGCCGACCCCGTCAATGCCGCGCTGCTCAAGGAGTACGGCTTCACCGACTTCGCCTCGGCCAGCTACACCCGCGACGACGCGCGCAAACTTACGGTAAAGGTCGCCCGCTTCGTTGATGCGAGCGGGGCCTACGGAGCGTTCACCTACTACAAGATGCCGGGGATGCTTTCGGAGAAGATCGGTGACCAGGCGGCGTCGGCGAACGAGCGGGTGCTGTTTTATCGCGGCAACATCCTGGTGGATGCGGTGTTCAGCAAGCTGAGCGCGATGTCAGCCGCCGAACTGCGCGAACTGGCGGACGGTCTGCCGCTGCCCAGCGGAAATACGCGCAACCTGCCGGGCTTGCCGGCGTATTTGCCCAAGCAGTCGTACGTGAAAAACTCGGCGAAGTACATTATGGGCCGGGTGGCGCTGGAGAAAATCGGGGCGCCGGTGCCGGCCGACATCGTGGATTTCAACGCGGGCGCGGAAGTGGTGCTGGGAACCTACGCCAGCTCGGGCGGTGAAGCCACGTTGATGTTGATCTCGTATCCCACGCCGCAGATTGCCGCCGAACACCTGCGTCGTATCGATGCCGCGCACCAGCAGAATCCGCAGTCGCCGGGGAGCGCGCCTGCAGCGGAAATCGCTCCAGCGTTTGCTAAGCGCACTGGGCCGATCGTAGTGGTTGCGGCCGGGCCGATTTCGTCGAGTGAAGCCAAAGCGCTGTTAGCATCGGTGAACTACGAAGCCGACGTCACCTGGAACGAGAACACTTACCTTACCCAGAAAAACAATCTCGCCAATCTGCTGGTGAACATCATTCTTCTGTGCGTGATCCTGGTGGGACTGATGTTGGTGGCCGGACTGGCCTTTGGCGGCATCCGAATCTTCCTGCGCAGCCTGATTTCGGAGAGGCTGCTCGACCGCAAAGGCGACCTGGATTTCATCGCGCTGAACCTGTCCCAAGCTGAGAGCGAGGGCGCCGAAACCAAGGTAAGTCCATCAATCAAAGCTGGTTAAAGGTGCGGCCGGGCGATCTTGTCTCAAAATGACGCACTCGGAAGGCCTGTTAACCTATTTCGTAAGATATTGAAAACAAAGATATTTATTTCCCAAAAATTCCTTGACACCCCCCTTTTTCGGCTCATAAGATTTCGCCAGAAAGTTTTGACGGCTTGTACCTCCGTTAGAACTATTCTCCCTTGAAGAAGAGGCTGCCCTTTTGCCGGGGCGGCCTTTTCGTTTTGTGAAAATTCACTGCACCTTGTCATTGAACTGTGGATTCTGCGGGTCGAGGGTGTGCGCCGTCTGGTATGCCTCGAGCGCGCCCGCCTGATCAGAGTCAAACGGACTCCAGTTCGTCGCATGCGCGATTGTAATCCTTGTTCGCGTTGTGTTCTGGACTGTGTGCCCGCTCCCGTATCGCCCCTGGCAGGATGGTCTTTTCGTCTTGTGCGGAAAAATTCCTGGTGCGCAGTCCTCGGTGCTCAGTTCACACACAAAGAAAACGCCCGACTGATGGTCGGGCGTTGATCCAGGCAGACGGAAATTCTAGCGGCAAGGAACCCGATAGGCGTCCAGGCTCAGGTGCTTCTTCATGGAGTTGAAGTTCATGGCGTTGGCCGAGGGGCAGAACTTGTTGGTATTCATCTTGTATTCCACTTCGAAGACCGCCTTGTTGGCGCTGATGAACGGCAGCAGCAAGTTGCATTCGTTGTACTGGAAGCATTGTTCATCGAGGGCGAAATCAAACGAAGAGAGCAGGTCGGGGACTTGTTCGAGATCGTTCTTCAACGCTACCGCCAGGCCGCGCGCGTGGGCTTGGGTGGCGATATAAGTGTTGTACGCGACCTGGTCCTGGTAGGTAAGCGGGAAGCCGGTGGAGTTGGAATAGCCGTCGATGTTGTCGGGCTCCAGGGCATCGAAGCCCTTGGCCCGGCACTGGTCCATCCTCGCTTGCATGATTGGCCCGAGGATGCTGATCTGGCGGATGTCGAGCCACTTCTCTCCCGGCCAGCCATTGTTCTTGCCTTTGACCGAGTTGGGGAACTTGCCGGCGTCGGGACGCCAGTTTTCCCAGGTGCCGACATCGATGTAACAGACCACCTTGCGGCCGGCGGCATGCAGAGACGCAACCACACTGGCATCGTTATCGAACATGTCGATGTCGTACATCTGCACGTTCACGCTCTGATCGACCGGGGTGGAAAGCTGCCACTGCCAGCTGGTGTTCAAGCCGGGCTGCCACAGGGCGACGGGTTGGGGGGAGGAGGGCTGGGCGTGGGCGTGCAGGCGTGGCTGTTGCGCCCAGGCACTGAGGCTGAAAATGAGGAGGGCGAGGGAAAGGAAAATCGCTTTCATGGGGCAACTCCTGCGAACAAAATGCGGACAGAAGGGCCGGATGCAGGCCGGAGAGCCTGGCATCAATACAAACATAACGCAATCATACGTAAGCAATCGTAATAGTCAAATCGCAAGCCCCGGGGTTTCGGATGGCGGCCGGAGTGGACTAGATATGCTCACAAGTATCTAAAACTAGCAGGACAATCAGCCAGATGGGGCCGTTCGTCCCACATTCACGACCGGTGGTCTATACTGATTTTGTTCGAGCCTCCCAAAGTTTCGTATGACGACATAGGCCCGCCACGATCTGCGGGAGATGAGAAATGGAACGTCGAGACTTTCTAAAGAATGCGGGGCTAGTCGTCGCGGGCCTTGCTTCGCACAACTTGTTTGCCGCGAAGAACCAGACTCCTCAGTCAAAGGCTGATTTCACCCTGCGTATCGCCCCTCTTTCCTTTGACATCGCTCCCCGCAAAACTATTCACACTTTTGGCTACAACGGCCAAGTTCCCGGCCCTCTCCTGCGGATGAAGGAGGGTGTTCCAGTCGCGGTCGATGTCTTCAACGAGACCGATCACGAAGAGATTGTCCATTGGCATGGGGGCGGACGGGGCAACGGAGGAGGGTAGTCCAGCAGTTCCTCCAAACGGGCATCGACGATACAACTTCATTCCAAAACCAACAGGCGCCCGTTGGTATCACAGTCACGCGTTTGCCGGGAAAAATCTTCATCGCAGCCTCTACAGTGGTCAGTTCGGCTTTGTTTATATCGAGCCAAAGAACGAACCGGGACGATATGACCGTGAGGTCTTTCTGGCGATGCACCAATGGGAACCTTACTACAGTGCCTCAATGGAAGAATCCGACGAGGGTAGTGCACCGCCGCCACCCAACAACGGACTCGAAGTCGGTTATCGAGCGTTCTCGTTCAACGACAAAGCTCTCGGACACGGGGAGCCTATTAGGGTTCGGCAGGGAGATCGTGTCCTATTCCATTTCCTCAACTCAAGTGCGACAGAAACCGTGAATGTGGCATTGCCGTTACACCAATTCGAAGTTGTGGCACTCGATGGCAACCCGGTACCGCAGTCGCAAAAGGTGAAGGTGCTCCAGGTCGGTGCGGCGGAGCGTGTCGATGCCATCGTGAGTATGGACTCGCCCGGTGTCTGGATTCTGGGGACGACGGACGATGATGATCGCAAACATGGCTTCGGCGTAGTCGTTGAGTATGCCAATCAAAAGGGGGCTCCGCAGTGGACGAGAGCTGAGAAGCCGAATTGGGACTACACGCTGTTTGGGCAAGAGACCAACCGTGTTGTCGCACCCGATGGCCAGTTCGATCTAGTCTTCAAAAAGATTCCCGGTGGTCACGGCGGCTTCAACCGCTGGACAATTAATGGGAAGTCTTATCCGCATACCGATCCAATGATGGTTCACGCCGGAAAACGATATCGCATGATCTTTCGGAATGAGAGCGACGACGCCCACCCCGTGCATCTGCATCGGCACAGTTTTGAATTGACGAAGGTGTACGGCAAGGCCACATCTGGCATTCTGAAGGATACGGTGGTCGTCAACGCCAATAAGATCATCGAGGTTGACTTCACTGCGGATAATCCGGGGAACACGCTTTTTCACTGCCATCAACAGCTTCACATGGACTTTGGTTTTATGGCTCTGATGAAGTATGCCTGAGGTAGTCATGCCGAGGCTTTTGCTCAGCACAAACGGGCCGCGTGCCACGATCCCAATCCGCTTGCTGGTGGGTGCTGTTTAGAAACCTTCCTAGCCGATGCCTGAACTCCAAACGGGTGCTGAACTCGACCATGCTCGCCAACCCTCACTGTCGGAATTGGCATTGGTCTTTCTAAAGCTGGGCACCATCGCATTTGGCGGGCCGGCCGCCCACATCGCTATGATGGAGGACGAATTCGTTCGAAAACGGCAATGGATCACCCGAGCGGATTTTCTTGATCGTCTGGGAGCCGCAAATCTCATCCCCGGCCCCAGTTCGACAGAAATGGCGATCTTCATAGGGCATTCGAAGCGTGGCTGGGCAGGGTTATTTGTCGCGGGATGCTGCTTCATCATTCCCGCTGCGGTTTTAGTTGGGGTGATCGCAGCCGTCTATGTTCGTTTCGGATCACTGCCACAAGTCGCGGGCGTGTTATATGCGATAAAGCCTGTTGTGATCGCAATCATTCTGCAAGCATTGTGGAGCCTTGCTCGATCCGCCATAAAAACCAAAATCCTCGCATTCATCGGGGTGATTTCGATTGTTCTTAATGCGATCGGGATTGCTCCGCTGATCGTTTTGGCGATTGCGGGGATTGTTTCCGTTGCACCGTTGTGGCTCAAACGGCGAGTACACCGCACCTTGTCGGCTATTCCACTCTCGGGACAGTTTGCTTTGCTGTCGGGAGCAACCGCTGCTGTGGCGATTGTTCCAGTCAGCTTGCTTCGACTATTCCTATCATTCTTTAAAATCGGATCGGTGGTGTTCGGAAGTGGATACGTGCTGCTCGCGTTCCTCAGGGAAGAATTCGTCAATCATCTGCATTGGATTACGGAAAGACAACTGATCGATGCGGTGGCAGTTGGGCAATTCACTCCCGGCCCCGTCTTCACGACTGCCACTTTTATTGGCTATTTGATCGCGGGAGTACCCGGTGCTGTCGTCGCGACTCTGGGCATCTTCCTGCCGGGATTCTTGCTTGTTGCTGTTAGTGGGCCACTCATTCCAAAGATTCGACGTTCTGCGACGGCAGGGGCGATATTGGATGGAGTGGTCGTTGGGTCTTTGGCCCTGATGGCTGTAGTGGCTTGGCAACTCGGAAGGGCCGCAATCATTGATTGGCTGGCGGCTCTGATCTTCGTCGCGAGTGCAGTCGCCCTATTGCGTTTTCGCCTCAACTCGGCTTGGCTGATCGGTGGTGCGGCATTGATTGGGTTGATGGTGAAGGTGAACTGACTACCCGCCAGAGCCACGGTGCGATAATACTGGCCTGAATGGCCTCGGTGCTGCACATAGGTGCTCCAGACGCGATCCGACGAATCCAACGGGTGCAGGCCGTCACAATCGCTTGGATGAGCGTGGAGGCTGTGGTGTCCCTTTTCGCAGCTTGGCGGGGCACGGAGTGCCGCGAGTCGTCACCGCAGCCATGAACCAGCTTGAAGCTAGATCGCATGTACAGCAGTTGTACAGCAAAAACCAGTGAGCGATTTGGTAAACTAAACAAAGCAAACCAGAAGCCGACGTAGCTCAGTTGGTAGAGCAGCCGATTCGTAATCGGCAGGTCATCGGTTCAAGTCCGATCGTCGGCTCCAGCCTCTTTCTTCTCAACAGCTTCTACCCTCAATCACCGCTGCCTCGTTGCCAGCGCCTTACGGTGTGCGCTGGCGGCCTTTCACCGAGCAGTACCTCGACTCCACGGGAGTGTTCAAGGACGCCGTCATCTCCATCATGGCGACCATCGCCAAGCAGGAGAACATCCGCCGCAGCGAACGAATCCTGGCGGGGCTGGCGCGCGCGAAGCGGGAGGGCCGACGCCTGGGCAGGCCGCGCGTGTCGGACTCTAAGGCCAGCCGCGTTACACTGTGGCGCAGGATGAAGGAGAAAAGTTCCTAACCCCCTCAACCGGGGCGAGTTCCCGGTCAATGAGTGTAATGGCGATTTTTCACCAATTGACTGTCGCTTCGTAGCTTCCGAGTTGCCGGACTATCCGGACGCTATTCAGGACGCCGCACTTCGACGATTAGCGCGTTACACGAGCCGGGAGATCGCGTGGGGGGGTATAATGTTTGTAGGAGACTGCACATGGAAAAAGCGGTCATGTTGGTACCGATATTTGGAGGGTTTTTTGTAACGATTTTTGGAGCGATTTTCCTCATGATAATGTCGGGAAATAGAGCAGCGCAAGACAGGGCGCGCGCGCGCCGAATCGCTGACGCTAGGATGAATGCAAGGCTCCTGAGACTCAACATTTGATGCGTTCCTAAAGCCTCTCCTCCTCGTCGCAAATGCATAACTCCCACGCGACACGGCCTGGTCCATAGCAGGCGTTTCAGAACTTCTGTGGCGGAATCTGCCATATGGGCGAAATGAGTTGGCCGCTACTCCATTTCTGGGCATTTTGAGTGTAATGGGGATTTACCGCCAGTCATTACAGGCATTCTTCGAGTTGATGAAAGACAGACACTCTCTTCAGGATGTCCGAAGCGTTCGTGTCCGATAGCTCCCCGTGGGACTTGGGGTTGAACTCGAAGGCAATGTACACGTTGTTCTCACTGCAGAACCATGGCGCGCTCTCCTCGCCGATTTTGACGAGATCGTCGTATCCTGCTCCCTTAATGCTCACGTATTGACCTCTGAAAGTCGCGACACAGCACATCTGCCTGAACCGTTTCCCGTCAGTCTGAAGATGCTGCTCGACCTGCTCACGACTGGCTCCCGGCTTCAATTCGCCCGTGAATGTGGCTAGGACGATCTGGTAGCTGGCTTCGCGTTCCGCCGCTTTATAGCGCTCTCGCACATGTTGCACCATCCATATGCTGAATCCGGCCAGAACTATCGCTGGGATGATCATCAGCATCTTCAATCGCTTTCCAAGCATGGTGCGATTATCGCTTAATTGAAGCGATGAAGGTTCCTAACTGGCGAAATCAGGCGATTACACTCATTGACCGACCGCCCGATTCGCTCCCAATCCGGCAATTGGCGAACAAACGGCGAAAGTGCTACACTCATCACCGTGGACGAGGGCCGCAAGCGCGTGCTGCTGATCGCCGCCGCGATCCTGGCGGCGCGGAAACTCGCGCCGTACGATGCAGGAACTAGGGTTCCGGCGACCGTGAGCGCCATCGCGGACGCGGTACGCTGGGCCGAGCAGATCTTGGCGAAGATCGATGAGCGCTGGCCTCTAAAATAGACCCCTGGTGAGATAGTGTGAACGTCGGTCCCAATGAGAAGAGAAGAAAGGATCGCGAGAGACTACCTGCTTCACTCAGGTTTCCGCGACATCGTGCACGAACCCGACGGTAACGTACCTCCAGACTTCCTGGTGGAAGGTCGGATCGCAGTTGAAGTCCGTCGCCTAAACCAAAACGAGTCAACCGAGACGGGCTACCGCGGTTTGGAAGAGACATCGATACCCTTTTTGACAAGGTTTCAGCGGCTTCTAACTGAAATCAATTCTCCCTCGGGAGGCTCCAGTTGGTTGGTCAGCTATGCTATTCAACGCCCGCTTCCTCCCTGGCATCTGCTATACCCGACGTTGAAGAAGTACCTTGAGGCGTTTCGTGATAGTGCGCCGGCACAGAGTCCTACCTCTGTCACGATGTTTGAGACGCTAGAGATTGAGTTCTGCCTGACCGTTGATTCATATTCCACGTTCTTCGTCTTAGCTTCAGGCGACGATCGGGACCAGGGCGGGTGGCTTTTGGATGAGATTGATAGGAACTTGCGAATCTGTATTGAGGAAAAAACTCGGAAGATCGCGCCGTATAGGCAAAAATATGCCGAGTGGTGGCTAGCTCTCGTGGACATGATTGGATTCTCACTGAGCGAAACAGACCGTGAGTGGCTTCGAAAAAACTTCCGCTGCGACCACAGTTGGAACAAGATTGCTCTGCTCGATCCGCTAAACCCAAAAAGCTCGTTTGAGATCACTTGAACGGTGGCTGAGTTCAATTTGGGTTCAACAGGCGCCTAAACCCGCTTACTGTTCATTACGGATTTGTGCCTGGACCTGATCGAGCAGCGTGGGTTCTCCAAAGGCAGCTCTGATCACCGTGAAGTAGTGGGCGACACACCGCTTTGGGTCGGCAACCAAACCGCTGGCGATTGCGTACAAGAGTATGTCTTTCAGCCGCCTGTCGGCCTTCTTGGCTTCTTCCTTCTTGTCCGATTGGGCGAGGGCCATTATCTTTCCGCAGGCCGCATCGATCCGTTCCTCTGTAACTGCACCACCGCAGAAAACATCCTCGAAGAGCTCTCCCTCAACGCACATCGAGATTCTCCCTTTGTGATCCGAGGAGCAATTCTGATCTGGGAGATGCCGAGAGTCAGTGACTCCCGTCACATCTCTGCCTCGTTGGAGAAACGGACCAGACTCTCAGGGCACAAGTAGGGCACAACTGGGACCCAAGTGGCTCACTCTAGCCTCAACTGGGATGGTGGGAAGCCGCGCCAGAGGCCATTGTTCATTGGTTTTTGTGGTCGAGGTGGGGCCGATGTCTTATCGGCAGGTCATCGGTTCAAGTCCGATCGTCGGCTCCAGCCTAACCCCAATCCGCCGCCTCGGCATCCGCGGCATGCCCCTCCTCGATGGAAAGCTTGCGCCAGGGGCGGCCTGGGTTTCAGCTGCAGTTTGTTTTGCCCCCGCCTGGTTTCTCAGCGCCAGCGATTCTTCGTATGCCTTGCGAGCGGCCGCGAGGGTGCCACGATCCACGTCACCCAGTGAGACAAATTGTGGGTCGCACCTGCAGTGCTCGTGGTCCAGTCCGAAGATCACTTCAGGGTCCGAAGTTCGCGTTGGGCGGTCAAGAGAATCGGGAGATCCTTGTCGGCATCCTTCCAAAGCGTGAACACCTGTTGGTAGGCCTTGCGACTATCCGCGTTCCGTCCCATAGCGGCGTAGGCGCGCGCCAAGCCCAGCTGAGAAAGAGGGTACAGTGTCGTGACGGCGTCGACGCTGTGGTGGTCAAGTACCTTCTGAAATTCTCGGGATGCTTCCTCTGGCGAGCGCGTCTCGAGATAACATACGGCACGAACGTAGATTGGCAGCATATCCGCCGCAAATCCGAATTCATAGGGGAGGGCCGCTTGCATTAAATTTGTTACATCTTCTGCGGTGCTGCCGCGCGACACCGCCATCATCGTTCGCACCATTGGGGAATAAACTCCAAGGTTGAGGGTTGCGATCGGATAGTCGTGGTCGAGTTGATCCAGTAGTTCCTTCGCTCTCCGCATGTGGTGGGCGCGTA